>CAZGFD010000016.1:0-79723 GCA_964525045.1 uncultured Nitrospiraceae bacterium | reverse complement strand
GTGACCGCCAGTGGGACGGCGCCGTTGAGCTATCAATGGCGGCGCAATGGAGCGACAATCGCCGGGGCGACGAGTGCGAGTTACACGCTCAGTCCAACGGCCCCGGCCGATTCGGGCGCGACATTTGCCGTAGTCGTGAGTAATAGTGCGGGCAACGTGACCAGTGCCAGTGCCACCTTGACGGTGCAAGCGAGGCCGGCCGGGCCATTTTATCAGGCCAATGGGGGGGATGGCCTGGTCTCGCTGGAAGCGGAGCATTATCAAACGCATACGCCCAACGGAGGCAATCAGTGGACCACCCTGGCTTTCGGTGGGGCCTCGGGGGGAGAGGGTGTGGAAGCGACCCCCGACATCGGGACGTTGCGACGTGAGATCGGTGAGGTGAGTCAAAGCCCGCGTCTGGATTATCGCGTCCACTTTGTCACCACCGGGACCCATTATGTGTGGGTGCGGGGCGCGGGGCCCAATCATACCGGGGATTCCCTCCATATCGGGCTCGATGGGGTCGCGTTCACGACCAGTGATAAACTGTCAAATTTTGGGACGAGTTGGACGTGGTCCCGCCAGACCATGGAAGGTTCCTCGACGGAGGGGCCGGTGGCCACTATTGATATCCCGACGGTCGGTGAGCATACGCTCAATCTCTGGATGCGGGAAGATGGCGTGCAGGTCGATAAGCTCGTCCTCACCACCTCAACTGGGTATACCCCGACCGGGACCGGCCCGGCCGAGAGTGGGGACACCCCACCAACCGCGACACCTCCCAGTATCACGGCCCAGCCGCAGAACGTGACGGTGACCGAACCGAATGCCGCGACCTTTACGGTGACCGCCAGTGGGACGGCGCCGTTGAGCTATCAATGGCGGCGCAATGGAGCGACAATCGCCGGGGCGACGAGTGCAAGTTACACCCTCAGTCCGACGGCCCTGGCCGATTCGGGGGCCACGTTTGCCGTGGTGGTGAGTAATAGTGCGGGCAATGTGACCAGTGCCAATGCCACCTTGACGGTGCAGCCCGCCGCCAGCCCCCCGACGATCACGACCCAGCCGCAGAACGTGACCGTGACCGAACCCGCCGGCGCGACCTTTACAGTGACCGCTAGTGGGACCGCGCCGTTGAGCTATCAATGGCGGCGCAATGGAGCAAATATCGCCGGGGCGACGAGTGCGAGTTACACGCTCAGTCCGACGGCCTCAGCGGATTCGGGGGCCACGTTTGCCGTAGTGGTGAGTAATAGTGCGGGCAATGTAACCAGTGCCAGTGCCACCTTAACGGTGCAGCCCGCAGTGAACCCCGGCCCCTTCACACTGACAGTAGGGGTGAGTGGGATTGGCACGGTGACGAGTACTCCCAGTGGGATCGATTGTGGGTACTCTACCTCTGCCTGCACCACGGACTATGCTGGGGGGACCACGGTAACCTTGACCGCAAATCCCTTCACTCTTTATCAATTGTCCAGCTGGGGAGGTGCCTGTAGTGGGTCTGCCACCACCTGTGTCGTGACGATGAATCAAGCCCAGACGGTCACGGCCACGTTTGCATTCTCCTTTGGGGCCCTGGAGGAGCCGGGCCGCGGGGGCGGGACGTATCTCGTCTCGGGCGATAGCGGGGCTTCAGAGGAAGGAAGTGGGGAGCTGGCCCACCAGTTCGCGTCCAGACCGAGCCTCGCCAGTGCAGGTCTGAGGCCCTGGGATTTTCCTCCCCCTTCCCACGGGAGCCGATCGCCGTATCTGCACTTGGCCGCCTTCCGGGCACCGGGCTCTCAGCTTCCGACAGCCCTCCAACAGGTGACGGAAGAACAAGACGCCGCACAACACCAACTCGACGAGGTGCTCGTGCGCACCCAGGCCGCGCCCCCTGATGGCACGGTCACCACCTTCGTGTATAATGGGGACGGGCAGCGGATCATTAAGCAGGTGGAGGACTGGGTGACGGTCTATTTGGGGCAAGACTATGTGTGTCACGGGACGGAGCACGCGGTGCGGAATGGCGGCGACCTCGCGTGTGCCAAACTGATCTTTGCCAATGGCCAACGAGTCGCCATGGTCCAGGTGGATACAGGCAAGACGACGTATTTTCACAGCGATCATTTGGGTTCGACGAGTGTGGTGACCGATGACACAGGCGCGGTCGAACAAGAATTGGCGTATTGGGCCTTTGGAGAGACGCGGGTCAATAGTTCCAGCCAGAATGTGGATATTGCCTATAAGTACACGGGGCAGGAAGAGGATCGCACGACGGGCTTGTACGACTACCATGCCCGTCTCTATGATCCGCTGATCGGCCGCTTCACCCAGCCCGACACCATTGTGCCGCAACCCTTCAATCCGCAATCGCTCAATCGGTATAGCTATGTATTGAATAATCCGCTGAAGTATACCGATCCGACCGGCTATACCCAAACCCTAGCAACCGTGAATGTCTTTGCTGCACACGAACCCGCGCCTTCCTATACTTATTCTGGCGGGACGTTGCCCCATTCGGGACCGACGTACAACGACTACAACCCCACCGGCCCAGCCAGTATGAACCTGGTCTCGGGGGGCACCACAAATTGGCCCACCACGACGCCCACATCCGGCGGAGGGAGGAAGGGGAATTCAGGTCGTAGCCAGCAGGGCTTAGACATTTCGGCTCAGGGGCAAGACTTTAATTTCCTTCACCTCATTTCGGATCTTAAACAGCCTGCTCCCCAGATTCATGGTCCCGGGCCGGCAGCTGGCAATGCTCCTGGGATTTTAAATGATCTATATAGGAGTATATTGAAATTAAAGAGAGGTAGAAATGTTGAACAGGCTTTTGAAGCCTTGGCGTTGCAAGTGCCCAATGGTCAGAAAACATTTGGAACCGTGATTATTCATCCAGATAGAGTCCAGGTTTTTGATGCCTTCCTTGGTAAGGGTCCTTATTTATCCAATCCTGATTTGGGTTTTGTACCTATCATTCGCCCTATAACCGGAACGAATCCACTGTTACCCGGCGCTAAGGATCCACCCTACCCTCCAGGCTTAGGTCCTAAGCTCCCATTATTTAATCCTCCGTTGGAGAGTTATGAGGAGTTAAGGTGAAGAGGGTTTTGGGTTGGAGGGAATAAGGACGGTAATTATTCAAAATCCTTAACTGGAGTCGTTATTCGTGAATTGCCTCCGGAACTAATCAAAGCTAAATTTAGCCGAGTAAAATAATAAAGGGTAGGAGCAGGTTTTGATGAGTTATTATGACATAAAATGGAGGACCCCTTTATTCATTTATTCTGTGTTCTGTAGCTTGAAGTCGTGAAACTTCTCGCAACTTTATTAACCAATTGTTCACAGAAATGAATCTTCGCCAATTTCTCTGTGTCCTCCTCATGTTTGGAGGGGTGCTTGTCGCCCCTTCAACAAACGCTACAGTCGAGTCCCTGATTGAAGATGACCCCCTTCTAACCTTGGAGGTTGCGCATTTTGTAGAACAGGGGGTCGCATATACCGAAAAAAAAGAATATGAAAAAGCCATTCTAGCCTACACAAAAGCCCTCGAATATCCGAAAAATTCGATGACGTATTTTTTATTATTAAATCGTGGGGCGGCTTACATACAAGTACAAAACTATGATTCGGCAAGAAAGGATTTTGAGCAGGCCATCGGGCTTGATCCGACAGATCCGGCCGCCCATTATCGCTTAGCGGTGTTTTATTGGGAAATTCTCCAGTGGGACAAAGTAATCGCCCCTTTAACAACGGCGATGCGGCTAGGCTTTCATGAACGCTATGAAATGAATGAGGGGGAAAGCTATTACATGCGGGGTTATTCTTACACCCAGATGGGAGAATTTAAAAAAGGGCTTGTGGACCTGAATAAAGCAATGGAATTAGGTTATCGCCCATCAGAGATCTATCATACTCGGGGGTATGTTTATGAATCCTTAGGCCGCTATATTGAAGCTGAACGAGACTATTCTATTTCTTTAGAAGGTGAACCCGGGAACCGCCTTAGTCTCTTTGGACGTGCAACAGTTTTGAAATGCTTAGGACAACCTGAGCAAGCCCTTCGAGATTTTACAGAAATTTTAAAAAAAAATCCGGAAGATAAGGAGGCGCGACTCCAACGAGGAGCAACCTATGTTGAGATCGACGAGTATGCTGCTGCTTTTAAAGACTTGTACAACGGATCGGCACAGTACCTTGACCACCCCTACGCTGCTTTAATGGTTGCGGAAGCATTTATTCAAATGGGGAAATTTCCCCAAGCGTGGGAAGCAAATACTGAAGCTCTAAAGCGTGAGGTTCCGGATGTGCAGGTAGCAGGGTATTTTCAGCGCGGATTTTTATTCCTCCACAAGGGTTACATTTCCCAAGCTAGGTCAGCCTATCAGAAAGCACTTCGACTCAACAAATCTTTGGAAAAACCCGAACGCCGGGTTGAGGAGGAACTTCGTCAACTTAACAATACTACCTTTCCTGACCCCCTGGTTGAGACAGCAAAAACCGAAATCATGAGCCAACTCAAACAAGTATATAACCCCCCACCGGAGATTTTGAAGGAAGGGCTGGGAGGCTGTCAGTATACGTCGGTCCGGTAAAAGGTAAGAAAATTTTAGCCCCATCTTGGTAGTGAGAAAGATTAAAAGATTGCGGATTTGCTTGGACAAATTTTATGACCCAAATTGGGCAACAATAATGAACCTATCATTAACCTGTGGTGGCTCCAATTGTTTTGAAGAGCCAGAATAAAAATTAGGAGATTAAAAAATTGTAGATTAGCGATTGTAAATACAATGAATTAACCTCGGGATTTATTATAAGGAGAAGTCTATCGCCCTCTTGAATCAGGATGTTTGGGTCAGGATGGAATTATTGGCTCTGATCGTCAGGAAGATATGATTTTGAGGTAAGATACGACTACCACGCGCGCCTCTATGATTCGCTCATCGGAAGATTCATCTCCCCGGACACGATTGTCCCCGAGCCGTTCAATCCCCAGGCGTTTAATCGGTATAGCTACGTCACCAATAATCCGCTTAAGTACACGGATCCGACGGGCCATGCCCCGGCCCATCTCAGGCCATTAAGGGATCAGCAGCTCGATCAGACGACCCACCGCGGGTATGATCCGGCGCCACAAAATTACAATCTGATCCACAATACCAACAATACGATGTGGGATCCGGCGACTCAGTGGGCGGCCAATGATTTCGAAGGAAATGCGAGCCTGGGGTCTACTCAGAGTCAAACTTCATTGGATTCCACTACTACCCCAAATAATCAAGCAATGGAAGGGCAACTTCTGGTTCAAAAAGGGCCGCCAAGGTCCCCAGGGGCAAATTTTGAAAGAAAAGTAAATCCTCTTGAATCCTTTGATCAAAGTCGAGGGCTGCAGAATGATTTTGCTACCCTGGAGCGAGACATGTTTTCAATACCTGAAGGCAGGGCTCTTATAAGAAATCATCCGGATTTCTACAATTGGCAACGTGGACTGCCGGGTTTTGAATTTGCCGGGATGCTCATTGACCGCCACACCGGAAGGTTGATTGATGTCTTTATCAGCTCGGCTCCACCGTTAGTCAATCGGAGCAAGACGCAAATCGTCCCCTACAAGAGGACTGCCATTCGCAGCCCACACTTATTTGAGTAGTGGCGGGGCATAGTCAGGGATTCACTGACGTTGTACATTGGGATATGGAATTATTCGTCCATATACGGAGGTTGTCTGTTCAAGCGCGTTTGAGTGGTTTAGGGATCTGTCTCACGGCCCTACTCTCAGTCGTTGTCCTTACAAGCAAGGAGGCGGGCTCCTCCCCGGTGCGAGAGGTGGAGCGCTTGCGGGTGGAAGCTCACGCGCTCTACACCAGCAAGCGCTATGCCGAAGCGGTGGACACCTTCACGAAAGCGCTGGCATACCAGAAGCCGACGTATGAATTTGAGTTGCTGTTGTACCGCGGTGGCGCGTATGGGCAATTGAATCAAATGGAGTTGGCGCTTACGGATATTAACCGAGCCATTACCATTAGGCCGAATAGCCCTTTAGGATATGTTCAAAGGGCAACTGTATATAGTAAGCTCAACCAAGATTCACTCGCCCTACAAGATATAAATTACGCGATTCAATTGGAGCCAACTCGGGGGGATAGTTATTGGATGAGAGGATCTATTTTAAAAGGGTTTAACCTATTAGATGAGGCCCTTGTTGACTTTTCAAAAGCGATTGAATTAGGGGTTACCAATCCGAAAATATATCAGGAACGGGGATATGTCTTTGAACAACTCGGCCAGTATCAGAAGGCATTGTTTAATTATAACCTAGCCTTGGAAACGGAGCCCTCTGACCCTATTGGATTGTTACGTAGGGGCTGGATTTACCAATGTTTAGGAAACTTTGACAAGGCAATTAAAGATTTCGATCTTATTTTATCACAAAACCCTGATGACGAAGAGGCTCGTGTACAGAGGGCAAATGTCTATCTGCTTACTGGGCAATTTGAATTAGCGTTGGCAGATTATCAGTATGCAGAAGCCCACGGCTTTACGAACGAGTATCTGCCCATCGGCTTAAGTTACGTTTACTATCGATTAGGCAATCCCGCCAAAGCCATTGAAGTGAATGAAAGGGCTTTTCAGTCCCAGGATGTCGCTATCAAGACGTCAGCTTACTTTCAACAGGGTATCTTCTACTTACGTCAGGCGAACCTGCCCGCGGCCACACGGGCTATGGAAGAAGGCATCCTTCTTACCCAAGAGAGCTTAACCTTGACCAGCTTAGATATGGCGATAGAAGATCTGAAGGCCATGGAACCCTTAGAAGATCGCCTGCGAAAACCCATCTGGGAGTTACTAACCCAGGCGCGCACGGCCCTGGCATCGAAAGCCCGACGTGATCCTCAAGCTTGTCAAAAGTCGAAAATTTAGGGAGTCCCCCGTTTAACCGCTGCCTCTTCTCCCCCTGTTGCTCTTACTTCGGGTTATTCCGCGTGCCGTGAAAGAACGCATCCAGGACTTGGCTGTAGAGTGTGCGAAACGCACCAATACCTTCATCGCCTCCCCACCCACCCATTCGGCGGCCGGGGGCGTGATTGCAGACGGAAGCCGCCTTCCGGGCACCAGCCTCTCAGCTCCCGACGGCCCTTCAACAGGTGACGGACGAACAAGAGGCCGCACAACACCAACTCGACGAGGTGCTCGTGCGCACCCAGGCCGCGCCCCCTGATGGCACGGTCACCACCTTCGTGTATAATGGGGACGGGCAGCGGATCATTAAGCAGGTGGAGGACTGGGTGACGGTCTATTTGGGGCAAGACTATGTGTGTCACGGGACGGAGCACGCGGTGCGGAATGGCGGCGACCTCGCGTGTGCCAAACTGATCTTTGCCAATGGCCAACGAGTCGCCATGGTCCAGGTGGATACAGGCAAGACGACGTATTTTCACAGCGATCATTTGGGTTCGACGAGTGTGGTGACCGATGCCAACGGCGTAGTCGAACAAGAATTGGCGTATTGGACCTTTGGAGAGACGCGGGTAAATAGTTCCAACCAGAATGTGGATATTGCGTATAAGTACACAGGGCAGGAAGAGGATCGCACGACGGGCTTGTATGACTACCACGCGCGCCTCTATGATCCGCTGCTCGGCCGGTTCACCCAGCCGGACACCATCGTACCCGAACCCTTCAATCCGCAAGCGTTCAATCGCTACAGCTATATCCTCAATAATCCCCCTCAAGAACACCGATCCGACCGGGCATGCGCCCAGGCCCTCGACGGACGCGAAACTGGGCAGACCACCGTCTTTGGCTTTGCCCAGGGTCCACCTCAGAAATCCAACGAAAATTTCATCGGGCCTCCCGGGACCTACTATCTCTCCAATGACTACAAGGGGACGTGGGGTTCAGGGTCGACTTCAGCTCTGGTGGAGTTCGCTAGGAAACCACGGTGGCACAAGGGAGTAGTCTGAATCAAGATTGGTCTCTGGGTTCGCTGCTATTGAATATCAGGGAAAATGTGGGGAAAGTCATTGGAACGAACCGGGATCTCCCTAACATGTTCATTGGCTTAGCTGTGACGGAAGTGAGAGCGGTGTTTGACCTGAATCTGGATGTGTCCGTAAAAAACTAGGCGGCAGGTGGAACGCATCTGAGGCCTTGAAATTTATTGAGTACTGGGATATGATTTTACAATATACGGAAAGTGTAAAATAGAATCGAGTGTGCATGATTCAGAGTTTCAAGGATAAAAAAACTGAAATGTTCTTTGCAGGAGAGCATGTCAGAGAGTTCACAGGCATTAAGAAAGTGGCAGAAAGAAAGCTGGTAATGCTGGATAGTGCGACGACGTTACAGGATTTACAGGCACCGCCGAAGAACAAGTTGGAAAAGCTTAAAGGCGATAGGCTAGGCCAGTATAGTATCCGGATTAATGATCAATGGAGGATTTGCTTTGTGTGGAAGAACGATGGGCCTTATGAGGTGGAATTTACCGATTATCATTGAGGAGAGGGGATCATGGTGAAAAATCGAATGCGGCCGATTCATCCGGGAGAAATTCTTCTGGAAGAATTTCTCAAGCCTGCCCAGCCGATGTTAAATGCCTACAAGCTGGCGAAGGCCCTGGAGGTGCCCCCGAACCGCATCACACGGATTATCCGAGGCGAGTTGGGCATCAGCGGGGATACAGCCGTGCGGCTTGGGGCGTTTTTTGAGATGTCTGCCGAATTCTGGATGAATGTGCAAAAAACTTATGATCTGCGATTGGCTGAAAAAGCGCTTCCCAGAAAGGTCTTACGGCATATTGAAGACAACCGACAAATGCTGGCTTCTGTCTAAATCAGCCCCGGGTTTTCACATACAAATAGCGACTTGGAGTGTTTTATGGTTTCTCTCTTCGACGATCGACCAAAAGACTTGCTAAATCGCCTTATTCTTCCATCATCCGATACATGGTCGAGCGTTTGCCCAATCTATTAACCAGGACAATCAGCGCCTTCCAATCTTCACCTGACAGTTCCTCCCCTTTCTGGTACATAAGGCGTAACCCATGGTTATGAATGAGGACCGAACTGAAATGTGGGCCCAAGTGCCGGTACGAGGGGGAGGAAATTAAGGGGAAGCTCACCCTCACGTAAGGTACGAGTTGCCTGGTGATGGCGTTCCCTCAACTCCGGGGTAGTGGGCACTCGAGGTTATCGAGGGTAGCCGCTATGCTCGCATACAGGGTGTAAGGCGAACATGTCGTCTATATTCTGGTGCGGATGATTTGGGGGGTGCTAACGGGATGTTGGAACTGGTGGCGAGTTATTAAACTTGGATTACATGGGGTTGGGAGAGGAAAGGGGTACTAATATAGGTTTGCGATAGGAGATATCCAAATGGTCCCATCAGAAACCCAGGATACCCGAAATCTTTTTTCTTCGTGTTCTTCCATGCTGGTGTCGATTTGCGCTGAATAACCTTCCCCTACTTGGCAATAGCCCTTCCCCTTTTTTTCAGGGCCAACCCATAAAAACAACGGACCAGGAGGGATATAAAATTGGGCCACCTCTCCCGAATCCATTCTGGCTGCGAGGGTGGCATTCACATAAACCAGAAGATAACACGCTGACCCCACAATTCCGGTATCTCGAATCAATGTAATCGTGCTGGTATTATCGGACGTTATGTTTTGAAAGGCCAGAAGCCTGGCTTGGGGGGTTCGGTTGGCTTCACCGAGAGAATCAGGGTTCGTCGTGCACGCCACAATCAGAAGGCACAAAAAAGACATTTTCCAATGAGGGCCTATTCGACGAGTCATTAATTGTCTAAATTATGAAACCCGGTATAAATTCCGGGGAGTGAGGTCATGGACCTACGCTGATCCAATCGCATGTCAATGAGTTCGAAGCGCTGCTCCCTTTCCTAATTCCATTGGCTCCCTGGGTCCCCAGGGAATAATCTAGCATACACCATAGAGCAAAGGGGTTAAGGGGGAAATGAGGGGAGGGGGAGAACGCTTGTATGGTGTTGAAAGAACTGGTCGGGGCGAGAGGATTTGAACCTCCGACATCCTGCTCCCAAAGGCGAAATTTTATTGCAACGCCATGCAACGACATAAAACACAGAACAAAAGATTCGTCTCTATTGACAAGGGGTTTCTTTGTTTCTCTTGACATTTTGTTGTATGGAGTGGCAGCGTCTAACCGTCACCAAATTGGCCATTTTGGCATTCCAACCGCCCCTAAATTGGCCACGAATGCCCTAAGTTTGACTACATAGGGGAGGAACGAACCGAGTCGCGCTCGGCTTCGGCGGGATTTCCTGAGTTCCGCCCTCCCCTTTCCTCATCAGGACCCGACAGGAGGGGACCATGTCTACAAAAAAGAAAAATTCTCACGGAAAGCCCTATCCCTACAAAATTCCACCAGTCCCCTATCCAAGCGAGGAAGCTGTTAAGCAACTAGACCCTTGGGACGATATCCTAGAATTTTTTCGGATTGAAGCTCTCTTACGGTCTAAGAAAGTGCATCTATTATTCAAGAGAAAAAGAAGAGGCCAGCCTGGCCATGATATTAACCTCTTTCAAAAGTTCGGATTTACATGGAAAGTGCTCAAAGGAGAGCACCATTACCGCTTAAAACCAATTAAACAACGGCCTTTGTCCTGGCGTCCACGAGAAAGGGTCCACGATTTGATTAGTCGGCATATGCAAAGCAATCCTGAGGCGAAGGAATGGATAAAATCCGGCATCCTCGATTTGAGTGCCATTGCAAAGAGTGATTTTAAAGTTTCTAAGGAAAGGGGAAAGGAGGAGTATGCTGGAAGATTTACCGGAGCTCTAGTAACTCAATTGGCCGAATCTGCATATTGGTGGGGGGGGCGCTATGTCTTTTTTGGCCTCGATATATCCGCTCCGCCCACGAGGGTATTAGGAACTCTCAAGCCCATCCTCCAAAAACTGCATAAGTCGCGTCCAGCAACTTTATTCAAATATCCCCTAGGGGCCACTTATATAGAAGGGAAGCGTTATCAAAGAAACTATCCGCGTCCTTATCATCTCTACAAAGACCCTCCCATAGCCGGGTATGTGGGTATCAAAACCTGGATAAATTACTTTCGATGCTATGACTTCCAAAAAGAGGAAGGAATGACGTTTGGCCAAATTGGAAAGGAAGTCTATGGCGAACTTCGAGGGAAACCACAGGCCCGAGATCTGGCCGAAAAAGCTGTAAAGCGTGTCACCCGACTCATCAAAGACGCTGAATCCGGCAACTGGCCACCACCCAAAATCAAGTAAAATTTTTTCTCGTCCCTCCACTCTTTTCACCTCAATTCCGCCGACAGCACAAATATTTTCTTGTGTCCCTACCGACAGGGGAAAAAACTCTTGCTGTCCCCAGTGCCTTCCTCTGTACTCCCTGCTACAACAGTAAAGAGCGGCACACAACACACATCCTTAACTCAAACACGGCTAGGAGGAATGTATGGCAGATGTCAAATTAGAAAAGGCCTGTGAGGAAACGGGAATGTCGAAGTTTTGGTTTTATCGGTTACCGAAGGACACCCCGGGCATTTATCGGTATGGGCGGGCGTTACGCGTGAATGTCGACCAGTTACGAGAGTGGATGAAATCGCAAACAGGGGAAACCCATGCAAGGTAATGAAATCCAAAAGTAAAGCCCCATGACGGGCATCATGGGGCTCAGAAAGGAGCGGATAGTATGCAAAAGAATCATACCCAAAAACTTAGGGGCCTGCAAGGCCATCCGAATGGGCGAGACAACCTCATTGATTTTCCCACGTCTTCTTTGTGGGCAGAGCATTATTACCAGGAAGGGTACTCCGATTATCGTCCACCGAAAGCTAAACAATCACCGCCTACACCCTCACAGGATGAGGAGGAACTTTCCCGGTTACGAGACGAGGTGTGGGACCTTCGCCAGCACGTGCAACGGCTCCAGCGCGAGCAGCAAGCGAAACAACACACGCTCACGTCCACCCGCAACACAAAAGCCCAAAACTTTACGGGTATCCCCGAGGAAGAGCTTTTCCATGTCCGTTGAGGTTGAGCGGGTGGGAGGCGCTTTGATTTTTCGGTGGGCCGAAGACCGAGTACATATTGTTGTTGACCGATTTTCCGAAGGGCGGCGAGATTTATATGCAGAAATTACCGTTAGCGTGGAACAAAACGGTAGCTTACGCCGGTTGCATCATGTGTCCGTTAATTTATTGGGGTCTCGAACCAGAACAGAGTGCAGTAATCGACTTAGAAAATTAAATGGCACGGTCAACTGGGACTCCATTATTGAGAGCGTGTTCCTGCGGGCGGTTGAGGCCCATCGCCAAGGGGAACCGGTCTATCGGTTAGATGAAGACGAAGAAGACACCCTGGAGCCCACCCCCTACCTTGTTGATCCCATTGCTCCCGAACATTCCGATACCGTGATCTTCGGGGCTGGGGGGGTAGGAAAAACCTACGTTGCCCTGCTTTTCTGTTTATTAGCTGAAAAACAAGCCTCGGTCTTGTGTTTCCATGGGAAAAGGGGCAACGCCCTCTATCTGGACTATGAAGCGAACCGGCGAACCATTAGCACTCGGGTGAACCGGATCAAAAGAGGCCATCCCTCCCTGCAAGGGGCTGTACCCCTGTATCGGCGGTGCACGATTCCCCTCCGGGATGACGTGCCGGCCTTACAGCGCATTATTGCCGAACACGAGATTTCCTTTCTCATTGTCGATTCCTTGGGGTTGGCTTGTGGCAATGAACTTGAACGAGCGGAGTCGGCCATTCAACTCTACAGTGCTCTCCGAAGTTTGA
Organism: uncultured Nitrospiraceae bacterium; assembly: GCA_964525045.1. Classification (GTDB taxonomy): domain Bacteria; phylum Nitrospirota; class Nitrospiria; order Nitrospirales; family UBA8639. Next base: position 66,963 of record CAZGFD010000016.1, on the reverse strand, counting down.
ACGTCACGAGTCTTCTTATCACCCACCCCCCGAAAAGTGGGGAGGAAAAGTCCCCCTTCGGGTCTGTCTATTTCACCAATCTGGCTCGCAGTGTGTGGGAAATCCAGCGGTCCGAGGATAGTACCGAGCAGGAAAACCGATTAGGCCTGTTCCATCGAAAGGTCAATGATGGGCCTTTACACCCCCCGTTGGGGTTTACGATGACGTTCAATGGGACGGTGCACTTTTCCCCCCTTGATGTCAACGAGGAGCCCAGCCTGGCCAAGGGGCTGAGCAAACGGAAACAAATTGAAGGAGCCTTACTCAAGGGGCAAAAAACAGCGAAAGAGGTGGCCGAAGAGACGGGTCTGGATTTGGGTCTCGTCAAAACCAAACTGTCTCAAGGCAAAGGCAATTGGGTCATGCAATTGGGCAAAAAAGGGCCTGAAGTGTTATGGGGAATAGTACGTATAAATTGAGCCCTCTGAGTTACAGTTACACTTTGAAAACTGTAACTGTAATTCTAGGCCTGTAAGGTATTGATATTATGAGGGTTACAGTGAAACTAAGTCGGTGTAATCACGCGAACAGAGTTACAAGTTACAACCCCCCCTTTAGGGGGGGTTATGTAACTCGCTGTAACTCAAACTGTAATTTTGCACAAAACCAGTAACCTAAAAACGCACATTCACACTGAATCAAGGAGGACACTATGACCAGTTCTACCGCAACCATGAATTCACCAATGACCCTCGCCGACGTTCGGGAACAACTGACCCAAGCCGAAAGCAAACGCAACGGCTGTCAGAAACGGCTGAATGATCTTCACGCCCAACAGGAAGGAGTCCGCAAAACCATTGACAGTCTTGAGCACCAACGGACTACCCTCGTCGGCAACATTGCCATCGGAGCTGGGAAGGATGCTGATTTGGCCAAGCTGAGAAAAACTCTCAACGCCGCACGCGATGAGCTCGCCGATACTTCGGATTTAATTAAGGCTACAGAAATCGCCCTTTCCCAAGCGGCCCAAGAGGTGAAGTCCAAGCAAACGGTTTTCCAGAATGCTGAACGCAAAGCCTGGCGAGCGGTGCAGGCTGCCCTCATTGAACGGCACAAAGCGGCGGTCCAAGAAATTGCCAGTTGGCTGTATGCGGTGGGCCTCCACTGCGAGCCTAGGCTTGGGGAGCTGCATTTTTGGTCTACCCTCAATTGCCTGGACCTCAAGCAGCCGAACCCCGAGGAAGTGGGCCAGATACAGGCAGACCTCAAAGAAGAATTTCACCTGATTTAAAGTCCAATACGAAAGGAGATGGACATGGCTGATTTGGCAGAACAAATTTTGACCGACCAGGAATTGGCAAGTCTCATCGAAACCGAGGAGAAAGCCCGGCGGGTGTGGCAACACTATCCCGAATTGCGGCGAGAATTTTCGGGCTTCAGCACCTTCTGGGCTTACTTGCAGGCTTTTCAGCAAGGGCGCGTGAAGATTTACCGAGGCAACGGAGTTACTCAAAGTCAGCCTCCGGCTTAGGAGAAATGGTTCGCGTGGGAATCCATAGCCTCTCACGCGAGACACCGGGGCAGGCCCAGTGACCTGCATGGCAAGGTGCCCGGCGGGGGATTGCTCCTTTTCCCTTGGTAAACCTTGCCCCCTTATTGAAAACTAAGGAATTGGCCCTACGGGTCCTGGATTTAAAAATATGCAATGAGGCGCAGCCGAGAGCGCATTAACACGCTAGAGAGTAGGTTGTAAAAAGTAACCAGGCAAAAATACATGAAAAATCAACGAGGTACAAAATCAGCATTTGCCCGTGACATTCTTGGACGGGATGAGAGTTATGTCTGCAAGCGACTCAAAAAAGCGAACTTCCCCGTTGACGAAGACGGAACCATTGACTTCCAAGAAGCCAAAGCCTGGTGGGACGCCACCATTCAAACGAAGCACGCCCCCCGTCGATTCCGCAAAGACCACGGCCAGGGGTATGATGCAAGGTCCGTCCATAGCCGAGAGCCAGAAAATCGGTTACATGATGAAACCGGTTTCAACCCCCCAGAAGTCGAGTTCTGGTTAAAGGTGGTGGAGCACTCTTACCCGTATATGGCCGATCAGTTTGGCCGTGTGGGAATAAAGCCGGCGAAGGTGTGGGAATTATTAGGCACGGCCTTCTTTCTCGAAACCTGTGCGGTCATGAGGATTTTGGGATGTCCGGAGGACGCGTCCCTGGATGACGTGGTTGCCTATACGCCCTTTACCAACAAGCTGCGAGAGTGGCCACGAAGCAAGGAATTAGAGCGGTGGTTGGTCAATGAGTTGAAGAAGGACGAGGGCGAGCCGTTTGACCCGCTCCCGCGGAATTGAAATTGCGGGCGGAACGGAAGCTGGAGGTGTTGTTGAAAGAAACTGTTAGGGAAAAAGGAAGGCCAGGGAAAACCTTACAGAGTGAAAGGTTTTCTGAGCCCACCCTCAAGGACCAAGGTATTTCAGAAATCCAATCCCACCGTTGGCAGAGGGTGGCTGATGTGCCGGAAAAGGCATCGCTAGAAAATTTACCCCTTCCCCTTCGGTAGCACGTCTTTTTTCTACTGTAAGGGTCTTGCTGATTTGTCCAATTACTTCCCAAAGAATCCCCATAGAATAATTAGACAAAGTAGACCCCAAAAAATGAGCAAGGCCCACTCCCTCGCCCTTTTCTGTTTCTTATGCTGTTTCTTATGTTGTTTTTCTTCCCATTCATCAAATAACTCTTGGGTCATTCTTTGTTTCTGGTATTTGATTTCATCTATCAGGCCTGAAGCTTGCCATTTACCAAGAGAGGCCAAGACTTTTTCATCAATACCTGGCAGAAGGTGCCTTATATACTCTAGCTGCTTTGTTGTTGCGTTAGGCTCACGGGATTCGCGGTCTGGATAACTATAATTATGAAAGCGTTTTGCTGCTTCTTTTTCCATCCAGGCAAGAGCCTGCTCCCTTTCTTCATCTTCGAGATAGTCACCCGCCATTCATTCCGCCTCTTGGTAATGACCACCAAGTTTAAATTCCCTTTGATTTTCGTTTGGGAAGCAATCCCTTTTTCTCCAGGTCCTGAAGGTGACCCTCCATGAGCTTCATTAACAGTTGTTTAACGGAAGTTCCCTGAATGGCAGCGGCTATATTTGCCCTATGCATTAGGTCTCTTGGGATATCTCGGAAGTTCCAAGTTCCCGCTTTTCCCTCACCAGATTTTCCTTTTGGCATGGGCAAAAGTGTAATCAAATGGGGCGATGCCGTCAATCAGCGCTTATCATTGACTGCTATCATAGGATAGTATACAATCCTTACAAAGCAAAGGAGGTGATTTTCGTGAAAATGCAACGGGTAATTATTCAACTTCCAACTAAACTAAAACGAAGGTTGGACAACCTACGCTCCCAAGGCTACACCGCCAGCGGCTATATCCGGGCCTTGCTGGAACGGGAGTTAGGATCAACCACCACCAAGAAAGGAGGATGAGACGATGAATGCCGTAACCTTAGTCAAAGAGGAAGCCGGGGAAAGGAGTGACCAAAGGGAGACTCGCAAGCACAAACGTCGCAAGATTCAATTAATCGAAACCCCACCGCAACCAGGCTGGACCGTCTGCGTGAAAGATGAGCGGGGAAAATGGGTCTGGTATACCCGCCTCGAAGTTACCGGACTCCTCCCACGCCGGTATGGGCCCTTTAAGAGTAAGGGGCAAGCGCTGTTGTTTTTGGATGATGTCTTGGATGACTTGACCGACGTCCTGTGTGAGGGGGCGAATAAAGCTCAAGACGGTCTCAGTAAACGCCGTTATAGCAACCGGATGTATTCCTGTATCCATGAGGACGAGTTAGGGCAGGCGTACCTCAAGACTGGTAGCCAAAAGAGAAAGGAGGGCTAACCCATGGCCAAATTGAAGAGCGTACCTACCAAAGCGACCAACTCGAAATCACGGCAGGAAGCCGCGTTTCAAGCTGGAATGGCCCATCTGGATGAAATGTGGGAACCCATGTATCGACTGGAGGGATTGCTGAAAGTGCTATGTCACATGGATCCGGAACGAGAAAGTCCCGACCCACGGCCCCTGATTGAAACTTTTGAAACCCTCGAGGAGATCACGGACACCATCAAAGGCCATTACCATAAAGCCTGCCATCACTTCGATGTGTTTACCGGCGATGCCGAGAGGGCGGCGAAGCGTAAACAACAGGAGCTTGCACAACAATGGAAAGAATTAAAAGGAGCCTAGCCCATGGCACGTAAAGGACGAGTAGACCGGGGGTTGTTTCACCAACTCGATTCACACGGAAAGCCCGTTTGGGGGGTGCGGCTCTATCACAATGGGAAACGGGTTCGGTATCACGGCTTCCCGACGAAAACCAAGGCTCGAGAATTCTACGAGAAAGCGAAGACCGAACAGAAGGAAGGGCGATTCTTCCCCGAACGGTACAACCACCATACCTCCCCCTTAGCCCTTGACTGGATAGACCAGTATGTCAAGAAATTGACCTTTTCGGGGAAAACTTCCAAAACGCAATATGAGGAACGGCGGTATGCCGAATGGTGGAAGAGCCGATTAGCCGGGAAGCGACTCAATCACCTTACCCCTTCGGTGGTCATGGAGGCCAAGGAAGACTTGGTCAGTCAAGGGTATGCCGCGGAAACCATTAAGCATTACTTGAAGTTCTTAAGACAGGTCCTCAACGTGGCCATTCGAGATGACAAACTGGAGAAAAACCCCTTTGTCAAAGTTCAACTGCCAAAAGTGCCGACAGGCAAGACCAGATTTTTGACAGTGGAAGAAGAAAGATTGTTGTTGACGGCCTTAGGACTCCCCTACTCCCACTGGGCCCGGTTGGCCATTCTGACAGGGTTAAGAAAAAGTGAATTATTCTCACTCCGGTGGGCCAACGTCGATTTGGAGCAGGGGTTCCTCACCCTGCCTCAGACCAAATCCGGGAAAGTCCAACATGTTCTCTTGAATGAAGAAGCCAAGACCATTTTACGCGGATTTTCCTCTTGGGAATTTTCCCCGTGGGTTTTCCCGAGTCAAACTCGCAAAAGTCATTTAGATAGCTACAATTTCTATCGGCGGGTTTTCATGCCAGCCGTGAAGCAGACCGGTTTGGAGGATGTCACCTGGCACACCCTCCGGCATACCTTCGCCAGCCGATTGGCCATGAGTGGGTATAGTGACAGTACCCTGGCCGCGCTCCTCCGTCACAAAGGAACCGCCCTCGTTCAACGGTATGCCCATCTCTCCCCCTCTCATCTTAAAGAAGCGGTGGAGGGCCTTTCCGGATTTGGCAAGATGGGAGAGAAGAAAGAAGGGTCTCAGAGCCATTTTGGTGGAACCGAAAATGGAACCGCCCCTAAATTGGCCACCCAGACCATAGGGGAGAAAACAAAACATGTGTAAGTGCTTGAAAAGATTGGTCGGGGCGAGAGGATTTGAACCTCCGACATCCTGCTCCCAAAGCAGGCGCGCTACCGGGCTGCGCTACGCCCCGACTCTTAGGCGTGACCGACTTTATTTACCAAAATCTCTTTGATCTTTTTAAAGGCTTGGGCGCGGTGGCTGACCTCGTTTTTTTTATCAAGTGAAAGCTCCGCAAGAGTCAATCCCAGTGGTGGCACGAAAAAAACCGGATCATACCCGAACCCCTTGGTGCCTTGAAATTCTTGCGTGATGCATCCTTGGAGGATCCCCTCAACCACCTCTGTCTTTCCTGACGGATCTGAAAGGGCCATTACGGTGATAAAGCGGGCCGATCGTTGATCCGGTGGAACATGATTCATTTCTTTCAAGAGCTTTCGGCAATTGTCTTCATAGGTGGCATGCTCCCCGGCATATCGAGCCGCGTAAACCCCCGGACGGCCGTTAAGGGCGTCCACTTCCAGACCGGTATCATCAGCTAACGCCCAGTGACTGGTATATTGTGCAATGCCACGGGCTTTCTTCATAGCATTAGCCTGGCACGTTTGGCCATCCTCCTCAATGTCAGGGGCCCCGGGGAAATCACCAAGGGTCAAAATTTTCAGGTCAATATCTCTCAGCAGATCCTTCAATTCTTGTTGTTTATGAGGATTTCCTGTCGCTAAAACAAGTTCTCGAATCACGATACCGCTGAATTAGGACAATGTCCCAACGATTTCCTTTTGAAGTTTAATAAGCGATTGGATACCGCTCCACCCATAGGTCATAAAGGCATCTAAATCTTTTTTCTCAAAGGGTTCACCTTCGGCTGTCCCCTGCACTTCAACCATGCGGCCATTTCCGGTCATGACCAGATTCATATCGACCTCAGCCGTTGAGTCTTCGTCGTAGGTCAAATCAACGAGAATATCTCCCTTTACCTTCCCGACACTAATGGCTGCGAGATAGTCTTTCAGTGGTTGCTGTTGAATCAGGCATTTCTTCTGTAAATGGAGCACGGCATCCGCTAAAGCGATGAAGGAGCCGGTGATAGAGGCGGTTCGAGTCCCGCCATCGGCTTGAATGACATCACAGTCAATCCATATCGTTCGTTCGCCTAATTTGCTCATATCCGTTACGGCCCGAAGAGCCCGACCGACCAATCGCTGAATTTCCAAAGTCCGTCCGCCTTGTTTCCCGCGGCTGGCTTCCCGTTGCATGCGGTCATGCGTGGAACGAGGTAACATGCTGTATTCCGCGGTTACCCACCCCTGCCCTTTGTCCCTTAAGAAGGGGGGGACTTTTTCCTCTACGGAAGCCGTACAGATGACTTTGGTTTCTCCCATCTCCATTAACACGGATCCTTCAGCATATTTGGTGAAGGGACGAGTGATTTTTACAGGGCGGATTTCATCACCCCGACGCCCATCGGTTCGTGTAAAAGAGGGATTCAATGTCATAAAAGAAGAACTCAATACTTATAACACCGGCAACTGATTATAAAGAGGGGCCGACCAAAATACAAATCGCAGGCTGCCGGAAGCAAAGGTCACCAAAGGTACCGAAAAACTGTGCGTCCTCAATAATCTCCAGACTTTTGAATCGACGATTCCTCTACTTTGTGTTGATGTCGTCGTCGGAGGGTCACGAACACACGAAAGCCCAACAATCCGACAATCAGAAGACCGATGATCCAGATAAAAAGGGTTTCATAAGGGAAAACGTAGGGCATCGCAAAAACCTAACGGAATTTTATCCTTCTGACAAGGTGGTATTCGTGATATAGTCATTTCGTTGACTCACTTGTCATCTACTGATAAATTTTGTCCAAGGTAACCAGTCCTCCAAGGTTGAAATGAATGTATGATTTCCGGATCTTAAGAGACGAAATTGATGACCTCCGACACCAACTGGGGGTCCGCGCCTCCGGCATTTCCTGGGATTCCATCAAGAAATTGGCCGCGGAACGTCGAGGCCTGATTGGGCAGGTGGAAGACCTTCGCCACCAGTTAAAAAAAGGGTCCGAGGAAGTGGCGACACTCAAACGAAACAAGCAACCCGCCGATGAGGCCATTACCTCGCTTCGAAGTCTTGGGGATCAAATCACCACAATTGAAACACAATTGAGGACCACCGAAGAACAAATAGAAAAGCAGGCCCTTCGAATTCCCAATGTTCCCCATCCCTCGGTTCCCCAAGGGTCGGACGCGAAGGAAAATGTTGAAATACGAAGATGGGGCGAGCTTCCAGCTTTCTCTTTTCAGCCGCTATCCCACGATGAATTGGGCGAAAAACTCGAAATTTTGGATTTCGAGCGTGCCGCAAAAATTACAGGATCACGATTTTCGGTCTCAACGGGTCCGGGAGCCCGATTAGAACGGGCCCTGGCCAACTTTATGTTGGATTTACATACTCAAGACCATGGCTATACCGAGGTCTTGCCGCCCTTTATGGTGAATCGAACCAGTATGACCGGAACCGGCCAAATCCCGAATCTTGAGGAAGATCTGTTTCATCTCAAAGATGACGATTACCTGCTCATTCCAACCGCTGAGGTTCCATTAACCAACCTTCACCGTGAAGAAATTTTGAAGGAGGCCGAACTCCCCCTTCGCTATACCAGCCATACGCCGTGCTTTCGTCGTGAGGCCGGATCCTATGGACAAGATACCCGTGGACTTATTCGCGTTCATCAATTCAATAAGGTCGAACTCGTTTCCTTTGCCACTCCTGACAATTCCTTTGATGAACTGGAGCGGCTGACTTCAGCAGCGGAGACCGTGTTACAACAGCTACAACTCCCTTATCGCGTCATGGCGCTTTGCACCGGGGATTTGGGGTTTGCCTCCGCTAAAACCTATGACCTGGAAGTGTGGATCCCTTCTCAGGAAACCTATCGGGAGGTTTCCTCATGTAGTAATTTTGAGGCGTTTCAAGCCAGACGGGCCAATATCCGGTACCGTCCCCAAAAGGGGAAACCACAGTTCGTCCATACCCTCAATGGATCGGCATTGGCTATTGGACGTACACTTGTGGCGATACTGGAAAATTTCCAAAGGGCGGATGGTTCGGTAGAGATTCCTACTGTCTTACGTCCTTACCTGGGAGGTCAGGCCACTATTGAACCCTGATCGCCAAAGTATGACACAAAGGCACAGAAAGCCAGGTTCTCGTACTTACCCGGATAGAACGGATATATGTCCACAAAGGCCTTCACTTCAAGTATTTTCACCACAACACGCCAGATTGGTAGGGAAGATAATGAATCGAATACCTTATGGTCTCTCTCTGATTTTTTCCGCTTTAGCGGTCCTTTCTTGCGCACATACGACCAATACGACTGCAGAACAGGTGGCAACCAACACGGAAATCGAAGCGCTTGAGTATCAGCCTGGCACGTGGGTGTCAGGACCAAAAATGGGAAACAGATATGAGGGTGAATACCATCTTCGAGGAAATCTTTCCGGTCGAAATATTTCTTTTTACCAATTGGTCTTTTTAAAATCTAGGGAAATCATCAAGGGACCAGCTTTTTATAAAAAAACCTTCGATCGAGATGGGAAAGAACTTCCCATGGTCGTTATTAAACGGCAGGCGTGGCCATATGACACCTTTACGGAAGTGATAGGGGTTCATTTGACCAGAGAAGATTTAAACCAGGCTTCAGATGAAGGACTCAAGGTGAATATTGTGGGACGTGGAGATGAGCCCGTTGTCATTGTCCCCCCCTATTATGTGACCGGATTCTTAATGAAGGTGGACGCCATTACCCAAGAACCCAGGCGGCCAAGAAGGAAAACGTAAGTGAAGACCGGAAGGTTTCTGAAAAATTCATCATACACCCTGTGAGGTCAACGAGAGACGATTCAGGAATCAAATGTCCAATTCACCGCCCAAATAAGAAGATGATGGTCCGGGGCGAGTCCAGGCACACCCGGCGCAACATCTCCTCCCTTGAAGAATCCCCCCCCTGATCCAGTCGACCGACCATACCGATACTCCCACCAGAGAAGGATCTTATTACGCTCAACGGGTAAGACATATTTGGCCGTCGTGGTGATGGCCCATAACAGTTGTCTATTACCTGAAATGGTCCCCTGAGGATCCCAGTAAAACTCAGGGCGCGCTGCGACACTCCAATATCGTAAAAACTGCCAATCCGAATAAAAGGCCCCCCCCATCCAGAACACTCGGGGATTTCCCTCTGCGGCCGAGTCGATTTCGGTACCGATGTCATAGGCCAATGCCAGAGTCAGTTGGTCCTTTTTCCATTCCACGAACTGATCGAAGAAAAGGCGCCAAAACTCCGGATCAATATTGTCCTGGACCGGCCCCCAAAAAAAATTCTCCCTAAACAGGACCTTTGGAGTGAGTTTCCAATCCAATCTCACTCCATAACTTGGCAGCCCGGTCGGATTGGAAAGGTGGTAAAAGCCATTAAGCAGATAAAAACTCGTCGTGATGTTGTCAGAGACCTCATACTGGGCATCTGCGTCGAACATAAAATACGGAGAGAAGTCGGCTAAGTAGGTCCGGGTATAATTAAAGTTATCTTTCGCATAGAAGGATTCGTAGCCAATGTAACTATTTGAGAGTCCGAACCGGAGCCGGAGTCCTCTTTCAACAGGGAGAAGATACGAAGCATTGAGGTGGGACAAATGTCGAAGGACGTCCGCTCCTCCCACGAGGGGAACATCGGATGTAAATGACTGCAAAAGGGCTTGACCGACAAGTCCGTTACTATTTTGTCCTGTCTGGACTCCAAATTCAAAGCCCCAGCGATTAAACTCTTTGATAGGTTTCCTCAAATAACCGTGTGCAATATTGAGACTGAGTTCATTTACTTGGGGGGTTGTGGGCTTACTTCGCCATTGGTGGTTATCCGGAAAGTTAAAGTCCAACGTGTAGCCTAAGTCGAGATATCCCCCAAACTCCCAATCATTTTTAGTAAACACGCCTTCTCCGGCCTTGGCCGGACATACCAATGCCACAAGAAGAAAAAACGCTAGACCAAGGAAAAGGAGGTCGCTTTGCCTAACACCGACAAACGTTGTTCCAACCCGGGAGGTTGTAGTATTCCTTGTCATCCTTGAATGTCATTCACCTTTCGGCACTATTAAAGTCCAGCCCCATCCGAGGCGATATGTCGGCCATAAACATTGGTAACGTATATAAATCTCCTTTTTGAGTAAAAAATGACTTTGTACCAAAGATTGAGATGCAATGCATTGTTTATTTTGATAAGCACTTGAAGTTCATTCACTGAAAGCGAAAATCCGGGTGTTTCATCCTGTTTCCAATCCGACAATTTTGACCTTTCAAATATCTAAAGAACATTGGAGTTTAACCCCTAGCTTCCTACTCTGTAGAAAAAATTTCGAACATTCAGAAGGTTATTTAAAATTTCGTGCATTGAAAATCTTTATTTTCTTTACAACCTACGCTATGGTTAGACACGAAACGGAACTTTAATGGCAAAATGGAAACGGAAACAGGAAAATATTGGGGTTATGGGGTGAAATTGATCTGCGAGATGGGTATATTCGCGTATGCGGGAATTTGAATGGTAATACTGTAGGTAGAGGGGAGTTCTGACAACACACCGTATTGATTACTTCCCCCCAAGTAAATCGCCAATCTGAAAAATTCTCTACCCGTTGAAAAATCAGTCAGTGGAGGGGTGGTCGAGTGGTCGAAGGCGCCGGTCTTGAAAACCGGAGTCGTGCAAGCGACCGTGGGTTCGAATCCCACCCCCTCCGCCAATTGCCCATCGTCAATCAATTAATGAAACACTATAATAACCAGATGCCCAATCAGAGTTTGGTGGGATTGGAACGAATAATACGTGATAGGTTGACGGCAGCCCCTGGAGTTGGAATTACGAGCACAAAAAGAGACGGCTGACAGGTACCCCAATGATTCAGGATGATGTATTCGTGTTCGACAATGCGGTTCACATGTATGATCTTTCTGACGACAACCTCAAACGGACAGATAGTAATTTCGACCGTCAATGGCATCTACGCATGGGAGAAAATTTCCGGCAAACAGCCCCCACCGACTTTTACTCCAATTGGAATCCGATAAGTGGTTTTGCACGGAAATGGACGACAGAGGACCTGGGACGGCTCCTCTTTGAGAACTCCGGAACCGACATGGCCATGGCTCAGGCAGTACCCCTCTTTGATGTATACAATGACGGCTTTGCTCCGGTCAGAGCGCAATACGAATTTGCCTCTGCTTTTCACGACCGAGTCTTATTTTGTGGAGCAGTAGACCCCATGTATCCGAGTGTCCAGGCGGCATGTGACGAAATGGAGCATCAGGTCAAAGACATGGGGGCGCGTTCGTTCAAAATGTACAACGCCCATGTCGACGGTCGTTCCTGGGCATGTGACAATCCCGAAATTGCCTATCCCCTCTACGAGAAGGGGCGGGAATTAGGGATCCGGGTGTTTCAGTTCCACAAGGGGAATCCCATCACACGCGCAAAGCTTCGAGATCTTTCTCCACTTGATATCGAAGGTGCCGCGATGGATTTTCCTGATCTTCTGTTCGGAATCCACCATTTATCAGTTCCTTACTTCGAAGAAACCGTTTGGATTGCCTCACGGTATCCTAACGTTTTCCTTGTGCTTTCTGGCGTAGGTCATACTCCAATGGTGGCTCCTCGAACATTCAAAGAGTGGATGGGCCGCCTCCTCCGCGATGTAGGCGCCGATCGGATCCTGTGGGGCTCAGAAGCTCCTCTATTCGGCAACCCCCGGCCCCTACTCGAGTGGATTTGGGAGATGGAAATCGACGAGAAACTCCAGGAAGACTATGGCTACCCCCAAATCACGGAGAGTGACAAGCGCAAAATTCTTGGCGAAAACCAGGCCCGTCTTTTTGGAGTAGACATTGAAGCCAAAAAGGTTGAGTTAAATCTCACCACAAAGAGGCCGTGATGGAAAGTGGAAATCTCACGAATCTTGAGGCTGAGATCGAAGCCCTTATCGCAACCCAAATCCGCCCATTGTTAAAGATACATGGTGGGGGGCTTCAACTCCTCGAAGTGACTAAAAGAGGAGAAGTCCGGCTTGCTTTTGAAGGGGCTTGCCGTGGTTGTATGCTCAAGAGCGTGACCTATGCCTTGGGCGTTCGCCAAAAGCTTTTGCAACACCCTGCCGTGAAGGAAGTCAGAATGGAAGGCGTGTGCCTTTCTCAAGCCGCCTTACAACGGGTCGAGAAGAGTTATGCTGGGTACTCATTTTGGGTGGGTGCCTGAGTGTTGGGAGTTTAGTGGCAAGGTGAGGAAATTAAAACTTTCATTTTGGGCAATTGGAAACATGACGAAGAAATCGAGGGATGTGAATTTCGACAAGCCAATCATCACATCGGCCGTTTCGAAGAAACGTGAATCTCAAGTGTTTATTCCGCCAAAACAAGCCCTGCCGCTTTGATTCCAGCAATAGCGCAGTTCTCGTCATTATCGGAATTATCGCCGCTAATACCTACTGCACCGATAATAGCACCGTTGTCATCAGCCACAAGTACCCCGCCCGGTACCGGGGCAAAACGGCCATCAGAGGCCGCCGCGATGGCGGCTAAAAAGGCGGTGCGTTGTCCCAGTTGTTGTTGAATTAATCGACTGGACATGCCAACTCCCAAAGCTCCCCAGGCTTTGGCCATAGCAATTTCTACCCGGGCAATGCCACAACCATCCTCGCGTTGCATGGCGATCATGTGGCCACCGATGTCGAGAACGACCACCGCCAGTGGTTGAAAATTGTCTGCACGGCCTGCCTCTCGTGCCGCTGCGATAATGGTATTGGCTTGCTGAAGGGAGAGATTGGTTTTTAGTTTAAATACCTTTGGTGAAGACATTGGACTTTGCTCCAGGTAGAGTATAAACAGAGCGACGTGAAAGTTTACTTAGGCCAATCCGTCAGAGATCATCTAAATTTTGGCCTCCAAGCTTTACACGTTTCCACTCTGCGATTGAGGAATTCCCTTCATTGTAAGTAGGACCTTGAAAAATCCTCTTCTTTTTTAATGAAACGTGGTCCTTGAGTCCTGGCGCCTAAGCCTATTTTCTCCACCCTTCCGGAAGCAGGTTGCGAAATTCCTTCTCTATGAGCCTTAGGCGCTTGTTTAGATGGGTCGGAGGTTCCATCTCAGAAACACCCTCGGCATGGATGAAATCCTCTGCCAAAATGAACCCGGGAGGAGCGGTAGCCCACGGCGTTCGTTGCTTCATATGTCGTTGACCGATCGCGAAGAGTCGTTCAGTGTCTTCGGGTGTGAATGAATTGATGTCCAGATCGCTCCCATCAGGGAGGGTGACGAAGCGAAACTGAGCATCCCATGCCCGGGATAGCAGATACAGGTGTAAAACATCCTCCGCCACCATCGTGTAACTCATCATGGTGACGGTTCGTGTAGCCACCGTGATGGTGTCACGCTGCACCACCAGTGGATGTGGGTACAGGGAGCCGTTGTGGATGACATACATCGTGTCGTCAACATCCTCCCAATTCATACCTGCGCGTTCCGCCGAAAGATAGCTGTCGAAGACGTTGTGCGGAATGAATAGAGGTCGGATGACCGCCCCGTCCACATGCAATTCCTCGTGATCACCATTGCTAAACCGAATGGGAGGGTAGAGAATAGGAACGGAGGCTGAGGCCGCCAGGACCTGGCGAAAAAGTTGAAGTGCCTCCTTGGTCCCTCTGGAGGCGATCGCACCAAGGTCCCAGACGACGAAATGTCCAACATCGAGGTTCGTCGACCCGACATAGCAGCGACGTCCCTCGGCATGCCTTGCGGCCACCGCGCGCATGAGTTCCTCATCTACGGCTCGGTCGATGAGTGCCCGCAGAGGCGAATTATCCATCAGGGACTCATCCCACAGCACTGATGAAATGAAATCCTTTTTGCGGTGCAGGTGCTCTGGTTCGACATGTCGAAACAGATCGACAAGCCGGTCGTCAAATTCAGGACCAGCAAAGGCAAAGGGAGCCATTAGCGCGCCAACGCTTACACCAGTCACGAACCTATAGTCCGGGCGATCCCCCCGTTCGGTCCACCCGGTCAGAATTCCTGTCCCAAACGCTCCGTTGATGCCTCCTGAACTGAGGACAAGCGAATCCCAGTCGCGCCGACCGTCGGGAGGAACCGGAGATTTCATAAAGGCAGAAAGCGCTTCATCGAAGGACGCTTGGAACGCATCGCTTGGATATCCGTCCACCGCTCGCACCTCTTCAAACCCCTCAAGAGGAGTGACCTCTCCGTGCCGGTAGGAGATCATGGTCAGGCGCTCCGGCAGCCCACAGGCTGCAATAGAGGAACAGAGACCAATCAGCACAATGTACATGAAAACGCCCGAACACGATCCGGGTACATTCCAACCTTCCACCCGACCACGACAATTCCAACCCATCCTTCCTACCTTTGATATCGATGTTTTCGTTCTTTGCACATCAAAATCGTGACTTTTTGGATTACGGCGTATCAAAAAGGAATAGTGAATTTAAAGTTCGGTTCTAAGGCAATTAATATATTCAAACGTGAGGGTGAGCTCTGGAGGGATGTTTCCAAAAAACCGCAGAGCATTCTTCACCTATTCTCACCGCCTCTCATAGAATAGATTGCAGGCTTGGGTGTACCCTTGCAACCATCCCTCATCGTAAGTTCTTTCCAGTTCTCGCCTTAAGGCCTGCACCTCTTGGTCATTCCCCGACGATGCGACATTTTGTAGAAGGAGCATTTGAAGGGCAACCTCCAGCAGACGTTCTCTTTTTGCTTGAACCTCTTCAGTTACAAGATGTTGGAGGACTTCCTTTCCTCGTTGAATAACATATTTTTCCCGAAATGCATCATATCCTAGCGCTTCGACGACCCGCTCTCGAATGATTCCCAGCTCCTTTTTGATCATCACGGGTTGTTTGATTAACATGCCCAGTATTTCATTGCGGGCTTCGTTTTGGAGTTTGGCCTCCATTTCCTGAAATACCACCGCAGGGTCAATGGTGTCTTCGGATCCGGGGTCCGGTCCTTCGGTCCCGGGTTTATACCCTCCAAACCGCAACCGTTCATAGGACCGACGGGTCTCAGGGTCCCCAAGAATTTCATAAGCTGCGTTAATTTGCCGAATCTTGGTTTCTGCTTCGGGGTTCCCCTGATTTCGATCAGGATGGTATTTGAGGGCCAGTTGGCGATAAACTTTTTTAATTTCCTCATTAGAGGCTTGTGGGGAAATTCCCAAAATCGCGTAATAATCAAGGCGTGCCATGGGTGCTTGTCATCTCTTCGAGACAATTTTAAAAATCATAAGGGATTCATGATGGGAAAAGGCGGAGTAAAGCAAATTCATTTCGACACCCTTTCAGAAGACAGAAAAAAGGCATCCTTGTTGCTGAGACATAAACGATATCATCATAATTGGGGCAATACCATCATTCAACTTTTTTGAGATCCATGGATGAAAATTTTCCATCCCCCATCATTTTTCGGTGTTGTGCCCCAGTCGGTCTGGTTCATTGCTTTGTTTGTCCTACTGTCCTCCATACAGGTTGAGTCATTTCCTCATCAAACCTTCTCAGCTTCTATTATCAACCCCCTCCAACTAGGCAGTTGGGAAAATGGCAGTGCCATGAGGATGAACGTCTCGCATCGGGCTGGTTCTCCGGACGATCCCGGTGAATTGGTGAGCATCACGCAGTTGTTATCCAATCCAAACCAGTACCACAAAAAAATCGTAAAGGTCCGCGGAACGGTGACTCAACCCGAATTACATGTGGATGATTCAGGTTTGTTTATCCGTTTTGTCTTTGTATTAAAAGGCGAGGAACATACGCTCATTGTCTTCGGACACCATGATCGTACCCAGGGAAATATACAAATCGAGACCAATGAACGGGTTGAGGTGACCGGAATTTTTTGGAAGGAGCGAATTGCCAATGGCCATCAATTTCAGAACAATCTTGAAGCTATGACGGTAACGAGATACCCGCCGCTTCAACCCCATGCGGCATAAGTACCCAAACTTATTAAAATAATTTGACCAATTCCTCCGCTGCCGATCGAGTGCCGAGTTCGGGGGGGCGTTCGGTGGGAAGTGGGATCTGTTGGACGGCCTCCAGAGCTTCGAGCCACTCTCCTTTGTGAAAATGATCGATGTGGAGTTCTCTTCCTTGTCCATATCGATGGAGATAATCAACCAAGGGTTGCTCATCCAAGAAGTTATATCGCCTCACATAAATTACCGGAATGGTATTTCTGACAGCTTCAATAATGGTTGCGTAGCCAGGTTTGGTAATAATGAGATCGGCTTCCGCCAGAATCTGTCGGAAAGGGACGGAAAGCGTATTGATGGAATTGAGATGAGGGAGCTTTCCTAAATCCGGAAATCCGTCGACCAGAAATCGATAGCCTTGCAACCCCTCGAAATATTCGACGGGTAAGGAGGACAAGGGTATGCCCCCGAAAGCCACCAGGACAATTTTTTCTTGGGGCTTTACTTGGAGAAGCTCTCGAACCGTTCCAGTCGATTGAGGTAGTGGCCCGGCAATAGGGCCCACATCCACAAGGTCCGAAAAGGCAACCATTGGGATGGCCGGTGCGAAACGGATCATCAATTGTGCCTTCCGATAACTTTGACGGATCTGATCAATAATATGCCGGTGCACATCCGAGTCGGGAGTCCGGAAATATTCGAGGACCCCATCCCAGGACAACGAGCCCATGGCCACCGTGGGAATTCCTGATTGTGCGCCGGCTTCCACGCCAAAATAGGAAATATTGGAAATAACCAAGTCGGGCTGATAAGACCGAATCAATTCGGCTTCCGCGCAAACCTTCCGTGACCATTCGATGTGAAATCGTTCATACTCAATCCAGGTTTTTTCCACGTCAATGAGGAGAGGGCCATTTTGTACACACCCGATATCCTGGATTGAAGGATGGAGTTCCCAGGATAGCGTAAGATTTTCTTTAAGGAATTGGTGAGGCAGAGTGGTACGAAGCAACACATGTAAGTCCGGAAGGCCTCTTCCCATTTCATTTAGGATCGAGATGGTCTGAGCACCATGGCCGAATCCATGGCCTGATATTGAACACCAAATTCGCGGCATGTAGGACAAACCTTTTCAGGATCGGGCAAATGATTTGCCCGGCTCGGTTTTTACTTTCTCTTGAATCCCTTAACGATTTTTAACAGGTTGGAAAAGGTGATGAATTCTACATTCTTGTCATAGGATCATATGCCACATACAATTTTAAAGAACAAGCGAAAACCTCCTGATCATGAACACTCATCGATTCGACAAACCGTTCTCGCTGGATTGGCCTTATGTCCTTGTAATTCTTTGCGCGATCTCCGTTGGAATCAATGCCTGCACACAGCCTTCCAAGGGGCGGACGACCCCCCCTCCATCAACCGAAAACGAGTTGCCCCCTCGTGAGCCCTCCCGGTCTGCCTCATCTACGGAAGCAGAAACCCAACTTCGGGAAACGGTGAAAACCGCCGAGAATTTAGGCGAAGGTAATCCCTTATTAATGAGCAGTCTTTATAGTTTAGCTACGTTTTATGAGCAACAAGGGGAGTATGAGAAAGCAGAGGAACAATACAAACGGGCACTTTCAATCAAGGAAAAAACGAATGGACCGAACCACCCGGATGTCGCAATTATCTTGAATAAATACGCAGGGCTCCTTCGACATGCTCATCGGGATGAAGAAGCTGACCTCTTATCTCAACGAGCCAACGAGATCATGGCCAATCAGTCTCCTTCCCCTCCCCCATTTTAGCCGGTGCTCTTTCCCATTAGAGACATTTCTAACAATGGTTTTGTTCAGAATCGCGAAGGGCCCTACCACACCTCAGCTCGAAAACTGAGAGGGGATATCCCCAAATGCCCGAATCCCTGTGTTAATTGATCCCGCGCTTCTTTATTTCCACACATTCGTACATGACACTTTTCGATTTCGGGGACGACATCAAGAAGAGGAGAGAGATCTATTCGCGGAGATGAAACCTCATCCCTATTGACTCGTATGATCCGCCCTTTAGTATAGGGCCAATCAGGAGGCCACTGTCGCGTTAACACCGGGTGATACCGAAAATTCAGAGGAAAGCGTTCCTGTATTTCTAATAATTCCTTATATTCAATAAGCTGTTTCTCGGTACGCGCACTCGCAATTAAAGTGAAATGCGCACCAACAACGTCATGGTGACGGCCAAATTGACGTTCCTGCATGTACCTCAAATACGACAAAAATGGTGTGATTCCCGTTGCGAACGCGATTCCAACGAGCTTCATTCCTTCCCATTCTCCGTCAGGTTCAAGTCGAAGATTTGTTGACTTACAAGCCTGAGTGTTTTCATAGATTTCAAAAGTTGAATCGATTTCATTCCATTCAACTCGAACCTCAATTGGTTCACCGTGTTGCTGTTGAGCCAGGACCTCGTCCGATTGCCACCATAAGGAGGTGTCGGCCTTGGCCGCGTGCGTATAATTGATAACCGTCTCGAGTTGGAGTTTCGCACTGGCACTAGTGTTAGAGCGGGTATACATCCGACGTCGTAGCTTCTGGGTCCGCGCGCCAAAGGATTTTGTAAGGAATGCCGTTCCCGGCCTCATTCTATCTCGTACCGGGTATCGAACATGATTCAACTCAAATTCCTTCGGGAGGGTTAACTGGATGGTTCGAATTTCACCCGGATCCAGGGTGATCACCTTGGTAATTGGTGCTGGAATGAATAATTCGTTTTTCATTGTCCGTCCTTGTATCTGTTATGATTTATTTTTCCTTCATGATTTTGAGAATCATTATAAATTATGATATAATCCATTAGAAACTTTACCTAAAGTTAACTTGCTGATCAGGTATTATAGGGTATACTACAGCTATTAATAATTAAAAAATACTGTTCATACATGAAAGACCCCCACCCCAACTCTCAATCAAGCCAGGAAAGTTCGTCCCCCTCGGATTCCCCTTCCAAGGCAGCAAAAGCTTTCCCCCCCGACCCCATCGACCTTGCTGAACGGTCGGCCCTCATTAGCTTCGTTCAAAAAGAAGCGAAACGCATTCCTGACATCCGCCAGGATCGGGTTGAACAAATTCGTGCAGCCTTGCAATCGCGAAATTATCATATCTCCAGTGATCTCTTAGCAGACAAAATCATTCAAGATATTCTATTGGATGAACCTTCGGCACAAGACTAAATTGAATCCCTTTTGATAGTCTGATTTCCCCTTCCACATCCAGGTCTCTTGCTTGCCATACCGCTCTTGATTACAATGTTCACTTCATTCATTTCTCCCATCCTTAAGTTTTTTGAAGGAACGATACATGAGAGACCAAGTTGACAATCAAAATATCATCGACATTGGAATGTTGGTTCCTCCACGGGAGGTAAAAACCCGTTTCCCCATCCCCGAGGAAACGAAAAATCTGGTTCTCAACAGTCGACAGGAAATTCGAAACATATTGCAAGGCCTGGATAAAGACCGTTTATTAGTCATTGCCGGACCATGCTCCATTCACGATCCGGAAGCTGCCTATGAGTTTGCGCACCGACTCCAACAAGTCAGTCAATCGCTTTCAGACCGCATGCTGATCGTGATGCGGACATATTTTGAAAAACCACGAACCACCGTAGGGTGGAAAGGGCTTATTAATGACCCTCACCTCGATGGCTCATGTGATATTGCTGCAGGTTTCCAGTTAGCCCGAACGGTGCTCTTGCATATCACGAAAATGGGAGTACCCTGTGCGACTGAATTCCTGGATCCAGTCACGCCCCAGTACATTTCAGATCTTATCAGTTGGTCAGCTATTGGGGCCCGTACTACAGAAAGTCAGACGCACCGGGAAATGGCCAGTGGGTTATCCATGCCGGTTGGGTTTAAAAATGGGACTGATGGAGGTCTTCAAGTCGCCATCAATGCCATGGTGGCTGCCCGCCACCCACAAAGTTTTATCGGGATCAATGTCGATGGAATAACCTCCATTATCAAAACCAATGGGAATCACGACAGGCACATTGTTCTTCGGGGGGGAGGCGGAAAAGTGAATTATGGCCCTGAAGATATTGCTCAAGCGATCACACGATTGCGAGACGAGGATATTTCCCGCCCTGTCATGGTGGATTGCTCCCATGGAAATTCTGAAAAAGACCATACCCGCCAAGCCAATGTCGCCCGTTCAGTTATTCAGCAATTTTGCGGTGGGCAACAGGCTATCATGGGTCTCCTTTTGGAAAGCCATCTCAAACCGGGAAATCAAAAATGGACCAAGGGAAAGACCCTTGATTATGGCATATCCATCACGGATGCATGTTTGGGCTGGGATGAAACCGAAGCGTTACTCTACGAATTGGGAGACACCATGAAAAAAACATCCGGAAAACAACACGTTTCGAGGTAACGAAGGGAGACATACCATGGAGTGCTCAAGTATTCACCAAGGTCATGAACATACCCACGGTCCGGAATGTGGACACACCTCCATTTCACACGAAGGTCATACCGATTATCTCCATGATGGACACCTGCATTTTCCACATGAAGGACATATGGATGAGCATGTGCTTGCCATCTCAGATCAGAATCCGGAATCTTGCACGCCTTCACATACCTGCACAGGCCATGTAAGGGATCACATACATGGGCCGAATTGCGGCCATGAAGCCGTTCCGCATGGTAATCATGTCGATTACCTGGTGAACGGACATTTGCACTTCCCCCACCAGGCTCACTGTGACCATCACGGTTCAGTGGAAGTCCTATAACCGATCGAAATAAGTTCTTCTGAATTTTCTTTTCTGCTAACCCTGCGATTTGTAGTTGCAGCATCTCATGCTGCCCCATTAAACATCAGGAGGAAAAGGGAAAGAACTTTGGCGAAAGCCTACCAGTGAGGCTCGTCTCGTTATAATTCTGATGCAGGGAGGCTAATGACCTTAAAAGAAGCACCATGAGATGGTGCAACTACAAGAGGAAGGCCGTATCCAAAACAATCTACTGCCCTGGGGAAAAATCGGCAGCGCGTGGAAGAGGGGGAGAAGAAAGTTCAACATTTTTTTCATGAGTGTGGCATCCAAGACCATGGCAGAGACGGCGGTTCCAAAAACCAGCCCAAGCGATGAGGGAAGCTCCGGATACATCCAGAAAAATTTCTCCTGCGCTTTCTGGAACCAGCCAAAGGTGAGAAATGATCAAAATCAAGAGACCAACACCAGATAAATAGGCTGGCCGGGCATCCCGGTGGATAGGATAGGCAGCCAGCAATCCAAACCCCGCGAGCAGACCTATCACTCCCAAAAACACCCATTCGGTCGTTTGGGCAAGAAAGGCGCCGAGAATCATATCCAAATCTCCAGACGAATTGGCCGCAATGACAGGCAAGGCTAATAGAGCGAAGGGAGTTAAGGCGCAATGAACCGCACAGATCAAAGAAGTGATCGAGCCGGCCTTTGAAAGTTTCATTCCAAGAGTTTTCATTTCCTTATCAACTTTTTCAAATATCAATTGACTCTGTCAACGTAGACGAGGATGAATAGAATCGCCGCCGGCCTGTCCGCCGAACCTTCAGCGTAGGTGGACGGGCTTTTTCAACATTTTGCTACTGGCATTTTGGGCACAGCCCACTAAACTCAAGCAGATGTTCGTTTACGACAAATTGGGTTTCCTTTTCAATATAACCTTGAAGCTTTTTCAGCGGGCAGAGTAACAGGTCCACAATTTTCCCGCAGGTCTCACAGCGAATATGATGATGGTGCTTGCGCCCCTCCCGCAATTCATATCGAGACTGCCCTTCGTGATGAAGCTCACATTTTGAGGCCAGACCCAATTCTCTCAAGACAGACAGCGTTCGGTACACCGTCACTAAATCGATTGACACCTGAGCTTTCCTCAACCGATCATATATTTCGGAAGGACTCAGGGGATATTTTGCTCGCTCCAAAATAAGCAATACCGCGCGGCGCGTTCGTGTCAGGCGACGCCCTGATGCCCGTAGTCCATCATTTAAAATGCTATTCATTGATTCTTCTCTATCGATTATAGGGGTTCCGACTCCCAATCGGCATGCCAAATAGCCGGCCAAACATTATTGCAAGTATATTGCAATTAGCAAAACAGAAACCGGTTGTCAAGGTGGTGGAGTTCCTAATCTAAACAAAAACCCCCCTTTCCCACACCTTTTAGGTCAGGGGGGACAAAGATCAAGGGGATTCCAGTCAGGAGGGGAAATCCATTTCACCATGGAAAATTGTCGAGTTTATGGATGAAGGGATCAACGAACAGGAAGACCTCAGGCGACTGAGGATCTATGGTGACTTTAATCCACCGCACGAGAGGACTTCCGCCGGTTTGAATGCGGGTGAGTGTCGGCACGGGTTCCCGATTTCCTTCCGACGTGATCCGATCCAAAGGTTTATCAATCCAAAGATAATGGATGTGTCCGTGGGCCAATAACACGGGCTTTCCATACTCCATGGTGAGGTCTCGCAGCGCATCAATAAATCCGTTGTACCCCGCCCTTTCCTCATCGCCCGGGTCCGAGTCGAAGAGGGGGTTTGCTTGAATCACAATGACGATTCCGGGGCTCTGCTTTTCTTGGGCAAAGCGAAAGATCTCCTTGAGCCATTGGATGGCGGCGTTCTCCCGTGCGTGAAACTCCTCAACCCTATCACCGCGCGGGGTGTTAAAGGCATCTTCAGGGTCAATTCCCGACCAAGGAGCGAGACCGTTATTGCTGCCTACCACGTGGAGGGTTCCAAATACGATTCGTTTGTGCAACACCATCCTATGTTCCACATAGGCCTCAAACCCTGAGACGCGACTTTGCGATTGCATAGGGATTGGTTGGCCACCGGAAGATTCCAAGGGGTTCGGAAAAAAGATCGTGCGCAGGTACTGAAGACGGTCCAAGGGATGATAGTGTCCATTCTCCCAATCGTGACAATCAGTCCATTCGTTATCACCGACCGTATAGATAACAGGCTTGTTGAATTGTTGCATCAGATTGTATCGATGCCGATACACCCGGTCGTCGCAGTCCCCCCTCCCCTTAATATCGCCGGTATGCAGGACCAGATCCACGGTAGGATCGGCGTTGACTTCTTGGATCAGCTCTTTAAAAAGATCAATTTGTCGGTCGGTATAGGGAATGTCTCCCATCAGGGCGACCGAGAATGTTTCGGGTGAAAGACGTCGATCGGACTTTATAGGATCAATACCATTGTGGAACGGACTGCATTGGATCATAACTAACGCAGAGGCCACGAGAAGGGGACAAGTCGCGAGGTTCATCGGGAATTTTTACCATCGTCGAAAGAGCCTGTAAACTGGGTTACTGATCTATCAATTCCGAAGTGGATTTCATTGAGTGTAGGAAATTTCGGCTCTTCGGGGCTTTGACCCCTACCGGTCAGCTAGGCACAATGCTTGCCAACCATCCTTGACAGTTCTGGAATGCAATATGGTAGAAGTATCCTCGTTTTTCAGCTAATTTTTTATTTTCAAACAACGATTATGCGATTTTTTATTTACGCAGATAACCTTAACCCAACCCAACTGAAAAAACGTGCTCCCGAGCACAAATTTCTTTTTCACGCGTACTTACCAGATCACACGATTCAATTTGGAAGATGGTCGTCACAATGGCGATGTGGGCTTGCGACGGTGGTACCGTCCCAAGGAGAACGGGTTTGGGGCGCGGTGTTTGAGTTGACCGAGGAAGATGTAAAAGAATTGGACCAATTCGAGGGCGATCTGCCTGAAGGCGCTTTTCGTCATTTGGAAGTAACGGTCGTCACAGAAGAGGAACAAAAGGAGTTGGTCGCGACGCATGTAGCCCAAGCTATTGGGAAATTCAAAGCCAAAGATCACTATTTGGATTGGATTGTTGCCGGGGTCAAGCACTGGAAGCTTCCCGACGAATGTTTAGATATGTGGCAGCTCTTTCGCCCCCGCTAGGTTCTATTTCCCAATATATTCGGTATCCCTTCAACGTGTCTTTCATTTCAGAATGTCTTAATTTCGGAAATACCGATTGTTTTCCGAGGGTTTTCACCCGTCATCATCACTTAATGGAAGGAGATTTCTGATGCCAAAACCAAAATATCATATTCTTGTCTGTACCAATTCCCGCCCCCCGGGGCATCCGAAACCTTCTTGTGGGGCAGCCGGCTCACAAAATATTCTCATGGGGCTGAATATGGGATTAATTGAGCGGGGTTTTGAGCCAGGAGAAGTGCTCGTCACCGGCTCAACCTGTTTAGGTCCCTGTGAGCTTGGCCCAACCGTCGTCGTCTATCCGGAGGGAACCTGGTACTCCCAGGTTAAAGAATCCGATGTTCCCACAATCCTGGATGAACATATTAAAAAGGGTCAACCACCCAGCGCGTTGAAACCTGATTCCCTTTGGGAATAATTTTCCTTCCGAATAGAAAAGAGGATCGTCGTGTCTTCTTCCCATCAGGAGCACGGGCATGGGCATCACCCGGCTCATGATCAACCGTCTCATGTCCAACATAAGCAGGACCGTCGTCAAAGCGTCGGATGCATGGTTGTCACCTGCAGCGACACTCGCACCACAGACACGGATACGAGTGGAGCACTGATTCAACAATTGTTACAGGATCAGGGGCATCAGGTTTTGGCCTATCACATTGTGAAGGACGAACCTTCCGATGTGCGCCGCTTATTAACCCAAACGGCCAAGGATGACACACTCCAGACCATTATCATTAATGGCGGAACCGGCATTTCTCATCGCGACTCGACCTTTGAAGCCGTGGATGGACTTCTCGAAAAACGATTAGATGGATTTGGAGAGTTGTTCCGGTATTTGAGTTATCAAGATATCGGCTCATCGGCAATGCTGAGCCGCGCGACGGCCGGACTGTATCAAAGAAAGGTAGTCTTTTCGATTCCCGGTTCAAGAGGAGCCGTTCGTCTCGCCATGGAAGAGCTTATCCTTCCTGAGTTACGACATATTGTGGGCGAGATGAACAAATAATCTCTCTCAACTCTCTCAAGACACCAATAGGCGAAACTCTTCATTCATTTTAGATAGTTTATAATCATCACCGAAAATTAAGACGCTCTATCTTCCTGCCCGAAACTCAAAACCCGAAACTGATTCCCATCCGGCTAATAGATCATCTTCCCTTCTGCGACCATCACCACCCCACCGCCGACTTTCACCGACTGGATCATGTCATCGTCAGAAAAGACCTGAATAAGGATTCGGGAAGGTCGGTCAATCTCATATCCTTGTTCGGCGATAATTTCGGTTGTCGGTGCAATCTCTACCACTCCATTCTTGACCAAATAGGCACCTAAAGCCCCGCTCGCACTACCTGTTGCAGGATCTTCTCCAACCCCAATCGGCGCAGCGAACATTCGCGTATGTACGGTTGACCAGTCTTCAACCGTCATCGTGGTATACACCATGAGACCATTGGCCCCAAAACGTTCACATAATTCGGTAATAGCGGCATGGTTGACCCTCATGGACCTGACTGCAGTCAAAGTCCGAACTGGAACGATAATCACCGGTAACCCCGTGGATACGATTTCAAGAGGAAATTTGGTGTCCGAAATTACGGACTTGTGAATTCCTAACGCCTTCGCGACCTCATACAAATCCCCTATTTCCTCAATCGTTCCGAGAAATTGTGGCGTGGGTTGTGACATGACGACTCGATCGATATCCCCCTTCAAGACAAATAATTCCAAGGGAAATACGCCAATATTACATTCATACTTGATGTGCGTGATGGGCTCTTGCAGCGGAAAATGATTAAGCCGGCCCAGGATATAAAAGGTTCCCAAAATAGGATGGCCTGCGAATGGGATTTCCTGGGTCGGGGTAAATATGCGCAATTTGGCGATGGCATCCGGTTCAGAGGGTTCCATCACAAATACCGTTTCAGACAAGTTCATTTCCCGGGCAATTTGCTGGAACTCCTCGTTGGTTAAATCTTCGCTGTTTGGAAAAACCGCCACGGGATTTCCACCAAACGGACGATCGGTAAAGACATCAGCCTTGTAAAAGTGAAGCCATCTTGGGAAGGGATCCATGAAGAAGGAGACGGGTTCGGGGTTATCCATTCAGGCAGAATGGGACAGGGCTTCGTAGGAAGGGGTTAGTGGGTTTCGCACGTAATCTTCAACATAATTTTCAAGGGAACCATTTCGATAGAGGCGAGAATTCGCAAAACGGGTGTCAATCTTATGGAGAATGCGAACCTTTACATTTGTTTTCTTCATAAACTCCTCTAACGAAATCCCGGAAATATCCATATTGATTCCTCGACCCGATTCCATGACGCATTTCGGAATGTATACATATTTTTCGGTAGTCAATCGTTTGGCAATATCTTCAAAAGTTAGCAAGACGGTACAATCAGAATCACCGCCGAGCATGGCATTGGGGACATACAGAAATCGTGCCCGTTTCTTTCGGTACATGTTTAATATTCTATAGACACTTCCCGCCATCACGACAGAATCTTTTTTTTCTACTTCCAAAGCATCAAATTGACTGACGATTCTTTTCCGGTTCAAGAATGCCGTCACATAGGCTTCGGTATGAATGGATTTTAAATTGGGATAGCCTTTATCATAAATTCGCTCTGCTTCTTCCGGCAAGGCTTTTCGGCCTTGCCTCATCAAAGATACTGTAGAGTCCTTGAGCCCGCGAACCGGAGTCAGGCATCCCATCCACAGCACGCATTTCTGATTAATCCGTGAAATTGTTTCGGCATCCCGGGACATCGTGTTTCCATCAAAAGAATAAAAATTCGCTGAGGACACAGCTGGACCATCAAGGACTTTGATTAAATGTTTAATGGAGGGAGCATGAGGCATTAGCGTTTGTCGGTAGGTCCCCATTGTGATCACAGAAAGCTCAAAATTAATTCGACCGGGGAATTGGTCAACCAGGTGATGTATTTTCGGAACATGCACAAAACCCACTGTAAAAAACTGAATATTTTTATCGGTATACGCAAGGAAATCCTCAACCCATTCCATCGCATGTGGGTGCAGAAATAAATCGGTCCATTCCATGTATTCATTTCCCCCAAGACACCAAAATTGCATTGGATCCGTAGGTTTCTTTTGAATATACTCGAGAATATATTTCCAATCCTCCTGACTCGTCTTCGGAGGATCAAGTGTTTCCCGATAAGAATGATCAATTTCGTAACAAAACTCACATTTCACAGGACAATTTTTCCCCAAACTCAACGGAATCTTGCCGGCATCCATTTCCCGTCGGAGGACTTCCCGATAATCCTTTCCTTCGAGAACTTTGGTTTGTTCTAAAACTGGAAGAACGCGTCCCATGATGGTTCTTCTACTCTTACTGGTGTAGCTGCGCCATCTCATGGCGCCTCTTCCGATCATCTGTCGGGGCAGCATGAGATGCTGCAGCTACAATCTCCAATATTGAAATTGGATACCCATTTTCCATTGACAGGTTTATTAATGGTTTGTCAGACTTTTTCATTGAAAGTCACTCACATGGATCAAGAAACCCTGAATAACGCCCTGAAGGTTTTTGAGGTTCCCGAACCCCTGCCCATTGATCAACTAAAGGAGCGGTACCAGAAATTATTATGGATGTGGCATCCTCACCGGTATGCCAGTCTTACGAATAATCCTCAAAAGTATATGGAAATGTACAAAAAGGGTGAAGCGAAAACGAAGGAAGTCCATGCAGCCTTTAGAATTTTGAAGGCCTGGGAAGAAAAGTCCACTTAAACGCAGACCTCAGTTTTTCATTAAGGAGCTGCATGGCTTACCACTCGAGCCATGGCTGATTCCCCTTCTTTATCTTTTCCAGCATCGGCATTCGCAACAGGCCATGTGATCAGCCCTTGAACACCATCGGTTCGCCTCGTCTCCTGTCCGGCCTTGGTCGCATAAATCTGTGGAAGGGAGTTAGTGCCAAATTTGGAAATATAGAGAAAGACATGCTCACGGGCGTTGACCCTTACGGCCCAAGGTTCAAAATCATTCTGATAAAACTCCTCGCATAACTGCATGGCATCAAGGCAACTCACACCAGCCGGATCCTCGAGGGTATAGTAATAGTCGAGCGGCATATCATATTCTTCTTGTTTGTGGATTGTGATCCCAAACTTCTCAGGGTTTCGCACCATGGGAGTATGCCGGTACGCCACGAAGTAAAACAGTTCAACCGAATGAATAGACTCTTTGTTCTCGATAAGAAATTGGCGGGTTTCTTCGGCTTCTTCACGTGTTTCACCGGGGAATCCGTAAAAGGCCATGACGTGGTTCCAAATCCCGGCTTTAGCAGCCTCCAGGAGATTATTCTGGATCACACTCTTACGGGCATGTTTATCCATTAATTCCAGAACACGTTCATTGGCCGACTCCATCCCGTAATACAAGGTACAACAACCGGATTGAGCGGCAAGTTTCCATATCTCAGGATCCTGAAGGGATTCCTCAAATCGGATTAAGGTCGTCCAGTGAATGTTCACCTCTTGATCAACCAACAGTTGAATAACTTTCTTAAACAATGCCGGCGGATAGGATTCATCGGCAAAAAGAAAATGCTCCGCATGGTATTTGTCTTTGAGCGCTTTGACTTCCCGAATAACATCCGATGCGGGTTTCCCTCTATACTGGTCAAAATAGCCTTGCCCATGATCACAGAAGGTGCATTTTCCCCAATAACAGCCGCGTGTAGCCAAATAGGGAAGGATTCGAACGGGAACAAAATAGGAATCTAGGGGCAATCCATCAAAATCCGGCAGAGGGAGGGCTGTGGTTTTCTCAGTGTAGATTTCTTTGTTGACTTTGACCTCTTCTTGATCGCGATACATCAGATTCGGAACGGCAGTCCATTCCCGATCTCCGGCCAGCGCCTCCAATAACCAAAGGAGAGCATGTTCGCCTTCATACAAAATGGCAGAATCAAAAATATCCGTGAAAAATTCTTTCTTTTTAGGAAGTTCCTCCTGCAAACGCGTAATGACGTTCCCACCCACCGTCACATGAATGTCGGGAAATGCATTTTTGATCATCTTGCAAAAAGTCAGGCCAGCCATTAATTGCATCTGAGTCCCAATTGAGATACCAACCACTTCCGGCTGTTCCTTACTGACTGACGGCAACACAAGCTGTTGGCAGACATCACGATACACATTGACCTGCTCATCCTCTAAACAGGCAAAGACCTCTTGGGAAATTCCAGGCCGATATCCGAGGTTACTTTCCATAGGGTAGAACACCAGGGAAGCCGGATAATAGGCTGCGGAAATAAAATCCATTACTTCCCGGAAAATGTTAAGGGCGGACTCCAACTTTGCGGCATCATAAAATTCTTCGCTGCGGCTGACCGTTTTTCCCCATTGGGCGCGGTCCGCGAGGTCCAAGACATCGACCTCCGCTTTATTCCTGAGAACCCCCAATTGGTCAGCCTCTTGGTCGTTCAGCATTCCACCCTGTGCTTTCGCTTCTAACGCTCTCCGCTGCTGATCCATTCGGATTTTCACCCAAATAAGGAAAGTATCACTGAAGAACCAGTCATACATTTCGATATTAATATCCTTCTGAATGACTTCGTGGCC
This sequence comes from uncultured Nitrospiraceae bacterium, assembly GCA_964525045.1. Taxonomy (GTDB): domain Bacteria; phylum Nitrospirota; class Nitrospiria; order Nitrospirales; family UBA8639. The sequence goes on along the minus strand of CAZGFD010000016.1, from coordinate 36,966 downwards.
CTGCTCCCGAAGGACCGCGGTCAAGCTGGGCAAGGCTAAATAGGGAGCGGTAGGAACCCACTCCGGGGGGAACAACAACATGGTCTTGAATTTTCTCCTGGACCTGACGGTAGGAGCTGCCCCATCTATGTGAATCAAATCATTCGACATAAAATTTTCCCTGGTTATTCTGACCGATCAAACGATAGCTAATTCCTCTTGGCTGTCTTGGGTCCCAATATTGAACTGTAAACTTGGGAGTTTATTGGTCCCAAAATGGGCCACATAGAGAAATACATATTCCCGGATAAAAATTTTGAGGTCCCATCCCGCGTAATGTTCGCGTTCAAATTCTTCAAAGACCCGTTCGGCATCTTCCACCCCTAACCCTTCCTTCACGGTAAAGTAGTAGTCGAGGGCTAAATCCCAGTCAGGGTTTTTATAGAAGGTGATTCCAAATTTTTCAGGATTTTTGGCCACGGGTGTATGCTTACTGAGATCAAAGGTCCCAAATCCAATGGAATGAACATGCTCTTTATTGTCCTCCAGGAATTTGGTGGAAAACTTGGCGTCTTCATACGTCTCTCCGGGAAATCCAAAAAATCCCATGATGTGATTCCACACTCCATGACGCGACGAGAGCTCAAGGCTTTTCTTGATGACTTCGGTAGTGGTGGCCTTGTCCATGAGTTTCAAGACTCGTTCACTACCGGATTCGTAACCCATATGAAGGAATTTACAGCCGGAGTCTTGGGCATCCTGCCAGACCTCATCATCCAAAAGACTTTTTTCGAATCGAATATGCGTCGTCCAGGCAATATCCAACTTGGATTCGACTAACTTTCTGGTCAATTTTCTGAATAACGCTGGAGGGTAGGATTCATCTGTAAAATGGAAGTGATGAGTGTGATATTTGTTTTTCAAATATTGAATTTCGTCGATGATTTCGTGAATCTTTTTGGTTCGATAGCCTGCGGTGTACCCTTCCCCATGATCACAAAATTCACAGCGACCCCAATAACACCCCCGGGTCGCCAAATACGGTAACACCCGATCGGGGACAAAATATTTTTCCAGCGGTAAGCCATCAAAATCCGGGGGAGGCAACTCGGACATTTGCTCCGCATACGTAGCCGTATTGGTATGAATGCCCGTTGCATCACGGTGCATCAAATTCGGAACGCTTGAAAGATCTTTTCCTGAACCCACAGCCTCAATCAATTGAAGTAAAGCCGTTTCGCCCTCATAAAACACGGCACTGTCAAAAAGGGCGAACAGATTCGGCGTATTCGGGAGGACGTCTCGAAGGCGAGTGACCGTATTGCCGCCAATCGTCACATGGATGTGAGGAAAATGTTCTTTAATCATGGCACAGAATGTCATGGAGGAAAAGAGTTGTTGCCGCAGGACTATTGAAATGCCAATGATCTCCGGCTGCTCCGCCTCAATAGCCGGTTTAAGAATATGGTTAAAGACATCCCGATACACATTAACCTGGGTGTCTTGGACGGCCTCAAGAACTTCTGAAGACATGAACAACTTATAAGACAGGTCGGTTTCCATGGGGGGCATACAGATTCTGGCAGGAGAGTAAACCAGGGATATCGTTGCCGTAACTTCTCGAAAAACATTGATCGCCCATTCCAATTTGTTCGTTTCGTAAAAATCCGGACTTCTCACTATTCTTTTTGCTTCCTCCGCGTTCTCCGTGAGCTGGGCAATTCGGCTGCGTGTGCAGTCACAAAGGGCCATTTGGAGTTCAAGTTCCGGTTCGGTTAAATCTCTCAGACGCGAGACTTTCTTGAGGCGATCCAATTGTTGAGGGACTTTTTTCAGAACCCGTTGCAAGAAATCCCCGCTAAAAAACCAATCATACATTTCCAGATTCACATCCTTTTGAATAACCTCATGACCTGCAACGCGAAGAAAAGCCGTGAGGGTCGGAAGGCTCAAATACGGCTCAGAGGGATACCAGTCAGGGGGAAAAACCAGCATGACTTTGACTTTGCGGTGAGAAGCCGACTGATCAGACTTTCGCTGGAGTTGAATGAGATCCTGGCTTAGAAGTCCGCCTTTATTATAATCAATTCTCATAAATTTTCCTTAGAGAAGATTTGGTTAAAGAAGTTGCTCCTACTGTAAAATGAGTAATGGTCAGTATCGACTTTTACCAATTTTTCCGAGGACTTGTGAGATTCGAGATTCCATTCTATGTTTCCGCAAAAAGCTTGGTCAAGGGGCGCCGGTTGGATAGGGGAAAACAAATTTTTTTCTTGACGAATTAAGATTTTTTCATTAAGATTACAAGGTTGTCATACACTGTGCTCTAGACTTCGATAATTTGAGTCCCGCCAGTCGATTCTGATTAACCCTAAAAATTTTCCTAATTAAGGGAATTACAACATAAAGGATAAGATTATGACCAATTATGGCCAACACCAATCAAGAAATTGGATGTCGTTATTGCTGGATTCTTTAGTTCACTCCGGAACCATGCCCACCTGGGAAGGCTTATCGTATCTGACATCCAATTTACTGGGAGAATCTCCAAATCCGAATCTTCATAACTCCAAAAATCCCTATGAAGCCATCCAACAATTTCTGCACCGGGTATATGGGCCGATAGTGGAAGCAGCTTCCGGGACGGTTGATCTCCCGTCCGAGGGCATGATTCACATGTTTACTGATATTAGCCTCATGGGAAAGTCGGCCGTGTTAGTTGTCTATTTCCCCGGGAAAAACCAGCCTCATCAACTCCTTCTCCTTGATTCAGTCCCTGCCTGGGACCTTGTTTTTGATTCAGATTCAGCTTTTAATGCCTGGGCCGAAGAACGGTATCATTGGATCACCGAGGCTTTGAAATCCATCGGTCAAGGGACATCTCAACCAATCGAATCTGCTGAAACCCCGCAACTCATGGAGGTCTTGTAAAAGCGAATCACTTTTGTTCCCTTCCCCTGACCCACATTATTTCATTTCCGAAGAATAGTATATTGGAGCTTCGAGAAACACGTTTTCGAGGCTCCATCCTTACTTTGAACCTCCAAACCTTTCAATTTTCCTCAGCCAAACCATTTTTCGTCAATCCCTCATACTCTTGACAGAGCAGGATTGAAGGCGATAAGGCTTAGGACGTGCCAATCAATAAATTGAACAAAAATACCCCTAGAGGGAAGGGTCCTCCTCCGAGCACCTCCATAGAGGATCAGGCCAATCAAGCAATGACTTTAGATGTACAGCAGAAAGAATCCGACCTCGCGGCCAAAGAAATCGCCGATATGTGGGAAGCGGAGGAAGTCGGAGGCACTCGCTGGTCAGGGGGAGATGAAGACAAGCGGTATTCCGATTAGGAAATCCCAAGAATGAAAATCCCTTCTCACGAAGTAACCGTGCCCTCCGAAATTGCCATTCTCCTCCCCTCCTCTAGGTAGGATCATAAGCCAGATTGGGCGAAAGCCATCGCTCCACCATGGCGAGGTCCATCGATTTTCTTCTAGCGTAGTCTCTCACCTGATCCCGGTCAATCTTTCCGACCCCAAAGTATTTGGCTTGTGGGTGGGAAAAGTACAATCCGCTGACCGAGGCGGCTGGATACATCGCAAAGGATTCGGTAAGCCGGATGCCGGTGTGTTTTTCGACCGAAAGAAGATCGAAGAGAATTTGTTTTTCCGTATGGTCCGGACTGGCCGGATAACCCGGAGCAGGACGGATTCCTCGATACTGTTCTTTTATCAGCTCTTCATTCGTCAGATGTTCGTCTTTCCCGTAACCCCATTCTTTCCGGGCTTCCCTGTGGAGCCATTCCGCAAAGGCTTCGGCGAATCGATCGGCTAACGCTTTAGCCATGATGGATTGATAATCATCATGGTCTCTTTCAAATTTCTCGCACAGCGCTTCGATTCCAATGCCCGCCGTTACGGCAAAACCACCAATATAATCTTGTAATCCCGCGGATTTCGGTGCGATAAAGTCGGCGAGCGCGTAGTTCGCATCACCCTTAGGCTTTGCCATCTGCTGCCGGAGAGTGTGAAAGGTCGTGTGGACTGTGGCCCGGGTTTCATCCGCATAAATTTCAATGTCATCTCCCACGCTATTAGATGGAAAAAACCCATAGACTCCTTTGGCGACCAATAGTTTGTTATCGATGATTTCTTTGAGTAGTCGTTGAGCATCCTCAAAAAGTTCCTTTGCCCGGCTGCCTACCTTGGGATCTTTAAAGATCTGAGGATACCGCCCTCGTAATTCCCAGGTATGAAAAAAGGGAGACCAATCGATGATAGAAAGGAGATCATCTAGGGGCAAAGGGTCGAATACCCGTAGCCCGAGAAAACTTGGTTTGGCGAGGTCCGATGATTGCCAATCAATCGAGGGTCGCCGTGTACGCGCCTCTTCAAGAGATAATAACGTCTGTTTGGTTTTTTTGGTTTCATAGGATTCGCGAGATTTTTCCTGTTGTTGACGAACCTTTTCCACAAAGGCGGGTTTCCCCTCAGGGCTTAATAATTGGCGAACCACGTTAACGGCCAATGAGGCATCAAGAACGTGCACAACAGGCTCCTGATAGCCCGGCGCGATTTTGACGGCGGTGTGGGCTTTACTGGTTGTGGCTCCACCTATAAGCAATGGAATGGTAAATTCCTCTCGACTCATTTCTTTGGCATTGTGCACCATCTCCTCCAAAGAGGGCGTAATGAGCCCACTAAGGCCAATCATATCGACCTTTTCCTCTCTCGCCGTTTGTAGAATTTTGTCACAGGGGACCATGACTCCCAAATCAATGACCTCATAGTTATTACAGGAAAGAACCACCCCGACGATATTTTTTCCAATATCATGAACATCACCCTTCACGGTGGCCATAAGCACTTTACCTTGGGCCCCGCTCCCGGATTGTTGTTTTTCTGTTTCCATGAAAGGGAGTAGGTAGGCCACAGCTTTTTTCATCACCCGGGCACTTTTGACCACTTGGGGAAGAAACATTTTTCCGGCCCCAAACAATTCTCCCACAATATTCATCCCATCCATTAATGGGCCCTCAATGACTTGAAGGGGTTTGTCATATTTCTGACGAGCCTCTTCGACATCCTCATCAATGTAATCCACCACACCTTTGACGAGGGCATGAGATAACCGTTCTTCGACGCAGCCCTGACGCCAGACGTCATCCTTGACCGGAGCTTTACCTTGCTGCTTGACCGTTTCCGCAAATGATACTAATCGCTCAGTCGCGTCAGGCCGTCGGTTTAATAACACGTCTTCCACCAACTCCAGCAAGTCTTTGGGAATCTCCTCATACACGCCTAGTTGCCCGGCATTGACAATAGCCATATCAAGTCCAGCCTGAATCGCGTGATAGAGGAATGCCGAATGCATAGCTTCCCGCACAACATTATTCCCACGGAAGGAGAAAGAAATATTGCTCAACCCTCCACTGACTTTACAATGTGGCAACGTGCGTTTTATCTGGCGAGTGGCTTCAATGAAGTTCACCGCATAGGCATTATGCTCTTCTATTCCCGTGGCAACCGTTAAGATATTGGGATCAAAGATAATGTCCTCGGGTGAGAAACCGACTTCTTCTGTAAGAATTCGGTACGCTCTGGTGCATATTTCGACTTTTCGCTCTATGGTGTCAGCCTGTCCAGTCTCATCAAAGGCCATCACCACCACCGCGGCCCCATAGGATTTGACGGCTCTCCCCTGCTCCTTAAATTTCTCCTCTCCCTCTTTCAGGCTGATCGAATTCACGACACCCTTACCTTGAATACATTTAAGACCGGCTTCAATGACCGACCATTTTGAGCTGTCAATCATGATCGGAACCCGCGAAATATCAGGTTCGGATGCAATGAGATTGAGGAACGTGACCATGGCCTTTTCCGAATCCAGCATGGCTTCGTCCATATTGATATCAATAATCTGAGCACCCCCATTAACCTGATGTTGGGCAACAGACAGGGCTTCCTCAAAATTCCCGTTGAGAATAAGTTTCGCGAACTTAGGCGAGCCGGTCACGTTGGTTCGTTCACCGATATTGACAAAATTCACTTCGGGCCGAATGGCCAAAGGCTCCAGCCCACTGAGCTGAGTGATGTGGGTGATAGCCACCCTCTGATGTGGTTCCATTTCAGACACGGCATGAGCTATGGCCTTGATATGGCCTGGTGTACTTCCGCAACATCCACCAACAATATTCAGCCATCCATTTTTGGCAAAGTCACGAAGATCTTCAGCCATTCGCTCCGGAGTTTCGTCGAATCCGCCAAACGCATTGGGCAGCCCGGCATTCGGATAGCAACTGATGTAGGCGGGAGCCACAGTAGACAGCTCCTCGATGTAGGACCGCATTTGCTTGGCGCCCAACGCACAATTGATCCCAACACTAAGCAAATTGGCATGAGAGATGGAATGCCAAAACGCTTCAATCAATTGCCCGGAGAGAGTCCGCCCACTTTGATCAGTGATCGTGACCGATGCCATAACGGGAAGGGTTCTTTGGTTTTCCTCACAGTACCGGTTAATAGCAAAAAGAGCTGCCTTGGCATTCAGGGTGTCAAAAATAGTCTCAACCAACAACAAGTCCACGCCTCCGTCAACCAATCCACGAATTTGCTCGTAGTAGGCGCCCTCCAACTCATCGAAAGTCACGGCACGAAAAGCAGGGTTATTCACATCAGGCGACATTGAAGCGGTCCGGTTCGTCGGGCCCATGGCTCCCGCAACGAATCGGGGACGATGGGGATCCTTGGCCAACACGGCTTCAACCGCTTTCCTGGCGGCCTGGGCCCCGGCTACATTAAGATCATACGCCAAATCTTCCATTTGATAATCGGCCATGGAAATGGCATTCGAATTGAACGTGTTGGTTTCAATAATGTCGGCCCCCGCATCCATGTAGTCCTGATGGATGGATTGGATAATGTGAGGTTGGGTGATGGATAAAAGATCATTGTTCCCTTTCACATCACACGGATGATGGGAAAATCGGTCACCACGAAAGTCAGCTTCCTCAAGCTTATGGGTTTGGATCATCGTACCCATCGCTCCATCCATTATGGCGATACGGGACTCTAGTAACGCTTCTAGGTCAGTCATTCGTCCTATCCTTATGTTGGGAATTCATTTTAGAGGGGGGAATAAGTTTTCTGTCCTGGAATCCGAGGTCTGAAATTTGAAATTCCACCCCAATTCTTGAGATGATTGTTTTAATAAATGGAAAACTCTTTCCTTAATCCTTGACTTCTTCTCTTTTCAGGCAATAGGATTTCTTTAATACGAAAAAGAGGTCATGACCATTTTATTTTATCCCTTAAAAACGATCGGGTCCCTCCTCCTCATATTCCTTTTTCCTTTTATAGTATTGGTCGCGGCCCCTTCACCCGCCCACGCCAAATCGTATTTCGAAGACGGGTATCTAGGGCTAACCCAAACCGAAATCCGAAAAAAACTTGGTACGCCAATGGCCGTTCGCTCGCGGAAGGCTGCCTTGCGGGTCTTTAGTTATTATACGTTCAAAGATTGGGAAAAGTACTTCAGTAAACTAGTTTCACCGGAAAACGGGGAAGATGTGTATACGTTTACCCGTAACGGAATTCAAGTTCGTTATTCGTTTGTCTACATTCCGGACTTGAATGAAGTTCGTGACTTTCCGACTTTGTACGTGCGAAGGATAGAAATTGAATTTACTCCTGCTGTTCCATTGGAGGAGATTCCCAAATTAGTACCGGAATTTGTCCCACCAACTGAACCCAATTCGCCCGCTTTTCGATCCAATCTTTGGGTTTTGATATTCAAGGGGCTACCCTCCCATGAAGCGACGATGATCGTCAAGGAACGCGGAAAGGAAAACCTTCCGTGGTCTTTGGCCTATCAAATGTTTGCCCTTAAGGGAATCCCGAATTTATTGACCCTTCAAACTCCTTTCGACCGAATGGAAATTTCGACGCAAAGTCTGCAAGTCGTGAAAACCCGCCAGCGGCTTACTCATGAGCCCATTATGAATCCCTTTTCCGATGAGTTCGCAGAAATACCTCCTCCACCCAAAGACAAACCCAGAAACATCCCCGTTCCACAATACGCTGATTAATTCAAATTTTGGATTATTGGTAGTACCTGATACTGATGCCTCCGAGGGACACCAGAGCGTCCCCGTGCGTTGAAGAAGATGCCGGCAGGAATCCCGCTGAAAGTTCCACCACCTGAGTGAGGCGTCCGCCGATAAGGGGGTCTCTTCCGAGGGTAGCAATAGATAATGCAGGGACAGCTAGGATTGGGTGTACCGAATGTCTTGTTCGTCGCTAAGGGAAAGATAGGCTTCCCCCCATTGCTCTGGATGTTCAAGATCCCATTCGTCTTGGCAATTCTCAGGCTTCAAACGGACTCCATAATTTCCTCCAAACACAAGAAGAGACACGCCAGCTCCCGAATCTTCCACCTTTTGAGCAAACGCAGAACAGGCAGGTTGATGAGAATCATCACACCATCCCGTCACAGCACACCATTCCCCCCGCGAAGTCCGATCATATATTTTAACATGACTGACGAGCTGAGCCGGAGCAACTTCTTTAAATCGGAGAAAGACAGAACTTTCACAATTGGGGTTACTCTCAACTTCAACAAACATACATTTCCTTTCCTTGACCCATTTCAAGGGGCATTGTTAGACTTTTAGCGTCACTAATACTAGCACACACCAGTAAGCTGGCACCTACACCCTTTGCCAAATCGCCGTGCACAAAAAGATTGAACACGCCACCTAAATCAACAGTACCTCTTCAATCGGAACCAGTCCCCTTCATTTGCCGCCGACCAGTCCGGATAACGGTTTATGCGGGGTTGATCGCCTTTTTCCTATGGATGTTTGGATGGGGGTTGGTCCCCCCTTTATTAGACCCAACCTTTGAAAAACACATCCAAGAGAAAAAAGTCATGGTTGGCATGACTCGGGAACAAGTCATGAAAGCATGGGGGTCGCCCTATCAAATGAACGTCAGTTATACATCCAAAGGAATTCGACGCGAAGAGTGGGTCTATGAAGACTGGTTAGATGCCGGAACGGTTTCACACCGCTATCTCTACTTTGAAGAGGGGAAATTAGTGGGTGGGTGGCATTAACTCCAAATTTACCCGGCGAGATTATCCCTGGGCGTCTCGTGTAACCGGCTTAAAAGAATCCGGACCCGATCAACATCCTCCTCGGGAACCAGAATATTCCGAGCGTTAAAGGGGATGGAGCCTCCTGGATAGAGACTTCCAAAATTTTCATTTTCGACGACAAAGGTAATCTCATTCGCTTCGAGTAAGCTTTTAATAATAGAAATCTCCCCTTCGTCATGACCTTCATAAATTTTAGTGAAGGTCATCGTCTGTTAAACCGTAAACTTAGCCACTGAAATGAGTTCTTCCTTAAGGAGTTTCCGTAATTTGGACCCGTCTCTCTTTATCTGCTCCCCCTGAGATGGTCAATACGCGTTTCCATTCACGGACTTGATAGATAGCCCAGGCATTGGGTTGGCCTTTATAAAAAGCTCCAGGATCCTCCCCCTTCGCATTCAAATAAATAGGCTCGAGAAATCCTTCATCCATGACATACTCCATAAGATTGTCGGTTGTCAGCCCCTTTCCTTGTAGAGAAATGTCGGCCAAAAAATTTAATATTTCATCCGGATCTGCTAAATTAACCGCTTCCATCACCTTACAGCTCCTTCGTAAATATGGTATTGTATTGATACAACCACATCATGCGCAAACCTTCATTTACCAGATATACTTCCTTTTAACAATACGATTGTTCACATACAATTTTTGCATGACGGCTCCCCTTTTACCTAACTCTAAATAGGCAGCGATACGACTATGAGGAAACTTTCACCTGATCAATTGCGAGGTCGACTGTTTGATGTGCTTCGTCGAAAGCATCATTGGGCAACGCCCCATTTCAACGGAAACAAAACAACCAAACAGCACCTCAATATCCACTATCACCAGGAATATGTCGTGTACATCCGGGATATTGCTATTCTCTTAGCGAGAATTTTGGGCCAGAATCCACCATGGGAGGTTCGCCAAAAGTTGGCCTCCATGATCTATGAAGAAGAAACCGGTTGTCTGACCCTGGGACGACCACATCGGGAATTATTTTTAGAAATGATGATGGGCTTGGGGTTTGATCGTGCCGGATTTAGGGATGTGGAGCTGTTATCAAACAGCCTGGCTTACCGGGAGTGGTTGGACACCATTTGCCAGGATGAGGATTGGTTGGTCGGAGGCACCGTTTTAACAATTTTTGTGGGGGGCACCGACAGGGACCCCGAAGATGTGTTATATCCCCAACCGAAAAAAACTTCTGCGGAGATTGAGGATACCATTACCAAACATCCCTTACACCAATATCATGGGCTCTCTTCCAAAAGTATGGATTATATCCGGGTTCATGAAATGGCGGAGTTCGGGTGTCGCCGTGAGGTGTATGAAATGATTACACGCCATGCAACGGAATCCGACGTTCAAGAACGCATATTAACCCGAATGGATGAAGCGCTCCGTCATTGGTCCCGCTATCAAGACGGCATTGCCAGAGCCTGTGGCCTTCGCAATCCTTAATTTCTCCTTCTACTTCCAACGTTTACCGGGCTAAAAGATAATGCAAAGCGGTATCAGATAATATCGCAAGCCAGGCGATAAGGTTTAATCCCACTAAGAGACGTTCCCCTTTTCCCCATAGACGAAACACACTGATCACAATGAAAATTTGGGAAGCCAAAGAAAACGGTCGATGGACATGGGCAGATATGGCCCCACTTTCACTCGCAATGGCGGTAACAGCAGCCATGAGATAACACCCAAGGGCTGCTCCCTGCACCCACCCTGTCCAAGAAATTTTTGAACTTCGAACAGCACTCACAAAAGCCCAAGTCAAACAGATCACCACCACCAGTAACAAGAGCGGAAACAAGGGCCATAATGTCTTTGCGCTTAGTTCCATGAGATCTCAGTTTCCCACATGTGGATTTGGGCGGCACCAAGTTGAGCTGTGAAACCCTTCACCACCCCTGATGGTATTTTCGTAAAAAAATTTCCTATGATCGTGACGGCAACCAATAGGATTCAGACAACGTGTGTTGTTGTTGGTCTGGGGTTTCTCCTATTCATCGGGGCATGTTCCTGGACCCCTCAAATTGAGACGGAGTTACATAATAGTTCCCGGGGGATTGTCTTACTTCGGACAATCGAAGATTCTTCATTAGGTGCGAACCATCCCGTAGACATCAAAATGACCACGATGGAGCACATTCTACGGGGAGCGCACACATTCCGGGACCCCCGGTTAATTGAGGGGTTAATTACTGACGAAGACAAACCAAAACGTTTATTTTCTCAATCACAGATTAGGTTTTTAGCGCCACTCCTAACCTCTGCATTGGCTCAAGCCACGCCGGAAGAAGAGGTATTTTTCCAATGTACCTCCGATTACGAGGGGGCGCCCCCGATTAAGGGGAACATGCTCGTCCATGACTCCACCCTGTTTTTGAGCTGGAGAGAACCCTTGTCGAAACCCAAAGTGTTAGCGAAACAACACCGGCGAACCGCCGGCTTAATGGACCCCTCGATGCCACAAGGTCATATGATTACGTTTTTCCCTCATGAAGCCATTCGGGTTGAGGACGATTCAACAAAATATTACCTCAAACGTTTAGGAGAAAATACCCTGGCGATTGATTATATGCTATTAGCCGGTTTGCCAAAAGCCGTGTTTGACATTCCAGAATTGCAGGAGGAGGGTGAATCGAAAGCCAAGCAGGATCGCCCCAAAATGGAAGATCAACCAAGCGTTGAGGATCGAACTTCCGGAGATCCAACTACCGCAGGCACTTCTGAAACCCCGCCTGATCCCGGTTCGGATATTCGTGAATTGAGAGAACAGATGGAACAATTACAGAGAGAAATGGACAAACAGCAAAAAGAGCTCGATCGAATTAAGAAAGACCAGCCCTAACAGGATAAGGTATTTATTCGACATGAAGGAGATTCATATGTTTTAGGATTTCCTGACTTGGCTGCGGATGATGAAAAGTCATTCGCTGATAACACGCATACGTCACATAGGTGTCATGCAAACAGTATTCGGCAACAGCTTCCCCTTGGCCCGCTGCCCACATTTCAGCCACCTGGGCTCCGCTCCCCGATTTCGTTTCAACATTCAATGCCCTGGCCAGCACATCCAGCTTCACCCACCCACGTGTATCCCAGTTGCTCCAAATGGCCATCGTGTCATATACCGGTTCAGTCCGAAATCTGGCCAAACTAATTTCCAGGGTGGGTTTAATTTGATGAATAATCGAACGCTTTTTAATGAAGGGAATATCAAATCCTAATCCGTTATGAGTAATAAATAATGTCGGCCGAAGGTCCGCAATTCGAGCCCAAAACCGCCGAAGCAGTTCCTTCTCATTGGTTCCATACCATGCCACGTTTCCCTGCGGCCCCATGGAATCCGAAAAGATGAGCATCCCAATGCAGACAATTCGGCTAAACGTCCCATCAAATGAGGAACGTTCATACAGTTCATCTTCTTTCTTTTGACGTTCCTGGATCTGTGCGTGAGTAAATAAATCTCCTGGGGCTTCTTCGGGAAGGGATTCGGAAGGATCGGACCCAAGGCCGATGAGTCGGGCCCAATCCTCACGAGGAGCTTGAACGGTTTCTATGTCCAACACGACTTTCATATAAACTTCCCGGGGCTGGGCCAGGCAACCCTTCCGGCCGCAACCGACACATTAATCTTATTCTAGAGAAGGATCAGCATCATGACGTTCTCAAACCCTTTGGCGATAGGGATTGAAGGCTACTCATGGAGAAAAGGACGCTGGTTTGGCATGTCCAGACATTAACCGACGCACTACCGTCCTATCAGCGGGAGGAAAATCAAAATCCCCCAGTTTCTCACCCTTCACCCAACAAAACTCCTCGCAGGCCAGCGGTTTGGGTTCGCCTTTCAGGATGGAACAAAAATAGAATTTCAGCTCGACAATACTTTCAGGATATTCATGGTCCTGAGTCATGAAGAATTCAGGTTGGGTGATTTCCACACCGAGTTCTTCAAGGATTTCCCTTTGAAGACAAGATTCAAAAGATTCTTCTGTTTCACATTTTCCGCCGGGAAATTCCCACATGCCCCCCAGGTGGACACCCTCTTTCCGCCGAGTAATGAGGTACCGCCCCTTTACCTCAATCAGAGCCGCGGCCACTCGAATAAACGGCTTCTCAGGCATCACACGTTATGCTGATTTGATGGGAAAGGCTTTGCAAAATTCACGCATGGGACATAGGAGACAATAGGGCTTCCGGGCTGTACAGACCATAGCCCCGAAATCCATGAGGGCCTGATTAAAATCATAGCCTTTCCCTTTTGGGATGGTTTCTTCGGCCAAAGCCCAGAGCTTGGCCTTTTGTGTTTTGGGGTTTCCCTCCCCGACAAAAATCCGATGCAGAACCCGCATCACGTTGGTATCAAGAATTGGGGCATCCTTATTAAAGGCAAATGACTGGACGGCTCCTGCCGTATATCGTCCAATGCCTTTCAATGACATGAGATCATCACGATTCTTTGGGATATGGCCACCGTATCGTTCTACGGTTTCACAAGCAATGCTGTGCAAACGATAGGGCCGAATATTATAGCCCAGAGGATACCACGTTTTCCTGACCTCTTCCGGTTCCGCAGCCGCCAAATCGCTCAGGGTCGGAAACTTTTCAAGAAACTCATGATACTTGGGAATGACTCGGTCCACCTGGGTCTGTTGCAGCATCACTTCAGAGACTAGAATCCTGTATGGATTCGCGGTGCGCCGCCAAGGCAAATCCCGTCCATTTTCGTGGTACCATTTCAATAGACGATTTTGAAATCGTCTTTTGAGGCCACGTTCAGCCAAACGAGCGACTTTACGGGTCTCGGAGGCTTTACGCTTTTTATGGGTAATTCGAGAGGGAATCGGGGAACCCGCCATGATTGGGAAAGATTGTAAAGTGGGCGGCAATGTAATGCAATGAAGTCAAATCGTGGGCATCCATGCCATTCATGCTTTTCTTTACTTAGGTGGCAAACCTTAAATTCTTATTGAAAATTTTTCCTGAGAGGCGCATAATCATCTCTGACTTTTATGGGACGTAGAAGCGACAGATGGCTTATCACCTTCATTAGCCTACTCATAATGGTATCCTTTTTGGGAGCCGGCCACGCTGAAAAGGAACAGATGGCTCCTTTACCTGCTTCGGAGGCCGCGCATCCCTATGATGCCGCTGACCTCATCAACCGCGCAGAAATGTATCGAGGCCAAGGCAAATATGCCGAAGCCGAGCCTCTCTATGAACGTGCGTTGAAAGTCGCCGAAGCTGCGTTTGGACCGAAGCATCCCAACGTGGCTCTTGTCCTCAACAACCTGGCCGAAGTGTATCGGGCCCAAGGCAAACACACCAAGGCTGAGCCCCTCTATCTTCGGGCCTTTACAATTAATGAAGAGGCCTTGGGTCCCACGCACCCTCAAGTTGGCCTCATCCTCAACAACGTGGCTCTTCTCTATGCCGCTCAAAGCAAGTACGACGAAGCCGAAGCCAACTACCAGCGAGCTTTAGCGATTTCAGAAGGATCCTTGGGACCGACGCATCCCCAGGTTGGCCTCATTCTTCACAACTTGGCGGAGGTGTACCGGGCCCAAGACAAGTACGCTGAGGCCCAGCCCGCCTACCAGCGGGCCCTGAAAATAACCGAAAAAGCTCTTGGACCTGATCATCCCAATGTGGCCACGATTCTCAACAACCGGGCAGAATTATTTCGTACCCATGGTCAGTACGCCGAAGCCGAAGCCAACTACCTTCGCGCGTTGGCCATTCATGAAGAGGTGCTGGGCCCGGCTCATCCTCAGGTCGGCCTGATCTTGAACAACCTTGCCGCCTTGTATCGAAACCAGGGCAAAAACACGGAGGCGGAAGCTCATTTCAAGCGGGCGCTAACGATTAATGCAAAGGCCTTGGGTTCCACACATCTCCAGGTCGGCCTCATACTCCACAACCTGGCGGAATTATATAAAGACCAAGGCCAATACGCAGAGGCGGAAGTCAACTATCAACGGGCGTTAGCCATTTATGAAAAAGCCTATGGCCCCATTCATCCTCAGGTCAGACTCATTCTCCACAACCTCGGGGAGGTCTACCGCGCCCAAGGCAAATATGCAGAAGCTCAGCCATCCTATCAGCGGGCCCTGCAGATATCCGAACAGTTGTTGGGACCCGATCACCCCGAGGTGGCCATCACCCTCAACAACATGGCCTTGATGTATCAAAACCAGGGCCAATACGTGAAGGCCGAGCCCCTTTATCAGCGCGCCCTGCAAATAACCGAAAAAGCTCTTGGACCTGATCATCCCAATGTGGCCACGATCCTCAATAACCGGGGGGCCTTGTATCGTAACCTAGGCAAGGTCATGGAGGCTGAGGCCTACTACCACCGCGCCTTAGCCATTCATGAAGGTGCCTTGGGGCCCACGGATCCTCAAATCGCACTCACGGTCAACAATCTGGCAGAGCTGTATAAAACCCAAGGCAAGTACGCCGAAGCCGAACCTCTTTACCAACGTAGCTATGAAATTATGCGTCAACGCCTCGGGGTAGAACATCCACAAACCCAAACCATTTTCAGCAATTATTTAGAACTGTTGGAAAAGGACGGCCAACAGGATAAGGCCCGTCATCTTTCAGAAGAATACCAACAAGCCATTCACATGCAAAGCTCACCGTAACGCTCGATCGTTTTTCTTATTCCCCATACCTGATTAAGGGCCCTTTTCGTAGGTGATTTTCCGTTTCCACTTATTATTGCAAATACCTAACAAGTGGGGCATAGTGAAAACGGAAAACAAATTCGTTCCCCAAACCATCCAACAACCCTAATAAAACAGATACCGATGGAATCACCAATATGGTCAGAAATCTTCCATGAGACGCGGGGAAGGTGTCGCTGGAGTGTATTCTGGATTCTTCTCATCTCTCTGACGCTTCCTCCTTCCGTGTATCCGACAGCTCCTCCCCCTTCGATTAACCCACCAACTCCCTTTCCATCAACTGGGGAATCTCAGCTACGACAGCAATCCCAAATTCCTGAGGAGTCTGATGGCCCATTCAAAGTTTGGATGGAAAAAGATAAATATTTTCTCGTCATTGCAGTCGATCAAACAGGCCTCACCGGAACAGATCTTGATTTACCCCGCGTCAACGGCGCCAGGGTGGCCGAAACCTTTTCCCGGTTGGGATATAGACCCCTGCCAGAACAATCCAATTATCTGGGTGGAGATCAAACTCATCGGGGGAACGTCATATCAGCCCTAGAGTTACTGTCAGATTTTGGGCCTTCCACAAGTGTCATCGTGTATTACAGCGGTCATGGCATTACGAGCAAGCCGGAACCGCATCTATGGCTGCAACTGTACGGACAGGACACCATAGGCCCCGGCCACGGCATCACACTGATTGAAATGGTGAAGACCCCCCGAATGGCAGGGTACCTTGGGGAGCTTATCGTAATTGTCGATGCCTCCTACACAGGGCCATCCCCTCTCTCTGATGCGCTGGAAATCAAGGACCTCGATGAGAACACATTAATCTTTAGCTCCAGCAGTATGAGACAAAATTCCCAAACTCTACGGATGGTCGATGGGAATAAGAGTGCCTTTACCCATAATCTTTTGAGAGCACTGACCAATCAGTGGTCAACCGCGGACGAAAACCGCGACGGGATACTCCGATATTCAGAACTTGATACTTTTACCCGTGTACAGTTGCATAGACACTTTCAGAATAAGGACATTCCCGAGCTGATGACCCCACGGTTGATAGGCCCAAAACAGGAGGAATTTCTTATTGCCTATCAAAGAGATCAGGTACAAAACTGGGGAACACACGACCGGCAAACTCTACAGGTATTGGCCCTGGAACGGACCCTCAGTCCCTCCATGAACCGGGAAAAACTCCTCGCAACAAAGTCATCCCAAAAGCTTGAAGCTTCTCAACAGGCTCAAGCCCTGGCAAAACATATTAATCCCAATACGAATAGTCGCTATGCCCAAGGCTTGGTGGCTCTGGCCGAAGGTAGGCTGGATGAAGCACGAGAACAATTGGCCCAGGCTGAAATGCAAGCAAACCTTAAGGAACGTCGTCTGGCAAAGATCTATTTAGCGCGGGGAAGAATCGAAATTTATGCAGGGCGGTTCGGATTGGCGGTTCCTTGGTACAAAAAGACCTTAGCCCTTCAATTTCCTAATGAACCCAAGTTCCTCAATGAGTTTGGATTAGTGTGGGTGAAAGCTGGCCTGCATGAAGAGGCTCTTCAATTTTTCGAACAAGGATTGAAATTGAGGGAGAAACGCCTTGATCCGATGGACCCGAGCTTGGCCGTGAGTCTCAACAATCTGGCTGGTTTGTATCACGGCCAAGGAAGGTTCCAGAAGGCCGAGCCTCTCTACCAGCGTGCATTGAAGGTGACTGAAAATGCCATGGGCCCCGAACATCCATCCCTGGTCCCCCCACTCAACAACCTGGCCAGATTGTATCGTGACCAGGAAAGGTTCGCCCAGGCTGAGCCACTTTACCTGAGGGTGGTGCAGATTACCGAACGCGCACTTGGGCCTGATCATCCCAAGGTGGTGACTGCCTTAAACAATCTGGCAGTCACATATAAGGCTCAAGGAAAATATGCCGAAGCCGAGCGTCTCTACCTCCGGGTGGTACAGATTGATGAGGCTAATTTTGGTCCAACTCATCCCCAGGTGGCC
Source organism: uncultured Nitrospiraceae bacterium (assembly GCA_964525045.1). Lineage (GTDB taxonomy): Bacteria > Nitrospirota > Nitrospiria > Nitrospirales > UBA8639. The sequence continues at coordinate 19,165 of CAZGFD010000016.1, read as the reverse complement.
TATGACCTCAATACCCTGGCATTACTCTATCGTGCCCAAGGCAAGCACGCCGAATCCCTCCACCTCTACCATCGCCTGCTGGAGATTGATGAGGCCTCTTTGGGCTCTGATCACCCTGAGGTGGCGACCGACCTCAATAACCTGGCGGAATTGTACCGCGTTCAGGGCAAGTACGCGGAAGCCGAGTCTCTCTACTTGCGAAGCTATGAAATTATGCGGAGCAATTACGGGTTAGGGCACGTAAGGACCGTCACCGTTGTGAATAACTATTTACGACTGCTGAACACCTCAGGCCAGGTGAAGAAGGCCAGCCAATTTAGGGAAGAGTACGAACAAGCGCTTCGCCGGCAAAACCGCCCATAATTTCTTTAACCCGTGAATGACCGTTCAAGGGCCTTATCCTTCTCACTCTATATAAACCGTTCCCCTTCCCCCGGACGAGGCACCCGACACGTTTCCCGCCTTCCCATCCAGCGATAGCGGCGTCGGGCGATAAAATCATAAAGCCGGTCTCGAATCGGCCGAGGAACAAGCAGAAACATCGTCAGGAGAGGCCAGGGACCGGTGAGACATTTTGCAATTTTCAGAGCTGCGGTAGATTTGGTATACACCTGACCCTGTTCCAAAAGTAAAAATGTTTCAAAATTCTCTGTGTGCAATCCCAATCGGCTAAGAACTTCCTGCCCCTGACCTGATTGAAGCGTACCGAATTTGAATTTACCCTGGGGATCGTGTCCCATGACAAAATCAACGAAAACATTACAGAAATTGCAGACTCCATCAAAAACGATGACCTTTTGAAATTGGGCCCAATCGTGTGTTTCATGCTTGACCATGGCGGTCATCCATCAGTCCTCAAACCTACCTGAGAATACCTTTCCAACCTGGGGCCTTGACTCCATGACAGTAATTCTGCCCCCACATGACAAGCGCAGGCAAGTCACACTATATTTGCGCTCTCACGTCTAATTCATGACCTTTTCGCCCTCCGGGAGTCAGGCCCTGTTCAGGCACTTGGCCGGCAACCATGAGTTTGGCCATATTCACCGCTCGAGCCATGAGGGCTTGGGCTCCCTCATGAAGTTCCTTGCTTTTTTGAACGTAACGGGTGTTGTTTTCCATATCCTCGGCACTCCACCCCCGCGAATGGGCAATAAAGGGAAATTGGGGGAACTGACAACCCACTTCTGCAAAAAATCCTAACAGTTGTCCGGCGACTGCCTGGATGTTGTCCTGTCCTCCCGTAATGATAAAAGCGGCAACTTTATTTTTGAGCAAATGCCTCCTCGCAATAGTTTCTTGATTTTGGATGCAATTCATTCGTTCGACCATTTTGTAATACAGGCTGCTGGCTGCCCCCCATCGAATGGGAGTGGATACAAGAATGACGTCCGCCCAATGGACGAAAGCTTCATAGACCGTCTCTAATTGATCATTCGGATCCATTTGTGTAATGGAACAGGGCCAGGTACAGGCTTTGGCCGCCTTGGAATAAAAGCCCTCACAGGGTCGAAATTGGAGATCACGAAGTTTGATGTATTGAGTCTCGATTTCCAGGGAAGTCTTGCCATAGTCCAAAGCCGTTTCCAATAAAGCATCGGATGTACTGTAGCGGGGATTTTGGGGATCCATCACCGTGGTGGAAATGCCGGCAACACGTATCACCCCTTCTGCTCTGACCACCCGCCGGGCCAACGGATGTGGAGGATGTTTCTTTTGGAACCGTTTGGTTCCCGATTGAACATCTACCCATACTCGGTCATTTTCCACTTTGACGGTATAGGCCGGCACGCAATCTTCCTCAAATCCAGGTTCCCCCTGACCTGTTTTGTAATGAAATTTCCAGTAATGCCATGGACACACGACATAGTCTCCATCCAAGTGACCTTCCCCTAAAGGCCCTCCTACGTGGTTGCATACTCCGGAAATGGCACTAAATTCTCCATTATGGTGAATCACGGCCAACTTGGTCTTCTTCACGGTTATCTGCCGGACTGAAGCTTTTTTAAGTTCCTCGACCGTACCTATGTCAACCCATTCGCTTTCTGGCATCAGTTTCCCTCCATAACGTGAAATAAATTATAAAATTTGGTCCTACCATACGCCCTCTCCCTAGAAAGGGAGAGGGTGGGGGTGAGGGTGACGCACATGAGATTCACAATGGCCGGTCAGTTTTGCAACTGAAGCCAGCAAAGAAATGTCCCCCATCCAACTTTGCCGTAGTGAGAGATTATGAACCGCATTTTTCCCTCCTGGGTCTCCCCCCTCACCCTACCCCTCTCCCCCCTGGGGCGAGGGAACATTGAGGGAAAATGATAGAAAGAGAGTGGAGAGCAACATCTCTAGGATACCCGCATTTCATAACTGGTAAAACTAAAAATCTTATTGTATTCCATACACCACAAACACGTCGACTTCCTTTGTTTGCTTGCTATTCCTGGATTGAAGCGATATTTTTCCACACCATGAAGTTATTGACCATTCTTGTTTCTATTGGGCTACTGGCGCCCGCCTCTTTCACATATGGTATGGATCGGTCCTTGGAAAGGCCGACTATTCTAAAATTTGTGACGATGAAACCCGATCAGGGCCAGGCCTGGGAGGAAGCGATAGCCCGCTTTGAACGGGCGTATCCTTCCATTCGCGTTGAGAGGGAAATCGCTCCAGCTTCGTCAACTGCCTACCATGATTTACTCACACAAAAGCTCAAGAATCAGGATCCCTCTATGGACGTATTTCTGATGGATGTCATTTGGCCGGCGGAGTTTGCAGCGGCAGGCTGGGCGCTTCCGATCGACAAACAGTTTCCACCTTCGGAACAAGTCAAGTTTTTATCCGGCCCCATTCAAGCCGGAATCTACCAAGGACACATCTACGGGGTGCCGTCTCGAATAGACAGTGGCATGCTCTATTATCGAATTGATCTCCTCAAGAAATATGGATTTTCTCCCCCTCAGACATGGGAAGAGCTTGTGGTTCAAGCAAAAACGATTGTTGAAGGAGAAAAAGACTCTCAGCCGGGATTGCGCGGGTACAGCGGCCAGTTCAAACAATATGAAGGCCTGGTTTGCGACATGTTGGAGTTTGTAGAAAGTCACAATGGAACCCTGATTTCTGCGAATGGCAGGCGTTCGACTCTTGCATCCCCACAGTCCATTCAAGCCGTCACCTTTGTCAGAGAGCAAATAATCAACCAATTAGCGACCTCCGCCGCCCTTACCTACCAGGAACCGGAATCCCTGGCTATTTTTGTACAGGGAAAGGCCGTGTTCCATCGTAATTGGCCGTATGCCTGGGGAATTGTCGACGATCCGCGGTATTCCAGGGTAATGGGGAACGTTGGGGTGGGACCCCTCCCGCATTTTCCAAAAGGCCGTAAGGTGTCCGCACTCGGTGGTTGGTTATATGGCATCAGTACCTTTTCACTCCATCCGGAAGGAGCCTGGAAGTTTATTCAGTTTATGACGAGTGCTGAAATTCAAAAATTCTTTGCCATTAAGGGCTCCCTGGCTCCATCCCGTATTACCCTGTATCGAGACCAGGAGGTTCTGGAAGCCAATCCCCAATATCAATCGTTTCTTCCCGTATTTCAGACCGCGGCGCCCCGGCCCCGAACACCGGTTTACCCAATCATTTCCAATATTCTGCAGCGCTACTTCAGCCGGGTCCTGGCCTTTCCTGACGCAGATATTCTTCAAGAAGCCCTGATCGCCGACTGGCAAATCAACCGATATCTTGCACTTGTTCACCCCAACCCTTCATGACCAAAATCAAATCAGACGAGGCCACTGGTTGGTTCATGATTTTCCCCGCCCTGGCATTTGTCGGAACTCTGATCCTTTACCCTGCCGTAAATTCTTTTACATTGAGCCTTCATCAAATTTACCTGGGGCTTCCTGCCTTAGGTGAGCCATTTGTCGGATTAGATAATTACTTACATCTCCTCCAAGACCCCGTGGCCCGCCAAGCCTTTGGTGTCACCTTTGGATTTGTCATCCTCTCCACCCTCTTAGAACTCCTTTTAGGGTTAGGAATTGCCCTTGTGATTCATGAGCATTTCAAGGGCCGTGGATGGGTAAGAGCGGCAATCCTGATCCCTTGGGCCATCCCGACAGTTGTCGCCTCCCAAATGTGGCGTTTTATTTTTAATGACCAATATGGATTGCTCAATTTGGTGTTATTCGGTGATCAGGTAGGTCTATACATCCCCTGGTTAGCTTATCCGGGCTCTGCCTTCCTCGCGATTGTTTTTGCTGATGTCTGGAAAACGGCCTCGTTTGCCGGGCTGCTTATTCTGGCTGGCCTTCAAGTAATACCTGAAGATTGCCAGGACGCAGCAAGAATTGATGGAGCTACCGCCTGGCAACGGTTCTGGCATGTGACATTACCACTCCTCAAGCCTGCCCTGCTCACCGCTCTTTTGTTTCGAACCATCGATGCGTTTCGCGTGTTTGATTTGGTTTTTGTGATGACTCAGGGTGGGCCTGGTGACGCAACCCAGGTGATTCAGTTTTATGGGTACAAAACCTTATTCACCGAAGGACAAATTGGCTATGGGACCAGTATTTCCATGGCCGTGTTTGCCACCATTTTAATTCTTTCTTTCTTTTACATTCGAACGGTGGGATCTACACTTTTAAAACAGGAACCCATTTAATGAGAGATACCAGCAAACAGGCATGGCTTTGGGGAGGCATTATTTTATCAGTGGTGGGGAGTTTATTCCCCTTTTTCTGGTTTGTCATCACTTCAATGAAATCTCAAGTAAATGTTGAAGCCGTCCCAGCAACATGGTTCCCGGACTGGGATTTTCGCTTTTATCACACAGTTTTCACTGACCATCACTTCTTGCGGTATGTCGGAAATAGCTTAATAGTGGCCGGATCAACTACTTTCCTGGCGCTTATTCTCGGAGTCCCTGCCGCCTATGCTCTGGTCCGAGTGAAAATGGTCGGGAAAGTTTGGATTCTCGGTGGCTTGCTGACCATCTCCATGTTTCCTCAAATCGTCATTGTTGGGCCTGTTTGGCAAATGCTATCGACAATTGGGGGACTGAATACTCATTGGGGATTAGTGTTGCCCTATGTGTCTCTCACCCTGCCCCTGGCCATTTGGATCCTGGCCACATTCTTTAAAGAGCTCCCAACTGAACTGGAAGAGGCCGCCCGGGTGGACGGATGTACGATCCTGCAAACGATGCTGAAGGTGATGGCTCCTCTCGCAGCCCCTGGGATATTCACCGCCGCTATTTTAACTTTCATTTATGCCTGGAATGAATTTTTTCTGGCATTATTGCTCTTGACTGATCCTGTCAAACAAACGTTACCCGTCGGGATAGCACTTTTCCAGGGAGAATTCACCATGCCCTGGGGTGAAATTGCCGCCGCTTCGGTGCTGGCCACTCTACCCTTGGTTTTCATGGTCCTTATTTTTCAAAAAGGGATTGTCAGTGGTTTGTCAGCCGGGGCCGTAAAGAGTTGAATCGTGGGGTGGCTTGAACTTACGGGCATCGAAAAGTCCTTCAAGGGTATAGCTGTCCTTAGGGACATCTCCCTTCAGGCATCGGAAGGGGAGTTTGTAGTTCTGCTCGGCCCCTCGGGATGCGGAAAATCCACACTTCTTCGTATAATCGCAGGCCTGGAACCGCAAACAGTGGGGACGGTTTCCATTGGAGGGCGAGTCGTTGATCACCTGTCACCTCGAGACCGTGATATTGCCATGGTCTTTCAGCAGTACGCCCTTTATCCGCATTTAACCGTGCGAGAAAATTTAGCGTTTGGCCTCAAAATGCGGAAGGAAGCGCCATCGGTGATTGAAGAACGCATTCAGGAAGCCGCCGACCTTTTGGAAATTCATGATCTCCTGGCCCGACTCCCCAAAGAATTGTCGGGAGGACAACGTCAACGCGTAGCGATGGGACGCGCGATCGTGCGAAAACCGAAACTGTTTTTATTCGATGAACCCCTCTCAAACCTTGACGCCCGCCTGCGAACTTCTCTCCGGGTGGAGTTAAAAAAACTTCATCAGCGACTCAAGACCACCATGGTATACGTCACCCATGATCAGGTGGAAGCCATGACATTGGGACAAAAAATCATGATATTGAATGAAGGAAAAGTCCAACAAATTGGGACCCCCAGGCAGATTTATGACCTACCGGACAATCCGTTCGTCGCTGGTTTTATAGGAAACCCCCCGATGAACATGTTCCAGGGACGTCTGGACGTTCACAAGGCCATCGCTCAATTTCATAGTGGCCATATGGTGATTCCCCTACCCTTTGCGTCAGGGGCTTTGGAGTCTACTGATACCTATTTGGGGGTTCGCCCTGAAGATATACTCTTGACCCGCCCGCCTTCTCCAGCCATTACGCTTTCGGGAACCGTAGAGGTTGTTGAAAACCTGGGCGCTGATATGCTCCTGTATGTCACCGTCTTTGATCAACGGATCATTGTGAGGATTCCTCCGGATATTTCAAAAGCTCCGGGGGATCCCGTGGTTATGCATATTCCCGAAAATTGCCTGCATGTTTTCGTCAACTCACACCGCCTCAAATACCAATCGGCCATAACCGAAGGATGAACAACATTGCATAGAAGGTTGCATATTCATCAATCGACTTATTTGGTTCTTTGGCTTTTCCTTTTCGCCACTTCATTTACTCAGGCCCAGGCGACAGGAGATTCGCCCCTGGGAATTTCGAAATTGCATACGGTCTCACCCTCACAGGTCCATACCCTCATACCTTCTCAAGTCCGGCTACTTCTCTCTCCCACTGCTCAGGAATCATTTTTAAAAGAACTGGAAGGTGACATTCCTGACTGGTCTCTCCTTCATGATCAGCCAAACGAAGAACTTGGCGAGAAACTGTTTGCTTTTAATCGCCAACGGGACGAAGCCAGAGATGGCCATGCCTTACTTAACCAACAAATTGCTTTCCTTTGGTCTGGTCTGTTGCGTCAATATGTGCCGGCGTACCAGGGTTTTTCCGTCGCCATGGGGCCTGATGTCACCAAAACGGCTTGGGGGATCGTTCGGTTTAAACCCGTTGGGTTACCTCAGGAAATGATCGCGATTCCTCCTTCCGATTTCCGCAGTTCCCTTCAACAGAAACTGGCTAGAGAAGATAAGGTTGAAATTAAGATCCTCTTTACCGGTTACCTCCTTCCTACTGAATCAATTATCTATGCTTTTTCCCATGAGGATCCAACCCAGGGAATGATCATGCCTGTGGTTCAGACGGTGGGGGTCCAATACTTTTTTGAAGCGTCGGAATGAAATTGCGAGAGTGAGAATTAGATGTGGGAAAGAATTGAAGAAAGCTCGGTAAGATCTCGTATGCAATCTTTTCCCTGAGATTCTTCGTTGTCCCGATCAAGGAGCAAGGCTTTCAATTGGGCTTGCCTGGCCCCTTCCAAATCTTCACGGACACTATCGCCAACGTGAAGGGCTTCTTCCGGATCAATCGCATGTTGGCTGAGGGCATATTCAAAAATTTGTTTGGCGGGTTTGGCGGCCTGAGCAAGACTGGAAATAGTAATAGAATCAAAATACTCCCGAAGGCTTAGTTCATTCAATATCGAAAATAGTCGAGTATCAAAATTGGAAATAATTCCTAATTCAAAGCCCTTTGATTTGAGCTCTCCCAAGACGGACAGGGATTCAGGATACAAAGCCCAGTGCTTTTCCCCGGAAAATGCCTCAAACACCTCATCGAAGTACTCGTCGAACCCTTCGAACATTCCCACCCGATAGAATACCGCATGGACAATGTCAAACCACCACAGTCGCTCGCATTGCTTTAATTCTTCAATTTTATTGACGGCGAATGCAGGAGGCGGGGCGTCTTGAAATGCCTGACGAAAAGCGGCGTTTACGGCGTGCTTGAGTTCTGGAGAGGGCTTGACCCCATAGGATTCGGCATAGTGAAGATAGACATCTGCAACGGAACCCCTGATATGAAAAAGGGTTCCGGCGGCATCGAAAAATACGACATTGATAGAAGAATCGTTCATTGTGTGAACAACGATGAGGGAACCCCAGCCGACTTGTTGACTTTGGCAGTTAGGTAGACACGGAGTTGAAAAAAAAAGGAAGAGACGTTAAGGGCAGGACAGTTTACTCAAACAGTCTTACTTGCCTTTTTTTTCACGCCTGGCAGTATCTAGGGCCTTTAAACGCTGCTTGTTTTTCCGATGTTTCCTGCGAAGGTTTCGATCTTTTTCACGACCTCTTGGCATGTCGTCCCTCCAATGATTTAGATGATTTTCCCGGCATCGCCGACCAATTCTTGATCCTCAAGACAGTACTGCCCCATGTGCCTTCAACGGCCGGGTGATGCCATCACCTATACCATAGGCCGGGAAAGGGGAACAAGTGTATTGCAGCGATCCATAGTGCATGATAAGATGCCTTTCCCCATTATTGCTCACCTTTTGGTATGTCCCAGCAACACCTAGACAAAAATTATGACTCTCGTGCCGTTGAGGCCCGATGGGGAAAGTTTTGGATCGAGGAGAAATTGTTTCACGCCGAGGCTGAGGGGCCTGGATCTTCCTTTACCATCGTGATCCCACCCCCGAATGTCACTGGCTCGCTGCACATTGGCCATGCACTAAACAATACTCTGCAAGATATTCTGATTCGTTGGAAAAGAATGCAGGGGCACAAAACCTTGTGGCTTCCCGGAACGGATCATGCGGGCATCGCGACACAAAATGTCGTGGAGAAAAAATTACTGGCGGAAGGAAAGACCCGCCAGGAGGTCGGCAGAGAACAATTCATCAAACTCGTTTGGGAATGGAAAGAGCAATCGGGCAATACCATCATCCACCAACTGAAACAGTTGGGCGCTTCCTGTGATTGGGATCGGCTTCGCTTTACCATGGATGAAGGCCTTTCCAAGGCAGTTCGGGAAGTCTTTATTCGGCTCTATGAAGATGGACTCATTTATCGCGGGGAACGGCTTATCAACTGGTGTCCTCGATGCCGCACGGCCCTTTCGGATATTGAGGTCGAACATGATCCAATCAAAGGGAAGCTTTATCACCTCTTTTATCCCCTCGTCGATGCACCTGATACATTTCTTACGATTGCCACCACCCGTCCGGAAACCATGCTCGGTGATACGGCCGTTGCCGTCCATCCCGAAGACGAACGCTACAACCGTCTCATTGGTCAATCACTCAGACTTCCATTGACGACCAGAACCATCCCGATTGTGGCGGATCCAATTCTTGTTGACCGGGAGTTCGGAACCGGAGCGGTCAAGATTACTCCCGCTCATGATTTTAATGACTTTGAAGCCGGCATTCGTCACAATCTGGCACGCCTTCCCGTCTTTGATTCAGATGCCAATCTCGACCCGAAGGGCCTAAGACATGCCGGTGTTGAGGATGGGGTCGCAAAACAAGTGGGTGGAAAGTCCACCAATGAAGCCCGTGAAAAAATTGTGGACCTGCTCAAAGCCAGGGAGTTGTTAGGGGCAATCGAAACCCACGATCAAGCTCTAGGGCGGTGTTATCGTTGCAAGACCGTTGTCGAGCCCTTTCTCTCCCCCCAATGGTTTATTCAAATTCAACCATTGGCTCAACCGGCTATCGAAGCGGTGGAAAAGGGGCATATTCGCATTATCCCTGAAGGGTGGATCAATAATTACCTTGGGTGGATGAAGAATATTAAAGATTGGTGTATTTCTCGCCAGCTTTGGTGGGGGCATCAGATCCCCGCCTGGTACTGTAGGAATTGTTTGGGGGGCAATCACGGTGACCGGTTCTCAATCCAATCATGCCTCATTCCCCCGGACGCGAAGCCGGTTGTGGCAAATGAAGCTCCCGAAAAATGTCCCAATTGTGGAAAATCGGAAATGTTTCAAGACCCCGATGTTTTGGACACGTGGTTTTCCTCTGCCCTTTGGCCATTCTCTACCCTAGGGTGGCCCCAACAGACCCACGATTTACGGGCCTTTTATCCTACTTCTACCTTAGTCACCGGATTGGACATTCTGTTTTTTTGGGTCTCCCGCATGATCATGATGGGGCTGAAATTTACCGGAGACGTTCCTTTCCGGGATGTTTATATTCATGCCCTTGTTCGGGATGCCGAAGGTCAAAAAATGAGCAAATCCAAAGGCAACGTTATCGATCCCTTAACCAAAATGCAGGAATATGGAACCGATGCCTTGCGATTTACCCTCGCCTCGATGGCTTCCCCCGGTCGTGACATTAAACTGGCCGAAGAACGAATTGAAGGATATCGAAATTTTGTCACGAAAATCTGGAATGCTGCACGATTTATTTTATTGCACACCGAAGGGCAATCAGAGAAACTGCCTGCTCAAAAACGATCCTTTGCTGATCGTTGGATATTAGCAAGGTTGAATCAAGTCATAGTGGATTCCACCCATGCCCTGGAAGCCTATCGATTCGACCGGGCCGCCTCCATTCTCTATCAATTTCTGTGGCATGAATATTGTGACTGGTTTATCGAACTGGTTAAACCGGTCCTTCAAAAAACTGACAATGCAGAAGCTCGATCAACTCGTCATACCCTGCTTGAATCATTTGAAGTGACCCAACGGTTACTCCACCCGCTTATGCCATTTATTACAGAAGAAGTCTGGCAAGCTCTCCCCCACAAGGGAAAAACCATCGTCCTGGGACCCTTTCCGCAACCAAATAAAGATTGGGAGGCTCCGGACATTGAAGACGCCTTTACCAAACTCGAACAATTCGTCAATCTAACGCGGACCAGTCGGGCTCTATTAAATTGTGGTCCGACCCAATCTCTGTTTTTTCTCGGAACGTCAAAAAATGCGAAAGAATCGGATACGCTCAAGCAGGTCCATCACCATCTCCAACATCTCTCACGGGGGACTGTTCAACTCTCGGAAGAAAGCGAGTGGCCTACCACAAATATTCTGAGGTTAGTCGTCGGCTCAATTATGGTTGGGACAAAAATTGAAGGAGATATCGATCTCCAGAATGCACTCAAGAGAATAAAAAAACAGACGCAAGAAAAACAGAAAGAGGTGACCCGCCTTGAGAAACGACTGGCCTCTCCGGACTTTATTGCCAAAGCTGAACCCGAGGTCGTTCAAGACTCCACCGAACGTCTCAAAGGTCTTAAGGAAGAAATGGCCTTGTTAATCAGTAGTGAAACGCAGCTTCAGACCATGCTTGGCCAATAACACCGCCATGAAAGCCCCCTCTCCTCGCTCCCCATATATTAGAGGGATTATTCAGGCAGCTCTGTATGAGGACCTTCCGCAAGGCGATGCCACCACGGAAGCACTGTTCCCGGATGCCGTATTTGCCCGGGCGCGCGTCGTGGCTAAGGAGGGAATGACTCTTGCGGGAATCGCCATTGCGCATCAAGTGTTTCGAGAAATTGACCCTGCACTCAAGATAAAGAACTCCCGAAAGGATGGAGAGACGGTCAAACCGAATACGACTCTTTTTATCCTTGAGGGGGACGCCCGAGCGATCCTGAAAGGTGAACGGGTGGCCTTAAATTTTCTTCAACATCTCTCGGGCATTTCGACGCTGACTGCCAGATTTTGTCAAGCGTTGAAAGGGTATTCCACAAAAATCCTTGACACCAGGAAAACCACTCCCGGCCTTCGCGCTCTCCAAAAATGGGCAGTACGACTGGGTGGTGGGACCAATCATCGATCCTCCCTGAGCGATGGGATTTTAATCAAGGACAATCATCTGGTTTTGCTCCAATCAGGAGAAATTAGCCTCAAAGACGCCTTAGCCGTTAAACAAAACCGGCGAACCCATCACCTCAAAATTACCGTGGAAGCCGAATCTCTGGAGCAGGTTCGAAGGGTCCTGAAAGGCCGGCCTGACGTGGTATTGTTAGATAATATGACACCCAAAATGGTGGCCCAGGCTGTCAAACTCATTAAAGGTCATGCTTTGGTTGAAGTTTCAGGGGGCGTGACTCTAAAAAATGTTCGGCAAATGGCAGCGGCGGGAGCTGACTTTATTTCCATCGGCACACTCACCCATTCTGCTCCAGCCATGAATGTGAGTTTGGATATATCCGGACCGTTACAGCGAACCCGGCGCCGGGCGAGATGAAATTTTATGGACAATTCGATCGCCGGTTCCCCCCTTTCCCTTGAATCCCTTCAACCCTTCATTTCGACCAAATGGCTGGGACGTTCTATCTTTGTGTTTAACCAGCTCGAGTCAACCAATAGCTATGCCTTGGATCTGCTGAAAAAAGACACATCACATGGAACTGTCGTGATTGCAGATTGCCAAACGGCAGGAAAAGGTCGCCTGGGAAGAAATTGGCATTCCCCTGCGAATACGAACCTCTACTTTTCTGTCATCCTGACCCGACAATCCGCCTTGTCTTTTTTATCATGGTTTCCTTTGGCTACGGGAATCGCAATGGCGGAAACAATTGAAGAGACCGCAAATTTGAAAGTATCGCTGAAATGGCCCAATGATCTTCTATTGAACACGAAAAAATTAGGAGGGATTCTGTGTGAAAGTTCCACGAAGGGACCAAACGGCCGGGCGGTCATTATAGGAGTTGGGATAAATATCAATTGTGTGGAAATTCATTTTCCCCAAGAGCTAAAAGACATCGCCACCTCTCTAGCCCTTCAAGCTGGCCATACATTTAATCGCCATGCGTTGCTCGGTACGGTTTTCTCCAAATTGGAATCCTGTTATGAAAGAATTTGGGAATCGGACCTTCCGGCCTTACATTCCCGTTATATTTCACGCTGCACAACTTTGGGTCGTCACATCCAGGTCCGGTTAGCCGACGACAAACTTCTCGAAGGGATTGCCACCAATATCGGCCATGAAGGAGAATTGCAGGTACTTCCTTCGAATCCATCCGTGCCTTCTGAAAATCATCAGTCCTCCCTAATTTCCATACGGGCTGGAGATGTCATTCATGTACGTTGAATACCTTTCCCATCAAAATTGAAACCTTCCGATGAACATTCCATTCGTTTCTTTAATGCAATCCTCGTAGGACGACTATGGTTTTGACTATTGATTTAGGGAATTCTCAGGTTGTGGCCGGTGTTTTTAAGGACCAACAGTTACATGGAGTTTGGCGTTTGGCCACCGATTTGACCAAAAAAGCCGATGAATATGGAACCCTTTTCTCTTCACACATGGCCGAAAGTGGAATCAGGGTCAATGATATTTCCGGCTGTATCATGTCCAGCGTTGTTCCACGGATGACTCCCATTTTTGAATCGGTGGTGGACTCCATTTTTCATCAGCCTCTAGCGGTTGTGACGTGGAAGTTTCCGCTTGGATTGACGTTACAATATGACCATCCCGAGGAAATCGGGACAGATCGCCTCGTCAATGCAGCCGCAGGATTTCATCAATATCGCGGCAATTTAATCATAGTGGATTTTGGAACGGCCACGACGTTCTGCGCGATTACAAAAAACGGGGAATACCTTGGCGGCGTTATTGCCCCTGGCCTTAAAAGTTCCGCTGACTCTTTAAATCAGCACACCGCCAAACTGCCTATGGTGGATTTAGTTCAACCGAAAACGGTCATAGGCACGAATACCGTCTCCGGAATGCAAGCAGGCCTAGTTTTCGGACATGCAGGGTTGGTGGACGAACTCGTCACCAGAATTCGTTATGAAATGGGAGAAGAGGCCTTTGTTCTTGCCACAGGTGGTTTGGCTTCGGTGATCGCTCCAATATCCCGCACTATTCAAGAAGTTAGACCGAATCTTACCCTGGAAGGATTAGAATTGCTCTTTCGACGGCTAAATCCGCTTTGTGGATAACTCCTCCCAAGTTTTTCTAACTCAACGGCTTAAAAGTGCATGATTTTTTGCCTGATGGGTTGACTTCATCCTTACTATGACTATCTAGGGCACAAACCGTGACCTATTGTTAAATTACCAAAGATGGTTTGTTCGGGCCCAGGAATTCTTAATTTTTCATTGGTTGAGAGTTAATGGAAGAAAACTTAAAAAATGAACATTCAATGCCCTTTGGTGAGGAATCCACGGATTCAAGTGAGCCACTTAGCGAGGCGATGTCCCAAAATGAGGATGGAGGGGACGAACGAGATACCGTTCAGAGTGAACTTGATAGCAAAATAGACGAAGTTAAGACCCTTAACGACAAATACCTTCGATTGGCAGCAGAATTCGATAATTACAAAAGAAGGGCTCAGCGGGATCAAACCGATGGAATTCGATTCGCCAATGAAAAAATCCTCAAAGACCTTCTGCCGATCATGGATAACCTCGAACGCGCCATCCAATGTGGTACAGATCAAACCGGCAATGGAGGGCTGCTCGAAGGGGTAGAATTAACTTACAAACAATTTTTGGAAACCTTATCCAAATTCGGGGTCCGTCAGATTTCGAGTGTGGGAGAGTTATTTGATCCGGCCATGCATCAGGCTGTCGCCCAGGTCGATTCTGATACCGCGAATCCCAATACGGTTGTAGAAGAATTTCAGAAAGGATACTTTCTTCACGAACGTATCCTTCGTCCAGCTATGGTCACTGTTGCGAAAGATAAACCTGCTGAAGATACATCGTCTTCACTTGATTAGGCACGTCATAAGGAAGGAGCGGAAGGATGAGTAAGATTATTGGTATTGATTTGGGAACCACCAACTCGTGTGTGGCCGTCATCAGCGCCGGGGATCCCAATGTGATTGCAAATTCTGAAGGAGCCAGGACCACACCATCGGTGGTCGCCGTGAACGATAAAGGAGAACGCCTGGTGGGGCAAATCGCCAAGCGGCAAGGCATCACCAATCCTGAAAACACGATATTTTCCGTTAAGCGATTAATGGGCCGGAAATTTTCATCTCCACAAGTGAAAGATGCGATTCAACGGCTTCCGTATAAAATTCATGAAGCTCAAAATGGCGACGTCAATGTCGAAATCCGAGGGAAGCAATACAGCCCCCCGGAAGTTTCAGCCATGATTCTTCAAAAAATGCGACAAACCGCCGAGGATTATCTCGGGGAAAAAGTTACGGACGCGGTCATTACCGTTCCGGCCTACTTCGATGACAGTCAAAGGCAAGCCACGAAGGATGCCGGACAAATTGCCGGCCTGAATGTGCTTCGAATCATTAATGAGCCCACGGCCGCTTCATTGGCTTACGGTCTGGATAAGAAAAAAGATGAACGGATTGCCGTTTATGACCTCGGAGGGGGCACTTTTGATATTTCCGTCTTGGAAATCGGTGAAGGGGTGTTTGAAGTCAAATCCACCAATGGAGACACCTACCTTGGCGGTGATGATTTTGATCTTCGAATAATCGATTGGCTCGTCAATGAATTCAAGAAAGACCAGGGCATTGATCTCCGAAACGATCGAATGGCCCTTCAACGCCTCAAAGAGGCGGCTGAAAGGGCGAAGATCGAGCTATCCGCTTCGCAGGAATCAGAAATCAATCTCCCCTTCATCACGGCGGATGCAAGTGGCCCCAAACATATGGTCATCAAATTGACCAGGGCCAAATTAGAACAATTGGTCGATGATCTCATTCAGCGAACCATTGAGCCCTGTAAAAAAGCCTTATCGGATGCAGGCATATCGGCCAGTGAAATCGATGAAGTGGTGTTGGTCGGTGGAATGACCAGAATGCCAAAGGTCATCGAACGGGTCAAAGAGTTTTTTGGAAAAGAACCCCATCGTGGAGTTAATCCAGATGAAGTGGTCGCCATTGGTGCAGCTATTCAGGGCGGGGTCCTCAAAGGAGACGTCAAAGATGTCTTATTATTGGATGTCACCCCTCTTTCATTGGGTATCGAGACTCTTGGGGGTATCTTCACCCGTCTCATAGAACGCAATACCACCATCCCAACGAAAAAGAGTCAAATTTTCTCAACCGCCGCCGATAATCAAACCGCAGTCACGATTCGGGTATTTCAAGGGGAACGAGAAATGGCCAA
The DNA here is from genome assembly GCA_964525045.1 of uncultured Nitrospiraceae bacterium. Lineage (GTDB taxonomy): Bacteria > Nitrospirota > Nitrospiria > Nitrospirales > UBA8639. The sequence continues at coordinate 3,240 of CAZGFD010000016.1, read as the reverse complement.
CGATAACAAGCTCCTGGGCCAATTCGACCTGGTGGGCTTGCCTCCTGCCCCTCGCGGGATGCCCCAAATCGACGTGGTCTTTGATATCGACGCGAATGGAATCGTTCATGTGGCGGCCAAGGACATGGCCACACAAAAAGAGCAATCGATCAAAATTACGGCATCCAGCGGACTCAGTAAAGAGGAAGTGGATAACCTGGTGAAGGAAGCTCAGGCGCATACCGAGGAAGACAAAAAGAAACGGGAAATGGTTGAACTTAAAAATCAAGCTGATACGCTTATCTATAGTACAGAAAAAAATCTTTCTGAGCATGGCGATAAGGTTGACGAAGAGGAAAAAACCAAAATCAATCAAGCCATCGCTGATTTACGTAAGGCCTTGGAGGGAACGGACTCTGAACCCATCAAAACCGCCATGCAAAGTTTAACGACTGCATCACATAAATTGGCGGAAGAAATGTACAAGAAAGCCTCCGCAGAGGCGGCAGCCTCCGGAAGTGGGGAACAACAGCCCCCTCCGGGCAATGAAGAAGCCTCGTCAACAGAAGAAAAAGTCGTCGATGCCGAGTTTGAAGAAGTTGATAAAGAGAAAAAATAGGTTCTGTCACCCAAAGGAGATCGGCCATGACTCACGTTGTAAAAGAGGATTTTATTAATGTGCTCAATATTTTTTGGCATCAATGATGGCGCACACTGAAAAACGTGATTATTACGAAGTCCTGGGGATAGATCGAAACGCCTCAGACGATGACATCAAAAAAGCCTTCCGCAAACTGGCCCGCCAGCATCATCCCGATCTCCAGGCTGACTCAGAAAAGAAGAAATCTGCGGAAGAAAAATTCAAGGAAGCTGGCGAAGCTTACGAAGTCCTCAGCGATCCGGATCGGAGAAAAAAATACGATATGTTCGGCCATGCCGGAGCGGGCCAAGGCTTTGGCGGACAGGAGGGATTTGATTTTGGTCGTGGGTTTGGGGACATCTTCGGGGATATTTTTGAAGACTTTTTCGGTGGCGGACGAGGTCGATCTCGGGGAGAAGCCGGCACCGATTTACAATACAACTTAGAACTGTCCTTCGAAGAAGCCATCACTGGCAAAGAAGCTAAACTGAAAGTTCCCAGGTGGGAAATTTGTGAACCCTGCCAAGGCAGCGGTGCCCGCTCGGAGACTGGGGTCAAGACCTGCCCATCCTGTCGTGGTGTCGGGCATATTCGCCTTCAACAAGGGTTTTTCACCATTAACCGTCCATGCGGACAATGCCAGGGAACAGGCCAGATCATCTCTGACCCCTGCACCACCTGTCGCGGCCAAAAAAGAGTCTATAAAGAACGGACCCTCTCCGTCACCATTCCTGCAGGAGTCGAAACCGGAATGCGCTTGCGTTTATCCCATGAAGGAGAACATGGGCAAAATGGTGGTCCTCCCGGTGATTTGTATATCGCCATAACGGTAAAACCGCATCCGCATTTTATTCGAAAAGGCAATGATATTTTTTACGATCTCAAGCTACCCTTTGTGGCGGCGATTCTGGGCGGAAAAGTTGAAGTTCCCACTCTTAAGGGAACCACCGTGGTAAAAATTCCTGAAGGAACCCAACATGACAAGATTCTTCGGTTAAAGGGGTTGGGCGCCCCTGATATCAAACACAAACAGTCTGGCGATCAGCTCGTTCGCATCAATATTCAACTACCGACCAAACTCACACCTCGACAAAAAGAACTCCTCACCGCTTTTGCCAATGAAGGCGGCATGTCACCAGACGGCCAGGGCGAGGGGATATTTGATAAAGTCAAAAATCTCTTCGACTGAGCGAAGCGCCTCTCCAATGCGCTTCGCATTTCAAATCTCAAATTTCATATTTCAAATTAATCTCTGAGATTTGAAATCGGAAATTTGAGATAGAAAAATTGCCAATTTTTTTTATACGTTCAACTGATATTCAGGGATCGATCATCTCCCTGTCACCTCCACTTTCTCTCCACCTTTCAAAAAGTTTGCGTGTTCAGCCAGGTCAAACCATAGTCCTGGGAGATGAGCAACGGCATCGACATAGGGCTACAGTGCGAAAGATTGAAAAAGGGGCGCTTGTCGCGGAAATCCAAGACACTCAAACGGGGCCGGACCCGGAGGTCCCGCCGATTATTCTTGGACAATCGGTATTGAAAGGGGAGAAAATGTCCTCCGTCGTTCAAAAAGCCACAGAATTGGGAGTTTCATGTATCGTCCCCTTATTGTCCGAACGGGTGATTCCACGACTGAGTTCGGCATCAGCCCAACGCCATCAGGAGCGGTGGCAAAGAATAGCTTTAGAGGCCGCCCAACAGTCAGAACGGTGGGAGGTTCCCACGATCGGGGCAGTGCAATCATTCGAGGATTTTTGTGGCGGCATGAGACCCAAGGAAAATTATCTCATCCTGGTTGAGCGTGAACTGCAGACATCCCTCTATTCAATCCAATCCCCCGCACAATTGGACGATTGCGTCACGCTTCTTGTTGGTCCGGAAGGCGGGTGGACGGAATCCGAATTGACTGAAGCAGAGAAAAAGGGATGTCAGAAGGTATCACTGGGAGCGCGTATATTGCGTGCTGAGACAGCCACAATAGCTGCTCTGACATTAATACAAGCCAGATTGGGGCATTTAGGACCTATGATCGATCTAAAGTCTTAAATGCCCCATCACAAATCTAAGATTTCACATCCCAGATCTTTATTTGAGATATGTAATTTGAGATCTGAGATCCAAGCCCTTATGGGCTTGATGGGGTGAGTTTGACAATCGTGCCGTGGTCGCCGACCACCCAACCATTCGTGGGGGTCGGGAAAGAAAGTCCATAGAGGGACCCATCGGTGATGGGAGCAGATTCGACCCAGGTAAAACCGGCATCTTGAGTGAAGAGAAGAACCCCTCGCTCTCCCGCAATCCAACCTCGTAGACTATTGGAGAAACGAATTTTGACTAAATCCGGGGGTTTGATACAGGGGGCCCCGCAAGGAAGGGTTCGATCGGCCCAGGTTTTACCGCTGTTGAGAGTTTGAAAGATCGCCCCTTGAGTTCCCACAACCCAACCAACCGATGGGTCGGAAAATGAAAGATCAAAAAAAGTCGCGGGACTGTTCGTCTCCTGTTTGATCCAATGACTTCCCCCATCCGTCGTTGTCAGAATGACCCCAAGGGCTCCAACCGCCCAGCCAACTTTCTCATTGACAAATTGAATACCAAAAAGATCGGCTGTCACTAAA
>CAZGFD010000015.1:17141-84578 GCA_964525045.1 uncultured Nitrospiraceae bacterium | reverse complement strand
ACGAGACCGTATTCTACCTCAGCCTCGCGGGTGCAGCCTTTTTCATTTCATCAGGTGTTTCAAAATGTGGCACCAAATTCCACTTTGAACAGGCCAATGAATTCTTAGACACCCACACGGAGTTGAAGAAGAGTCCACGGTTCAAGAAGGACGTTCCCGAATTACGGGAATCACAAATCCGCAAAGAATATGCCCTCGCCCGTATTAAAGAAATCGAAGCCCAACAAAAGGAAGGCTCGGTCGTTTCAGTCGAAGACGCCAAGAACCTATTTTTCCGCCTTGGCCGGGCCATCCGGGACCATGTCTTAAGTGTGGAAGACCGCTTAGCCGGCCCGGTCGCGGCTGAAACTGATTTCCGCACGGTCAAAGCCTTGATTCACCACGAAATGGTTGGCATCTTACGCATCATGGAGACCTTTAGGCTGTAACGTGCAGGCAACCGCCACCCTCCTCGACGCCTTCCAATCCGGGGGCAGCGCTCCCGAAGATATCCTTCCCAGTGCCTGGGCGGAGAAGTACCGACATCCCCTTCCCCTGAGCAATGGGAAGAACAATGACCGCGTCAGAGACATTCCCTCAGGAGTGATATCACTTGCCGGTTAAACCACCGTCTTGGACGAAATTGACTCGAGCCAGTAAGGGATTAGTTGATGCAAGGCCAAGTGCCAATCAACGAGGTTATTATTATTGGTGGCAACAGATACGGAAGGTCATTCTCATTGAGTGTCCATTCTGTGTCCACTGCGGGCTACCGGCCAAGCATTTGGACCATGTAATTCCATTAAAGCAAGGTGGGACTCAGGCACTGGGTAACCTGCAACCGCTTTGTGTGAGCTGTCATAACAAAAAGATCTACGCGGATGGGTCTAGACCCAGGGGGTCTAAAAGTTGAAAACGTTTTCTCCCCTCTAGACCGCGCTCCAGTCACACACACGTGGCCGCAAGTTGAAAATCTTTTTTTATGCCAGGACCAAGACCAAAATCGACTAGCATCAAGCGACTTGAAGGCAATCCAGGCAAACGGAAGTTAGGCAACCGGGAGCCGAATCCTGGTCCATCTAAGGACGAGGTTCCCTCCTGGTTGCCTGAGGAAGGAAAACGGTACTGGAGTGCCCTGCATCCCCTACTGGAACGGTTGAAGGTGGTCACGGAAGCTGATGAAACAGCTCTGATTGCTTTGTGTGTGACCTATGCGAGGTGGAGGGAAGCTCAGGCCTTCCTTCAAGAGCATGGAACGGGTTATAAAACCGTGAGCACCGCAGGGAATGTCGTATGGAAACGCTTCCCTCAGGTGCAAATTTTCTCAGACATGGGGAAACAGTTGCAAGGGTGGCTCATTGAATTCGGGTTGACCCCCTATCCTCGGTCGAAAGTCGAAATGGTGACGGAGAAAGGCCACGATTGGTTTGACGAATTCTTAGCTCAGAGGTGAAGAGTCTATAAAAGGGAAAATGCTATGTTTAAACCCCTTCTGATTGGCGAAGGGCTTCTGAAAGTTTTCTGTCGTGATTCCATTTTGATTCCTGGTCGGTGGGAAACTGGGTTGGCCATATTGATAAATTCCATTTTTCCCTATGCTTTTCTAGATGAACATAGAGGGCGATTTTAAAAATTAACGGTGCGAAGCGAATGAAGTAGGGCACCTTAGTATCCCCAAATGGAAACAAACTTTCTTCTTTTACAGGGTTGCCATGAATAAAGTCGTTTCTTCTTTGGTAAAGGTCAAAATAAAGCTTTTGGGCTAAGTTGCCCGTTGATGTTCCTACCTCATAGGTTTGAGCTGACATTTCATTATTGGCCCATGGATAGTTTCCGATTAGGTTTAAGACAGGACCAGGCCCCAATTGTTCGTTGCCGGGGTGTGCGAGGCTCTCAAACGCACTCACCCAAAGGCTGGCACTGGTTCCAATATCGGAAATCGTTTGGTTGTTCGCCATGGGCATGGCGGTTGCTCGATAGGCCATTTCTAATGAGCGGAAAAGAGTGGTCGTCGGCCAATCTTCATTTCCTCTGTTTTCAATAAACCACCACTCCCACACTTTCTGTAAGAGGTTAAACAAGGGGTCGGAAATCGAATAAGGCTCACCTGCCTTTGAAATACCTGGGGATCGCTGCCCTCTAAAATCTATATGCCCAATATTAAACCCCACCTCATCGGCAGTATAGGAAATCAAATAACCGTAATCTTTAGAGACGGTTATAGGGTAGAAATCAAAAGGATCGGAAAATAGGGGGAACGCCCTATGTGGGTGGGAAAAACCATGTTCATGCCCTTTAATGACGGTCGAGACCGCCAATGCATTGCGATAACAAACTATTCCATAGTCGTCTCTTGGTGTATTGCTGTTTATTATTAAGAACGAAGGTGTAACTTTTTTCCTAAATTGATTCTCGAAGTTTTGAACAAAATCCTCGGCAATCTTACTGTGGGATGTAATTTCGATGATACGGGGATCATTCTGGGGTGCTATGGAAATATGATCATTACCAACAGCCTCTTTTAGGGTAAGATTGGGTAGAGCAAAGCAAATTGTCCACATGTTTTTGAAGATTCAAGGAAAGAAGATTCTTTCAAACGAAGGGAAAAGCCTCTTTACCTATTCCCCTTCGGTAACACCATATTCTATTGAGAAATATCCAAATGTTTTCTTAATTCTTCTTCGCATTTTTGCAAAATTTTCTTAGCTGCTTCGGCTTCTCTGTTAATTGCGTTTCGGAATTCGTTTACGTTTGTATATCCCTCCCATTTATATAGGTTAAGATTCACGACTGAATTAAATCTTGTTAGTTGACTATAAGCGTTACGTAAATTTTCTTGTAGCCCAGTGGGCAGTGAGAAAATTTCATCCTTAGATAGTTCCCATGCTTTATTACTCATTATCACGCTACCAAGCCTTTCTGCTATAAAGTAATCCTCTGCCAACCGATAGTTTCCTTCAATTTCCACTAAAAGCTGCTTAAGTTTTTGTTTCCGAGTTTTTCCATCTTTCCGCCATTCATTTAACAATCCAAATACAAACGTGATGGCAGCACCTATTAAGGCTCCCACAGTAATCAAGATTATTTCTGAGTAAGCCATTACCCCTTCCCTTTGGGCAACACGCCTTTCTTCTCAAGCTCCTGAATTCGCTCTTCAATTAGACTCAATATAAATCCTTTTACAGTGCGATGTTCTGCAGCCGCGGCCATTTTGAGCTTAAAAATGGTGTCCTTGGGAATGTCTCGGATATTGAGGGTTCCTTTATGGTCAGCAATCTTCTTCTTCATGACTATACGAAGTGTAGCAAGCCATCGAATTAGTGGCAAATAGCATTTGACATCATAGTGTATGATTTGATACATAAACGTAACATCATCGAAAGGGGGTGAACTTTATGCGCATGGAACGACTCATTATTCAATTACCAAGCAAGCTCAAACGCAAACTTGATGGACTCCGTTCCCAGGGCTACACCGCCAGCGGCTATATTCGGGCCTTGTTGGAACGGGAGTTAGGACAATCAACCATGAAGAAGGGAGGGTAAGGCTGTGGCCCGATCAACAAAGGGACTCTATAAACGCGGTACCGTCTGGTGGATGACCTACCGGGATGCGTTAGGCCACCAACAGTTTGAATCCTGTAAAACTTCCAATAAGGGGGAAGCCGAGAAACGGTTAGTTGAGCGACGAAAGGAAGCCCTGGAGGGTGTGGTACCGACTGCCCCGATTAAGCCGGTATCTTTGGAAGGGTTGATTGCTCGGTACCTCGATTATGTGTCCAACCAGAAAGGCTTTCGGACCAAGAAATACCACGTTCAACATTTATTTCGAGTGTTGGGCAATCCACCTATTCATACCTTAAACGTGGAAGTTCTAGACCGATACCGGATTACCCGACAGCAAGAAGGAGTTGGACCGGCCACGATAAACCGGGAAATGGCAACGTTGAAACATGCTTTGACGAAGGCCGTCTCTTGGAAGCTGATTAAAAAGACAATTCGGGAAGACTTACGCGAGATGGGAAAACTGAAAGAACCGGGAGGCCGATTACGGTTTCTATCTCATGAAGAGGCAGCAGAACTCTTGGAGGGGTGCCGAGGGATGTTCAAAACTCTCGTGACAGTGGCTCTGCATACCGGGATGCGACGCGGTGAAATCCTCTCGCTCAAATGGGATGCGGTCGATATACTGCATGGGTTCATTCAAGTTTCACAGTCCAAGAATGGCCAGCCTCGAACGATTCCCATGAATGACACCGTAAAACGCGCTTTGACTGGGTTACGGACCCGGGTTGATGTGCCGTGGGTATTCCACGATGAAGAAGGGAAACAGCTACCGAATACCCGGAAGCGGTTTGAACTGGCATGCAAACGAGCAGGAATTATCAATTTTCACTTTCATGATCTCCGACATACATTTGCCTCTTGGCTGGTTATGGGTGGGGTACCGTTGCCTACCGTGAGTGAACTCATGGGGCATCAATCCATTGCCATGACGATGCGGTATACGCACCTCTCGCCCAAGCATCGACTGGGGGCGGTCCAGTCACTTGACAAAAACTTGACAATTGAGGGTTCTGAGGGACGAATTGAGGGTAGGGGAGTGATGGCGGTTTAAGGCCAACGGTGGCGTAAGTGGTTGATGTATGAGGAGATATAGATGGTGCCGAAGGCGGGATTTGAACCCGCACACCCCCATGGGGCGCTAGACCCTGAATCTAGTGCGTCTGCCAGTTTCGCCACTTCGGCACTGAGAAAAGATTATGGTCCTTTGATACATGAGCGTCAAGGGAAGAGGTAGAGGTCATGATGGTGTCATCTCAACGAATCAGCCTTGACCGACGATTGAGGGTTGGGGTTCTGAACCCTTTTGAGTTGGGAGGCACTGTTGTCGCCATTGTCCCAGTCCTGCTCTCGAGACCCCGGAGGATAGTTGCAGTAAGTTTTGAGTATCACCGCTGAGAATAATGCGTTCCCGAGTGAACCCGGCTGCTGCTAAAATCAGCGGAGCTGGAATTTTGGGGGCGTCGTCGATTACGAGCACATCAAATCGCACGCGTTTAAATACAGGATCGTGAATAATGCGTTCGGGGGTGGTAGCTAAAATCCGTTTGTTTTGAATAAAGGCTTGGCGATTCGTGCCTTCTCCGGCGGACAACATTTCCCGGATCTTTTTTGTCCCGCCCAATCGGGAAATCTCTTCCTTCAATTCATCATATTCCGGCCGCAGATCCTTGGGGATGGTCGCTTCCGGTGTTATTTCCCTGATACGGTGTTGCGCAATTTCGACTTCCTTCATGAGGGCATGTAGTTTTTGTTCATAGAGTAGCCGGTATTCTCCTAAGGTCTGGACGTTTTTTCCTGCCGTCTGCATGGCGAGGCGCTTCCAGATGGGGGTGGCTTCATATTCAGCAACGATTGTATCAATGTGTTTGATTTTTCCCTGGAATTCGCTGACTCCGGTGAGTAAACGCCATTCCAAAAGTTTGACTTCGTTGAGATCCTTTTGCCTGTCTCGCTTGTACGCCAATATTGGGGTCAATTCACGAAATCGATCGTATTTTTTTCGCAGGGCGCTTTTATTGGCATTGGCCTTTGCATAAAATTGATGCATGTGGTTCTCAAAGCTTAATTCACTTAACACCACGCCGCCAGATTCCTCATTCAGCGGTAGTTCATATCGACTGAGGAGGCTTTTGATGGGAAGGGCCGCATTTCGTAAGGTCCGAGCCATGAGACTGGTTAATTTATCGGTTGCCTCATGATCAGGAGCCAACATGAGAATCCGTTTGTTCTTTCGAATTTGTTCTACAAGAAGTGGCCCCAATTTCGCCCATCGAGCAGCCTGCTCTTCACCCCACACGGTGGTCAACACCGTAGCTGAAATCGTCTCTCGCGCCTGAGGGTCGGAAGTGCTGGGATCGGGGTTCAGCCATGGGATCAGCCGCTCAGCGGGTCCTAAGGAAAATGATTCGGGTTTTGACGCCATTTCCAATAAATGTTTACTGGCCGTTTCTAGATAGCCCAACGTGTCAGGGATTACTGTACAATGTTCAACGATTTGGCCAAAGGCATCAACTGTTAATAACAAGGTCTCTTGACCTTGCCGCCCGAACACATAACCCTCCGTAGGATCCAGATCAGTCGCAGGAAGAATAGTGACCGGAGCGTCCGGGACCAGACTTTTTCCTTCCGGCAACTCCGCCGCGTAGAGGTGAAGCGAACCGACATTGCGAATATGTCGTGCCCGGGGAATTTCAAAAGGCGCGTCCACCCCATGAACCATTGCGGTGTCGCGTTCTTCATTCAGCTGATTGCTAAAATGGGCTAGGAGATCTAGGAGATTCATGGTTGGGTTAGGGTTGGAGTATGTGGTCGAGAATATTCTTCACACAAATGGCAACACATCCGAGGCCACCAGTGACGGCCATGCGGTCTTCTCCGCAGTGATGTTCCTGCGCGCAAAGGGCTATTTCCGAAAGATGCGGCTTTAGATTGAGATCCTCCAGTAGATAGGCTACGATCAGACCCGTGTCTTCAGTTGAAAGAATGACGATGCGTCGTCGCTGGTCGTCCTCTATGATGGCAGCTTGAGGTGGAGGACCCACCCGAGGCCTGGCCGCTCGAATGCCCTTTAAGGGAATCACCTCCTTTATGAGCTCTTTGGGCGGATGTATGGTACGGCTGCTCAGTCGAACATTTAAATTGAAGGACATAGTTTCAGACAAGTTGGGATTTTCATCACCATTGTGGGCAAACACTACCGTTTTATTTGTCATTTCTCCTAAGAGTATCTGGATTCCACATAGCATAACGAAAACTGTTAGATGGAGTTTCAACATAACACCTTACTAATCGCCATAGACAGTCGAGCCCAGTAGGTCTATAACCATGGCAAACGAGTTGCCAGCCCGATAATTCAAGGACCAAGCTCATAAAATGTCCTCGAGTCGTCAAGCCCTAAATCTGATACTATCGTAACATGTTGATGATTTAGCTGCGCTATCTTATATGGCCTCGACGATTCACGAATGGCCGCAATTTTTTATTTTTACCTAAATATTATTGTGTACGATAGGATTCTGCAACACCATCCTCCGCCCTGTCCGATATTCAGCATGTTTGGATCGTAGGTACCCGCCTCGTCCCTCACTATAGTGGATAGGTTTTCCTTTGCAGCAGCATAAGATCCGCAGCGACAATTTTCACATTCACGATCCCAATTTTGCATGAGTACTACAATAATTTGGTGGATTTTATTGTAGTGAGGATATGGATATGTGTCGAGACAAGACAGGAAAAGGAACTCCTGGTTTTCAAATTGACTTTTCAAGACCCCACCCGTAAGATCAAAGCTTGGTCTGAACAATAAAGGAGTGTCAACTATGAAAGTCATTTTAAAGGAAAATGTGGACGGGTTGGGGTATTTGGGGGATCTTCTGACAGTGGCAGATGGATATGCCCGGAATTTCCTCTTGCCCCGAGGTAAGGCTGTAGTAGCGGACCCGCGAAGTATTAAATCTTTCGAACATCTGAAGCGCGTGGCGGCTCAACATACTAAAAAAGAGTTGCAGGGATTGGAAGAGCTTGGCAGTAAAATTGGCCAAGTCTCTCTGACCTTTCCAGTTCAAACAGGGAAAGACGATAAACTGTTTGGTTCTGTAACGTCGAAAGATATCGCCGAGGGTCTTGAAGGTCAGGGTTTTGATATTGATCGACGGAAGATTCAATTAGCGCAGCCGCTCAAAGAACTTGGCACCTTCTCTGTCCCAGTTAAACTTCATCGTGAGTTGGTGAAAGAGATTTCCGTGGCTCTCGTCAAAAAAGGGGAAAAAGAGGCTAAAGAGGAAACGACCGCTGAGGCAACCCTAGAATCCCCGGAGGTCGAAAGCGAAGAAGGAGGAAAAGTTACAGAAGAAAAAGGAGCCGATGAGTAGCCTTATGTCCGATGCCGTAGGTACCATTCAGTCCATCCAAGACACCGATCCGGAAGTGTTTGCGGCTATTTGCGCTGAGGAAGAGCGGCAGAGGGAAAAGCTTGTGTTGATTGCCTCAGAAAATTATGCCAGTCCGGCCGTTCTTGCTGCTCAAGGATGTTTGATGACCAATAAATATGCCGAAGGATATCCCGGACGACGGTACTATGGTGGATGTGAAAATGTCGATATCGTTGAAAGTCTGGCAATTGACCGGGCTAAGGAACTGTTTGGCTGCGAACATGTGAATGTTCAGCCCCATTCGGGATCAACCGCGAACATGGCTGCCTATTTGGCGGTTCTTAAACCTGGCGATGCCATTTTAGGATTGTCCCTGGCTCATGGGGGACATCTCACGCATGGGCACAAGGTGAATTTTTCCGGAAAAATTTTTCAGTCGTATTCCTATGGCCTGACTCGTGACACCGAAGTTCTGGACTACGAGGCGATTCACCGCCAGGCTGAAGAATGTCGCCCCCGGATGATCGTCGTGGGAGCCAGCGCGTATTCACGAACCATTGATTTTCCACGTTTTCAACACATTGCTCAAGCCGTCGGTGCCTACCTTTTGGTAGATATTGCCCATATTTCCGGACTGGTCGCGACCGGCCTCCATCCCACGCCCATTCCTTATGCAGATTTTGTGACTTCCACGACTCATAAGACCCTACGCGGACCTCGATCCGGCCTTATCATGTGTCGAGCTGAACATGCGAAAGCCGTCGATAAGATCATCTTCCCAGGTATTCAAGGGGGCCCCTTAATGCATGTCATTGCCGCCAAAGCGGTGGCATTCAAGGAGGCGCTCGCCCCTGAGTTTAAAATGTATCAACAGCAGATTCTGTCCAATGCCCGGGTACTGGCTCAAGAGTTTATGCAATTAGGGTATCGTGTGGTTTCTGGCGGGACCGATACGCATCTTTTTCTTCTGAATCTGACCAATAAGGAACTGACTGGAAAGGAAGCGGAGGAAGCGTTGGACGCTGCCGGTATTGTCGTGAATAAGAATGGCGTGCCCTTCGATGAAAAGCCACCCATGGTGACCAGCGGAATTCGAATTGGAACTCCCATTGTGTCCACTCGCGGCATGGGAGCATCAGAAATGAAACAAATCGTGTCATGGATTGACCGCGTGCTGCAACGGCCCCAGGATGCCCGGCTTCACCAAACGGTGCGGCAAGAAGTGAAAGCGATGTGTGAACAATTCCCGATTTTTTATTCTTATCAACCTGCCTCTGCCTAAAACGCCAACGATGATGGCCTTCAGGTGAAGTGCCCCTTCTGTGACCGACTTGAAGATAAGGTGATTGACTCCCGCACCGCGCGAGAGGGGGAAGTCATACGTCGTCGACGTGAGTGCCTCGGTTGTAAGCGTCGGTATACCACCTATGAACGAATTGAGGAAAATCTTCCGATGGTGGTGAAAAAAGACAATCGCCGGGAGCCGTTTGATCGTGCAAAAATATTAGCAGGATTGAAAAAAGCGTGCGAGAAACGTCCTGTCAGTATTGGAGCGTTGGGTGCAGCGGTTGATCGAATCGAAAAACGTATTCAGGACCGGGGGGAAACCGAAGTGCCCGGGCGGGAAATAGGAGAAGAAGTGATGAATGAACTTCGAGAGCTCGACCCCGTCGCTTATGTTCGATTTGCCTCGGTCTATCGTGAATTTAAAGATATTGATCAATTTATGGATACCATCAGAGCGCTAACGCCGGAAAAACGAGTTTCATGATCTTTTTTGTTTCATCGACTTAGTCATTCCTGATGGGGTACTGTCTTTTCGAGTTATTTGAGGCCGCCAAAATGCTCAACTAATTGTTCCTTGTCCCCAACACATTCTCGAGCTGCTTCTTCCCATGCCTTCCCTAACGTCCCGACCTCAATCAACAAAGCGAAATCGGCCACCCACTAAAAAGGCTGTGTCTCCAAGTCGGGTGGCCATTATTGGTGCAGGAAAAGGGGGCACAGCCTTAATGGAAATTTTTGCGGAGGACCCATTGGTCCAAATTGTGGGAATTGCGGAAATTCGTCCGAGAACAAGCGGCGTCCTTCTGGCCCGGCGACTCAAAATCCCGGTGACTCGAGATTATCGGGATTTTTTGAACATGACCCACGTCGATTTAGTGATCGATGTGACGGGCAATCCGGATGTCGAGCTAGCCCTTCTAAAAGTAAATGTTCCCTTTTTAGCCATTGTGGGAGGCGCTAGCGCAAAATTTATGTGGCAGCTTATTGAAGCCCGGATACGTGCCTCCACAGAAATTGAAAACACCCTCACTCGTTACCAGTCTTTATTCCGACTGTATGTGAAGGAAGAAGCTGAAGGGGCCGTGAATGATGAACGAACCAGAATCGCCTGTGACATACATGATGGACTCGTGCAGACGCTTGTCGGCGTCAATTTAAAGATGGAACGGTGCCAGGAACTCGTCCCGCAGGACCCTGTCAAATGTCTCGATATGTTGAATCAGACCACCAACCAGTTAAAACATGCGATTCAGGAAGCCCGTCAGGTGATTTATAATTTGCGCCCTGGACAATATGATAATTTGGATTTGGTTTCGGCGCTGTCGAACTATCTCAAGTCTTTTGAAGCCCAATATAAAATACGAACGCATTTTACTCCCGTGGTCGAAGACTTGCAGTTAGAACCCAAAACCAAAGTCTTTTTATTCCGGATGGTGCAGGAAGCGCTGAATAATGTCACCAAGCATGCCAAAGCCACACAGGTCAAAGTGCAGATGATCATGAAAAATGGCACCATGACCACGAGCGTCAGTGATAACGGCACGGGATTCGATGTGCAGGCCGAATCGAAAAATCCGGATAAATGGGATCATTTCGGGTTGGGGGGAATGATGGAGCGGGCCCGGATGCTCTCGGGTGAGGTCCGTTGGGAATCGAAAAAAGGCAAAGGCACTCAGGTCATCATTCAGGTTCCGGTAGAAAACAAGGAGAAGGCGACACATGGCCAAAACAACCAAGGTGCTGATCGCAGACGATCACAAGGTAGTGCGAGAGGGTCTCTCGGCCATTCTTGAGACCAAAGACGACATTGAAGTGGTCGGTGAGGCCAAGGATGGAGGAGATGCCGTCGAAAAAGCCCGGGCATTGGTTCCCGATGTGATCCTCATGGACGTAAGTATGCCGGGAATGACGGGAATCGAAGCGACCCGAATCATAAAACGGGAACTGCCCCACATCGGAGTCATTGCCCTTACCATGTATGAAGAGCAGCAATATATCTTTGATCTCGTTCGGGCCGGTGCGACAGGCTATCTCCTGAAAGATAGCGATTCGGCTCAGATTGTGGCAGCCATTCGCGCTATCTCGCGCGGTGAGTCACTGATTCACCCTTCTGTTGCCAGCAAAATTCTGGCCGAATTCTCCCTTTTGTCTGAAGGGAAGGGCAAACGGCGGGCCATGCTCGAGCATGATTTGACCGAACGGGAAATTACGGTTCTTCGACTGGTTGCCGATGGTAAGACCAACAAGGAAATTGCCAATGTCTTGGATCTGAGTGAGAAAACTGTCAAAAACCATGTACGGAATATTTTTCATAAGCTTCATGTGTACGATCGAACCCAGGCCGCCATTCTGGCCATTCGGAAAGGGATCATTGAATTGGAGCCCCGGCAAACCTAATCTGACCTTTCCAGAACATTTTCCCAATTCCCGTCACCCCTGCGAATTTTTGTAAGGGATCCATGGTTCGTGTGTTTATCTTGATTCCCGTTAAAGACGGCCGGAATGACTATGTTGTGAGCACCCAACTTTCCTAGCCTTATTATTGCGGGGGCAATTTGGCGGGTGGTAACATGGAGTTGTTTTCTTATAATTGAGGAGGCTTAATTTATCATGGCGAATGTCACCTTGTTGGTATCTTCTTCCTGTTCAGCTTGCCCATCCGCGAAAAGCCTGTGGAAGCAATTACGGGTAAAATATAGTTTTAGTTATCGAGAAATTGATATTAGCTCTGATTCGGGTCAAGAATTAGCTGAGCGGCATTCTATTCGAGCTGTCCCTGCGACGATTATCAATGGGCGTCTTACATTCATTGGAGTCCCAAGCCGGCAGAGCGCAGAGAAAGCGCTAGCTCCCAAATCCGGTTAACAAGACTTTCCCCCTCATGGCTACTCAACGACCATTTGGAATGGACGAAGACGAGCCGGATATTGAATTACCGGTTCTTCCCAACTTGGATACGGGTCCTCCTCCTGATTGTCCCTTCTGTGGGGACGCGATGACCTTTATTGATGGTGAATGGGGTTGTCCGGATTGCAATGGGGAGCTGATTGGACCGGAAACTGGCTAACGGGAAAGGAGGAAAATCCAGCGAGACTTCAAGGACTAAGAGCGGTAAATTGACAGGTCCTTGGGGCTTCGCAAGCGCGGTACCCTCACCCCAACCCTCTCCCTTCAAGGGAGAGGGAGCATGCGACGCGTACGGACTTTTAAATACCTTCATTTTTACGAATTTTTCCAGTAAATTTTACTCGGCCTGATTGTCTCCCCGTTTTTCCGGTCAAGTATGTTTAAGGTTATCACTGGACCTTTCCATCCAACACTTGAATCAAGCCTCGCTCTAGAAATTCAACGGCTCAAATCCTCTGATTCTCTCGCCCCAATTGCGATTGTCGTTCCATCGGAAACGCTCCGACGTCGTTTGCAATGGTTGCTGTGTGTCGAACATCAGTGTTCCCTTTTTGATGTTCATCTTCTGACCTTTCATCAACTGGCCCTGCGTCTCCAGCACGAACAAGCCCTGTTCAATTCCGATAAGGGTGTCCTGCGTTTGGACCTTGTCCACGACCTGTGTTTTGAACATCTACTCGCCTTTTTAACGAAAGAACATGGCGGGGCATTTGATGGCCTGGAACAGTCATGTTTCATGCCTGGAACGGTCAAAGCCCTTTGGAGGACGATTCGCGATTTAAAAGAAGCCATGGTTGATCCCAGGATTGTTCTCCAAGGGGTCCAAGAGGGTTTGTTTGGTGAGGATGATCAGCAGAAATTGAAAAGTCTTTTTACCATTTATGCCATGGTCCAAGAGGCTAGCCAGACCTTCAATATCGGTTCGGCTGATGACTTGGCTTCTCTGATGATTCCTTGGGTAAAAAAATCGAATTTTCTCTCTCGAGTCACTCGAGTGTGTTACTACGGGTTTTACGATCTCACCCAGGTTCAACTTTCGTTTTTCGAAGCCATAACAGCGAAATGTCGGGTGACCGTCTTTTTCCCATTCTCAGATAGTCCTGCTTTTTCCTTTGCGCGACGGTTTTTTGAACGGCATTTATGTTCCGGTCGTCAAACCGATCCTGGGCAAGAAGACCAGAGGCCTGATTTGCCCATAGGGACCAGAAGTGGCGTGGTTCCGCAAGTTCAGGTTTTGCACACGGTGGGGCCGGAGGATGAATTAGTTGTTGTGTGTAAAGAGATAATGAAACTGGTGGAAACCCATCGATATCAATATGAAGGCATCGGAGTGATAGCCCGCAATTTGGAGGCTTATCAGTCCTCCCTTCGCCGAACCTTTGAGGAACATCGAATTCCCTTTACGTCCTCCGTGACAATCCCGATTATGCATGAACCTTTTATTAAACTTCTCATTCAACTTTCGAGTCTTCCATCAACTGAATTTTTTTGGAGGGATGTCTTAGATATCCTGACCTCTCCATTCTATCGCCTGGAACGATTCGGGGTGACGCGAGACGACATACACCCTGAACGATGGCATCAAGCGGTGAGAACTCTCGGCATTCATCGTGGTCAGGATCAATGGGCCCAACTGACATCCCTTATGCATCCTGGGACAAAACACGAAATGGGGCAGGAGCGACCCACAGGCGAAGGAGCTGATATCGATCCCGGACAAATACATTTGCTTAACCGTATCATTTCTCAATTGATTGCGGATTGTCGTGCTCTCCCGACTCACGGGACCATCGGGGATTTGACGCAGGCCTTTTGGTCACTCGCCAAGACCCATTTGGAAATGCCCGGAATTTTCGACCCCCCTTGTCAATCCCTTGACGACATACCCAATCAACCCATTCTGGTGGATGCCATCCAACAAGCCTTGACTATTCTTAAGGAAATGCAGGTGTTGAAAGAAAATGTGACGTGGGATCACTGGGCTCAACTATTTTTACGGACATTGAACGCTACCATTATTGCCAGTGTCCCCGATCATCATGGGGGCGTGCGAGTAATGGATGCGATGTCGGCACGGGGACTGCCTTTTCAGGCTTTATTTCTCATTGGACTCAATGAAAAGGTCTTTCCTCGATTCATCAGGGAGGATGCGTTTTTACGGGATCGGTCTCGTCGTGTGTTGGAAGAAACCTTCGGATACAAAATCGACGAAAAGCTTGCGGGGTACGATGAAGAGCAGCTTCTATTTACCCTGTTGGGACAAGCGGCCCAGGAACGGTTTTACCTTGTATACCAAAGAGCGGATAATGAAGGACGTCCCCTTGCACCCTCTCCCTATCTAACGGAGTATCTCTCCGCCATACCTGAGTCGCAGACCAATCCTCAGGTCATGGTATCTCGACAATTGGCTGATCGCTTCCGCCATCCACTATTTGAGTCAGGTTTTTTGACGAGAGAGGAGCTTGGGCTCAAGCTGATTTTTCAAGGGATTCATCCTGTTAGGCATTTAGAGAAAGCCGAACGCGAACCGCAATTATTTCAAAATGGATGGGAGGCATTACAGGAGATTGAACGTCATGGCCGGCGGTTGGGAAATTACGACGGAATAATCCACTCATCCGAGGGGTATTGGCAGGAGCGGGTCCGGAAAGGGGTCACGCCCACCTCACTGGAGGCCTATGCTCGATGTCCCTTTCAGTATTTTGCCACACGGGTTCTTCAAGCCAAGTCGGTAAGAGCGGCCATGGTGGATGAGCTCCCGGCTTCTTCACTCGGCGATGTATGTCATGCCGTGTTGCACCAGACCTACCGACAGTTGACAGAAGATGGATGGCCGGAACAGGAGACGCCATGGCTCTCTTTGCAACAAAAAATCATCAAGATCGCCGAAGATGGGCTTAGCCGGTATGCTGCCGATTCTGCCACCGGGTATTTTCTGACTTGGGAATTGACGAAAGACATCGTTATCCAGCTGGTGGTCGCGGCGGTCCAGGCTGACGAGCATGCCTATCGTCAGCATGGCTTTCGACCGATAGCGTTCGAAGTCAATGCCGAAGGCCAGTTCTCCCCGTTGGGGTTCCCTTTTGATCACATAAAGATCCGGGGACGGTTGGATCGAGTTGATTTCAGGGATGATCCACCAAGCCTTCGTATTGTGGATTATAAGTTCCAGGCAGGATCTCGGATAAGAAGTCGCGATCGTGATTTGCTCCTTTCGGGAATTCGAGGTTCTCATCTGCAACCCCCGCTTTATGTACTGATGAACACATTCCATGACGAACGAGTGAATGTGGAGACAACTGGCCAGGGGGTTCAACCGGAAAGTGTCGAATTGCTGTACCTTGCTCCGCGCCGGGAAGCCCAGATCGGTCGATCTGAATTTGATGCCGCCCATTGGAACGGTCCTGCCAGGGGACAACTGGCCAACATTCTTCGAAAGCTGTTAGAGGGGGTTCAATCCGGTCAATACTATATTCTTCCGGGGGAGTATTGTCGCCATTGTGAGGTTTCGACTTCATGCCGGCGATATCACCGACCAACCTGGATGCGGTCTCAGGGTGCTTCGCAGGCCCGCCAGCTCCGCCGGATTCGAACCCAGGACTTACACGATGATTGATTTTTTCTCGATACCCGATGCCCGCCCTCGACGTCTTGCGGTCACGACCTTCGATCGCAATGTTGTGGTTGTGGCCGGGGCAGGGACCGGAAAAACCACCCTGTTAGTCAATCGTTTTGTCCATACGTTGATGCGAGAACCCGGTTCGGCAAAAATCACCGAAATCGTCGCATTGACATTTACCAATAAAGCCGCCACTGAGATGAAAATTCGGCTTCGTGATCAGTTGACCGCTCTTGCCGAATTTGATCACAACCAAAAGGTAGAGAAGATCTCGGGGGTCGTCAGTGTGGAAGAGCTCCGACAAGAATACCAGCTTTCTTCAGACCAAGTTGCTGAAAAAGCCCGAGCTGCCCTCCTTGACTTGGAAAAAGCTCAAATCGGAACGGTGCATAGTTTTGCCGCTCATTTGTTACGACTGAATCCCATTGAGAGCGGAGTGGATCCGCTATTCCAAGAAGATGATGGTTCTCAGTTTGAACAGTATTTCAATCAAGAATGGGAGTGTTGGCTCGATCGAGAATTGGGCCCTCATGGTTCTCATCATCCCGGTTGGCGTGGGGTCTTAGCAAATCTCGGCCTAGGGGATATTCGACACGTTGCCTTTATTCTCTGCAACGAAATCATTGCACTTGAGGAATTGCAAAACCAGGTTGAAGCCTCTCGGCTTCCCGAAGGCCTCAAAAATTGGTTTGTGACTCAGCATTCTCGGATAATGGCACTATTGGCCCGGTATGATGGTGCTCGAAAAAGAAAAATTGATTCTGCCTTGGCGATGGCTGGAGACGTGTTTCAAGCCGTTTGTGATCAGGGATTGGAACAGCTGGATGCCTTGAAGGGCCAGGCGAATGAGGATTTGCATGGTCAATTTGGAAAGGCGCCGAGTGGATGGGAAGAACATGATTTTCGCGAGGCCCGTCGCTTGATTTCCCTGTCAAAAACTCTCGTTTCAGTCGATCATAAGATGATCGGAGAATTGCTTCAACTCCTCCTCCCCTTTATCCATAAGGTTCGGAAAGGGTTTATGGAGGAGGGATTGATAACCTTTGACGGATTGCTTGCACGGGCGAATGTTCTTCTCCGACAACATCGCACGGTGAGAGAGCGCCTCAAAACAGAATATAAGGCAATTTTAGTTGACGAATTTCAGGATACCGATCCTCTGCAGTACGAGATTATTTTATATCTGGCTGAACGGGCCGGAAGCTGGAGCCGTACATGGAAAGAAGTAGACCTGGCACCCGGAAAACTCTACATTGTGGGGGATCCGAAGCAATCAATTTATGCTTTTCGTCGAGCTGATCTTGAGGCCTTTGACCAAGTGGTTCAGAAGGTCAAGGACTCCGGAGGGGTGGTGTTGGAACTCTCGACCAATTTCCGCAGTCATCAAAACGTGTTGGATATCGTCAATGCGATTTTCGGGAAAGTCTTGCAGCCGGTCCCGAATGTTCAGCCGGGGAATGTGCATTTAATGACCCAGCCCAATCGAATAGGGGAAGTGACCCGGCCAGGGGTCGAACTGCATGTGGTGAGAATGGATGGGGATTCAGAAGAGGCGTTTGATTCAACGGCCGCAACCCGGCTTGAGGCCGAAAGCTTGGCAGCGTGGATAAAGGAAAACCTGCTGGGAAAGGCTAGGCTGATGGATGGGAAAGGTCGAAGTACCCCACTACAACCTGGCCACATTGGATTTCTGTTGAGGAAGCTGACACAGGCACAGGATTATCTTGATGCGCTCAGGCGATATGATATTCCCTATGTGACTGATGGGGAAAAACATTATTATCGACGTCAAGAGGTGATTGATCTTGTTAATCTGCTCAGAGTGATAGAGAGCCCCGCTGACACGATTGCAATGATTGGGGTTTTACGATCTCCCCTGGGTGCGTTAACGGATCAAGAGATCTACGAGCTCCGTGAACGCCAAGCATTGGATTACCGGCGGGGAAACGCCCTGGAGAATTGGACCAGCCCGAGATTGGAGGGGACCAAGCGTTTGTATGCGGTATTGACTGATTTGGGAAAGCTGACTGGCACGCTGTCCATTCCGGCAATTATTGATGTCGTGTTCTCTCGGCTGCCAATAATGGAGTTGGCAATGGCTTCTCTTCATCGCGAACAGGCCGTCGCCAATCTCCTGAAATTTCGGGATTTGGCAGGACGGATCGCGGATCGTCCTCATCTATCTTTCAACGGGTTTATGGATTTGTTAATCGAGAGGCTGACCGAGTTACGGGAAGAATCTGAAGGTGGTGCAACCGAAGAATCACTGGATGCCGTACGGGTGCTGACGGTTCACAAAGCCAAAGGGTTAGAATTTCCTGTGGTTATTTTACCCGGTCTCCATCATGGAACGAATTTGAGAATTGGGGGTACGTTGGTCGCGGCTGACTGGGGGACCGGGACAATAGGGATGTCATTAGGAGAGCGTGGCACGATTGGCTCGGTTTTGGTGAAAGAGAAATTACGAATAAAGGAAGAAGCCGAGCAACGACGAGTCTTATACGTTGCTATGACTCGCGCAAAAGAACGATTAATCCTTTCTTGCGGCGTTCCTGATCGTCCTCACCGAAGTTCGTTCCTCGGCATTCTAAGAGAAGCGGCTGACTCCCCAATCGGCTCAATGGAAAATCGGGAAATTCGAATAGGAGAGATGGTGTTGCCTCAAACCATTGTCTCTCAAACTGATCCCATAGCAGGAAAAAACCTGAAAAGGCTTCCCAACAAACTCAATGACCCTCCGAATATGGATGGGGTGTGGAAACAATGGGATCTTCGAGAGCGACGATGGAATTCGGCCAATTCCATGAAACGATTTCTGACTCCGACTTCCCTCTCGGATTCGGATAACCGGATCGTACCTTCGAGGAGAGAAGAATCGCTTGCAAATCCGCAAGGAAGGGTGATCGGAACCCTGGCTCATAGCATTCTTGAGTCCTGGGATTTCACAAGTGAGTTTGAACAAATTCATGACATCATGGCGAGGATATTTCAAAATGGTTTATTCCCGGAATTTACTCAAAATTTCCGGGACCTTCAAAACGAGTTATTGGCAATATTCAGGGGATTCTATTCTTCTGAGCCTTACCGGAATCTTCAAGGGGCGACGATTGTCGGTCGTGAAATTCCTTTTGTCATTCCATGGGATTGCTCGGAACCTCCTAATCAGGATATAAAGATTCATTCTGGGGTTATGGAGGGGGTTATCGATCTGGCCTACAAGCTAGACGGGGACTGGTGGATTGCTGATTACAAAACCGATCACATTGGTGATGAATTGCCCTCCCATCTTGCCGCCAAATATGAAGCCCAAGCCAGAATCTATCGAGATGCCGTGGCTCAGTGCCTTGGGTTGACTCAAATCGGTTGTCAGTTAATATTTATCCGTCATGGAATTTCAATTAAACTCTAGCAGGATGCTGCTAGAAGCGGTTTCAAGTTTCGGGCTTCGGGTTTCAAGTAAAAAGACATCTCAGATTGCCGGTTGCATGGGGGCAATTGTTTGATTCACTCCATTCAGGGTTAATGACATGTCGGGTTTTTCAACAGGGTTTAACGAATTTTCTTTGCAAGGGGGACAGCAATGAATGTTTCTCAACTCTGGAGGGTCATGCTGGTTTGTGGGGTTTGGCCATATCTTCTTATGGGGTGCTTGGGCGATCCGGCTCCACCACCCCAATTGACCCTCAACGCTCCGATTGGGGTCAATTCCTCTGCTGCGACGGCATTGAAGGAGGGAAATCAGCGCTTTGCCGAAGGTCGTTGGGGCGCTGCCAAAACTTTGTATGAGCAGGCGATCCAAGCACAGCCCGACCTAGCCGAGGCTCATTACAATCTGGGTTTAGTTTATGAGCGGTTGGGGGATCGGCAACAAGCTCGTCATTATTACATCGAAGCGGCAAATCTGGCTCCGGGGCATAAAACGATCTGGGATTCTCCTCCTTTAAAAAGACATGGGAATGTTGAAATTAAAGAAGAAGCCGCCGGTCCACCACCCAAATTACCACCCTTAAGTGGAATCGGCAGCGGTGGTCCGTTGGGTCAGTAGGTTAACTGATGACCGGATGAGTCCCCATCCAGGTTTTGGGGTCTCGTAAGCGGCGCCATTTCATGGCGTCGCTACACTTTTGCGGTTGAACTTTTTTTCTTGTATCCTCGTACGATCATAAAAAGGCCTAAGGCGACCATAGGAATGCTCAACAGTTGTCCCATGCTGAATGTTCCAAAGAACAACCCCAAATGGCTGTCTGGTTGACGGAAATATTCAACAAAGAATCGAACCATTCCATACCCTGCAATGAAGCTCCAAAAGACCGTTCCCGGCGGTGTCTTAAGCCGATTGATCACCGTAAGGATCGTAAAGAGCAACAGTCCTTCCAGAGCCGCCTGATATAATTGAGAAGGGTGGCGACAAGCTGGCCCTCCATGAGGAAATACCATACACCACCCGACATCTGTGGGGCGGCCGAAAAGTTCCCCGTTAATAAAGTTTCCAATTCTTCCCAAGCCTAAGCCGATTGGAGCCACCCCGGCTGCGAGATCAGCGATGGTATACGGGGGTCTTCCCGTTCGCCTGCTATAGATCCACAATGCGATACAGGTTCCAAGAAAACCTCCATGAAACGACATGCCCCCTTCCCACACGGCGAAAATTTTTAAAGGATTCTCCAAATAAAAGGGTAAATTATAGAATAGGACATACCCCAACCGGCCTCCTAGGAATACCCCCAGGGCGGCAAAGACGATGAGATCAGACAATTGTTCTCTCGAGAGGGGGAAGTTTTTGGCTTTAGCTCGGGCCTTGATGAGGAAATAGGCCGCAAGAAGCCCCAGCAGGTACATCAATCCGTACCATCGGAAGGCAAGAGGGCCAATACGAAAAAAAACCGGATCGATTTGGGGAAAGGGAATCGAGAATAATAAATCAGACATACAGGTCAGCCTTTGACGGAGTTCAGTGTTTACAGAGGGTCACCCTCTCTCTCACTAACCTTCCCCCAAGAATCCTGAGGCTAAAACTTGGAGGCAAAGGTCATAGTATGGGTGTAGTAGGAGTATTGCAAGAGTTGAAAGCTTTCCCCCTACCCCCGGTGAAGACCGTTATTGCCCAACAGGGGGCCCTCCCGTATCATAGTTACTTGTCGTAAGATTCCTTGTGATGAATTAATCAAATGGGTGAAAAGGTCTTCCGAAACTGATTCACCACCTCACGCCGAGAAAAAAATGTTCCGATCAAAGCTTTTGGAGCCCCAGCAAGACGACATGAGATGGCACAACGACAGGATGAACGTCTTAATTTGTGGAGAAATATCACGTGTCTGATTCCGTAGTATCATGGTCTCGGCCCCGCGACGCCGAGATTATTCTCGATTGCATCAGTGATGGGGTGATCACGATCGATCTTCAAAAACGTGTGACCTTTCTGAATCGGGCCATGCGGGCCCTCCTCGGTTTTGAGGGAGACTTGCCCGGCAATCTTCTAGCCTGTGATGTCTTGGTCCAGAGTAATATCTGCAGCAGCCAGGAATGTGCATTAGAACGAGCTTTATGCGGGGAGCGGGTCTCAAATTTTGAAGCAATGGTTCGGCGCAGGGACGGGGGACTGATACCGGTGAGTATCAACACTGATTTTCTGTGTAATGAGGAAGGCCGGCTCATTGGATTGATCGAAGTCATTCGTGATATTTCGCTATCGCAAGAGTTGACGGCCAGGGTGACCGAAGTCAACGAGTTAAGGCATCGCCTCGGTGAGCAAACGAAGTTTGAGAATATGGTTGGTCGAAGCCAACGCATGCAAGAAATCTTTTCAAAGCTTCCCGCCATTGCTTCCTCCAAAACTTCCGTCCTCATTACCGGAGAAAGCGGGACAGGTAAAGAACTTATTGCCTATGCTCTTCATGCCAATAGCCCCAGAAGACAGGAACCCTTCGTCGTGGTGAATTGTTCGAGCCTGTCGGAAGGCGTCCTGGAAAGTGAAATTTTCGGTCATGTAAAAGGCGCCTTCACCGGGGCCCATGTCGATAAGCCCGGGAGGTTTGAGTTTGCTGATAAGGGAACAGTATTTCTTGATGAGATAGGGGAAATGAGCCTGCCCACACAGGTCAAACTCCTTCGTGTCCTGGAACATGGGGAATTTGAGCGGGTTGGGGCAAACCAAACTATTAAAGTGGATGTGAGAATCGTCGCGGCGACTAATCGGAATTTGATTCAAGCCGTCAAAGAGGGAACATTTCGAGAGGACCTGTTCTATCGAATTCGAGTCATTCCAATCGAATTACCGCCCCTTCGGGAGAGGATGGAAGACTTACCCCATCTCATTAATCATTTTATTGAAAAATTTAACAGGGTTATGGCCAAAGACGTTCGACAAGTGACGTCCGACTGTTTGGCGGCCTTGGAACGCTATGGCTTTCCGGGAAACATTCGTGAATTACAAAACATTATTGAACATGCCTTTGTGTGTTGCGAAAGCCACGTCATTCAATTTGAACACCTTCCTCCGGATATTCAGCGTCAGGGTGGGTCAGGCTCTAGGAATAATTTTTTAGAGAGTCTGGAGGAAATGGAGGGTGAGGTTATTCAGCAAGTTCTTCAAAACACTGGTTGGCGGTTTAATGAAGCCTCAAAAAGGTTGGGCGTGAGTCGCTCGACTCTTTGGAGGAAAATTAAGCATTTAGGGATTTCCTCTAAAAGTAGGAAAAATAACATTTCAAGAAAAAGTTAAATAATGTTTCAAAATAGAACCACTGATGTGTAGTAATGGTAACGTAAAAAAATCTTTAATTTCATATAATTATACTAAAATAGATAAAATATGTTTAAAAATGAAACAATCCATAAAACTTACTAATAAATTTAGTCTTAAATTTCAATAACTTATAATAAATTCCCTATGGCATAAGGTTTGCTCCTATAAGCTGTAGGAAATAACTGAATTGATTATTGAAGCCTATTATAAAGAAGGAGTCATACATGGATTGTCCACGCTGTAAAGGAACAATGGTTAGGGATATGTTCGAAGATATTGCTGATGACACTGGAGCCATTCACTTCTCCGGGTGGCGATGTCTTATGTGCGGGGAGATCTTGGATCCTGTGATTTCGGCTAACCGGCAAGGGTACCAGAAACCTCTTTTGGGGCGTTCTCGAAAGAAGTTTGCTACGCAACTTGGATAAGGGAAATCCCCTGAAACCTATCTTCTTCTAGTCCATTCCACAAAAGATATTTTTGGGGTGGATGCAATCCGCCAAGAAACCCATGATGACCTTATTGTGAAACAATGAGGTAGATGGGTTTGACTTCCACGATACTGATGAGAGAATCTAAAAAAGATTCTTCTCAGGTTTTTTCGAATTCCTGAATTGACGTTAAAAAAACCTTTTATATCTCAATATCCGAAACCCGAAACCGCATCATTGGGGTGCGTAGAGAGGATTAACAAAATGGGAGAAATTGAAGGCGAAAACTCCGCCTCCGGGCAAGGTCAGCCGCAACCACAAGAAAAAGAAAATCTTATACCCGACGTCCAACACGTCATCGCGATAAGCAGTGGGAAGGGAGGGGTAGGTAAGTCCACCGTGACCGCCAATCTGGCGGTGGCTCTGAAATTAACAGGGTTGGAAGTCGGACTTATGGATGCCGACATTTACGGGCCGAATATCCCCACAATGATGGGCGTGACCGAACCACCAGTAAAAGAAAGTGACAAAATTCGTCCGGCGGAAGGTCATGGAGTTAAGGTGATGTCGATGGGGTTTTTCGTTCCCGAAGAAACTCCGGTGGTTTGGCGTGGTCCAATGGTCCATGGGGCCATCCAACAGTTTTTCCGTGACGTGCTGTGGGGAAAGTTGGATTTTTTATTGATTGATTTACCGCCCGGGACCGGAGATGTGCAGCTGACCCTTTCCCAATTGGTTCCTCTGACCGGTGCTATCACGGTAACGACTCCGCAGGAAGTAGCGCTACAGGATGTTCGGAAAGGCATCATGATGTTCAAAAAGGTCAATGTGCCCATCCTGGGAGTGATTGAAAATATGAGCTATCATGTTTGTTCGCACTGTGGGGAGCGAAGTGAGATTTTTTCACATGGTGGGGGAGAGCGAGCTGCCGAAAAATTCGACGTACCATTTTTGGGGAGCATACCCCTTGATACCGCCATACGACAAGGAGGGGATATGGGGACTCCCATCGTCATTGCGGATCCTTCATCTCCTCAGGCCAAGGTCTTTCGTGAAATGGCCGCGACTCTGGTCGAAACTACCGTTCAATCGGGATCCAATGATGGAACGGGAGCCCCCTCAATTGATAAACTGCTCAAAAAGATCAAAGAGCCAATGGAAACCAATTAATTAATTTTACACCTTAAAATCCGAGACCTGAAACTCGAAACTTTTAATTTTATCCCTGAGAGGAAAAAATGGCAGAATATGTCAGCGTGGGTAAGACAGACGATGTGGAGTCCGGCAGTGGGATTGTGGCAGAAGTGAATGGACAGAGTGTCGCCATCTTCAATGTTGATGGCAGTTACTACGCCATTGACAATACGTGTGTTCATCGTGGGGGGCCACTGGGAGAAGGCGATTTAGAAGGGGAGGTCGTTGCCTGTCCCTGGCATGGTTGGGAATACAATGTGAAAACGGGGGCCTGCATCAATAATGCGTCCGCCTGTGTAAAGAGCTATCCTGTTTCAGTCGAAGGTACTGAGATTAAAATCGAACTATCGTAGGCGCGCCATCTCATGGCGCCTCTTCTGGGCAGCAGAAGCCTTTATCGGAACAGGTTAGTGCTCGGCTCATGGCCGTTTACCTTATGACGCCCTGCATATCCCCACCATTTTTCTGATGCAGCATTAGATGCTGCGGCTACAACCTTTTTTCATAAAATTTGATCCCCAGCTTCCCCCCAGCTTCCCCCCAGCTTCCACCTTATCACCGTCAGGCGAAATCCCTTCCTATCACGTAGCGTCGTAACGAACTTCCTGATACCATTCAATATCCGGCCTTGAATTAAACTGGCTTGGATTGAGTTGAATTCCTCACTATGACACTTAAGCGCCTATTGCTCCTTGTCCCCCTGCTACTGACGGCCTCCCTCCTTCAGTCATATCTCTGGGTGCCCACATATGACAAACAAGCGACAGGCAACCCTGATCGATTGGTGACCTATATTGAGGCCTCCTCCGGGGATGCCAAAATCTTAAATCCAATTTTGAATGCCGATTCGTCCAGTGCGAATATCGTTGGTCATGTATTTGAAGGGTTGTTGGATTTGGATGAAAATCTGGATCTTCGGGGACGGTTGGCGACAGATTGGACCATTACCGAAAAAGCCTATTTGCTGGTGAATACTCAGAATCGGTTTCCTGATGGGCAGGAGGTGACTGGTACCAGATTAAGGAATCGGCTTCAAGAGGCACTATCTCAAGGGTTTCTGCCGGAAGTAGAGTCTCACCTTCAATCCCTGGTACTGCTTCCGCCGGAACAAAGAGTCCAAACGGTATCAGTCCAGGTTGAAGGAGAAAAGGGCGCGCCGAAGCTAATCGAGGTCGCAATGACGATTGATGTCCCTGAACGAATTGAATTTTCATTGGATTATGTGGATCAAGACCTGTTTGACCGATTAAAACCCCTTATTGGGGAAAGGTATTTTGAGCATTTTTCGGCTGAGCAGAACATAAAACTCCCTCCCAATACGCCCCAGAAAGTACAAGCTCAATTGAAATCGCGATACTCGCAACTTCTTCCTGTTGGGGAACATAATCCTGAAATATTATTTCACCTTCGAAAAGGTGTGCGATTTCATGACGGCCATGTCTTTGATGCCCATGATGTCAAATTTACTTACGAATCCATTATGAATCCCAAAAACTTATCGCCTCGCACCTCGGATTTTGAACCGATTAAATATGTAAAGGTAATTGATCCCTTTACCATCAGGGTCGTGTACAAGCGGCTCTTTTCACCGGCCATTTACGCCTGGACTATGGGCGTTCTGCCGGAACACCTGCTCAATGAAGAGGCTATGGTTCAAGAAATGACAACCCGAGAGCTCTCAGAAGAATCGCGAAAGACTTTTGGGATGAGAGAAAGTCAGTATAATCGACACCCGATTGGTACCGGCCGGTTCCGGTTTGTCGAATGGCGGGGAGACGAATATATCCATTTGAGCCGGTTTGATGAATATTGGGAAGGCCCTTCGGAATATCATGATTATTATATGCGAATCATTCCTGATCTCCTGACACAAGAAATGGAATTTTTAGCTGGCGCGATCGATTATTACGCGACACAACCGCATCAGGTTGCTCGGTACAAGAATAATCCCCAATATCAATCTTTTTCCAGTTTGGGTTTTGGGTATACCTACATTGGCTATAACAATCGCAAGCCGCTATTTGCCGAACCGGAAATCAGGCGGGCGCTGGGAATGGCGATAAATGTGGAAGATTTTCTGAAGTACCTTTTATATGGAGAGGGAGAACGCATTACCGGTCCCTATCCCAAGAATACCGAATGGTATGATCAAGCTGTTGCGCCACTGCCTTATGATCCGGAAGGAGCCCAGCGTATTTTGGAGGAATTCGGATGGACAAAAAATGATCAAGGTTGGCTGGAGAAGAATGGGAAAATTTTCGAATTTAATCTCATCACGAATAGCGGAAATCCAATTCGAAAAAACGTGATGACCATTGCGCAAAATGCCTGGAAAAAGATTGGCGTAAAATGCAACACTCAATATTTCGAGTGGGCAGTCTTTCTCAAAGATTTTATTTACACTGGGGAGTTTGATGCGGTCGTGTTAGGTTGGAGCATGGGGATTGATCCCGATCTCTATCAAATCTGGCATTCCAGCCAAGCTGGCCCCCAACAACTCAACTTTGTCGGGTACAAGAATCCACGAGCGGACGACCTCATTGTTCGAATTCGGCAAGAATACGACCGAGCACGTCAGCGGGGCTTTACCCATCAGTTGCACCGGCTGATTCACGAAGATCAACCCTACACATTTCTCTATGCGCCACTGGGAACATTGGTCTTAGATAAGAAAATTGTTCTGGTCGATCGTCTGAAAGATGAAAGTGAAACATATTCCAAGATTTATCCCATTAAGAGTGGAAATATTACCTTCTATTTCCACAAATGGCGTAAGTTGGAGTTTACCCCTGACTTTTAACTTGTTTTTAAACTTATGAAATGCCCCATTCCCCTCCCCCTTTCAGGGTGAACGGACCGGGGACATGAGTGAGGGTGAAGGCTTGCGATGGTTTTTGATTTATCCCTTCAACTAAAAGCAATGTAGGTACACCTGATGTGGGCTTTCATTATTCGAAATATTCTTCAACGGGTGGTACTTTTAGTCATCGTGTCGATTTTGGCTCATTCAGTGATTCACCTGGCTCCGGGAGAACCAAGTGAAGTCGACCCCTCCAACCCTAGGATGAAACCGGAGGATATCGCCCGAATCCGGGCTGCATTCCATCTTGATGACCCCCTGTATCTTCAGTACGTTTACTGGATGAGGGATTTGTTTACGGGTGAACTGAAATCCTTCAAAGATAGTCAACCAGTGCTTCCAAAAATTTGGCGTCGTTTTCTCAATTCTCTTCCACTTTTTGTTTGTGCCACTTTGCTTGTGTGGACATTTGCGTTTCCTGCCGGAATTCGAGCTGCCGTACGACGTGGAGCGGTATATGACCGGGCAAGTACGTTTTTCGCCTATGCACTCATTTCAATTCCTGGATTCTTCTTATCCTATCTGACGATCCTTTGGGTTGTGGAAGTCTTCGGCGTTCCCGTCATTGGGATGAAAACGTTTGGGATGGAGAATGCTCAGTTTGTTTTTCGTACCATGGACCGGATTTGGCATCTAGTGATTCCTTCTTTGATGTCGGCAATTTTGGGCGTTGCGGTGTTGTCGCGATATGTACGATCCCAAATGCTGGAAGTGATCAGTCAAGATTATGTACGAACGGCACGGTCAAAAGGTTTGGAAGAGGATACCGTCATTTATCAACATGCCTTACGGAACGCCTTGCTTCCCTTTGTAACAATGTTCGGACTTCTTCTTCCCGGACTTATTGGTGGATCGGTGATTTTTGAACAGATTTTTGCCTGGCCTGGCCTGGGTCGGTTGGGGTATGAAGCAATTTTGTCCAGGGATTTTCCAGTGATCCTCACCATCAATTTTATTGCGGCCGTGTTAACACTGGCGGGAACACTTGTTTCGGATATTCTCTATGCGGTGGTAGATCCAAGGATTCGTCTGCATTGACTATATAGACCAAGGATTTATCTGAAAAGGACAATGCTAGGATGAAAGAGAAAATTTTAAACCCCGAAACAATGGTGGATGATGAACCCCTTCTCCCTCCTGAAACTCCCTGGGAGGAGTTTGTCAGGATTTTCAAGAAAGATCGGATGGCCATCGGTGGTTGCATCGTATTGCTGTTTCTCTTGGTAGCCGCTTTGGGGGGAAAGGTGCTGACCGAATGGATGGTCGTGTTTGATCCTGAGTTGGTTCGACTACCTGAAAAGTTTCTACCCCCGCTATCCGTTCCCTCAGAAGAAGTCGTTAGGTCTCAAGATCAGCCGATCTTTGGGGTGTATGTGTTTGGGACCGATGAATTGGGGCGGGACGTTTTCGCTCGAATGTTGCAAGGATCATTTGTTTCATTGTCTATCGGATTTATTGCAGTTGGGATTTCAGTGTTCATTGGCATTTTCCTTGGTGGGCTGTCGGGGTTTTATGGCAATGTAAAAATAGGGTTTATCTCGGTGGATACGCTCATTATGCGATTCACTGATGTGATGCTGTGCTTTCCGACATTTTTTCTAATTCTCACCGTCGTCGCATTATTACCGCCCAGCATTTACAACATCATGATTGTCATCGGACTGACAAGCTGGATGGGTACCGCTCGATTTGTTCGAGCTGAATTTCTTTCTTTGCGGGAACAGGATTATGTGGCGGCCGCTCAAGCACTCGGGTTGCCGGAACGCCGGATCATTTTCCGGCATATGGTTCCCAATGCCATTGCGCCAGTGCTGGTATCTGCCACGATTGGGGTGGCAACGGCAATTCTAACCGAATCGGCGCTGAGTTTTTTGGGTTTCGGGGTGCAACCCCCCTATGCGACATGGGGGAATATCTTGGCAGATGGCAAGGGATTCATCTTCGATGCGCCATGGCTATTTTTTATCCCGGGAATTGCAATTTTTGTAGTTGTCCTTGCCTTTAACCTGGTCGGGGAAGGTCTCCGGGAGGCCTTGAATCCCAAACTTCGAAGCCGATAACTGAGGCTCCACTTCAAAAAAATTATCCTTAGAGTTAAGCTTTAGAAAAATCCTCAAGGGCTCAATCCTGGCTTTTCCATTTACCTGAAATTGTTTTCCATATTCCCAACGAAAATGAGATTCCTGTAGGCCGGAGGATGATACTGTTTGAAAAACACAATCGTTAACTCACCCATTTTGGTTCCTGGCCTAAAAGTTCTCAGTTGGATATTTTTCATCATGGGGGTGAACGGCTGTGGGGAAGGGGTATGGAATAATCCGTATCCAGCTAGCGAGGACGAACAGAATATTCTGTATTCTTCCTTCGAATCACGACCCAAACATCTCGATCCTGTGCGTTCATATAGTGCAAATGAATATTCAATCATTGGAAATATCTATGAGCCGCCACTCCAATATCATTATTTCAAACGCCCGTATACGTTGGTGCCACTGACTGCCACTGAGGTGCCCAAGCCTGTGTATATAGATAAATCGGGCACACGCTTGCCTGCCCATGCCCCTATTGAAGCCATTGCCTTCAGTATTTACGAAATCCGGATACAACCTGGCATTCTCTATCAGCCCCATCCGGCACTGGCAAAAGGTGAGGGAGGGGATTACCGTTACCACAAGCTCGGGAGGGATGGCCTGGATGGCATCCAGACGCTTTCGGATTTCGAGCATTCAGGAACACGGGAACTCTATGCGGACGATTACGTTTATCAAATCAAACGCCTGGCGCATCCCAGATATAATTCTCCCATCTTCGGTCTCATGACTGAATATATTGATGGGTTGGTTACGTACTCCAAGACTCTCAAGGTTGCATATGACAGGGCCAGCCATGAAGAGGGTTTTACTGGTTGGCTTGATTTACGTGAGTATGATTTTCCAGGTGCCGAGGTGATCGACCGGTATACGTACCGCATTAGAATCAAAGGGAAGTATCCACAGTTCAAGTTTTGGTTAGCCATGCCGTTTTTTGGGCCTATGCCGTGGGAAGCGGAGCGGTTTCATGTCCAACCCGGGATGAAAGAAAAGAACCTCACGCTGCACTGGTACCCCATTGGTACCGGGCCGTATATGCTGACCGTCAATAACCCCAATCTTCGCATGATTATGGAGAGAAACCCGAACTTCCATGGAGAAACATATCCAAAGGAAGGTATGCCAGACGATGTGAAAAATGGCCTGTTGACCGATGCCGGTCAATCGTTGCCCTTCATTGATAAAGTGGTCACCAGTTTGGAAAAGGAATCCATCCCCCGATGGAATAAGTTCCTCCAAGGGTATTACGATGTGTCGGGTATTGGCTCTGATACCTTCGATCAAGCTGTCAATATCGGAAGTGGTAGCGAATTGTCTTTGACAGACGAAATGCAAAGTAAGGGGATTCACCTTTCTACGGCGATAGACGCGTCGACCTTTTATTTTGGATTTAATATGCGTAACCCTGTTGTAGGACATCCGGCGGGAGATAAGGGCAAATATCTCCGGCAAGCTATTGCTATTGCTGTTGACTATGAAGAGTATATCTCCATTTTTTTAAACGGGCGCGGCATTGCCGCCCAAGGGCCGCTGCCGCCTGGTATCTTTGGCTATAGAGAAGGAGAAAGAGGGATCAACCCCATCGTGTATCGATGGAAAAATAATCGAGCCGTACGACGATCCTTACAAGAGGCCAAAGCCTTGCTGGCAAAGGCGGGATATCCTAGGGGCCGGCAAGTTAAGACGGGCAAACCCCTAAAATTATATTTTGATGTCACCGCGAGCGGTCCGGATGATAAAGCCCAATTAAATTGGTGGCGTAAACAATTTGCCAAATTACAAATTGAACTGATTGTGAGACCCACCGATTACAACCGGTTCCAAGACAAGATGCACAAGGGAACGGTCCAGATGTTTCAGTGGGGGTGGAACGCAGATTATCCCGATCCGGAAAACTTTTTCTTTTTACTCTATGGCCCTAATGGCAAGGTACGCTATAAGGGCGAAAATGCCGGCAATTATTCGAACCCGGAATTCGATCAGCTGTATGAAGAAATGAAAAACATGGATGACACTCCGCGTCGACAAGCTATTGTTGATCGTATGTTGACCATATTGCGGGAAGACTCGCCCTGGTTGTGGGGGATTCACCCCAAAAGCTTTGCGCTGTACCATGACTGGTTTTTCAACTCCAAGCCCAATCTGATGGCGAACAACACCCTGAAATATAAGCGCATCGACCCGTCTTTACGTACGAAAAAACGGAAAAGCTGGAACCAACCCGTTACGTGGCCACTGTGGGGAGGGGCGGCCGTGCTGGTTATCACGATACTGCCTGCGGTTGTCAGTTACCGTCGGCGCCAGCGGGCCCGTCCTCATACCGATGGAACCTTCAAATGATTGCCTATATCATTCGCCGGATCTTGTATGCCATTCCGATCCTTATTGGGGTCAATCTCATAACCTTTGCGTTGTTTTTTATGGTCAATCCTCCTGATAACATGGCGCGTCTTCATCTTGGGTTGAGGCACGTGACTGACGAAGCCATTGAAAAATGGAAGAGCCAGCGGGGGTATGACAAACCCTTGTTTATGAATTTCGAACATGCCGGACTCGGTGTGTTTTCCGAGACAATCTTTTTCGACAAATCCATGAAGTTGTTTGTGTTTGATTTTGGCGTTTCTGATAATGGACGTGATATTTCTTACGATGTCAGTCAACGGATGTGGCCCAGCTTGGCTATTGCTATTCCCTCACTGATCATAGCCCTCATGGTAAACATTTCGTTTGCGCTTTTGCTGTCATTCTTTCGGGGAAGCTACGTGGACGTGTGGGGGGTCGTCCTGTGCGTGACGATGATGTCGATCTCTGCTTTGTTTTATTACATTGGGGGCCAGTTCCTTCTCGGCAAAATTCTGCATCTTGTTCCTATTTCGGGGTATGCCACCGGATTGGAATCAACCAAGTTCATCCTTTTACCAGTCATTATTGGAGTCCTGGCCGGAATTGGAACGTCCACGCGCTGGTACCGCACCTTTTTCCTGGAAGAAATCGGTAAAGACTTTGTTCGAACCGCCAGGGCGAAAGGATTGTCCGAAGTTGTTGTTCTCTTCCGTCATGTGCTCAGAAACGCCCTTATTCCAATTTTAACGGGAATTTTGGTGTCGCTCCCCCTGTTGTTTATGGGTAGCCTTATTTTGGAATCGTTTTTTGGAATACCTGGCCTGGGGAGCTATACCATCGATGCCATCAATCAACAGGACTTTGCCATCGTTCGAGCCATGGTGTTCCTGGGGTCCGTTCTGTATATCGTCGGGTTGGTTCTCACGGATATTTCCTACACCTTTGTGGATCCTAGGGTACGGTTGGATTAATGGTCTCTATTCTTCCTGATGTGAAGCCGGTGTTGCTTTGGACGGATGCCCTCATCTATGTGCTGATCGCTACGGTTGTATGGGTTGCATGGTATACCCGATCACGGGAGCATTTGCTGACTCCATGGCGTGAAGTACTCAGAAAACCGTTAGGTATGAGTGCTTTGGTGGTGTTGCTCGTGTATCTGGCGATCGGATTGGCAGACTCCATTCACTACAAACCTCGAATCGGGGAAGGTCCCAAGGGACAAGCCCAGTATGCCGCTCAGATTTGGAGTGTTCTTGATGCGGCTCTCAAGACGCTGAAAGAAAAAGGAGAAAAAACATATTCTGCTCCATTTGCTGTCCAATTATATATGAAAGAAACGGTCCTGGATTCGGATGGCCTAGAACGACGGAAGTATCCGAGACTCAAATTTGGCGGCAGGCATATTATCCACCCACAGCAAGAATTGGCCAACGATATCCGGTGGCAGGCGACACGGGGTATGGGAGCCGGTGTCATAGGTGGGGTCGCCATCATTTTGCTCGTGACCGGCTTTCTTTCATTCTATTGTCGGGAAAACTGGCTCTCCGTCTTGAGGGCCATAGCCAAGGGCCAACGTCATCTCCCGTGGCGAAGTCTATTTAGCATGGTCATGTGTATTACGATTTTTGCAGGATTTTTGATCAGTACGGCAGGTTCCTATCATGTATTTGGCACTGACAAGGTGGGGGAGGATGTTCTCTATCAGTCCCTCAAAAGTATCAGGACCGGGCTCGTCATAGGCACCCTCACCACATTGGTGATGTTGCCCTTTGCGATCCTTCTCGGCATTATGGCTGGCTATTTCAAAGGATGGGTGGATGATGTCATTCAGTATATCTATACAACCTTGAATTCCATCCCCAGCGTGCTTCTCATCGCTGCTGCCGTTTTGATGATGTTGGTGTATATGGAAACCCACCCGGAGTTGTTCGGAACTCGGGTAGAACGTGCGGATTTTCGCCTGTTGTTCTTATGTATTATTCTGGGGGTGACCAGTTGGACGGGATTATGCCGACTGTTGCGTGCCGAGACCTTAAAGTTAAGAGAGTTGGAATATGTCCAAGCGGCGGTCTCATTGGGTGTAAAACATTTCACGATTATACTCCGTCATATCCTCCCGAATGTCATGCATATCGTACTGATAGCGGTCGTGATGGATTTCAGCGCACTGGTCCTAGCCGAAGCGGTGCTCTCGTACCTGAATATCGGTGTGGATCCGTCGACCTATAGTTGGGGTAACATGATCAATAGTGCCCGCCTTGAAATGGCCCGAGAACCCATTGTGTGGTGGTCGCTGTTTGCGGCGTTTTTCTTTATGTTTCTGCTGGTGCTGAGTGCCAATCTTTTTGCTGATGCCGTTCGTGACGCATTTGATCCACGACTTCGGGAACGTTGAGAGTCCGTATGGTCCCTTTACTCGATGTCAGGCACCTAAAAACCGTCTTCGGAGGGCGCGAAAATCCCCTGCAGGCCGTGGACGATGTGCATTTCTCCATTGGTCGGGGTGAGACGTTTGCCCTGGTTGGTGAGTCTGGATCTGGGAAATCTGTGACGGCCCTTTCTCTGATGCGTTTGGTGCCGGAGCCAGCAGGTCGTATTATTGCGGGGACGGTAATGCTTGATGGTGTGGATCTCCTATCGCTTCCTGAAATGGAAATGCGCTTGATCCGGGGGGGGCGAATCGGCATGATTTTTCAAGAACCCATGACTTCACTCAATCCCGTTATGACCATCGGAAGCCAAATAGGTGAATCTCTGGAGTTGCATCTTAATATCTCGGGTAACAAGAAACACAAGCGGGTAGTCGAATTGCTCGATCAGGTCGGGATACCTGATGCCACGCGGCGGGCAAAAGAATTCCCTCACCAACTTTCTGGCGGAATGAAACAGCGGGTGATGATTGCTATGGCCCTGGCGGGAGAGCCGGAACTTCTCATCGCTGATGAACCGACGACGGCGTTGGATGTCACCATCCAGGCTCAGATTCTTGAACTACTCAAAGAGTTACAACAGCAGATGGGAATGAGTATTCTCCTTATCACACACGATCTTGGTGTTGTCGCGGAGGTGGCTGACCGGGTGGCTGTCATGTATGCCGGTCAAATTGTCGAACAGGCTCAGAAACAGACATTTTTTTGCGATCCCAAGCACCCCTATAGCCAAGCGCTCTTTCAATCCTTGCCATCCTATGAAAAACGGAATCAAATCCTCAGTGTCATTCCTGGGACCGTGCCCAAACTTCAACAAAGGTTCACCCATTGTCGATTTGCCGATCGATGTGACTCCGTGTTTGATCATTGCCGGCAAGTTGAGCCGGAATGGATTGAGCTTGATGGCACCGGCGGGGTTCGGTGTTTTTTCTATGATGAGCGAATCTTGAAACCTAAAGTCCGCCCTTGCCCTTCAAGCGATAATCCCCCTCTTGCCACTCCCTCGTCTGCATCTGACGAAGTTCTTGTAGATGTCCAAGATCTGAAAATTCACTTTCCGATTCAAAAAGGGGTGTTTAAGAAGACTGTCGGATATGTGCAAGCGGTAGACGGAGTGAGTTTTCAGATTCCCGTTGGCCGGACCCTGGCCTTAGTCGGAGAGTCAGGATGTGGAAAGACCACTACAGGCAAAGGCATTCTTCAGCTCATCCGGCCAACATCAGGAAGGGTGACCTTTGAAGGGGGTGAGTTGACTTCTATCAGTGATGGGCGGTTGAGGGAAAGACGACAGGAGATGCAAATTATCTTTCAGGATCCTTTTTCATCCATGAATCCCCGAATGTTAGTGGATGATATAATTGCTGAGGGACTGGTGACTCAAGGTGTTAGTCGTAAAGAACGCCACAAACGGGTAGAAGCCTTATTGCAACAAGTCGGTCTTAATTCTGAAATGAAAAGTCGTTATCCTCATGAATTCTCCGGGGGGCAACGGCAACGGATTGCGATTGCCCGTGCTCTTGCCGTCAGTCCAAAGTTTATTGTATGTGATGAACCCACCAGCGCCTTGGATGTCTCGGTTCAAGCCCAGATTCTGAACCTTTTAAAGGATCTGCAACAAGAATTTGGACTCACGTTTCTTTTCATTACCCACGATATTTCAGTTGTTGCGTATCTGGCCGATGAGGTCGCCATCATGTATCTAGGGCGTATCGTCGAGCGTGGATCAGTGAAAAAAATTCTCAACCAACCTCGACACCCCTACACCCAAGCACTTCTCTCAGCAGTTCCTCAGATGGACTTGGCAAGCGGGCGAGAAGTAATTCGCCTGGAGGGGGATATTCCCTCGCCGAGCAACCCACCTCAGGGATGCCATTTTCACCCACGTTGTCCGAAAGCCATCGATGAGTGTCAATCATCTTACCCTGAATGGGTGAGGTTGCATACCGACCAATCGGCTCGGTGCATTCGGTTGGATTCTAATTAAAATCGGCGAATGTCTATTTTGTTCTCTTTACCATGGTTGAAATGTGGTGCTCTCTTTCCCTCGCCCCGGTGGGGAGAGGGGAGGGTGAGGGGGGAAATGCGGGAGTGGCGAAAGATGCTCATGAATTTTGCCCCCAGGACTTAGGAATTTCCTCAATGCTCTATGTGATGAGGTTGCTGTGCAAGGCGGCATTTTGCATATATGGAGCGCGTCATCCTCACCCCACCCCTCTCCTTTTGAGGGAGAGGGAGCAGAAGAGGGTTTGGTCCTAGCCATTAATATGATACGTTCTAATTATTGTAAATAGAGATCCACTCCGTGGAAATGTCGATACCCACACTTGGAGTCTCCAAATGAGTTCGGGCCCCGCTCCTCTCCTAGAAGTGAATCATCTCACCACATCTTTCTTTACGGACAAAGGCGAAGTCCGAGCTGTTGAGGACGTCAGTTTTACTCTTCAGCAAGGACAAACATTGGCGCTGGTTGGCGAGTCCGGGTGTGGGAAGTCCGTGACAGCTCTCTCAATTATGCAATTGGTTGATCCCCCCGGACGGGTGATCGCCGGAAACATACTCTTTAAAGGGCAAGATATCCTGACACTTCCAAACAAAGAAATGCGCCAAATTCGGGGGAAAGCCATTGGGATGGTCTTCCAAGAACCCATGACTTCCTTAAATCCGGTGTTTACCATCGGGGATCAGATTGGTGAAGCCCTTCAAATACATACGACTCTTTCAGAAAATCAAATTCGAAAAGAGGTTGTCGGGCTCCTGGCAAAAGTACGGATCTCCTCCCCGGAACGTCGAATCAATCAATACCCGCATGAGCTGTCGGGAGGAATGAAACAGCGGGTGATGATTGCTATGGCTTTGGCTTGTAGCCCGGATCTGTTAATTGCGGATGAGCCAACAACGGCTCTGGATGTCACCATCCAGGCCCAAATATTGGATCTTCTCAAGGATTTACAGGCGGAATTCGGTATGGCCATTTTACTCATAACTCATAATTTGGGAGTCGTGGCACAGTTTGCTCAAGACGTGATCGTGATGTATGCCAGTAAAATTGCCGAGCAGGGGAGCGTTCAACAATTGTTTAAGAATCCTTCTCATCCCTACACGCGCGCATTACTAAGTTCTCTGCCTCGGCCCGGAGAGCGTCATAAGCGTCTCGAATCCATTAAGGGAACCGTTCCGTCCCCATTGCAGTATCCTAAGGGTTGTCATTTCTCCACACGTTGTCAGGAGGTGCTGGAGCATTGCGCAGACCAGGCTCCTCCAACCATCCAAGTCGAACCGGGACATGAGTCCGTATGCTGGCTACATGCCCCAACTCCCTCAGCAGTTTCCTGACAAGGTGAAATGAAAAATCCATCCTCAGAAAACCATAAGTCCCTCCTAGAGGTCAAAAACCTTAAAAAGTATTTCCCGGTGAGAAGCGGGGTATTTTCACGTATCTCCGCCTGGGTTAAAGCGGTCGATGGGATAAGTCTCGATATTCAAACAAGTGAAACCTTCGGGTTGGTGGGGGAATCCGGATGTGGAAAAACCACGGTGGGGCGAACCATCCTTCGGCTGATGGAACCAACAGGTGGTGAAGCGGTCTTTGAAGGCAAAAACGTATTTGGCATGAATGCGCGAGAATTGCGTGAGACGCGACGTCGGATGCAAATCATTTTCCAAGATCCGTATAGTTCATTGAATCCCAGAATGACGGTTGGATCCATCATTGCCGAACCTTTAAAAATTCACGGTATTGCCAGGGGGCCTGAGCTGGATGAACGGGTTTGTCAGCTCCTCTCTCGGGTGGGTCTTCGAGCGGAACATCGCTCACGATATCCCCATGAATTTTCGGGAGGACAACGGCAGCGGATCGGCATTGCGAGGGCTCTGGCCCTCAATCCAAAGTTCATTGTCTGCGATGAGGCCGTCTCTGCTCTGGATGTTTCTATCCAGGCGCAGATTCTTAACCTTCTTAAAGAGCTCCAGGATGAATTTCAGCTCGCCTATTTATTTATCACTCATGATTTGAACGTAGTGGAATATCTCGCTCATAGGATTGCTGTGATGTATTTAGGCAAACTGGCCGAAGTGGCCCCGGCCTCAGCGCTTTTTTCAGATCCCAAACACCCTTACACCCAGGCATTGTTATCAGCTAACCCGATTCCGGATCCGGCCAGCCAGACAAGGCCCATCATTTTGGAAGGAGATGTCCCGTCTCCCCTTCATCCACCCCCAGGATGTCGATTTCACCCCCGCTGCCCGCAAGTCATGGAAGTCTGCAAAACCACTGATCCCCCGCTCATTCAAATCGGACCGAAAGAAGCAGGGCACAAAGTTTGGTGCCATTTGTATCCTTGAACAATAACCTTCAGTTGCGGGGATTCTTTCCAGCCCCTTATAATCACTGAATTCTCAAAGGGGCCAACGCATATTAATCTTCAATTCGGGCAGAGAAGGACTATTTGAACACAATGACGGTTACGAGCAAAGATCCAATCAATTATCCCATCTTGCGTAATCTGCAATACTCGCCTCTGAAACAGGGTGAGGAGCAATTTATCGTGCTCTGGGACCCATCCGGGTTGTCTTCCGAAAAATTGGTGATCCCTCTGAACTATTTTTATATGTTCCAATTTTTTGATGGAGAGCATTCACTCGAGCAAGTCGGGGCCGAATATCTAAAAAAGTATGGCGAATTTATCATGCCGGATCGGCTTATACGCCTTGTTTCCGATCTCGACGAAAAACTGTTTTTGGAAGGCGATCGATTTGACCAGGCCAGAGCTGAAGCCTTGTCGGCCTATCGCAGTCAACCTGTTCGTCAGGCCATGTTTGCCGGGAAAAGTTACGAGGCTGATCTTGAGACCCTAAAAAATCAAATCGGGGGTTTTTTCGAATCAAAAGAAGGACCCGAGCAAAAACCCTCCGCCAATCAAGGGAAGAAAATAAAGGCCATCGTGGCGCCGACGTTTGAACCAAAAGAAGCCGGTCCCTTATATGCCTGGGCGTACAAGGAAATAAAGGAAGCCATAACCCCTGATGTTTTTGTGATCTTAGGAACCTGTCATTCCGGATTAGAACGGGGTATCACAATCACTGATCGGGATTTCGAAACTCCCCTTGGCATGGTGACGGTCAATAAACCGATTCTTGATCACATACGAAAACAGGGTGGAGAGATATTTTTTGAAGAAGATATCAAACACAAACACGAACATAGCATCGAATTTCAGCTACCCTTGCTCCAACATTCAATCGGAAATCAAAAACCGGTTACGATCGTGCCAGTCTTGTGTTCGTTTTCACCGTCGGTGTTGGCCAATCCTGATGAAAAACCGTTGTTTGATCATATCGCTAAATTCCTACGGGTATTGAAAGAAGCCATTGCCACAACGGGTCAAGACGTGTGCGTGATTGCCGGGGCAAATCTTGCGCATATTGGGCTGCGATACGGGGATCAAAAACCGCCAACCGACTTTTCTTTCCATAGGTGTATGCAGGCGGATTTGGAAATGCTGAAAAACGTCGAAGAGTTAAAGCCGGAAGAATTTGCCCAATACATCCTTACTGAGGGAGACAAACGCCATATCCTGGGCTTCTCGGCGATCTTCTTATTGCTAAAGTTGATTGAGGCGGAGAAAGGCGAAGTGCTTCGCTACGATCGAGGAATTACAGACCAGTTTAATTCAACCGTGACATACGCCAGTATGGCGTTTTACTAGCAGGATGTTGAAAAACCCCGCCAGCCTTTGCCAAGGCTAGGGCTGGCAAGCCAGCGCACTGATTAAACTTGGGCTAGCAGGCCAGGGCTGGGAGGGTGAGACAGGAACTTTTTGAACATCCTGCCGAAGATTGAAAATTAAAGTTTTACTTTAACTTTTGAAGTTGAGACTTTTTGCGAGAAACCTGTTGGTGATTATTCCTCTGCGGTAACGGTCATTGTGATTGGTTGCAGGGGATTATCCAATTCGTCTCGGTGAACTTCGGCAATCTTATCGACGACATCCATTCCCCGTACCACTTTTCCAAAGACCGTATAATTTCGATCTAAGCTTGCGGCATCCTCTACGCAGATAAAGAACTGGGAGCCATTATCGTTGGGGTCCCTCGTAGTTTCCGCACTCCGGGGTACTTTTGCCATAGAGAGGGTTCCTCGCCGGTGGGGGCGGTCGTTTGTTTCGGGTGGTAACGTATATCCAGGACCACCGGTTCCATGAAGAGTTCGATCGGGATTCTTGCTGAGAGGGTCGCCCCCCTGAATGAGAAATTTCGGGATGACGCGATGAAAGGTCGTACCATTGAAAAAATTCATCTTTGCCAAATTTATGAAATTTTCCACATGGCGTGGGGCATCATCAGTGAAAAAGCGCAGCTCAATCGAACCGAACGAGGTGGAGATGGTCGCTTTGGGATTTTTCTTTTTGAATTGAATTGGGGGTGGACTCGACACAGTAAAAACGACTGTATCAAGGGCGATGAGAGATCGGCAAGTTGAGAAAGGCAGAAGTGGAATAATTTATTTGGTTGTGTCCCGATTGATAAATAAATTATGAACAGGTCTAGATGGTATTGAAGGGAAAGACCAAGAGGCTTCAGGCTGACGGTCTGAAACCTCTTGTAAAAGGAGTTACCCTTTGGGTAAGAGTGTAATCCTCCAATCGAATTATTTACGTTAAAGAGAATAGATACGCTGAAAAGAAGAGTAACGGTATCCCGGGGAGGACCGGGATGATGAAAAATACCACTCCAACAATCAATGATACCCAAGCCGACACCCGGTAAAATGCCTTTTTCATAGGAGTACCTCCTTTGGTTAGCCGTTTGATACATGACCGTGATCAAACGAACGAGGTGTGGCCTTTTTATTATAGCATCATGACTAAACGGGGATAGCATCAACAGAAAAAAAACAGAAAAGAAGTTTATTCACCCATATGGTCTTTCTTTTCAATTCCAACCCCCTTTCTTTAGGGTGCATCGTC
Organism: uncultured Nitrospiraceae bacterium; assembly: GCA_964525045.1. Lineage (GTDB taxonomy): Bacteria > Nitrospirota > Nitrospiria > Nitrospirales > UBA8639. Next base: position 43,793 of record CAZGFD010000015.1, on the reverse strand, counting down.
GCATTTTTTGCAATTGAGCTCTGTGCCTAGATGCCCGAAACGCCCCGCTTCGGTCGTCACCCACGGGCGGGTGATCAATGGCGGGTTGTGGCGAACATGCTGGCCGTGGCCACATGCTAGATCTGCGACCCAGTGGCCTTCTTCGTCTAGATGAAAACCAATAATTTTCTGTTTCATTAGCGGAAGTAGGTTATCTACGTTCAACTGTTGATTTCACATCCATCCAATCCCGTAGCCAATCGCCGAGAAGATTCACGGCTAAGACCGCTGTCATAAGTGCCAATCCCGGCGCCATAACGACATGCGGCGCCACCAACATATAATCGGTGCCTTCCCGTATCATGTTCCCCCAGGACGCGGTAGGCGGCTGGACGCCTAACCCCAAAAATGACAACCCAGCTTCTGCCACCACCACACCAGCAAAACCGAAACTTGCCTCGACGATCAATGGAGCGCTGATCATTGGAATCAAATGAGAACGGATAATGCGGGTTGGCCTTGCACCCAAAGCCTTTGCCGCCACTACCTGGTCGGAGTTTTTGAGGGACAGGACTTGGGCCCGAGCCAGCCGAGCATACCCGACCCATCCTACAGCGGCGAGGGCGATGATCACATTTTTTAACCCAGGACCCAGGACTCCGGATAAGGCAATTGCCAATAGAATGCCGGGGAACGCGAGAAATACATCGATCACCCTTACAAGGACATGGTCGACCCACCCTCCCCAGTAGGCCCCGATGATTCCCAGGATACTCCCGACCACCAGAGTCAGAAGCACTACCGTTACCGCAACAAAAAATGAGGTTCGGGCGCCAACCAGGAGACGGTCGGACATTGATCGACCCAAATCGTCGAATCCCAACCATACTTCGCCATTGGGCGGACTCAGAATATTGTGAAGATCAATTTTATCGGGAGCCAGCGGTAGCGAAGGACTGATTAGAACCAGCAGTGCCCAAGCGATCAACAGCAGTAGTGGTACCCACAATCGCATCAAGTTTTTCCCTGTACATTCACCCGCGGATCAATCCAATGATACAGAACATCGGTGAAAAAATTAATCAGCACATAGAGCATGCTGATGCAGAGTACTGATGCCTGCACGACGGGATAGTCCCGCCTTTGGATGGCTTCAACGGTAAGAAGTCCTAATCCCGGCCAAGAAAAAACGGTTTCGGTAATGACGGCTCCACCGAGCAGCGCACCCAATTGAAGTCCTAGCAAGGTAATGACCGGCAGTAGTGCATTTCGAAGACCATGGTGGACAATAACTTTCCATTCCGGGACTCCTTTCGCTCTGGCTGTTCGAACAAAATCCTCATGTATTATTTCAAGTAAGGAGCTACGAATCATACGGGAAAGGATTGCCGCCATGGCGGTTCCGAGCGTGATGGCAGGGAGAATGAGGGAGGTCCAACCTTCTCTGCCACTGACTGGGAACCATCCCAACCAGAGGGCTCCAGCCATGATGAGCAAAGGCCCCAACCAGAAATTTGGTATGGATACGCCGAGGAGAGCGAACCCCATGGCACTAATATCGATGAAGGTCTTGTGACGAATGGCCGCTAAAATTCCTAAAGGAAACGCTATCATGACAGCGATGAACATGGCCGCGACACTGAGTTCGACGGTCGCCGGTAGGCGTTCAAGGATGAGCGAGCTAACAGAACGACCTGAAAAAATTGACCTTCCCCAATTGAGCGTGATCAAACCCTTGAAATACTGAATGACTTGCTCATGAATCGGCAAATGGAGTCCGAGCGTCTGTCGAAGGGCTTCCTTGTCGGCGGTCCTCGCGGTTTCCCCTAACATGACATCCACTGGATCCCCCGGAATGAGGTGAATCAAAAGGAAGACCAGGCACGCAACACCCACCACGACAACTAGGGCACTAAGGATCCGTGAAAGAATGAATTTCACCATGAGCTGTAAGTGGAAATCACTCGAAAGGGGGTTGGGAAGAAGAAATCAACCTGGCGTGACTCATGTTGCTTAACGGTTGCCGTTCAATATGCAGGAGCCCATCATAGTTGCCGTCAGGAGCGACATGGTATCCCTCAACTCTTTCAGAAGCAATAAACACATGATCTTCGTACCAAAGGGGGACATAAGGGAGAGTCTGGAGCAAAAGTGCTTGTAGACGTCTGTAGATCTGACGTTTTTCTTGCAGATCTTGGGTGGCTTCGGCCTTTTCAATTAAGGCATCAATGTGGGGATTGACGAAGCGGCCTCTATTGGCGCCCTGTGGGGGTATGGAATCACTATGAAAGATATAGTGAAAAATGTCTGGAGTTTTGACTCCTACCCACGCCAGACTATACATTTGAAAGCGGCCTGCCTTGATATCTCCGTAAAAGGTGCCCCAATCATGACTTTCAATGGTCGCCTGAATTCCTACCTGGCTGAGTTGATCTTGAATGATGGTGGCTAATCTGAGTCGAAACGGATCGCTGGACGTCTTATAAATCAGCCGCGTCGGATTGTTTTCGTTGAAGCCAGCTTCTCGGAGGAGAGAACGGGCTAACTCCGGATTATATTCAGATCCCGACAATGATGGGTGACCTACCCAATGTTGCGGAGGAAAGAGTGCATTGGCCGGAGCAGCGCCACCTCCCAGGACAAATCGGATAATGCTTTCCCGATCAATTGCGTGAAAAATTGCTTTTCTGACCTTATCTTGTCCGACGATCGGATCTTTCATGTTGAAGCCCAAGTAGGAAAAGTTTGCCCCTCGTTGCCGCTGAACGCGGACTCCCGGGTTGCCGGCCAAATAGGCAACAAGTTCGGGAGGGAGGTCATTTTGCATCATTTCGATTTCACCGGCGAGGAGCTTCAAGGTTCGCACGGTGGGGTTGGGTATTCGAATGAATTCAAACAATTGTCCATCGCGTTGTCTTCGGAGTTGAAGGCGAGTGTCATCCAGCCACTTGACAAACGAAAATGGACCACTGCCCATCGGGTGCTCAGGAAATCCATGGTTTTTCCGGATAAGATTCCCGGGCACTATGCCAATGACCAGGTAGCTTGGGAATAGGGCATCAGGTTTATGAAGAAAGAAATCCACCGTCTCGTCCGTCGGGGTTTCAATTCGTTTAATCAACGAAAGAGTGGCTCGATGGGGTGAAGCATGTTTCGGATTCAAGATGAAGTCATATGTGGATTTGACATCCTGAGCCTTCAAAGGCGTGTTGTCGTGAAAAGTTCGGTAACGCTCTCGAAGAACAAATCGGTAATGTGTAGGGGAACGTTGTTCCCAATTGGCGAGGGAGGGGATTGGCTGGGCCGCCTCATCGAAGTCAACGAGGCTAGCATAGAGCAACCGATTTATTCTTGAAGAAGTGGCATCGGTGGCAAACCTGGGATCAAGATTGTCAGGCGCATGGGCCAAACCAAAACGAAGGACAGATGTGGGTGGTGGGTCGGTACACCCGATTATGACTGAGAATATTCCCAACCAAAGGTACCATATGGTGAAGAATGGTGGGCGTAAAGTTTTTAAACCATTACTCATGGTTGTAATCTCAAATCTCAAATTTCATATCTCAGACCTAAGAGGATCTCCGATTTTAAATCTCAAATCTCAGATAAAAAAACAAAACCTTCTATTTGAGATCAAAAAACTCTGTTCCCTCCAGGAACAGAGTTTACCAGGCTATAGTATTTTTCTACAGCCTGTTAAAATGGGCTGTCTATCTTTCCCGTGCCCCTTCCATGAAACCCATTACTGCCCAAGCGCTGTATAATCTCACCCGATGTCCGCATCGAGTATATCTTGATGCCAATGGCGATCCTCAGGAAAAAGGAGAAGTGAATTCCTTTGTCAAATTACTTTGGGAAATGGGTCTTCAAACGGAACGGGAGTATATCGTGTCTCTGGGAAATTTCGCGGTCGCAGATTTGCAATCGTTGTCTGTGGAGGTGGCCGCTTCGGAGACCTTTCGCCTGATGCAAGAGGGTGTGCCGCTTATTTACCAAGGATGTTTACACGATCCACCCTATATCGGCCGCCCGGATTTGCTGGTAAAACGCGATAATTTACCTTCGTGCTTCGGTTCCTATGGATATGAGGCCATCGACATTAAAGCGGGAAAAGGCTGGGAACAAGTAGGAGACAAGAAGAAAAAATTTAAAACTCATTATGCATTCCAAATTCTTTTTTACCGAATGCTCCTTCAGCGGATTCAGGGAGTTTCGGCGGATAAGGGGCGAATTGTTAACGTGAATAAAGAGGTTGAAGAATTTGAGCCCGAGGCCTTTGAATCGGATTTTGAGGAGGCCCTTCTTCAGGCCATACAATTGGTCAAGGGGGAGGAGACATCCGAACCTGTCTTGAGCAGCCAATGTTACCTCTGTGATTGGTTTACCCGCTGTGAACAATGGGTCCGGGAGCGATCCGATCCAACCAATTTGTTTTTTGTTGGTAAACAAAAATTTCAACTGAAGCGGGCTGGGCTTCAGACGGTTGAAGACATTGCCAATATGGAGGTCAAGGAGTACCTGCCCCCAAACAACAAAATTCCCCGGATGGGGGAGAAGGCCCTCCGCCGGATGAAACAACGTGCCCAGGTGTGCTTAGCACGAGAACCTCTCATCCGTCCAGGTTATGCTTTCCCCTCAAGCAATCGCGAGGTGTACTTCGATATTGAGGATGACCCGACCCGTGGCACCACCTATCTGTTTGGCCTGGTCATCAAAGAAGACAATGCCCCACTGCGATACGAATATTTTCTCGCGAAACATCCGGAAGAAGAAGAAGCCACCGTTCGAGCCTTTTGGAATTTTCTCTCCTCTGTGAAAGATGAAACATTTTACGTCTATTCACACAAGGAACGAACGTCGCTGAAACAGTTAATGGACCGGTATGGTCTTGAACATCAGGTATTTGATCGCTATGTTCGCAGCGAATATGATCTCTACACCAAACTGATTGTTGACTATTCCGACTGGCCCACCTTTTCATATAGTATTAAACATATTGCAAAATTGGTGGGGTTTCGGTGGCGAGACCCTGATCCATCCGGAGCCAATTCAATTGTATGGTTTAACGACTATTTGGAGAATCCATCTAATGAAGGCTTGCTTCATCGAATCTTGCGTTATAATGAGGATGATTGCCTGGCCATGCTGGCCATTAAGACGTATTTTGAGAAGCGGGCTGGAGAAAATCTGAGTAATCGTGGTGAAAAGCAAGAGAACGCGTGAAATGCTGAAACAGGGAGAAACACCTCATGACCCAAAAAGCGCTTATCATTGATGACGAGCAGGCTATCGTTGATCTGGTCAGGCACCATCTTGAAAAAGAAGGATTTCAGTGCTACGAGGCCAATGATGGAGAAACAGCGTTGAGGCTGGCAAGAGAAAACAAGCCCGATCTCTTGATTCTTGACCTGATGCTTCCGGGAATTGATGGCTTGGAAATTTGTCGGCTCCTTCGACGTGACCCTTCGACCGCTCAGGTCGTCATAATCATGCTGACAGCCAAAGCAGAAGAAGTGGACCGAATTGTTGGTCTGGAAATGGGCGCGGATGATTATATCGTCAAACCGTTCAGCCCCCGTGAATTAGTTGCACGGGTGAAGGCGGTATTTCGTCGTGGACGTGAGCAGACAGAACATGCAACAAAACAGGTGGGAGATCTCGAAGTGGATGAGGCCAAACATCAGGTTCGAGTGAAAGGGAAACTTGTGGAACTCACCGTCAAAGAGTTTGATTTGCTCTGTGCCCTAATGAAAGTGAAAGGCCGGGTTCTGAATCGAGATCAGATATTGGAGACCGTCTGGGGTTATTCCAATGCGATTGATATTGAATCCAGAACAGTCGATGTTCATATTCGCCGACTAAGAGAGAAAATAGGGTCGGAATCGAAACGTATTGTCACCATAAAGGGTGTCGGGTACCGGTTTGACCCCGAAAGCTAATGCCCAGCCAATGAAATCGTATTCAAATCTTTTGATCACAAAATTAGCGGTGGTGGCTGCGGTTTTTTTTGGCCTTGGCATGGCCTTGATGAAGTTGGTTGAAGGGAGAGGCGAATCAGCTTGGGGATCCGTTGGGATTGTTATTCTCATCCTTTTTGGAGCCTTCCTCATTGGGAGGGTCGTAATGAAGCGCTCCCTTCGGCCGGTGTTAGAGTTTCACGAAGTGGCCCGGAACCTGGCCAAATCCTACCGTACTGAGGCCCTTCCCATTTCCAACCATGATGAATTGAGTCTGTTAGGAAGGCAATTGAATCAATTGGCTGCCCGGTTGCAGGACCGAATTCTGGCCCTTGAGAGTGAGCGGGCTAAGGTATCAGCGATTCTGGATAGCATGGTTGAGGGAGTAATTGCTCTTGATCCCCAGGGGAAAATTCTTGTCACCAATCCCAGCGCATGTCGAATACTCAATCTGATTGATGAGAAGGTCGAAGGGAAGTCTCTTTTAGAAGTCATTCGAAACAAAGAATTGGCTGATCTGGTGAATTGGTGTCAAACCCTCAATCGAACAGAGCGGTATCGGAGGGAAGTTGATCTGCATACTCCGAAGCGAAGAGTCTTAGAAGTGAATGCCATGCCCTTGCCCCTTTCTCAACAAGTGAGAGGCATTGTTCTCGTCCTTCATGATATTACCGAGCTCCGTCGCCTGGAACAGGTCAGGGCCGAATTTGTGGCCAATGTCTCCCATGAATTACGTACTCCACTGACGGCCATTAAGGGATATTTGGAAACCTTACTGGATGAATCACCTATTGAACCGTCGACCCATCGACGATTTTTGGAAATCGCCCATTTACATGCCGAACGTCTTGGTCGGCTCATTGATGATCTCTTGAGCCTTTCAAATATCGAGACTGGGAAAGTGATTCTCCATCAAAGCGATGTCAATTTGAGGGATATCGTTCAAGAGGTGGTCGCCATGTTTGAAAAGGACGCGGCGAAAAAAAACGTGACTTTTGTGAATCGCGTCGAGCCGGTCATTTTTGTGTATGCTGACCGAGATCGTTTATCACAAATCCTGGTCAATTTAGTTGACAATGCCGTCAAGTATACGTCCGCTCATGGGCAAGTCCTATTCACTGCCGATTCCCAGGGTGAAGACCAAATTGCCCTTGATGTTCAGGATACCGGTCAGGGAATCCCTCCTCAGGATTTACCACGAATCACTGAACGCTTTTATCGGGTGGATAAAGCCCGGTCCCGGGATTTGGGTGGAACAGGTCTTGGGTTGGCCATAGTCAAACATCTCGTCCAACTCCATTCAGGAACCTTAAGTATTAAAAGTGAAGTGGGAAAAGGTACCACCATACACCTCACGCTTCCAAAAGCTCCAGTGGCGCAATCAGTCTAAAATCCCCAAAGCTTTTTCCTTCGCCCCTGAAGCGCTTCTCATCCCGATACGCGGTTGAATTCCCATCGCCCAATCGCACCTCATACAGAGTGGCTTAATCCGCATTACGCCATTTCAAAATATTTGTGGTTGCACCTTAAGAGTATCCTTTGAATACCCCTGGAACGGGGAGTTTGAAAATTAACCGAGAGTTAACTTGATCACAATATGATTGCAATAGGATAAAACTAATATGCTCCTTAACAGGCCTACCTATTTCGTGGGTGGATTCAAGGGCGATGCGAAAGAAACAATTCCCGGAATTTCTTTGGTGATATTCATTGGAATTCAGATGATTTAACACGTTTGTAACATTCTGTTTACATATTCGAAATGCCATTTATCTAGGATGGCTGAGGGTTAATCTGTTTAAAAAGAAAGGGGTAGTCAGATGGTAAAAACCTTGAGGCTGGCGCCGGTTAAGGGAGTCGCAAAGAAAGGGTTTAAAAAAATGGTGGGCAAAATTCTCATTGTGAGCCTTTTGATGATTGTGGGGCTAGTGACCACAACGAACGCGGCAAGCGACTCCATGGTCGATCCGAATTGGAAGGGCTATGCTCGGGTTAGTGGAATTTCGGGAAACGTCAATAGTATTGGGTCGGATACGCTCAATAATCTGATGACGTTATGGGCCGAGGGTTTTCGTCGGCAGTATCCAAATGTCAAGATTCAGATTGAAGGCAAAGGATCAAGTACGGCCCCTCCGGCACTCATTGAGGGAACGGCCCAACTTGGTCCCATGTCCAGGAAGATGAAGGGCAAAGAAATTGATAAGTTCGAATCGAAATTCGGATATAAACCGACCGCCTTTCCGGTCGCGATAGATGCGTTAGCGGTCTTTGTGAATAAAGATAACCCGATTAAGGGTATGACCATGGAACAGGTGGATGCGGCATTTTCAAAAACCAGGCGGCGGGGATATGTCGAAGACGTAAACACGTGGGGGCAACTTGATTTAAATGGGGTTTGGGCGGAGAGACGCTTAAGTCTTTATGGACGAAATTCCGCGTCGGGTACCTACGGATACTTCAAAAAGAAAGTCTTGAAAAATGGGGATTATAAAGATGAAGTAAAGGAACAACCGGGGTCAGCGTCTGTGGTCCAGGGTGTAACCGAAGACCGTGCTGGAATGGGCTACAGCGGAATTGGCTATAAGACCTCAGGAGTAAGGGCCCTTCCCTTGGCCTCTAAACAAGGGAAAGCATTTGTAGAGCCAACCTTTGACAATGCCGCAAAGGGAGATTATCCCCTTGCCCGTTTTTTATATGTCTATGTGAATAAAGGTCCAAATAAGCCATTGCCGCCCTTAGTGAAGGAATTTTTGAAATATGTGTATAGTCAGGAAGGGCAGATGGTCGTGATCAAGGATGGGTACTTTCCCCTTTCCCAGAATATGATCGAAAAGAAGATTAAATTTTAAACGGTCAGATAATTCATCGTCGTCTAATAGTATTGGTGGTCTTCGAATAAACATGAAGGCCGGCCATTCTTTTCTCCTTCCAGCATAGCAATAAAAAAACATTTTTATGCCGCCTCCTGAAACATCACCCGGCTTTTTGGATAGGATCACTAACCCACCGAAAGCCACAGCAAATTTTGTTAATCGCGGCGCGGTTTCCAGAAAAATTAGGGCCTATGTCGATTCATGCGCCGCGGGAGTTGTTTGGGTTGGAGGAATATCCACGATCATCAGTATCCTGGGAATTTTTGTGTATCTCTTGATTGAGGTTCTTCCTCTTTTTACCGCTCCTTCAGAAGGCCCCCAACATAGCTTTGCTCTATCAGGGACCCAACAGGCGGTACAGCAGATAGAAGATATCGGGGTTGATGAACAACAAGAGATCGTTTATGTCATTCATCCAGGCCAAGTTGACTTTTTTAGCTTACCTAGCGGGTTGCCAATTCCTATGGAAGGGCTCAGGACCTCTGTGAATGGGCCACTTACTGCCGTCGCACGTTCCAAAGGTTTCGGTCACGAATTTGCCTTGGGATATGAGGATGGTCGAATCACGCCTATTGAGATTCTCTTTGACCCCAAATTTGAAAATGGCAAGCGAACCATTATACCAAGCTTACGGGTTGGCGATTCATTAAAGAAAGCCGGCCCGCCCCATTCCAGTGTGCGTCATCTGGCTTATCAGGTCATGGAAAGTGGAATCGTCATGGCATCAATTAATCAAGCCGGGGAACTGTGGTTGACAAAAGTGGAAGAAGGGGAAGGCCTCATGATGGAAGATGAACCTGTCACGACTCAGACCCTGCTCATTCCCAAACTCACTGAATCAGTTACTTCCATGCTTCTGGATAATCGGGGTGAAACATTATTGGTGGCCACCCTTGATGGCCAGCTCTTTCATTGGAATATACAGGAGATTGACGAGCCGAAAATAATTCATCATCACCAAATTACCGGGCCTGGTGATGGCATTACTGCCTTGACCTATCTCATTGGTGATCGCACCCTGATTATCGGGACAAAAACGGGGACGGTGTCGGCATGGATGCCAATGAGGGATGAACAGCGTTCCGGGACATTTCAATTTGTAAAGGTACGAACCTTTTCATCACATCAGGCGGCGGTCACGCTCATTTCCCCTTCCCGCCGGGATAAAGGATTCTTGACCGCTGATGAAAACGGAAAGATCTTTCTCCATCATTCGACTTCCGGACAAACGCTGTTACAAATCGACCTCGCGGATGCTCCCATTCGGGCCCTGATGTTTTCGCCCAAAGCCAATGGAGCCATTGCTCTTGATTCGAAAGGGCAGGTTCATTCCATCGGGTTCGATAATGCTCATCCTGAGGTGACTTTCCAGACGCTGTTTGGTCCGGTTCTATACGAAGGCTATGAAAAGCCTGAGCATATTTGGCAATCCTCGAGTGGCTCGGATGATTTTGAACCGAAATTCGGCCTGATCCCTTTAATATTTGGGACATTAAAAGGAACTATTTATGCCATGATTCTTGCTGTTCCATTGGCGGTAATGGGCGCCATTTATGTCGGGATGTTTATGTCTCCCGGCCTACGGGGAATCATCAAACCGGTTATTGAGGTGATGGCCGCGCTTCCGTCTGTCGTTCTGGGATTTTTGGCTGGTCTTTGGTTGGCACCGCTTTTGGAAAAAATTTTCCCAGCGGTGTTGGGCATGGTGGTGTTGATACCTTTGGCCGTCGTGGTTATCTGTATCACCTGGCATTTTCTGCCAATGTCTCCCAAACTTCGAAATCGTGCCGGAATCGATATGACCATTCTTGGGATCGTCATCGTCCTGACGGTGATAGGATGTTTAGCGGCAAACAACCAGATGGAAATGTGGTTGTTCGGTTCAGATTACAAGGGATGGTTGCAGTCGATGCTTGACTTGCAATATGACCAACGGAATGCTCTGGTCATCAGTTTTGCCATGGGTTTTGCGGTTATCCCCATCATTTTCAGTATTTCTGAAGATTCAATCTCGAATGTTCCCAAACATCTCATTGCGGGTTCGTTGGCAATGGGTGCCACTCAATGGCAGACCTTAACCCAACTTGTCCTTGTCTCGGCCAGCCCCGGTATTTTTTCGGCTTTGATGATTGGTTTTGGCCGAGCGGTTGGGGAAACGATGATTGTGTTGATGGCCACAGGCAATACCCCCATACTGGATTGGAGTATCTTTAACGGATTCCGAACCCTGTCGGCCAATATTGCCGTAGAAATGCCCGAGGCCCCACATGGCGGAACTCTCTATCGAATTTTGTTTTTGTCCGGATTGATTCTCTTTGCGTTTACATTTTTTATTAACACGATTGCCGAAATCATTCGACAAAGGCTTCGTCAAAAGTACAGCCAATTTTGAAGTCTATGATACCTCCCGGTATAAGGAAATTTCTTGACTCCGGCACACTTTTTGTGTGGTTGTGTGGTTCCGGCCTGATGCTTTCGCTCTTGATGATTGGGGGACTTTTGTTCCTCATCATGATGAACGGGCTAGGATATTTCTGGCCAAAGAATCTAGTGGAACTCACCCTGAATGATGGCACAATGGTGTTGGGACAACTAACTAATCGCGAAGTTATTCCGGAAACCGCCACCCCTGAGTTGCCGGATGGAAAATTTCGAATTCAGGTCAAAGTCGGAAATCGGGATTTGTATGGTTTGGATTTTCGATGGTTGGATGAAGAACAGATTCAATCCAGAAAACAACCAAGAGAGGTCCTCTCCATTGAGCGTCGCGAATGGGGAAAGTTTTTTGGCCGAATTCAAGCCGTTAAGAAAATGGAGACAGTATTGGCAACTGGAAACACCGAGGGGCTGAAGGTGGTTCAGCCCCTTGTTGAGCAAATGAATGACATTCAGGATCGGATCCACCATCTTCAAAACGACGTTATCGGGGCGTTGAATTATGATATTGAGGCCATTCGTTTGGCACTTCGCGATTTGGAATTAAACAATAAAGAAGAATCGAGTGAATGGGGGAATCTTCATAAGCGGTTGGTTGGCCTTCAGGCTAATTATGAAGAACATACAAAGAAGCTTCGGGCTCTGTACGATCAGTTAAATGCGTATTCGGTCATTCTGGTTGATGCCAATGGTGAAAAAAAGGATTTACCGCTTGGACAGATCATCCGAATCGTTCAGCCAAATGAGTTGACCGTGTTTGGGAAAGTCCTGATCTATATTTCCAATGTTTGGACGATCTTAAGCGATGAGCCCCGAGAAGCGAATACGGAAGGAGGAATTTTCCCTGCCATTTTTGGAACGGTGATGATGGTATTAATTATGAGTGTGGCTGTGGTACCCTTTGGGGTATTGGCTGCTATTTACCTCAAAGAATATGCCCGACAAGGTCTCCTTGTTCGATTAGTCCGAATTGCGGTGAACAATTTAGCCGGAGTCCCTTCGATTGTCTTCGGGGTTTTTGGTTTGGGGTTCTTCGTGTATGCCGTCGGTGGTTCGATTGATACATTGTTCTATTCTGCGGCACTTCCCACCCCAACATTTGGGACTGGTGGGATTTTGTGGGCCTCTTTGACTCTTGCGCTTATGACGGTCCCTGTTGTGATTGTCGCGACTGAAGAAGGATTGTCGGCCGTTCCCATGGAATATCGGGAGGGTTCATTGGGATTAGGGGCTACCAAAATTGAAACGTTACTTCGAGTGGTGATTCCCTGTGCCATGCCGGGAATATTGACCGGACTCATCCTGGCAATTTCTCGAGCAACGGGAGAAGTGGCCCCACTGATGCTGACCGGAGTTGTCAAATTGGCTCCATCCTTACCCCTCGACAGCTACTTTCCTTTTATTCATCTTGACCGAAAATTTATGCACCTTGGATTTCATATTTACGATGTTGGCTTTCAGTCTCCCAATGTTGAGGCAGCCAAGCCCATGGTGTATGTGACAACGCTTGTTTTAGTCTTTGTGGTAATCATGCTTAATTTGATGGCCATTGCCATCCGAAATCGAATGAAGAAGCAATACCTAGGTTCAGCGGTCTAACCATTGGGTGACTATTATGGCAATCGTGGAAACCTCTCAATCTTCCGAACCGATATCCTCGTCACTGTTAAAGGTGAATGTTTCTAAAGATGAGCCCGACCCCATGAAGCAAACAAGTGAATCCGAGGGCCACCCAAGCCCTGACTCGGATAGACCGAAAATTGAAATTCGCCAAATGAATTTCTTCTACGGGTCGAACCAAGCGTTATTTAAAGTCAATCTCACTATTCCCGAACATAAGGTCACGGCATTTATTGGCCCCTCTGGTTGTGGAAAGTCAACGTTACTTCGGTGCCTGAATCGACTCAACGACCTGGTCATGGGTTCCCGTATTGAGGGAAAAATTCTTCTGGAAGGCCAAGACATTTATGCGCCTGATGTTGATGTCACGGATTTGCGGACGAGAGTCGGAATGGTCTTTCAAAAAGTGAATCCCTTTCCTAAATCGATTTACCAAAATGTTGCGTATGGTCCCCAACTCCAAAAAGTCCGTGGACGTGCCGTTCTGGATGAAATCGTAGAGCGTGGGTTGAAGGGGGCCGGTTTGTGGGAAGAGGTCAAGGATCGCTTGCACTCGAGCGCCTTGGGTTTGTCTGGAGGCCAACAACAGCGACTCTGTATTGCCAGGGCGCTTGCGGTCAATCCGGATGTGTTGTTGATGGATGAACCCTGTTCCGCGTTGGATCCGATATCGACCTCGAAAATTGAGGAATTGCTCCATTCCTTAAAGCAGCAATTAACGGTCGTGATTGTGACTCATAATATGCAGCAGGCAGCTCGCGTGTCAGACTATACGGGATTCTTTTTGCTAGGCGAATTAATTGAGTATGACGATACGAAACGTATTTTCACGAATCCAGGTGATCGCAGGACAGAAGATTACGTGACCGGGCGGTTTGGGTGATACCAGAAGTTTCGGGTTTCGAGTTAACAGTCTTGGAGCTGTGATTTCTGGAGCAATCTCCTTATTTGAGATGTTGAAATTTTTCATATTCTGGTTGAAGGAGAGGTGATCGTGCAGCGTCATTTTGATGAAGAACTTAGTGATCTCAAGCAAAAAATCCTGCAAATGGGTGCCTTAGTGGAGGATCAGGTTGAACGGGCCAAAAAAGCTCTCATCGAAAGGGATGAAGTTCTTGCCAAACAAGTGATTGAGGATGATCGGCGCGTCAATACGTTGGATGTGGAGGTTGATGAATTCTGCCTTCGTTTGTTGGCGCTGTATCAACCGACAGCCCGAGACCTTCGCTTTGTGACCACGGCCATGAAAATTTCGACCGAACTCGAGCGTATCAGTGATTTGGCGGAGAATATTTGTGAGCGAGCCATTGAACTCAATGACGAACCTCAACTAAAGCCCTATATTGATATTCCCGACATGGCTGAGAGAGCGACTAAAATGGTCGCGGATGCGTTGGATTCTTTTGTGCGAGGAGATTCAGTCCTCGCTCGAGACGTATCCAAAGAGGATGATATTGTGGATGAGCTGACAGAACAGTTGTTTCGGGAACTATTGTCCTTCATGATGGAGAATCCCCAAACGATTACCAGGGCTATCAGGTTATCCTTTGTCTCGAAATACCTTGAGCGGATAGCCGATCATGCTACCAACATCGCCGAATTGGTTGTCTATTTAGTAGAAGGCAAAATAATTCGCCATACGGTTCAAGCTTCTTCATGAAGAATTTACGATTTTCCCCCGCCTAGATACTCCCTTTTCCTTTCGGTTTCCTTTTTTCCACCCAAACACCTCAAAATTAACCGATAGGTAACTTGTTGGTGGTTGTTTTGAAATGTGAGAGGTTTAATATACAGAGGATTGCAGCATCGGAATATTTTTATAGGAATAATGGAATTTGATTATGTCCAAATTAAACCTATCGTCTCCCTCAATTAGCAAGATCACTGAAGGCTCACGATCCCTAGATGTAATATGGGATGACGGTCATTCCAGTCGGTTCCATTACGTCTGGTTGAGGGATAACTCCCCTCAGTCTAGGGATGCCAATGGACAAAGATTACATGAAATCCATAAAAATCCCCAAGACATTCATCTTGGCAAGAAACGTTGAGGAGAAACGGTGCCTAGGTGGAAGGGTTGGGAGGGTTTGATGCTTTATTCGATATTATTTGTTTGAGAGAGTAGCTCTCCCCAGTTTTTCGCCCTGGTCAGCCCTCGTTCGATCTTTCCAATGATTCAACAACCACTCCTGAGAATTAAATTGTTGGTGGTCAGTTTCCGCTGAACACTTTTGATAACTTCCATCCGGGTATAATTGTCGAGCCTTGACGTTATCGCGAAGTTGCACCTGAAGAAAGCTGTGGAGAAGATGCTCGCGAATATTCTGGTTCTCTATGGGAAATAATACCTCCACCCGTCCGTCCAAGTTCCTGGGCATGAGGTCGGCGCTTCCAAGGTACAACTCTTCTTCGCCACCGTTATGAAAATAATACATTCGGGAATGTTCAAGAAACCGTCCGACGATCGAGGAAACGGTAATAGTATCGCTAACCTGAGGAATGCCCGGTCTCAAGCAGCAAATCCCTCGAATCAGCAAATCGATTTTTACCCCGGCTTGAGAAGCCCGATACAACGCACTAATGCAGGCATGATCGGATAAGGCATTGAGCTTAAAGGCCAGGTAGCCGTCTCCATGTGAACGCTGCCGACTGATTTCGCGATCAATTCGACTAATGATTTGTTCACGTAAACCATGAGGGGCTACCAGCAATTTATGATAAGAGACTTTTCGAGAATACCCGGTCAGCGCGTTGAAGAGATCGGAGACATCTCGTCCCATGGCCGGATCAGCGGTTAAGAACCCGAAATCCGTATAGATGCGGCTGGTGATCGGATTGTAATTCCCTGTTCCCAAGTGGAGGTAGCGGTGAATACCGTCCTCATTCCGCCGGACAACCATGCACAATTTCGCGTGCGTTTTGAGACCCAAGACCCCATACACCACATGAACCCCTTCATCTTCTAGTTTCCGGGCCCACTCAATGTTGTTTTCTTCATCAAATCGCGCTTTGAGTTCCAACAGTACGGCCACCTGTTTTCCGTTTTGTCGTGCTTCCATTAACGCTTCGACGATCGGAGAGTTCGAGCCCACCCGATACAGGGTTTGTTTGATGGCCAGGACATTGGGGTCGGCCGCAGCCTCACGGATAAAATCAACCACCGGTTGAAAAGTGTCATAGGGATGGTGAAGTAACAGGTCGTCATGACGAAGGGCGGAGAATAAACTTTCTTTTTTTGCCAGGCGGGGAGGCGTGGCCGGAAGAAACGGAGGATATTTTAATTCGGGTTTGTCAATACTACAGAGCTCAATGATGCTGGATAAACCCATTGGGAGATCATAGGAATAAACCTGATAGGAGGCGAGATTGAGATTGCGAACGAGTATATCCCGAATGCTATCAGGGGTCTTTTGTTCCAATTCAAGGCGAATGACCGAGCCGAAGTGGCGAAGATCAACTTGTTCTTCGATGGTCGAGAGCAGGTCTGCCGCCTCGTCTTCTTCAATTTCCAGGTCCGCGTCACGTGTAATTCGAAAGAGATATGCGGCTTTTATGGTTAATCCGGGAAAAAGAAGATCTAAATTGTCAGCTATGATGTCTTCAAGCCAAACGAAATGATTATCCTTCGCCACCGTCAGAGGGTCAGACTCAGTATCCACAGAATCCTCAGCCGTGGGAATTCTGATGAGGCGCGGAATATTGTTTGGCACCTTCACCCTTGCAAAGCATTCTCCTCGCTCGGGATCGTGAGCCACGACAGCTAAGTTCAACGTCAGGTTCGAGATGTGAGGGAACGGGTGGGCCGGGTCAAAGGCCAATGGGGTCAACGCGGGAAAGACTTCTCGAAGGAAATAGCGGCGAAGGGCCTCTCGATGGTTTGGCTTGAGCAGATCGTAGGAAAAAAGGCGAATATCCTCGGAATCCAGAGCGGGCAATAATTCCCTATGCCAACAATCAATGGCCCGGCCCAGTTGATTATGCAATTCCTGACGAATGGCGGTCAGCTGATCAGAGGGCATCATCCCGTCGGGGGAGGTCTCCACCACCCCGCTGGCGAGTTGTTCACGGAGGCCGGAAATCCGGATCATGAAAAATTCGTCCAGGTTACTGAAAAATATCGCAAGAAATTTTACCCGTTCCAGGAGGGGTTGAGCGGGATCTTCGGCTTCCTCCAAAACCCGGCTATTGAATTGAAGCCAACTCAATTCCCGGTTGATATACAAGCTGGGATCCTGGAGGTCGATGTCTGTCATAGGGAAATATTACCACAAAACTAAGATGTATTAATGGCCCCAGGCCGCTTTACCCCGTTTCCTTACTTTTCTCCAGCAGGGGGAAAATCGGTCTCGGGCGAATACCCGTTTTGTTCGCAGGCGCTCAACAATCCGGCCGACGGAAAATCCGGCACTTACACTCTTCGAGGAACGAAGAAGTTCCCGTAAGCGCTGTTCAGTCATCACCGAGTCCTGATGACTGCCTAAAAGATCCTGAAATTTTTTGATTTGACGAATGAACTGCGAAGCCGGTTTTCCCATGGAATGTTCAGCCAGTTCAGCAGCATACCGTGCGCGTTTTGCACGAATTCGAATCCGGTGGAGCTCCTCATTGGAACAGTTTTTATCCCATTTGGCAACGCTTCGACACAATTTCTTAAATTGCTTTGCTGAAATCTCTTGAAGGGTGACATCGGTGAATACGCTTTCGGGAAAGTCAGCGGCATGTTCCAATTGATTCAAGAGCATGAGAAATCGAGGACTTCGCAACGCCTCCAACATTTTGGAACGGGCCATTTCTCTTTGTGTGTTCAGTCGGTTAAGTAAATACTGGAATGCTTTTTGCTCCTTTGGGCTTAGGATGCCGATTTCCTGTTGGAGGTCAGCAAGGAGGACATCGTAGTCTCGTACTGTTCCAAGAGTCCCTCCCAACCAACCGATTTCTCGACGAAGCAGATTCGTCCATTCCGGGTCGAGGAAAACATGACCCGTACGAAGAAGTGCGCGAAAACGGCGGGTGGCGACCCGCATTTGATGAAGGTCTTCCGGATCTGTTCCTAAACGGGTTCCCGGGTCATGGACCAGGATTTCTCTGACTTGTCGTTTGAGAATCGCCTTCAAATGGCTGATGGGATGAGCAGAAGGATCAACGATCGGCGGAGGCTCAGGAAAATCCTGGTCTAACGCTTGAAAGACTTTAGGACGGGAATCTCCTTCGAAGGCTCCGGCCTTTGTTAAAGTATCTTTTATCTGGATAAGGTCTTTTTCATTTCCATCGATTAATTCAATTTCGGTTTCGAAAAATCGACGTTTGATTTGGCGACCATCTAACAATGCAACAGAGTCTTGAGTTATTTCGGCCAGGATTTTTCCATTTTGATGAACTTGAAAACCGTAACGATCAGTTCGAAGTTTTCCGATCGACGTGGGTTCTTCTTCTCGAAGTAGTGCAAATAGGAGATCACGAAAATCAGATGGAATGGTTCCCGGGTTTCCGGGTATTTCCAATTCCAAACGAGAAGACGCCTTTGGTAATTTTAATTGCCATTTTGTTTTATTCTGTTCCGTTCGCCGGCGAAGGGTTATCCCTAAGCGACCTAAGGCGTATCGCTTTGTATCAAAATACGTAGACGTAAATACCCGCCGGGGAAGGCGGTGGCCAGGAAACTCGGGAAATCGGAATCCCGGAGAGGTCCGAAGTTTGATCTCTCTTTCTAATGTCTCCCTGCAAGTCATGTGCTTTTGGAATCTTCCGGAATCCAGTCAATGCTAAAGAGGGATATCTTATAAGGGTAACTCCAAGATTACTAGAGGAAAGGACCAAAAGGTACCAGCATGTATTATCTCCCCCATCCCGTCGTTGAATATTCGGTCAATGTGGGGTGTTATTGTAAAAGCGGATTGGGTCTTTTCAATATGGGCATTCTCCCAAGAAAAATAGTATTTTTAATACGAAACTGTCACCGTAGCACATCAATTTAAGAAAAAAGTGTGAAATTTTTTCATTTTTATCAATCTAAGTTTGAGATTTATCATTGGCTGAAACAAAAGGGGGGGGCAGTCTAAATAATAGGTGAAATGAGCAAAATGCGGTCTATAACGGATTGGTGAATCCGGAAATATAAGAACTTTTATCTAAATACCATACTGGTAATATTACAAAATTAAATTATTACTTTAAGTTTTGGTAAATTTAATACCGGCTAAAAACCGTGCCTTATGGGCTCTCATTGTGGCGTTGTCAGTTTTATCATTCAAGCCATTTTCATACATGACCACATTCCCACCATAAAATCCATCAAACGTTTCTAAAAATTTTTCTGGTGATGATTCCAATAATGACCTCATTGACTTGCTCACGAATGTCCATACCTAACTTCCTTACTTTGAATATCCAGAACTTCTACGCTTTAAAGGGGGTTTTTTTTTGGACTTTTCTGGAATATTACTCTGGGTCAGGGAATTTCGGGGTAGAATCTGGGTTGTCGTCTGTTGCCTTGGGAGGACAACATTGGGGAGACCAAAGGAGTTTATCTGATCCTCCAGAAAAAGGTGTGGGTATATCGTATTTCCCAATTCATCCTCCCTCTCCAGGATCATGTATCCGGTTCGGCCCGAACTGGAATAACCTGCTGAGACGTATGACGGCGCGGACGGCGCTGAGGCCGCTTGTATGTGGAGTGTGGGGGATGTGCCCCTACGATGAACCCACAATTGGTGCAACGAATGGCTGACACCCACAAAGGATCGCAGGTTCCCTGCACGTCCCATAAGCGTTCGGGAACGATAAACCCTTCACAGCGAGGGCAGGAGGTTGGCAATGATCCTAAGAGTACCTTTTTGTTTGGATTCATTTTTGCTGAAATCCTTCCTCAGATTGGTGTTGGAGGGGTTAATAACGGATTACTTGCCCGTAACAAGGAATTAAATTCTGCCGTAAAGAGAATTGAAAAGTCATATTCCGTGGAATGAATGATGACAGAAAAGACAGGTCCCCGGGGTTATGAAAAAGGCACAAGGGGGTCGGTGCCATAATTGATGATTCGGGGACCTGCCAGTCATGAAATGAGTGAAATATGTTTTACTCCTAATAAATGACGAACAAGTTACGGATAGGTGTACCCAGGGTAAAATCATAGTTCTCTTTATTTTGGGTTATCACTATAATCAAGAAGCATGTCATGTGAGTTTTTGGATATATTCCCTGCCAGGAAAAACGGGTATAGGTCCTGAAGAGGTTGCGCGACTAACGATTTTTCCATATCGTGAGGTATGTTAAGAATACGAAAAACTTTTGGTAGTCCGGGTTCCCCGGCCCTTAACTTTTCCACTTACCGATGGGATGAATCATGAAGGACGACTCGAATCCGGTTAAGCAGGATTTGGCAGGCTTACTTGAAAGGGCGAAAAAGGCTGCGACCGCTCCGGTTGAAACGATCTTGACCTACTTTCGAAAACCGAATCTCTTAATTCAATCGAAGGAAGATGGATCGCCTGTGACCAGAGCCGACCAAGAGGCTGAAGAAATGATCCGGGATGTTTTGGCTAAGGATCCCTCCCTCGGCAAAATCGATATTCTCGGAGAAGAGCACGGTTTGTATGGAAGTGGAACCTCTCTCCGATGGACTGTTGATCCAATTGATGGAACCCGTTCCTTTGTTCAAGGGATTCCACTATTCGGCACGATTGTGGCTCTTGAGGATACGATCAATCATCAGGCTCTGCTGGGAGTGATTCACCTTCCAGCGTTGAACAAGACCTTTTACGCCGCTCGCGGATTGGGGAGTTGGTGTAACGAGACGCGATTAGCCGTCTCTCCCGCGATACGACCCGAACAGGCGATTATCGCTGTTGGAGATCCTTTGCAGTTTTCCAATGGGCAAATGGAGGATTCGTATTATCGTCTATTCGAGCTCTGTCCCTCTCTGCGGGGCTATACGGATTGTTACGGACATTCGTTGGTGGCCAGTGGCGCAGTGGGCGCAATGATGGATCCAACCTTGAATCCCTGGGATATTATGGCGACTCAAGTCCTGATAGAGGAGGGAGGAGGAAGTGTTCTCATACGTCCCTCCGCAGCGAAAGGCAAAGTCGATGCCTTATTCGGAAGTCCGGAATTGGTCAAGTATCTCTCAAAGGAAATACAGTTCAAGATATAACTGGTCATCCCGAAACAACCTTGCAGACCGTTCATGCTCTGGGTTTTTTATCCACGGCATTCAGTGGGATAAATTCTTCATTTCATTTTAGGCCTCCTGTTTCAGCCCCTGGCCCACACCTCACTATAATTAACAATAATTTTACAATCCTCTAACAGGTCAGAAATTCCGGCTCTATAGGCTGTTTCTGACCGGCCCCAAAAAACTGAAATGGTCGGATGGAGTACGAACTGTAGGCCGATTGCGAATTCCTTTGTTTTTATTACCGGCCTCCGTTGTTCCATGATGGACTGTCAGAATCGCAAATGGTCGATCCACTCACGTCATCTGGCTCTAACGTGAATAATTCCTCCCTCATGGTGAATATACGAACGGTTCCGATCGACAACGAGGCGAGTGAATTTCGATTGGATGAGGGAACCAGGGAGATCTATTCGGGGATTCGTTCGGTCAAATTGACCAAAAAGGAGTTTTCTATTCTTCAACATTTAGTGTCCGAACCTGGACGAGTGGTTGAACGAGATGAATTGTTGGAGCGGGTCTGGGGGGCCTGCCGTTCATGTGGGGGGAAGAACCATTGATGCACACATTGTGAAACTACGCCGAAAAATGAAAAGTCTGGGTGAACATGCACCCACTATTGAAACTGTTTGGGCACTAGGGTATCGTTTAAGGGGTTGATGACCTTATTCAAGCACCCCATGTAAATTGACTCCCCCCTTTTGGCTATTTTTCTTTTTCTTCAGGCTTTTTATGAATCACGTTCTGTTCTCAGACCTAGGAGCGCACGGTGAGTAAGTTGGCTGTTGTCGATATAGGGACCAACTCGATTCATATGGTTCTGGCCGAAGTTGAGCCCGATAATTCGTATAAAATCTTGGATCGCTTAAAAGATATGACACGGTTAGGCAATGGTACATTCATTCGTGGACGGCTTCCACATAATGCCATAGTCCGGGGTGTCGAGGTGCTTCGTGGATATACCTATCTTGCACGGAATAAGGGATTTGAAAGAATTGTCGCGACCGCTACGAGTGCGGTTCGGGAAGCCAAAAATGGAGGAGAGTTTCTCAAAAAGGTTCTCAAAGAGACCGGGCTTCGCGTTCGGGTCGTTACTGGACAGGAAGAAGCCAGACTGATTTATCTAGGTATACGCCATAGTATGGAATTGCCGGATTCCCCTTCTCTGATCGTAGATGTGGGAGGTGGATCTGTCGAATTAATTGCCTGTACCCATGAGAAGATGTTGTTCGGCAAAAGCTTGAAACTTGGGGCCATAAGGCTGGCCGATAAATTTTTGCGAAACGATCCACCGCCGAAAGCCATGATCAAGAATATGGAAGATGTGATAAGCCGGGATCTTTTTTCAACCTTTAAGAATTCGAGAGTTCAGTCATTTCATCAAATAGTGGCGACATCCGGAATGGCGGCAAATTTGGCTGAGATCATACACCTTGAACGTACTGGTCGGCCCCTTTCTCAGATCAATTTAGCAAAGATTGACCTGAAAGAGATTCGAGCTGTTGAGGGACAACTCAAAAAACGGTCCCTCAGTTCGCGGTTAACGATTGCTGGACTTGATCCGAAACGGGTGGATACCTTGCTCCCGGCGTCAGTTGTTCTGAGAAGCCTGTTAGAACACACCAAACTTGATGAGGTGACGATCAGTGATAAAGCGATTCGTGAAGGGGTGATTTATGACTTTATCGCCCGGCATAAGGAAGGGATTCGTGCTGAGCACGAAATTCCAAATGTTCGTCGGCGACATGTAATCTTATTGGGACGACGGTGTGGTTTTCCGGAAGACCACTCCTGCCATGTGGCGAGGCTTGCCCTGTCACTCTTTGATCAATTACAGGCGCTACATGGCCTTGGGGAGCCGGAGCGGGAGTGGCTGGAATATGCGGCGCTTCTCCATGATGTCGGCTACCTCATTAACGTTCGACAACATCACAAGCACAGTTACTATTTGATTACACAGGGAGACCTGGCGGCTTTTTCCGCTGAGGAAATCGAAATTATGGCCAATGTTGCACGATATCACCGTCGCGCC
Organism: uncultured Nitrospiraceae bacterium; assembly: GCA_964525045.1. Classification (GTDB taxonomy): domain Bacteria; phylum Nitrospirota; class Nitrospiria; order Nitrospirales; family UBA8639. Next base: position 20,723 of record CAZGFD010000015.1, on the reverse strand, counting down.
ATTCCTCGAACCAGGCATCGTTCGTATAAAGCCTTATCGCAAAAGCAACGGAAAACGGTTGAAAAGTTGAGCGCCATCTTGAGAATTGCTGATGGTCTGGACCGAAGCCACTTTTCGGTCGTTCAAGGGCTCAGGGTTCAGAAGGGGTCGTTGCTGAGAATTGATCTGGAATGTGTCGGAGATCCGGAGTTCGAAATGTGGGCTGCCCAGAACCGTTCTGACTTATTTGAGAAAGTGTTTGATCGAAAAATAAAGTTTTTTGTTAATACACTCAATGGAAAAAACCCTTGAGGTGCAATTCCTTTCAGAGAAACCCCTTTACCAGGTTCTTGAAAAATAGATCATTGTGAGAGGAAAATATCCAATCAGTCGTTGTCTATCCGTTTTCCTGCAACCTGCAACCTTCTTAATCCTGTAGTACCGCCTGACAAGGACCTTTGCGCTTGGTATTGCATATTCGGCCTTCGACTTCGGGGGCAATCCCTTCCTTTAATTCCGCAAGAAGGTTTTTGATCACCACCTCCTTGAGTTCGTAGGATTCATCTACATTTATTTCCTCTTCCAAAGGAAGCCAGTGATACCCGTCACCTCCCTCGGCAAGATATGAATTGGTGACGGCGAGCAACTCTTCGTCCTCTTTTATGGGACGGGGTCCATTGGGGGTCAGCAAGGTTAGGCTATCGGCCTTTTGAGTTTCTGGATTGTGTCGAAAGGCAAACCCACTGATCTGTAGCCAGTAGCCTCTGCCGGTCCAATCTTCCACTGCATGGGAAACAATCTGTTGAAGAGTAGAGCCCTTGATGCGAAGGAGCTTCAGGGTATTGGGATAGGCAAACGTGTGTTCAATATCCCGTCTGGTGATCAGACTCCCATCAGGAATATCCTGATTCAGGCTCAAGGCTCCGGCATTGATGAAAGCCACCTGTGCTCCCTGATCGGCAAAAACTTTGAGCGCCTGGTCAACAATCCAATTGCCGAAGTTCGTTTCATACCTGCGCATTTCCAATTCATCGGCAATAAGGTCGATATCCGCTTTCCCCAAAATGGTCTTCAAACATCGGGGTCCGCTATCCAGAACCCTTTGACAATATTCTCGACTATGATGCTGAATCCACATATCCACACGTTCCTGCACGACCGGGTCGGGTTTGACGGTATCTTGACTGAGCGTCCTGAATTCCCATTGGACATCAAACTGGTTAGTCCCCTTCCGGATGACCTTGACGACGGTGGCCGTCCGGGCGTCAGCGTCAGCCTTTAAAATCCAACGGCCATTGACTTTGTGGCTTTTTTTATAGTGGTCGTACCCTCCGATAATCAAATCAGGGCCATCAGTTCCAAGTGCAGTCAGTAAGTCGGAATCTTGTTCAATGGGTTGGTGTGTCAGGGCGATCACGAATTCGGCACCATTTTTCCTGAGTCGCCGTGTGATTTGTTTTGCCACATCGTCGGGGGCCTCGAACCTTGCCACATAGTCAGGAAGGTTCAGGTCAGTTGTCAGGCTGAAAAGCCCAACCTGGACACCGCCGGTCCTTATGACTGCCCGGTCAACCAAATGTTTGGCGGAAACAAGGGGGCGCCTGTTTTTTCCTAGTTTAAATCTAATGTTGGAACCAACCCAAGGGAATTGTGATTCTTGGATTCTGGAGTTCAAAATAGCGGAATCGTCTATTTTTTGTTGATCGAATTCGTGAGTTCCGAAAGTGACAAACATCCGATCATCAAACCCTTCGGGATTTCCATCCATGAGGTTAAGGACATCGATCATTTGTTTGCCGTTATATTGGCGACTCAATAAGGAAGGAAAAAGGAAGTCTCCTCCATGGAGGAGCAATACCTTCTGATTGTTCTTTTCAAGCTCAATCCGCAAACTGCGAACGCGGGCCAGCCCCCCATTGTCCCCTTCATCGACTCCTTCAATGCGGTAGACATCGTTAATACCAACAATAGTAAAACCCGGTTCGGGCGTTTTGTTCGTCGTACAAGAAATTCCAAGCGACGTCCACAATAGAAGAATGAGATACAGGATCATCCATTTGGTCCCTCTTGATGACATCATCACCTCCTCTTCCTCCGCTCTAAGTCAGGCAGTAGATCTATTCGGCCCACTTGAAGGCAACAGGTCCGTGATGGGACAGTTGAGTTTCTTTTCGGCCCTGTTGTGGAAGAGATTACCTTTTACAGATGAGAAAATCCATGGGGTCTGGCCGGAAAATGCTATTGATCAAGGGCGGGCTTGTTAGCCAGGGCCGTCACCACGTACCGGAGGGACCCGCCGGGAGTGATAGCATGAAATGGATAACACGTGACAAGGACAAGAACATTTTGCGTGCGGTCGAGATGAATGGAAGCTTGATGTGCATCTACAATATTCATCGACCGGATCATATAGGAAATGATGTTGCCATTGGGTTGTTGAATATCGATCCTATCCTCCTCACGCAGCAGTTCTAAAAACCGGAAATGGGTATCCCGGTGTCCACTTAGAATGGTTGTTCCATTTTTTCCGGGGGGTGTACTCACGGACTCATGACCGGGACCAAATGCCAATGTCCGCCCGTTGGCATGGGCCAGGATAATCAAGTCGATTCCATATTTGGGGACGAGCATTTTCCCCATAGGCCAGGTATCGGCCCAGGGCCAGGGCCTAACCTCCCGTTCCCCCTTTAATGTCTGGGACCAGGAAAATTCCAACAAATATTGGGCTAATTCAGCTTTGAGGTAAATCCAAAGGCCTTGGCCGGTTTGCCAGAACCCGAAGCTCACCAGCGTGACTGCCAAGGTGAGGAACAACGGTCGAATCATGCGGGTTTTTTGACTATCCCGTACAAGCCAAAGGCTGAAATCAGACAAAACAATCCGACTAACAGATATCCCGGCCCTGGAGTTGCACCCTGCGCCAAACCAAAAATTGCAGCATAATTTTGCCCATGGGGTAGATTGGTTTTCATAGGATGAGTCCGAAGAAGTTGGTTTGGGGGCCGAACAGGTGTCACATCTACGGCCACGAGGCTTGTATAACGGCTGACAAGATGGTGCTGCAGGGCAAGACCAATTATTTTTTGGCGAATGGTGTCCGGGTGTTGATGCCCAATGTGTTGATTCATAAGTGAGTCGATTTTTTTTCTGGCCCAATAGACTCCGATGCCTTCCCGGTTTTTGGCATCCTTTAACGGTAGCCGTGTTTCCCAGGGCCTCTGCCCCAACTGTCCGGTTATGGTGACTTCATCAGGAAGTCGGGTTGTTTTCATCACGATCATCACGGGTTCTCCTCTATAGAGGTCAGGGACCCTTTCCGGTACCAGGTCAAAAAGGCCTGGAGTGGAGTGTTGAACTTGAATATTGGACAACGCAGGATGTTCGAGTTTTTGAAAAAATTGGTCCATCCGTTCTTGTACCTCTGTAACCTTCCCGATATAGGTAAAGGTTCCTCCCCCGAACTCTGCAGCTTTTCGCATAAAATAGCTATTTGGGGCTGACCCGATACCTATAGTGAATAGGCGACTGTTCCCCAGCTGTTGGTGAACCGTTTGGAACAAAGTTGTTTCATTACCGATTTGCCCATCCGTGATAAAGATCACT
>CAZGFD010000015.1:0-17041 GCA_964525045.1 uncultured Nitrospiraceae bacterium | reverse complement strand
CAAAGTTGTTTCATTACCGATTTGCCCATCCGTGATAAAGATCACTTGTCGCAACCGATGAGTTTCCTCTTCCTGCTGGAGGGCTTTTTTGAGGGCCGGCAACATCTCGGTCCCACCGTCGGCGGTGAGTCCCGCCACATAACGTGTTGCCTGTAGAACGGTATGTGGAGAGGCTTCTCTTGGGGTCGAAAATAATGCTCTGGTCCTTGAATTGAATTGAATGATGTTCACGTGATCCCGCTTTGTGAGTCGTTTCAATGCTTGGGTGACCGCGGCTTTTGCCTGTTCAATTGACGTTCCGTGCATAGAACCTGAGGTATCGATGACCAGAATGACTTCTCTGCTCTGGCTGAGGTGGTCAGTTAGAATTTCCGTAGGTGGGAGAACCATAAAAAGGGTGTAAATCTGGTCATGTATTTGTTCCGTAAATACGGCGGCTTGAGGCGTTTGTCCAATTTCCGGTTCCCAGATCAATTCGAAATCCCGATCGCTCGGAATATTTTTATTTTTGAAGGTCACGGTGTATCCTCCTTCCTGGTTTTGAGTGGAGGAGATCTGGTGATAGGGGGATGTCAATCTGGTGAGGGGAAACCCGGCCAACAAATTTATTTGTATATTGACGGGATTAACCATCCCTTGGTCGGGGTGTTGGACCCATGGGGTAATCCGTGAGGCATCGGGTACCTGGTCGGTGTTAGGCGCCCATCCTTTCCTATTAATCACGGGGGTTTCTTCCGACCCGGGTAGGGGAGCCCCCGGGATATAGCGGGGGCCCACAACGAGAGGGAAGCGCAAATGGAACCGCCCTTGGTTGAAACGTAGGGTTTCTTGATATTCGATTTCGATGGAAACGCTTTCTCCTGGTCCAATATTCGCCACAGCGGCCGTGAACATATTGGGGCGTTCTTGTTCCAAAAGACTGGCTTGATGCCCTTGGTTTTTTGCGGCGGTATAGGTCTTCTTGGCCAGTTCCCGCTCTTGGATCATTCCTTCAATACGGCGATGGCCAATTTTAATGCGTAGGTGATCGACCGCTGCCGTTTCGGGGAGGGGAAAGACATACACTCCCTCAACCCATTCGCTACCAGGATTGGTAAAATGCTGAACCACTACACCTCGTGCAATCAAGCCCGTGACGTCAATTTCCACGTTTGTATGCAAAGTTGGAGCGACCAGAAATTGTCCGGATTGGTTTGTGCGAAACAACAACGAGCCTTGGGTCACCTGATGGATTTTCATGGTGTGTGCCGAATGGAGGGTTTCTGCATGGGTCAATGAAACCATGAAACTCCAAATCAGAACCGCCGTGAAGGCGGAATTCAATTGTGTCCGATGCCGGGTATGAATCATGTGATGTCCTTTTCCAATCACTACAGGGTCAAGTATTTGATGATGGTGAGCGGAACAATCCAAAGACGAGCTGCAGGCCCGAAAACCATCATATGCCAATAAGGATGATGGTCCGGCCTGCAGCTATGTACCTCGTTTTATTGAGGCGTGGTGATTGAGGCAATCGGGTCCGTTGGTAGAACCTCTTCCGCTGATTCAGTTAACTGAACCGTTTCAATCGTGGTCTCTGAATCCGACGAAGTAACCTCCTTGGGTGCTTCAGAGGAGGCGATCGGGGCCTTGTCTGATTCGGAGAGGGTTTGGCTTACTAAAAGTTCGGAGTCGGAACCGGTCGAGTCCGGCTTACTGAAAAACAAATTCGCCCGTCGGTTTTGCGCCTCGCAGGTATCGGTCAGCTCAGTACAAGTTGGCTGTGCTTTGCCAAAACCTTCCACATGAATCGAATCTGCTTCGTGGCCCAGACTGACCAGATATTCTTTGACCGCTTTTGCCCGACGAATACTTAAATTTTGGTTATAGGCTTCGGACCCTTTCCGGTCCGTATGACCCCGAACCAAAATAGTCTTATTTTCATCCATAGTAAGTTGATCTTGTGATGCGAGAAGGGTTTTCGCCTTGTCGGATAAGATAGCCTGGTCAAATTCAAAGTAGATGACCTTTTCTTCTATCTCATTAAGCGTTGTCTCCTTATCTGGGGATGTGCTTCCTGGCGCCATGGAAACGGGTAAGACCGGGGGGGCAGCGGGGGATGCCATGGCCGGGGAGGGAAAGGCTTGTGAGAGTTGATCAGAAGGGACCGGCTTCGAAGATTCAACCCGGAGATCTTCCTCTTGAGAAAACATTAGGATTCCACCAATACCGAGCACCAAGATGAGGAGTCCTGAGACTAACCACCCCGTTTCATTTGAGGGGACCCCTTTAGGTTGTGAATCGGTTGAATGGGCCTGTGGTGACACCTGTTCTGATGACTTGTTGGGTTGTGTGTGTTGTGACATTCTTTCCTCCATGTTCTTTTTGATGATCAAATAAATAGGAGCCGATTGTTTAAATCCCTCCCCGTAGATTCGTATGAGCGGGCTATCCCTAAACGATTGAGTTTGCATCACCTCCTCTCTTCGGATAGCCCGGCTGTACTGTGACTTGAAGCCATAGCAATGGAGGTGCCAGGGAAGATAAAAATTATTTTTGTAGTTATTTCAATGAGTTATCTGCTTCAGATAGGAATAATGGGTAATTAATTGGAATAATCCTCGCATCCGGGTGCGGGGATGCCCCCGCAACCCAGCAGTTTGGAGGGTTTCAAGTTCCAAGTTTCAGGTTTCAGGTTGAAAGAGAGGGTTGGAGTTGGGAGGGGGTTGCCGTTTGGTATCGGAATTACTAAAAAATTTCGGCCTCAACAGATCAGTTGTTTAAATGGAAGTGAGGAGTAGGTATTATGATTGGTATGAGGAGCGGATATTCCGTAACGGAAACCATGCAATCGTGGAAACTAGCGAGATTTTCTTGGGGAGAATGTCATGCTTTGTAAAAAATGGAAACAGTGGATCACCCTAGCGGTGTGGGTGTCTGTTTGCGGGCTCATGGGATGCGGGGAGGATCCGAAACAGCTCTTTGAAACCGCGCAGTTCGAGGAACAGCAACAGAATCAAACTCATGCCCGGGAACTCTATCAACGGGTTGTTCAAACGCATCCGGAAAGTGAATGGGCCCAAAAAGCCAAAGTACGCCTTGCAGAGATGGCTAAGGAAAAGGGCCAGGAAGAAAGAAAATTGAATTCAGAATGAATTGGCTCACCCGCGTTCAATAGCCTTTGAGCATGACGAATAAATATTTGGTCATTGGAGCCTTTTTGGCGTTTGTAGCTGTGGCCATTGGTGCCTTCGGAGCCCATGGCCTGAAGCCATTTCTTTCACCACAAATGTCCGCGGTTTTTGAGACCGGCGTTCGCTATCATATGTATCACTCCGTGGGTGTGCTTGTTGCTGGATGGGCATGGGCTTCCTGGAACCATCCCCTGTTTCGTTATGGCGCCTGGGCCTTTATCCTTGGCATCTTTTTTTTCTCAGGAAGTTTGTATGTGCTTTCACTTACGGAGGTCCGTTGGTTTGGTGCCATTACCCCTATAGGGGGACTACTGTTTCTTGCGGGTTGGGGTTTTCTCGGCGTTGGCTTTTGGAAAAGCTCTGCCCGCCAATCCTCCTGATCTCTCCTACTCCCTAAAATCTCATCCAGGGGGGAATATGTTCATTCAAGAAGAAAACACTTGGATTACCGCCCGATTTCAGAGAGGGGTTCGGTGGTGACTATCATGGAACCCCGAGGATTGGGAGTCAGAATGTTTGCCTCATTCAATTGGTCACGGTCAGGAGAAGTTTGGCACTCTGGAGTGGTAACCAACCCCCAATGAGCATTCTCTTGGCAGCGGTTATTCAGTACTAAAGCCTTGGCCGAGGAAAAGAGTAGAATTCCACTGAGCAGGTTTTGTGTGCAAATGTTCTGAACGATATCGGGTTGAGTGCCGTCATCCCGCACCGCAATTCCGAAATGATAATTTCCAAAACACCGGTTTTTGGTGATGTAAGGTTGAGCTCCAGCAAAAGAGAAGATCCCGGATTCACGGTTTCGACACACTTCATTTTCCAGTAGGGTAGGCCGGCATTGGGATCCGTAAATCACGATACCCGACAATAAGCCTTCCATCGCTCGACACCCTTTAATGGTGCAAGTTGAATCTAGGATATTGATGGGAGAATGTTGGTCGCTTCCAAGATACCGGAAGGTCATCCCTTCGATTCGCCCCGAATGAACTTGTTGAAGGTAGAGAGTGCCGCTGCGGCGGTTGAAGATTTGAACATGATCCCGGCCTGCTCCAATCAATTGAATTGAGCCATCCCTGAAGAAAATGCGATCTTCGTAAATGCCTGCTCGCACAAAGACTTGATCATTGGGACCAGCTTCTTTTAACGCGGCGCTGGGCCTGGAGTAATACTGGGGATTGGACGAATCTACGACAAGGGTTTTGCCGCCCAATGGGTTAGCGGGAGGGGAATCAAGAGCTACCGGGGGAATTTCGGTTTCTTCAGATCTCACACCATTGGGGAGGCTGAAGGCATCGTCAGGGTTTTTGTGCGTCATGAGGGGTAAGTGTTTGTCTTATGTTGTTGGAGAACTGGTCACGGAATTTTGAATAATAAACGGTGAACTGGCTTCTCCCATATAAAGGGTTCGATGTGGAAAGGGAATTTCAATCCCTTGGGCATCAAAGGCTTTTTTTAGCCGACGGCGATATTCACGTCCCACGGACCATTGTTGGATGGGCAGGGTCTTTAGCCGGGCTTTAATCACCACCTCAGAAGATCCGAACTTGTCGACCCCAAGTATTTCAATCGGTTCTAGGATCTTCGGAGAAAATTCTGGATCTTGTCTCATTTCTTCGGCAACGGAGGCCATAACCTGAGACACGCGATCCGTATCTTCTTTGTAAGCCACTCCGATGTCCATTACATACCCAGACCATCCTTTCGTCATGTTTGACAAGGTTGTAATGGTTCCGTTCGGGAAAACGTGTACGACTCCGGAAAGGTCACGTATGGTGATAGTGCGAAAGCTGATTTTTTCCACTAATCCTCCCGTGCCATTGACGATCCCCACATCCCCGAGCCGGATTTGGTTTTCAAGGATAATAAAAAACCCACTGATCACATCGCGGACGAGGTTTTGGGCTCCGAATCCAATGGCCAGACCGAGAATGCCGGCACTGGCCAGAACCGGAGTAATATCGAGACCAAGCTGATCGAGAGCGATGATGACGGCAATCGCCCACACGATGGAGACGGCCAGAGTCTGCAATAATCCCGTTAATGTGGTGATCTGCTTTTGAGCTGAGCCAGGGACTGGTTCTCTATCCTCCTTGGCCTGTATGAGCAGTTTTTCAAAATGTGAAATGGCTAAGCGAATCGCCTTACTGGCAAGAAATCCGATTAAGAAGGTAACTGAAATTCTAACCAACGCTTCAAAAATTGCCAAAGAACTGGCGGTGAGCCAACCTGTGAAATGTTCAGTCGGGATACCAAGCATGAGTCGACCTCCAAATGATTAGGGTGACAGAAGAAACCGTCCGTTTGAAAGAAAAGAGTGTATACGTAACAAAACCTAGCCCAGCGCTTGATGAATGTCAATTTGACTAATGCTGAATTTCTCTATTTTATGAACGAGGATCATCACTGCCTATCAGAAGTGAACCCCCATGTAGCGTCACGGATCCGTAACCCAGGAATTTCCTGGCCTGGGAAAAATGTCTTGACAGATGCCCATATGAGTTGATAGAAGAAGCCACCTTGCGGGGACAGTGCCGTTTCCGTAGAAGTTTAACATTAGGAATTGGACGATGAAGTCCTCAGCCTTAAAGGGGCTGGGGACTTTTTTTTTGTTTTTGAGCTTCCCACATAGTTGATTGGGAGTTCAACGGAAGGCCAACAGAAAGGGAGCATCAGAAAAATACTAATTGAATGTAAAGCGTTTTCTTTTTCAACGGATCGGATGTCAGAGTAATTTAGTTTTCGTGCACAAAGGCGTGCATTGACAAGGTGGTCTGAGGCAGTCAGGTGGGTCACACCTTTTAACATGACAAGGAGAAATAAGTATGAGCTTCAGACTAATGAAGACCGGTCATAACGCCAAAATCCGCTTTGTCGGCATTCTGGGGGCTATTTTACTCTTGGTCGGTCCAGGCCAATCGTTTCAGGTGTTTGCACAAGAAACAGTTGACGAAAAACCAGCCAGCGAAAAATCAACTGAAGGATTTGACGAAGAATATGACCGGTTGGTCAAAGAACCAGGAAAAGTCGGTGCACTCGAGGAAGCCGTAGAAAAGGCTATAAAACGCCGAAGTCTATCAGAAACCTTGGACTTACATCTCTATGGGTTCGTCGATGTGTCCTACACACAAAATTTTGGCAATCCTTCCTCGGGGGTCAATAGTCTTCGGATTTTCGATGTCGACAGTGATGCATTTCGAGTTCACATGGCACAGATTGTTCTCGAAAAACAGGGCAAGACGGGTGGTGAATTGGTGGACCATGCCGGGTTTCGAATCAAGCTGGATTTTGGAGAAGACTCGCAGTTTACGGGTGGAAGTGACTTTGGAGACGAAGTAGACTTTCAGGAGGTGTATGCCCAATTTGTCGTTCCTTATGAAAGAGGGTTCGATATCCGGTTGGGCCGTCAGAATACCCTGATTGGATTCGAAGTCATTGAAAGTCCATACAATCCAAATTTCTCCCGTTCCTGGTTATTCGGATTGGGTGAACCCTTTACGACAACGGGAATACGGGGTGCGTATGACTTTACTGATGACATTTCATTTGCCATCGGGGGAATCAGTTCATTCACACAGGCAGCTGGCGATACCAATGGAACCCCTTCCATAGAAACCGCCCTTTCTTGGAATATGACTGAGAAACTCAGTGCGACTGGGTTCTTTTTCTGGGGCGCCGAAGGCCCCAGGAATGCAAAGGTTGATCAGGATATTCTCTTAGGTGGAGGAATTTTTAATTTCCGCGCCACCGACCAGACCTCCTTTACCCTAGAAGCCTACTATGCGAACCAGGCAAATGTCAGTGCAATTAGTGGGGCGGGGAATGGACGGTGGAATGGAGTGGCGGCTTATGCCATCCATGATTTTACCGATCAATGGGGATTGCGAATTCGGGGAGAAATTTTTGAAGATGCCGGTGGAACAAGGACCTGTCTGGGGACCCTTGATCCACCAAGAGCCAATGTGTGTTTCGGGGCAACTGGTTCTGGTACCGCAACCGTCCCCACTACGTCAGGGGGAACGGCCACGGCGGTGACGGCTGCCTCGACAGGTTTTCCCAACGGAATTGCGCAGACTTTGTGGGAAACCACAATTACCCTGCTGTATAAACCGGTGCCTTCCATGATGACCCGTTTGGAGTACCGCTACGATAAATCCAATAAGAATACCTTCCAAATTGGTGACCGACCGGCCAGCTTTCAAAATACCCTGGCCTTTGAAGCCATTTATCTCTTCTAAGCAACCAAGGAGGAAGAGATAATGGGAAAAAACTACTTAAAAAACATGTATGGTCTCGGTATGTGGCTTGGGTTCGTCCTTGTCGCGGGAGTGAGTCCAGCGTTGGGGCAAGAAACGGAAGCCCCCTCGCAAATCAGTGCCGGGGATACAGCCTGGATTTTAACGTCCTCAGCCTTGGTGTTAGCGATGACGATTCCGGGACTTGCTCTGTTCTATGGGGGAATGGTTCGGAGCAAAAACGTCTTAAGCACCATCATGCACAGCTTTTCAGCGGTGTGTGTGGTTAGCATTGTCTGGGTGCTTTGGGGGTATACCTTGGCCTTTGGCACCGACGTCGGTGGACTGATTGGAGGATTGGAATGGTTTGGTTTGAATGGCGTGGGGCCAGATCCACTTCCCGATTCAACGATTCCGCACGCCGCCTTTATGGTGTTCCAATTGATGTTTGCCGGGATCACCGTTGCCTTGATCAGTGGAGCAGTTGCCGAAAGGATGAAGTTTTGTGCTTTTCTCCTCTTTACCGTTCTGTGGGCCACCTTTATTTATTCGCCCTTGGCCCATTGGGTCTGGGGAGGGGGTTGGCTCGGTGGTTTGGGTGATCTAGACTTTGCGGGAGGAACTGTTGTCCATATTAGCTCGGGTGTGGCCGCGCTGGCTTGCGCCCTCGCCCTCGGGAATCGCCACGGCTACGGAACAGTGAAAATGGCTCCTCACAACCTTCCATTAACCCTGGTTGGCGCCAGTCTCCTGTGGGTAGGGTGGTTTGGTTTTAACGCTGGAAGTGCTTTGGCGGCAGATGGGATTGCCGCAAGTGCCTTTGTGGCTACACATGTGGCTACGGCCGCAGGGGCGTTGGCGTGGTTAGCTGTCGAGTGGGGATATAGGGGGAAACCAACGATATTGGGTGCGGCTAGCGGGGCTGTCGCTGGGTTGGTGGCTATTACACCTGCCGCTGGATTTGTGGGACCGATTTCTGCTATCTGGATTGGCTTGGGGGGTGGGGTGGCCTGCTACTTTGGGGTCTTGTTGAAAAATAAAATGGGCTATGACGATGCGTTAGATGTTCTGGGTATTCACGGTATAGGGGGTACCTGGGGTGCTCTTGCTACAGGGCTGTTTGCGAGCATGGGAGGCGGAACGGGCCTGTTCTTTGGGAATCCAGGTCAGGTCGGCATTCAGGCCGTTGGCATCGGGGCTACGTGGGTGTTCTCATTTGTCGGAACCTTCATCATTGTCAAAGTGGTTGATGCTCTAGTGGGGCTGCGGGTTACGACGGAGGAAGAGATAATGGGCTTGGATCTCAGTGAACACAGCGAGCGGGCCTATGAGATATAAAGGACACCAACCAGGGTGGAGACAGCGTGATCAGAAGGTGATAGAGAAGGTTTCTACTCCGAACCGAATTAACCTACCGGGAGGAAATACCCCATGAAACTTATTGAAGCCATAATCAAGCCTTTCAAACTTGATGAAGTCAAAGAGGCGCTCATTGAGTTAGGCGTTCAAGGAATGACCGTCATAGAGGTCAAAGGCTTTGGCCGTCAGAAAGGCCACAAAGAGACGTACCGGGGAACTGAATATCAAATTGAATTTGTTCCAAAAATTAAGCTGGAAGTCGTCATTGGTGACAATATGGTTCAGCAAGTGATCGATACGATTGCTCGAGCTGCTAAAACCGGAAGCATTGGTGATGGAAAAATCTTTGTCTCCGACTTGACGAGTGCCGTCCGGATCCGAACCGGCGAAACAGGCGAGTCGGCCGTGTAAGTGAAATTCATCCAAAATGGAACAAAAATGCGAAACTGTGAGGTGAGGCTTTGACTATCCATCGACCGTTCACAATTGGGTTTCTGGGGTGTGTTTTGCTCTTGAAGGGGTTTTCTTCAGTGGTTTGGGCCCAGGAGGCGGGTGAACTCAAAATCGACACGGGCGATACGGCATGGATAATAATGTCGTCTGCCCTGGTCATGTGCATGATTCTGCCGGGATTGGCTTTGTTTTATGGGGGACTGGTCAGAAGCAAGAATGTTCTGGGCACGATTATGCATTCGGCCAGTATTCTCTGCGTGATCAGCATGACATGGATCCTCTGGGGGTATAGCTTGGCCTTTGCGCCGGATATCGGGGGAATCATCGGGAGTCTCCAATGGGTGGGGCTCCATGGTGTAGGCCTAACACCGAGTCCGGATTATGCCTCGACCATACCCCATCAAGTCTTTATGGTGTTCCAATTGATGTTTGCCGCTATTACCGTTGCGCTGATCACTGGTAGCTTTGCGGAACGAATGAAATTTACCGCGTTGCTGTGGTTTGCCGTTTTATGGTCGACCTTCATTTACTCCCCGTTGGCTCACTGGGTTTGGGGTGGGGGGTGGCTCGGCCAATTGGGGGCCTTGGATTTTGCCGGAGGAGCCGTGGTGCATATTAGCTCTGGATTCGGGGCCTTGGTCTGCGCCCTGATGGTAGGAAAACGAAAGGGCTATGGCCTCGAACCGATGCCTCCCCATAATCTGCCGATGACTGTGTTAGGGACAGGGCTTCTCTGGTTTGGATGGTTTGGCTTCAATGCCGGTAGTGCCTTGGGTGCCAACGATGTTGCAGCCGCTGCCTTCGTGGCAACTCATACCGCGGCTGCGGCCGGAGGGTTCAGTTGGATGGCCGCGGAATGGGTTCATCGAGGGAAGCCCACTATGCTCGGTGTTGCGAGTGGAATCATTGCGGGCCTGGCGACGATTACCCCCGGGGCTGGGTTTGTTGGCCCTCTTTCTGCTTTAATCATTGGACTGGCGGCCGGTGCCGTATGCTACCTGGCCGTTGTGTGGAAGGTTAAACTTGGATACGATGACTCGCTTGATGTTGTTGGAATCCATGGAGTTGGAGGTGTGATTGGGATTTTGGCGGTTGGATTGTTTGCGTCGATTGGGGCACAAGGGTTGTTTTTCGGAAATCCGGGCCAATTTGTTATTCAAATAGTCACCGTCGTCGTAACACTGATATTTTCTATGGTGGGCACCTATGTTATTTTAAAAATCCTTGATGTCACGATTGGTTTGCGTGTATCTGATCAGGATGAAACGGTTGGAATAGATTTGAGTCAACATAGTGAACGGGGATACTCTTAGAAGAATGTTTCGAGTTTCAGGTTTCGGGTTTCAGGTTATAAGCTCGGAGTCTTGTTTCTGGGTGGTGTTTTATTCGTCAATTGGCCAGGGAATCTGCTAATGAATTGAGGATTCGAAGCACACCAATCCTTTTTTGCCATGTTTTCATATTAAAGAGAAATGGGATCAAGAGGGGTGTCTGTAGGGTCTTATAAAAGTGTCGGTCCTGATTTAAATTGTAAATCTTGAATTCTTATAAACCTATTGGGAGAAGGAGGTAGGGAATGACTCCGCGTGAAGTATTGGATTTTGCCAAGAAGAACAAAGTTGAAATGGTTGATTTAAAATTTGTGGATTTACTTGGGTGCTGGCAACATTTTTCACTACCTCCCTCCGAGCTTTCCCTTGACCTTTTTAAGGATGGGTCGGGATTCGATGGATCATCAATTCGGGGATGGAAAATGATTCAAAATAGTGACATGTTGGTCATTCCCGATCCAAATACTGCCTGCCTTGATCCCTTCGCTGAAATTCCCACCTTGTCCATGATCAGCCAGGTTGAAGATCCCATCACTCGTCAAGGCTATGAGCGGGATCCTCGATTTGTGGCTAACAAGGCGGAGCAATATTTGAAGAGTACCAAAATCGGTGATGTGTCCTATTGGGGACCGGAAGCAGAATTTTTCATTTTTGACCATGCGAGTTATGATCAGAACGCTCATTCGGGCTATTATTTTGTCGATTCTGAAGAGGGGATCTGGAATTCCGGTCAGGAAGGAAACAACCTGGGATCACGGCCCCGTCATAAAGAAGGTTATTTCCCGGTAGCACCGACGGATTCTCAACAAGACATCCGGTCCGAAATGGTAAAAGTGATGGAAAAAGTGGGTATTCGAGTAGAGAAGCATCACCACGAAGTCGCGACTGCTGGTCAGGCGGAAATTGACCTGCGTTTTGATTCCTTAGTGAAAATGGCGGACAAGATGTTGATGTATAAATACGTGGTGAAAAATGTTGCCCGTCGGCATAATAAAACGGTTACGTTTATGCCCAAACCAGTTTTCATGGACAATGGGTCGGGCATGCATACTCACCAAAGCATTTGGAAGGATGGGAAACCAACTTTCGCCGGTAAAGATTATGCCGGAGTCTCAAAAACTTGTCTTCATTATATTGGCGGGATCCTCAAGCATGCCTGCGCCCTCTCGGCTTTCACGAATCCCACGACTAATTCTTATAAGAGGCTCACTCCAGGGTTTGAAGCTCCGGTCCTTTTGGCTTATTCAAGTCGGAATCGTTCAGCCGGCATTCGAATACCCATGTATTCTCCTAATCCTAAGACAAAGCGGATCGAAGTCCGATTCCCTGATCCGTCGTGCAATATGTATCTGGCGTTCAGTGCCATGTTAATGGCCGGTCTTGACGGGATCCAGAACAAAATTGATCCGGGCGAAGCCATGGATAAAAACCTTTATGATTTGGCTCCCGAGGAAGCCGGTAATATTCCCACGCTTCCTGCCAGTCTGGAGGATGCCCTCAACAGTCTTGAGGACGATTATCAGTTTTTGTTGAAAGGTGGAGTGTTTAGTGAAGATTTGATCGAGGCCTGGATATCTTACAAAAGGGATAATGAGGTGGACCAAATTAGGATTCGCCCCCATCCCCACGAATTTTTCATGTATTATGATATCTAAGCCATCGGCTGTCCAATCAAGGTTTTCTCATTTTCTTAATACCGAAAACCTTTAAGAGGGACATTTGAAGAATTTGAAGCGCCGGCTCCATGTGAAGGAGCCGGCGCTTTTTTTTGTGGGACTTTGACGGTTTGGATCTTTGTGCCTACCCTCGGAGCTCTTTCGAAATGGGATTTAGGTGGGGTTTATTCGTAAGCTAGTAAAATTGTGCAAGAAATTACAAAATAAATGGTTGCCCGAGAAATTATAATTGAGTAGACTCTGATCCTTCTTAGAAATCGGTCTTTCTCCTGACCTCAAGAAGTTAGGAATTTTAACCATAAGGAGGTTTGATATGATGACGGCCATTGGTGGAGGTATTGTTGGGGGGTTAGTCGCAATGGCGGCTCCATCCATTGTGTCTGGTGTGTTCGGGGTCATTCGTCCTCTTGTGAAGGAATGTGTAAAAGGGGGAATCGTGGTCTATTCGACTGTCACCGACATGGTGGGGGAAGTGGGCGAGCAATGTAGCGATTTAGTCGCTGAAGCGCAAACCGAGGCCAAAGGAGATCAGCCAAAACCGAGTCAGCCCAAAAAATAATCAGGCACCTGAACTGCCAGTTCCTTAGGCTTTCCCGAATTTTAGGCAGATTGATGAACTGTTCAATATCTCGGCCATTTTGAGTGGTGGAAGGCAGCCGCCGTATTCTCAATTATAAAAAACCAGCCCGTTGAGTGGGGTTCGAAAGCTCGATGCGGTTTGGAAACGAATTCATGTACCATCCTGTGAAGGAAAGATACACGAACAAACCTGGTTTTATTGCCTATCCCCATTGAGACCTATTTGGAGCAGGGGTGTGAATGGAAGGATTAATTGGCGGTGCCATTATTGGGGTAACTGCGGCTTTGGTGGGGCCAGTGCTTGTCTCTGGTTTATTTAAGGTGGTAATCCCAGCAGGGGAAAAAATGGCTCAAGGTTCGGTCGTAGCCGTGACCGCAGTTGCCGATTTGTTTTCCAGCTTTGGAACTGGAATGTTGAGGGTAGTTGAGCCCGGAAGGGAATCAAAAGATAAACCCTCTTCTGAAGAAGGGGGTTTTATTGAAAAGATTGAAGAGTTTGGCAAAGATATTGTGATCGATTTGGCGGAAGACGAGGCCGCAACCTTTATCAAAATGGTCCTCCTCGCCGCAGTATAGAAAACCTCAGTCACTCAAACATACGTTTTTGTTGATTGATTTTTTGTCCTCCTTAAGGGCCCTCCTAGCACCCAGGAACGAGCGTTCTACCGTTGGAAAAATTTCTTTTCCTATGGTTTCCTCTTAATATGAAAATGTCATCGGAAATAAGACGAAACACTTGCAGTTTCTACTTCAATCTCCCCATATACATCGTCCTTCTTCCCACATGAAAGGGAAAAATTAACTTCTTCTGGATCCAGCTGAAAGAAATCATGAAGTTTTATTTGGTATTTGAGTATCTTACTCAAGTAAAATTGGAAGTACGAGGATGCGGCTGTTACTATTTGGACAAAAAATAACCCCTTTCTTGGTTGTTGGCCTGTTGGGAATATGGTTTGTGGCATGTGGCCCCATTGGGACGAAGATTCGCGTGAAACCCTTGGGGGCTGAACAATATCCCCCAAAACCGGAAAGTGCCGTCATTGATGAATTGAATAGTGAACCGGAACGTCCGTATTCAAAAATCGCCAAATTGGTTGCCACCACCCGGACGGACGATGAAGAGACTGTACGACAAAAAATGTTAGATAAGGCCGGCACGTTAGGAGCCGATGCCGTGGTTATTACAAAAGTGGATGTTCTGAAGCATATGGGTACCCCGCGGTATCAATCAACTCTTGACCCTGACGTTCGGGCCTCAGTCTTTTCGGGTGGACCTGGGAGTGGTATGCCGATGTTTTTTGATCCCTGGACCTATCAGCAGACTCAGCAGGACGGGACGACCTGGACCTTGTTTCTTTCCGGTGTTGCCATACGGTACGTGGACTCGTGACTGAAAAGTTTCTGCGTCTAGGAAAGGTCTTGGCTGGGGGGTGACAGTTGAACCACATTAATTAGGGGGAAAGGAAGATTGCAATGTGTAAACGTCGATTGATGATGACCTTGGTGGTGGGACTCCTTCTATTTGTCGGTGGGAGTTGGGTTCCGTTGGCAGCTGCCGAAACCATTCGTCCTCTTAATTTAATTCTCCTTGATTTGGATAAACACATCGGGGAATTGACCATTAATATTGAAGATGTTGCCGAGCGAATTGAAGTGCTACGATCGATGCCTCCCAGTGATGATCCTATCATCCAAGAACTGAGAAAATTAGATTTGAAAGGATGGGAGTTGCATGAGGAACAATGGCGTCTCCAACTCCAACATTTGAAATTTACTGAAGACGTATTAAAAAAATTCGCTGCAGGGTCCGGAGAAAAAGCTGAAATGCTGAAAGTCTGGATGGATCATGAACGGGAGTATGAAACCGCCCTGGAGGCCTACAGGGATAAGCGTCATGCCATTGAGGGTGCGCGGTTGCAGAAGGAAGGACAAATGATCGAGCGATACCTTCGATGAGTGGTGTTTGGGGAATGAACAGAATGAGACCCAATTTTCTTTTCCTACTGGCGGTGGGAATCGCCTTTGGTCTCTCAAGTTGCGTCTCAGTCGATACGGTTCGATTAACGAATCAAAAGTTTCCCGCAAAGGAATCGGTGGAGGAGGTGGAAATCTTAGACCGGACTCCCCCTTGCGATCATGTGGTGATTGCTCGATTAAGCGTTGATGACAGTGAATATGACTCTTTTGAGTCAGAGCAAAAAAAAATCCTTAAAAAAGCCGCTGCCTTAGGGGCCGATGCGGTCATTTTTTCGAAACCCCAGAAAAATATTAAACGTGGGGTGACCTACTCGGGGATGGGCTGTATGTCTTGTGGTCCCTATGGTTATGGAACGTATGGGTACCCTGGGTGGGGTTATGGGTCGGGGTATGGGTACGGGACGGGATGGGGATATGGCGGAACGGCGATTCCTTATAACTATACGGTCAAGACCCTGAAAGGCGTGGCTATTCACTTTACCACCTCGACCAAAAACACATGCTGAAGGTGTGGAAGGATGAAGCAAAACTCTCTTTCCTCAACTTTGATCCGTAACCTTCCAACGTGACATTCCTTGCCATGACCAGGGTCATCGCCATCACCAACCAAAAAGGGGGAAGTGGAAAAACAACCACTGCTGTTAATCTTGCCGCTGCCCTTGGCGAGCAAGGTCGCCGCATCCTGTTGATAGACCTCGATCCCCAAGCCTCTGCTTCGACCTGGTATGGAATCAAGAGCCAGGGGAAGGGACTGTATGAAGTGTTCACAAATTCAGGCACCATCTCGGAGTTGGTTCAACCATCCGAAGTGGCGCGAGTGGAGATTATCCCTTCGTCCTCGTGGTTAAATGGTATTGAAAAAGTTCTTGCCGGAGAGATTGGAACAGAAACCATTCTCCGCCAGAATTTGTCCCAACTTCCAAATCAATGGGATTATATTCTATTAGACTGTTCTCCGGCTTTAAACATCGTGACCGTGAATGCGCTCGTCGCTGCGGGCGAAGTGATTGTGCCGGTAGAATCCCATGTGCTGGCCCTTGGTGGCTTAGCTCAACTCCTAGGAACTGTCCAAACCGTTAAAGCACGTCTTAATGCCGAGTTGGAGATTTCGGGAATTTTAGCTTGCCGAGTCGTATCCCGAACTCGTCATTCACAGGAAGTCATTGAAGAGTTGCGAACACGATTTGGAAACCAAATGTATCAGGCTATCATTCACGAAAGTGTCCGATTAGCCGAATGTCCCTCTTTTGGGAAGCCCATTACCGAATATGATCCCCATGGGAGGGGCGCTGAGGATTATCGACTACTGGCCCGAGAAGTGATGGCACAGGAGCTGTCAATCAAGGCTGAAATCCAACAGGGGGCTTAGAGAAAGGAAGAATAGAGTATGGCAAAACGAAAAACGATTAAGAATAATCCTCTGGACAGTCTCTCAAACCACACCACTCAAGAGCCACCGGCCGGATTTGAAAATTTTTTGATGGGATCGGAAACACCGTCAAGGAGGATTGCGGCCAAGCCATCAGGAAAGGGGAAAACCACTGTCGCCAAGGACAGGAAGCAGAAATCCCAAGCCGTTCCAACGGCGACACCGGTTGTCAAAAACGAAATGCCAAAGGAAGAAACGAAAAAGGAGTCTCCCGTGTTACCACCACACACTATGAAGAAATCTCCTGTAGAGGTCCCTCCGGATAACCTGACCCAACGCGTCAGTCGTCTGGAAGAAGATAACCGAATACAAAATATCATGATTGGGATCATTATGGTTCCTCTAGCCGTGTTAGCCTTGCTTGGGGCCGTGCCATTGCCATAAATTAGCGAGACCATCCAACCTTTTCTACAATTATTTATCCCCCTTCGATATCATGCCCCCGCGTGAAACGTACACTTCCTGGATCTAATGCCTTTTCTCAAGGCCCTGGCCATCAGCTGCAAAGAACCTATTGATAAAAACCTCCAGGGGTTCAAGCTGAAAGTCAAAGGGCATAAGAGTTGTCTTGCTTGAACCCCCCAACATTTTTGTTATGGCTCAATTTAGCTCCGTCTTCATTCTTGTAAGCGGGCTCGTTTGGTTGTTAATCGGAGCAGATTGTCTTGTGCGCGGGGCATCAAGGCTGGCCCAACTTCTGGGTGTCTCTCCTCTTATTATTGGTCTTACCGTGGTCGCGTTCGGTACGAGTGCGCCCGAGTTAGGGGTCAGTCTGCAGGCGGTATTGTCATGTATGGACGCTCCCGAATATGCAAGGATGATTGAACGAGCAGAG
>CAZGFD010000014.1:57254-107451 GCA_964525045.1 uncultured Nitrospiraceae bacterium | reverse complement strand
CGCAACACCCAATTCAACCCGAGACGCCGCGTTTTTTCAACTTTCCTCAGACACTACTTTCGAGTATAGCTCGAGAAATTTTCACCTTTACCCATTCTTCGGAGACCGCGGGGTTAAGGTAAAATCGAGGAAGGTTCTTCTAAAGCATCAATGCGGAGGGTGACGTCTTGGGAAAACGAATTTGAAATATCTGGGGAGGTAAAGTATCCGGTTTGAAGCGGGCAGTTAAACCCTCAAACCCTGTACCCGAACGAGAGAGAGGTTTTGAAACAGTTTACCGAGGAAATGGGTGGGCGTCAAATTATTGAACCTTAAACACCTTCGTTCCCAACTCATCTCCTATGTTGGTATTGCGTTTTATTATTTCTGCAAGTGTTTGTTTCTTAACCAGTTTGAGGAGTTCAGGTGTAAGGTAGATCTCATACCAAAACCGGTCGCCATCTCGAAGCCGTTCAAATTGATCAGTTAAAACGGCCCGAACGGTCGGTCCGACCAGCCCCCCTCCCATCGGCCTTTCAGCCAGGCCACCTATCCACATATCAACCTTATTCACGTTATCATATACCTGGCTGAGACGCCTTTGAATGGTCACATTCCTGGTTATTTGACGAAATGTTTTCACTGGGCGAAGCCCAAAATCCTGCCGTACTTGATTATAACCTGGCAATCCATGATCCCGTCCCCGTTGCAGATTCAACGAAGCCAGGTCAAACCCTCCCTGGCCTGGCTCCCCAAACAAATGATTCCGCAGATCATCAACAATATAGGCGTCAAAACGTTGGGCCACCTGGAACGCAAGTCCTCTTAACAAATCGTCAATACCGTTATCCTGAATCCAGTCAGGATTGAAAAAAGCCTGTCGGAGTGGCAGACCCCCATGTGATTCCCCATTCTCATTTACCAAACCAAGTGTTGAGGATACCAGGCTATGACCAAAGCGGTAGGCGGCTGTGGCGAACACATTTGAGATACCCGGATTTACATCGGGTTGATACCCCTTGTAAGGCGAAAGAGCCCCCCTTCCAAGAAGGATTGGAAGAAACTCATTGTAGGTAATATGTTGCATCTCCGCTCCAACCATCGCCCTTGCGTATTGATAGAGTTCTTCATCCGTGAGTTCACCATCAGGATCGTTGTTCCGAAAATAATCAACCCAGTGATTGTGCTCCCGGACAAAGATTGTGTGCATCGCGGTCAAACCAACCTGCTCGTTGGCTCGAAAATCTCCGGCTAGAAAAAACTTATCCGGATTGGGACCACCGGGAGCGTTGGGAAGGCCATTGACATTTTTCGGCAAAAATCCCTGGGGGTCGAGTTTTAAATACTCCCTGTTGTTCGGATCTCTGAGTTCTTCAGCTCTTGCAGAATCCGATCCATAAACATTGGACGCATCGATGTAAGCCGTGATGTGATTGACCTGTTGCCGAACACCGTTAACCTCCTTATACAAAGACCGTTCAAGGGGGATGGTCTGAGTGCCGGTCCGATGGGGATCAAAATACGGATCGCCTGTAGGAACTGGGATATCAAAGGGTTCAAGGGGGTCATCGGTCACGGGAGTCAAATCGATATCATGATCAAGAAATTGGCCCCATTGCCACACGTAGTCAGAATATTTTCGTGTTCCGTAATAAGTGATATTTCTGTCACCTTGATGAGATACGGTGTTACTAATTTCCCGAACATTCGGCCGATCTTTTCCTGACGGAGTATTGTCCTTGCCATAGTCGATGGTGGTCAGGCGTAACAATTCGATAGGCGCACTTCCCCATTCGGGATGAACGCAATTGTTATACGTGCCATCAATATTGCGAAAATAATCAGGGAACTCAGCCGGTCCACAAGCGGTCGCCCCCTGCAGGGCTGCCTCGTTTTGTTGGGCCTCCATTTTAAAAGTTTCCTTATCTACTCTTTTTTGGTTAGGGGATTGATGGCGGCCTTCGTCACCGTAGGCGGATTCTCCATACACTGACGTCATCATCCAGACTGCGAATGTCGAACTAAGGACCAGAAAACACAAACGAGTGATCATAGTCGCAATTCCCTTCCTTCTTTCATTAAGCCAACCTTCCGCCTCACGCTTGTGTTTTTAATGGAAAAACTCGAGTAAGCGGGCTTCTCTTTTGAGGCCTTCCAAAAAACACAGAGGGGAGGAAAAGAAAAATGAGCAATTTTCTTGCCGTTTCAATCACCTTGACGATGTTTTCACTTTTGAAACAAACTATAGGCAAAAGGCTTGGCGTGAACCAAATTAAGCCCGTAATTTGATCCGGTCCTTCCAATTCCTAACAAGGCTTCAGAAGTACCATAAAAATAAGATATTATTACCAAAAACCACCTTGCCGGCGGGTAAATTAAAAAAAGATATGGTGTATTTTATCATTTAATGGCTTGATTTTTCCATTTGAGACCTGTCTAACTCACTGAAATTGTGTTGAAATTAAAATGAGATTTAAAAATATGTCTATGACTTAAAATGTGATAAAACTACCAAAAAGAGAAAACTTTTCCCAAATTAGGAATTTTTTTACCGATTTGAGTGATTTCGAATCAAACATTTCCAAATATTAGAATCAAATTTCGGCTTACAAGGCTTCTCTTCCTGTCAAGCTGACACAGGACATGTCGTTCACCCCCGATTCTTGTATATCTCAGCTCCCCGATTTAGGATGGCAATTAGACGAGTTAATCCACCCAAAGTATTTTAGAAAAGAAATCGTGTACTTTAACCAGGAGGAACTAATGAAGAAATTTGTTTTTGTTTTTGCCGCCGCCGCCCTGTTGATGGGATTCAGCGGATGCAGCTACTTGTTCTATCCTCGAGCAGATGACATTGCCGAGAAGGCCAAAGGCGCCTCCACCGTCGAAACCCTGCTCAATCTCACCACCATGATGGAGGCGACTGCTCAAGCTTCCAAGGGCGGAACGGGTATGGACCAACCATTTGACGATCTGCACAATCAGTTACATGCCTTCAACGATACTCTGTGTTGTGTAGAGGAAGACAAACGCAAAACACCGGATTATGATCTTGCCGTCACACATAATAAGGAACTTTGGACCATTTTCAAAAGGCTTTGGAAATTCAAGGATACCCAGCCCCAACGAGATAGCCATCTTGATTTATTCATGACAGAACTCAAAGAATTGCGAACGACCCTTGAGGCATTGAAATCGTAAAAGGGTCATGACGTTCCTATTCTCGCCGATTAGTGGGATATGCTCCAACCCCTCCCTGGAAGGGTTGGAGCAGCATCCGATCCAACCGTAAATCATTCCGTTGACGAAATTGTTCAAGGCCGATGGTCATCCCATCATGTCCCCTCGCAGGCTGAGGACGATAGGTCCCGAACAGGCGGTCCCACCACGGGAGGTTAAAGCCAAAGTTGCTGTTGGTCTCCTCAATCAATACCGAGTGATGAACCCGGTGCATATCAGGTGTCACAATGATCCACCTCACGTACCGGTCTAACTCTTTTGGAATCCAAACATTCCCGTGATTAAACATGGAGGTCGCGTTGAGTAGGACTTCAAAAACCAGCACGGCTACCGCTGGAGAACCCAGGGCGGCTATCACCATGAGTTTAATACACATAGAAAGCACAATTTCGAATGGGTGAAAGCGCACTCCGGTGGTGATGTCGAAAAAGATATCAGTGTGATGCATTCGATGTAATCGCCAAAGAAGCGGGACGGCATGAAACAGGACATGCTGGAGATACAGAGTGAGGTCTAACAGTATGACCGACGTCATGATGGTAACCCAGTAAGGAAGAGACACCATATTGAAAAACCCCCAACCCTGTTGTTCCTCCACGAGTGCCAGTCCAACCGCCGTCGTAGGAAAGACCAATCGAATGATGAGAGTATTGAACACCACGATTCCGATGTTGCTGGGCCATCGAACCCCTCGAAAATTGGGCTCCATTCGGCGTGGGGCCAGAGCCTCCCACATGACCATAAGAGCAAACATACCGAGAAAAAACCCTAGCCGGATCCATAGCTCATTCGCCAAATTGTCTGCCCCCTACGCACTCGAAGAAATCAAATTGGATCGGCTGGGAAATCGCATTCGGCCGGCTTTGACTTTTCATTCGTCAAGCACACTCATTAAGGGATGAAACAGTTCGCCCCCATACACAGTTTCCAATTCAACCCGCCCCAAATGCGGCGTCCGCTGTTGATGGCGGCTTTCAATTTTAAAAGGTGCCGGCATTCCCAAAAGGTTCAGGAGATAATTCGCCAAATCCACTCGACAAACTGCTCTTGTCGCAGAGAGGTGTCGAACACCGGCTTCTTTGCTTTGAGCGAGAGTCAGGACCCGTATCGCCAACTCCCGCATCCAAACGACCGATCGGTATTCATCTTCAATGATCGTGACAGGGAGGTTGTGCCGGATTCGATACCGAAGCCAATCCAAATGGCCCGTTCGACCATTCGGTGATGGCCCAATGCCGAGGCTAGCCCGAATCACCAATGAACCGGCTCGTCTTAAGACCAGACGTTCGGCTTCGACACGAGTCCGGCCATAGACACTGATTGGACACAAAGGAGATTCTTCGGTATAGACCCCATCGCCACCGAAGACATGATCGGATGACACGTAGACGAGCCTGGTGTGACCGGGCAACGCGGCAATAACCCGTTCAACTTGTTGAACATTTACTTCATAGGCCCAATCCGGATACCCCTCACACTTCGGGACATCACACACCGCGTGACAATACACTAAGAGATCCGGTTGAGCGCTATAAAAGAGCTGTTCAAGCCACTGGGGATCGCTTAATTGAAGCGATGGCCAATGACGAACCCCTCGGGAAGTATTTCCCGGAGAGATAAACGGAGAGATCGTCTTCGGAAATAAGGTGGCAAGATGAAATCCCAGCACTGAGGAGGCACCAAACAGAAGGGTCGAGATTGGGGTTCTACCATACATTTTTTCTTGCTTCGTAGGCGTGATGAGCTTAATGTAATATCTGGGTTGGGGCGTTCTTCGCAACTCCTTTCTTCAGATCTTCTTTTATTAAACAAGGGGGTGGGTTATGGCTACGTTTATCTCTCTGTTTGGGTGGACGGAACAAGGAGTGCACCATGTAAAAGACACGGCCGATCGTGCCGCCAAATTCAAACGATCCATCCAAGCAGCCGGTGGATCCGTCAAGAATATATACTGGACAATGGGACGGTATGACGGGGTCATCGTGTTTGAAGCCCCGGATGATGCCACGGCTGCAGCGGTGATGATGGGAGGATGTGCACAGGGGAATGTTCGATCGGAGACCCTTCGCGCCTTTGATGAAAAAGAAATAATGGGGGTGTTAGAAAAGATTCCATCGTGAAAGGGTCGTCTCTACCTTAATCTCCATTCTCAAACTCCGGCGGGGTCCATCGATTCCTTCCCCTGATTCTACTGGTCTGGCTGCCAGCAGGGGCAGCTTGGACCATTCATTCGTCATGCCGTCCTGGTGGGATATCCTAGGGAAGTCGAATCCCCCCCTCACTGGTAAAAGGCTCGTAGGCGTTCGGACATGACCTTCATGACTTCAACGGCGAAGAACGGGGATTGTTGCACCAGAAACCCAAATCGCTTTTGATCGATCGGGACAAGCTGGCACTCGGTCTTGGCAATGGCGGTCAAACTGCGGGGAGAATTATCGATTAACGCCATTTCTCCAAGAATTCCCCCCGATTCCACAGTGGCAAAGGGCTTATCCCCAACCTGTAATTCCACTTCTCCCTGTTGAATAACGTACATGACCGTTCCCGGCTCACCCTGTTTGAAAATTATTTGACCGGGAGAATAGGTTTCGAATTCTTTCGTATTCTGCAACATGCCAAAGGTCCCCATTCGACAGTTACCCTCCTCTTTTCCTTAGTAATGGATATCTCCAAAAAGCCACGACCTCGAAGAAATCGATTAAAAGATATTTATGGAATTGGATCTGGCCGATCATGCTATTTTTTGGTGAATGATGATACCTGACGAAAAACCGCGTGATCCTGAGTCACCTGAAAAATGACCGGACTCAGGACGATGAGAGCAATTAAATTTGGCACCGCCATCAGGCCATTCAAAATATCGGCGACTAACCAAACCCAACCCAAGTCCCCCATGGCCCCAATGGGAATCACCATCACCCACAATAGGCGGAACGGCTGAATAGCTCTGACACCTAGCAAGTATTCTGCGCACCGTTCACCATAATAACTCCACCCTAAGAGGGTCGTGAACGCAAAGACCATGAGACCCAAAGTCACCAAGACCCCTCCCGCTTGAAGCAGGCCGGAATCAAACGCCTGGGTGGCCAGTGCAGCTCCGGTTTTTCCGGTGGTCCATGATCCGGTCAGAACGATCACCAGGGCGGTCATCGTGCATACGAGAATGGTGTCGATAAAGGTCCCGAGCATCGCGATCAGACCTTGCCGAACCGGGTCATTCGTTTTCGCTGCCGCATGGGCAATAGGAGCACTCCCTAACCCCGCTTCATTCGAAAACACTCCCCGGGCCACTCCGAAGCGGATGGCCATGAGGACCGAGGCTCCGGCAAAGCCCCCCGTCGCGGCTGTTCCTGTAAAGGCATCATGAATGATCGTTCCAAAGGCAGCAGGGACTTCCTCGATATTTCCCAAGATGACGATCAAGGCCCCGCTGATATAGGCCAGAGCCATGAAGGGAACCAGCGCAGCAGCAACAGAACCCAGTCGGCGAATGCCTCCAATGATGACGGATCCGGTGAGAAGAGCCATGATCAACCCGGACGCCCATGGTGGCAAATGAAAGGAAGATTCCACCGCATTGGCGACCGTGTTAGCCTGGACCGTATTGCCGATTCCGAAGGCCGCCAATGTGCCAAACAGGCTGAAAAGGATGGCCAGCCAATGCCATGAAGGTCCGAGACCGTGACGAATATAATACATGGGCCCACCCACATGCCGTCCCAGTTCATCGACCTCTCGATATCGGACCGCCAGGACCGCTTCACTATATTTGGTGGCCATGCCAAATAAAGCGGTCACCCACATCCAGAACACCGCTCCAGGACCACCTAAATAAATGGCGGTGGCCACACCTGCCACGTTGCCACTCCCCACTGTCGCAGAGAGAGCGGTCATCAGGGCATGGAAAGGCGGGATCTCTCCGGCGACTCCGGGTTCAGGAACACGACTCCTCCACAGTAACCTGATACTATACCCCAGTCGGCGCCATGGGAGGGCCCGGAGACCGGCCGTTAAATACATTCCCACACCCACCAGCAATAGTAACATCACGGGCCCCCAGATGAATCCACTCAATGAATTCAGAATGGACTCGAAATTATTCATGGAGAGCTGAAAACCAAAAAAGTAACAGACAGCCTTTTTCAACAGCGTGGCAGGGGCTCATTGTAAGCGGGCGCGACCATGTGGTGCATGAAGGTCCTGAATCGGACCGATTGGTACGATGCGGGTCGGATTAATGTCATCATGAGTGATGTAATAATGTCGCTTGATGTGATCAAAATTTACTGTATCGGCAATGCCATCGTATTGATACAGGTCTTTGAGATACCCAAAGAGGTTGGGGTAATCCATGACCCGCCTGAGATTACACTTGAAGTGTCCATGGTACACCGCATCAAACCGGATGAGGGTGACAAACAAACGCCAGTCCGTTTCCAGCGGGCACGGGCCGAACAGATAGCGCCGGTGGGTTAGGCGTAAATCCATTTGATCAAGTGCCTCAAACAGTCTTTGGACCGCACCCTCGTAGACTTTCTGGGAGGTCGCAAATCCTGCCCGGTATACTCCATCATTAATATTTTCATAAATCATCAGATTGAGTTGGTCGATTTCGTCTCGAAGGTCACTGGGATAGAGGTCGACCGTGCTTTGGTTAAACTGATTAAATTCACAATTCAGCATGCGCAGGATATCATCATCGGAGTTGCTGACAATCCGTCCGGTTTCATTATCCCAGAGGACCGGCACGGTCACTCGACCTTGGTAATTTGCATTCATTGCGATATACGCCTGACGAAGAAACTTGAACCCATTAACCGGATCAGCCGTGTGGCCCGGACCATCGCTAAAGGCCCAACCCCGATCGTCCCGGATCGGATCAACCACAGTCATCCCAACCACTCCCTCCAATCTTTTTATTTTTCGCGCGATAATGGTCCGATGAGCCCAAGGACAGGCCCATGACACATATAAATGATATCGCCCGGAGGCCGGTAGAAAGCTGGAACTCCCATCGGCTTTTACCCAGTCCCGAAACACATCTTCTTGCCGTCTGAATTCCCCCTCTTCGGATTGCTCATTGGGGAATTGGGCTTTGATTGGCATAGTCGATCCTTCCATTCTTGACGATCAAGACGTCACCGGTCTCTTTAAAATCGAGCCATGGACTGAAAGGTGAAAATAAAAGGGAAAAAAGTGAGGCATGCTGTCTTTTCATCACATTGTGAGCCCCCAACGGCTAAACCGTTTCCGCTTCAGGGGAATACAGGTTTCTGGCGGTATCGCCTACGATGGGATCAACCAGGACTTTTCCAAAAAGCGCGTGACCGGTTGGACTGAAATGGTTGTCATATTCGTTGAATAAATGCTTTGCACCCTCATCATGCAAAAAAATAAAGTAGGGTTCATAGTAGTCGATTTGTGACTCGTCCAGTTTCTCAGCCAATAACGGAACCAAAGGATGATTGTGAGAAATGTTGTTGAGGATGTGGGGTTTGTACGGCACAAATACGACGGAAAATCGAGCGCCGTTTGACAGAACGGCATCCCGGAGGTTTTCAATGATACGCATGGTCAATCGGATCCCTTCCCGCTCCCTCGATGACACCTGCGCAGCGTTGAGGACCCCTGTTGAGGTCACACCGGCTCCATTTTCTACATGTCGCACAAACCACCAGTTCAGACCTGTTCGATAAGCCTTGTCAAAGAGGTTGACCACCCTGCTATGAGACCAGACCCAATCAATGGCACTTTGAAGTGTATTTTCTCTGATATGATCGGTGTGGAGAACAAGCTGGTGATCGGACAGAGTGAAATAGGGCTTAAATTTATCGTACTGCTCAGAAGCCAGGTTGTTGGTGACATCGTTATAGGGTGTCAACACCAGCATGACTTCATCCACTTCGAATAAGGTTCCCTCCCTCAGATAGAATAAAAATTCCTGGTCGGTGCCGTAACCCGACACTCCAAAGTTAATCAGCTCCTTACCGGATTGGTGAACCCTCGGATCCGTGAATATCCGTTGTTGATCAACACCATAGCCCCAGACGAATGAATCTCCGAGTACCAACATGCGCGGGATGGAAGAAGTTTTTTCTCTCCTCATCGTATTGGGTCCCCGGAGCCCAAACTGGTTTTGATGAACCAATACCGAGAAACCATGACGCTGATGACGACCGGAAATATCTGGTAACGGTCGCCACCCTATTTCGTGATCAAATCGGCAAAAGTAATTGCGCTCGATCCCGGCGCTGGCCACGTAGGCAGGAATAAACAGTCGAAGCGAACCCTCGGCTACCAATAAGGTGATGCCCAAACCGACGATCAAGAGGAAAACCTTAATTCTCCCCTCCCGAAGTTTTACGCCCCCACACATTCCCTGAGCCTCAGGTTCAGGACCATCAACATTCCATGACATGTCCCGGCGTGCCTAATGTTCATCCTGGCATGAATTGGTTAACGCCCCGATGTTCTGAATTTCGATGGTGACTTCGTCCTCATGCTTCAGAAAGACTGGTGGCCTTCGTGTAAATCCCACGCCCTGGGGTGTGCCCGTGAGAATCACCGTTCCAGGTAAAAGCGTCGTCCCCTCACTCAGAAAACTGATCAGGGCCGGGATGTCAAAAATCATATCCGATGTTGTCCAATCCTGCATCGTCTTGCCATTGAGGGTCGTTTTGATTTGAAGATCGTTGGGATTGGGAATCTCATCAGGTGTGACCAAACACGGGC
This sequence comes from uncultured Nitrospiraceae bacterium, assembly GCA_964525045.1. Lineage (GTDB taxonomy): Bacteria > Nitrospirota > Nitrospiria > Nitrospirales > UBA8639. Next base: position 97,500 of record CAZGFD010000014.1, on the reverse strand, counting down.
CTAACGGACAAAAGGTATCAAAAGATTTCGAACGACACCATTGCCCACCTCCCCCATCCTTCTGCCACCGTCGTGCACTGACATCATTCGCGCATGTGTAGCCGAGCACATAATCGAGTGCGTTGCTTCGAGAGACCCTTTTGGCAGGTTTCCCTAGAATCACAGCCAACTCGGCTTCATAATCCACCTCCCCGGGAGCCACCTCCGGGAGAAGGATCGGATCCCCCGGATTTTGAAGAGCATTCAAGGCTTTCATGAAGAGTACAGGATGGTCCGGAATCCTGATACCAACCTCTTGAGCATGGAACCGGTAATTCAATCCGATACAGAGTATGGTTGTCGGAACCACAGGCGCTAACAGCTTTTCCACTCTCAGGGTTTTATCAATCGTTTGGTAATCCCCGAAAACATCACCCGCAATAAGGCGAGCCGATCGCTCGTCAAGGCGTTCTCCATAGTGCATGTTCCCCGCGCTATCCAGAAATCGGATTATTTTCATAGCTCAACCGACCCACCTTCCCTACCTGAAGAAAAGCCTATGGATTCTCTTGAAATGCCAATCGCTGAACGGGTTCATCATGTCATAGCACATGCGCACGCTGACGGAAAGCAGCAGGGCAAGTTTCACGTTGATGAAGAGATAAAACCTATGACGGTTTGTGTGAGGAAGAAGAATGGAAACTGAAGCGACAGGTGCTTCCACCCCGTACAATGCATTCTTCCTGGGTAGCACCCTGGTTTTCCAGAAGGCCTTCCAAAAAGGCTAAATCAAATTGGCAAACTTCCGGATGTTTTTCTGCCAATCTATGGTAGACGCAATTATGGGCTGAAATCATGGGAAGTTCCCCATTGGTAGGGGGCAGCACTCGCGCCTCATACCCGAGGTCATTCATAATGACATGAATTTCCTCGATTTTTTCCTCAAGATTTTTCCCCCAAAGTCGTGATCGTATCTGTTGGCCGGCCCCGGTTGCCAAATCCCGCAATAAATCTGCTAACCCATCCCCGCCTAATTTTTCTTTGAGGGAATCGAGCATGAGCTCCGAGAACCACGAGTACTGTTTCGGCAAATGGTCGATCCCCTTTGCCGTGATTAAATACACATAACCGGGACGGCCTCCCGTCTTTTCAATGTTTCCTTTAGCGACCATCCCATCCCGTTCCAAATTGATTAAATGTTGGTTTACCGCCGTCCGGCTAATTCCCAAACATTCTTCTAATTTAGGAATGGAAAGGCCTTGGGGGTGGTCTTGTAAAATAAAAAGAATTTCACGCTGTCTGGATGTGACGGTTTCCACGATTGGTCCTGTTGAATGAATTAACTCCGGTGAGCCAGAAATGAATGCAAGTCCAATACCTCTTCCCCACTCAAAATTTCCCTCAAAAGATTTCGAGAAGATAATCAAGATTTTCCCGAAATACGGGGAAGACTCGAAAACCCTTTTTTCGGGAATGTAGTTACGCTGTAATCCATTTTATTCTTATTACATTAAAATCAATAAGATAGACGTCATGGTAAAGATTGGCTATTAATTTCCCCATTAGTACGCATTTCCCTCATAAAAAATAAACCAAACTTCATATAATATACAACACTTTTATAACTTTTTAATGTTTTTAATTGCAAAATATATTTATATGAAAAAATTTACCCAATGATGGAGAAAATTTAGGAGGTTATTGGCGAAGGGCCATATCATTCATTCAACTCACCCAATGCCACCGCAGAGAACCGATTTTTTAAAATTAGCCATTTCCCCTCCTACCTCCCATTTTCTTGCATACGCGGGCTTTTCTGATGAAGGCTGATCAGATGGGGCAAAATAGATCTCGACAGTCGTGCAACCACTGTGGCCTTATAACCAGGCAATGCCGTTGTGGGCCTCACAGGGTTGTTCCATGGAAAAGGCAAGATTCAATCAATGGGCATTCAATGCGCCCTGTGCCATTCTGCCGTGGATGGCTTGTTTGCACCGGGAATTGGTAAACGACTCGATGGATAGGCCAATCAGGATCCGTGGATCATGAAAGTGAGACTTGTTCACTCTTTTTTCGCCCAGCGGGTGACCTGGTCAACAAATTCCCTGCAGGTGGCGATGACCTCTTTGCCTGGCTGAAGGATCTCTCCCCCGACCACAATGACCATCTCGTTTTGATACACCCCGAACAACTCTTCGACCGACTCAAGATGAATCCGGCCAGCGGCACTGGGAAAATTCGGTTTCAGGTCCCCCCAGGCAACAGCCGTCTCATTGACAATCTGGCGGCAGTCTTCTTTCGTAATCGGAAATTTCCCTCCAAAGGTGGGATAGATGCTAATGTCGGCACCGGCCAACCGGGGGAGTTGGCCAAAGAGAACCGGGGGAGCGATCCCACTGTCTGTGTTGACAATGAAACTCCCCAGTAAAGTCGGATGACTAATGACCGGTAAATCAAGACCTTCATCACGGGCTAAGACACGAATGGCATCAAACCCAGCCAGTCCGGGACAGAGCAACACTCCACCTGCTCCAGCTTCTTGGGCCAGCAGAGCTCTCTTATAGATGCCCTTTCCTGATCCGGTCACATTCGGGAAATACAGGCAATGACGACCGGTTTCCCGATTGGCCTTAACCACCGCCGCCGCGCACTGACTCAGACGTGTGTCAAACGGGCAAAACGTTTGATCAACAAGACCCTGATCATCCTTGATGAGGTCAAGGCCACCGATGGCAAACTGATAGGCGAGATCAGCCAGGGCCTCCGGAGAAAGACCGACCGGCTTCAACACCCCGCATATGAGCGGACGATGGGTGACGCCAATTCGTTGACGAAGTCCTTCCCTCCCCACCCTGGGGCCAGGCCACTTCTGAACCACTTCATCCGGTAAGAGGAGACGAGCCACACGAATCCCCGGCTTCAGGCTCGCAATGCCGAAGGCGACACTGAGCACTTGAGTCAACTCATTCCCAAGCAGTTCACTTGGAAAACTAATGACTGCGTCAAAGCGGCTCTTCCCGCATTTGCGAAAACTTTCGACGCGGCCGAGGATGTTGGTTCGGATCGGACCGGCGGGCACCAACTCATCGGGTAGCTCGACGGTTTGATCAAGACACAGGGCTTCGGCCTTTGCACGGGCTTCCCCTTCCGGTCCGGTTACGTGATACTCCACGGAAAATCGCGGGTCGGAAAACTGTAGATAATTGTCGGAATCCATTATCGAAGCCTAGTGGACCGTAGTTGGGAGATCAACACATTACAAAGAGGGCATGGCATGAGGTATGCTGATATATAAACTGTAACAGTTTTGGCCTGTGGTGGTTCCCACGTTTCAGTCCGCTCCCACATAAGGAGGTCACAATGTCGGATCAAGCCAACATTTACCCATTTTTTGTTGGCGCGTATGGTGAAAACGACGAGTTTCTCGAGAAAATTTTTGTCGAATTCCTGCGGGATCACATTTATTGGCGTCGAAATTTCCACCCCGAAGACCAATGGCGTGTCCCGACACAAGCACAGTACTCAGACGAGTTTTTGGAGTCTATCGCAAAGATGAAACAGGAACTTCATTCCCTGAGTACCAAATTAAAACGATCAACTCCCTTATTCAGCCCACGCTACATTGGACACATGTCCTCTGACCTCCTTTTGCCGGGTTTGTTAGCCCAACTCATTACGACACTCTATAACCCCAACAACGTCGCTCCTGATGTGGCCCCGGTCACGGTTCCATTAGAGATCGAAGTTGGCCTGCAACTCTCAGACATGATTGGTTATAACATTAAAGAGGACCAGGAACCTTGTGCCTGGGGTCACCTCACCTCAGGAGGAACCATCGCCAATTATGAGGGATTCCTGACCTGTCGATCCGTCAAGTTCTACCCATTGGCTTTGTGGGCAGCGGCCAAACAGTTTTCCGGAAAAGTGGACCTGCTCAACCTATTGGAGCTGCATAACCAGAAGCTGAAAAAGTTCCATGGCCTGGAACTCCTCAATCTTTCCGTTGATGAAATTGTGGAATTAGTCCGCCAGGCCAGCAGAATCATGCAGGAACATCAGAAGCGAAAAGCGGCCAAAGACTTTTTTGACGAGGTGGAAAAACATCGTGCAGAAAATCTGGGACTCGGAGAATTTTTCCGCCGCCCTCCTCAAAATCACCTTGGAACACCGGTCTTTTTAGCCCCCACAACCGTCCACTACTCCATCGATAAGGCCATGAAACTGGTGGGACTGGGTGAAAACAATCTCGTCACGATAGACGTGAACGAAAACCTTCATCTGGACATGGAGGATCTCAAAAAGCAATACCATACCCTGCACGCGAAAAAAAGGCCGGTCATTGGGGTCGTCGGGGTACTGGGCACGACAGAATTCGGTGTGGTCGATCCCATTGACCGGATTGTGGAATTTCGAAAGGAATTGCGTAAAGAGAATCAGGATTTCTATCTTCACATTGATGCAGCCTGGGGAGGATACCTCTCCGCCATTTTCCGGAAAAAAGACGGAACCTGGTCTCGGGATTCCTCTCAGATCAGGCAGGGAGGGATGTTTGGGGACTTTCCATCAGAAACACAATATCAAGCCTACCGGGCCATTCGAGAAGCGGATTCAGTGACCGTGGACCCACATAAACTCGGGTACCTGCCCTATGGCTCAGGCGCCTTCCTCGCTCGAAATCGGGAAACGGCGCGGTTCATGCGCCAGGAGGCCCCCTATGTGTGGGGGTCTGATTCAGGAAAAAGATCTCGGGATGCCAAGGATAAGCTGACCGATGCTGTCCTTAAAAGTACCCATGGCCAATATGTCATTGAAGGCTCCCGCCCCGGCGCGAATTCTGCCGGCGTGTATGTCACCCACAGCCTCCTGCCACTTCATCGCGAAGGTTTTGGGACGATTGTCGGCCGCACCCTAAGAGTGACAAAGGCCTTTTCAGAAAAAATTCAGGGGTTAAAGGAATATCTTGAAAAAGAGAAGATCGCGAGAGTGTGTGTTCCGGTCAAGCCTGAAACCAATATTCTTTGTTATGTCGCGAATCCCTACCACAACAAAGACATTCACGTGCTCAACAAGTTTACAGAATTGGTATTTGAAGATCTCACGAACGACCCCACTCGCCCACTTCAGACGTTCAATTTTCTGGTATCAAGTACGACATTACCACTCAAGATCCTGCCTGCAAAATCCCAGCGCCGGGTGCAAGCGGAGCTCGGGCTTACACCAAAAAGGGAAACGGGCCATTCCAAGGCATCACTCACCGTGTTGCGACATACGCTCATGAACCCATGGCTTGGAGAGGTGATCGATGACCAGTATTACTACCTGGATGAATATCTGAAATATATGAAATCACTATTCAAGCAGACTATCAAGAAGCTGAAAACCCGAAGCAGGTAACGGGCCGACAGCACCATACAGGAGAGCGGGTCTTTCCAGGGAAAATACCCAACTTCGGCTTTCCCAGAACCGGAAGATTACGAAGTGGTCAGGAAGGGCCGCATCAGTGGGTGGCCTTCACCTCCCCATCCGCGAGCCTTCGCCACGAAAGGGAGATTGGCAGGCCCTAAGGGCTGAAGCTCATTCGTCAGGATCCGATATGAGCGTGCACACCACACGCCGCTCGGATCTCGGCCCATCGAATTCACAGAAAAAAATATTCTGCCAGCGTGACAAACCCAGCTTCCCATCAATGACCGGAATGGTTTCAGAGGGGCCGACCAGGCCGGCCTTCAGATGGGCGTCACCATTGCCGTCTTGGGCATCATGAAGCCAGACGCCGGGAGGGATAACTTTTCGAAGGAGGTTGACCACATCCAGTTGGACACTGTCGTCCCAATTTTCCTGGACCATCATGGCGGCAGTCGCACCCTGCGCATACACATTCACGAGCCCGTTTCGCATACGGCTTTCCTGAAGGATCGCGCGTACGGATTCGGTGATATCAATCAGTTCTTCGCGTTGAGTTGTTCGCAGGGTGATGGTTTCATGCATAAGCGAAGCGGAACCGGCCGGGGCGGCATCCCACCAGCAGCACTAATCCTTCCAAGTAAACCGTGAGGCTTTCTCGAGAGTGCGGGTGGTCTGTAATCCTGAATAGCGTCGACCGTCAATAATCCACGTCGGATAACTATTGACGTTCTTGGCCACGCAAGCGGAGTTTTGAGGGCCATTGCGCCCACTGGGAGTGCACTCTACATAAGGCAAGTGCTTTTCGGAGGCCCCAAACAAGGCCTTCTGTTCCTGGCACCGGGGACACCAGAAGGCTCCGTAAAACTTGGCGTCAGTGTCCGCAAGATGCACGGCTAGCGCTTTCAGCCTCGGGTTCTCAGGACCTGCGGCCGCATCGAACAGACCGCTATAGTGCATGTGCAGCGCCCCGACAATCAGCACGGCAATAACCGCGGCCTCCTTCAATGACGTGATCCATTCGGGAGGTCGCCGAACGATTGTCAGGACCATGAGGGTGGTCATAATGGCAAACGACGCCAGACAATAAGGACAGGTCGCCTCGATTTCCACTACTGAGATAACGGTCAGATAGGCACTGATGGCAAACCCGCAGACAGACACGAATACCAACAGCCGTAAACTGCCAGGTTTTCTTTGCCCGCGCCAGACCAGGTGCGCCATCAATAGATAGGTGAGCAAGCCCCAGAAGGCAATCGGCAATCCGAGCAAGGTGGCCCAGCGACTGCTCTGGACGATGTCGCAATCGGACCCCTGGGTGCAAAATGCAGGGTGCACCTCGAACCATGCCACGTAAGTCAGGTAGGTCGTCAATAGGATCCCCGCTGCTGCCAGCGCAAGCAGGGCGATATCAAGGGGGGCCATCGATTTGGATTGACGAGTTTGAATCGTACTCGAAGCCGTCCCGGCGGTTCTGGAACTCAAGGATTTCTGACTCTTATTGCGCTTGGCCATTGCTCCTCCCTATTGGAAACGCCACATTAATGTATCAGGAACCGAATAGTAATTTTTTAAAGATGACTTCACAGTATAGGTCGACATCATCGGATCAAACATCATTAAAGAAGTACTTGGTAATGGTTACCGGTATTTTCATTCTTTACCAAATCCCAAACCTGTTTAGTCTATACGTCCTGACCGGAAAATGGTCACATGAAATTACCGTTTGGGGAGAACGAATGACCGGGCGAGGGTTTGATTATTGAAAAATGGGTTCTCAGGTTTCAAATAAAAAATGATTCAATCGCTTTTCCCATCCTTCTCTGGATTGTTAGGGAATCAGGAAAGCTCTATTTACTATATGGAAATTTTTTTATTATATCCAGTATTTCACAATGGTGAAAGGTTGATCCAGTGGCATTATGGTTAAACTTCTGTTAAGAAGAAGAAATACGTTTGGACACCACATGGCAATCACCCCAATCCCCTAGTAGACTACCCCTCTTTACCGTGGATCAGGAGAATGTTCCTCCCGAGCGACGAGGGCTAAAACTTGTCTAAGTAGTGATATGATTTTTTCCCACCAACAAGCCTTTTCGGGTGACCGTCGATATAATGGTAATTCTGTTTTTATGTGTATTGTAGGGTTATTAGTTTTCTCACTCCTCTCTATCCTCTCTCATAAGACAGCCCACGCAGACAAGGAGGACTTTCAGATTTGGACACCTGTCTACCTCACCGTTTCACATAGTGACAAAATTCAGGGATGGTACGAAGTCCAGCCGCGATATGGGGAAAACGTTTCCCAGGTTAATCAATTACTCCTTCGCACGGCGTTAGGATACAAACTGACGAAACACTGGTCTGTATGGCAGGGCTATGCATGGACCCCTGCATTTGTCCCGGTCTATACAAGTGAAAACCGAATCTACCAGCAGCTCCTGTATATTCAAAAATTTCCACGCATGAGCATCATGAGTCGCACCCGTCTGGAACAGCGCTGGATTGAGAATGTGCCTGGAACCGCTGTACGGTTCAGAACCCTATTGCGGGGCCAAATCCCCTTTGATCGGGAAAAAATCTGGAGCATCGTGGCGCAGGATGAAATATTTATAAACTTTAACTCCCCGCCCAATGGGCCGGCGGAAGGGTTTGACCAAAACCGTTTGTTTTTCGGTTTAAACCGAAAGGTCAATGAACATTTCCACGTTGATGGCGGCTACCAATGGCAAACGATCAACACAAGGGAACCGGGCTTCATTGATAATATAAATCACATTCTGCTCTTACAATTCTTTTTGATCTATTGATTAATGAACCAAGAGCCCTTCTTGAAAGACTCACCACTTTCAAGCTCAATCACAAGGTATCCGGAGTAGACTTCTCCGTTTTGGTTTTATACCAGTTTCTACTGACATTTGTACTTCTATCCAAGCTTGACGCTTGGTAAAGTGCCTAGTATGCTCATCACCATTTTCCAGCAAAAAAGGTGTTTCAGATTAAACAATTGCCAGACGTGTTCCAAAAAGTGTTTCCGACAAAAAAAAGACGTTGGGGCCCACGGGTGAATCATTACTTCCTGATTGCCGTAGTAGTGAGTCGATTTGCCGGTGTACCATCTTGAGCAGGATCATGTCTGTTCAAACGCCTTCCAGAGGGAACCTTTACTGGTTCGTAGACTGGGTTAACCGCCTGGCCTGCAGATTCTTATATCACCTGCACCTGCCATCCAAATCGCCACTGCCCGAAACCGGACCGGTGCTATTGGTATCTGACCACTCCTCCTTTAATGATCCTATGGTGTTGACTGCCACCGCCGGACGCCCACTCATCTTCTTGACCGCACGGGAAGTCTATGAACATTTTTCCCTCAAGTGGCTTTGCAAAACGGCTTTTTTTATTCCCGTCAGCCGGGGGACTCAAGACGTGGGAGCCGTACGGGCCATGCTCCGGGCCTTAGCACGTGGGGAGGTTATCGCCCTCTTCCCTGAAGGTGGGATCGACAAGCATCGGGATGAGGAAGGACATCTCGGCATTGGGTATTTAGCACTTAAGAGCGGGGCCCCCGTGGTCCCCGCCTCGATTGCCTGGGATTCGCCTCGCCCTGCAACTTTGGGGCGGAGTCTCCTCACCCCCGGAAAGGCATACGTGCGGTATGGGGAGCCCATTGTTTTGCCATCCGGCACACCGCCAGATCGTAACAATATCTCCCTCGCCACCGATCGTATCATGCGAGCCATCCGGGAACTTCATTACCGGGAATCCCGTTCTGCTCCATAAAGAATTCTCCTCCATTACCGGGCTTTCATGGCTCTCAGCCAATCGACCTTTTGATTGCTCCGGTCTCCTCTCCCCGAACCCGGAAACATAAGAATTTCTTAATTTTTATCTCCCCATTCCACGACATATCAAAGACCCACGTCGAATGATTGTAGAATGCCTCCGGTGCATTAATGGGAACATTAAGGAGGTTCGCGCAAGTCTTTGAAATTAAGTGGTTTTCTTGTTAGAAGCCATTTTCGGAAACTGGCATGAGGGTTGCTGTATCACAAAGTAGGAGATCAAAAGTAGAGAAGAGCAAATGAAACAATCAACACTAATGAAGAGGTTCTTAAAATGTTTTGGGAAATCATCATCGGAATGCTGATTCTACTGACCGCATTTGTATGGACGGTTTTAATGTGGGTGAGAACGCCTGAAATAGAAAATTTTTTACCGTGGAATTTAGGGATGAAATCAAATATGAACAACAGGATGCCGTATCCACAAAGTCAAAAAAGGAGAATAAAACCATGCTAATGGAAGCAACAATTGCCATGTTTGCATTAATGGGAATCACCTGGGCAGCAGCAATTTGGGCAAGTTATCAAACGCCAAGAAAAACGCAAGGTCCTTCATTAATGATGAAATTTCCTGCACGAAAGGCTGCCTGATTGATCAACTGTCAAGCAGTCGAAATACCGGGGGCGAGCGATTGCTAAGAGATCAGGGATGTGCTGAGGGGCAGGTCAATTAGCAAACCGCTCAGCCCCCCTTTTTCGATGAAGGGCAGAATTACCTATAGAGGAACCGGGGGAGAGCCATCAGTTCATGAGTCGGGTTGACCAATCGATTTTATCCTTCAATTCATCGTTGTAAAATCCACGGACCGTAATACAGACAGATAACCAATCTTAATTCGAGTGTGGAGAAATACATCGCTTAAGAAAAGCCATGATTCTTCATTTAGAGGATTGTGGGTGGGTGGCAGTAAAGGCAAAAGAACGGTGAGCTCCGGTTCCCGGCTCCTGATGGTTAAGAGCCTTGGCACTTTGGTCCATGCCGGCTCCACTATAGGCTTCCAGATGACCGGATGGATCCGGGATACGGAACCTGACTTCGTCGGCATGGGTATAGGCGGACGCTTCCTCTCCTACGAACAATCCGCATCGGTAAAGACCGGGAGTCCACCCGCCTTCCGGTGCTGATAGAATAAAGTACCCGGATTGTTCATTCATGGCCATCACGACCTGGTCATGAGCCACGGCCTTTTGCTCCCGAACCATCTTCGACGTTTCAGGAAAGCATTTGGTGGACAGCACGACTTCGTCATAGGAGGCGGTAACGAGGACGAAAACCAGGAATATGTCCTGCTGATTGGGAGAGAACGTATCGTTGGGGTGGACAGGAATAAACTCATGGGCCCCGGTAGGAAGGTTATCCCGCATGATTTGTGGAGCAGGGATCACATATCGAAACATGCTGAAATCAGCATCCCTACCCATGAGGGCCACACGAGGGTCCAGCCAGTCCTGGGTTTTCATCGGTTGCTTGGCGAGTTTCGCATAAAATTCCTCTTCGGTCATCACGGCATTGTTGGGATCTGCCGCAAGCGCCTCCTTCATCTCAGCGCGGTGTTGAAGTTCGGCCGGGGGAATATGCTGACTGGCCTTCTCTTTCCATTCTCGAAGAACCTGGGTATTCAAAATCCGAATCCCTGGCGCGACCCACACGTTTTTGGTTCGTTCTTCAAAATCAACCGCGGCGTCATAGAGAATTTCAAAATGATCTAAGGCTTCCGACCACTGTCCCAACTTTGCCTTACAGACCCCAATCTGAAAAAACGTATCAGCCAGGGCTTCCTCCTTAGTCGTCATTTCCAACACTTTTTCCAGAATAGGGAGGGCTTCCTCACACCGATCCAGTTCCATTAAGGTGACACCTAAATCATGTTGGGCGCCGAAATCACTGGGTTTGAGCTCCAGAACCCTCCGTAAAATTGGTTCGGCTTTTTGATAGCGCTTGGCCTCAAAGAGTCTCCAGGCCTCCGCCCGTATACTTGCCCATTCCTTTCGTTCCGCCGCAGTTCCCTCAGGACTAAACACCCATTCATGTCGTCGGCCCCGTTCTTTTGTGACTCCGTAAACAACCGACATGAGATTTCGTGCGGCAATATCCTCCGGAGAACCGGCAGGCACCATTTTGAGCACGTGCTGGATTTCATCTCGCGCTCCGGGACCATCCATGACATCAAACCGTGCCCGGGCCAACGCCAACCGCCACCCGGGCAAATCCGGAGCAAGTTCCACCGCCTTCTCATAGTACGTCAGGGATTCTTCCAAGCGATCAAGCTTCCGGAGTTCCTGGGCCAACCGTAAGTGAAGCAACGGATTGCTTGGATCGTATTGCGCAATACGTTTCAGCTCAGCAATCGCCTCCTCTCCCCGTCCTGAACGAACGAACACACTCCACTTGGCCCACCGGACACCTAAATCCTCCGGGGTCCTTTGAAGTACAGCGTCATAAGCTTGAAGCGCCTCTTGGGCACGACGGGTGGTCGAAAAGATATCACCACGTAATTTCAGGATCCTCAGGTCGGGGGAGGGCCTTTGCATCTCCGGGTTAAGGATTTCCAATGCACGGTTCGGTGCCCCATCCAACCAGACCGCTTTCGCGCGGTCGACAACCCCATCATCCGAATTCGTTTGTTGCTGGTTGGCCAAAACGGGAAGGCTGAAGGGTAAGGTCATGAGGCCAAGGAGAGAAAGAGTGAATCTGATGTTTTTTAGGACTTTCCGGGCTGCGAAAGATATATGCATTTTTAACCCTCAGGGTCTAATTGATGAACGTGGGAATGAGCAAGGGCTGGGAAACAATATTTCAAAGGCATGATCACACTGACAGGAGAACAAAACGGAGTTGGGCTCCACATATCGAAATTATATCATGGGGGTAAAGGCCGACATCAAATGGAGTGTCAGACCTCCAGGAAATGGGATATGGAGGGCCGCATTAAGTCCCGAGAGTCCAGCCAGGGCCATAGCCCCCCTCCCGTGCGGACAGGCAACCTTCCGCCAGACTTGCGTTCTCTTGTATCCTTTTCAATGTGCAACACCCTCCGGCGTGCGAAGCCGGTCAACCGTCAGCGTGACGGTCTGAAATTCCTCTTCCACAAGCCCTTCCACAATCATGGGCCGGTCATACCGTAACAGGTGTCCAAAGCGACGGTAGGTGTTGGGAAATAATGTGGCATCATAGAGACCCGTTTGATCTTCTAAGGCGATAAATTCCATCGCATCGCCCTGTTTGGTCTGAGCCGGTTTTTCGGTGATCAGCCACCCCACCATCGTCACATGTTGATTTACATGCCGGGACATCTCATTCGCCGAAACCCCATCAATGCCATCCAGCCATTCTGCATACAAGGCCAGCGGATGGATACTCAGGGGAAATCCGAACAAGGCAATCTCATGTTGGATCTTTTTCTTCTGCGTATAATCTGACGGTATCGGGAGGGCCGGCGTCTCATGCGACATGATTTCTGTTTGTGAGGAAGACGTCGTATATTGGGCATGCGCCCGCCAGAGCAATCCCGGCCGTGTGACTTCTCCGGCAATCGAATCACAACATCCGGCTTTAATCAGACATCGGACCTGGGCAGGCTCCGGCCTCACGCGGGCGAGAAACTCCTGAAACGATTGAAAGCGGCCGTTCGCGGATCGCTCAGCCAGCATTTGCGTGACCAATGCCTGCTTGAGCCCCTTAATTTGCATGAAGCCTATCCGAATCGTGCTCCCGTGACCTGTATAGTGCCACTCACTGGTATTGATATCCGGCGGGAGCACCATCAAGCCCATCCGGCGGGCTTCCGACAAATAGGCAAAAGCGGAGTAGAAACCTCCCTGATTACTGATCACCGCAGCCATGAACTCCGCAGGATAGTGAGCCCGAAGGTACGCGGATTTAAATGAAACTTGCGCATACGAGGCGGAGTGTGGCTTACAAAAACTGTATCCGGCGAAACTCATGATCATGTCCCATATTCTGTTCGTGATCATAGGGGAGACGCCTCGCGCTTGCGCTTCGCGGAAAAACTGTGCCTTGTAATCCTGAAGCTGTCGTTCCTTGTGCTTTTTAGTCAGCACTTTTCGTAGTTGATCCGCATCTTCGATCGAAAATCCTGCCAACACCATCGCCACTTTGGTCACATCTTCCTGATAGACCATGATGCCATGGGTTTCCTTAAGGACATCCTCCAGCTGAGGATGAAGAGGCTGATAGGAATGTCCATGAGCCCGCCGGACGAATTCGCGGATGTATCGATTGGCGGCAGGGCGGACCAGTGAAGACACAATGACCAGGTATTCAAAGAGATCCGCAACTTCTTGTCGTGCCCCTGGCATTCCGGTCCAGAGCTTTTTCAGTAATAATCGGGTGGCTGGAGACTCGATATAGAAACACCCGATCGTGTCGCCCCGACGAATAAGGTTTTGCGTGGGACCGTCAGAGAGCGGATCCCAGGTTGCATAATCCAACCGATGACCAGTATTGCGCGCGATAGCCTCAATAGCATCGCGGATCACGGCCAGTGACCGGTTACCTAACAGGTCCAATTTCAGTAAGCCGGCATCTTCTGTCTGATCTTTTTCCCACTGAATCATGGGAATCCCTTTTGCGGCGACTTGCACGGGAACATATCGACGAATTTCATCCGGAACGATCACCACGCCGCCGCAGTGAAGCCCTAACCGTTGAAACCGTCCCTGCACTCGAACGGCAAGGAGAAGGACCTCCGGCCAGGGATCGGCCCAACGTTGTGATTGACAGATTGCCCTTAACCCTTTGGTCAGAGAGATGGTATCGTGAACCTGATGAAAATCCAGATATCGGAAAAGCTGAGGAACAATGCGGGAAATCTCATCTGACGGAATCCCATGTACCTTGGCCACTTCCCGGATCGCCGCCCGTAGGGCTAACGTGTTGTGATTTGCCACCATGGCGACGCGATCCGCGCCATAGTGGGCAAAGACAAAGTCGAGAATACGGTCCCGCTCGTCCCAGGGAAAGTCGATATCGATATCGGGGGGATCATGGCGACCGACATTGAGAAATCGCTCAAAAAAAAGATGATGTCGAATCGGATCCACATGCGTAATCCCCAGACAATACGACACAATGGAAGCAGCGGCTGAGCCTCGCCCACAGGTTCGCGGCGCCTGTCGCACAATTTCCTCCACCACCAGGAAACTATGGGCAAACCCTTTGGATTGAATCACCGCAAGTTCGTCATGGATGCGAATGTGAACCTCAGGACGTATTGCGCCATAGCGCCAGATCGCGCCTTGATAGGTTTTCTCCTTAAGCAGCGTGAACGCCTGCCTGTCTGAAAGTTCCCGAAAGGCGGGAAAAATCGTCTCCTTGAAATTCCATTCGGTATAACAGTTTCGGGCAATACGGCAGGTATTGGTCAGGGCGTGAGGAATATGCGGATATTGGGGCTCAAGAACTGAGGGAGGGGCCAGCCAATGATGGGGAGCACAACATTCGTCTTGGGGAAGTTGCGAGAGCGTGGTATTCAAGGCAATGGCCCGGAGCATCCGATGCACCGCAAATTCATGTGGATGAACAAAATGCGCGCGACTCGTCGCCACGGGCGGGATGCCGGATCGCCGGCTGAACGCAAGCGCCTGATGCATCATCTTTCCCGGCGTGAGCTCGACATAGAGGTTCCGGACCTTGAGGTTTTTCCAGGCCCGTAAAGCGGCAAGATCATCCGAGCATACCACCAGGCCCCCTCGATGATGGGCCACCGCTGTAATCAATGCAAAGTTGTCATCACTATGACGGGCAGAAAGCAGCCGGCACAGATTGGCATAGCCCTCCGGAGTCCTGGCGAGCAGCACCGCACGATGCTGCGCATGCGTCACCTCGGCTCCGAGAATCGGTTTGAGCCCGTGGTATCGGGCCACGTCGACAAACCGTATGACGCCGTACAACCCGTTGGTATCCGTCAGGGCCAGGGTATCGGCTCCCTGGGTACGAGCGGCTGCGCACAGCTCTTCAAGTGACGACACGCCGGCCATAAGCGAGTATTCCGAATGAACGTTAAGATGAACAAACGATGGCATGGGTCTTTCCCCATCGAATGATCTGCGCCCCGAACCGGGCGCGAATCTGATCCATTGCCAGGGCTAACTGACGTTTTCGGGCGGACAGGTCGTTCTGGCTGAAGGCACGGACATGATCATCGTCGACGTTGTCGAAGAGAACGCCCTGTTCAAGCAAGGGCGCCATGTCTTCCGCTCGAACGGTCAGCGTCCGAATGCGAACCCGCCGTCTGGTGGCTTGTTTCAAAAGAGGGTACAGCAATGGAGCGAGATCCACTTCCCAAAATGTCCCGCCGCGAATGGTGTGTGATCGGGTCCAATGCCTGGCGTCACGGGTTTTCATGTCGAATGTCAGCTTATGACAGACGCGCTGCTGCCTTCGCAGTTCCCGGCACACACGTTCGAGTAGTTCATCGAGCCGCCCTTCGAGCCGATCGAGATCAATTTCGTCGGGATCGCAGGAGACGGTAGCTTCCACGCAGGGTTGTTTCACTTGTGGAAAGACGGGAGAGGAATCAATCCCCCTCGCCCACGCATGGACCAATGACGCATCCCGCCCGAGGACCAGTTGAAGAGGCGTGACGTCAATCGCCGCAAGCTCGCCCAGCGTCTGAATATTCAAGTCATCGAAAAGGGCCATCACCGTTCTCTTCGACGATGGACTGAGCGGCAAGGTATGGATCGAGAGAGGCGCAAGAAACGCTTCCTCCGATCCACAGCGCACATCCCACACCTGCAGCGGATCCAACAGGGTTGAAGCGATCTGTGAAACCAGCTTATTGCTGCCCACTCCGGCAACACCGGCGAGCCCGCATTGCCGGATCACCTCCCGTTCGATCCGCATGGCGGTGTCGCGGGCAGGACCAAACAGCCGGCCGGTTCCGGTCAAATCAAGAAAGAGATGGCCCGGTTGCACCGACTCCCGCACAGGGGCAAATCGATCCATGAGAGTTCCGATCGTCTGATCGGCTTGAGAGAGACGGGGTGGATCCGGCGGGAGCACTTCGAGAGCAGGACACAGGTAGCGGGCCTGTGTGACGGGCATCCCGACATGGATGCCCTCGGCTCGAGCTTCTCGTGAAACTTCAGTTATGAGCGATCGTGGGGTGAGGGAAAGGGCAACGGCAACTGGCCGGTCGCGGAGGGCGGTGTCGGCTTGGCGAGCCAGGGCGACTTGGAACGTCGGAATAGCAAAGCAGACAATTTGGCGATCCATGGCTGGATGAATCGAGAGCGAGATGGCTCCCTGGCTTGAAGTAGACTTCCCAAAATGGTGTCCTTGGTTTCCTTATGTCTGACAATGGCGGAGTAACCCGACCATAATGCCTTGAATGTGAAAGTCATCATGGGCGCGGACGAGGATGGGCTCCATGTCCGCATTGGCCGGATGCAGTTCAATGTGAGCCTTCCGTCTATAATATTTCTTGACCGTGG
The DNA here is from genome assembly GCA_964525045.1 of uncultured Nitrospiraceae bacterium. Lineage (GTDB taxonomy): Bacteria > Nitrospirota > Nitrospiria > Nitrospirales > UBA8639. The sequence continues at coordinate 80,818 of CAZGFD010000014.1, read as the reverse complement.
CCTCCTGATTGACCAGGGCCACCACCGTCTGTCCATTGCGGACCGTATGAGTTTTCTTCATGATGATCAGATCCCCCGGCAGGATACCTTCATCCCGCATCGACTCCCCTTTCACGCGCAAAGCCACATGATCGCCCTGCCCGATCATCGTCGACGGCACTTCCGCTTCTTCATATTGGGGAAAGGGCTCGACCGGCTTCCCGGCCCGCACAACTCCGACCATCGGAATCTGACGGGAACTTGTTAAGGATGCTAACGCGACTTCGAGCATCTCAGGAATACGACGGTCACCGCATTCGTAGCGACCAATAGTCGTCAACGTCGTCCGGACCTTCTTTGCCAGCTCGGCTTGCGTGAGGCCGAGATCCTGGCGAATGCGTTTGAGTTGATGCGGCGTCATATAACCATTGGTTATATATTACCAACGGTTATAATGTCAAGAGGAAAATAGCAGGAAAAGATAAAATAGGCGTTAAAAATCCCATTCTTTACAACGCCTATATCGCAATCTGACTCTCTCGCCCTGAAGGGAGAGGGCGGGGTGAGGGGGTTGGCATGGAAGAGTAAAAGGTCCCGAAGACATGTGTATTACGCCCCGCACCCGAAGGCGGGAAGCAGCGTGATGGTCGAAAAATCGAGGCCGAGACGGGATTGCGCGATGGTCGAGCTCGAGGTCATTCCCCCCGTCGACGGCGGCGTGCTCAGATTGTTCAACATCAACGGACTGGAAAGAAAGCCCCCGGGGGCGGGCGGGAGAGCTGCCGGGGCGCCTTGCGTAAAACTGCTGAACTGCCCGCCGGCTTGAGCCGCACAGGCGTCGGCAAACAGGCTTTGGGGAATCACGAAATTCTTGGGCAGGGCGGCCACCACTTCCGCCAAGGCGGCTACGGGAGAATTCACCGTCACATTGCCACTAATGCCGGTTTCCGATGAGGCATCGAGAACACTATTCGCATCGATAAACACCGCCCCGGTGGCCGTAAGCGTAATATTCCCCCCATTGCCCTCCGTGGCATTGGCGAGAATTTGGCTATTATTCAGGATGATGAACACGGGATCAAGGTCAATATTCCCCCCTTCAGTAGCTTGTCCGCCCAACACGGAACTCTCGATGCGGCTGTCCGTGAGTTCAATGATGTTGGGCGCGGAGAGTTTGATATTCCCCCCGGAGGCCTCCGCCGCTTCGGTCGAGATCGTACTGCTGGTCATTTCGATGTCGTTTCCAGCCGTGACATCGATATCTCCAGCATTCTTTGGGCCAGAACTTTCAGCCGAGATGGTTGTATCGTCCAGATCGACATTTCCTCCAGATATGATGTCGATATCCCCACCTTGTGCTTCCTGAGCCGAGGTGGACACCGTGCTGTCATTGCTTTGGAAATTTCCTTCCATGGCTACTATCGTCACGGTTCCGGAGTCTCCGGGACCGAAACTTTCCGCCCGCACGGTGGTGTCATTCATTAATTCAACAGTTTGCCGGGCTGTAATTTCGATATCCCCACCTTGTGCTTCCTGAGCCGATGTGGACACCGTGCTGTTATTACTTTGGAAATTCCCCTTTTTGGCTGTGAGGGTGACGCTTCCCGAGTCTCCAGCTCCAAAACTTTCGGCCAGGACAGTCGCCTTGTTCACCAATTCCAGCTCTTGCCCGGCCGTCACCGAAATATCGCCCCCTTTAGCCTGGGTAGCTGAGGTTGCGATGGTTCCATTGTTGATCTTAACATTCCCACCGGTTTCAAGCCTCACCATGCCGGAATTTCCCAGACCCGTGCTATCAGCGGAAATTGCGGCCCCGTCGCTTAATGAAAAGGATCCACCAGAAGTTAACGAAATATTCCCCCCAGAACCCGAATCGGGAAGCGTTCCGATAGTACGACTTAACATTCCACCTGGGTTCCCGTCATTTAAAGTCCCAGATATCGAGATCATTTCGGTCGCATTGACCGTAATATCTCCTCCCTTCCCTTCTGAACTTGTTCCGCTATTTATCTGTGCCCCCTTTTCCATGACAAGAGATACGGTATTGACCGTAACATTGCCCGCATCGCCACAAGGTCCCACACAACCTTCGCCGATCGATCGAGTGAAAATCCCTGAAGGTTGGAATTGGCCAATACCCAACAGACCATCTGGGAATAAATTATTCGTTTCGCCAGACAACGTGATTAACTGGGCGTTAATCTTAACATCACCACCGTTACCATTGCTTTGAGTCGTAGTGTTGATTCGTGAACCGCCAGTCATTTCAAGTATTGGTGTTGTAATCAATACGTTTCCAGAATTCCCAAAATTCGAATCTTCTCCAAAGAGAGGGAAGGTGTTGCTTAAAATTCCATTCGGACGATCGTCAATATCGGAATTTAAGAGCGAAACACGCTCGCTGGCCGTAATTGTAATATCCCCGGCATCTGCGTTTTCATTTGTCGTTGAGACGATATTGCTCCCCTCCGTAAGCTCAATCACCCTTCCTGTTATCGTGACGGCCCCTCCAGGCTGAGTACGTGTTTGTGTAACAATACCACTGTTGAAAAGCGTCATGAAGTCGGTGTTAATATTGACATTGCCGCCCCGAAACCACCCAGCGGTAGAAATATTAGAAAGGTCAAAATTAATCTGAGGAGCATCAAGGGTAACATTCCCGGCGTTGCCACCCGTATTGAAAAAGAAGTCAAATGAATCAGTAATAATATCCGTAAAGAATAAATTAATGCTCTCATCGGCCGAGATGGTCACATCGCCGGCGGAACCAGCCCCTTCCCCAAAGTTAAAAAATGAGAAAAAGTTTCCGGTACTGATAGATAAGCCATTGGACTCAAAATTTCGAGCAGTAATGGTAAGATCGCCACCCTTCCCGGTATCAAACCCGTCGGTTCCAGTGCTAGCAAGGAAGGGGAGAGAGAAAAAGTTTTCATCCCCAGTTGCCGTCAGATCCCCTTCGGCGGTAATCGTCACATTGCCAGCATTTCCTGGTCCGGAAGTGTGTGTGTCGATTATCGGAACCAGAATTTCAAAGAAACCAAATCCGGAAATGTCCATCGCCCCACCGGATGAAAGCTTTATTTCTCCCGCGTTTCCGGTTCCGGTCGTCCTTGCGGTCAAGGCTGGACTGTCCACCGTCGAAATGGAAACGTTACTGGCGACATCGATATCAATGGCGACGGGTGCCCCATTCTCATTGCCGGTATCGGCTGAAATGACGGCATTTGTCATCACCAACTCACCCCCTCGAATGCTAACAGTGCCGGCAGCCTCTCCAGAGGCATCCAACACTGCACCCTCCGACAAAGAGATGGTGCCCATATCGGTAAATGCTTCTCCATTTAAATTTGGCGTCAAATTGAAAATGGAATGGCCGACCTCACCGCCTGAGGCTACACTGACTAAGCGAACGTCTCCACCTGGCGCGTTAATTGTGCTCCCTATGGGATTTTCACCCTCAGGCACATCGATCACACTTTCGATGGAAATATCCCCGCTTACAAGTGAAATGTTTTGTCCTTGGTCGACGGTCAAGGTACTCCCTTGGACAGTGATCGTTCCCGCTGAACCTTCAAGAAACCCAAAGGCTGCAATGGGCGCAATGCTGAGTTGAGAGTCTTGATCGGGGGAGAGGGCCATAAACAAACTCCCATCGCTGTGTCGTATGTAATCCGCAGTGGTGAAATTGACACTGCCCCCCACATTGAGCGCCGCATTCGGCCCGAACACCCAGCCTGCCGGGTTCATCAGAAATAGATTAGCAGCCCCAAAACCCTCGGTTTGAATCGTTCCGAAGACGTTCGAGGTATTGCCACCCGTCACCCTACCCAAAATGTTGGAGGTCGGCATCCCCGAGTCGTTTTGGAAATTCCCAATATGGTTTTCGGGAACTCCAAACTCGCCGAAGCTGTGGAACAAATTTGCCCCTCCTCCTGGTCTGGTGCCTCCGGTGATGTTGTGCTGCGTCTCTCCTGTGGGCAGACTAACCGGTTCGCTAACCTGGGTGTTCAGGCCAGAGGATGTGATAGGACTGGTAGTTTGGGCTAGGGCCCCGGTGAAGGCGGGGCCCATTAGCAGATATACAATACCCACACCAATCCAACAAAAAGTTGGCCAAAATGCGAGTTTAAGTTGAGACATTTCTATCTTTCAATAATTCGAAATTCATTCATTCTCATGGGGGTTAAACCAAGCTTTCCGGCTGCATTCGATTGTCTAACAGCTTGTCACTAGGATCGGCCCCGCATCATATATTTTACCAAATGTGAATTTGAGTAAAAAAAATACTCACCGCATTAGAATGGGACACATTCGCAATCTTGGCTAGACCCCGAGCCTACGTTTTCGCACCATTTCAATGGATCATTTTCACATCCTTTTTTGTGATAATATCCTCCTGGCGGATCAAAGGAAGTCCCCCAGCATTGGTCCCCTGGACCGGGGTAACCCGGGTCATCTCTGCATGACCATTCAGATTCCACCGTGGGGTCGGCAACTTTGTCTTTTCCCTCGCAATCATTACAGTCCACGTGAATGCAAGAAGTGAGTAATCCCATAATGAAGACTGTGACCAGTACCCCCAACCAATTTTGTCTAGTTAGATCGTGGACTTTCATTTGCTTACCCTCCTTTTGAATGATGTTGGTTATCACATATTTACAAAGCAGCCTATTCGGTCTTCGCTGGGCTTAATTTCCTTGCACCCCCTCGGGTACCTGCAACCCTTATATGTCAGAATCATCCTTCTGCATTGTTGTGTTCCTCTTCAACCTGTGTTACGGACCCACAGTTAGACCTGTCGGTGGGGCTGGAGGTCCGCAGGTAGCACAAACAGACAACTGATGTATTGCCTCATGACAATTTAATCGTGCGCCATTTACGACACCTTCAATTCGGTGCACCCCTCCAATTTGTGGCCGATCCGAAGAAGCCATCAAGATAGTCTTGATTTCTTGAGGGGTAAGTAGCGGAGATGAGGTAACCAATCTCATGGACTGCAACAATGCTGCACATCCTGCAACAAAAGGTGCAGCCGTCGAAGTTCCGTTGTCAAGCCCCACATATTCATTCCATGGGTTTCCCAGCGGCACCGAAGGAGAGTTGGTGCTGAAGATGCCATCCCCTGGGGCAGCAATATGGACCAAGCCGCCGTTGCTATAATTTGATCCACTATCCCTTTCATCAGTCTTTGTAGAGGCCGCAACGGTAATCAGACTGCTTACCGGAAAATTTGCTGGGTACCTGGGGTCCACGTCGTTGTTAGTCCCACCATTGCCTGCTGCGGCAACGACCAGAATGCCAGCAGCTTCGGCATTCTCAATTGCCTCCAACAAAGGATCCGCCATTTCTTCATATTCAGTTAGTTCAGCAGAGGAGCAGGGTGTACCAGAATGCTCCATTACTTCCTCGCAGGGGGCAAGAGACCAACTGGCATTAATTATATGTGCCCCCATCAGGAAGGCATACTGAATTCCAAGATCCGCGATACTCACCGAGCTGGCTATATCCGGGTCCTCTTCATCCGTATTCCCTTTTCTAATACACTGGATTTTTATTGGTAATAATGTTGCCCGCCAATTAACACCTAGCAGACTGGTGGCAAGATCTTCTGGGACCCCAGGCGTCGCCGGATCATCTACCATCTGATTGTCTCCATTGGCAGCTAGAATACCAGCTATGACCGTGCCATGGCCCGTCTCATCTGTGAAAACGTCTATGGGTTGTGGGTACTCACATTGATTAATTTCGTCATTGTCCACGAAGGGAGGCGTAAGGAGATGTGTGAAATTCTGCCCATCCAGGAAAATGTTTTGGGAAAGATCCGGATGTCCTGAATAGATCCCTGTGTCAATGACAGCGATTGTAATGGGACCGCTCTCTCTTATGTCAGTCCAAGTCTCCTTCATTCCGATTCGTTCCAAACCCCATAGCTTGGACCAATCTGGGTCACCTAATTTGTGAGTGAGCCAAGAATTGTCATTAGGTGGAGGGGAGTTATGACCAAGTGGGTAAACCTTCGCATTCCTAACAGCATATTCAACCATCGAAAATCGCTGAAGTAATTTGATTACAGTCTCTACAACTTTTTCTGGTTGCAACCCTCTGGGAAGTAACTCTCTAAATTCCGACGGGATCTCACCCGGGCTTACTTTCAGGGTCTGGACCCCCGCGATTGGTAAGGAAAGGCCTGAGATAATCTCAACCTTTGGAAGAACCTCTAGCTCTGTTGGAATAGTTAGGAGTTCATTATTAAACTTTCTCTCTATCTCTTCTCCAAATTTCTTTTGTAACTCATCCCTCAAAATCTTAATTAATTCGTCTCCTAACAAAAAAAGGGCTTGGCGTTTTTCCTCTAAAGCATCTTTTCTTTGTTTTCGTCCTCTTAGTATTTGCTCTGGCGTCTTATCGTTTAAAATGGAAAAATCTTTAAAAAAGTCCTTCCCGTTGGTAAAGGCTTCCTGGCTATATTTAATTAAGATTTGATTTTCTACAATTTTTGGACTCTTATGACTATTCCGGCGAGGAATACTTTTAAATCCTTGTTTCTTGGACTCACCAACTTGGATTTTATTATCTGGGGATTGTAATGGCTGCGACTTTCCGTAGCTTTCCACATCAGTCCCAATGGTGTTTGCCACGAACATAAAGAGCAACATCGCGATCTTCCATGTTATTCCCATTTTCCCTTCGAATTCTAGCATCAACCAATTACCTCAATATTAAAAGCTGTCCACCAAGCATCCTACTATCTGTGTGGGAGATATAATCTACCACCTGATTGACTGTGATATATGTTAGGTCACTTATTGGAATGCCAATGTATTTTGACTCACCAGGCTTTACGATGAGTCCGACACTGAGCGAGGTGGGCCCTGCAAAGGGCGAATCTGCCGAAAAGCTCAGCCCCTGCGGCAGATGTAACTGGTTGGTAACTCTAATTAACACCGGGCGTCCTGGCCGGGCCCCTGTCCCCTGAGGTCGAAGGTCCAATACACTCATAGGTGGGTACCACGCCTTTTGGCCGCCAACGCACAATGCGGTTAACTCCACATCCACCTCAAGTCTTTTGAATGGTTGTCCGACCACCGAACCGGTTTCCAATTCCCCGATTTCTACACCTCCTGATTGAAGGGCAAAAGCATTTGTACTCATGAATGAAATCGCCCAAAAACAAATAAGAATTAAAGGTAATTTTTTGCTCATATTTCCCTTGGTGATAAAGTTGGACATTTCAAATTGATTTGAGGGTGGTTGTGATGCCATCAAAAAAAAACCGGTGCACCCGTTAAATTTAAGAATTTTTCCTGAAAGTAGTTGCTTAACCCTTCCCCTCCCCCTAAATCGGACGCATCAAGGAACCTAATACTGATGGTGCAATTTCGAATGAACCTGGATTAATTTTGGAACTCTTCTTTATTTAAAGCAATTGTGGTACCTACCAGCTAGAAATAGTATTTTTTTCTTAAAACACCATCTTTTTAGCAATTTCGCCGATAACATTGATTCTGCCTGAATAAACCTGTGTATCTACTTAGATACACAGGTTATCTATTTAGGTACATCTCTCGGGCGTTTTGACTTCCCCATTTGCCCCCGGAAAACACAAAAGCCCTTCGGACGTGACTCGTCCGGAAGGGCCTTTGAAATACATTAACTTCTGTTCTTTTGAGTTGTTACCCCATCACCAAACCTCTCTTCTATTGCGGTGGGAGCGGCTTACATGGCCTCAACTAAAATAGGCGCCATAACCATACGATGGAGCAATCTCGTAGAGTCGGTTGAGTATGCCCACCCTACAGGATTGTAAACGCCGCGCCTTACGCGGCTTTATTAGGTATCCTAAAGATGGTGCTTCGCGGATGCTACCCTCGAAATTTATTCCGCACTATAGTGACCTTGGCCTAGGGTGTCAATACTGTTTTGTGGCGGGTGGCTGTTCCGATCGTAACGCTTGGAACTAAATTATTGAATTGCAAGAAAAGCTATTCAAAGAAACGAGGAAAAGGAAATTCGATGCTTCAGAGAATCTTTTGAAACCCTCATGATGGAAAGTAATTCATTCTGGTAATCCCCCTCACCCTGCCCTCTCCCCGCGGGGGCGAGGGGAAAAATAGTGGTCAAGAATTTGGGGAGCAGTTTTTGAACTATCACCTCCTAAGGGCCCAACTATACTTACTGTGTATTTGTCTCTCAGATGGCCTCCCCTTTTCTGTGTTCCTGTTTGAATTTGGGGGTCAGTTCTTGAACTATCACCTCCTAAGGGTCCGACTATTCTAACTGTGTATTTTTCTCTCAAATGGCCTAGCCTTTGCCGTTTTCCTGGGAAGAAGATTTGTGGTTTTATTTATTGGACGCGAGGAAGTGATATCGTAAATCTACGAAATTCATTACAACTCCGCTCTAGCACCCCTAGCAACACAAACGAAATCGTCAGGGAAAAGGGGAATGCGAACGTCTACAGTTTTTCCAGCTTTTTTGGAAACACAAATTTTCTTTGTTCCGAGTCGTAGACCCAGACTTCACCTGTTGCAATGGAATAGACCCACCCGTGAATCTTTAGGTCCCCGCGCCGCAACCGTTTGGCGACTGAAGGGTGAGTACGCAAATGCTCGATTTGAACGAGGACATTTTCTTTAATCGTTTCGGTGAAAAGCTCTTCTCCGCTCAAAGCCGGATACCCATCCTTCATTATCTGGCGAGTACTTTCAGCAATTCGGAGCCATTCTCTTACCGCCGGAAGTTCTTGCAGGGATTCGGGTTGCATCAAAGATTTCATGGCCCCGCAGTCGGTATGCCCACAGACAATAATTTCTTTGACTTTCAAGACCGACACACCAAATTCGATCGTCGCTGTGGTCCCGCCGACTATCGCTCCATACGGCGGAATGAGATTGCCGGCATTGCGCAAGATAAATAAATCCCCCGGTTCGGTTTGTGTGAGCAGGGTGGGATCGATTCGGGAATCCGAACAGGTAATAAAAAGCGCCTGCGGTTCCTGGCCGCGGGCCAGTCGCGCAAACAACTCCTGCTTTGATTCGAATACCTCCCGGTGAAATTTATTAAAACCTTTTAGTAAATCCTTCATGGCCCCCTCCAATTAAAATGTTTTCTATTCCCCTTCAATATAAGTCAAATTTTAAGAATATCTGACCTTGACCGCATTGCGGACCACTCCCGCCGGTTTTCCTATTCAATAGTATGATCCCAATTGTCTGGGCATAAACCGCGAGCCTAAAATTAACTTTGTAGAATATTTGATTCCCACGTCTTTAAAGGTCATTATCCGAGCACGATGTACCGCTGGCCAAAAAGTTTAATTGATGTCCCACGGTGGAACTCTATTACACGTATTATCTCAAATTAATTCCACTTAAATCCAAGTCAATACCCCCAGTCCACATTCTATTGATCCGGCACCATCAATTTTCCACTACCCAATCTTCAGTATTAAGGATCCCACCCGATTTTTCCGTGATGAATCTCAGCATGACCTTCCATTGCATTCCCGCGAGGGGTGAAGATTAATGAGCTTCAAGATATCCCTATTTCAGTCTGTCGTCCCTAACCCTTATTTTTTGATTGATAAATTCACCATGTCAGGGCACCTTTACCTATTTACAGTCAGGCTTACTTTCATACGCAGGTGAGGCTCATTCATCTCTATCAAAAACTCCGGTTGGGGACGAGGGATCATACCGGCGTCCACCAGACTTCTTTGTTGATTTTTTCGATATTGAGTGGTGTGAGTTATTCGGCTTCGTCACAGGTTTTCTCCTCTGATATAATTTATCCCTCCAGATGGGCCAGATGGGGTGAAATGCCACTAGGCAAAAACTTCAGAAAAGCCCTTTCACAGTTGACTCATGAAGGATAGAAAAAACATGAAGGTGCAAGAGTCCAATGGGTACCTCCTGAAATTGTGGTATGGGTACCGATTTATCGCGGTGGGTGTCGTGAATACGCTGGTCGGTCTTGTGTTGTTAAATGTGATCCTTTCTGCAGTATTTCTGATAAAGGACTATTTTCTTCCAACCCCTGGCACTGGGAATATTGGCCGTGCCCCTGTAGAGGCTCTGTATCCCGGATTAAATAAAAATCAGGTAAAGGCTTTACGCGAAGAAACGAATTCTCGCCCTGTTATTTACGAGCCGTTTACTCAGTTCAAGGAACGCCCGTATCAGGGAAAATACGTCAATGTAGATAGGAATGGGTTCCGCATTACCAAGAACCAGCACCCTTGGCCGCCCCCGGCGGGCGGCCTGAACATCTTTTTGTTCGGTGGTTCAACCACCTTCGGGTACGGCGTCTCTGATGACGAGACCATTGCCTCGCATCTGCAAGACTATCTGACAATTCGGGTGGGCCAGGACGTCCGTCTCTATAACTTTGGCCGAGGATGGTACTATTCAACACAAGAACGGATCCTGTTTGAGGAACTCCTTGCGTCCGGCCTTATTCCTGATCTGGCCATTTTTATGGATGGGCTCAACGATTTTTATTACCACGCCAATAAACCCCAGCTTACCTATAGATTAAGTCATTTTGTGGCTCAAAGGCAGCAACTTGGTTATCACGTTGAAAGATTTTTTTCACGTACAGCTCTTATGCGCGCTATTCGTGGCGTGAGAAACCAACTTTCAAATTGGTTTCTAGGAGAGGAAACCAATGGGCCATTTAGTCAGGAGACAGACGCTAACGCCAACGGGGGCAAATTCAGAGATCCGAAAATAAGTGACAGGGTGTTAGAAAGATATCAGGCCAATAAAAAAATAATTGAGGGTGTTTCCAGTTCTTTTGGCGTGCAACCCATATTCGTTTGGCAGCCGGTCCCCATGTATCAGTACGATTTACAGTATCATCCGACTGGCAAGTTCGGATCAAACGCCTGGTGGACACAGTATGGTTATGAACGCATGGCTGACCGCAATAAGAAAAATGAGCTGGGTAACAACTTTTTATGGTGTGGGGATATCCAGAAGGATGAAAAACAAACCTTGTACGTCGATACCGTACATTATTCTGCCGGTTTCTCAAAAACGTTGGCCATGTATATAGCCAACTTATTAATCGAACGCGGCTTTATCGAAGGATCTGTTGAACCCTCAGAGGAGTTGGTGGATGAAGCCGTGAAAAGTTAATTCCTGCGTTTTCCTTAGGTCGACCATACCCCTTACACCTCTAAAACAATTTTTCCCACATTCTTATTCTCCTCCATATATCGATGGGCTTCAGCAGCTTCCCTTAAAGGAAAGGTTGAATCGATGACGGGATGGATGGCGCCTGAGGCCAGAAGCGGAAGCCACTGTTCTTGAAACCGCTTGATGAGGTCCAGTTTCTCCGAGAATGGACGGCTCCGCATGACGGTACCCATGACGGTCAGGCGCTTGGCCAACAAGATTCCCATATTGATTTCCTGTTTCACTCCGCCCATCAGGCCGTAGAGCACCAGACGACCCTTTTCCTTTAGGCAATGGACATTGCGGTCCCAATACGAGGCCCCAATGGGGTCTTGAATCAGATCGACGCCCTGGTCGTTCGTTTGTTCTCGTACCCACTTTGCAAAATCTTTTTCGGTATACAAGCATCCTGCGTTCGCTCCCAACTCCAAGGTTTTGTGAATTTTTTCTCTTGTTCCCGCTGTGACCAGGACCCAAGCTCCGGAGAGTCGAGCCATTTGGACGCTGGCTGTGCCGACACCACTTCCGGCAGCATGGATGAGTACGGTTTCATTTTTTCGTAACTTTCCTAGCGTAAAGATCGTCTCCTGCCCGGTCAGGAACGCTTCGGGGACGGCGGCAGCCTTCGTGAAACTCCAACCCTCGGGAATTGGTATGGCCATACGATAATCCACTACCGCTTTTTCCGCATACCCCCCGCCTCCCGTGAGCGAGAAGACGCGATCCCCTATTGAACGACCAATGACGTCTGGCCCTATTGCCTCTATTTCTCCGGCCACCTCCAACCCGAGAATGTCCGACTCTCCGGCCGGCGGAGGATATTTCCCCATGCGCTGCAGCAGGTCCGCACGATTCAAGGCAGTCGCTCGTACCCGAATTAACACTTGTTCGGGACCCGGCTCGGGATCGGCCACTTCCGCGAGTCTCAAAACTTCAGGTCCACCGGAATTCTCGAAGGTAATCGCTTTCATGGACCCATCCTTCCAGACTCCAGTGTTCCTAATTCATGACCAGATGTCACGGTGTATACCTTCTCTTCGCCTTAGGATGCTCTAACAGAGTATTGAGCCGAAGGACCTCCTTCGTCGCAAAGCCACCTTGCCCATTGCTGAATTAAAAATACACATTTTTTCCGGTCTGACTCCGCTTTTGCCTGTGCTTGGCCCCAGGCCCTCCATATCCTTAGGGCCTCACATTCCCAATATTAATGTTTCCCTTATATTGGTGACCAAAGGATGAAGCCCTGTAGACCGGTGGACACTAGGGCATAAGTTTCATCATCATACGTCGAGAATCAAATTGGTCTTGGGCCTGGAAACGCAGAGCAGCACGCAGCCAGGGTCAGGCATGTCTAGAGGCTCCGTGACATATTCCACTTCACCTTCAATCAACTTGGAGGAGCATGTATGGCAGATCCCCGCTCGGCAACCGAAAGGAGGCCGGAGACCTTGAGCCTCAGCGAAATCAAGGATGTTCTCCATTAACGGATCCCATTTAACCGTCAACCCTGTCTTCACAAATGAAACATCGTAGGTCGCGCCGCCCTCAGGAGTCACAACCTGCTTTTTAGCGTCCTCCCCGCCCTCCTTGAGTGCCAAAGCTGGGCCGAAGAACTCGAAATTAATGCGGGATTCCGGAACACCCCATTTCAGCAAACCGTTGAAAAGCGATTTCATAAACGGCCGCGGCCCACACAAATAGAAGTCGTAGGCAGCAGGAGGGAGCACCTGTTGGAGCAGCTCCACATTCACGTAGCCCCGACTTTCGTAATCACGGCCCTCTCGGTCATCCGGCCCCGGTTGACTGTAGCTGACATGAACATTCACATTGGCATTCTCGGCAGCCAGACGGCGAATATGGGTCTTCATGGCTTGGTCATGGCCATTGCGCGTGCCGTGCACGAACCAGACGGGTCGCTTGTTGCCTGACTCGACAATGGCATTTAGCATGCTGATCAAGGGTGTCAGTCCAACACCACCGCTCAACAAGACAACTGGGGTCGTATCCTTGGGATCGAGAAAAAACTTGCCTTGGGGAGCCTGGACACACAATCGTGTCCCCGGCTCCACCTGATCGTGAAAATAATTGGAGGACAATCCCGGTGGAAGGCCCGGTGGTTCCATTGGCGCTGGTAAACGCTTGATGGTCACCCGGTAGTAGTCCGGGTGATTCGGGCTGTCGGAGAGAGAATAGGTCCGCATGACTGGTGTAGGATGATTGGGCGGGTTCAGTCGAAAAGTCAGAAATTGCCCAGGGAGAAATGGTGGGAGCGATTCTTCGTCTTGCGGTTTTAAGTAAAATGAGGTGATGGTCCCGCTCTCAGGCACTTTCTTATCAACGATGAAAGGACGAAACCCCTCCCAACCTTTGGGTCTCTTAACGGGCTCCGCCTTCTTGAGCATCATCTCGAGATACGTGCGCCATGGCTCACTCAAATACCTTGACGAGAGTACCCGTTTAAGACTCGCGGGCTCGTGGGATTCGTAAAGGTAGACTCGAATGAATTCGGCGATAGTCACGGCATCCTTGTCGCCTTCGACCAGCTCAATCGAGTCCCCAGCGCCAATATCGCCCTCTTCCAGCACCCGACAATAGAATCCCATGCGACCGCTCTCCTGGAAACGAGCCGGGAATTTGGGCCCCTCATCCATTCGCATCGCAAGTTTGTAACATGGAATTCGAGGCTGGGTGACCTGAAGCAACGTCCCACCGATACGAAATGTGTCACCAACCCTAACCGTATTTTCGTTGATCCCCTGGACCGTAAGGTTTTCCCCAAACTGACCATGTGGAAAGCCCTCGCGGCCAAGTTCGGTGGCCCAATATGCATAGTGCTCAAAAGGGTACACATATATCGCCATATCAAAGCCCACCCCATGAACGCGTCGATCGGCTTGATCGTCACCGTCAATGTTGAGTCGTCTCACCCTCACCCTTCCAGGCACAGGCTCCTTGAAAATACCTGTTCTGACCATACGCCCTCGATAGGGAACCTCTTTCGCGAGGGAAACGTTGACCGAAATGACGTTCATCACGAGGTGACCTCCGGTTGTTGGTGTGGAACAAGACGTCGTAATGTCTTCATTGATTTGAAGCTCCATTCTCACGGTTCCAACCTAGTCTCACTTCAAAATATCTTGTCATACCTAATTCTACCCTTTGTCACCGACCATCGGTCCGCTGAACAAAATCCCGAATTCGTGCTGAAATAAATTCCAGATCTTCTTCCAAGGCAAAATGTCCGGTGTTGAGGATATGAAACTCCAAATTTGTAAGGTCTCGCTTGTAGGGGTGTGCACCTTCTTCAGGGAAAATGTAATCTCCTTTTCCCCAAATAAGAAGGGTTGGTGGTTGATGCACCCGAAAATACTCTTGCCACTGTGGGTAAAGTGGAGGGTTCGTTCCATAGCTGAAAAACAACTCAAGTTGAATTTCCTTGTTGCCAGGACGGTCTAACAAATACTGGTCGTGGAACCAGTTGTCCGGCGCTATAGCGTCCTTATTACGGACACCATTGGTATATTGCCATTTGGTCGCGTCAATGGAAAGAATATTGTCCTCAAGAACCTTTGCATTATCGGCGGTCTTATCCCTCCAGTAGTTCATGATGGGAATCCAAAAGTCTCGGAGACCCTCATCATAGGCATTCCCATTTTGGACAATCAGCCCACGCACACGTTCTGGTCGTTGGCTTGCCAATCGAAGGCCAATTGGCGCTCCATAGTCCATGAGATAGATAAAATAGCTCTCCAAGCCCATCCTGTCGACAAACTTTTCTATCACACTCGCCAAATTATCAAAGCTGTAGTCGAATTCGTCCAGGCCAGGCATTGAGCTGGCCCCGAACCCCGGATAGTCAGGAGCGAGGAGGTGAAATTTATCGTCCAGGGTGGGAATCAAATTTCGAAACATTTGAGATGAGGTGGGAAACCCATGCAGGAGAAGGATGGTCGGTGCGTCCTTCGGGCCGGCTTCACGATAGAATATGTCCAGACCGTTTATTTCAATCGATTGGTGTTTTGTGGAATTAAGACTTAACATGACATGATCCTCCGTTAATTGCGCAATCCTAAAATGATTCTTTTTGATTTCCAATGAAAACTTTTGATCTTCCGACGCCCAACACCGTAGTCAATAAAGCCCTCTGTACGTTACACCCGACTTGAGGGACATGTGATTGAACTGAAGTATCGCGGGTTCAAAGCACCGGGAAGAAAAATCTATTCGTCTCTTCAGTCAATTAAAGGGAAAATGAGGGATGGAAGGGATTAATCATTTCAGGATCTCATCATCATCACCCCTGGCCTTGCTTCAGTAAGGCATAGACCGCGGGGTTATTCTTTCATTTGCAAATACCTATGGGGGATGTGACGTAGGCTATCCCTCCCGGGCCAGGTGTGGCATGAGAGGTGCCGTGGGGCGTAAAAATTGTTGAGTTGCGAGGAATCGTACAAATTCGCTAGCCGAATCGGGGGAGAAATAATCCAATCAATTGAAACAACCGGCTGTTCCCCGATCGTATCAATGCCGGTGGCACGAAACCCGTTATTCGCAAATAACTCCAGGGCGGTCTTGATGAGTTGCGCCCGTGTTGAAGAGCGGCCGATGTTTTGATTCTTTCCATTTCGCTTATTTGACCAATCCAAAGTTATAGCTTACAAATCAGGACGCAATCGTTATCCCTTCAGGAATCAGAATAATCGAGGCAGTTGAAATTTCCTGTCTGAGTTTGAGAAGAGGAGCATATTCCGCCGACTGATACCACTTCTTGGCGGCCTCCACATCAGGAAATTCCCACAGGACCGATCTCCCCCGTAGCCAATTTCCCTCGACAATGTGCGGCATATCGGATGCGGCCAACAGTCTGGCCCCATATTGATCCACTTGTTTGAGGATGGCGGGAAAATAAATTTCATCAAACCTCTTTTTATCGTGGATTTCAATTGCACTTTTGATATACGCAGCCATGGTGTCCACCTTCATTAATGATTGGTATGAATTATTTGATCCTTTTGCCAATGGGGGTATCCTACTCTTGAAGAGCGAGAAATTCCAGGATATCCATGAACATTGGGTTTCTCAGAAGTTTAATTTATCTAATTAATCTCATCGTTTTAGTCTTCGTAAGAAGCACCCGCATTTCGCATCCAAAAAAAGTTCAAGATTTTTCAATACCCCTCTTGACTTTACCGAACGTTCGGTATATATAATACAAATCATAAGGAGCGAAGATGCCCACTAACAAAATAACAGACGATGAATTGCTTGACCGCTTAACCGACGTGTTTCGCGTCCACGGCTTTGAGGGGGCGAGTCTCAGCCGAATATCGAAAGCAACGGGTCTTCAGCGTGCGAGCCTCTATCATCGGTTTCCGGGGGGAAAGGAAGAAATGGCCCAAGCGGTGCTGGAGCGAGCTGGCCAATGGCTCGGGAATCGTGTGCTGGCTCCTTTGTCAGGGCCGGGAAAACCGGCCGACCGCATCCGTAAGATGGCGCACGAACTCCATCTCTTTTACGGTGGGGGAAAACATTCGTGTTTGCTGGATTCTCTTTCCTTTGGTTTCGAGGAAACCATTATTAAAGGACATGTGCGAGAAGGGATGGCCGCTTGGGTCGAGGCTTTGGCAAAGGTGGCTCGGGAGGCCGGCCTGTCTCCCAAGAAAGCACGTCAGCAGGCTCAAGACGCCATCAGTCTTCTCCAAGGTGGATTAGTGATGGCCCGGGTGCTGAAAGATACCGGGCCCTTCGAGCGAACCTTGGCAAATTTGCCACAGATCATCCTGAACAATTAAGAGGAACCATTTTTACTTGAAAAAATTTCAAATACTTGGTGAATTCCAGGGCTTCCCGGAAGCCAGGAAAGCAGGTAAATCCGGGGCATAAATTTTTTGCCCAATTATTGTACCGAACGTTCGGTATATTTTAACCAACAAAGAAGGTCGCACCATGAAAGCTACAATCGTCATTTTATCGGATCCCAAGAATAGTTCAGAAGAAGCACTCGGGCGTGTCTTTAACGGCTTGGCCACGGCCTATGACTTCAAACAAGCCGGCGACGACGTTTCCGTGGTTTTCCACGGTACCGGCACACGGTGGATTGCGGAACTCAATCAACAGCAACATCCCGCGCATGATTTGTTTGAAGCCGTGAAAGATCACGTAGCCGGAGTTTCCTGTGGATGTGCAGATGTGTTCGGAGCATCAGAAGACGCCGAAAAATCTGGCTTTGATCTGATCAAAGAAAACCCAGTACCCGGAACACGGGGGATGGCCAGTCTACGAAAATTTGCGGTTGAAGGATCCACCATTCTTACTTTTTAAACACAAAAAATTTCGCACAACTGGAAGCGGGCGAAGACCCGCTTCCAGTTCCGGAAAAAATTGATCACCGGGAAAGACCACTCATGAAAATTGACACCCCATACCATGAGGGCGAATTACAAGTGCAAGGACGTGTCGGCGTTTTGCAGGAAGGGGCTCAAAACGCTCGCGTGATTCAAGATTCCATTATCAAGGGGGCTCTACGTTTTATCAGCCAACTGCCAATGGCTGTATTCGGCAGCTACGACCAAGAGGAGAACGTGTGGGCCTCGGTCGTCTTAGGAAAACCAGGTTTCATGCAGGCAACAGACGAGCGGTTGGTGCGCTTCGACCTCCGCACGATGGAACACAATCTCTACGATCCTTTCTGGAAAAATATCCAAGAAAACCCCGAAGTGGGAATGCTGGCGATTGAGCTGGCCTCGCGCAGGCGTTTGCGAATCAACGGCACGATTTCCCGCGAATCAGATGCGTTGGTTCAACTCCAGGTGAAAGAATCCTATCCCAATTGCCCCAAATATATTCAAAGGCGGGAGGTCTCCACTCCCCTTCAAAGTGCAGATTGGACACCACGCCTAACGGGGCAGGGAGAGGTTCTTGGTTCTGAACAACGGATGATCATCGCAAAAGCTGACACATTCTTTGTCGCAAGTCTGCACCCTGAACGCGGCGTAGATGCGTCGCACCGTGGCGGCAACCGGGGGTTTGTCAGCCTTATCAATGACCGTACGCTTCGTATCCCGGACTATCCGGGAAATTCCATGTTCAATACCCTTGGTAACTTTGCCGTGAATCCACGCGCCGGATTAATTTTTCTCGACTTCGAGTCTCCTCGAACTCTCCAACTCACCGGGCTGGCAAAAATTCTCTACGGCGTGGATGGCACAGCAGAGGAGACCGGGGGCACAAATCGGTTTTGGCAATTTCACATTGATCGCTGGATTGAAATCAACCATGCCTCTCAGTCGATTTGGTCATTACTGGATAACTCACCTCATAATCCACCCGCCAGGAACCCCGTGGAAAATTAAGGAGCTCATTATGGACTGTCAACGGTGTCAGGGCCTCACGGTGCCCGATCGATTGTATGACCTTCAGGATTCAGATGTTCATTGTGAAGTGTGGCGGTGCATATGCTGCGGAAATATATTGGACGAACTGATCCTGTTGAACAAAAGAAATTTGCCGTCTCGGCTTGGTCAAAAAATGATGGCTTACCCCATGAGCTACTAACGGCAGCATGACCGATTGCGCAATCTACTACTCAACAAATGGAGCAGAACAATGAACAAGCTTGAAAAATCCTTTACCGGACCTGCCGGGAGCTGGGCAATAGAGCAACAAGCCTGTGGATTCATCCCGGACGCTGAGAAGGAAACGATAATAAGAGGCAACCGGAACAGGTTGAAAGCGACACACGAAGAACTCGACCTGATTGAGTCCCTCCGCAAGGGAGAGGAAACAGCCTTTGCCACATTGATTGACAGCTATCATGGTCGACTACTTCGATTAGCCCAAGCGTTTGTGTCAAATCAAGCTGTCGCAGAAGAGGTCGTACAGGAAACCTGGCTAGCTGTCCTAGATGGGATTCATCGATTTGAGGGGCGATCGTCTCTGAAAACCTGGATTTTCCAAATTCTTCAGAATCTTGCCAAGACAAAAGGAAAGCGGGAACACCGGTATATATCATTTTCCGATTTTGGTCGTTCCACTGACCCGGAAGAGGATGGCGGGATGGAACCGGAACAGGTTCGCACATCCAGCCAGGTCACAAATCACGGGACTCTTCCCCCGACGTCCTGGGACCAGGATACGCCCGAGCGCTTGCTGGTAGAAAAAGAAAGCCTGGACCAGATTGAGCAAGCGATTCAGGTCCTTCCGTCAAACCAGCGGCAGGTCATCGTCCTTCGCGATATCGAAGGCCTCGATTCTGAAGCAGTGTGCCAAATGTTAAATATCACCTCAACCAACCAACGAGTACTCTTGCACCGGGCCCGGTCGAAAGTTCGACTGGCGCTCAGGCCTTACCTTCAAGGATTTTCGTCCAAGACTTCGCCCCCTTTAAGGTTCGCGTCGGTGGCATGAGACTATAATTCATCGACACATTATGAATATTGATGATTCGGATGTACTCATTAATCTTTTTTCAAAAACAAAATACACATTGTAACGAATTTTCTCTTTAGGATACTAACTTAAACGGTATACAGATCGGTATACTTTAAACAATAACCATACACATACTAAGGAGGTTTATCATGAGAAGATTACACACATTTTTACTAACCACAGCCCTGTTCGTATCCCTGGTGGCCACACCGGTTTTTGGACAGGATGTCACCCATAGCACCCCGGGCATTAGCGGGTATGACCCGGTATCCTACTTCACAGAAGGCCGACCGCAACGCGGGAGTGGATATCACGTCGCAGACTACAGGGGCGTGACCTATGCCTTTACCAGTGAGGAACACAAAGAAATGTTTGAGGCCAACCCAGAGAAATATACCCCTGCCTATGGTGGGTGGTGTGCTTATGGAGTGGCTGTCGGAAAGAAGTTTGTCGCGGATCCGAAAGTGTGGAAAATCGTCAATGGCACGCTCTATTTGAACTTGGACCGAGACATTCAAAGCAAGTGGAAGAAGGATATTCCGGGCTACATAAAAACCGGAGATCAAAACTGGACGGAAATCCGTGATAAGGCTCCGTCTGATTTATAACGGCAATAAAAAGAGCCCGTGGGCTTCAGTCCCACGGGCCTTTTTCGGAGATAGTTACCTGGAATATAACAACGAGAAAAACTTTAAATAGAACTTTGGGATCAGGGGGTCAGTTCTGGGTCAGGGGGTCAGTTCTTGAACTACCACATCCTAAGGGCCCCACTATTCTCAATGTCTATTTTCCCCTCAGATTGCCTACCCTTTGATGTTTTCCTGAGAAGATGCATTGTGGTTTGATTGATGTATCAGTTCCAGGAACGACCCCGAAATTTCTGATCGATTTCAATTTTACATTCCACCGGACAATATTTTAAATATTATACGCCGCTTAAGCGATATCATATGCGACCTTGGAGTAGTGAGATATTGTCTAAGGATTTATTGATTCAATTTGTGAAAAGGCTTCAATTATTAGTAATGACATTATAAAGGGAATGTACATTTATCGCGGCTTAATTTACGGCTAAAGGAATACGTATCTAAATTGAGCCAACTAGAGGATCAGGGAGGCTGTCATGTATTATTTCTATCCATTAGCAATCTTATCTGGATTTTTGTTCTGGCTTACGATTGAAACTGTGGATAAGTACTCAAAAAGAAAGACGATCGAACTCACAAAAGGCAAGTGACCTCACCCTATCATCAGGCTGCCTGGCAGACACGTGGTCGCGTCTGCCAGGCAGGTCGACGGGATTGTACACTATGGCCTTAGCGGCAATCTCTGTGCTATCAGCTTATCCAGAAAACGTCTTCGGCATCTGATGTCTGAACAGGACCCCTGGCTTGCGATGAAACCTGCCCTTGACTACCGGCCACCTGAGGATATGATCGTTGTTCAATTGAGGTTGACTTCGGAGGGTCTGTATTTTCAGCCAATTCTTGATTATGAAGTCCGGCGGCCTAAAGATGAGCTCGAGAGGGGACATAACCATGAAGGTTAATTTGAGAAAATTTACTCGGCGGTTAAAACCTTTAATGTTTGGCAGGGTTACCCTTTCCATTTTGCTTGGCCTCTACCTCCCTCAATACCTCCTCGCGCAAGAGAGACCGGTAAAAGAATTTTTCATCACTGTAGAGGAAATGACGGTTACTTTATTGGACGATCCCAAAAAGGAAGTCACAGTCTGGGCCTATGCACTGAAGGGCGAAAAACCGTCCGTGCCGGGCCCGCTTATTCGAGTGAACAAAGGCGATCTCGTCAGGGTGCACTTCACCAATACTCACCGTCTTCCCCATACCCTGCATTTTCATGGAGTACACCCTTTTAACATGGACGGAAATGGCCAACGAGACCTGGGCCGCGAGCAACTTCAGATGCCGGGTGAATCGTACACCTATGAATGGGTTGCAGAGGATCCGGGTATTTATTTCTACCATTGCCATTTCAATACCGCTGTCCACCTTGACCATGGAATGTATGGACTGTTTATTGTGGAAGACCCCGCGTGGCCGAAGGTTGATCGAGAGCTGATCACCATTTGGGATGAGTGGGACACTAATGGGGATGGGGTGTATGATACCCACACCATTAATTCTCGATCTGCTCCCAATTTTGTTCCTTTAAAGGCAGAAGTCGGTGAAAGAGTACGCCTTATTCTCGCAAACATCGGTTTTGAGTTTCATACCCCTCACCTTCACGGGCACACATGGCAGGAACTGAACACGGCCAGTCTCGCTTCCCCGCTCTTTGCTAATCCCAACGGAGTTGTCGCCATCGGCCCCGCGGAACTCAAAGTGGTCGAGTTCACAACGAAGCACGATGGGACATGGCTCTTTCACTGTCATGTAGTTCCCCACGTGGCTGATGACGGAAAATACCCGCGCGGCATGTTGACAGTGCTGGAGGTCACATCTCAACAAACCCGAGAGAATGTCAAACCGGTTATTAATAAGGATACAGAAGGAGATGGCGAAGGGTCCGACCCACCACCGCAAATGGCCACAGTTCCGGATTCTCAGCCATTCGATTATCCGGAAGGGGTGGCAAACCAGGGATATGCGGTATATAACAAACACTGTAAGTCTTGTCATGGCGAATATGCCCAAGGCCAATACGGTCCAAAATTGGAACAGAATTCAGTTCTGTATGATAACGACCGTTTTTGGAAAACTGTCCTAAAGGGGCGAGGGAACATGCCAGCCTGGGAGAAAGCATTGAGTCACCAACAGATCGCTGATGTCCAAGCGTATTTAAAGACGTTTAAGCCAGCAGCCCCACCCTGATATCAGCTCTCACCCTTTTTGAGGATGGGGCCGGCCTGGCTCTACGCAAGACGAAGGTCTCCGCACTCCTCTCGGTGGAGCATTTGCGACAATACCCCTGGTCGGATAAAGTCCCAATCCTAGGGCCTGACTATTCTCAATGTTTATTTCTTCCTCAGATTACCGACCCCTTGATGTCTGGCTGAGAAGAAGATTTGTGGTTTGATTAATGTGTCAGATCAAGAACTGACCCCTTCGACTCTTTCCCCTCATGCCACTCTCCCAGAACGAAATTCAAAACTTCACCAATACGGCTATCAAAGCGGCAAGAGCCGGTGGGGCCGTTTTAAATCATTACGCTCAAAAAACCTTTCATATTCAACAAAAAGATTCTGATGTGAATCTCCTGACGGAGGCTGATCTGAAATCGGAAGAAGTGGTCATCCAAACCCTCAATCAGGCCTATCCCACTCACCAAATCCTCAGCGAAGAAAAAGGCGTACACACCTCTTCAGACCATCGATTTAAATGGATTATCGATCCATTGGACGGTACCACCAATTTCACCCATGGATTTCCCATGTACAACGTGTCCATAGGGTTGGAATATGAAGGCACCCGCCTCCTGGGAGTCGTCTATGACCCAACCCGGAATGAATTGTTTGTTGGACAAAAAGAACAGGGGGCGACATTAAACGGAACTTCAATCAAGGTCTCCGCCACGGCCCACCTGGGTAAGGCTCTCCTGGTTACCGGTTTTGCGTACGATGTGCGCACCGTCCCCGACAACAATCTTAAAGAATTTTGTCACTTCACACTGCGGACTCGTGGCCTCAGGAGGACAGGATCGGCCGCGATCGACCTCTGTTACGTCGCCTGCGGTCGATTCGACGGATTTTGGGAACGGAGCCTCAACCCCTGGGACACTGCGGCGGGCACGCTTATAGTTGAAGAAGCAGGAGGAAAAGTCACCCATTATAAAGGGGAGCCTTATTCCATATACGGCAAGGAAATTGTAGCAAGCAACGGCATCATTCACGAAGAAATGGTATCGGTGCTACACGAAATTCGGTCTTGAGTGGACCGCCACCTAACAACCCAAGGGGGTCGCTTCTTGACTTGGTATGCCAGGCATCTAGGAGGGGTCAGTTCTATACCTTATACTATT
>CAZGFD010000014.1:0-57154 GCA_964525045.1 uncultured Nitrospiraceae bacterium | reverse complement strand
CTTGACTTGGTATGCCAGGCATCTAGGAGGGGTCAGTTCTATACCTTATACTATTCTAGGCATCTAGGAGGGGTCAGTTCTATACCTTATACTATTGCTCTAAAACTTGTTGTCACTCTCAGAGGTTTTTCAGTTAAATTTTCACAAAAAAAGATGGGAGATTATTTTTTAAATTTGGAAGGAGGAGACTTTCCTTTCATTAAGGGGAAATGGGCATGACCTTTCACTCAATGAAATAGTAGACGCAACTCTCTTTGGACTGGATCGCGGAATTGTTCATGGTATAGGGTGGCATAGAGTCCCTGCCGTTCCAGAAGTTCGGCATGCCCACCAGTTTCCACAATACGACCATGTTCGATGACCACAATCTTGTTTGCACTCAGGACGGTCGACAATCGATGTGCGATGACAATTGACGTCCGGTTTTTCAACAACCTAATTAGGGCTCGTTGAATATGATGTTCAGATTTGGAATCCAGCGCAGAAGTCGCTTCATCAAGAATGAGAATTTGGGGATTGCGAAGAAAAGCCCTGGCTATAGCGATACGCTGTTTCTGCCCCCCCGAAAGCTGAGCGCCCCGCTCTCCGATCTCCGTCCATAACCCCTCGGGCATCTCCTCTATGAAATCCATGGCATTGGCTCCCTCCAGGGCTTTTCTGATTTCTTCATGATTTGCGTCCGGTCGTGCGAGTAACAGGTTTTCCAGTATGGTCCCGGAAAACAGGATTGTTTCCTGATTCACAATACCGATGTGTGATCGAAGTGAGGTTAATTGCAAATCACGCAGGTCGTGACCATCAAGCCGGATCAGGCCGCTGTCGGGATCATAAAACCGGGGCACCAGGTTGGCCAAGGTGGACTTACCCGAACCACTCGGCCCCACAATGGCCACCGTTTCGCCTGGATTAATAGCAAGAGAGATATTTTGCAGCACAACGATTTCCCGGTCATAACTAAAGGACACATTTTCAAATTCAATCAACCCCCGGCATTCGGTCAGCGGCTTGGCCGCCGTTCGTTCGCGGATCTGCGGCTGGGTATCGAAATATTCAAAGATTCGTTCGATTGCCGCAAAGGCATTGGCCAACACGACACTCAGATCAGACATCCGTTGCAACGGAAAATACAACATGGCGAGATACAACAAAAACTGCGTCAATTCACCTATGGTCAGGCTGCCAATAATGATCTGATGCACCCCGTACCAGACGACCAGCACCGGAGAACCCTGGACAACCAGTCCGACCAATATTTCATTTATCGCCATAAATCGCACTGAGAACAGGACCTTGTTTAATAACTTGTTGGCCTGCAAGGCGAATGATTGCGCTTCCAGTGGTTCGCGTGTGAATCCTTTCACGATGGCCGCGCCGGAGACTTTTTCCTGAAGCCCACCGGATAAGACTTCGAGCCGTTGCTGAGCTTCCTTTGTCACCAGGCGGATACGTGATCCAATCATACGCAGGGAAACAACATATATGGGCATGAGGACGAGTGAAACCAGGGCCATCATCGGATGAATCGAAATCAGGACGACCACAAGAACTAACAGGGTAATGCTGTCCATCCAGACATTTGTCAGTGCGGATCCGACAAAATTCTGTGCCAGACTCATGTCATTGACCACACGAGAGACTATAGCCCCACTCTGATTTCTGGCAAAAAAACTGTGGGAGAGTCGTTGAACGTGATCAAACAAAGCCACGCGCAGATCCCGAATCATCCGATGCCCCGCCACTGCAGACAACACACCGCGGCAATAGGCGGCAATCATCCATAAGAAGACGGCTCCTGCCATGATCAAAATATAATCCAGCACCATAGAATGACGGGTTGAAGGATCCAACCCCGTTTTTAACACCACGTCATCGAGGAGATGACGCAGCATCCAGGGAAAGATCAGAGGCAACAGGAATTTAAAAATTCCTGCTATCGTGGCCAGAACGACCAATGGCCAATAGGGCTTGAGATAAGTGAGAAAACGCCACACCGGTGTTCGCCGATTTTCCCGTTCATGATATTGTTCGATTATAGAGTTGCCAAACGCATCCTTCACATCGGTAATCCGTTCAGGATTTACATCCACCTCAAGGTAGTGGGAGTTGGAATCAATTTCCTGTCGTTCCGTTTCATCAAGCCGAAGTGCGTGGTGACTTCCGGAAATCGGATCCGGCAACAACATATCTCGATCAACACCGAGCACCAAGACGGCATACTTCTTGATGTCGATTGGGGAGGCGCTCTCAGGTAACAGCGAGGAAAGGTACATCTGGACATGGGCCCAGTCTTCAAACACATAGTGCCTACCTTCAGTGCGGGACATTCCCTTATCAAGGTAGCGGGAGACATCCTGTGATTCGCAGACGTGATAGACAATTTTTTTGTGAAAAAGAGGAGTCATCGCGAAGAAAATTTTGATCTTACATCCATAATTCAGCTTGCCCTGCTATACAGAAAATTCCCAAAGAATAAAACCCAGCATTTCTACATTCCCATTTCCAATTGACTATAACGTAAGACTCCCTCCCCCTTCCGTAAATACCCACATTTATAAAGACAGGCAACTTGATTCTACCAACTAGTAGGTTTATAATGACATCACCAACACAAAATAAGTGTGTCTATGCTGGATCGAAAAGAACAAATCTTAGATGTGGCGGGAGAGCTCTTGCAGACGAGAAGTTTCAGCGCATTTAGTTACCAGGATATCTCCGACCGGATTGGGATCAGCAAAGCGAGTATTCACCACCATTTTCCAACCAAGGGAGATTTAGGGAAGGCATTGGCAGCCAAATACCGGACTTCTCAGAAACATGCCTTGGTAGAGATTTCTCAAAAGTATCACCGGCCTTGGGATCGTTTCGACGCCTATATTGCCATGACCACTGAAATCATTAAGTCCGGCAATAAGATTTGCCCCCTTGGTTCCCTTCAGGCCGAACACAATCTTATTTCCCCAGACATGCAAAAGGAGATCATTAGCCTTTGTGACTACATTCAGGCCTGGTTAACCGAGGTGCTGGCCGAGGGTCGAGAAAAAGGTGTGATGACCTTTCCGGGAACTCCCGAAGATCAAGCCGCTCTGATTCATGCCGCCATTCAGGGAGCCCTGCAAAACGCCCGGGCTGAAGGACCAAAACAGTTTTCGGCGGTAATCCGTCAATTGAAGGATAGTATGAAGCGGAAGGGGGGTTGACTATTTTTTTTCGGGAATTATCTACCTACTAGTAGGTTTAATTTGATTTTCCTAGCTGATTCAAAAAGGAGGAGACTATGGGCAATCCTAACACTTCGACCCTGACACTAACAGAAAACAACTTCGAGCAGGAGGTCATACACAATTCTGAACCGGTGTTGGTCGACTTTTGGGCAACGTGGTGCGGTCCGTGCCAGGCCATGAATCCGGTCATTCAGGACCTTGCCAATGAATACGCCGGTCAGGTTACAGTCGGAAAGGTGAATGTCGATGAACAACCGCAGACTGCCGCCCAATACGGCATTCAATCGATCCCGACTATTAACATTTTTCAAAACGGGCAGATCGTGGATCAGGTGATAGGAGCCGTCCCCAAAAATGTTCTGGTGGCTAAGCTCAATGAGGTTCTAAAAGCCGCCTAATCAAACAAAAGGAGTTGCTATGAAAGCCCAGGTACTTCGTCGTTATGGATCAGATTCCCGGTTTGAGCCCACGGATATTCATCAGCCTCAGATTCAGCCAGGCCACCTCCTTTTGGAAGTAAAGGCCACGAGTCTGAATCCTCTTGATTCGAAGATACGTCAATTGGGCCCTCCACTAGCCCCTGACCTGCCGGCCGTCTTACATGGTGACGTTGCGGGAATTGTGAAGGAGGTGGGAAAAGGAGTGACAGGTTTTCAGGTTGGTGATGCCGTGTATGGCTGCGCCGGCGGCGTAAAGGGGCATGGCGGGGCTTTAGCGGAATACATGCTGGTTGATGCGGAATTGATTGCGCCCAAACCCCGCACACTGGACTTTTTACAAGCCGCGGCACTTCCGCTTGTTTGCATCACCGCCTGGGAAGGGTTGATTGACCGGGCTCACCTTCAACCCGGACAGACGGTCCTCGTTCATGGTGCCACTGGAGGAGTCGGACATGTTGCCTTGCAAATCGCCGCCATTAAAGATGCCAAAGTTTTTGCAACGGCTTCGTCCAATGAAAAGGGAGACATCGGGCGTCGCCTTGGAGCGAAGGAGATTATTTATTATCGTGAGGAGTCACCAGAAGCCTATGTCAAGCGGCTTTCCAAAGGGAAAGGATTTGAAATTGTTTTTGATACCGTGGGCGGGCCTAATATCGATCAATCGTTTTTGGGTGCAGCGAACAACGGACAAGTCATTACCATTGTTTCCTTGAGCAAGCACGACCTCACGCCCATGCATTTACGGGGTCTCAGCTTACATGTTGTCTTTATGCCCCTCCCGTTGTTGACTGGGGAGGGTCGAGCCCATCATGGACATATCCTCCGCCAAATTGCCGCATGGGTGGATGAAGGGAAGCTGACGCCATTGATCGATCCGAAATCATTTACCTTAGATGATATAAACGCGGCCCATGAGCATTTTGAATCTGGAAAGCATACCGGAAAGATTGTGATTGAGGTTTCGTAAAAAGGGCAAGAGAGAATTCATAAAGGATAAATATCATGACGGATCAAGACCAGCTCACAACTATGAAGCGATTTTCACGGGAACAGCAGGGGACCGGGGCCTTTGACGAGGGACGTATTACCGAAGTAAAGCCAATTGGGTTTCCCCATGAACCTTCAGGGGCCAGGCGGATCGGTCCCCTGTTTTACTGGGCGTGGGCGACGGCCAAGGGGAACGGCAAGATTGGCCTACACCCTCATAGGGGGTTTGAGATTATGAGTTACGTCCTGGAAGGGGAAATCGGCCATCGCGACACGCTTGGAACAGTCAGTCGTGTGAAGACGGGCGGCGCTCAAGTCATGCAAACCGGTTCAGGGGTCTCTCATGAAGAGGAAACCCTCGGTGATCATACGGAATTTTTTCAAATTTGGTTTGAACCCGATCTACAAGAGGCTGTGAAACGTTCACCGACGTATCGGGAATTCCATCAAGGAGATTTTCCTGTAGAAACAAACGAGGGGGTAACCACCAAACGCGTCATAGGGGATGGCGGCCCGGTTTCTCTCGTCGCACCGGTGACCATGCAAGAGATCAGCATATTTCCAGGGGGTCAGTTGGTTCGCACGCTGACAAAAGGCAACAGCCTTGCCGCATTGGTGATTGGTGGTGAGGGGTCTTGGGATTCCAAGGAAGGGAATCAACGCCTCGTGGTCAGCACAGGTGATTTGGCAGTCATCGAGGCCGCCGCCGATTCGCAGTTGGTCTTACAGACAGATGGCACAAATCCATTACGAACGGCGATAGTCGAGGTTCCCGTCACTGTTCCTTACGGCCTTTATGCATGATCATGACTTCATTAAGCACTAACCAGATGATGTGGAGAACCTAATAATGACGATTCCTAATATGTCTCAACAACCCTATCATTCCGAGAAAAGACCGACCCTGAACATAGAAGAAGAGATCTCACATAACCCATCCAATCTAGATCCACGCCGCGAAGACTGGGAGAATACCTTTCAGGGATTGTTCGACCGAGCGGTGGAGGCATTTGAGCAGGGGATCAGGGAAGCCGATCATATGTTCTCTCAAGAAGACAGAGCGTTCCTCCGATCAATTGGGGCATCCCCTCAAGAAATTTACGACTTTGTTGAAGATTGGGCTGAAGAGCGCGTTCCTACGCCGGACGAGATTCGCGAGGTCACAGGACTTCGCCGGGAATACTTTATAAAGGTTCAGGATGGGAAATTCGAATCATCCGATACAATTTCGGATGCTCTCCCTTCACCCTGGGCCTCAATGGGCGGACACCAATGGCTTCCACGAATTATTGCAAAGGCAAGGGCAAAACTTCGCGGAAAGTTACCGCCGGACATTATGTATGGGTGCGGTAGGGATCGGCCATTTCTCGAAGAACGAAATATTGGCCTTTCTGAATTCTTACGGAAGGTGTGGGAGGCTGGAGAAGATGATAAAAAGATTCTTGCCTATTTCAACCAAAAGGCTGAGGGACGAAAGGGCGCTTAAAATTATGAACACCCTCGGAATGTCTATAAAGTAATACACCCTGTCTACAAGGTGCCGCGTCATTTCGCGGAACCTTGGATTCGTTCAAGCCTCTACCTGAAATTAAAACCCATCCTAGGAGGAAATGGCCTTCGTAACCCATTGAAAAAAATGAAAAGCATTGACTTCAACTTGGAGAACCGCTCATTGGCACTACATTTGCTTAATAATTTAATAGGTATTCCGTAATCTCCGGAAATATGAAAGGGGAAAAGTAGCAGGGAGGTAGCCATGAAACTCACAACTTTCGAAAATGAAAAATGGCATTGCATTGAGAAAGGCATGAAGATATTTGAAGAGGTGTTTTTGGGCGTTTTTGTCCTGGGGGTGATGTTCCTTCTATACGGTTGGATGAATCTTGACCAGATATCTCTTCCAGCACTTGTCCAGGTTCTCTTCGTCAGTTCATGGATCGGAATTTTTGGTCTGGTGACGGCCATCGCCATCCCAGTGATATTTGCACTCCTCGGGAAAAAGTTGTGCCGTGACTGACCTGCCTGCCAAGAAGGCCCTCCACCTCCCTTGAAAAAGGATTGGGCCTTCTTGGTAGCTCCATTGTTCATCAATCCTACCCGCATCATCCGCTAATCCAAAAAGTCTAATTCCAATCCTAACCCTTTCCCGTCTGCAATCTCCTCATTCCCTATTTTGTCCTAAAACTCGAAACCCGAAACTCGAAACTCTTTTTTGAGGTATTGATCCCCATTCATAGTCCCATTATCATCTTTCCCAATCAGTGCCGAACACTTTAAGTCGGCCCTCTCACAAGGAGCATCTATGCAGGCGCAAAGCCTTTTGCGATCTGAAGATTGGTGGGCGGTCTGGTTTGGATTTTTTTTGATCTTTCTGGCCATCGTGGGAATTATCGACGGGGTTCCCAAACCTGCCAAATGGACCACTCATCCATTTGATGCCTTCCCCTCCTCTACCCTGTTCACGATTATGGTCCTTTGGTTAGGACTGACTCTTCTGACGACCACAGGCATTCGGGCAATAGGGCAGTCAATCTGGCCCTTCATCGTAGGATTTTCGGTAGCCTTTTTCCTCGCGCTGCTCGCGAAACTCACTGCCAGTCATACAACCTTAAAAGATCTAGGGTTAGGCTATGCGTTATGGGCATTGGCTTTAGGTCTGCTGATTGCCAACACGGTCGGAACCCCCGGATGGTTGTTGGTGGGAGCTCGATCGGAATTATTTATTAAGACCGGGTTAGTGCTATTAGGTGCCGAAATCCTCATACAAAAAATTCTGGCGCTCGGTGGCCCTGGACTTCTCGTCGCCTGGATGGTCACCCCCATTGTTGTCGTGTTTATGTGGCTGTTCGGAACACGAGTCCTCAACATGGCCTCCAAGTCATTGGTGATGGTGATTTCCTGTGCAACCTCAGTTTGTGGGGTCAGCGCCGCCATTGCCGCAGCGGCGGCCTGCAAAGCCAAAAAAGAAGAACTTTCCCTGGCGGTTGGCATGACAATGATTTTTACGGTCGCCATGATGGTGGGTATGCCGGCCTTATGCCGGGTATTCGGTTTTGATCAGCTGGTGGGTGGAGCATGGATCGGTGGCACCGTGGACTCGACTGGGGCCGTGGTGGCCGCGGGGGCGCTTCTAGGGGAACAGGCGGAAAAGGTCGCTGCCGTGGTAAAACTGATTCAAAACGTCCTGATCGGAATCATCGCCTTTGTCATCGCCGTGTATTGGGTCTCAGTCGTGGAGAAAGATCCATTGGCCCCACGGCCCTCTGCCATGGAAATATGGAATCGATTTCCAAAATTTATTGTTGGGTTTCTTGGCGCTTCCCTATTTTTTTCTTTAGTCCTTGTCCCCCTCCTGGGCCAGGAGGAGGTCAAGAGTATTCTCACCATAACCAAAGGTCTTCGAGGATGGTGGTTTGCCTTGGCATTTGTCGCAATTGGCTTGGAATCCAACTTCCGGCAACTGACTTCCCAACTTGTTGGCGGGAAACCGATCTGGCTCTATGTAACCGGTCAATCCTTTAATATTGTCTTGACCCTCCTGGCCGCATATTTAGCCTTCGGCGGTATTCTGTTTGATCAACCGGTGTTGGGGGATTGAGAAGTTTCGGGTTTCGCGTTTCGGGTTTCGGGGTAAACGATTCAGGTGTTTTAGGTAAAACAATTTCCTACTTCCAACTCCGGTCTCGCCACTTTTGACAGGATTCTCGTCTATTCTTATAATTTGGTCGAAGTTTTACCTACTAATTGATGAGTAGGAGAGTCGTCGATTTACCATTTTGGACACCGCATCAGAGGCTACATGAAAAACCAATTTTTTAAAGGGCATGGATTAGGAAACGATTATATCGCTTTGGATCCCGCCCACTTAACCTTTAAATTGACACCTCGAATTATTCGCACAATTTGTGATCGCAACTGGGGAATCGGAAGTGATGGGATTCTTGCATTCCAAACCTCGAAAAAGGCTGATTTCGGCTTGCGGATCTATAATCCTGATGGCAGTGAGGCCGAAAAATCAGGAAACGGGCTACGTATTTTTGGTTGTTATCTCTACGCGACCCGAAAGACCAAAAAACGGAGTTTCACTGTCCAAACAAAGGGTGGGCTTGTTCAAATCACATTGCAACTTAATGGACACGGCCATGTGGATGGAGCGACGGTCGACATGGGGCGGGCGTCCTTTCAACCCAATGACTTGCCATGTTCTCTCCGGGTCCCTGAGCTCATCCAGCAGCCTGTGAAAGCCGCAGACCAGTCGCTCCGATTTACTGGAGTCAGTGTCGGCAACCCGCACTGCGTCGTGTTCAAAAAGAAAGGGGAAAAATGGACCCGAGAGGATCTTCTTCGACTAGGTCCTGAATTGGAACATCACTCAACATTTCCAAAACGGACCAATGTCCAGCTTGCCGTTCCTACCGGCCCCCACACCATTTCGATTTTGATCTGGGAACGTGGGGCTGGCGAAACTCAGGCCTCGGGATCTTCGGCTTGTGCGGTGGCCAGTGCCGGCGTGCGATTGGGGTTGGTCAAGAGTCCCGTAACGATCAAGGCCCCCGGAGGAACACTCGCCATCACGGTCGATCCACTCTACTCCCTCACCATGAAAGGACCGGTCGCAGAAGTGGCTCGCGGAGAAATCAGCCAAGCCTTCATTGACTCCTTACGATAAATCCCCAAAATTCTTTTGAAAAAATTTTATGGAATAACCTAACTCCCCTCTCCCTTTAAGGGAGAGGGTGAGGGTGAGGGTAAACGCACACGCAGAAAGAAACACTCCATATCCGCCACGGTCTACTCCGGCAATTCAGGAAACTCAAAAGGAATTTCCTCACCGGTTAACGCCTGTAAGAACGCGATGAGATCGGTTTTTTCCTGGTCTTTCAACCCTAAGGGCTTCATGAGGGGACTTAAATGGGAATTCGGGCCACCCCCCTTATTGAGAAAATCGACTACTTCTTCCAAGGTCTTAAACGCTCCGTCGTGCATATAGGGCGCGGTCTCAATGATGCTTCGCAGAGTTGGTGTTTTAAATGCACCTTTGTCCCGTTCTTGCTTCGTCACATAATATCGTCCCAAATCTTCCTTCATGGGTCCGACCTGGGGAACGCCTAGATTATGAAATTGATTGTCCGTAAAATTCGGTCCATTATGACAGAGAATACAGCGAGCTTTACCCTTGAAAAGCGCCAATCCCCGTTGTGCCTCTTTGCTCATGGCAGATTTATCACCCAACACGTACTTATCAAAAGCTGAATTGGTGGAAATGATCGTCCGTTCATACGCGGCAATGGCTTCCGCAATTCCTTGGACACTGACGCCGGTTCCAAATACCGCCTGGAACTGATCCCGATAGCCCTGAAGCGCACTGAGCTTCTTCACAACATTCTCATAGGTCTCGGCCATTTCTACGGGATTAATAATTGGGCCAATAGCCTGCTCTTCTAATGATCCGGCCCGGCCATCCCAGAATTGTACGGGATTAAAAGCCGTGTTATAGACGGTTGGGGCCTGGCGTCCGCCTCGTTTCCCGTCAACTCCCACTGAGACCTGTTTCGGATCGGCAAATCCCAAGCCGGGAGTATGGCAAAATGCACACGAAATCGAGTTGTTTTGTGATAAACGTCCGTCGAAGTACAATTGCTCCCCGAGCTTAATTTTTGAGGCATAATTCAAGTTCGTTGCCGGAATAGGCACAGCCGTGGGCAGGGGCCCAATATCCGGAACGGTGTGGCCATCAATCGTGACCATTCCGGGAGCCGTCTCTTCTCCCATTACCCAAGACAACGGCACCAGGGAGCCAATTAGGGCAATCATCGCCATTACGACCACGAAACGACGGACCTGAATCATGGGCAAACCTCCTTTTGACTTTTCTGATAGGAAACCCAACTATTTAAACCACACCCAATCCCGGTTTCGACTTTTGTATCTTAAAGGCACGCCAAAGGCAATTCAAATGTGTAAATTCAGCAACCGTGCTATCGCATGCCTTGTCGTTTATAACACTGCAACGCATCGAGGAAGGATCGATTCGCCAAGTTGGACGCCGAGGAAATGTAATACTCTTCGACGGCCGTACAATAACTTCCTATTTCGTTCCGCCGACAGGGTTTCAACGGCTCCATAAAATTGCCGTTGACCTCCCGGGCAATTTTTTCTGAATACTTTTGTACCTGCTCTTGCTCAGCTATTTCCCTTTGCAAATAAGCAATCTGGGCATTGATCCCGTCGGCCCGCCGGATCGCATCGGGAATGGAAGCCGATAAGGACGCGAGGATGGCTTTTTTAAAGTCAGCACTTGAAACCGAAGCGAGTACCGCTTCCATTTGAGGACGGAGCGCTGATAAATCCTTCGGACATGTTATGGAAGGGGCCGCGTCGCCACTTACCGGGTACGGTTGACTCTTAACCGGATTTGTTAGACTGAGAAACACGAATAGCCCAGTCACCATTATCATAATTTCCCCCACATACTCTTCATGGCAAATTCATGTCCTACCTTCCCATTACCCTCTAAGGTATTGTACACCCATCCCTACCACTTCACGAAACACACGCGATGACCGCATTACCCGTTGATTCAATTATCCCTGAGTTGAAAGAGGCATTACAGAACGCCCCTCATGCCGTCCTAACGGCACAACCTGGTGCCGGGAAAACGACTCGCGTTCCACTCGCTTTATTGAATGAATCATGGCTCACCCCTCAACGGATCGTCATGCTGGAACCGCGCAGATTGGCGGCGCGGGCGGCTGCGCACCGAATGGCGCTCACCCTGGGCGAACAAGTTGGAGATACCGTTGGCTATCGCATTCGAATGGATACAAAGATTGGACCCCGCACACGGATAGAAGTTGTGACCGAAGGCATTTTTACCCGCATCCTTCAACACGATCCCTCGCTCTCCGGGTATGGATTCGTTATCTTCGATGAATTTCATGAAAGGAGCCTCCACGCGGATTTGGGGCTTGCCCTGTGTCTGGAATCCCAAAAAGCCCTCCGTGAAGACCTGCGCATTCTCGTGATGTCTGCAACGTTGGACACCGGGAATATCGCATCCCTTCTGGGGAATGCACCCATCATCCATTGTGCAGGGCAGATATTCCCCATTGCAACCCGCTACCTTAGCAAACCGGATCCGAAAATGACCGAGCACACGGTCGTGCAAGCCGTCAAAAACGCTTTTTCCCATAACACAGGAAACCTATTGGTTTTCCTACCAGGCATGGCAGAAATTCGGCGAGTCGAACGGGGACTTCAAAGTTTGGATCTTGGCCCCACGGTACATCTGGCTCCGCTCTACGGAGATCTTTCTCAATCTGACCAGGACCGGGCGATTCAACCGCCCCCACCTGGTCAACGAAAAATCGTATTGGCCACAAACATTGCGGAAACGAGTTTAACCATTGAAGGGATCCGGGTGGTCATCGACACAGGCCTTGTCCGGGTGGCTCGGTTCGATCCTCGAAGTGGCATGAGCCGGCTTGAAACCATCAAAGTGTCCAAAGACTCTGCCGACCAGCGCCAGGGCCGAGCCGGACGGATTGAACCGGGAGTCTGTTATCGTCTCTGGACCGCTGGGGAACATCAAGCCTTACTCCAACGGACAACACCTGAAATCTTGGAGGGTGACCTCTCCTCGCTCGTTTTGGAACTCGCCCTTTGGGGTACTACTAACCTCAACGAGCTGTCCTGGTTGGACGCCCCCCCGCCCGGGGCGTATTCCCAGGCAAGGGAATTACTGGTACGGCTAGGCGCACTGGATGATGAGGGACACATAACATCCCACGGGAAACAGATGGCGGTACTGCCTATCCATCCCCGCCTGGCTCACATGGTGCTCAGAGCCAAGTCATTGGGGCTGGAAAGGTTAGCCTGCGAACTGGCTGCCTTGTTAAGTGAACGGGACTTCCTTAAAGCGAAGCCGGGTGAGCGCAATCCGGATCTTCGAGTTCGGGTTGATGTGCTTCATCACCCTAAGACCATGACTAAGGGAATTACAGTCGATCGAACCGCCCTGCAGCGAATTCACAAAGTGACAGAGCAGTTAAAAAAACAATTGACATTGACCCCGGAAAAAAGAGCACAGAAAAAAGAGGACCCGGAGACCGTTGGCCTGCTCCTGGCTTTTGCCTATCCGGACCGGATTGCGCAATGTCAAAATCGTGCAGAACAACGCTACCAATTAGCCAACGGCCGTGGAGCCTATTTTTCCGAACCCCAAGCCTTGTCAAGCGAAGATCATCTTGTGATTGCTCACCTTGATGGCGCTCAACAATGGGCACGGATATTCCTTGCGGCTCCTGTTAGCCTTGAAGACCTCGAGGAGCATTTCTCTGATCAACTCAGGAATGTGCAATGTGTCACGTGGGATAATCGGGCGTTGGAGGTGACGGCTAGTCAGCAACGCCGGTTGGGAGAATTGATATTACAGGATCAAAAGATCACCCACCCGGATTCTGATCAGGTGACTGCGGCCTTGATCCAGGGCCTTCGGCGACAAGGAATCGATGGTCTCCCTTGGACCAAGGAACTGCGGAACTGGCAAGCTCGAGTCTTATGCATGCGACGGATTGACGGCGAAGAATCCGGTTGGCCGGACGTGAGCGATCAACACCTCCTGGATACCATCGAAGAATGGCTGGGCCCCTATTTGGTTAGCTTAACCCGTCTGGCCCAAGTCCGGCGCATTGATCTCAAAAAACCTTTGCACGCCCTCACAAATTGGAAACAACAAAAGGAGTTGGATCAACAAGCCCCGACGCACCTCACGGTTCCCACAGGATCAAGAATTCCATTACAGTATCATGCCAATGAGTCCCCCGTATTGGCGGTTCGCCTTCAAGAAATGTTCGGCCAAAGGGAGACCCCAAAGATTGGAAAAGGAAGGGTGCCGGTCACGATCCATCTCTTATCTCCGGCTCGACGGCCCGTGCAGGTCACGCAAGACCTGGTGAGCTTTTGGGCGAATAGTTACCAGGAAGTAAAAAAAGAATTAAGAGGCCGGTATCCCAAACATCATTGGCCGGATGATCCGTTGCAAGCAACGCCAACCAAGCGAACAAAATCACCAAAATAAATGGGGTGGAGCGAAAGAATTAATGCATCGCTGTAATTTTAAGCTGCAACCCTTCTTGTTCCTGAAATACCTGAATAATATCTAAAAGGTTTTTTGCCCTTGGATTTCCCTTCGGGCCAAGCATTCGCATCAGGCTTTCAGGTGTTTTTGCCGACAGGTCGGCTAGTTCAGAAAATCCCGCAGGATAGCTTTGCCAGTGCCCAGGCCTCCCATAAGAAGAGCTTGCACTCCTCACTTTAAGAGTTCCTCCCGAAAAGTGGGATCAGGTTCTGCCCGGGCTTTAAAGGTTTGTTTAAAATCACGGGTGAGTGGCATTGTCTTTACTTTGGCTTTTTCGGTTTTTTGAGATCCGCGACCCACTATTTTTCGTTGATTTTGGAGGGCATGAATAATTGAATGTCTTTCATTGGGTAATGTTTTCGATTAAGGGTAAACAACTGGAGGTTGTTGGTATGTGCGACGGCTGCGACAAGGGCATCAGCAATCTTTACTCCTGCATTTTTAGAAAAGCTCTTGAGATATTCCCCTGCTTTCTTGCCAGTTGGTTCATCAATCACCAGGCAATCAACCGATCGAAAAAATTCGTTAATGACTCTTTCTTCCCCCGATCGCATACCAGCCACAATTTCGGCATAGGCAATGGGACTCACAAGCAAGGAAGAGCCACCCTCGACCAGTTGTTCTAATACGCCTGCGATCTGCCCATCATTTCTGAAGTGCGCGATGATGACATCCGAATCCAACAAAATTCGAATCATGGTTTCTTGTAATACCGGTTAGGTCGTGTGTCGTTTCGTAAGTTTCGAATAAAAGTGTCGGGATTGACATCTGTGCGACCTTTCCAGAGACCCTTGGTTTTCTTAAGCACCTCTTTCAAGGGGGGGCGTGCCCCCCCCAAATAGGTAGCCTCAAGTGCTTCTCTCACCAACTGAGAGATTGACTTGTGTTGACGCTTGCTCAATGAACGTAGTTTCTCTGTCAGGTTCTCCGGCAAATACAGTTGCGTGCGGTGCATGGTGTGCCTCCCACAATCATGATGTATATATACATCATGTTAGCTTACCCTACAAGGTATGCCCGTCCCGGGTCAATCTTATTTTATTTTTTTCCGGTGGCCCTTATCCTTCACACAATGTTTGTTTCCCTCCACCTCGATGTATTCGAGAACCCCAATTATCCATTTAATTAAACATATGTAATTTAATGAGGTAGCTTTGAAGTGTAAATTTTATATCGGCCTGCCATCTCCTTTTCTGAACGTTGGGCCTGAGAAGGCATTCCGGATTCGTTTAATCCCCCGAGAAATTAGGATTCTTTCTTTTATTTAACCTGAATTAAGAGATTGTCAATGTTAGCTTATAAGAAAGAGGCGTACCCGAGTGATACTCCTTTTTGATGGGATAACCGACAACAAATAGTGTGGGAAAGCCGTTACAGTTCGTTCAAGCCCCAGTCGTAGTCCAGGTAGTACACAGTCAGCTTGTCGTTTGTTACCGATGTTTGGAGCGGTTCGGGGGCATACGGGGCTATAAACGTCCGCACCCCGCCTTTTGGTTCAAAATCTTCTCCAAACCACTTAAAGATCGAGGATAGATACACGTATCCTTTCTGGTCATCAACTCTTAGGCCTTTCTTGGAGTTGGCGAGAAATTTCGTCATTTGATCATCGAGCTGGCGGTTTAAAGTATCAGCCGTGTAGGCCTCTTTCCTAAGGTCCGGGCAACTCACGGACGCACACACGATCGCAACATGGATTCTGGGTTCACCCATTTTTCGCAAGATCTCGTGTTCAATTTCGTTTAGCGTTCTTTCCTTCCCTGCCACGACCCCCACGGGTATTTTCCAGACGGCGGTAAAGAGACTTCCAGCGTCTTTAATGCTGCTTAACGGATAATTGTCCAACACCATTTTGGCAGCCATGATGTTGTACACGTTTATCCAGAAGGCCAACTTCTCATCTCTGGATTTCAAAGTTGATAAAGGCACCGCCTCTAAATCCTTGACCAATTTGGCATATGCGGGATCATTGCCGAGTTTTTTATAATCTACGGCGTTGAGCGTCACCCCATTGATTGTCTTCGATTCAACATATTTCTTCAGTATTCCATCCCAGGAGGAAAAATCGAATGCGAAGGCTGGCTGTACCAACCCCAAAAATATCACTCCAACGGTAAGAAATCCCTTAATCAATAGGTACCTCATTATGTTTCGTCCTCCTTAATTCAGGTGAATGGGTTACCCGCACCCTACCCCCCGCCTTTGCCATACCAGCTTCGGCAGGCAGGTCTCCCTAAAAGGAAGAGGGTAATTGTCCTTTTCGATAAGTCTCTTTTCCAGCTCCGGCATTACACATTCCATCCGCCACAATCATTAATCCTGGCTCATCCACCAGACCACAGGTGGGAGGACTAAGCTACAGACAATTAGTAGGGCTCCGGATACCATTAATATGGGGCCCTTCATGGTTGATGAGGTGATCCGTATTTGATTGCCGAGATAAGCCAAGTAGGTGCCGATCCCGATTGCAGGAAGTCCGGCCATCATGGTTATTCCCAACAATAGGAGGTCTTGATTTAGGCGGGCCTGGTCTGGAGCCAGTTGAGGAGAGGATTGAATGGATTGAAGGAACGTGTGGGTGATGAAAATAAATCCGATCCCGAGTACTAGCAGCCCTATCAACAACAGGACAATCAGGAATCGATAGCTTTTGGGGGGGGGAATAGACATTCAGAAGGGATGAGAGATTGTTTTGGTTTATGAATGACCAGTTGGGGTAATTCCTTTAAAGTTTTGCAGGAAATCTGAAGGCCCTACCCTCACCCTGCCCTCTCCCTTAAAGGGAGAGGGAATATTTTGGGTCACAAAAAATGAGAAGTCAAAGTTATATTGGGCTCAAAGTTGGGAGGAATTTGTGTTATCAACCTTCAATACGCAAATGCGTTTTCACGAATTCCTGCACACCCTCTAAGGTGTCGACCACCGTAACAGACGGGGGAAGGCCGGGAAGCTCACTTCGGTCATGTAAATAGGCCACCAAGGGTCGCTTATAGTGTTCGGCTAACATCACTTCACTCAGGGTGCCTGCGCCACCTGGTAATGCGATGATTACATCCGACGAGAGAATATTGATGTGATTTCGAGATAAGGGCTCACCCCCTTGATTGCCGCTGAGAGGGAGATGCGTGGCTATGGGAATTTCGATCCAGGGATTCGGAAAGCCTTTTTTCGGTCGGCAGGTCGGATCGTCAGCCTGGCATGGGAGAATACCAATCACGGATCCTTGTCTGTTGGGAACATCAATGAAGGCCCGACTGATTGAGCTCATAACACCGCTACCGCCACCCGTCAGCAAATGAACCCCCTTTTCCGCTAACCACCGTCCCAGATCGATTGTCCGTTCCGGCCACTCCATGTCACCGGATCCCATAATACCCACAATAGGCAGGCGATTGTTCATCATATTCTCAGCTTTAGACTCTTTTTCCTTATCCAATCGAGTATCCGGAAGAGAGAGAACGACTGGAAGTATTGTGAAATTGGCGGCAAGCTTCAAGGTAGGAGGTCAGAGACGTTTCAATGAAACTTTCACGAATCCAGGGATTCCCAGTCAGGACGCCTCGATCTTTAGGTTTAATAATATATGCGTAAGCGTTGTGCCGGTGACCCGTACGCGCTCGAACCGTTATGACTTGCGGCACATAAATTTTATCTTCAAACCTATCCAACAGCGAAACAGCTTCCTGGCTCACATCAAAATACACGCGCCCGGGGGTCGTTTGGCCAGCTACGGGTGTGATACCCGGATAGACCTGTCCCTTCAGAAGGAATCTCGCGTAGCCTTCCGCGAACGCTGCTGCAGACTCAAACACCCTCCCCGTCACAGCCTCCATGACGGCTGGAATCTCCAGCGTGCCATAGGTGAATATCGAAATCCTTTGCATGCCTTACAAGCCCGCTTCACTCAACCAGGTGGTGAGGCACTGTCGGGCAATCTGGCTAAGAGGTTTCCCCCAATGCTCCGTATCTGCACGGAGTTGAGCTACCGTTACATCCACAGTGCTAGCAATCTCACACGCATGTCCGATTAACCAACGTTCGATTTCTTCAGGAAGCACTTCAAGATGAAACTGAAGCCCAATGGCCGTTGGGCCCCATGAGAATGCCTGATTCCGGGCCACTTCAGTAGAGGCAAGGAGTGTGGCCCCTTCGGGAAGATCAAAGGTATCACCATGCCAATGTAACACTTGCCCTTTATTTTCCTGGAGGCCGGCCAGGCAGGACCGACGTCCCACATCAGTCAGCGTGATAGGCCCCCACCCGATTTCTTTTCGCGATCCGGCATACACCTTTGATCCCAGAGCTCTTGCCATTAATTGACTTCCAAGACAAATGCCGAGAATGGGCAATCCCTGTTTCAATCGATTATCGATAATCTTCAGCTCGTATTTGAGAAAAGGATACTTGTCCTCTTCATAGGCACCGATGGGCCCACCCAAGACGACCAGTAAATCAGGAGAAGAGGCCTCTAGGAGAGATACTTCGTGAATACCCGCATCCCAAAATCGAATATGAAAGCCTCGCTGAGTTAATAGCTGCTCCAGGGAACCTAAGTGTTC
Organism: uncultured Nitrospiraceae bacterium; assembly: GCA_964525045.1. Lineage (GTDB taxonomy): Bacteria > Nitrospirota > Nitrospiria > Nitrospirales > UBA8639. The sequence continues at coordinate 38,811 of CAZGFD010000014.1, read as the reverse complement.
AAAATCGACATGCCGAATTGCCAGAGCTTCCCGACTTTGGGCATTCACATTTCGCATTAGCTCTCCCTGTCTCAGTTTTTCCCGCTATCATTGGATATGGGTCATCGTATTGGAGCGTTGCGGCTCGAAATACTCCGTGTGGGGATCTGAAAGGACCAAATAGTGTTCTGGGTGCATTTAACTGAGGTTCAATGCGGATTGCAACTGGAATTTGAGAAACTTATTCAGTTTTTGAAAGAGGGACTTGACTTTTATACTAGTTAGTATTATTCTACTTAAAACAATATATTGATAAGGCGATTTTTAAGGGCAGGAAGGACAAAAAATGTCTCCGAAAATGAAAAATTCCCAAACACAGCGGCCCGAAAAGATCATGGATTTCAAGAAAGATCCGTATTTGTCCCTTCTTCGCCCATTAGTGGAAACCTATTTGGCCTTTTACCGAACCGGCAGCCGACATATTGAGTCAATGGGCCTGACCCCATCACAATTTGACGTTATTGCCGAACTGGGAGACACTGCCGGACTCACCTGCGCGGATCTTTCAAACGCCACCCTGGTCACCAAAGGCACCCTCACCGGGGTTCTGGACCGGCTCGAGAAAAAGGGAATGATCAAAAGAGAAGCGATCGTGGGAGATCGTCGTGCTATCAAGGTTCAATTGACCGCAAAAGGGGACGCCCTCTTTCGAAAAGTGTTCCCTACCCATGCTGAATTTCTCCGTCCCTATTTCCAGACCTTGAGTACCGCTGAAGTAAAACATATGAAGTCGGTTCTGATGCGACTCCGAGAGAGCTTTGAAAACCACGATCATCTGAATCAGGGGCTATCGTCCTCGGCCAAAGCCCAGGGCAGGACAAACACCTGAAGGAAAATGGCATGAAAGCACATTTTTTGGGACATATCGTATTTTATGTCAAAGATTTGGAAAACTCCCTCGCCTTCTACCGCGATCTTGTGGGATTTCAAGAAATTGGAAGGACCTTTGGAGGCAAAGCTGTCGCCCTGTCCTCTGGCCGAACCCATCATGAACTTTTGTTAATTGAGGTCGGAGACGCTCCTCCACCTCCAACCGGTCACAGGCGAGGCTTTTACCACGTTGGCATTAAAATCGGAGACAGTCTAGGCGAATTACGCAAGGCAAAAGAAGAATTGGAACAAGCGGGTGTGGCTATTTCGGGCATGAGCGATCATACGGTGAGTCAAAGTCTCTACCTTTATGACCCGGATGGGAACGAAGTCGAATTATATGTGGACTCCCACACCCTTGATTGGGAAAAAAATCCAGCGGCTGTATTGTCGCCGATCAAACCGCTTAATCTATAAATGAATGCGAGGGAAACATGGAAACGCCAACCAAACCTGAAGGGCCATCGCCCGCGCTCTTCTTTCAAACAGTCAACGCACACCAGAGAACCGAAGTTCTCAGAACCGCCATCGAATTAGAATTATTCACCGCCATTGCCGAGGGAAAACACACACCACCGGCTTTAGCCAAACGGTGTGGAGCTTCGGAGCGAGGCGTCCGCATGTTAGCGGATTCCCTGACCGTGGCGGGTTTCCTGACCAAGGAGAATTCGGAATACACGTTGACTCCCGACTCCAAACTCTTCCTGGACAAACGCTCTCCGACTTACCTCGGTGGGACCATGGATTTCATGTTATCTCCGCCTCTGGTTGAAGGTTTTCAGAAACTGACCGAGGCGGTACGAAAAGGTGGGACCGTCGTGAGTGATGAAGGAACGACTGAAGCCGAACATCCGGAATGGGTGACCTTCGCCCGAGCCATGGTCCCCATGATGAAAGGGCCGGCTGATTGGATTGCGAATTGGGTGAGTCAAAATGCTCCACAGACCCGCAAAGTGTTGGATGTGGCGGCAAGCCACGGGATTTTTGGGGTCGAAATCGCTAAAAAGTTGCCTCAAGCCGAAGTCACCGCGCTCGACTGGGCCAATGTACTGGTGGTCGCCAAGGAAAATGCGCAGGCAGCCGGAATCGCCAATCGTTTCTATACGCTTCCCGGAAGCGCCTTTGAAGTGGACCTTTGTCAAGGATTCGATCTCGTGCTGTTGCCGAATTTCTTGCACCATTTTGATGTACCGACGTGTGAAGCCTTTCTCAAAAAAGTGCATGCGGGCCTCAATGCCAATGGCCGAGTCCTCACGTTGGAATTCGTCCCGAATGAGGATCGCGTTTCTCCACCGGCCATGGCCGATTTTGGCCTGATCATGCTGGCCACGACACCCGCAGGGGATGCTTATACGTTCAGTGAATATGACCGCATGTTCCGCAATGCGGGATTTAGCAAAAGTGAAATGCACGATGTCCCGGCCTCAAACCAAAGGGCGATTATCACGCAGAAATAAATAGAAAGGAACCAGGCCATGGCTGTTCAAGTGTATGGTGTCAATCATGTCGTCATTGAAGTCGATGATGCAAAAAAAGCCGTTGAATTTTATTCCGATGTTTTTAATTTAGAAATGCTCCGCGGCGGGGAAGGGGCCGCCTGGTGCAAATTAGGCGAGCATCAGTTTTTAGCCATATTTGAAGTCGAAGAAATCAAACCGGATCGAATGAAGCACTTCGGCATCATGGTTCGGGATGAAGCACAGGTTAATGAAGTGAGGGAAAAACTCATCAAAAAGTACGGCCTTACCCTACAACCAAATTTCAGGTGTGATTTCCGGGACCCCTGGGGGAATCGAATCCAAGTTGGAGACCTCCATGACGAATCGTTGGTGTGGTTGCTTCCATATCGGGAAGTTCAGGATTTGGGAATCACCTTTAAGTAATTGGGTAGCCACAGCATCTCATGCTGCCTGACAGAAGCGCCATTAGATGGCGCAACTACAAAATAGGTAGTTGCAGCATCTTAAGCTGACTGAAAATAAATTGTAGCGGCAGCATCTCATGCTGCCTGACAAAAAATGGTGGCCCCAGCATCTTATGCTGCCTTGAAGAGGCGCCCCTACAACTCTCAGAGAGGTAAAATATGAAACGCCTAGATAACAAAGTCGTCATCATTACCGGAGCCACGGGCGGGCTCGGTCAGACTGTTACCGCTGAATTTTCGAATGCGGGTGCCACGATAGTTGTTGCGGAACGTCATCCCTCAAAAAATCTCCCGGAGGGCGTACAGAGTGTGACGGCTGATGTCACGCAAGAGTCGGATGTTCAACGATTTGCGGCCGAGGTGAAAAACAAAACCGGCAGGATTGATTGTTTGATCAATTTGGTTGGGGGATTTGCTATGGGACGCCTGACTGAAACGAACCCGTCCGAATGGTCAAAAATGCTTTCTCTCAATCTTTCGGCAGCGTTTCTCCTTTCCCGGGCAGTGGTTCCAACGATGACCGATCAAGGATCCGGCCGAGTGATCCATATCGGGGCCCGAGCGGCACTTGACCCGTTTCCCGGTGCCGCGGCCTACCTTGTTTCCAAATCCGGGCTTGTCGCCATGATTAAAGTCCTGGCGCTTGAATTAGCGGGCTCAGGCGTCAATGTGAATGGGGTCCTCCCGACGATCATCGACACGCCGGTCAATCGAAAGAACATGCCGGACGCAGATTTCACAAAATGGGTCAAGCCGGAAGCCATTGCACAGCTTCTCGTATTTTTGGCTTCTGACGAAGCGGGTGCCATTAATGGTGCACTAATTCCAATAGGCTCGACTTAACATGGGTTGAGCCATATTTTAATTAATCAATATTTTATTAATAGGAGGATTTATCATGAGCACGAAAAATCAAGCTCAAGCGGTAATTGACGGAATTCTGAATGGCAAAATCTTAGAAACCTTGGACGCCTACTATGCCGATGATGTGGTCATGAGTGAAAATCTCAAAGATGAACGCGTCGGAAAGGCCGCCAATCGAGCATACGAAATAAAGTTTTTGGAGAACGTCCAGGAATTTCATGGCGCCAAAGTTGGGAGGGTGATCGTCGAAGGCGATAATGCAGCGGTCGAATGGACCTTTGACGTCACGTTCAAAGGCGGAAATCGTGTGGTGATGAACCAGGTAGCGGTACAGACCTGGAAGGATGGAAAGATCATCAGGGAAGACTTTTATCACGCGTAGGAACACCCCTACTTGCCTGTCTTGGGGGGCACTTCTTTAGGTTTAAGTGGGGACCCCCTTGATCGTCTGACCTGTAATGGTCACACCTTTAAAGTTGTGATGGGATTTTTTTTTGCTTTAGGTAGCATTAATCTGACTGGGGGTAATGACCCCAACAAGAAATTAATGATTTATCTACCCAAAATTTCATAGGACCACGCAATTCCCTGGATTATTAAATCTCCCACAAATTGGTAAATGAAGCCCCTCTTTACATTTCGAGGAGGGGCTTCATGGTTTTTCAATTAAGAATTTACCGTATAGATAAAAGGATGAGTCGGAAAATCCCCCTACGTTATTGGATGCTAGGAATTCTACTACTTTTGATCCTTCCGGTTCCCGGGTTCATCGTAGTAGACAAGGTTGTGTACAGTTTGGAAAAACGGGATACCTTTTGTATTGCCTGTCACTTGCATGAAAAGAAGTACAAGGAATTTACCGCGCCCATTTCCGAGCAAGTCAGTCTGGCCGCGAAACATCATTCGCCAAAGGGGGTGCGGTGTATCGATTGTCATAAAGGTGAGGGGGTGTGGGAACGACTGGGGGTGTTGACTATTGCGGGCTTTGACACCTTGGTCTATTTCGTAGGGCTTCACAAAGAACCGAAGCACCTGCGGTTTCCCTTGAGCAATGAGACCTGTTTGAAATGTCACCGTAAGGATATGGTCCCCAAGGGTTCGTATTCGACCAAATACCATGATTTAACCCCCCATGCCAATTTGTCGATTCAATGTGCTGAATGTCATCAAGCGCATCCAGATGGCAATCCCAAATTGCAATTTCTCATTGAGGATCAGGTGATTCCGATATGTAAACGCTGTCATACCACCATGTTTGATTAGGGGGAGCCGTCGCTCTGCTCGCTACATTGAAAAGTCACGGAAAAAATGTCACGTGAAGTCAGTTTCAATTTCGTTTATTAATTCAAGGCAAGGAGGTTTCGTATGAAAAATTTCACAGCCGTGGGAGTGTTTTTCATCATGATTGGCGCAATGGGTTTTGTTGGAAAGGCTTGGGCCTATCCCAACGGTCCCCTTTGGTATGCCACGGATGTGGCTCCGTATTGTGCCGGATGTCATGCCTCGACAAGTGCGGCACAATTTCCAGAGCATCCGAAAAAGTTTGCGGAGCAGTGGACCATCGAAAGCAAGCACCTCATGGACTTCAAAAATGCCCAAGCGTACCAAGACATGAAACCTAAAGAAAAGGAGCAACTGATTGCGGCAATTAAAAAGGTGGATGCAAATGCTAACGTCACCTTGGAAATCCCCAAAACTGTCAAAGCGGGGAAAACCTTCTCGGTTCAAGTGACCGCTCAGGGCGGGGCTGGGCCGGTGGTCGGGTTGGCGCTCGTCGATAACGACATGCGGTTCCAATCCCGTCCGATTCCCTCGACAGGGTTTACGATCATGTCTCCCCCCAAGATCACGGGCCCTGATGGCAAAGTCCAGAAGAAATGGAATGACATGCGATATAACAAACTGGATGGGAACATCAATTTCGCTATTGTTTTCGGGATTAAACCGGATCTAAAAAAGAACAAATTTGACACCTCGAAAGCCGAATGGGCTTTGCGGGCCCCCGTAGATCCAGGAACGTACACGATCGCAGCGGTGTTCTTCTATGGCACCGAAATGGCCACCCCTCTGGGAACCGTTGAGCAATTGGGCCGGAAGCTACCCAAAGGGGGGTTTCTCGGTCACTCAGGCAGAGTGAAATTTTCAGACGTCCAGACGATTACCGTTCAATAGCCGCTCGCCCTTTTTCCCAGGGATTATTTTTTAATCCCTGGGCAACGGGGGTAGGTGGCCAAGGTCTTTGACGATGGAAAAAAATTGCCCCAATTGCCTTTTCCATGAATTTTATAACCCATGTGGGGTTTCTCCAATGGTCTTCCGAATCCTCTCTCAGCTTATTAGGCTGCAGATATTTGAATAACAATCTCGAAAGTTATGATAACCTGTAAGATACCTTTTTGGCCTTACCCAATTGGGCTATTTCGGCCATTTCTATTTGGGGCTATGAATTTAATCACGTCGTTGGTCAGAAATACAGGGGTAAACCCTTGCTGAGACGAATCCTTCTACTTGGTTGCTACCTTGGCGCTCTGGGAGGGATGGGATGTCAGGATGAGTCTACTTCCTCTTCAACTCCCCCCCCACCCCCAGAAGTGCAAGTTGTCACGGTTACGACTCAAACTGTTCCGGACGAACCGGAATTTATCGGTCAAACTGAAGCTTTTCGCCCGGTTGAGATTCGATCCCAGGTTACCGGCATTCTCAAAAAACATTTCTTCACCGAGGGTCGTGATGTCCAAAAGGGGGATCGCCTGTACCTCATCGATCCCATTCCCTTTCGGGCAGCCTATTTGAGCGCCAAAGCCCAGGTGGTCCAAGCACGAGCCCGGTTAGTTCAGGCCAAACAAGATCTGGCGCGCGTCAAGCCGCTTTTGGCGGAACAAGCCGTGAGTCAGGACGCCGTAGACGATGCCGTAGCGGATACGTTGGCAGCCGGTGCGGCATTAGAGGCCGCGAAAGGGAACTTAATCAAGGCCAAGTTCGATCTGAGTAATACCATTATTTCCGCGCCAGTCTCGGGTCGTATCGAGCAAAGCCGGTTCTACGAAGGACGACTGGTTTCCGCTCAGACTGATTTGCTTACGATAATTCACCAATTGGACCCCATGTATGTCAATGTCAGCGTGCCCGAAACCTACATCCTTCGAAGGAACCGGGAACTAGCTACCAAAAAAGTGAAAAGACCGGGCCTTTTCAAACTTCGAGGGGTCCTTACTTTTGCGGATGGCAGCACGTATCCGCACGAAGGGGTGTTGGATTTTGCTTCAGTGGGCATGCGTCCCGAAACAGGGAGTCTTCAGGGCCGATTCGTCTTCCCTAACCCCCAACACAACCTGGGGCTTTCAGACCTTTTTCCGGGGCAGTTTGTGAAAGTCCGCGTTGTGGGTTACGTCCGCACCAATGCCATTCTTGTCCCTCAACGAGCGGTTCAACAGGGCTCGAAAGGATCGTTTGTCTATGTGGTCGGCAATGACAATAGGGCGGAACTTCGCCATGTTCAGACATCCCTTTGGCATGGTGACCAGTGGCTCATTGAGCAGGGGTTACACCCTGGGGAGCAAGTCGTGGTGGAAGGCCTTCACCGGGTTCGTGCAGGATCTGAGGTGAGGCCAGTTCCTTTCTCTGAAGAGCAAGCCGCCTCTGTCAGTCACTCCCCCCGAGAAGAACCTCAGTTGGAGCCATGAGTCCTCACTTTTTTATCGATCGGCCCATCTTTGCCTCTGTCCTCTCCATCGTGATCGTCGTAATCGGCCTCGTGGCCTTACAGGGTTTACCCATTGCTCAATTTCCACAAATTACGCCTCCTATGATACAGATTGAGGCTGACTATCCTGGGGCAAGCGCCGAAGTCGTCGCCGAGTCGGTGGCTCGACCTATCGAAATCCAACTGCCCGGAATCGACAATCTACTCTATTATGATTCAACGAGTACGAATGATGGTCATATGACCATGAGGCTGACCTTTGAAATCGGAACCGACATTGATATTGCCCAAGTCCAAACCCAGAACCGGCAAGAGCTTGCGGAACCCCAATTGCCCGATGAAGTGATTCGTCAGGGGATTACCGTAAAAAAAACGTCGCCGGACCTTTTGGCGGTCATTGCCCTCAGTTCTCATGATCCTCAACACGATACGATTTTTCTCTCAAACTATGCGATTCTTCACATACTGGATAACATTAAGCGGCTTGAAGGGGTAGGAGATGCCTTGATTTTTGGGGGTCAGGATTATTCGATGCGGTTAATATTGGACCCCACTCGGATGGCCCAACTCAGCCTCACCCCTACGGATATTGCGATGGTTGTCCGGGACCAAAATCGGGATTTCCCTGCCGGAAGAATCGGGCGAGAGCCCGCCCCAAAAGGCACAGAACTGAACATTCCGGTTATCACGCGGGGCCGGATGAGTGAGGTCAAAGAATTCGAAAATATGATCGTTCGCGCGTATCCGGATGGGTCCATGGTTCGGCTCCAGGACGTTGCACGGGTTGAGCTCGGCGCCCAATCCTATGATCTGGAAGGGCGATGGAACGGGAAACCGAATGTGTTCCTTTTGACCCTTCTTTCCCCCGGGGCCAATGCGCTGGACACCATTGAAAGGATTCGCAGTGAAATAGAGAATCTGGCCACACGATTTCCAACCGGTGTGTCCTATGATGTGCCTTACGACACTACGAGATTCATCGAGGTCTCTATAAAGGAAGTTGTGAAAACCCTCATTGAAGCCATGGCCCTGGTGATTTTGGTGGTTTATGTCTTTTTGCAGAGTTGGCGGGCCACGTTAATCCCCGCCGTTGCGGTGCCGGTCTCTCTTATCGGGACCTTTGCCGGCATGGAAGCCTTAGGGTTTTCCATCAACACCCTCACCCTCTTTGGGATGGTATTGGCCATCGGGATTGTCGTGGATGATGCCATTTTAGTGATCGAAAATGTCGACCGGCATATGGCACAGGATGGACTAAAACCCAAGGAGGCTGCAAAAATTGCGATGAATGAAGTGACCGGACCGGTGATTGCGAGCGTGTTGGTGTTAGCGGCGGTCTTTGTGCCGGTAGCCTTTTTAGGAGGCATTACGGGTGAGCTGTACAAACAGTTTGCCATTACCATCGCCTTATCGGTTGCGATCTCGGGGGTTGTGGCCCTGACTCTGAGCCCCGCTCTCTGCGCCTTGCTCCTTCAATCCTCCCATGGCCCACAATCAGCGTTCTGGCGGGTCTTTAACCGGTCCTTTGAGTGGGTGCAGACTCGTTATGTCGGAACGGTAGCCCTATTACAAAAACGAACCGTCCTGTCTTTAGTGATGTTCGGAATGTTGTTGGGTCTAACCTTTGGTTTGTTCAAAACGATACCAGGAAGTTTCTTACCGGAGGAAGACCAAGGATATTTTATCACCATGATCCAACTCCCAGATGGAGCGTCCAAAGAACGAACCGACGCCGTTGTAGAAAAAGTCGAACGTTTTTTTCTCGCCAATCCCGCTGTCCATTCCACGGATGCCCTCGTCGGGCAAAATTTTATTTTTAACACCCGGGGAGCCAATCAGGCGACCATGTTTGTTCCGCTCCATCATTGGGACGACCGAACCCACGCGCAGGAACACGTGATGGCCCTGATCGGTACGGCGTTTCAGGAATTCGCCCGCATACCGGAAGCGCTGATACTCGCCTTTAATGCCCCTTCGATCCGGGGACTTGGGACAACCGGGGGGTTTTCCCTGCAGGTGCAGGACCCCAGTGGCGGAGACTTTCAGAAATTTGCCGCTGCCACTCAGAATTTTGTGGCCAAGGCCAACGAACATCCCGTCATCGGGAATGCAGGGACGGGTTTTCGGGTGAGCGCACCCCGGCTCTTCATTCAAGTAGACCGGGACCACGCCAAGGCCCTGGGTGTCCCAATCTCCGAGATCTTTGATACCCTCCAAGCGTATTTTGGCAATTTATATATCAACGATTTTGTCAAATTTGGTCGAGTGTATCGAGTGCAGACCGAAGCGTTGCCGGAATACCGGTCCGGACCGGATGATATAAGCAAGATTTATGTCCGTGCTACCAATAGCCTAGGCAGCCGAATGATTCCCCTGGACACTGTCGTTTCCACCGAATTCAACAGCGGACCCGATCCGGTAACCCATTTTAACGGATTCAACACCGCCTTAGTGTTGGGTGGTGCCGCTCCAGGATATAGTTCCGGGCAAGCACTTGAGGCCCTTAAGCACATTGCCAATGAAACCCTCATTCCTCAGGGATATGACATCGATTGGAGCGGCATGTCTTTTCAAGAACAAAAATCCGGGGATGACTCTTTCTTCGCCTTTGCCTTCGGCGTCTTAATGGTGTTTTTGGTCCTGGCCGCCTTGTATGAAAGCTGGACAATTCCCTTTGCCGTCATTTTAGCCGTGCCGTTTGGGATTTTTGGCGCTTTGACGGCTGTCTGGCTTCGAGGGATGACCAATGACATCTATTTCCAAATTGGTTTAGTGACACTCATCGCTCTCGCAGCCAAAAATGCCATTCTCATCGTGGAGTTTGCCAATCAACGCTATTCCGCGGGAATGTCATTGACTGAGGGGGCCCTAGAAGCGGCCAAGCTCCGATTCCGTCCTATCATCATGACCTCCATGGCATTTATTCTCGGGGTGGTCCCGCTTGTGCTATCAACCGGAGCTGGGGCGGCAAGCAGACAATCCATTGGGACGGGCGTTTTTGGCGGCATGTTGGCAGCCACATTTCTGGCAATTCTATTTGTCCCGCTCTTTTTCGTCTTGATTGGAAAGTTTGCTTATCAAAAAAGAAATTGAAAATATATATTGCTGGACAAAGCGTATAGTGACCAACCCCTGTCTCAAGGAGGGCCGTGATATGGTTGTTCGATTTTTAATCGTGACTTTTTTGCTTCTCTCAGCCGCTTGTGCGATGGGGCCGGATTATACTCGTCCCGATGGTCCAATCCCCGAGACCTTTCGCATGGCCGAAACAGAGGGAGAATCCATTGCCAATTTACCATGGTGGGAACTCCATAGTGACAAAGAACTCCACCGGCTTATTCGAATTGCGTTAAGGGAAAACAAGGATCTGCAACTCGCCGTTGCGAGAATTGATGAGTTCCAGGCGCGGGCCTACATAGCCCGTACGGATTTCATTCCTCAACTCAGCGGTACGATCAACCTTCCCTTCGTTCGACGGGGGGGAGCCCGCATTCCCGGTTTCCCAACACCGTTTTCCCACAATCTCCAAGGCAACCTTTCCTGGGAATTGGATATCTGGGGACGCATCCGCCGTTCAAATGAGGCGGCATTTTCCGACCTTTTTGCCAGCGAGGAAAACCGACGGGCCGTGATTCTGGAGCTTGTCAGCGGCGTCGCGCAAGCGTATTTCGACCTCCTTCAATTTGATATGCAGCTGGCCATTGCCAGGCGTACGTATCATTCCTGGAAGGAGTCAGTAAAAATTGCCCAAGCCAGACTCGAAAAAGGCATCACGTCCAAACTGGATGTCGACCAATTCGAATCGGAGCGGGCCAATGCCGCTGCCCGCGTCGCAGAGCTCAAACGATTGATGGTCCAAAAAGAAAACGAACTCAGTGTCCTGCTTGGACGGGAACCGATCCAAATCCCCAGAGGGCATTCGCTCACTGAACAAGTCTTGCCTCCTGAAGTCCCCGCCGGCCTCCCCTCCGAACTGCTTCAACGACGGCCGGATATTCTGCAGTCGGAGCAACAACTGGCTGCCGCGACCGCAAGAATTGGGGTTGCCCAGGCTGAACGATTTCCGAAATTACGCTTAACAGGCCTTCTTGGAGTCGCGAGCCCATCGTTGGACAAACTCATCACCCCTGCCGCCGACTTTGGAGAGCTCGGTGCTGAGATCATGGCACCAGTCCTCAACGCCCAAGTCTTAGGATTTCAACAGCAAGCCGTGGAAGCTCAAGCGCGGCAAGCTATTGCCCAATACGAGCAATCTGTTTTGGTAGCCTTTCGGGAAGTCGAGGATTCGTTAGTGGCGGTGAGCACGGCCCGGGAACAGCGGGAAGCACAGGCTGAGCAAGTCGCATCGTTGCGTTCGGCGTTACGCCTTGCAGATTTACGTTATCGGGGTGGGATTACCAGCTATGTGGATGTGCTTCTTGCCAAGCGACTTCTTTTCGATGCCGAATTAGCCTTGACGGCGACTCATCGGCTGTATCTGGTCTCCATTGTCCAGCTCTACAAAGCCTTAGGCGGAGGCTGGTCTCCGGAGGATCCAGCAAATACCTCCTCTACCACTTCTTAAACTTGAGCAATCCTTGTGGAGGGAATCACCAATGGGTACCCTAAATAGTAACCTGATGGGTGCAGGATTCAGTAGGTCCATTTTATTCGGTAATCGATTCTTTGGTAGTTGGCCTTCTTTTATTGCCCGATATACCATCCGATCCCTGAACGTTCCAGATAGCTCGTGAGCCGCACGAAAGAGTTAGAAAAAAGAAGGATTCCTACCACCACTACTAAGACTCCGTTTCCAAACGAGATCGGCTTGATATACGGTCGAATCAGCCTGAAATGGCTCAGGAACCGGTCCAGACCCAGGGCTGCGGCGAAGAGTGGGAGCCCTAGACCCAACGAGTAAAAGCTAAGAAGCGTAAATCCGTCCATGACAGTCTCCGATGTACTGGCATACAATAAAATAGTGCCTAGGATGGGGCCCACACACGGTGTCCAGCCTGCCGCAAAGGCAATACCAATAAGAAACGACCCGCCATATCCCCAAGGCCGAGTTTGAAAGTGGAAACGTGTGTCAGTCGCCAACCAACCAACGTTAAACACACCGAGCCCAAAAAACCCCATGAGAATAATCAAGAACCCACCAATCTTCCGAAGGAACTCCTGATATTCGATTAACCATTGGCCCACCCAACTCGCTGAAGCTCCCATGGCCAAAAAGATGGATGAAAACCCCGCGATAAACAAGAACGAATTCAGCATGATGGCGTTTCGAAACGGTTTTCGTTCCGTGGACCGTTGTAGTTGTTCAACGGATAGCCCGGTGACATAGGAAATATACGAGGGTACAAGTGGCAGCACGCATGGGGAAAGGAACGACAGCAACCCGGCTCCAAATGCTGCAAACAAAGTGATTTGGGGAATCTGTTCAGTTGACTCAATCATGGGTCATTATTTTCTTAAGCTCTTCAGAAAAGCTTGATACTGTGGATTTTGATTCAGCCGCGCACCAAAATGTGCCAAAACTAGTTCACCCTGTTCATTCATTACGAGAAATGTCGGAGTCGCACTGACTCCAAACTTCTGTGCGACTTGATCCTCGGTATCATAGGCCGTCGGAAAGACAAACGTCTCCGGGTTTGCCTGGACGTAGGCCTCGACATTGACACGCGTATCTGCAAAGGCAATAGTCAAAACCCGAAGCTGCTCCGGTTTATTCTCCTGATAAAATTTCGAAAGGATGGGTAATTCCTGTTGGCAGAAATGGCACCATGGTGCCCAAAATGCCAGGAGGGTGGGCTGTCCCCGGAAGGAAGTTTTGCTGTAAGTTTCTCCATCTAAAGTCACTAACTCAAATTCCGGAGCTTCCACGCGTGAAGCCGCTTCGACCACAGAAAACCAGGTCACAAGACTGACAAGAACACCTATCAAACCTAATGACATGTTCCGAACCGACTGGTCCCTTGCTCCCCTGTGGGAGCCCGCTTGGCTCCCACAAGTTGAGATTTCTTCTTTTATTGTCTGTTTAAAAGGATCATTCCACATATGTCCTCCTCATGGTTTGATATACACATATCCCTCGCGTTGAAGATCAGCAATTCGTTTGACCGCAACTGGATGTTCAGTTGGCGTAAATCCTGCGACTAGCTTCTCCAACGGAGTCCCGAACAGTTTCATAGAGACCTGACACATCTCCGCGGTGGCGCCCCTGTCGAGGATCATCTTAATCTTATCTTTTAACTCTTGATCGGCATTAGCGTTTTCAAAGAGTTTCAACGCCGGTCCGTGTACTACCAACACCACGTCAATGTTGTCCGGACCACCCTCGGCTTCAATGTGTTTGTTGATGAGGGCCAGCGCATATTTCGCAACCGCCGGATCTGGACCGTCCACATGATAGACGACCTTCATTTTCTCCTTTCCCTGGGTCTCCCCCGGCTGAGCCCAGCTTGGACTCAGAGACACTACACACACCAAAGCCAATAATACTGTCGAAACCAGCCGTTTATTTTTTTGAAGTGTTGTGAACATAACTACCTCCTTAATTGAAAAGGTTGATTAGCATCCAGATTTTTAAGTCGATGTCTTACGTTCATAGAGTAAAACATATTGATGCGGAGCCGGTAGGAGTGAATGCCTGGGCGGATGAAACTTTTATTCCCGTATTCGAATACGGGTAAATTCCCCTATTGGGGAAAACGGCGGGAGAACAACACAGCAGCCTGCGAACGGCGAGTGACTTGAAGTTTTTGAAAAATATTCTCGATATAGTGCCCGACAGTTTTATCACTCAAGTTCAGGGCAACGGCAATCTCTTTATTCGTTTTGCCTTCCGCCACAAGGGCCAACACTTTGGTTTCTTGTGGGGATAAAGCTTGTTTTTTGTCTTCAGCCACTGGAGTCGAATGGGTCTTCATTTTGGTGAGAATTCGTTGGGTAACCGTAGGATCAAGAATGGATTGTCCCCCAGCTACGGTTTTTACGGCTCGTACCATTTCCTCCCCGCTGATTTCTTTCAGAAGAAAACCGTCAGCTCCGGCCATGATGGTTGCCATGACCGCCTCATCATCGGCAAAGGAGGTTAAAAAAAGCACTCGTGTGGTCGGTGAGGTATTCCGAATTTCACGGCAGGCTTCAATCCCCGTGCCATCAGGTAAACGCACGTCCATGACAATCACATCGGGTTTGAGGCGGATACCTTCCGTCACTGCAGCGGCTTTGGTAGCCGCCTCACCAACGACCTGAAATCCTTTCGTCTCTCCAAATAATGTCCGCAAACCAAGACGAAGTACTTCATGATCATCTACGAGAAGGAGACGGATGGATTTAGCCTGACGCGGTGACATTGTTCCCTTTTTTGTGGATCTCAATTATGATGCAAGTGCCTTTTCCTTTGATTGATAAAACCTCAAACCGGGCGCCCAGTCGCCTCGCGCGCGCGGCCATGTTTCCCAACCCATTGCCTGGGTCTTGGACATTAGATGTGTCAAAACCAAGGCCATTATCCTTGATTTCTAAGTGGAAGGTTCCTTTGTGCATCTGGAGGGATATTGATCCTGAAGTGGCCTGAGCGTGCCGAACGCTGTTGCTCATCGCTTCTTTCATAATATACATCAAATCGTCGGCCTCTGCTGCAGTAAGCTGTTTCGTCGCAATTGGATCAACATGCATGCGAAACAAGAAGGGAGACGAGTGATTTATCGAACGGACGAGCGAAGCAATTGCCTCCTCCATGGACAGGGTTTTTTCCAATTCGTCCTCATTCCCGCTAATATAATTCCGTAAGTCTCGAATCACCAACTTGAGATCTGCAATCACATCACCCACTTTACTGATCGCTTGGTTCGGATCTTTTGGGATGAGCCGTTGACACCGTTCCAGACTGAGACCCAGTGTAAAGATCGACTGAATTGCGCCATCGTGCAGGTCCTGGGCCAGCCGTTCGCGTTCTTCTAAGACTTCACGAAGCTGTCGTTCGCTTCGGCGTATAGTTTCTTCAGCCTGTTTGGTTTGGTCCAAGGCATGCTGTAAATCAGAGACAGTAGTGAGATAGCCACGTCCAACATACCCCAAGACCAACAGGTAGGCCGTCAAGCGAAGAAGATGCCAGAACCACCAGGCGCCATCCCAGATAGTCGAGTACGTGAACATCAGTTCTGCCAGCCCGAACAAAAGGGCCAGACATGCAAACAGCAAATCATCTGGTTTGGCTGAGCGGTGATGATCCAAAAAGAATCGGCCCGCAGCGAGCAGAAAGAACATACAAGCCAAACTTTTGGGTGCAATCGCCGTGGGAGTGAATTCGCCGTGGCGGATCATGACAGGGACCTGTTCGGGATGACCCATAACCCATAGCCCGCATGTCAGGGCCCCTCCTGCAATCACCCAAGGCATCCACCAGGGATTCGATCCTGGTTTTTCGGAAGCAGCAGACAGCCACACAAGCCCGAAGCCGATTCCCCCGAAGAGACTCGCGATGCTCCGCAAGAGAACAAACCCATTCCCTGGGATCGACATGGCGTGAAATACCTCAAGGAGGCCCATCCCAAGAAAGCCTCCTGCGACGGGGTAAAACTTCCTGCGGGCATTTTCCGCAGTGCTGTGGAACAGCACCATTGCCATAGCAATGGCTGCTAACCCCCCGAGAGCCTCTAGAGTAGAATGGAGGGGTTCTTGCTGCCACCGCCAGTTAGTCCAAAAACTCGAAAGAGCCAGACCAATTAGCAGTGCCGCAACGCAGCTACCACCAATAATTAAAATGGGGGTGGATGGTCTAATTGCCTTTATCACGGTCAACCATCTTCTCAATCCCGTAAACTATTGTCCATATCCATGGCGCATTTCCACAAGCCTAATGGGATAGCGGTGTCAGAAACAAAGATGATTGTCAATCGAGTAATAAAATGTATCCCTGATTAAACGAGCCAAACTGGGGAACCCCCGGTCGAGGGGATCCCCCAAAATGCCCTAACAGGCAAAGTTGATGGGACGATAATCTAAGGCATACACAATATCATCATTCAGAATTAAGCAATAACACCCCAACAAAGTTTGAACACGAATATCAGGCCGGGCACCTGACTCAGTTGGTGGCCGCTTGGCAAATGTGGAGTATTACCAAACCTGGGATCCTTTACAACCGAGTTTAATAAGATCTAGGATGCTTCTCATCCGCAAATTGGCCTTGGTAGATTTATGGTTGAACAGAGCTCCTCGTCATTTAACCAAAAATCCAGCCGTTTATATCAAACCCTTTTAGAGGATTCGGAGACTATTTCCAAAAATCGAGATCGGCACTCTCTTATTGGTAATCTGACACAATTTCTCCCCCAAATTGTACATTTTGATTTTGTTGGCCTTTTTCTGCCTGACATCGTTATTCAAACCCAAAAGCCAATCCTCGTATTCATTGTTATGCAGAATAACCGGTATCCTGGATTCTTTAATTGCATGCACGGATACGGCGCGAACGCCTTTTATGCTCTTCCATATGACCACTTCCTTTCGTAAACTAGAAGCCATCGTTTTTTCCATTCGTGAAAAAGAGATCTACCGGAAGTCAGAATTTGAATTTTTGGATCAAGTAGCGAATCAAGTGGCTGTTCAAACCTGGAAAAATGGGAAGATCGTTCGCGAGGATTTTTATCATGCGTAAAAGAAACTGATCGTGTTCTTATAGGGGGAGAATCCGACATGTCTGACCCATGTCAATCCTATAGGCATTTAACTCGTCGATCGTTGTTACAATTGGGAATCAGTACAATTGGCCTTGCGATGACATCGACGGGGTTAGCCGAATTGTGTCAACCAATGGCTACCCCGCGTCAAACACGCGGTCCCTTTTTTCCATATGACGATGTGGTCTCATATCCGATACGAGAGAGACAAGATTCCGGCCTTCCCCTCATCGAAGCCAATGATCATGATCTCACCACGGTGAAAGGACGAAATGGCATGGCCCAGGGACAGATCATCCAATTTCAGGGCCAGCTCCTGCGCTTGAAAAAGGCGGGAAAGCAGAACCCTTCAATCTGCGAACCATGGGCCAATGTCACAGTCCTTCTTTGGCAGGCAAATGCATCAGGCCTCTACAATCACAAAGTGGATCATGCCGCCTCAGCAGAGTTTCAACACCCCCAAACAGGGAAGACAGTTGTTCGGGTCCATGATGAAAACTTCCAATATTGGGGACGTGCGATTACAGATGAACAAGGCCGGTTTACATTTAAAACGATCGTACCTGGGTTTTACCCCGCAACTGAAGATTGGTACCGGCCCCCGCATTTGCATTTTTCCATTCGTGCCAAAGGGTATCCGGAATTTGTCACGCAGACGTATTTCAAGGGAGACGATCTGCCGAACAATACTCTTATTCAAGAATTGAATTCTAAGGATTGGATCCTTCGAAATCCACGCATCCCGCGAGCACAACAGGAACAATTAATTATCGAGTATCGGAAGGATCCCGGTGGAAATGCAAACGGGGATCTTGTGGGGGGTTGTCAATTGGTCATTGGGATTTAACAAGAAGGAATTCCCCTCTCTTTACCTTTTGAAGACGCGAGAAGAGGAGACATGTGCAACTCACTCCAAGATAAAAACACATCAGTCATTTGGATTACAGGAATACGAAAAGTATTACTTTTTTGAAACAGGATCCTTTTTGTGGGCCTCATAATATGAGCGCAAGACCGCATTCATTCGGGTCTGATACCCACGGCCTTGCGACCGAAACCATTGAAGGACGTCGGCGTCAAAACGAATGCTCGTTTGCTCCTTTGGCACTTCTGGATAGATCACCTTTGCATCTTTCCAAAAGTCTTTTCCAAGAGAGGGACCAACGGGGGCATCCTTTCTTGATCGGTCTTTCATCTTCTTAACATCATCCATCGAGGCGACTGTAATAAATTTCTTCTTCATCTTTTCCTGCCTTCCAGGCTGAAATGACTCTTCGCTTCTCGCCCCGCCATGTATACACTACAACGAGAAAATTGTTTCCCAGTGCCCTATGGCAATCCATCTGTCTTCTGTATAGTTTTGCCGATCGTCCCGCTTTTCAACAATCGGATTTTCAAAAACCTTAACGGCACGGACAAAGTCTATTCCGTGTTTCTCTAAATTATTTACCCGCTTGAATTCATCCCATTCAAACATGACATTTTACTGTATCTACAATTATATTTACAATGTAAATTTTTCCTGACACTCTTTATCGAGATTCCCCATTTGCTTTTATGTCTTTTGTGAGACCGGCTCTATGAAACACGGAAATAAAGTCTGCATTACTTTCCTTCGACCACTTGACCCACAAGCTTGAATAAACCAGGATTGAACTATACTTATCCGAGAGACACCTCAGGTATGATGTTTTTTCAATAACATTAAATATGATATCGGGGGAAAGGAAAATAATTATGAGTTCAGATCAAATTGCGGCAACTAATCAAGCGCTTCGATTCGAACCGAGCCCGCGGTGGGTTCGGGTTATGTTTAATGGTCAAGTGATCGCAGATAGCAAGACCATGAAATTACTGCACGAGCCTGGCGAGCTCCCCGTCTATTACTTTCCGCAAGTAGATGTTCGAATGGAATATTTGGTCCGAACGGAACATCACACTCACAATCCCCATATAGGTGATGCGACATATTGGATCGTCAGGGTTGGCGAGAGATTCGGTGAAAAGGCTGCTTGGACTTTTCCCAAACCATTGCCCGAGGCGGGTGAACTGAAAGACTTTATGGCTTTTGACTGGGACCAAATGGATGCGTGGTTCGAAGAAGATGAAGAAGTCTATGTTCATGCACGGGACCCTTACAAACGGGTTGATTCCCTCCGGAGCTCCCGTCATGTCAAAGTCGTGATTGCTGGTGAGACGGTGGCTGACAGCCACCGCCCACTCCTTCTCTTCGAAACGGGATTGCCGACCCGTTACTATATCCCCAAAGTTGATGTCCGGATGGATCTACTTGTCCCAAGCGACATGCAGACTCGTTGTCCGTATAAAGGCGTGGCTGAGTACTATTCAGTCAACGGCGGCGACAAACTCGTGAAAGACATCGCCTGGTACTACCCCTATCCCGTTCCGGAATGTCCCAGGATCGAAAACCTCGTCTGTTTCTATAACGAGCGAGTGGATGCCCTCTATGTCGATGGCAGGCTCCAGGCCAAACCTCAAACAAAGTGGTCCTAAGGGACTCCCACTAAATTCAACTGAATGACTAATCGCCCGATGAGGTGGACTTCCTCATGAAACCAACTCTCTACCCGAGGAGATAACCCGATGTTCATGAAATCCTTCACACCCCAGACCTATGCAATGTTGCGGATTGTCGCTGGCCTGTTGTTTTTATGGCATGGAACTCAAAAACTCTTTACATTTCCGGCTCCCCTCCCCATGGAGGTCCCCCCCTTCGTGATTTATGTGGCGGGTCCAATTGAGTTGCTAGGCGGCATCCTTGTCATGGCCGGTCTATTCACCCGTTGGGCGGCCTTCCTTTGCAGCGGGCTTATGGCCGCTGCCTATTGGATGGCACATGGGGCACAAGGGCTCTTCCCCATTCTCAATGGTGGAGAACTGGCCGCCCTCTATTGCTTCGTGTTCCTGTTCATCTCTGCTCAAGGTTCGGGGATTTGGAGTGTCGATGCAGTTCGTGGTAGTGATTAACCGAAGGAAAGTAGGGTAAAGCCATGATGGTCAGACGATCAATTCGCCTCAAATGGTTCATCCAAATCGATGGGTGGGCTGTCCTTTTCTTCCTTATTTATGGATACCTTGTTTGTGTCCTGAATGTCCAATTTTTCTTCGAACTCCTGGCCTTTCCTATTACCGGGATTACCTTTTTTGGAACTGCCGTCGCCATTCTCTTGGGATTCAGAAACAATGAAGCATACGAACGATTCTGGGAAGCCCGGACCGCCTGGGGGAATTTAACGAACGCCTCCCGGTGTTTCGCCTCTCAGGTGATGACATATATCCAACCTCCACATGGCCAAGACCTGCCATCAGAGGCGGCCATGGATCATCATCGAGACCTCATCTATCGTCATCTGGCTTTTATCAATGCTCTTCGATTGCAATTACGGCAGGAAGAAACATGGGAAGAGTTGAAACCGTTTTTGTCGGAATCGGAATTTCAGGATCTGCCTAAAGGGGTCAATAAGGCCACCCAATTGAATCATCAACAATCCTTGCGCTTACGGGACTTGTATTTAACTGGATGGGTTCAACAGCGGGCCTATGTTCTTGGACTTATGGAATCAATAAAAGAGTTTTTTTCTGCCCAAGGTACATGTGAACGGATCAAAAACACCCCCTTGCCTCGTCAATACGGATTTTTTACCAAGTCCTTTGTCTGGGTTTTCGTCTTGTTGCTCCCGTTTGGACTGGTTCAACATCTCGGTTGGGGAACCCTCCCTATTTATGTAATTTTGGCCACAATTTTTGTCATCACGGAACGTATTGGAAGTCGAACTGAAGATCCCTTTGAAAACAAGTTTGAAGATATCCCGATGACAGCCCTATGCCGAAATATCGAGATTGACCTCCGACAACAACTTGGTGAATCCACCATTCCGCCACCGCTGGAACCGGTGGATGGAATATTGATGTGACAATTCCTCCTTCACCTAAGTTGGGATTTTCTATTCCCGAACCCCGTGCACCGGGTTAGGCCGGCTGTTACAATTTGTTACAAAGCTTTACCATTGTGAGAAGATTCAAAAATTCATTGGGTGATAGGGTGTGTGATGAAAGGTCAGTATTGATTAATCATCATTACACACAGGAGGTAACCAATGAAAAACACATTGTTGATTCTCGGAACGGCTGGGCTGGTCATTCTTGGAGCGGTGTTCGCCTTCGGCGCATCCCGTAGTCATTCCGGATGGTGTAGTGTTGGTGGAGGCGGCGTCTCACCTGTCCATTGGGGTCGGCACCATGATGCCCAATATCGAATGGATCTCATTGCAGAGGTCCTGGATTTGAATGAACCCCAAAAAGAAAAACTGGTCGGCGTTCATGAATCGATGAAAAACGCTCGACAGGCTTTTTCTCAGATCCGCCTTGAATCCATTGACGAAGTGTTGGATCTGATTTCGAGTGAAACCCTGGACCAGGGTCGAGTCCAGCAACTTATCCAACGGCATCAATCACTGGTGGATGAACATTCACCAAACGTGATTGCCGCCATTTCCGAATTTCACGCGGTGCTCACTCCGGAGCAAAAAGCCAAGGCCTCTGAATTCATTGTAAAATGGAAAGAACGCCTGGAGCACTGGAAACAGCCTCAAACGTAATGAGCATCTTTGTTGGGGAGGGCTGAGGCCCTCCCCTTGCTGTTGCACTTTCACCATAATGCCTACCACTGTTCTCATCATCGATGACGACCATAAGCTCACTGAATTACTCAAGGACTATCTCACCCAGTTCCAAATGACAGTATTCACCGCGGAACATCCCCATGACGGCCTAGCGCTGTTTCGCCAAAAGGCTCCAAGTTTAATTATCCTGGATCTCATGCTTCCCGAAATGGATGGGTTGGCCGTCTGCCGGGAAATTCGAAAATCCAGTTCCATTCCCATAATCATGCTAACGGCCAGAGGGGATCTCCCGGATCGGGTGGCCGGTCTTGAGCTCGGGGCTGATGACTACCTGGCCAAACCCTTCGAACCCCGTGAACTGGTCGCGCGAATCCAGAGCGTCCTACGCCGAACCGGGTTATCTGGCTCACCCTCCCCTTCCGAGCATCTTGAAGCTGAAGATTTGACTGTTAATTTGCGATCTCGTTCAGCCTGGCTTAAAGGGCGCTCCCTTGAACTCACCACTATGGAATTTGAGATTCTTTCTTTATTTCTTCACAACCCTGGAGCGGTATTGAGTCGTGAGGAAATCATGGAACGGATTCGCGGGATCGATTGGGAGGCCTTTAACCGTTCAATCGATGTATCCGTGAGCCGGTTGCGACAAAAGTTGCGCGATGATCCCAAACACCCCCGATACATTAAGACCATCTGGGGGGCGGGTTACCAGTTCTTGCCTATTCCTCTTAAGGTCAGTGGGGAATCACCAGATGGTTGAATTTCTCCATAGATTGAGAAGCCTTCCCCAGCGGTCAATCTTCTTTAAACTGTTTTTAATTTTTTTGTTCACCGCCTTCGTTCTTGTCCTTATTATTCGCGGATTTTTTTTCCTAGCCATTGACCAGAATCAATCCTTTAAAGCCGATTTATTCAGAAATCTCACCAAGTATTCAGAGCAGTTAGTCGACGACATGGGCCATCCTCCCAACCAGGAGAGGGCCAGTCGCCTGGCTCAGGAGCTGGGCACGCATTTCCGGGTGAATACGCCGAATGAAACATGGAGCACGGATCCGTCCTTGCCGGCCTTTTCGGACCTCCATATTGAAGAACCTTTCTCTACCCCAAGTTCCTTGGTTGGGCAATACCGACGACATCCATTTGTCATTTTGACTCGTGGTGACTCTACCTTCGGAATTTTCTTTCTTTATAGGCCCTTTGGAGATTTGCCCGTCTGGAGCTTTGCCCTTCTCGTTGGAGTGATCGGTACGGTCATTGCCGGAAGTTACCTGATGGTCCGGCAACTCATTCGCCCCGTGAATTGGCTGAGGCAAGGAGCCGGCGAAATTGCCAAAGGCCATTTCGATTACAAAGTACCGGTCAGATCTTCGGATGAACTCGGTGAACTGACAAAGTCATTTAACGAAATGGCCCAGAGAGTAAACGCGATGATCCAGTCACGAGACCGGCTCTTGCTTGATGTCAGCCATGAGCTTCGTTCTCCCTTGACCCGGATGAAAGTGGCGGCGGAATTTATTCAAAATGAACCGGCGAAAGAAAAAATCCAACAGGAGGTTCGTGAACTCGAAACGATGATCACCGAACTTCTTGAAACCGAGCGGCTCAAGAGCGATCCGGGAAGCCTCTCTCTGGCTGAAACCGATCTCGTGAAGCTCGCGAAGGATATCGCTCAAGCCTATACCGACGTGAACCCCGGAGTTCAGCTCCTTTCTTCGCCCGAATCGATTCAGTTGCACTTGGATCGTCAACGGATCATCATGGCACTCCGGAATCTGGTGGAAAATGCCTTGAAGCATACCCGCCAGGAATACGGCCCTATCAATATTACAATCGAAAGACATAAAGACTCTGTAGAGATGTTGATCCAGGATTTTGGCCCCGGGATACCACCCGAGGAACAATCCCGAATTTTCGAACCATTTTATCGAGTTGATCTATCCAGAACACGAGATACCGGTGGATACGGACTAGGGTTAAGCCTGGCCAAGAAAATCATGGCCGCTCATGGCGGGGACCTTACATTAATCAGCGAACAAAATCAGGGTAGCATTTTTATTATGAAGTTTCCCATCGAAAGAACCTAAATGTTTGTAGCTGCAGCATCTCATGCTGCTCTTTCCCTGGAAATCATTGCCATAATCCGTAACAATGGGAAGAAAATCCTAAACATTGCAACCAGGGTTATTCCCTCTTGAATGAGGAGATCCCTCTTTGGTGTTGGGAGAAGAAGCAGCATGAGATGCTGCAACTACAAACAGGAATAACAGTCATGACACCAGCAACCTTTGATCGCCTCGTAATTACAGTAGCTTTTCTCTTCTTGATATCCATGGATAGTTCATTGATTTTCAACCCTACTCAAGCGTTAGCGCAGGAAACTCAGGATGTTTCCACCAAGGGTATCGACCTGCCTGACTCGACCCTAACCTATGTCTCAGACTACATCTCCTTTATTGGAGAAGATGATCAAGGGCATGTGGCCTTTGCTCTGGACACGAATCGGGGGCGGGATGGAAAACGCTATCAAGCGGAGCATTTTGTTGTTTTGCATGCTGAACAACAGGGTTGGGTCAATATGGAGGGCAATGGTCAATACGATAATCACAAAAAGGAGCTGCTTTCCGTTCCTGATTCCAAGGCCTTTCAGTTTACGGGAACACCTAAAACCGGGTGGACTATTACCAGTAGAGCGAACCGTCTCACTCTGAGCATCGATCCCATTCCAAACCGGCTGTCCAAATCCGATAATGGCGGACAATTCTGGATGGGATCAGCTCCGGGAATTCTCATCTGGGGTGAACGAACTTTACAAGGGCGAGTAATCTACGAATTCCTCTTGATGCCGGATTTTAACCGACTGACTCGCACCTATTGGTCGTTATGGAGTGAATTTCAAGGATTTTACGCCTCCGTTCAAGGCCTCGGGGACTTGTATTTCCATAGTCAACAAAGTGAGCTGATTGCCCCGTTGGTTGGGAAGGTCAATGGGTTTCATACGATGAAGGGAGAGACGGAACAGTTCCAGGACTTACAATTAAAGATGATTGAATCGAGTCAAGGATTCGGATTTTACACATGGCCCAAGAAATGGATCGCGAACTGGTCGGGGCCCCAAGGGTCGGGCACTGTTCAACTTGAACTTTCTGAGTTCAATCGAATTGCAAATTGGTTTATCGGGGGATTTTCCATGGGAATCGTTCGGGGAGAAATAACATATATGGGGCAACGCTATGAGACCTATGGACTGGTTGAGTTAATAATGTAGAATGCCCGACAATGCCGAAAACGCCTCATCTCCCAATATCATATTTGACTTTCCTATTTTTCATTTCCTTGATTTGGTTTTTTCTCCTCAATCCTACCCCCGCGTTGGCACAGGATACCCGGGAAGCGTCCTCCAACGCACAAGAATTTCCCAACTCATCCCTTTTGAACATTACGGATCATATTGCTTTTATTGGGGAGGATAGCCAAGGGCATGTGATTCTGGCTTTGAGTACGAGTCGCGGCCGGGAGGGGAAAACCTACCAGGCAGAACATTTTGTTCAAATGCACGATGAGCGGCAGGGGTGGATCAATGTTAAGGGCAATGGCCAATATGACAATGTGACTGGAGAGTTACTGTCCATGCCCGATTCCCAAGACTTTCAATTTCAAGGGACAGCCAAAAACGGTTTCACGGTCATCAGCCCAACCAACCATTTCACTCTGACGCTCGAACCCATTTCTGAACGCATTTCGAAAAAAACTCATGGTGGACATTTTTGGATGGGATCGGCCCCTGCGAGGATGGAATGGCAAGACCGGGATTTGAAGGGACGGGTCTTTTATGAATCCATTCTGTTGTTGGATTTCAACCGTCTGACTCACTTGTACTGGGATTTGCTTGCCGAGTTCCAGGGGTTTTACCTGTCTGTTGACGGCGTCGGAGATTTGTATCTTCATAGCCAGGGGGGTGAGCTGATGCCCCCATTGATCGGGGAGTTAAATGGCTTTCTTGCGATTCAGGAAGAAACGGAATATTTCCGGGATTTACAACTGAACGCAGTGGATTTCAGTCAGGGGTTCGGATTCTACTGGTGGCCGGATACATGGGAAGCGCGCTGGTCGAGTGAAAATGGATTGGGAAAGGTTCACCTCGAACGGTCTCAGCCAAAGAACATCGTCAATTGGTTTTTGGGTGGATTTTCGATGGGGATTATTCAGGGCAAGGCAACCTATAAAGGTCAAAGCCATGATGTCTATGGAGTTGTTGAGTTGCTCCGGTAACATGCTGACCACGTTTCCACGATGCAGGGAAACGGGGATTCAGGCCACGTCATACCTTTCTGAAACACGGAGGTTTTCCCTAAAATCGAATCTTTAGCAAAGCCCGCGGGGCCTTCTGGGACAAAGAACATCCAGGCAAAATGCGACCGCCTCTAGGATCATACTTTCAGCTTTTTCATTCATCATTTCTTAAACCCGAAGGATTGTCATTCTATGCAGTTGACATCCAAGGGGTGTCCAAAGTTCAATGTTCACAGGACATAGTGTGCCACGGTCGTTGGTGACTATTCCCAAGAGAGGTGAAACCTTGATTCTCAAACTCGGCATCCGGGAGGAAATATGTCCTCGTTAAAAGACAAAGTGGCTATCGTCACAGGGGCTTCCAGGGGGATTGGGCGAAGTATAGCCGAACGGCTAGCACAGGATGGAGCGGCGGTCGTGGTAAATTATTGCAAAAGTGCTGATAAAGCCCAGGAAGTCGTAAGAGGAATTGAAGGAAAGGGGGGGCAGGCCCTTGCGATTCAAGCGGATGTAAGTCAGGTTTCCGACATTCGGCGACTGTTTCAGGAAATTATCGCGCATTTTGAAAAAATTGACATTGTGGTGGCCAATGCCGGCATGTTTAATCCAAAGTCTGTCGTGGATACCACAGAAGAAGAATTTGACGCCATGGTGGCCCTCAATACCAAAAGTGTGTTTTTCACCCTGCAAGAAGCCGGACGGCATATCACCGACGGTGGAAGAATAATTTATATTTCCACCAGTGCCACGGCCTCGAGTTATCCCGGTTCGGCCGTTTATAAAGGTACCAAAGCCGCCGGTGAACATTTTATCACGACCTTAGCTCACGAACTGGGACCTAGACAGGTGACCGTGAATACGGTCTCACCGGGATTCACAGAAACTGATATGCTCCCCAATGATAAAGCCGTGCGAGAGACAGGCATGCAAATGTCTCCCCTCCGGCGTTTAGGCCAGCCTATCGATATTGCCCATGTTGTGGCCTTTTTAGTGAGCCAGGAAGGCGGATGGATAACTGGAGACAATATCCAAGCTTCTGGCGGAATTAGTTAATTCATTCACTAATATCCAGGCAAATTTCATTCAAGGAACGGAGGTATGTTCATGAACGGTATTTATAGGATTTTGCTTGTTGCCGTTGCCATGTCGGTTGGAGTGTTAGGCGAAATTGAGAGTTCCAGAGGAGAAATGGCTCGTTGGAATGTCGATCTCGATCACTCCACGGTCGGATTCGAGGTTGCCCATATGGTGATTTCCCAAACACAGGGAAAATTCACCAAATACCATGGGTTTATTGAAATGGATCCGGAAGCCAAGAAGGTGAAGGCGATTGAAGCCGTGATTGAAACAAAATCTTTGTTTACGGACCACCCCAAACGTGACGAACACCTTCGAAGCCCGGACTTCTTCAACGTCGAAAAATTTCCAACCATGACGTACAAAATGAAAAAATATCAGAAAACCGGTGACACCTATACAGCCATAGGCGATCTTACGTTGTTGGGTGTGACCAAGGAAATTACATTGGTCGGCACCTTCAATGGGACGACTCAAGATCCCTGGGGAAACACGCGCGCGGGCTTCACCGCATCGGGGACTCTCAATCGGCAGGACTTTGGGATGGAGTTTAGCCAAACGTTGGATAGCGGTGGTTTGCTGGTCGGTGATGAAGTCAAACTTCGACTGGAAATTGAATGTATTAAAGAGAAGCCTCCCACCAATGAACCGGTGAAGCATTCAAAGACCAAATAAGGAGAAGGAGGGGACAAAGGATTTGCGAACAACCAGGCCGGCGTGAACACGTACCGGGTAGCCGTTTCCAGTACGTTCAATTGGATCGTGTCAAGCATTTCTGAGGGTTCATGAAAAAAAGGATGAGTGCCGCGACTCACCACCGTCACGCTTTGGCTCACACGTTGTGAAATTTTTTGAGCACCATGCTAGAATGCTGTCCCATGAATTACAATGGCAAGATACCGGAAAAAACGTTATCCGGTAGGAATCAGTGTTAATTTCCGGTTATGGAGGTCATCATGAACTTGCCGTTCACAAACTTTTGGCAACGATTACAGTCTCATTGGATTCTTTTTGCTGCAATCCTCCTGATCCTCTTATCTTTGCCGTGTCTTTCCTCTGCCGGTGTTCTTGAGGGAAAGATACGAGAAACCATGGATGACGTCACCCATAAACCATCTGTCACCCTGCACATACTCCAGCGAGAGTCAAAAGCAGCAAGAGAACACCAAGCTGTCGCACTTAAATGTGGCCTCTATGGATATGTGAGTAAAGTCCATCTTGGCCCATTGAATTCTGTGGACCCCAGCGTGAATATAAAATTACGGTTTGATAATGAACTCACGGCAGTTGAAACTTGGCGTTGGGACCAGGAAACTGCCGTCGCCTACAACACCTCCAAGGATGCGTTTGACCGATTCTTCGGTAAGCAAACGTTTCATCTGGAATTGTCTGCTATTCCCGATTTCATGAACTCGATCGAAGGAAATTTTCAACTCTCATCCATTGCTGATGTACTGAGGGAATTTCAAGGAAAATGCGATGCGATCGGTTGGCAGGCTACAACGAGTTAGTTCTGAGACCTGTCTGGTCAGCAAGATTTTGAAAGGATGAGAGGGAAAGCTTATACATGGGGTTGACGACAAGCTTTCCAGCCATAAATATTTTTACCAAGCAAGTCAGATTCTTTAGGGATTTTGCGAATCCCCTGTGATTGTAGTTATCAATTAAAAAATCCCCTATCTTGGCATACAATTCGTTCTCCAAATTTCCATTTTCCTGGATAGCTAACACCCGCTTCACAAACCTTCCCGTATTCAGGTCCCTGGGAACGCTAGAATCTAACAAATCCTGTAGCTTGGAAAGGTTGATAGAACCAGCAGTATCTGCGCATTCAGCAACAACGTGATTATACGCGCATCCACATTTAACCCATAACTCTGTTAAGGTCCCAAAAAAACCACATGAATAGTAATCATAGTCCGTCCACTCATCAAAACACGTCTTATCTAGAGGACAATAGGTCTGACATGGAACAGCAGGGCGGGGGCTACACCAGCTTTTATAAACTGTTTCAACACTCTTATATTTCGTATCACCGATGGTTTCACAATCAGGTGCACAAGTTTCGTCCATTTGCTTTAAGCTATAATCATGTATGCCGCACTTCCTCTCGCGGTTCTGAGGGTAAAGCGAATAAATTGCAGAAGCATAGGCGCTCCGTACACTGTCATAGTCAAGCGCCGTGATAGTTCTACCACCGACTTGTTCTAAATGGCAGGCTACAGGCATTATGGTGTGGAAGGCTTTGGTGGCAAGAGTACAGCTATCGTGTTTTGAAAAGTTACAATTTCCATAGTGCATTATTGATTGCAAGTCATATTCCGTCGAAAAAGCGCTCGGCTCAGGGTCAAAGGCTTTCTCCCTCCCAGGCTTTACGTTTCCATAAATGATGTGTACAAAAGATCCTCTGTCCGCCCTGCTATGTTCATGAATTAGGCCTAATGCATGGCCAATTTCGTGTTGCAGTACATGCGGCTTGGACCAATGATTTTTGTAAATTTTTAAGTCTTGGCTCCCTCCAACCATTCCCAAGGCGGAACAACTAACGTTTACTGAATCGCCACCGCACCCACTCCCGTCGTGCTCGCTGACCAATACATAGTTGGATTCAGTAGTTCTTTCCCGGCATATTATGGGGGATGAACTCAAAGTCCAGCCATTGCAAGCATCTCTAAAGGACTGTTCTTCCACATCCTCAAGCCCGGACGAAAATTCATAAACCAATGTTCCGTCTGGCCATAAATCACCGCCAATCGCAAATTTTCCCTCCTCCGTGGGATAAAGGATGATGTCTCCTAAATACATCAAATTATCGGCCGTTTTGGCACCCAAGCTCCTTGCTTCATCGACCGTGATTTCGGGACTCGCGGGATCGAAAATGGCCGCAGCCTGCAAAGAATTTGCGACCAGCAGGATGAGGACAATCTGGGTAAGGATGGCTTTTATATGGCTCATGCAGGTTCTGAGCAGAAAATACGGGCCAAAAGGAATCGAAGATTTCCTGAGAGGCATGTTCCTCTATTCTAAATGAACGGTTTCAAAGGAAACTTTCCACTTAATGTGTATTATTTCATTAACAACGCAGCATGGCATTCACAACATACACGCGCTCTTGCTTTTCGATCACTTTTTCTTGCTGCCCTTTCATATCATCACAGTCCTTGCAATCATCAGGAATGACAAAGCCAATACCGACTCCCGCCGCCAGTCCAACACCAACACCGTTCGAAATGGTAATGGTTTCGCAATCCTCGCTCTCGGCTTTACGAATCTTTGCCTGGAGATCAGCGACGGCTTCGGCGTTACTGACCGTTGATTGACTGGAGAGGAGTACCGTACTCGTTGTGCAGCCTGACGATGCATACACTAGGATGAGCAAGGCAGCCACCCAGAATGCATGAAACCGATTAATATTCATTTTTGCCTCCAGTGAATGATGGCCGTCTCAAATTCCTTGCCGGCTACTTCTTCGGTCCAACTGCGGTTCCACTGATTTCTGTTGAAAATAAACCTAAAATCAAGCCCCAAGCCCACTGTTCGGTTATGGTTGGATTGACTAATCGAGTGGTACCCGGATGAACCTGTAGGGCTTCGGTATAGGCATCTTCAAATCGGTCATTTTGGCCAATGGGGATGAACCAAAATAACATAACCCCTGTGCCCGAGCCCGAAGCTTGCCCAAGGGCTTTTTCATCGGGACCCATCGGAGCCGTTTGAATTTGGGAAGGTGTCGAAGTACAACTTACCCCCACCAACAAACATAAAATCAACCCAACTAGTGCCAATCGATAAGGCATTGTCTACCTCCCAAAATGAATACCCTGCTCGGAAATGTGTTCATGAGACCAACGTATATACGGTGAACGGGAACCGTGCAACAATAGGGTTTCATGATCTTATTTTGGTCCCACTGCCGTTCCTTCCAATTTATACTGATACCCATTCAGAACAAAAGCCCAAAACCATTTTTCCTTAATCGTGACATTGGTCAATCTGGTCGCACCAGGAACCCTCGCAACGGCTTTTTCATAGGCTCTTTCAAATCGGGAATTTTGCCGGATAGGAATAAACCCGAATAATAAGATACCGGTGCCCTGGGCGAACGTGGAGTCTAAATATTTTTCATCCGGACCAACGGGACCCGTATCAATTGGCAAAGGCATAGAGCTACATCCAATTGAACCCAGGAAAACCACACACAAAAATAGAACCATTCCTGTTTTCATAACGTTCCTCCCATTATGAAGTCCTCCAAGTGTTTTCTTAGTAATAAAACCCAAGTGCAACAACATTCCCACTATGACAAAAACTTGAAGACCAGATATTCATACCCTAAGACTAATTCTGTACAGTTAGGTTTTCCTCCTTGAACCCGAAGTCTAATAGGTCCTTTGGGATAAATCAAATCATCTTTGAAAAACTCGTTTCTCATTTTTTGCCCATGCCGTGAACCCGCTTACAAAAGATCAAAACCGTTGCGAAGAGGTATGAGTCAACCTGTCCCTATTCCGATAATTCTTTATTAAGATTTTAGAATTTATTGCACGAAATCACATAACGAGAAGCACCGATCAGGCTCAAAGAGGGTCCAACCCACGGGTCAGGGGGTTCAACCTGAGGGGCCAGGCGGCGTCAAGGGCCTAGGCCGGCCTGGAGCACTCGTCAGGCGCAGTTAGGAAGGATTTGCCAACAACCAGGCGAGCGCCAACACGTATCGGGTCGCCGATTCCAAAACATTGGGCTGGATCGTGTCAGCTCTGTCTGAGGGTTGATGAAAAGAGGGGTGAGTGCCGCTGCTCACAACCGCCACAGTCGGGATGTTCACTTTCACAAACGGGACATGATCTCCGCCGGGGAAGTATCCATACAGCTTCACTTTATCGTCCAGACCTGCCAACTCGGTAGCCGTTTTGGCCAGACTGTTGGGCATGTGGGTCACCCCGACCGTCAAATTTCCGTTGCCGACCCCCACATGGTCAACGTTGATCATCGCGACAGTCTTTTCCAAAGGGCGTACCGGATTGCGAACGTAGAGCTTGGATCCTAACAAATCCCGTTCCTCCCCACTGAAGGACACAAACAGGATTGACCGTTTCGGTTTTTCATGGGTGGTAAAGAGTCTTGCCACTTCCAAAAGGAGCGCGGTCCCCGATGCATTGTCATCGGCACCCGCGAATAACAAACCTGCTTGCCGGCCAAAATGATCGCGATGAGCACCAATAATCACGGTTTCATCCCTCAAAGCAGGATCATTCCCGGGAACGAATCCGAGTACATTTATCAGTCTTCCCGGTTGGATCCGATTTTCCCATTGAAGATGTGCCAGAATTTCCAAAGCTATCGGGTGGAAATCCTTTCCTTCATTGAGTCGTCGTTGAACTTCACGAAGGGATAGCTCTTGCGACTCAAACAGCCGTTCACCTAATTGGCTACTGATCCAACAGCCCGGAAGGGGCCGTTCGTCGATATTCGCGGAATACATAGCCAAAGGGGCCTGGCCCATCCCTCGTCTCGCATCATACCGATTCAGTATCGGCCCGGTCAGTGTGATAAATCCAACGGCTCCTTTTTCGCGAGCCGTCTTCTCTTTCTCCGCGTGCGTGAGGAATTTGGGATAATCGGGGGGCTTTCCCCTGAGAAACATCACGATGCGGTTTCGAACATTTATTTCATCATAGTCAGTCACTCCCCGAGCGGGATCATCAATCCCATACCCGACAAACACCACCGGGACGGTGATGTTCACAGCCGGGGAGTCAAGAATGGGTAAGAAATCTTTTCCAAGTTCAGGGAAATGGTCCTGACTTCGCTGTCTTCCTTGAAGAATTGAAAATCCTAAATGAGCGGAGTTGAGCAACAGGGGAGCTCGAATCGGTTCCTGTTGGAACCAGGAAGTGATCGCACCTCCTTGTTTTTCTGAACCAGCCGGTAATAACCCGAGCTCTTCCATTCGCTCCGCCACGAAATCTGCAGATCGTCGTCCGCCCAACGTCGCAGCTTGTCGCCCTTCGTAGCGAGCGCTACTTAATTCGGTGATATCGGCCAGCATTTGATTTGAATCAATCTGGCGTAAGGCTTGAAGAAAAGGGTCCGTTGCTTCAGCGAGGACATTGGCGGCAGGTATAAATAATAAAGTGAGGAAAGACCATATTCGAAAAAAGGTTTTCATTTGCGCACGATCTCTAATTCGGTCCCATTTCGAAAGGATCGCCGTTATCATTCTGACCCTTTCGCAATAAACTCTGCGCGTCGGCCCCGCTTTGCTGTACGGTCGCACTCGCGACCAATATTGCGTTCATTTGATTTGTCATTTTCACAATCTTCTCAATCCTTATAAGTTCCCTTTTTCCAGTTTTTTCTGCAACTTGGAAAATTTGGCTTTCTGCTTTTTGGTGACCGATGGATAGCGAAGACTGAGACTACGTAACGTGTTGACAATAATCTCGGCAACCAGCATTCGCATGTAGGGCTTGTCATCTGCAGGGATCGCATACCATGGAGCCCAAGGCCGTGAGGTGGCTTTAAGGGCCGCTTCATAGGCTTTCATATATTTTCCCCATAACTTCCGCTCGATCAGATCAGCAGCCGAGAACTTCCAATATTTTTGTGGTTCAGACAGACGAGAGAGAAATCGTCTTTTCTGTTCCTCCTTTGACACATTCAGCCAAAATTTTAGAATAATCGTTCCATTTTCTGCGAGATGTTTCTCATGATTACGAATAGACGAATATCGTCGAGTCCAGATCTGCCTCAGATTGATTGGTTGAGGGAGTTTCTGCTTCTGTAATAATTCCGGATGAACACGCACGACCAATACTTCTTCGTAATAACTGCGGTTAAATATCCCAATTCGCCCTCGTTCGGGCAAGCATCGTGTGGTACGCCACAAATAATCATGATCAAGAGAAAGTGAGGAGGGCTGTTTGAAGGAAAAGACTTGGCAACCTGCCGGATTGACCCGGCTCATCACGGCCCGAATGGTGCTGTCTTTTCCCCCTGCGTCCATCGCTTGAAAAATCAGGAGGACGGCATAGCGGTCATAGGCATACAATTTCCGTTGAAGCTCATCCAATTCACCGCCAAGCATAACCAGACGGTCGGTACATTCTTTTTTTGTTGGAATGGCCTTTGGGGGGTGAGCGCCACTTTTTCGTACTCGAAAGGTTCCATCAAATGGAACTAGATACGGACTGGCAAAGGGCGTGTACATCAGGAAGCGTGGGTCTTAAAAAGCAAGTAAAACAAAATGGCTGAGGCGATCTTACCCCATGATTCGAAAAGAAACCAGTGGGGAACGAGAATGCCACCGGATAAATTAAAAATTTTGACCTCGGTAAATTGGCAAAACCTCTTCTCATCCCGTATCCTGGAAGAGCCGCTAATGTTTAACCTAGGCAACCAAAAAGCTAAAAAATGAATTAACAACTGTGAACATTGAACTGTAGGGTTGGATCCACTTCTTAGGCGATGACACACAATTTCACCGTCGGGGTCATTTCAGATACACACGGGTTAGTACGGGCCGAAGCTCTCGAATTCTTACAAGGCTCCGATTTCATCATTCACGCCGGAGATATCGGGAAGCCCGAAGTTCTCGATACCCTTCGAACCATTGCGCCAGTTTACGCTGTACGAGGGAACATTGATAAGGAGCCATGGGCAAAAGAATTACCCCAAACGGAAGTGGTAGAGATTGGCTCTCACTGTTTGTATGTGCTGCACGAACTCGAACACCTGGACCTTGATCCTGGCGCAGCCCAGTTTTCTGCTGTTATTTTTGGCCATTCCCACCGCCCCCTGGCAGAATATCGGAAAGGCGTGCTCTTTCTGAATCCCGGGAGTGCCGGTCCCCGGCGGTTTCACCTGCCCATCGCTTTGGCTCGTTTGCACATCCATGACACAAGACTGGTCCACGAAATTATTGAGTTGAATGGATAGGAGGAGGTTGAACCGATGGGGTTCAAAAAGTTTCGGGTTTCGGGTTTCGATAATAAAAATGAAAACATACAGGATTAGGGGTTTTTGTTATGGCTCTTTTGAAAATTGCTCGTCTTGGACATCCAGCCATTAGAACCGATGGAAAATTTTTGAGTTCGCAGGAATGGACTTCTCCGGATTTCCAAACGTTTCTGGACAATCTTGTGGAAACGATGCGGGATGCTGACGGTGTCGGCATCGCGGCTCCCCAGGTTCACATGCCTCAACAAGTTGTTGCGATTGAGGTCGATCCCCAAAACCCCCGATACCCTGGCTATCCAGAAATTCCTTTAACGATACTCCTGAACCCGACGATTGTTTCGCATTCAGATGAAATGGAAGAGGATTGGGAAGGGTGTCTCAGTGTTCCGGATTTACGAGGAAGGGTTCCCCGATGGACTTCGTTGCAGATTCAGGGTCTTGATCGCCATGGCAACCCCGTTGAATTCAATGCCGAAGGATTCTATGCCCGGGTCATCCAGCATGAACTGGATCATCTCCATGGAAAGGTTTTTCTGGATCGACTCCCCGATTTGTCCACACTCACTTACCTCCGTGAATATCAACAGTATTGGATTAAGAACCCCTAGGAGGCAGCCCAAACGAACAAAACCCTTTACTTTTTCATCAGAAAGGAGCAAGCTATTAGTATGATCTAATAATTCGGAGGCGATGGTGGGGTAACGAGATTTCTCATACTCCTCGTCAAAGGAAGTGACCGTAAAGCCCTTGGGGTACGTGTGTACCTGGAGGGCTTTTTTTATTTTAACCAGCTTCTTTTCCTACGGTGAGACCTACGGCGAAGTGAGGGATAGTTGGTCGTGGGTCTCGGAAAAGAGGATTCTGGTTGTTGAGGAGGCCAAGAGGAGGGTTAACTTATGAGACGCGTAGATTTTATAGTCGGTACCCGGGATTTTAAAACTCTCAAAGCCGAACAGTTTATGCAGGACAATGCGTTTTTTTCTTACTTAGAGAACAATGGAGAATCCATAGCCCAAGTGTTGACCGAACATGGCTTTGGAAGCTTGCCGGTTGTCGATGGGGACCACAGACTCCTTGGTATCGTATCGGAATTTGATTTACTCAAGGTCCTTATGGAGGACAAATCGTTATCGGAAGTCACCGCGGGAGAAATTATGACACCCAATCCGATGACGGTATCTCCCGAAATATCCGCTATGGACATTATTAAATTGTTAGAAGAGAAGCATCTCATCAGACTGCCGGTTGTCGACGACAAGGGAAAATTGGTGGGTATTGTTGCAAGACGAGATATTCTTCAAGGGTATCTGAGCGTTACGCGGCCGACCAAGGTATTTTAAGGTGTGTTTTGCAGATCAACACTCACCAAGGAGGTGAGCATATGTTTTCAGATCCCAATATGGCGGAGTGGTTGAGTGGGTTACTCTTGTTGGTCGTCTCTATGGGCATCGTGGTAGGTATCAGTTCTTTGATTGCCTGGACGGTGATGTGGGTGTTGGGGGCTGAAGAGAATCGAACACCAGGGGCAAAGAAAACCCTCGATACCGCGACAACACAGGAGCGAAAGCGCACAGCGGCCTAAGTTTGGCCTGGGGGTACCGACTTCCTTTGTGAAAAAAAGCTTCAATTTTTAAAGCTTTGCTTCTCATGCGGCGTTCGGCCCCGATTCCATGAGCTGGTTTCCCCAATTCAGGGAGGAAAGGGCCATCCGGAGTTTTAGCCCCTTTCCTCTTTTCACCGGGGAGTTCCCCCCCGGGGTTCCCCTGAAGAGCACACCATTAGATGGTGCAACTACGAATCGGATATACAGCGACCTCCTGAAGGATATTGAGCGGCCCCACCTGTTTCACTTTTTGCATTTCCTCTTCATCTCTCACCAGCAGAGCACCCGCAAATCCTAGTGCATTGATCGAAATCGAGTCGAAACATTCTTTGGATCGTGGGATCAAAAACATCCAATCGCGAGTAATGAGCAAATTGTAAGCTCCAAGCGGTTTTTTTGTCTCATCTTTCAGGAGCCCCACCGCCTTAAGCATGGAATGATAACTTTGTAATGTTTCTTCCGCGCCCTGCTGCGGGTCAGCACGCCATTGTGGTCGAACGGCCGAGATCGCATGCACAAAAGGTAACCTCGAACTTATTCCTATTCCCTTCTGATCCTTGATTGTCATAAGAGCCGGTTCAATAGGAACCTTGATACCATTGGGAGCTAACGGCAACGGAACGATTTGCAAATGTTTATGCTGTTGGCTTGCCCCGGCTTTCGATCCGGCATTGTAGAAGGCCAATCCGTCAAACTCAGCCATGCAGGTCCACAACGCTTCGAAATCTTCCCAAGTTAAAAGAGATTCCTGATCCTCAAAGGTGCGGGTAACAAGAAGTATGTGATTATCGATCACATTAAATTTATTAAGCAAACACAAATGAGTCGGAGAAATATCCGTGACCCAGAGATTTTCGTCATACGGAAGAAAAGGGTCGATGGCTCTGGCATCCCGTAATCCTTTTTCAATTTTTTCCTGATTCTTTTTGGCCAAATTAGACACAATTCGAACAAGAAATTGCAGATTGTTTTGCTGAACGAACTCTGATGTCGTCTGGATGGCATGAAGGGCTCCAAGTTTTTTGGCTCTTGCTGATCGCTCTTGTAATAATTTCCAAAGCGTCCCCCGTTTAAAACCCCAACGATCATCTCTCATGGCATGACCCGCTTCCTAAAGCACACTCACTTGTTGGGAATTTTACACAAGGACTTTGGCAACGGAAATAGGAAAGATGCCGCTGCCGCCCAGTATTACACTTTCCCGAATATACCTGGCTCTTGAACGCCCAACTCCGGACCATCACTTCTCCTGCCTGGATTTCCCTCCAGATTGAGTCCGCCGATGCGCCTGATTTACATCCCGAAGCCCTTTTGGTACTTCTCTTATCGCCCAAATATAGCCTTTGAATTTTTTATGCCCTCCAAAACTGAGATGTGGGGCCAATGTAGGACGAAGGAGTAATTCATTTGCAAAATTGCTTCTTGTCTTTGCCAACCAGACCTGCTAGGTTAAATATAAGTTATCAATATTTTATCAAAATTCTGCTAGCATTAGACCGGAGGGGGATGGTATGCCCATCATCAAACCAATCTCAGATCTCAGAAACAAAGCCAACGAACTCTCTAAGCTGGTCCACAAAACCCGCCAGCCTGTTTTTATCACCAAAAATGGCGAGGGTGATATGGTGCTAATGTCGTTGGTTCAATATGGAGAGCTTGAACAAAAGCTCCAATTGTACGGGAAGCTCGCGGCAGCAGAAACGCAACGAGCAGGAGGCGATCGCGGCCGTTCATTGAGCAAGGTGATGAAAGATCTAAGGAAACGGATTAGTGAGTTTAAATAAGTATCCCGTCAGACTCCTTTCCCTCGCCGAAAAGGATTTGGAAGAACTCCTCACCTATGTCGCAGCTGAAAATGCAACGGCTGCCCTCACCCTTGCCGACCAAATCGAAAAAGAACTTCTCTCCCTTGGCGCATATCCCTGGCTTGGCAAAATCCCCAATGATCAGTCATTAGGGGGAATGGGATATCGTGTTCTCGTAGTAGAAAACTATCTAATTTTTTATAAGGTGGGAGGGAAAGCCGTCTTGGTTTATCGAATAATTCATGGCGCAAGAGATTTTCCATCTCTGTTAAAGGACCTTTAACTGAAAAAGGTTCCTTTTCTTTCCCCTTGTATTGTCATGTATGGACGCTCCCGAATATGCAA
This sequence comes from uncultured Nitrospiraceae bacterium, assembly GCA_964525045.1. Taxonomy (GTDB): domain Bacteria; phylum Nitrospirota; class Nitrospiria; order Nitrospirales; family UBA8639. The sequence goes on along the minus strand of CAZGFD010000014.1, from coordinate 21 downwards.
GGATGATTGAACGAGCAGAGC
>CAZGFD010000013.1:0-109462 GCA_964525045.1 uncultured Nitrospiraceae bacterium | reverse complement strand
TGCGTTGTCACGGGTGGAACAAGCCGAAGCCTTCCTGTGTCAGGAAGGCTTTTCACAGGTCCGTGTCCGTGATCATGAGGGAATCGCTCGAATTGAGGTCGAGAAATCAGAGATGGAGGGCTTTTCTGACGAACAGCGACGTCGCCGAATCACGGACGGCTTAAAAAAATTGGGTTTCCGTTTTGTGACAGTGGATTTGGAGGGTTACCGTTCAGGAAGTGCCAATTTCAGCTATGAAACTCGAATTCCTGGTCGGTCATCTGAAAAGTAAAGTAAGTTTCGGTGGTCTAAGTGTCGAAATGTCCCGGGGATCGAAGGGGTCATAAGATATTTCAACCCCCCGATTGTCAGAGGACCGAATCTATTTGACGATGTGACTTTCAGACCTCTTTGGTTTTTCCACCCTTTGACTTCTCATAATTTTGAAACCTGAAACGTGGAACCTGAAACTTTCTTAAGTCTTCGATCCCCCGTTTTGTTGTTGCGCGGAAACCGCGTCTAGCGCCTCTTTAGCCAGTCGGGTATGATCCTCATCCGCTAAACTCCGGCTGAGGACTTTTTCAGCAATGAGGAGGGCAAGGTCTGCTGTCTGGCCCCGAACCTCTTGCAAGGCTCTCCGCCGTTCACGGTCAATGTCCTGTGTGGTCTCTTCCCTGATGCGTTCGGTTTCTGCACGGATACGTTGTTCATTTTCATCAAACAAGCGCTGAGCCTTTTGTCGTGCTTCGTTCAGGATGCCTTCAGCCTCTTGGGCGACCCCTTGTAATTTCTTCTCATACTCTTGAAGACGTTGTTCCGCGGAGGCTCTGTTTTGTTCGGCCTGCTCAATGCTTTCCCTGATTTTTCGCTCTCGTGTTTCTAGCCCTTCCAGAATTGGTGGCAAGGCAAATTTGTATAGGACCCATAGGAGAATCCCAAAAGACACGATCTCCCAGAAGATCAGAGATGAGAAAAAGTGGGTGTCAAATTGTGGCATGATTCGACGACCTTTTTTAACCCTTGCCCATAATAATAAACGCAATGACCAGGCCGTACAGGGCAATGGCTTCAACCAAGGCGAAACCGATCCACATGTACTTCCCCACCCGGCCTTCCGCCTCAGGTTGCCGTGCGACGGCTTCAATCATTTTGCCGAAAATGTAGCCGATTCCAACACCGGCACCGGCAAAACCGGCGGCTGCGAGACCCATTCCTAATAATGCGGCGGCTGCAGATTCCATCGTATTCTTTTCCTCCCTCCTTAAAAGGGTGTTAATAGTAAAATGAAACGCGTTCTTCAATTAATGGGGATGGATGGCATCTCCCATATAGACGCAAGTCAGGATTGTGAAGATGTAAGCCTGAATAAACGCAATACCGAGTTCCAATGCATAAAGGGCAACCGTAAAAGCAAAGGGAAGCCACCCAATCAGCACCCCCCCGGTGATGGCAAGTCCGAAAAGGACTCCTAAAATTGTATGGCCGGCGGTCATATTGGCAAACAAGCGTACGCTCAATGAAACCGGCCTGGCTAGGTGACTGATCAACTCGATCGGAATCATGAGTGGAATCAGCCACCCGGGAGTCCCCGGAGGAATAAGGATGCCGAGAAACTTTGCTCCGTGAATAGAAAATCCGACAACGATACTCAGCACATACACCGATACGGCAAATAACCCCGTCACGACCAATTGACTCGTCACCGTGTAGGATCCGGGAATGAGCCCCAGTAAATTGCAAAATAAAATAAACAAAAATAGAGCGCTTATTAGAGGAAAATAGCGCCTTCCTTTTTTCCCCATCGTATCTTCAATAATCCCGCGAATAAAATCCACCAACATTTCCGCCAGGCTTTGGAGCTTGGTCGGAATCAATGAGCCCGACGAACGTGCGCGTATAAAAAGCATTAAGACAAGTGCCACAACCAGCCACATGACCACTACGGCCTTATTGATGGAAATGTCGAGACCGAACAGGGAAAGAGGTACGATCGGATGTAGCTCAAAGGGATGTAACGGATTGTCCAAGAATGCTCCTTATAAGGTTACGTCTTCCAACGCTGTGCCGTCCGATAGGCGTTCCGTATTCCCGCTCCCAACCCTAAGAACAGTCCGATAACCATGGCCCATGGGGCAGAACCCAACACATACGTGTCAATTAGCCAGCCAAGGAACCCACCGACAATGAGAGCTGCCAGTAGGTCAGTACTCACTCTGATCGCCTGTCCCAGCCCCGCAAAAAGTGGATCTTGAGAAGGTGCCATCAGCGCCTGCGAGCAGAGGGAATGGAAGGGACTTCATTCAAACAAAAACGTCCGATTCTTGTCAAGCAAATGGGACCTGTCAGTTAAAGAGGTGAAGATGTTTGAATTGAGGGGTATTCCTGCCTTCATGCGAACCGCTATGATAGGAATAACACGAATCTCATATCGCAAATCTCAAATTCCAAGAATTAAATCATGTTGTTCCATTGCCTTAAAATTTGGATCAAAAATATTGAACTTTTCCACGCCACGTAGCTCTTCCGAGCCGTTTCTGCGATCTCGTCACCCAGGCCCTCTTATCCAATCTCTTCCACTGCCTGTTGATGATCCATTTGAGGTCTATGCTCGGTTAACCGGCTTCTCGAAGCATTCGTTTTTATTAGAAAGCGGCAAGGGAAATGCCGAGGTTTCACGGTATTCATTTATAGGGAGTGATCCCTTTCTCATTTTGTCATCTAAGGGGGCCAACTATACCATTCGTACCTCTGAGCAAACGATTCACCTATCAGGTGACCCATTTAAGGCCTTGAGGGATATGCTTCCTCAAAAAAGAATCCCACGTGAACCCAACCTTCCGCCATTCCTTGGGGGAGCAGTGGGATTCTTTAGTTATGATTTTGTACGGCAGTTGGAAACCCTCCCTCAACAAGCTGCGGATGATTTGCAAATGCCGGATTTGTGTTTTTTATTTGTTGAGGTGCTTGCGGCTATTGACCATGAAACCCAAATGCTCCACCTCATGTTCGCTCCACACCCTCAGCGTGTGGAAAGCCAATCTCGCGATCGTCTCTATCGCGAGGGACAGGACCGTTTGGCTGAACTTCGGGCGAACTTAGACATGCCGAATCGTTCGAAGATCGATGAATTGTCTCATTTCCGTCGGGCATCTATCTACGGACAACAGTCGCGATCTGAATATGTCGGGCGAGTCCGGGAGTGCCAGGATTTCATCGCCGCGGGGGATATCTATCAAGCGAATCTTTCTCATCGATTTACGGTGGAATGGCCAAAAGGAACTTTTGATGAACCGGCAATCCAGGGACCCTATTGCTATCAGCAAATTCGCCAGATCAACCCTTCACCCTTTTCCGCTTTTTTAATTCTTGACGATTGGACGGTGGTATGTAACTCTCCCGAACGATTAATCCGGCTCCAAGGTGAACGAGCTGATAGTCGACCGATCGCAGGCACACGACCGCGGGGGACCAACGTGGCCGAAGATCGACGTTTCGTGGAAAGCCTCCTGGCGAGCGGGAAGGAAAAAGCGGAACACCTGATGTTGCTTGATCTGACTCGTAATGATCTCGGGCGAGTCTCATGCTACGGGTCAGTCAATGTCGAAGAATTCATGACCGTTGAACGTTATTCTCATGTTGCCCATCTGGTATCGAAGGTGTCAGGACTCCTAACCGATGGTCTCTCAGCCTGCGATTTGATTCCTGCAATGTTTCCCGGTGGGACCATCACCGGCGTTCCTAAATTTCATTGTATGGAACTGATTGAGGCTCTGGAGCCAGTTCGGAGGGGGTTGTATACGGGTTCGATTGGCTATTTCAGCTGGTCGGGAGAGATGGATATGAACATCGTCATTCGGACTCTCCTCCTGACGAGGGGGCGAGGATATCTTCAGGTGGGCGCTGGTATTGTGGCGGACTCCGATCCTCACCTTGAATACGAAGAGACCGTGCACAAGGCGAAGGCTTTTTTTCAAGCCGTTCAGTAACTCTCCCATCTTAACCACACGATATGTGGATTTTTCTTAACGATACATTTGTTCCTGAGGATCAAGCGAAAATATCCGTTTTTGACCATGGGTTCCTTTATGGAGACGGGGTGTATGAAACCCTTCGTGCCTATCATGGACAATTTTTTCTTTTGGAACGCCACCTCATTCGTCTTCGTCAGTCCTGTGAGTTGATTGGATTGGATCTTCCGATACAGGAAAAACCATGGTCGGCTCTGTTGAAGGAAACCTTATGTCGAAACGAGCTGACCGAGGCAGCGGTTCGCATCACGATTTCCCGGGGTAAGGGGGATTTCGGATTGGATCCCTCACTTTGTCCGCGACCAACCCTGGTGATTATGGCTAAACCGTTTCGACCCTATCCGGCTTCTTTGAGAAAAGAAGGGGTTCGACTCGAGATCGTTGAGGTCCGCCGTAATCCCATCTCCGCTCAGTCCCCCCGTATTAAGTCCCTGAGTTTTCTGAATAATATTTTGGCCAAGCAAGAGGCCCTGCGAATGGGTGGGGACGATGCCCTCATGCTGAACATAGAGGGGAAGGTTTCCGAATGTCCGACCAGTAACGTTTTTTTTGTGAAAGATGGAGAAATCAAAACCCCATCGGTCGATTGCGGAATATTAGAGGGGGTGACCAGAGAGGTAGTCATCATGCTGGGCGAGGAGCAGGGGTTGAGTTTTGAAGAGGGGCGTTACGAGGCTCGGGAATTATTAGAAGCGGATGAATGTTTTATCACTAATACAGGGATGGAAATCATGGCGGTCAGCCGAATCGGGAAAAAACGTATCGGTACCGGATGTCCAGGCCCTTTTACGGCTAAGCTGTCCCAACTTTTCCAAGAAAATATTGAACGTTTTTTGACCCCCGCTATCTGAGGAAAAATCTTAAAACCACTCGGGTGTTTGAGATTTGAAATTTGAGATCTGAGATTTTTTTACCCTGCTTGAATTGATGGAGCGGAGGATGGCTCTGTTCCACATGAAAGCAGGGAATGACTGTGAGCTTTCCATTTGGGGCCTATTCGATTGGGAAAGTCGGATCGGTAATGAGCGCCTAAACTGTTTTTCCTCCAAAAGGCGGCTTCCGCAATGCATCGGCCAACCTGAATCAAATTTCTGACCTCCAGGTCGGATCGAGTGAGGCGGGCATGTCTGTACATGGCTTCCCATCGGGAAAGCTGACTAATAGCCCGTTCAAGGGCGTCACCGGTTCGGACAAGCCCTACTTTTGCCCACATTAAACGGCGAAGGGAGTTACGAAGTTTTTCAGTATCTTGCAACGATTTGCGGGTGGACAGACGGTATTCTTGAGCTATCGGTTCTGAGGGAGTGGATGAACCATGTCTTGAAGCAAACGAGACGGCCGATTGTGCGGCGCGGAAACCAAAGACCAATCCTTCGAGCAGTGAATTACTTGCCAGGCGATTGGCCCCGTGAACTCCACTGCAGGCGACTTCACCTGCGGCAACTAATCCGGGCACAGTCGTTCGGCCTCCGAGGTCTGTTTTGACTCCACCCATAAAATAATGAGCGCTGGGTGAGGTCGGAATCCATTCCTCGGTGATGTCAATATCATACCGGAGGCAGGTAGCGTAAATATTTGGAAAGCGTTTTTTGATAAATGAGGCCCCTAAATGGGTGACATCCAAATAGACGTGACGTGATTTAGTGCTGAGCATCTCTGACCAGATTGCGCGGGCAACCACATCGCGGGAAGCGAGTTCTCCAGCTTCATGGTATCGCTTCATGAAAAGATCCCCTTCGATATTTCGAAGCAGGCCGCCTTCCCCCCGCATGGTCTCCGATAGAAGAAACGGGGGAGTGGAAGGCAAATACAAGGCTGTAGGGTGGAACTGTACGAATTCCATATCTTCCAGGGTTGCCCCTGCTCGCAGGGCCATCGCCATTCCATCACCGGTAGCGCTCGCAGGATTCGTGGTTCGCGCATACACCTGTCCGGCTCCGCCTGTGGCTAATAGGACGGCTGAGGCCACGATGAGTCTCAATTCTCCGGTTGCTTCGTTTAAGACGATGGCCCCACAACACCGGTTGTCTCTCATGAAAAGATCCAGGCTAAAGTGCCCCCCCATCCATCGAATATTGGGTTGTTGGCGGGCGCACGCCGTCAAGACGCGAACCATTTCAATGCCAGTGGCATCCCCGCCGGCACGTAATACCCGATGGCGGCTGTGAGCCCCCTCTTTGGCAAAGGCCAATTTTCCATTAATTTTGTCGAATTGTGCTCCCCAATCGATCAATTCTTCAATTCGATCTGGCCCTTCTTCCACTAATGTTTTGGTAGCCGCCTTTCGACAAAGCTGATCTCCGGCTTTGACGGTATCGGCAAAATGCAAGTCCGCATGATCTTCTTCGCTGAGAGCCACGGCCACCCCACCTTGTGCATAGAGGGAGCTACTCTCCTGAGGCCCCCCTTTGGCCACGACCAGGACACGGCCGTGGTGGCAAAGTTCTAAAGCGGCCCGCAGTCCGGCCACCCCACTTCCCAGTACGATGAAGTCCGTCTCCAGCACAGAGGAAAAATTTGTGAAATGAGGTCGATTCATGGTGGATCTATTCTGTCGACAATTTCAACACCATCAGCCAAGCAGGATGTTCAAAAAGGCTCCCTTTTTACCCTCCCAACCCCGGCGCGCCAAGACTCGCCTTTCCACGGGTAAGGCCGCAGGCGATTTGGCGCGCGGAGCGTACACGAGAGTACGTGAGCCCGTCAAAGGGCCGAGAACGCAGCTGGCGACCTTTTTCAACATCCTGCTAGGATATGGCCTGACGATCGGCCATCCCAAAGGGTAAATCGCCCTCGACGGCACTGAGGAGAATCACATGAGTCCCGCTCCAATGCAGGATCCCATGTCCTCTCGCCCTCAAGCCCTTTTCCTCAGGGGTTCGTTTCCATTCGCCTTGCCATGAGATAAAGACGGAAATCAAGTCTCCTTTAATGAGAATGCGTTCAATTAAAAGGTCTAGGGAGATGTCGGAATAGGTTTGGAAATCTCTCTGGATTCCCTGCTCCCAGGCTTCAAGTGTTTCGAGGGGAAGCAGAAGTTCACGGGTGGTTTCAATATCGTGGGAAATATAGGCTTGGTGTAAGATGTCGACCGCTTCAGCAATTCGTTCAAAGCGCGCGTGATCTTCCGGGTAGCGGGGACCTTTCTTTTTACAACTGGGAAGGATTGTCGCCGCGCATACGCAAATCGCCACACAAACCCATAGATAGCGATGATTGCGTGGGTCCATGGGCCATTATACCGAGGCGTGAAGCGAAAAGGTCAAGCAACTCAACGGGTTTTCCCCAATGGTTGGGTAGGATGTGGGCCATAGTCATGCGAGGTTTCTTGACACTTTTGACAACCCTATGCTAGGTAACCTCACCTATTGAGGCTATTTATTGTTCTGCTGAGCACCTAAAGGAATCATTAATGTCGAGTGTTGTGAAAAAACGGAGAAAGAAAATGCGAAAGCATAAGCACAAAAAGCTCCGTCGCCGTATGAAATTTGCGCGTCGCCGAAACTAAGGCCGAGCCTGATATAAACAGGTGTTCCGATGACTGAGGGGAAAACACGATTTCGGGTGCGTTCTTCCTTCGATACTCGTTATTGGGAACCATCTTGGTTCCCCAATGATCGAGTCTGTGGCCAATTACACGAACAACCTCATTGACTCCTACTCCCAGGGCCTTCTCTCTGTTTTCTTCTGAATCCTAATCAGTGTAAAAAAGGGCGCCATTAAAGAGCTGCTCGTTTCATGTATTGAGAGAAACCCCAATGTCTTATAATCCCTGACACGCGAAACCCGGAACCCGACACGGTCTTCACTTTTTAAATTCCCCTATGGTCAGTTTTTCCAGGTTTTTCCCTTTCCTGCGACCCCATCTCCCGCCAATGGTAGGTTCTGCCATGCTTATCATGAGCGTCGCGGCTTTGAATTTGATCTTGATCCGATTCGCCGGCACCCTGTGGGATCTGATTACGGTTAAAGAGGATCTCGCACAACTCACCCAGGCGATGTGGTTATTCTTGGGACTTATGGTGACGCAAAGTCTCCTTTCAATGGGACATAGTTATGTCTCCGCACGAGTCTCGCAGCGGATTATGGCCGACTTTCGAGTCAGCCTCTTTAGCCACCTTCAACAACTCTCGTTGAATTTTTTTGCTAAACGGCGAACAGGGGAACTCGTCTCCCGGTTGATGAACGATGTGGGGGTCATCCAACACACCTTCACGGAAATGCCGATTGATTCTGCCAAACATCTGGTGACGATCATAGGTGGAATTGGGTTTTTGTTAGTCATGAATTGGAAATTATGTCTGTTGATTCTTCTCCTGTTGCCGCTGTTAGCCATTGTGGCTCGTCTCTTTGGGAAACGCCTCAAGTCACTGTCCACGTTAATTCAGGACCGGACGGCCGTGCTCACGACTCTGATTGAAGAGGTCATCTCTGGCATTCGCGTGGTCAAGTCCTTTGTGCAAACAGGGCGTGAAGAGGGCCGTTTCAAGGTTTCTGTCGAATCTTTGATGTCTACGACGATTCATCGGGCAGCGATCTTGGCGGTATTTATTCCTACAATCACCTTGCTCACCTTTTCGATGGCGATTGCGGTCCTCTGGTACGGCGGGAAGCAAGTGATTGAAGGGACCATGTCTCCCGGCGATCTATTCGCCTTTGTCCTGTTTGCGGGGATCCTCATCGGTCCCTTTGGTTCGGCAGCGCGTCTCTTTGCGCAAATCAAGGAAACCCAGGGGGCCATGACCCGGGTGTTTGAATTGTTAGATTCACAATCGGAGATTCGCGATGTGCCCAATGCCCTGATCTTGAGCCATATTGAGGGGGCTATTCAGTTTGATCGAGTGGGATTCGCCTATGATCCACGGCATCAAGTGCTCTCATCAGTATCCTTTACCGTTCAACCGGGAGAACGAATGGCGCTTGTCGGTCCAACTGGATCCGGCAAAACGACGATAATCAATCTGCTGCATAGATTTTACGATCCCACGGATGGCGCCATTTATATTGATGGACAGGATTTGCGATCGCTGCATCTTGAAACGTACTACTCGCAAATTGGCTTGGTTCCTCAAGAAACGATTTTATTTGGTGATACCATCATGGAGAATATCCGGTACGGCCGTGCGGGAGCCAGTGAGGATGAAGTGTTGATAGCGAGTGAAGGTGCCAACGCCCATGAGTTTATCCAAACCCTGCCGGATGGCTATCACACGATGGTGGGCGAAAAAGGCGTCAATCTTTCGGGTGGACAGCGCCAACGCATTGCCATTGCACGGGCATTCTTGAAAAACCCAAGAATTTTAATCATGGATGAAGCCACTTCGGCACTTGATAGCCAATCAGAACGGCTAGTGCAGTCCGCATTGGATCGATTAATGGAGGGACGAACGACGTTGATCATTGCCCATCGGTTAACCACGGTTCAAATGGCCGATCGAATTCTGGTGTTACAAAAGGGAAGAATCATCGAGGAAGGTCCGCATCAGCAACTGCTTGGGAAGAAAGGCCTCTACCATCATCTCTACACTCTTAAGATGGCGGAAAGAGAAAGTACCGAATGGAAAACGATAGAAAAGGAATAAAAAAGGAATAAAAAAAGTTTCGAGTTTCAGGTTTCAAGTGTTAAAGAGAAGATTCCCTCTCCTTTTTCCTTCCCACTATCGAATTTTCGAAAAATCGGCCTCAATGTTAATCAGTTTGCCATCGGGGAAGAACACCGCCAAGGTGCTTTTAGCTTGGGGATCAAAATCGGCATAGGCAAAGCGAGCCGTGAAACGAGAACGATAACTTTCAGGAGAACCAGGATTCTTTCGGCCGCGTTCCGCCGGCCCGACATCAACCGGGCGGACCATTGCAGATCCCTGTTGTAATGCCACATCTGCTCCTTCGGCAAAAAATTCCTCATCACCACATAATCGGATCTCCACTTCCAGATATGGCATATTGAGAATTTCTTGAATTTTGCCCTCAGGCATTCGGATAGAACGCTTTTGTCGTTTTGATTCTGCGGCTTCTCGACGACCGAAATACTCAAGCCAGTATCGACGTGTTCGGAGAATAGCATGGGGTCCACAAGGGTCTTTTTCGGGGTCTACTCCAACCCGTATTGCTTGCTCAGCAGCTTTCATGATAAGGGCGACGTCCTTAACCTGTTCCGCTTTCTCCATAGACTCTCGTCCACTGGATAACGCATTATTGGCTTCCTCCATTGTGATATCGACATCAATTCCAAAAGCCTCGGGCTGAGGGCCCAACCAGTTGTAGGCCACCAAAATAGTGATCACCAGAAGGTAATACTGCCGGTTTGATCGTGGGGAACCCATAAGTGCCCTCCTTCAATGAATCGTCTAACCCTTTGTTTGCGGAAATTTGTGAAACAAATGGGAAGGTCAGACAATTGGAAAAGAAGATTGTAGAAGACCGAAATGAGTCTTGGCAATCCCTCTTCATAACTTCGGAGTGAAATGCATTGGGATACAGGGCAAAGCCGCGTTTTCCTGTTGACACTGTGTAAGAAGTGAGGTAGATTACAAACGCTTGTTTGCACGGTGGGCCGTCCCGACTACGGCACCAGCTCCCGGGTATCCCGCCTGTCACAATATCCCATCCTTTTCAATTCGATGCTCCTTTCTTCAATCCTAGGAAATGTGTGTAATCTGATGGGGATCTATCCATGGAGGCAATATGGACCTTAAGAAAGTGGAACGAGTGTATACGACCTATGCATCGGTTTATGACCAAACCTTTGGGAAAGTTTTTCAGCAAGCACGAGAGGCGGCCGTTCTTGGTCTCCCTGTCCAACCGGGTGATCGTGTCTTGGAAGTCGGGGTAGGAACAGGAGAGGCTTTGCCGCTTTATCCCAAACATTGTGAAATCCTGGGAATTGACCTCTCCCATGGCATGTTAAAAAAAGCCCGTCATCGCGTTCAGGAGCATAAGCTGAATCATGTCACCTTACGGCAAATGGATGCTGGCCAGATGAAACTCACGGATGATTCGTTTGATATTGTGATGGCGGCGTATGTGGTCACCGCCGTTCCGGATTATCGTAAGGTGGTGAGCGAAATGATTCGGGTCTGTAAACCGGGTGGATTGATTGTGATGCTGAATCATTTTAGTAACGGTAATAAGATGATTGCCGCGGTGGAAAAATGGATATCACCCTTTTGTATGCACATTGGATTTCGAACGGACCTTTCCTTAAATACGGTTTTGGAGGGCACGACGCTTTCGGTGAAACGCAAGAAAAAAGTCAACCCACTCCGATTTTGGCATTTAGTGGAATGCGTCAATCAGAAAAATGGACATCCGGTATCTATCGCCCTATCTAAGTAAGCCCCTGTTTTTGGTCTTTCCGTCCTTACTCCACACGCCTTTTTAGCACCTTCCTTGATTAGACCCGGTCCCGTGCAGTAACGTTGGATCTTGGCATGACCCAATAGGAATGTTGGACGAGCGCTGCCGAACCCATTCTTTATAAACAGCCCTTAAAAGATTTCTGAAAGGAGCAACGATTCATGGCTGGATTCCCGATTACGTACGCCGAACGCATTCGAACCTTACCGCCGTACCTGTTTGCGGCTATCGATGAAATGAAACAGAAGGCGATTGCGCGAGGCGTGGATATCATCAACTTGGGAGTCGGTGATCCCGATTTACCCACACCTTCACCGATTATTGAGAAGCTGAAGGAAGCGGCCACCAATCCCAATCATCATCAGTACCCTTCCTATGACGGCATGCTTTCTTTCCGCACGGCTGTGGCTAATTGGTACCATCGGCGATTTGGCATAACGCTCAAACCGGCATCAGAAGTGCTAACCCTGATCGGATCAAAAGAAGGCATCGGCCATGTCCCGCTGGCATTTATTGATGCCGGAGACCTCGCCTTGGTCCCGAGTCCCGGGTATCCGGTGTATCCGGTGGGAGTGAGTTTTGCCGGCGGTTCGGTCCATCACATGCCGTTAGTCAAGGAAAACAATTTCTTGCCGGATTTAAATGCGATTCCCAAGGATGTTGCACATCGAGCGAAGCTCATGTTTTTGAATTCTCCCAATAATCCGACGTCAGTGGTGGCGGGGAAAGACTTTTTTAAACGTGTGGTCGATTTTGCCGGTGAACATCAAATCATTGTCTGCCATGATGCCGCCTACTCCGAGATTTACTTTGACGGGAAAAGGCCAGCAAGCTTTCTCGAAGCGGAGGGGGCCATGAACGTGGGGATTGAGTTTCATTCCCTTTCGAAGACGTTTAATATGACGGGATGGCGGATCGGGTTCGCCGTAGGGAATAAGGACGTTATTGCGGGATTAGGAAAGGTCAAGACCAACATTGACTCTGGAGTCTTTCAAGCTATCCAGGAAGCCGGGATCACGGCTTTGGAATCAGATGATCAACTGACGGAGGGGCTGCGAAAAATTTATCAAGAACGACGAGATGTGCTTGTGGGAGGTCTTAAAGCCCTTGGGCTGGAATTGGATACTCCGAGTGCTGCCTTTTATGTCTGGATCGGCGTCCCAAGAGGCTTCACGTCTGAATCCTTCACGGCACACCTGATCGAAAAAGCCGGCATCGTGACGACTCCTGGTAACGGTTTTGGTGATCCGGGAGAAGGCTATATCCGCATGACGGTCACAACATCCAAAGAACGGTTGGCCGAGGCTGTTGAACGAATGAAAAAAGTGGGGTGGTGACCAGAGAATAGGTCAAAATAAATGAGCGGGCAAACGGTCTATATCGCATTCGGATCAAACCTTGGTGATCGGCAAGAATTCTGTGAGCGAGCCATTACGCTCATGGGATTGCTTCCTCAATCCCGGTTTGTGGCGGTGTCACCGTTTTATGAAACTCAGCCAATTGATCCCAAGGGAGTTCTCGGCTCCAAGTGGTTTTATAACGGAGTTGTGAAGATCGAAACTCTACTGGCACCAATAAAGCTATGGGAAATTTGTCGGGAAACGGAGCGGGCATTAGGACGTGATGAGGAGGATCGGTCAGGCCCCCGAACCATCGACTTAGACCTGCTCTTTTTTGGACAGCAGATAATTCATGAATCTCATTTGCAAGTCCCGCATCCCCGCCTTCATCTCCGCCGCTTTGTCCTGGAGCCAATGGTCGACTTGGACCCGGAATGGAATCATCCCACTTTCAATCAGACCGTGAAGGATTTGCTCTGTCAACTTGAAGATGAAAGTCAAGTTCGGAAACTCGAGCTTCGTCCCGGCTCTCGCTTTGGGAACCACCCGGTCTGCTCTTCTAGAAATCCTTCCTAGCAGGATGTTGAAAAAGTCCGCCAGCCTTCGCCAAGGCTTCGGCCGACAAGCCAGCTTGCGTTCCCTTGCCCGCCATAGCTATTTTGCGAAGGCGGGTCAGTCCTTTGTCGTGCTTACGTACTCCCGTGTACGCTCCGTGCGCCAAACAAGGGAAACGCCCTTCGGGACATACCAGGCAATGCGCGGCCTTGCCGGTGGAAGGGCGAGTCCCGGCGCGCCCGGGTCGGGAGGGAAAGAAAGCGGGCCATTTTGAACATCCTGCCTGGCTTTTGCGGTTTGAGGGGTTTGTTCCGAAAACTTCAGAACCTTTGGGATGTTGAGTTTTTCAACAGTCTTTTAAATGCAGGTCATCCAATCAGTCCGCGCATTGCAAAATTGGCGGGGTAGACAACGATCCACCAAAGGAACAATCGGATTTGTTCCAACTATGGGCGCGCTCCATCCGGGGCATCTCGCGCTCATTCAGCGGGCCCGACGGTCCTGTCAAATCCTGGTGGTCAGCATCTTTGTCAATCCCCTCCAATTTGGCCCTAAAGAAGATCTCAACCGGTACCCTCGTGCGCTTAAGAGAGATCTGGATTTGTGTCGAAGTCATGATGTCGATGTGGTCTTCATGCCCGCCCAAAAAGATTTATACCCCAACCGTTTTCAAACGATGGTGAGCCAAGGCCAACTCATGCAACGCTGGGAAGGGGCGCATCGGCCTACCCATCTTCAGGGTGTGGCTACGGTCGTGACGAAATTGCTCAACCTCGTTCAGCCCGGGAAGGCTTTTTTCGGCCAAAAGGATTACCAGCAGTATTTGGTGATTGATCAATTGGTCAAGGACTTGAACCTGGATGTGAAGATCGTGAAGTGTTCAACCGTTCGAGATCGGGATGGATTGGCTTGGAGTTCGCGGAACCAATATCTCGAACCAAATCAACGGCAAGATGCGACGATACTATTCAAAACTTTAGTGGCGGCGCGGGAGGCTATCAAAGCAGGGCAGCGTGCAACGGGAGAAATTCTACGGCAGTCCTCAAGGAACATGGCGTCCATCTCAAATATCACCATCGATTATTTTGCCGTCTGTGAAGCCGGAACCCTTGAACCGGTCAAGGTTGCGAAAGGGAATATCGTGTTACTTGGTGCTATCCGGATCGGCAAGGTTCGGTTAATCGACAATCTCCTGTTCAGAGTCTAGGAAAAAGGATAGGGGTTCTTCAAGCTCTTCTCTATGACTTTTACCGCTAGTGACACAGGCGTCCTATCTTCCCTTCCAGCCCAGGAGAGCCTAATCGATGGAGTTTCACCTTCAGGGTAGTCGAGAAATTGTTTCACCACAATGTTCTCCTTTTTTTGGAACATGTCCATGATTGTTTGATGGGCTTTGGGGGCACGACATTGAAAAGTGAGGATTCCAGGGGAATGGTCTCCATCCCACTGTTGAATTCGAATCGGGTTGATTCTCTCTAATTCCGTTCTGGCCATTTCACGGATTTCCTCCTGTTCTTTATTCCTCAATCCCTCTTCCCTCAAAAGCCTGATTGCCATGGCTATCCCGGAGATAAGGCCGATATTTTGGGTCCCGATTTCGAATCGTCCTGCCTGAGTACCATTCCAACCAAGACCCGCTTGAGCAAATGCAAGATTCTTAGTTATGAAGCGTTCGTGGACGATCAGTGTCCCTGTCCCAAGCGGTCCCCGGCACCATTTGTGACCTGGGAAGAAATACAGATCGAAATCCAGTTGATCGAGTTGTGCCGGAATATGTCCGACCGCTTGAGCGCCATCGACGATAAAAAGGATCCCTCGTTCTTGTGCTATCCTTCCGATTTCTGAAACAGGAAAAATGCGACCGTCCACGTGAGAGACGTGGCTCATAACGATGGCCTTGATTGGCTGTGTCGATATTTGCCTTTCAATGGTAGTGAGGACATCATGGGGTGAGGTCGGTTTGAGCGGCAAGACCTGCACACCGCGATGAACCAGCCAATCAATTTCCCTTGTGACAGAGGGATTTTCATGAATGGATGTGAGAATGGTGTCCCCAGGCCGCCAATCGATAAATGACAAAGCCAAATGATTTGCCAGAGAGGCATTTGGCACAAATGCGATCCAGGAGGGTTCAGAAACATTGAGCAAGTCAGCCACGTCTTCCCGACAAGCCAGGATTTTCTTCTGATACCAATCCAGGCCCGCCCCGGAGTACAGCAAGCCTTTAAACTCCGCAATCGTTGCCTCAAATTCCAGCTGAGCTTCATGCCTGGTAGGACTAAGTGCTGCGTAATTCAGATAAATCATCAAGGCATCTCAAATCGTTAATTCCTGCATAAACCTGAAATCTCTAACTCCCTCTCCCTGGAAGGGAGAGGGGCGGGGCGAGGGTTGATACATTGATGAGGTCTCAGATATCAACCCATCTTCCAAACACCATGCATGCCTTAGACGCGTCTCTTCATATTGGAAGTGGGACGATTACGGTTTGCAGGCGAGAGCCAACCCCATTAAATGTTCAGGGTCGGTGAACCATTCGACAATCTGAAAGCCACTTTGTTCTAAAAGGGTTTCCGTTCGGGGACGGTCATATTTGGTGCTGATTTCAGTGAGGATGTCTTCTCCCTTTTGCAGAGTGAAACTGAGGTTGATCCCGGGCACGTCGATTTGTTGTTCTTTGACTGACCGGAGCCACATTTCGATCCTATGTTCGATCTGATTGTAGAGTGCTAAATGTTGAAAGGTTTCGGGATTCATCGTTGCCCCAACTAATTTCTGCATGACATGAAGAATATTTTTGTTGAATTGAGCTGTGACCCCTTGAGCATCGTTATAAGCCGTTTCCAAGCGGTGAATATCTGTTTCCAACTGAACCCCAAGCAAAAAGAAATCACCGGAAGCCATTTCTTTTTGGATGGAAGAGAGAAAAGATAGCGCAGATTCCCGGCCAAGATTCCCGATCGTTCCACCTAAGAATATGACGAGTCTTCTTCCTCCTTCTGGAATATGCTCCAAATGAGCCAGAAAATCCCCGACGACTCCATGGATCTGAAGATCCTCATATTCTTTGACGAGTTCTCGGGCCACCCGTCGCACGATACCTTCACTGACGTCGAACGGAACATAAAAGCGGAGTTGTTTGGCTCTGGCCATCGCATCCAAAAGGACCCGTGTTTTGGTAGCCGCCCCTGACCCGAGTTCTACCAGCTCTTCTGCCCCGGTCATCGACACAAGTTGATCCGCGTAAACCGAAAGGAGTTTGCTTTCCGTGCGCGTTTGGTAGTATTCCGGCAACTCGCAAATTTGTTCGAATAACTCCGAACCTCGGTCATCATAGAGATACTTTGTCGGTAGTGACCGAGGAGTGGATGTGAGAGCCGCCCGCATTTCCGAATGGAGGGCATTGGGGTCCTGAACGTCAAGGTGGATATCAATAATGATATTTTTGTTTTCTTTTACCCGGTTCATCATTCCTCCGGTTACTTAGCGGCCTTCTGAGAACGGCCAATGTCGCGCGCAGGCCACTCGAGAATCAACCAACGTCATATCTGATGATCGATAATGAGTGGTTGTCGTGGGTGGCCACAGAGGCAAGAGGACTAGTCTCTCTGTCGATTGCGGCGATCAACAATATGGGAAAAATTGCATGGAAGAAAATGCCTGATCAGCCAGTGATCAGGCCTAAGCCTTCAATATAGAGAGGTTTGAAATGACGCGCAACCGAATAAAGAAAAATTCAGGGTACCAGATCCCTGGCCACGACAGGTTGTCTCCACCAATCCTGCTTTATTTTATTTGAATATCATACGTTTGTATGGGATGAAATCCATTTGCCGTTCGGGGGTGATGAGCCAACTTAAGCGTATTGGAAGGTTCCTCTTAACAAGACTACCGTGTTATTTCGATTCCCTTTGGGCGGACCCATCGCTCAATATGACCGAGCCCGCCGTCGACCACTAATGCGAGTGCGGCTGCGGGTAAGGCTCCGGACAAAATAATCGTGGAATCCGCCATCTGAAGTCCTGCCACGATAGGCACTCCGAGCCCTCCGGCACCGATAAAGGCCGCTAAGGTAGCGGTTCCTACCGTAATGACTGCAGATGTTCGAACTCCGGCCATAATCACCGGTGCCGCCAGAGGCAGTCGAACCCATGAGAGGATCTGCCAGTCAGACATTCCCAGGGCTCTTGCCGCCTCGACGGCCGAGGGGGCTGCATCACGGAGGCCCGTGTACGTATTCCGTGCCATGGGATAGAGTGAATATATCCATAAAGCCACGATGGCCGGTATGGCACCAACACCAAAGAGGGGGATCATAAACGCTAATAACGCAATCGAAGGTATGGTCTGAAACATGCCGACAAATCGGATGGTCGGTTCCGCCAATGTTCGTTTTCGTTCCATGAGCAGTCCCAAAGGAACAGCCAGAATAATCCCGAGGGTCAACGCCCCACCTGCAAGGCCCATATGTTCGCCGATTCGGAGAAGTAATTCTGATCGGTTTTCCCAAAGATAGCTCCCTAGGTTATGGTGGCGCGAGACCGGGGAAGCGATTTTGGCGGACCGTATTAGTCCCAATGTGACAAGCGCATCCTGAGCCACGTCCTCTATGGTTTCCCCCCTTTCTTGGATACGTAAGTTTAATTTCCGCATTATTTCCGCATCGAATGCGTTCGTGAGCAGCGTCAGGACAGGGCCGAGTTCGGGAAGACGATCGAGTGTCTGTCCCCGAATCAAGGCGGCGGCCTCATAGGACGGGAAAAAACGCAGGTCGTCTTCCAGAACCACAAAGTTGTAGACGGCGAGCCGTCCATCAGTCGTATAGACGTCCAGCACGTCAACGCCTCCAGATTCAGTAGCCTGATACTTAAGGGTTTGCTGCATGGTCACGACTTCTTTGAATTGAAGGCCATATCGTTGCTGCAAGCCGGGCAATCCATCCGCTCGATTGACGAATTCATAGCCGAGTCCGGCCTTCAGTGAAGAGGAAACGTTGGCTAAATCAGAAATGGTTCGAAGGTTATGTTTCTGAGCAAGGGCTTGGGGGACGGCCAAGGCATAAGAATTTTCGAAACCTAAGGGACTCACCCACCAGAGATTCCAGCGAGAGAGAAAGGTGGTCCGAACATGGTTCAACGTCTTTCTCGCATCTCCTGTCGGTTCCTTTCCCAGAATGGTCACGAGACCGGTTCCTGTATATTCGGGATAGAGATCGATTGCACCTGTTTTTAGGGCTTCAAAACATACTTGGGTTCCTGCTAATCCCAATCGTCTTTTGACAGAGACGGATGTATGAGCTTCAATCAGTTGGGCAAAAATTTCAGCCAACAAACGGTTTTCCATGAAATTTTTAGATCCGACGACAATGGATTGTTCAGGTGAGGCCGCGAACGTCGATAACACCGTCATGGGAAAGTGAACGCAGCCCCAGGACAATATGAGAACGCAGAAAAATTTATCTCGAATCATGGTTCTTCCAGCGTTCGGATTGTCCGATTGTGATCGATGAGGGACCGCACATATTCATGGGCTGGATTTTGCATCAATTCCCTGGGGGTGCCGACTTGGAGAATGCGGCCTTCCTTCATCACGGCGACTCGATCGCCAAGATTGAAAGCTTCATGGAGATCGTGAGTAACCAAGACCATGGTTTTGTTCACCCGGTGTTTGAGATCTAAAAACTGTTCTTGCATTTCAATCTTAGTGAGGGCATCTAAGGCTCCAAAGGGTTCATCAAGAAGGATGATTGGGGGGTCTCCCGCTAAGGCGCGAGCGACAGCAACACGTTGTCGTTGACCTCCAGATAACTCGGAGGGGTAACGATGGCGATATTGATCCGGATCGAGTTGAACGAGGTTGAGCAGACTTTGAAATTGATCCTTGCACCGAACAGGGGACCATCCAAGGAGGGTTGGAACAAGGTTGACGTTTCTTTCAACCGTCCAATGTGGGAGGAGCCCCCCGTCTTGTTGGACATATCCGATGTGGCGTCGGAGCGTGATGGCATCTTGGTCGAGGGCCCTCTTGCCCTGAATGTGTATTTCCCCTGTGGTGGGCTCATCGAGGCGGTTAAATAATCGCAGAAGGGTTGATTTACCGGATCCACTTTGGCCAATAAGGACCATGGTCTCCCCGGGGTGAACGGCCCAGTCAATATTTTGAAGGCCAATGGTGCCATCCGGGAATTGTTTCCTGACGTTGACGGCTTCTAGTGCTGGACTTGGCATGGTTAAAGAGGAAAATGCAGTTTGTGTTGATGTAGCCGTTTAACGAGGCAACGGAGCGTAAGATTGTGAAGTGATATGGAAAGAAATTGAAGAAAAGGAGGGAGACCCTCCTTTAATCTTCCTGATTCGACATTTCTTGTTCGATATTCGATATTGCTTTTAACGCGCTCCTATACCCTTTGTTGTCCCATGGATTGTAAAGTGTGCGCTGAAAATTGCAAGGGACAAGTCCCAATCCCAATCTTGTCCCGGCAAAGATGTTAATCTTATATTCAGAACCGGGGTTTTGAACTTTGAACATTCCCTTGGGTATAGTAACACGCAACCTCGCACGGGGTTTGTTGTTGATTCGATCAGGCGGTTGTCAATAATTTAATTGTGAGGAGGATCATTATGACGTCCCTATCCCAGCTGCGCACGGCACTCCATGATGCTCGTGCACGCATGGACGCCATTTTTAATTTGATTACACCCAATTCTTGGTATGAACGCCCCATTCCTGAGCGGCACCGGTTGATTTTTTACTTAGGCCACCTCGAAGCGTTCGATTGGAATCAGGTCTGTCGATGGACCTTGGAGAAACCTTCCTTTCATCCTGAATTTGATCAGCTGTTTGAGGCGGGAATCGATCCGAATCAGGGAGAATTGCCGCAAGATACACCATCGGACTGGCCTTCCATTGAGGAGGTGAAGCGTTACAATGCCCGTGTTCGGGAAGAGGTTGACCGCGCGTTAGAAGAAGTTCCGCCTCCTATCTTGCACGTCGCGATTGAACATAGGTGGATGCATGTGGAAACGACAGGGTATCTTCTCCATCATCTACCTCTATCAAAAAAAATTATTCCCGACCTTCCTCCTTTGATCCAAGGTCGGTCCCCTCAACCTGAAATGATTGAAATTCCATCTGGAATGGCTACTCTGGGTAGACGACAGGAGGATGGATTTGGTTGGGATAATGAATTCGGAAAGCATGAGATTGGCGTTCCCCCATTTTCGATCAGCAAATATAAAGTGACCAACGGGCAATATCTTCGATTTGTGGAGGATGGGGCGGCACCCCCGCCGTTTTGGGGAAGAACTGATAACCAGTGGGTGTTGAAGACCATGTTTGAGGAAATTCTCCTCCCGAGGGATTGGCCCGTCTATGTTTCTCAGCAAGAGGCTCAGGCTTATGCTGACTGGGCCGGGTTGTCTCTCCCAAAAGAAGAACAGTTTCATCGAGCCGCATTTGGGGTGAGAAACGGCGAGGAACGAATCTATCCCTGGGGGGATCAACGCCCCAATGGCGTACATGGAAATTTTAATTTTGTTCGATGGGACCCATTGCCGGTCACAGCCTTGCCGTTGGGTGATAGTGATTTTGGAGTGTCCCAACTGGTTGGAAATGGATGGGAG
This sequence comes from uncultured Nitrospiraceae bacterium, assembly GCA_964525045.1. Classification (GTDB taxonomy): domain Bacteria; phylum Nitrospirota; class Nitrospiria; order Nitrospirales; family UBA8639. Next base: position 88,582 of record CAZGFD010000013.1, on the reverse strand, counting down.
TGGACCTCGACGGTCTTTCATCCCTTTGAGGGATTTGAGCCTATCCCTACCTACCCGGGGTATTCCTCACGATTTTTTGATGAGGATCATTATGTGTTGAAGGGTGGGGGGCCCTTGACGGCAGCTTGTCTACTTCGTCGCTCCTTCAGGAATTGGTTTCGTCCTGGGTATCCTCACATGCACGCGGGTTTTCGATGCGTGGAGAATTGAATTGGCATGGCCTCCATTCAAACAATTCCTGGAGTTGGCCCATGTGTGGCGCGATACCCGTCTTATTGTGTTGGTCGCTCAGATCGCGGCGATTTATGCCGCCATCCTCATTCCATTTAAAATAGGCATTCCACTCATTCCCGGCTTTGCCGAACTTCGGCCGGCGAATGCCATCCCTATCGTCACTTCGCTCCTCTTTGGTCCTGCTGCGGCATGGGGGGCGGGGTTCGGCAATATCATTGGTGATTGTTTTGGCACACTCGGTCCTGCCAGTGTCTTTGGTTTCTTAGGCAACTTTTTCTTTGGGTACGTGCCATATGTGTTGTGGGGCAATATGGGGCCCCTTTCTTCGGGGCAGCCCCCAGTGGTGAAGTCATGGCGGCAGGGATTGGAGTTTGGAATAATCTGTGTCGTGGCCTCCGGAGTATGTGGCGGAATTATTGGCTGGGGCGTTGAACTATTGGGACTGTTACCCTTTTCGATCCTGGCGCCTGCTATTTTTTTTAATAATATGGTGATGGGTGTTCTTCTGGCTCCTCCGCTTTTGCTTTTTTTGTATCCACGAGTCAAACGGTGGGGATTGCTCTATAGCGACATTCGAAAAAATGAGTATCAGCCTTTTGATCACTCACATTTGAGCTCGTCTGCTCCATCGTCCGCTTTCCCTGGGGAGACAAACCATCGTAGTATCCTTGTGGTGGAAACCAAGGATCTGGTTTTTCAATACGATGGGGCCGCTACCCCCACACTTCAACAGGTGTCATTGCAGGTTGCCCATGGCGAAATAGTGGCACTGATGGGAAGAGGGGGGTCGGGAAAATCCACTTTGTGTTTCACACTCAATGGGTTAATTCCTCAATTTGTCCCTGGCACATTTTCTGGAGAAGTGAGAATCAACGGACAAGAGATCCGGCACCTTCGGGTCTCTGATCTGGCCGGAAAGGTTGGACTGGTATTTCAGGACTTCGAAACACAATTGGTTTCAACGAATGTGGAAAGAGAGTTAGGTCATCCCCTCGAATATGTGAATCCATCCCTCTCCTTAGGGGAGACCGCACAACGCATTCGATGGGCGTTGGAAAAAGTGGGGCTGAGCGGTCTGGAGCGACGGGACCCCTTTTCCCTTTCAGGGGGACAACGACAACGTTTAGTTTTGGCCTCTTTATTAGTCGGTCGGCCAGGAATATTTGTTCTTGATCAACCCATGACCGACCTCGACCCGGAAGCACGCTTACAGTTTCGAGCTCTGTTTGAGGCCTTGCGAGGGGAGGGCCTGAGTATCATTTTCTCCGCCCATGAACCGGAGGAAGTGATGTCCGCTGACAGGATCTGTGTGCTCCACGAGGGGCAAATTGTGTGGGAAGGACCGCCGGCCTCATTTTTTCGGGAACCACGATTATCGGCAGATCATGGCATTCGGCCCAATTCCCTGGCGGAATGTTTCTCGGGATTTCGTTTCGCCAATCTGCCCGTAACGATTGAGGAGGCTTGGAAAGCGGCTGAGGAATTCGGATTGAGCCTTGATCCACCACCTTCTGTGTTTCAGGACGACCATGTTGGCCCCGTACGGGAAAATAGAGGAGACATACAGGACAAGCCGGTTCTGGAGATTGAACATGTTTCATTTTCCTATGAAGGCGAAGCGAATGCGGTTGAGGATCTTTCCCTCTCAATTGGCAAGGGGGAGTTTGTGGCGATTGTGGGGAAAAATGGGTCTGGAAAAAGTACTTTGGGTAAACTGCTGAATGGTCTATTACTCCCCTCGAAGGGGAAGGTTCTGGTTGCGGGAAAGGATACTCGGTTTACGGCCGTCAGCGATCTGGCGAAAAGTGTCGGGTACGTGTTTCAAAATCCCGACCATCAGATTTTCGCTGAAACCGTTCGGGAAGAGGTGGTATTCGGGGCTCAAAATATTGGGTGCACTCCAGAGGAATGCGATCTCCGGGTTCGTGAATCATTAGCCGCTGTGGGACTTAACGAGGAGATGAGTCAAATGCAGGATCCTTTTTCCTTAACCAAAGGAGAACGTCAACGTGTGGCGGTGGCGTCTGCATTAGCGACGAAACCGGAGGTCCTTATCTTTGATGAACCGACCACGGGTTTGGACGCAGAGGAGACCGATAAGATGATGAACATGTTTCGGTGCCTCAATGGACAGGGCCATACCATTATTATGATCACCCATACGATGCGGCTTGTTGCGGAATATGCCTTACGCTGTGTTGTGGTGAGTCAGGGCCAACTGGTAGCCGATGGTTCCACTCGTAAGATTTTTTCACAGCCGAAGTTACTGGAATCATGTTCTTTGGAGGTCCCACCCTTGATCCGATTTGGTCAGCGCTGGGGACATACCCTCCTCACGACAGCCGAAATCAAAGCGTCGCTGAGGAAAAAGTCATGACCACCTCCCTGTATCTTGATCGTCAGACCTGGGTTCATCGCCTCGATGGACGAACAAAATTTCTCGCTACGGTTATGTTGTTCTCTCTCACGATCATCTTCTCTGACCCTCGATATCTTATGTTTGTCGCGACCCTGATCGTGTTTGCGGTTTTGGTGTCCCAATCGTTCTCCAACGTCAGGAAAACCTGGATATTCCTCACTCTTCTTTTTGCGTATAGTGCGATCCTGTGGCCGTTTTTCGTGGTTGGACAGACACCGGTCCTGACATTCGGTTCTTTTATTGTCACGAGGGAGGGATTGATGTTCAGTTTGGGTATGGGATTACGACTTGATCTTATGGTGATCAGCGGGCTCGTGCTACTCTCCACCACGACAGTGGAGGATTTTGCAATTGCCCTCCAACGATTGGGGCTGCCTAATGTCATGGGTTTTGCGTTTTCCCTGGCTTTTCGATGGGTGCCAACGTTATTGGGTGCCGGTGCAACGGTCGTCCAAGCGCAACGTTCAAGAGGTCTTGACCTTTCCGCTGGAACAATAGGGGAAAGAATTCGGAGATACCCTGCTCTGGCCGTTCCTCTCATTGGACATACTCTACGGCAGACCACGTTTCTTGCGATGGCTCTGGAGTCAAAAGGATTTGGCCCCGATCGAAGGGGCAGACCCAACCACGCTCTTGGGCTGCGATGGCCTGATTACCTCGTTTTATTCATGCTGACGATGGTTTTGGGGGTAAGTCTCTGGTTTCGATTGAGTGGTTTCGGGGCCGTCAATGTCAGCTTCTGAAGCGCAGTCGTTCCCCACATCCTGATCATGAGTCTAGGATTTCGGTAGAGGTTGGCGTTGATCATTCAGTGAGGTCTCGTTCTCGATTGGGATTGGCTCAATAGGGTCAAGGGGGTTAAACCCGAAAATTTTGGAATAAAAGTATAATTCGGCTTCTAAGACCCGTTTGATGGTCTCCGCTTTCCGAAAACCATGTTGCTCACCCTCAAAAAGCAAATACGCGACGGGGAGTCCCTTTTGTTTAACCGCTTCGAACATCATTTGGGCTTGTTCCGCCGGGACCACTTTATCTTCAAGGCCCTGAAAAAGGATGATTGGGCATGAAAGCCGGTCAGTGAAATATATAGGAGATCGTTGACGATAGAGAGCCGTCTGTTCAGGATACGGCCCGATTAGCCGGTCGAGGTACCGAGATTCGAATTTATGCGTGTCTCGAACCAGAGCCTCAAGGTCAGAAACACCATAATAGCTGGAACCCGCCGTAAAGAACCTTCGAAACGTTAACGCCGAAAGAGTCGTGTATCCGCCTGCGCTTCCCCCTGTGATGGCCAGTCGATTTTCATCAACGTCTTCTCGCTCAATTACATATTTAACTCCATTTACACAATCGTCGACATCAACAATTCCCCACTGCCCATTCAAGCGTTCTCGGTAATGCCGTCCATAGCCGGTGCTTCCGCCATAGTTGACGTCAAGCACAGCAAAACCTCGGCTGGTCCAGTATTGGATCATGACATTCAAGGCCGTGGAAGTGGAACCGGTTGGCCCTCCGTGGCTTTTGACAATAAGAGGAGGCCGCTCGTGGGTTGGCGCTTGATAATCCCCGTTGCAAGGTTTGTAGAAAAACGCGTGGGCCGTTTGGCCATCCTCTGTGGGATATTCGATAGCGTTGGGAAGGGAAAGGTACCTTGGGTCAATGGAAAAATCGACCGAGCGGCGAATGATTTCAACCTGATGGGTTTTAATGTTGATTTTGATGATGGAAGCGGGTTCCGTCGGGGAGCTGGCCTGGCAATACACAAAGGAATCTGAGACCTGAATTCCTTCGAACTCTGTATAGGGGAGAACAATGGGATGTAATTCTTTAGATGTCAAATCCAGATGACCAAGATGTCCTTCGCCCCGGTGAGTATATGTACAAACAATGTGGTTCGGGCCATCAAAGTTGTAAGTAGATAAACCAAATACCCATTGGGGTTCTCCGAATTCGGCGTCCATAGGGCACAGGGCATCAATCTCACCATCAATCCATCGATATACGTTCCACCACCCTGTTCGGTCGGAAATGAAGTGGACAATCCCATCTGGAGACCATTCCGGCTGAAAAATCGATTCGTTTGGTCCTCCGGCTATATGCGAGGCCGGGCCTAGGGTGCCATCAAGGTGGATCGGAGCCATCCATAGCTCAGTTCCATCCCAGGGCATGTTTGGATGGTTCCACGCCATCCAGATGAGAAACTGACCGTCCGGACTTACGCGAGGATTGGAATAAAAATCATATCCCTCGATAAGGATTTGGCTGATTTGATCTTCGGCTAGTCCATCTAAAGGGAGACTGACGATGGTATTGACGGGCTGTTGATCAGAATGGGTGTGGTCCTCTCGAATGCAAATGAGGCGATTTCGTTGTTGATCCATACTCGCATCGGCAAAAAACATAGGTTGTTTCGAGGTGAGGGGGAGGGGAGTTTCTCCGAGAGTTTGTTGATAGAATCGTTGATCAGAAAAATTGGAGAAGTACATGACTCCATGATGGACCAGATAGGCTCCACCTCCATACTCATGCACTCGGGTGCGGACGTTAAAGAGTGGGGGCGTCAAGGAGGAGCAATCACCATCAGGCGTTCGACGGACGATGACAGACCTTCCGCCCTCTTTTGGTCGACTTTCCACCCAGAAAAGATTTTCACCATCTAGCCGGATCTGTCCTAGCCGGATACTTTCTGACACAATCAATTCTGAGGTGATAGGGGATTGCCATGAACCATAGGGGGAGGTATTTTTCATGGTTGTAGACTTTTATGGGTGGTTCAATAGTAAACGTTCAAAGTTTGCCATGCAGAGTTTCAGGTTGAAAGAATAAAAATCACTGAGAATTTAAGTCTATGGTTCTATGGAAGCCTTTTTGTATATATCCCCAAGCAATTACTGAAGGAAGATAGTGAAGTCCTCGACAAAAAACAAATTTCAAAGGACAGAAAAACCACTCAAATGGGAAATGCACATTGAGAACGTAACGAAATGGGTTGAACCGAGACCCAGGAGAGAGAAATGGGTAGTCGCTGGGGTTATGCGGCGAGAAGCAGGAAAAGTTAAAGAATAATTCGACTTAATTGCCTACGGGCACGGAGTGGTGGGGATGAGCTTCTTCGGCAATCTTTACAAAATTGGAGACTTTTTTGATGCAACGGCCGCAACAATTATCCTTATCGTCAATGCCGAGACAACTGGCGATCGCCTTTGGACATGTAATGCCGGACCGTCCCAATTCATGGATATCAGATTCACGGATTCCCTTGCATATACAGACGTACATCTTTAGGCTCTCAGGTTTGAAGTTATTTGTTTAACGATATTGATAACTGTTCTCATTTTTAATAATTTTACCCATCCAATGTCCTGGTGTCAAGCATTTAATGCACAGGGGACCATCAAATAAATTGTTATTTATAAGGCATTGTTTTAAATGACATTTTTAATTATTTCCCCAATTGATCCGTTACATGTCTGTGTTGAGGATAGAAGAAGTTTTTGTGAAAAAAACATTGTGAGTTGATGGAAAACATTCCGGAAAAGCCATTAAGCTTGTCAAAGTTCATAAGCCAGACCAATCAGGGTGTTGTGCTGAATGTCCATATCCAACCTCGGGCATCTAAAACTGAATATGTCGGGGTGCACGGAAACGCTTTGAAATTTCGTATTTCAGCTCCCCCCATCGAGGGGTTGGCAAACGAAGCCTTATGTGGGTACCTTGCCAAAGAGCTCAGAATATCAAAGGGGGCAGTGGTGATTTTTTCTGGTCATCAGGCACGTCAGAAACGAGTTCTGCTCAAAGGCGTATCACCTGAACAAGTCAGAGTCACACTCTTGCAATGATGGCTGCGGCAGTTATATTCCCCGAAAGCCTAGCTTGTGGGATTTGTAAAAAGGACTCAGTCAAAAGAGTTTTTCAATCTAATCTTAGGAGCCAAGGGAATTTCTTTTTTACTTAAAACCTGATACCCGAAACTTGAAACCCGATCGTACACACTCTATGTTGAAAATGAGTCATCGTTCGAACGGCTTTACAGGAAATCAACCCACTCTTATAATTTCGAGCATGATGGGTCTCACTAAATAATGGATTCCTCCTCCCAGCCACGTCATCCCTTGCATGCTGTGTTGGCTGATCGACTAGACCAGGCGACAACAGATCACCTGGTAGTGAGTCTTACCGACGAAGGCCTGGCCGATCCACTGTATGAACTTCTTTTAGAACTACAGGATCTCTCCTCCAAAATTGCCAGTGAAGCCGTCTGGGCGTTTCCTGACTTCGTGCGCCGATGCGGGTTCGATGCGGTGGTGCCCTGGCTGGATCTGGGTATTGGCCTGACCCAGTCGTCTGGAGCCCTGGGTCTTCGTTACTTTAAAGAAAGTCCGCTGATCTTGGGAGTTGTGGACCAACATGATCATCGGGCTCAGCTGCTGGCCCTGGCTTTGGAATTGACAGACGATACGTTCGAAATTGCTCCAAATTGCGCGTTCGAGTTTTTCAAAAAGGCGCCAGAGTTATTGTTGGAGGTCCCAATCAGCGAATTAGGATTCTGGGCGGAAATAGGAATGGAACTGTCGCGGTGGGATTATGTGCTGGGCAAAGAGTTCTTTCTGGAAAGCCCATCCATTGCAAAAGTTCTCGGAAAAGACCAGGTTCGTGACTGGGTCAGCTTTGGTATGAAACTCGTGACTCAAAATAGTTTGGGAAAACCGGATTATGTCGGGACGCTCGAATTCTTTCGAAGCAGTCCCGCTCTTCTTAACGAAATCCCAGAGCCAGAGGTCCGACCCTGGGTCGTGAGCCTCGGCTCGGAACTCGCCGCCCACTCCCCACAACAAGCCATCACCTTTTTAGCCCAGGCTCCCTCTCTGCTAGGAATGTTGCCGTCCGGGGAGTGGAGGCTGAAGGTGTTGAAATATGGTCTGCTCGTGGCAGATCGTAATGCTGAAGTGGCCTTAGCCTATTTGCGTCGTGCCCCGGAGGTTCTGCAAATAGGCGGGGAGGCGGAGGAAACGTTACGGATCTTTGATAATTGGTTCCAGGGCGGCATGGAAGTTTTAGAATACAGCTCCGAAGGGGGGCAGGCCTATTTTTCTTTACAAACCAAGAATGCCTTGGCCTCGCTGGAGCAAGCGATGTGCGGAGTGCCCCTTCGACAGGTTGCACGAACGCTTAAATTATTCGCGCAGGGGATGTGCGGAACGGACGTGTCCATTGAAACACTTCCAGAACCTACGGAAGACTCTGGGTCTGGATCAACCCCTGCCCTTGGACAACAAATCTTCAAGAGAGCGACCGTCAGCCCGGATGGAAAAAGGATTTTTCTGCCAGTCATTATGCGGCATGGAGGTTCCCGGGAAGAGAATATACGATGGTATACCGTCATGACCGCTCATGAGGCTGGTCATGTAGAGTTTGGCACCTATCAAGTCGCGTTCGACCAGCTACATCCGTTAGCACGAGAGGTTCACGCTCGGTACTCGACCGATGACCCAATACCAATTCCTCCAGGGATTCAGAATTTAGGAGAACTCTTTAGACTATATCCTCAACCCGGAGTGATTCGAGATCTCTGGGAAATACTGGAAGATGCCCGTGTCGATTTTAAGCTCCAGCAGGAATATCCGGGACTTCGCGGGGATTTAGTGCAACTGACTAAGGAATCAGTCAAGACCCGTTCGTTTCTTCATGGAATGACGGCTCGAGAAATGGTCATGGATTCGCTTCTGCTTAATTTTGCTGGAGAGTTCACGAGGACAGTTCCCGGGACCCCTCTCGAAGATATCGTCTCCCGGATGTGGGGATTGTCCAAAACCATTCTGCATTCTTCATCGACAGCCGAGGACGCTATTCAATTGGCCGATCGCTTGTATCAAGTGTTGGATTCCATGATCGGCAGTCTTGGTGGCCCTGATCAGAACACGGAAAACGAGGCCGAGAACCATGAGTCATCCGATTTAGGTCCCGGCCCTGCGGCGGCAGAGGAAGTGGCGGGCCAGTACCGGCCGATCACCAATTGGGCTTACCGGGGGACCATGAACCCCGAGTACGTACAAGGTTCCATGAATCCGGATGACTCTTCCTCAGGGGAGTATCCGGGAGATGGTCTCACTGACTCAGAACATTCACCTCATGTTCGCAGGGAATCTCCGAGCCAAGAAGGCCCTCAGGATCAAGCCGGACCCCAGGAGAACGCCGAGCGACAGGAAGAATTCGGTCAAGCCCCCATGGAGCAATGGCTGCAACTGGAGTATACCCATCGGAATCACCAACAATTCAGTCATAAAAGTCCACAGGAGGTCTACTACGATGAGTGGGATGGGGAGATACAAGATTACCGCCCCAGGTGGTGCCGGGTCATTGAACGGGGCGGCGTGGAAGGAAGCCCCGATTTTGTAGACCAAACCTTGGCCGCGTATGGGCCGTCCGTGCGATTACTTCGTCGATATTTTGAAACCATTCGACCGACGGCGTTGCGTTGGGTGGGACGTCAGGATGACGGCGAGGATTTTGATTTGGATGCGATGGTGCAACGCGTCATCGATCGACGATCCAGGCATGAGCCGTCTGATCGAATCTATTTTCGGCGAGAAAAGCGAGAGCGCCAGGTTGCTGTGGCGTTTCTTCTCGACATGAGCGGATCCACCGGACGGCAAATCGGATCTGGCCAGCGTCGAGTGATTGATATAGAAAAAGAAGGACTGATTTTGTTGTCGGAAGCTCTGGCAGCGGTTGGCGATCAATACGCATTATATGGGTATTCCGGTCAGGGCCGTGGCCATATTGATATCGTGAAATTAAAAGATTTCCAAGAATCGTCCCTTACCCGGGCAGCCTTACGCATTGGGGCGGTGACCCCTCTGCAACAGAACCGTGATGGAGCTGCTATCCGGCATGTTGTCCACAGACTTCTACAACAGAAAGCGCGAAATCGTCTTTTAGTGCTGTTAAGCGACGGGAAACCGTTGGATGATGGATATGGCGATGAATATTCTCTTGAGGATACGAAAATGGCGCTTCGGGAAGCCAGACAACAAGAGGTTCACCCGTTTTGTATCACCGTGGATCACGCAGCAAACGACTACCTCAAGAGAATGTATGGAGAAGTGGGATTTGTGGTTATCGACGATGTCAACGCCCTGCCTACGAAATTGCCGGGGATTTATCACCGCTTAACGTCCTAATAACGAATTCTATGAAGACTGGAGAACAAACATCCGATCGCCAGGTCCCGCCCTGGCTCTACAAATTGTTTACCGGCCACCAGTATCCCTATGTTCGTCGGCAGGCAAAATTTGGAAAAAAGGATCGACAACCGGGAGAAACTCTCGGTGAACCCACTCGGGATGAAATTGACGAAAAATTTTGGGAAATCTTCCCGAAATGCTGGGTCAAGATCCTTCAAGAAGTCAAAAGCGGAATGATCGTAAGTTTTGTGGAGTTAGGCAGTTATGAACCCGGCGCCTATCAGGAATTGGTTGACCATCCCGAAGAGTTTCTGGCTCGGGAATATGGGAAAAAGAAAATCAAGGTGAATTTCTATGATGGCGATAATTTTGTGTGCACCATTAATTTTAAGGTTGATGGGTGGACGAGTCATGAGGAGGAGTAAGTTCTCCTGAAACCTGAAGGCGGAGAGGTAGCGACATGCCGAGGTTAAAGATCAGCGTAGTGGGGGCGGGGAATGTCGGAGGGAGTATTGCGCAACGATTGGCTGAGAAAAATTTGTATGACGTGGCTCTCCTTGATGTCATAAGCGGAATGCCTCAAGGCAAAGCGTTGGATCTCTTGGAAGCCGGGCCTGTCTGCGGGTACGATTCCGTAGTAATGGGGGCCAATCAATATGAGTTCACCGCAGGCTCGTCTGTTGTAGTCGTCACGTCCGGAATTGCCCGAAAGCCAGGTATGACCCGGGATCAATTGCTGGAAACCAATACGAAAATCGTCTCATCGGTCGTGCGGGAAATTGTGAAACGTTCCCCTGACGCGATGATTGTTGTGGTGGCGAATCCGTTGGATGCCATGACCTATGTTGCCTATCGGGCCAGTGGATTCCCGAAACAGCGAGTGATGGGGATGGCCGGCGTGCTTGATTCTGCGAGGTTTCGGACGTTTATCGCCGAGGCATTAAACGTCTCGGTCGACAATATTCAGGCGATGGTGCTCGGAGGTCATGGGGATTCGATGGTACCATTAATCCGTTATACGACGGTGGCAGGGCGGCCGATCGAAGAGTGGATGGCGAAGGAGAAATTGGATGCCCTCGTAAAACGCACCCGTGAGGGCGGGGCCGAAATCGTCAACTTGTTGAAAACGGGTAGTGCTTTTTTTGCCCCGGCGGCTTCTGCTGTCGAAATGGTTGAAGCCATTGTAAGAGATCAAAAGAAAATATTGCCCTGCGCCGCCCTGTGTGAAGGCGAATATGGGTTTCAAGGGCTGTTTATGGGTGTCCCCGTGAAACTCGGAGAGGGAGGAGTGGAGGCCATCATCGAATACGATCTGACCTTCGAGGAACGAACCGCTTTGGAATCGTCAGGTAAAGCGGTCCAGGAGCTCTGCCAGCAAGTCGATCGAATCCTTGCGAAGGAATGAAGCGAAAATACTGGGAAATCTATTGTTCTTCATATCGCTGTTCCTTGACGGATTTGCGGAAGGCTTCGTATAGTGAACGAAGGGTCGCGGTTTTCCCTTCCGTTGTACTCTAAAAGATTTCAAATTTGATAATATTCTCATGAATACCAAGAAACCAAGGCTTTTGTTTCCCACGGAGGGGAAACCCTGGGAGATCGAGCCGTATCAACGGCACGGCGGATATGAGGCTTGGAAGCAATGTGTCACTCACCCCGATCCTGAAGGGGTCATTGCTCAACTCAAGCAGGCACATTTACGAGGCCGGGGTGGAGCGGGATTTCCAACTGGACTCAAGTGGGAGAAAGTTTTTCACCATCGGGTCCAGGAACGCTACTTTGTGTGCAATGCCGGCGAACATGAGCCAGGAACCTTTAAAGACAGATATCTTTTAAAACATTACCCTCATCAGTTATTGGAAGGGTGCCTGATCGCCGCCCGGACCGTCCAGGCGAAGAAGTCTTACATCTACATCAACCATGAATTTGAAGAGGAACGGATAAATTTTAAATTGGCGATTGACCAAGCTCGCAGCCAAGGTCTCCTCGGTGCCAATATTCTGGGGACCGGGTATGATCTGGAAATAGAAGTGTTTGAAGGGTTTGGGAGTTATGTGGCGGGTGAGGAAACGGCAATGTTGGAATCCATGCAAGGCCGCCCGGCCATGCCCAAGCAAAAGCCCCCATTTTATCCGACGGAATTCGGGCTGCATGGGAAACCGACGCTGGTGAACAATGTGGAAACCCTGTCGAACATTCCTCAAATTTTGCGAAATGGGGCCGAATGGTTTACTCAGGTTGGGACCGAGAAGTGCCCGGGTACGATGTTATTTTCTTTGAGCGGAGCCGTGAATCGTCCCGGAGTCTATGAACTCCCGCTCGGCACCCCTCTTCGATATTTGATTGAAGAATGCGGGGAGGGCATTCCCCATGGAAGAGGAGTCAAAGCCGTGTTTCCGGGTGGACCATCATTTTCCATGGTTGGCCCCGATCAGCTTGATCTTCCTATGGAATTTGACTCATTGAAAAAAGCAGGGACCGGTTTGGGTTCTGCGGGTGTCATTGTGGTGGATGATGCCACCTGTATGGTTGAGCAAACCCTAAACATGTCTCAATTCTTCGAGGCGGAAAGTTGCGGACAATGCCCACCCTGTCGAATCGGAACGGGTGAACTCGCCACTCTGGTGGCCAAAATCGAGCATGGTGAAGGAACCCAAAAAGATCTGGATCAGATGTTGCAAGTTTGCGGGTTTGTCAAAGGAACGGGTTTCTGCACGCTGGTGACGGGCGCCTCTATCCTGGTCCAACACAGCCTGCGGTTGTTTCAGCATGAATTCGAAGAACATATTAAACTTCAACGGTGCCCGTTTAAGCCCGTTCCCACCGCAACGACGTAATTCAATTGGTTTGTTATGGCCCGTGTGACGTTTATTCATCCTGAAGGAAAAAGTGGTGAAGTCGCTGGAGAGGTGACCCTGTTGGAAGCGGCGGAAGCTCTCGGATTTCCGTTGGACCATGACTGTGGGGGCAATGCTTCATGCTCAACCTGTCGGGTGGATGTCCTGTGTGGGGAAGAGAATTTATCGGAAATTGATTTCGAAGAGCAGGACTTGTTAGACCGGGAAGCTCTTATTGAGCCCTATCATCGTTTAAGCTGCCAAGCCCGCGTATTAGGAGATGTTATCGTTCAAGTGCCGGAGCAAAAACGAGAATCCGCCACGAGGGTTGGCGATCAAGGAACTGTCAGTACGTCCAAAGATCAGGAATGAACGCACGTTCACGTATTTTCCGGAATTGAGAGAGGTTATGACCCATCAGGCCAGTATCACCCGTTCCTATCGCTTCGCGGCTGCTCACCGTCTCCATACGCCGTCTCTTTCCGATGATGTCAACCAGAAGATTTTTGGGAAATGCAATAACCTCAATGGACATGGTCATAACTACACGGTGTTGGTCACCCTGTGTGGAGAATTGGATGCCAAGACCGGCCAGGTCACCGATGTTGAGGCCTTGGATCGACTCATTCATGAAAAGATTGTGACACGATTCGATCATCAACATCTCAACTACGATTCGGCCTTTCAGGATCTGGTCACCACCGGAGAGAATCTTGTGCGGTTTATCTGGGACCTATTGGTTGAGGATGTGCCGTCAGGACGACTGGAAAAAATAGGGTTGATAGAAACCCGAGATAATTATTTTGAGTATAGAGGCGATATTTCACCATACGCACAATCCACAAATGCATAAGGTGGAGCCCCCCATATGACCATCAAAACAAAGGGTACTCGGCAACGGAAAACCAGGGTGATTTCCTCGAAGGCCGTCGTAGGGAACGGCAGGCCCGCGGCCTTGGAATCGACCATTCGTCAGTTGCTCACGCAAATGGGTGAAGATCCGGATCGATCCGGCCTGGAAGAGACCCCGAAGCGGGTCGCGAAGTCTCTTGCCTTTCTCACTCGGGGATACCAACAGGATGTCGATGCCTTGCTGAACGGGGCTCTATTCCCTATTGAATATGATGAAATGGTCATTGTGAAGGACATCGATTTTTTTAGTCTCTGTGAACACCACCTCTTGCCTTTTTTTGGGAAATGCCATGTAGGGTATATTCCCAGAAAACACGTTGTTGGCCTAAGCAAAATTCCCCGCATCGTTGATGCTTTTAGCCGACGCTTGCAGGTCCAGGAACGCCTGACCGTTCAAATTGCCCAAACCCTTCAAGAACAGCTGAATCCCCACGGTGTCGGCGTGGTAATGGAAGCGCGTCACTTATGTATGAGCATGCGAGGTGTGGAACGACAAAACACCATTGCGGTGACCAGCGAAATGCAGGGGGTGTTTCGAAAGCAACAGCAAACACGGGATGAGTTTCTCAAACTCATCCGTCAGCGTGGCCCTGATTCCGAGTAAGCCTTGTTCCTTTTTTCATAACAAAGTTCTTCATTAAATTTTCTTTTCCCAAGCTGCTCAGGGGTTTCCTTGTCCCTCATGATTTTCAAAAAAGGAAAGTAAGGCCTGATTAAATCTGTCGGGTTGTTCTAAATTCGACAGGTGGCCAGCCTGAGGTAATACGACGAGTTCTGCGCCGGGAATTCGGTCCTTTATGTACTGGGCCTCTTGGGGTGGTGTGGCAACATCTTCGTCGCCAACAATAACCAAAATTGGACAGGAAATGGTTGAGAGGAGAGACGTGGAATCGGGGCGTTGGGCCATGGCCATGAGATCGACGATTATCCCTGATGCTGGATTTTTGTTAATCATGGATCGAATGTGATCGACGAGGTCGTGTCGCTTTTCTAAAGAAGTAAGTCCCAGAAGTTTAGACATCATCATTACGGCAATGGCTTGCTGGCCTTGGTGATAGGCCACCTGAGCCATGGCAAAACGGCCGGTCTTCGCTTCGCCACTATCCGCCTGAGCTCTCGTATCAGCGAGGACCATTCTGGTAACCAGTTCGGGATGTTTTCTATACAACGCAAAGAGCGTATACCCTCCCATGGATAGTCCGACAAACGTCGCTTGCGCAATACTGAGATGTCTCAGTAATCCACGAATATCTTCTGCGAAATCGTCCAGGGTGAAATGCCACAAGGGCGCATCCGAGTCTCCATGTCCCCGTAAATCGAGGGCAATGACGCGGTGGTTTTTGGAAAATTCCCGAACCTGCGGTTCCCACATGGCGCTGGATAAGGGAAACGCATGGATGAAGACGAGTGGGTCTCCCTGCCCCTGGTCTGTGTAAGACAATTGAATGCCATTAATGGTTGCTTTCACTTTGATCTCCTCTCAATTTGTAGCTGCGCCATCTTATGGCGCCTCTTAAGGACACTCGAACTTGGGATGGCAGCATAAGATGCTGCAGCTACTTAAACTTGAAACCTGAAATTAGTGCAATTTCGCTGATTTGCTTGACGGTCGCCCCTGGTTATAGCATAGGGAAATTCTGAAGTAAGCTGCAGTTATTAATTCAAACCTTTCTTCCCAGGATGGGTATTGTTTCGTGAAGACTCCTGACCCTCCTTCTCAATCTGACCTCTTCTCTACCGGTAAGACTCCCTTACCACAACAAGCTCCTTTAGCAGACCGTTTACGGCCGAAAGCCTTTTCGGATTTTGTTGGGCAGGAGGAAATTCTGGCGGAGAGTCAACCCCTTCGGCAAGCCATTGAGGAGGATCGGGTGCCCTCGTTGATCTTGTGGGGGCCGCCCGGATCGGGAAAAACGACCTTGGCCGGGTTAGTGGCACAAAAAACCAATGCCGCCTTCGTACCCTTTTCTGCCGTGATGAGCGGTGTGTCGGAATTACGAACCATCCTCAAAACGGCGAAGCAACGCCGGCTGGTGTCAGGTCAGTCAACGCTCTTGTTTGTCGATGAAATTCATCGATTCAACAAGGCTCAGCAAGATGCATTTTTGCCCCATGTTGAACGGGGAGAAATCACCCTCATTGGCGCGACCACTCAAAACCCCTCTTTTGAAGTCATCGCCCCTCTCCTGTCTCGCTCCATGGTCGTGGTCCTGAAACCGCTTGATGAGGAGGCTATGGGTCAGATCCTGACCCGGGCCTTATCGGACTCCGAACACGGGCTGGGAACCTGCCAGGTGTCCTTGACGGCCGAGGCCCGCAAGCTCCTGATTCAATATGGAAATGGGGATGCCCGCTCCATGCTTACGGCATTAGAGTTTTTGGTAGGACAGGCCTCGCCTGATAACGGGAAGCCAGTGAGGTGGGACGCGGCCCAGGTAAAAGAGGCCTTCTTACACAAATCTCTCCGATACGATAAGGAGGGTGAAGAACATTACAATCTCATCTCTGCCTATATCAAAAGTATGCGGGATTCTGATCCCGATGCCGCCCTCTATTGGTTAGCTCGGATGTTGGAGAGTGGAGAAGACCCAAAGTTCATTGCTCGCCGTATGGTCATTTTTGCTTCGGAAGATGTAGGAAATGCAGATCCACAGGGAATTGTTCTTGCCACAGCTGTGTTCCAAGCTGTGGAAAAAGTGGGTCTGCCGGAATCCCAGATTACTTTGGCTCAGGGGACGACCTATCTGGCGTCTGCTCCGAAAAGCCATGCCTCCTATGTCGGGTTAAAAGAGGCGATCCGCGACGCACGGGAATATGGAAATCTACCGGTGCCCCTTCATCTTCGCAATGCGGTCACGAATCTCATGAAAGACCTTGGGTACGGAAAAGGGTATCGGTACGCCCACGATGATCGTGAGGGGGCAAAGGATCAACCTCATATGCCCAATGAGTTAGGGGATCGAAGATATTATCGACCCATCACCAATGAAACTGGGGAAAGAAACCACAAGGTCGATCAGAAGTCGATTTCAAATGAAAATGAAAGAGATGTGCCTTAGGTGCAGCATCTCATGCTGCCCTCTCCTTTCCACCCCCTTACTGAGGCGGGAAATCCATATGTTGTTGCTCAAAGAGGCACCATGAGATGGTGCAACTACAAACAGGGTGGGGTATTAAGCGAGCTGAGCTCTTTGAGATTCAAGCTGACTGCAGAGGCTTTCCCATTGATGGGTCAAGACGTCTAATTCTTTTCCCCATTCCTCTCTCTCAAGGTGGAGGGAATTCCAGCGCCCATAGTCTTGGTACGTGTCCGGATCTGCAAGTTCCGTATCCCGGTTTTTTATCCGGGATTCCAGTTGAGCGATGGCTTCCTCTAATTTTACTACTTGCTTTTCCAGTCGAGTGACGGTTTTCGTTAATTCTCGGCGAGAGGATTTTTGAGTTTGGGAAGTCCCATTTGTTGGAGCCTCGTCTTGGGATTTCTTTTTTTTCTTGGGTTTGAGCGAAGGAGATGATTCCTCTTTCTCCAGCTGAGATTCAAGCTCTTTGGCCCGTTTCCATAAGTAATATTCATAGTCACCGATGTAATCCCGCGCTTGCCCCTCGTCGATTTCCACGATCCTTGTGGCGACGCGGGATAGAAAAGTAGGATCGTGAGAAATAAAGACCATAGTCCCTGGAAAGTCCACGAGTGCGTCCGTCAGGATGTCCACCGAGGAAGGATCCAGATGATTCGTGGGCTCATCCAAACACAAGGTGTTAGCGGGTTCCACCAACATGCGGGCTAAAGCCACCCGATTTCGCTCTCCGCCGCTCAGGGCTTTAATCGGTTTTTTTTGATCTTCACCGGAAAATAAGAAGACCCCTGCAATGCCCCGGAGATAATTCCTTTCTGCTTGAGGCGCGGCCTCTTCCAAGGAATCAAGAATGGAGTGCTCCGGGTTGAGAATATCAGCTTGATGTTGGGCGAAATAATGGACACTGACTGCATGTCCAGGGGTACGAGTGCCTTTCTCAAACTCCAAGACTCCGGCTAACAGCTTGAGTAAGGTCGATTTGCCCGCACCGTTCTCACCCACCAGCGCCACCCGTTGGCCCCGTTCAACGTTAAAATTGAGGCCTGCATAGACAATGTTTGACCCATATTGTTTATGGATGTCCTGTAATTCTAAGACCATTTTCCCGCTGGGCCTTGGTTCTGGAAACTTAAAACGAAGCCGTTTCCCATCCCGTTTCTGTTCAATCCGTTTGACCTTTTCAAGTTGCTTAATGCGGGATTGTACTTGTTTCGCTTTGTTGGCTTTGTACCGGAATCGATCAATGAAGGTTTGGACCCGCGTGATTTCTTTAGCCTGGCGTGTGGCCGCCGCGGCCTCCTGGGCATCGCGTTCCGCCCGTGACTTTAGGAATCTGGAATAATTTCCACGATACTCTTGAATTGTGCAATTTCGCAGTTCCCAAATATGGGTGACCATCCGGTCCAAAAACGCCGTATCATGACTAATCATGAGCAAGGTCATCTTGGTCGAAATGAGAAAGTCTTCCAACCAGGTCTGGGTCGATTTGTCCAGATGATTCGTCGGCTCGTCCAGCATGAGCACATCAGGGGACGATAACAGCAAGTGGGCGAGGGCAATACGCATCCGATACCCACCTGATAGGGTGTGGAGACTTCGTTCCCAGTCTCCTTCCCCAAATCCTAGCCCTGCCAAAATCCGTTTTGCCTCGTGCTCAGGATAGTCATGGCGATGGGTGGCTTCCAGGATGGTTCGGCCGGAAAGCGTTTCAAGTTCTTGAGGGAGATAGCCGATTCGCAGATGGGGTCGTTGACGAATGATGCCAGCATCAGGCGCATCTTCCCCGATGATCATTCGAAGAAGGGTGGTTTTCCCCGTTCCATTAGGGCCGACTAATCCTACCCGCGTATTGGGGCGGAGATGGGCGGACGCCTCGTTAAAGAGTGTTTTCGTTGGGTACTGTTTCGAGATGCTTTCAATGTGTAACATGGGAGAACACAGCTTTCCCTTTATGGGTCAACAGCTCCTGGGTCTAGTCTGAGGTATGGAGATCAAACTAACTGAGGTGTTACTGAGGAAAAATTGGTGGAGCTGGCCGGGATTGAACCGGCGACCTCGTGAATGCCATTCACGCGCGCTCCCAACTGCGCTACAGCCCCACACGGAGGGGATGCTACCATGCGGTCTGGGTTCGGTCAAGAAAGGCTGGAATCTGTAGAAGACCCTATCCCTTGGTTCATAGGTTGTTGACAATTCTTTTCCTACCACCTACCATGCAGACGTAAGCTCTGACGGATGCGTGTCAGAGCTTTTTTTTGTGCAGGAGGACGGAAAGGTTCGATTAGATTATGGCAAATCTTATTGTTGTGGGATCCCAATGGGGCGATGAAGGCAAAGGCAAGATCGTTGATCTTCTGGCCAAGGATGCCAATGTCATCGTTCGTTTTCAGGGGGGATCCAACGCTGGCCATACCGTCATCACGAACAAAGGCACGTTTATATTTCATCTCGTGCCATCTGGAATTCTCTATCGAGGCAAACTCTGCCTCCTCGGGAACGGTGTGGTGGTGGATCCCGCAGGTTTCATCGAGGAATTGGATGGATTGGTGTTGAAGGGCATAAAGGTGGGACGAAATCTGATTATGAGCCATCGGGCCCATCTTATTATGCCCTATCATAAAGCAATTGATCGGATGGCTGAGCAAGCCAAAGGCGCCAGACGGATAGGGACCACCGGGCGAGGGATCGGTCCAGCCTATGTCGATAAAATGGCCAGAATTGGTATCAGGGTTGGTGACCTCCTTAATCCCGATCTCTTTAAAGAGAAATTGCAAGAGAACCTCGTTGAGGTCAATAGCTTTTTGCGTCATGTGTATCATATCGATGGATTTCATTTTGACAAAATCTATGAAGAATACATGACCTATGCGAAACGATTGAACAGACATATTGGAGATGTGTCTCTTGTACTTCAGAAGGCCGTTGAGCGGGGACAGCATATTCTGTTTGAAGGTGCCCAAGGCACTCACCTGGATATTGATTATGGGACGTATCCGTATGTGACCTCCTCGAGTGCCTGCGCTGGGGGAGCCTGTATTGGGACGGGGGTCGGACCCACAAAGATTCACGGGGTGCTGGGAGTGACCAAAGCGTATACCACCCGGGTGGGTGGGGGGCCGTTCCCAACTGAGCTCCATGATGAAATCGGGAAAAATTTCAAAACAAAAGGGCAGGAATTTGGAGCGACAACCGGGAGACCGCGTCGGTGCGGATGGTTAGATACAGTATTGCTTCGCCATGCCGTACGGGTCAACGGACTCACTTCCCTGGCTGTCACTAAGCTGGATGTGTTGGATGGGTTTCGGGATCTAAAGATTTGCCATGCGTATCGCTATAAAGGAAAACTTTACAAGGAAATGCCCAGTGATCTTGAGTTACTTTCGAATTGTACTCCGGTGTACCAGCGGTTACCGGGCTGGACAGCGGATACGACGGGCCTGAATTCCTATAAATCATTACCCCCTCAGGCGAAACGCTACCTATCTAGGATTGAGGAATTATCGAGTTGTAAAATCGATATGGTTTCTACTGGTTCTGGGCGGGATGATACCATCATTCTTCGCAACCCCCTGACACGTAGTCGACCCAAACGAAGTTCCCGCGGTATCTCCTAACACGTACCCTCGCGTGGTTTGACAACCCTCAGGCTGGTTGATACATTTCCTTCCGGTGGGCCGCTAGCTCAGTTGGTAGAGCAACGCCCTTTTAAGGCGTGGGTCCCGCGTTCGAGTCGCGGGCGGCTCACCAGTTTTTCCCTCCCTTTGTGAAGGCTGTTCAATATCCTTCCCCCATTCCCAATCTTCAGGTTCCAATCTTTTTCACCTAGGGTCATGGAGTTCCACCCTTTTCCCTTGAGCCCTTCAGGAATGGGTGTGACATAGATAGGCTGTATACGGTTCATAAAGACACCCGACCCCTTTTTTTTAATTTTCACAATTGACAGATTTATGGGGGTACGATTTTTTATCTTCAGGAAAAGTATAGGGAAAGAAAAAAGGGGGCTACCCATTTGGTAGCCCCCTCGCTTGCGATAGACGCTTTGCCTCCCCTGACAAGACGGGGAGAGGAACCTTACCTTACTTTTGAGTGTTGAAAGCAAATTCCGACAAGAGCCTGGCAATTGCCCGTATTGGCAATAGCAGCAAAGGTGTTATATTTGTTTGTAATTACCGCGAACCCAATCTTCCTAATTCCCGCAGCATCAACTTTGTCGAGGTCCTTATCCGTGAGCATCTGAGGCCCATCATTTCGCTCAAGCGTGGCGGGTTCTGAAATTTGCTGAACATCCGTTTGCCCTTGGCCCCAAGCCTTGAGGATCTCCTGATCCGAAAGTTGTGGCTCCTCTGCAAAGGCGCTGGACATCCCCAACACCAGAAGTCCACTTAATAATGCAAAAAGAATGTGTTTACCCATCACACACCTCCTCTTGGTTTTGTAGGAAGAAGACTACACGCCACAAATATGGCGTATATTAGATGAACAGCAATATGCATTCCAAAATGGAACAGAATTTCTGTTTCCATTAAACTTTGGCAAGATACTAAAATTAAAGGGGAAATTATTGCATGTAATTTGGAGGAATTATTGAATTCAGTCCTCAAGCTGGAATGAATGGGAAAATTTTTCCCTTTATTATGTAAAAAAATACCTAGACAATGCGAAAATAATGGTTATTTACCGTTCCCGTCCCTCCAAGGTGCAAGTAAACGGGAGCTTGGGGGGAGATAATCCAAAAAGAACACGTATTAATCTCAAGCCTAGAAGCATCTCACCACTTTCCTCAATACGGGACCCCAGCTTTTTTTTCGGTTGCGCCTTCATCAGCCAGGATCTTGCGCCGTCCTCGCGGAACCTCTTCAGGGAGATCTGGCTTCTAAAAAAAACCCCCTGAGGAGGAAATCCGTCCGGGATAACTCTGGAAGGTCTCCAGGTCGGTTCTACGAAAGGCGCCCGGGGGGGCTGCCCCCTTTCTACATGTTGAGAACGAAACGGCTGAAGCAAGATTTTCCATGCGCCTTCATCCAATTGTCCGGATTCAAGAGAGGAGAGGACTCTGCAATCCCTTTTGCTGTCCTTGTATACACCTCTAGTCCACTCCGCTACGGGAATCCTTTTTGGGTGTGAAGGCTGCCCCAATAGGTTCTTTTTCGATCCAGTAGTCTCACAAGCACCCAGGTGCCAGAAGATTGGTTTCGTTTGTCCCTTTGCGGTATAGCAGGGAGCCTATCCGTCATCTCCTATTGCGTCTTTCGTTTTGGTGGTTGCATAGGGTAAAATTGACCGATCCTTTGGGTAAATAGTGTTTCCCTGGCAATATGGGGTCGCCTATTACCCGCCCTGGATGAGCGCGAAACCGGGTAGGTTTGAGAGGTGGTATTGTCCCTCCGAAGCCACCCCGCTTTCGACTTGCACTTACCATGTGGAAGTGGTAGGGTTGGATGAAGTGAAGTGGGCGAATGCCCACTTTTTTTTGGTGTTTTTTCCTTCATGTGCCATGGAAGCCGTGATAGAGACAGAGGCAAATGGCGGTTTCTGAAGAGAATGTGGTGCGCAACATTGAAGAGGTGGCGACTCCGATTGCCAAGGCTCTCGGGGTCGAACTT
Source organism: uncultured Nitrospiraceae bacterium (assembly GCA_964525045.1). Lineage (GTDB taxonomy): Bacteria > Nitrospirota > Nitrospiria > Nitrospirales > UBA8639. Next base: position 66,316 of record CAZGFD010000013.1, on the reverse strand, counting down.
GTTGAGGTGAAGGGGCATGGTCGGGGAGCAGCGACCATTGTACGGGTGACGATTGATAAGCCAGGTGGAGTGGGAATCGACGATTGTGAGCACTTACATCAATCTTTGAGCCGAGCCCTGGATGTCGTTGATCCGGGGCCGCATGCCTATCGATTAGAAGTTTCCTCGCCAGGGTTGGATCGTCCATTAAAAAATCGACAGGATTTCCAACGAGCGTTGGGCAAGCTTGTGCGTATCACTCTTTTGAAACCGGTCCGGGGGGAGTGGGTCGTTGTTGGTCGTCTATCGGCTGTACAGGATGAAGACATCATCCTGGCCGTCCGCACTCGATCTGGACAGCAGGACCTTTCACTTCCTTGGAATACCTTGGCCAAGAGTAAGCTCGAGGTGGAATTCTCGTAGACTCAATCCACTTGCTATGTTGGATTGACGAAAGTTGACCCATATAGATGATCAACAATAGTTGACCCATTATGAAACAGAGACGGAGAGCGCTTTATGAAACATGAACTGATGACGGTTATTGACCAGCTCGGGCGGGAAAAAGGGATTGATAAAGCACGAGTGATTGCCGCCATAGAATCAGCTCTCCTGACAGCAGCGAAAAAACGGTATGGACATGGCGAGAATATACAGGTGGAGGTTGATCCTGATACCGGAGAAATCTCTATAGTCTCCAAAAAAACGATTTCCGAGACCGTCACTGACTCAAAAAGAGAGATATCTTTAGAGGAAGCCCGTCTCATTGATGATGAAGCCGAAATGGGGGATGAGATCGGATCGCTGATTGAAATGGAAGAGTTCGGACGGATTGCGGCCCAAGCAGCTAAACAAGTCATTTGTCAGAAGGTTCGTGAAGCGGAATGGGAATCGGTCGAACAAGAATATTCAAAGAGAGAAGGTGAGTTGGTCCATGGGGTGATACTGGGACAAGAACGGCGGAACTATCTTGTTGAAATAGGGAAAACAGAGGCGGTGTTGCCGGTTCAAGAGCAAATCCCAAGAGAGTCTCATCGTCGAGGGGATCGAATTCGCGCCCTTCTTCTCGAAGTTCGGCGAACTCCCAAAGATGTGCAGGTTATTTTGTCACGGGCTCATCCTCAATTTGTGGTCAAGCTCTTCCAGTTGGAAGTACCTGAGGTCGGCGAGAAAATAGTCGAGATCAAGGGTGTCGTCCGCGAGGCAGGGGACCGAACCAAAATTTCTGTGTCTTCTCGCGACAAAGCGGTTGATCCGGTAGGCGCCTGTGTCGGGATCAAGGGATCGAGAGTTCAAGCCATTGTTAGGGAATTGCGGGGGGAAAAAATTGATATCATCCCCTGGACCAACGATCCCCGTGTATTTATCGGAGAAGCCTTAAACCCAGCCTCAATTGAAAAAGTTGGTATTGATGAACAGAAAAAGGCTGCGTTGGTCGTCGTCGCAGATTCTCAGCTTTCACTAGCCATAGGGAAAAACGGGCAAAACGTCCGTTTAGCTGCAAAGTTAACAGGCTGGAAAATCGATATCATTAGTGCAAGTGAGTATGAAAAAGAAAAGCTTGAGCGGGAACGGGAAATTAAGGCCGCGCTGGCCGAGGAGGCTGCCGCCCAGGGCGAACCGAGCGTGGCGGCGCAGGCATCGGAAGTGAGCGTTTCGGAAGAGGTTCCGGCAACCGTCGCGGAATCCGATCCTCCGCAACCGGAGTCGGAACCTGTAGCAGAGTGAGTGAGGACAATTGTTGAATGCGAGTCTATGAATTAGCAAAAAAACTGGGAATGGAAAGCCGCTTGCTCATCCCGGAGTTGATCCGTCTTGGGATCGAGGTGACGTCCCATAGCAACACCTTGGATGAGGAAACCGCTCAACGTATCATGGAGGCAATTCAAAGACAGGACGCCCCCGCTGGGAGCCTTAAATCGCTTAAGGTGAAAGGGGGAGGTTCAGATAAGGTTGTTGGTCCAACGAAGAAGGGGGAGTTGCGAGGTTCATCAAGTCGGCCAAGTACAAAAGGTGGTCGCGCAACTCCTGTCGGACTCACCGAAGAACCGAAAAAACCTGAAAAGAAACATATCCTGATAAAACGGAAGAAACTAGTTGAAGATGAGATCACTCCTGAAGCCCCTGTGAGCGAAGGGGAACCCACACTTGGTGGAGATGGACAAGACCCGAGCCCTCTTCCAGAGGCCATGACCACTTCCCCTGAACTGTCAACCCCGAATGCGCCTACCTCTATTCCTCCTCCAGACCTTGCCCCCCCTTCTCCCCTCTCTGATCGAAAGGAGGGGGAGGAGGACCTTGCGGTGGTTTCTCCTGAACCTCCACCGGTTCCTGAGATTCCAGAAGTGACGGAAGTCGCGCAAGTCGGGCCATCCCCGGAGCCGGAAGAAGGGCGGCGTGGAGGGAAAACGGAGAAAAAAGAGGCTGTTCTTAACGAATCGACTGATTCTATTGGAGAGAAAATAAAAAAGCCCAAAAAGGGGATCCGAGCCCGTGATGAAGATTTGTTTGCTGCGCGATATGAGGATGCCGCAAGATGGCAGGACCTTCGCCCACTTCCTACGCTGCGGCGTGAGGAGCGCGCTCGCCATACTGTTCCAACTTCCGTCACCGAAATTACGAAACCGCGGAAAAAGGTCATCAAACTGGATCCAGGGATTACCGTGAAAGAATTTGCGGAACTTTTAGGACAGCGGCCTTCGGAGGTGATTCGGAAATTAATGGAAGTCGGAATCGTTCTGACGCTCAATCAACCGATGAACCTTGATGCGGGTATGCTCATCGCTGAGGGGATGGGGGTTAATGTTGAAGTCTCCTCTGAAAAGGAAGGGGAAGCCCTACTCGAAGAAGTGTTAGACATTAAAGGCGAAGAGCAGTTAATCCCAAGAGCCCCGGTCGTCACAATCATGGGTCATGTGGATCATGGAAAAACGACCTTGCTTGATGCCATCCGGGAGACTCGCGTGACTGACCAGGAATCGGGAGGCATCACGCAACATATTGGGGCCTATTCGGTCAAGGTGGGGGACAAGCGAGTAACATTTTTGGATACCCCAGGTCATGAAGCCTTTACTGCCATGCGGTCCCGTGGGGCCCAGGTGACGGATATTGTGGTACTGGTAGTCTCAGCAGACGATGGAGTGATGCCGCAAACGGTTGAGGCCATCCATCATGCTCAGGCTGCCAATGTTCCAATCATTGTGGCCATCAATAAAATTGATAAACCCGGGGCCAATCCAGATCGCGTGAAACAAGGATTGAGTGAGCACAATTTGATTTCCGAAGCCTGGGGAGGACAGACAATTTTTGTCGAAGTGTCTGCTAAAGAGAAACGGGGCCTAGATCATCTGCTCGAGATGATTCTTCTTCAAGCGGAGGTTATGGAATTGAAAGGGGATATTGAGGGGCCCGCGCGTGGAGTCGTGCTTGAGGCGAAGTTGGAAAAAGGTCGGGGCCCTGTTGCCACGGTCTTGGTTCAAGCCGGGCATCTCAAAGTTGGAGCGGTGTTTGTGGTGGGGTCCGTCAGCGGTCGCGTTCGAGCGTTGAATTCGGATACGGGAGCGAAACTCAAAGAGGCTGGACCTTCCCTTCCAGTGGAAGTGATTGGATTGTTAGGGGTCCCCATCGCCGGCGACCAATTTGTGGTCGTCAAGGACGACAGGATGGCCCGAGAAGTTGCCGATGCCAGGCACCAAAAACAACGTACCGCCGATTTAACAGCGGCAGGAGCTCGTCGAACGCTTGATGAGTTGTATGCGGAAGCCAAAGAAAAGGAAAAGAAAGAACTTTCCGTCCTTATTAAGGCTGATGTTCAAGGTTCCGTTGGAGCGTTATGTGACTCAGTGGAGAAAATCACTTCGTCTGCGGTGAATCTTCGAGTAATTCACAGTGGGGTTGGCGGAATTAGTGAATCTGATGTCCTCTTGGCAGCAGCGTCAGAGGCGCTCATTATTGGATTTCATGTCCGTCCTGAACCGAAGGCCGCAGCTTTGGCAGAACGAGAGGGAGTAGAAATCCGGTTACATACCATCATTTATAATGCCATTGCCGATGTGAGAGCCGCAGCCGAAGGGTTGCTGGCACCCACACTGAAAGAGCGAGTGCTGGGACGGGCTGAAGTTCGTGAGTTATTCTCGGTTCCCAAGGTCGGCACCATTGCTGGTTGCTATGTGAGTGATGGTTCGATTGCGCGATCAAGCGCCGGAGTACGTATTCTTCGGGATCATGTCATGGTGTATGAAGGAAAGGTCGGTTCCTTACGTCGATTTAAGGATGATGTGAAAGAAGTTCAGCAAGGCTATGAATGTGGAATTGGAGTGGAAAATTATAATGACATTAAAATCGGTGACGTGATTGAAGCGTTTGTCTATGATGAGGAAGCGGCTAAACTGTAAATCAATTTTTTTCGCATACAGTATTGATATTCGCGGATGGTTGTTGGACTTTGTACCGTAGAACTGTACCTGCCTGACGGTCATTCCCTCAAGGCTAAACGCCAAGTTCTGTCGAGTCTTAAAACACGTTTGAGAAATCAATTGAATATTTCGGTGGCGGAAGTGGGTGATCAAGACCTATGGCAAAAAGCCGTGTTAGGAATTGTGTGTGTGGCCAATGAGACAGGGAGAGTCAATCAGGTTTTAGATCAAGCCTTAAATGCGATTCGTGCGAACCCCTCACTCGAGCTGCTCCAATCCAAAATTGAAATGTTGTGAGGTCCCTTGAGGCGACGGTTGGTATGACCAAACCCAGTTATAAACGGGCAGAGCGAGTTGCGGACCAAATCCGTATGGAGGTTGCCGATATTTTGGCTCGAAAGACCAAAGACCCTCGTGTGGGGTTCATAACGGTGACCGGAGTCGATCTCAGTCCGGATTTGCGGGTTGCCAAGGTATTTGTCACCACCCTTCAGCAAGCCCAAGAGGAGGAAACGGCTCTGGAAGGATTACGCCATGCCCTTGGGTTTATCCGGGCCGAACTTGGACGACGATTAAATTTACGCTATATCCCCGAATTAATATTTCGTTGCGATCGGAGTGAGCAACGGGGAACTCGGATCGATCAGTTATTAGATTCGTTGCAGGAACCAAAAGAATTACATGGAAACTCTTAACCTTCTTCCCTCACTGACCATGACCAACATGCCGAGACTCGCCCTGCGAGATGAAGGCCCCAATGGCGTTCTGAATGTGAATAAACCGTTTGGTTGGACCTCTCATGATGTGGTGAGGCATCTCCGTGGGGTATTAGGGATTCAAAAAATCGGTCATGCGGGGACTTTGGATCCTGCGGCAACAGGCGTGTTACCGATTTTGGTCGGAAAAGGGACGAAAATTGCTCAATATTTAATGGATTGGGAAAAAGAATATGTTGCGGTGTTGCGGTTGGGGCAACGAACCGATACAGAGGATGCGACGGGGACAATCCTGCAAGAGATTCCGGTCAAGGGATTATCGGATACACAGATTCGTTCGACTATCGCAAAATTTCAAGGGATCATTCAGCAAGTGCCTCCCATGTTTTCCGCTGTCAAAATCGCCGGGCAGCCACTGTATAAACTCGCCTCGAAAGGAAAGGTGGTCGAACGTCAAGCTCGTACGGTTAAGATTGAGCGTCTGGAAGTCTTAGGCATCCGAGGAGTCGAAGTCGATTTACGAGTCGTTTGCTCGAAAGGCACGTATGTGCGCACTTTATGTGCGGATATTGGGGAACAATTGCATGTCGGAGGCCATTTGCAATGGCTGGAACGCAGACGTGTGGGAACCTTGCATATTGATCGGGCGCTTGAGGTCAAGGACGTCACAAAAATGACATGCAGCTCTTATGACAATCCCGCATGGTTAAGTTTAGATGAAGTGCTGAAAAGTTTTAGATCCATTCGGGTGGGTCCGCAGGATGCGACAAAAGTGATACATGGAAATGCGATTCCCTGGTCCGTGGTGAATTTTTCATCCAAGCAGGAGGATAGAACCGCTTGTCCTCAGGAAATCCTGCGTGTGAAAGACGAGGGGGGACGTTTATTGGCCCTCGGGCAGGTTCGTCTATCAGATGAGGGAATGCCCCCTACCGGGTGGTCGGTCTCTATGATAAAAGTGTTGGTGGAAACCTTATAAGAGAATAATAAATTGATACGCCAGCGTATCAACCAAGGAAGTGAACCATTTTCTCGGACTATGCTGAAATGAGAGAGGAGGAGGGAACATGGCATTAACATCAGAACGTGCGGCCAGCGTGATTCAGGAACATCGACGGCATGAACAAGATACCGGCTCGGCTGAAGTCCAAATTGCCTTACTCACCAACCGCATTAGCCATTTAACCGAACATTTTAAGCTTCATAAAAAGGATCACCACTCCCGTCGCGGATTACTCCAAATGGTCAGCCGCCGCCGCCGCTTACTGGGGTATTTACGTCGGGTGGATGCGGGGCGGTATCAAACCATTCTGGCTTCGCTAGGATTGCGAAAATAAACAAACTGTGCGGGTAAGCCCAAATGTCCTGTCCCATAACGGGAAGGAATCTGACACCGGCTCCCCCCCCTTGGGAGAAGGCGCCTTTTGCGGGTTTTCTTTCCACGACGTCAATGAATAACAGAGGAGAATCCCATGATACATGTGGTTGAGATGGAAGTAGGGGGGCGCCCACTTCGCTTAGAGTTCGGTCGAATGGCGAAACAAGCGGATGGTGCGGTTCTGGCATCCTATGCCGATACGGTCGTATTGGCCACGGCTGTGGCCTCTCAAACGGTTAAACCGGATACGGATTTTTTACCCTTAACCGTCAATTATCAGGAAAAAGCCTATGCGGCGGGGAAAATTCCTGGTGGATTTTTTCGCCGGGAAGGAGCCCCGAGTGAAAAAGAAGTCTTGACCAGTCGTTTGATTGACCGGCCCATTCGACCTTTATTCCCCAAAGGGTATTATCACGAAACCCAAGTCATAGTGTCAGTCCTGTCCGTCGATCAAACCCTTTCATCTGATGTGGTCGGCATTACCGCCGCTTCCGCAGCGCTTGCGGTTTCCGACATTCCCTTTGCCGGACCGTTAGCCGGCATCAAAATCGGCCGCGTCAATGGGAAGTTTATTGTCAATCCGGATTTAAATACCCTGGAAGCGAGTGAGTTGAATCTTGTGGTGGCCGGTACCGCTGAGGCGGTCATGATGGTTGAATCCGGGGCGAATAACCTTTCTGAGTCAACGATGATTGAAGCCATCGAGCTGGCCCATGCTGAAATCAAAAAGATTGTTGCGAAAATTAATGAATTGAAAGATTTGGCCGGACGATCAAAACGACAGGTCCAGGTGGAATCAATCGATCCTCAACTGGTCGCGAGGGTGAAAGATTTAGTGGCCACTCCCATTTGTGATGCCATTCTGATACCGAATAAATCCGCACGTCAGGAAAAACTTGATGAAATCTTACAAGGGGCTGTTCAAGAGTTTTCATCAGAAAATCCGGATCAAGAGCGACATGTGAAAATGATTTTTCATGAATTGGAATATTCTGAAGTACGCAAAATGATTCTGGAAAGCCAAAGTCGGGCAGATGGTCGTGGCCCCGCAGATATTCGCGCCATTACTTGTGAAACCGGTGTGTTGCCCCGTACTCATGGCTCTGCCCTCTTCACCAGGGGAGAAACGCAGAGTTTAGCGGTGGCGACTCTGGGAACGACCGACGATGAACAGCGCATTGATGCTCTGGAAGGTGAGTATTTCCGGACTTTTATGCTCCATTACAATTTTCCTCCATTTAGTGTAGGAGAAGCCCGGCCGCTGAGGTCCCCGGGGCGTCGAGAAGTGGGTCATGGCAAACTGGCTGAGCGGGCCCTGGCCTCGGTCATCCCATCGAAGGAAGAGTTCCCTTATACGATTCGGATTGTCTCAGATATTTTGGAATCCAATGGCTCCTCCTCGATGGCCACAGTCTGCGGGGGAACCCTGGCCTTGATGGATGCCGGGGTTCCTATCAAACAGCCAGTCGCTGGAATTGCGATGGGGTTAATTATGGAAGGAGATCAGGTGGTCATCCTCTCTGATATATTGGGGCTGGAAGACCATTTGGGTGATATGGACTTCAAGGTCACGGGTACCAAGGAGGGCATCACGGCTCTCCAAATGGACATTAAGATCCAGGGAATCACTCCCGAATTGATGCGCCAGGCTTTGGATCAAGCTCGTGTGGGAAGGCTGCACATTTTGGAAAAGATGGCGGAATCCCTATCATCACCGAGGCCTACTCTGGCACCCTATGCCCCAAGGATCTTTAATTTTCAAATAAAACCCGACAAGATTCGGGATATTATTGGACCAGGAGGCAAAACCATCCGGAGTATTATTGCTGAATGTGGTGTGAAGATTAACGTTGATGATTCTGGGCTGGTGACAATTGCTTCAAGCGATGAGTCCTCGGCTGAGAAAGCCAGAGAAATGATTGACCGGCTTGTGGAAGAAGTGGAGCCGGGGAAAATCTATCTAGGGACCGTTCGAAAGATTGTCGATTTTGGGGCGTTTGTGGAGATTCTTCCCAATGTGGACGGCCTTGTCCACATATCCCAATTGGCGCCTCATCGGGTGAAGTCCGTTGCCGATGAAATCTCAGAAGGTGAGCAAGTATTGGTCAAGGTATTGGAAATCGATCGGCAGGGAAAAATCCGCCTGAGTCGAAAAGATGCCATGGCCCAAACCGGTGCTGAGACAGAGGCTAAGCCCAGCTCGGCTTAACCCGTAAGCTCATCAAAATAAAGAAATATCGAATTTCGATCGCAGAATCATGAATTTCGAAGGGAAAAAGGGCAGTGTGAAACGCCACTCCTAGAACTTCATGATTCGACATTCCTTGTTTGACATTGACTATTCTTTCAGAAGATTGTTGGGTGGGCATTGCCCACCTTTTCTTTTTGTGAGGGTGTGTCCAATTTAAGTGCTCGGAGCAGCATCCATGTATAAAAAAATTGTCCTGGACAATGGTGTTCGAGTGGTCATGGAAAAAATGACTTCCCTGAAATCTGTGGCCATCGGGGTATGGGCCAAGGTGGGAAGCCGGGACGAGGATATGGGAGAAGAAGGCTTCTCACATTTCGTTGAGCACATGATGTTTAAGGGGACGAGAAAACGTACCGCCAGCCAAATTTCCCATGAAATTGACACATTAGGCGGTGAAATGAATGCCTTCACCACCCATGAGGTGACCGTCTTTTATGTCAAAGTGTTGGATCAGCAAATTTCCCAGGCGGCGGAGCTTTTGTCTGATCTGTTTGCCCATTCACGATTCCCTTCAAAGGAGATTGAAAAGGAAAAGCAGGTGGTTCTGGAGGAGATCCGGACAGTCAAGGATGATCCAGAAGACTTTGTCCATGAGCTGCACGCCAAAGATGTGCTTGGAAGCCATCCCCTTGGTCGATCGATTCTGGGAGAACGCCGTTCGATGGAAAATCTTCGACGGCCAGACCTTTTGCGCTATAGGTACGCTCATTACCATCCTCACAAAACGGTAATTTCTGTTGCGGGGAATGTAGACCAACCAAGGCTTGTCCAATTGTTAAACACACACTTCGGGGCCTGGACTGGTGAAAAGAACGAAAAAGGTCTGGGTCAGGTTTCTCCCTGGCCTGAAAAACCATTTAGAACGAAACATATTCATACCAAAAAGTTGGAACAAGTCCATTTGTGTCTGGGATTCAAAGGATTACCGGTTGGCCATCCAGATCGCTACGCGGCCAACATTCTGAATACCATTCTCGGAGGAGGTGTGAGTTCTCGCTTATTCCAAGAGATCAGGGAAAACCGTGGATTGGCCTACACGATCTATTCTCATTTATCCAGCTTCTCCGATGGTGGGAATTTAACCGTTTATGCCGCCACACGACCGGAGGAGGCAGAATCCGTTGTCTCCCGGGTCTGCAAAGAAATTCAAAAATTGTGTAAGCAGGGCTTGAATGCTAAAGAACTTGAACGCACCAAAACTCAATTGAAGGGAAATCTCATGATGGGGTTAGAAGGAACATACGGCCGCATGAATAAGCTGGCCAAGGATGAGCTTTTTCAGGGCCGACGGGTGACGCTTCAAGAAATGTTAAAAGAAATTGATAAAATTACTCTTGATCATGTTTGGAGTCTGAGCAAACAACTTTTTGATTTTCAGGGCTTGGTGATGACAGCCTTAGGCCCAATTCCCCAAAAAGCTTTCCCAAATTGGGAATAAACGCCAAAATTGAGAATTCTCTCAAGAAATCACTTGACAACCTTGACCTAGATGAGTAGCATGGGCCCTCTAAAATTGTAAGGCTTGATTCCAAGACAAGTAAAAGGAATTAATGACTTGGGGGTTTGCCAAAGGGTTCACGGGATTGGTAAATTTGAACCTTCAAGTTATAGAATATAAAGAAGACAAGAACAGTCAGATGGTATTCTTTCATTTATGTCATTCTAACATTGTAAGGAGGGAGGAGATGAAGAAGTCATCTTTACGTGCTGGAGTAATCGCTCTCTGTGCCGTTGGCCTTCTCACATTGGGCTTGGCTGGCGCGGCCCTGGCTCAAAAGGGTCCCGCTTCTGGAAACCCGAAGGCGAAAGGGGATCCGGGTGACATCGCGATCCAAGGCGACGTAGTGTATAAAGGCCAAAAAGCAAGCAGTTTAAAAGGTCGGGTCTATGCCCATTGGGCGGACAATCCTGATGGGGAAATCCTGTTTGGCGTTCAATATTGGAACACCAGTGGCCCAGCTGAACGCGGAAACCCCCCAGGTCGGTACTCCGATGATCGGGACGTAAGACTTCCTGATCCCCTATTTGTTTGCTGCGGTTGGGGATTTACTGGTGGAAATGAGCGGAATAACCCCTATGCCGGTTGGTACAACCCTCAAACCACGGTCCGATTGAAAGTGCAAGACAAAAACCTGATGGATCAAATCACGAAGGCGGCTCAAAATTTAGTGGCGATGGAAGTGCAGCTTGCCGGTGATGGACGTACCGTGACAGGTTTTTCTGTGATCGAATCGTCTGCCGAGATGATGGATAATTAAATAACGGTTGACATTGAATGGACCAGACTTTTGGAAAAAATTTTTACATACCGAAATTTTTCAGAGGAGGGAAGGAATTATGAAAGGTCGTAAGACTCGGTGGGCGGTACTAGCTGCCATGGCCTTGGTTGGTGGTATGGCATCGAGTGCTCTGGCGATTGAGGCATTCCAAGAACGATTTGAGTGGGGTGACCTAAGCAAACCGACCACGCTTCATGGTCGTGTCGCTGTGGTTGATCCGTACGACAAAGCTGCATGGGTGAACATTGCCGTGTTTGGTGGCAATGCCGAAAGCGGATATTACTGGCAAAAGTATTTCCCAGGGAAAAACATGAAAGTGTATGCCGCGAATGATGCGGTTTGGAACCAGTTAAAATCTCTCGGGAAAGAATCCCACAGCCAGGCGGTGATGGGGAATACCAAACCATCGGCCTACACCATGGTTGAAATAGTTGTTCAGGAAACTGAGCAGAATCACCGGGTGGTCTCTTCGGTCAAAACTATTCCTGACGTTGCAGGGACTCCTTCCAAACCACGGAGCATCCATAGTCTTCGCTCATTGTCTCAAATTGATGCTATCAGAGCCGATAGTTGGCAAAATAATAGAAAGATGCTCTATGACGTGTTGCTCCCTGGAGGCAAAGCTATTTCTGGAGTCATTCCAAATTCTGACCAGGGTGTAGGAGTTATTGAATTAGACAAATAAAGTAAAAATTAAATGAGGTAAAAAGGGTCGAGTCCTTCACGGGGCTCGGCCTTTTTTTTTTAGGTGTCCTCGGTTTCAAGTCGCCGTTTCATATCAGCCAGGCGATTGAGAGCCTCCAAAGGTGTCATTCCAAAAAGATCCATTTGTTTCACCTCTTCTAAAATGACATGGGGCCGAGGAAATGAACCCATCCCTTCTAGCTCTCGAGGCCGCTCAGAATTTTTGAGGTCAGCGATTTCTGTTTTGGTTTCTTCACTTTCCAACTGCGTCAAGATATTCTGAGCACGTTCGATAACCTCTAAAGGAAGTCCGGCTAATTGGGCGACGTGGATGCCATAACTTCTATCTGCCTTCCCCTCAATGATTTTCCGAAGAAAGAGGATATGTTGGTCTTTTTCCTTGACTAACACTGTAAAATTTTTCACACCTTCCCGCAAATCCTCCAATTGGGTCATTTCATGGTAATGGGTGGCGAACAATGTGCGCGCTCCAATATGGCAACGATCCAAAAGGTATTCCGCAACGGCCCAGGCAATGCTGAGTCCGTCGTAGGTGCTGGTCCCACGCCCTACTTCGTCTAACAGAATGAGACTTCGTCTTGTCGCAAACTCTAAAATTCTCGCGGTTTCCACCATTTCAACCATAAAGGTACTTTGCCCCGAAGCCAGATCGTCTGCAGCCCCCACTCGGGTGAAGATTCGGTCGACTAGGCCAATATGAGCTGATTGGGCTGGTACAAAGCTCCCGATTTGGGCCATCAATACAATAAGGGCAGCCTGCCGAAGATAGGTGCTTTTCCCGGCCATGTTAGGACCTGTAATCAATAAGAGCCGATCGGTTTCCAAATTCAGATGTGTGTTATTGGGAACAAACCCTCCAGATGGCGACAATCGTTCGATGATGGGATGTCGACCTTCACTGATTGAAATAGTTCCTCCTTCGTCCACATGGGGTCGAACGTATCGGTTCACCGTCGCAACTTCCGCTAAGCTGGTTAGAACATCCAACACGGCCAGGTGTCGCGCCATTGATTGAATACGATAGGTTGCCTGGGCAACCTGCAATCGTAATTCGCTAAATAAGGAAAGTTCGAGGTTTTTAATTTTTTGACTTGCCCCGGTAATCCGGTCTTCCAATTGTCTCAACTCTTCTGTCGTAAAACGCTCAGCATTGACCAAGGTTTGCTTTCGGACGTACTCATTGGGAACTTTTGATAAATTAGCCTTCGTGACCTCAAGGTAATAACCAAAGACCTGATTAAACTTGATCTTGAGCGAATCGATACCGGTTCGATTCTTTTCTCGGGCCTCTAATTCCGCAATCCATTGGGTTCCCTCCCGAGTCACTTTTCTTAGCTCGTCAAGTTCCTTGTTGTATCCGTCTTCGATAATGTCTCCTTCACGAGATGAGAGGGGGGCATTGGGAAGGATCGTCTCGTCTATGAGGTGATACACATCTTGAAGGTCGTCCCACTGAGAAAGGGAGTCACGAATCAAGGAGGATTCCATCGGTTCCAGTAATAAGCGAATTTTTGGTAGGTCCTCAAGGGAATGCTGAAGGCCAACGAGCTCTCGGGGATTGGCGACCCCTAACGATATGCGACTATTGAGGCGTTCAAGGTCCTGAATTGACTTAAAGGCTGTTCTCAAACTGGAACGTACACCTAAATTTTTGACTAATTCGTCCACAGCCTGGAGCCGTTCCTGAATCATGGGTAGCCGTAACAAAGGCCGAGTAATCCATTGACGAAAAAGTCGACCGCCGAATGAGGTGACGGTTTTATCCAGGATTGAAAGCAATGTTGGGGAATGGCGATCTTCGAAAAGGGGCTTAATGAGCTCAAGGTTCCGAATTGTGACACCATCCAGGAGCATTTCCTCTTCGAGAGAACGAAATCGAGGCCGTTGGATGTGCTGATGATCTGCAATGGGTTGTGTGGATTTCAGGTATTGCAATAAGGCGCCGGCGGCTTGGACGCCGATAGTGACATGCGAAAGCCCCAGGTCCTCCATGGATAGCACCGAGTAATGATCTTTCAGAATTTGTGCGCCCATACCTTCATGAAACCAAGAGGGATCTTGAGGGGTGAGGCGTGGAATAATGAGGGAATCGAGAGAATCCTGAAATCCTTGCGGGAGCTCCTGAGAAAAAAGCAATTCTTTGGGCTCGATTCGAGCCAGTTCGTCAAGGAGGTCTGCGTAGGTGGTATGGGAGGTTGATTCGGTGACCCAGAATTCACCGGTCGACAAATCGAGTGAGGAAAGACCGAAACGACATCCTTGGCTATCTCGAACAGAAGAAAGGGGGTAGGTACAGAACAGTGAGACTAAGAAATTCGATTCCTTTTGCGGTAACAGCTCGGCATCAAACAATGTTCCCGGAGTATACAATCGAACGACTTCACGACGAACCAGGCCTTTTGCCAACTTGGGATCTTCCACTTGTTCGCAGAGAGCGACCGTTCGTCCGGCTTTCAGAAGTTTAGCGATATACCCAGTGGCGGCGTGGTGGGGCACTCCACAGAGGGGAATGGATGATCCTTTCGCTTTACCTCTGGAGGTAAGCACAATTTCCAAAATCCGGGAGGCTTCCTCAGCGTCTTTGAAAAACATTTCATAAAAATCTCCAACCCGAAAAAACACAATGGCGTCATCGTATTGTTGTTTGATGTCTTGATACTGACGCATCAAGGGGGTGAGGTCGGGTTCAGTCATGTTGAGGCTATTTCGTTTCCGTTCTCAGCTTTTTTAGCAAAGCATGGCTTAGAGGTCCATGGGCTGTGAGGGTGGCGAGTCGAATATATCGCTGAGAATGAGCCAGGTTTACCAGAAGATAATCTTGTGGGAATTCGGGTCCCATTCGGTCCGCCCATTCAATGACGACTGCGGTGGAGGGGCCATAATAGTCCTCCAGTCCGATTGACCTCAACTCGGCAAAGCTGTTGATCCTATAAAGGTCTGCATGAATGAGTCGAAGCTGGCCGGAATACTCGTGGGTAATGGTAAAAGTTGGGCTGGTCACCTGATCGTGAGAAATTCCCAATCCGGAGGCAATCCCTTTCGTCAGCACAGTCTTTCCCGCTCCCATCTGTCCTGTCAGGGCGATAATTTCTCCACCACGGAGCTGATGTCCTATGGCTTGCCCCAATGCTTCCGTGGCTTTGAGCGACCGAAGCCGTGTTACCCAAGTCTCTTCAGAATTACGGGGTGGCTGACCATGGAGGGGGAGGTCATGATTGGGTGGAGGATAGGGTTTGTTTAAGGGCATGAGGTATACACTCAATAAGGTCGCTGGCGATTAATCCGGCTTGTCCCAATTTTTCAGCCCCCATATCCCCGGCGAGTCCATGCAGGTACACTCCAGCTCTCGCAGCATCCCAGGGGGAAAGACCTTGGGCAAGCAATCCGACAATCATTCCGGTCAGCGTATCGCCCATGCCTCCACTCGCCATACCTGGGTTACCCGTGGGGCAGATTGCAGCTTGACCGTCCGGAGACGCAATAATAGTTCGAGCTCCCTTTAATACCATTATGATGTGATGCGTCTTTGCGAAACGACGCGCAATTCCTAAGCGGTCATGATTCACGGATCCGGAAGAAAGGTTGCCAAGCAGTCGTGCCATTTCCCCTGGGTGTGGGGTGAGGATATAAGGAAATTTGTTCGATGAGAGTATCGAAGTGTGCCCAGCGAGGAGATTCAGGGCATCCGCATCAACAACACACGGCTGGTTCAGGTTGGAAAGAATCGTACGAACTAATTCCCCTGTTTCCTGGTGGATGCCAATTCCAGGGCCAATCGCAATCGCATCTCGAGTTTTCGCAAAGTCACTCAAGAAAGGATAAGCCGAAATTCCAAGCGTGCCTTCATCCGTTTCTGGCATCGGGGCTGTCATCGCCTCGAGCAGTTGGGCTTCCAGGGTCGGGTTCACGGTCTTTGGAGTGGCGACCGTCACCAGCCCCGTACCAATCCGGAGGGCGGATTTTCCGGCGAGTGCGGCAGCTCCTGTTTTTCCGGGGGAACCGGCAATGATGCCGGCATGTCCATAGGTACCTTTATGAGACGCCATTGGTCGTTGAGGAAGTAATGGCTTGATAATTTGTGGAGTCAGAAGGTGAACCTTCAGCGATAACGCCCTCACGAATTCTTGTGGTATCCCAATATCCGAGATGACAATTCTCCCGGCTTGATTGATTGCCCCGCCCACATACAGCCCAATTTTTGGACAACCAAAGGTGACGGTCAGAGAAGCGGCAACGGCCGTTCCAAGGATTTCTCCGTTGTCGCTGTGAATTCCTGAGGGGAGATCAACGGCGATAGTTGGCGCCAATGAGCCATTCATCGCTGCGATGGCTTCCTGATATCGACCTTTCACAGGAGATGAAAGCCCTGTGCCTAGCAAGGCATCGATGAGAAAGTCGGCATGATCGGCTCGTTCGCGAATTCGGCCTTTTGCGGGCTGAGCGGTGACGACGGAAGCTCCAGCCGACCGGACCAGTCGGCGATACATGGATTGGGCGTCTCCTCTCAGTTCTTTAGGATCGGCCAAGAGCAAGACACTGACCCTGGCTCGTTTCCGGCGAAGTAGCCGAGCCACAACGAATCCGTCCCCCCCATTGTTGCCCTTACCGCAGAAAATTGTCACGCGTTTTCCGGCTGGGGAGCCAAAGGCCTGTTCAAGGGCTTCCACTACCCCGCGACCGGCACGCTCCATGAGGGTGGTTCCAGGCACCTTGGCTTCCTCAATGGTACGTCGATCCAGAGATTGCATCTGAGCAGCGGTAACAAGAAACATGGATGGTCTCTCAGGCCATGAGATCACTCAAATCATGATGCAAGGGTGGGGCTTCATGAGCCGCCTGGAGGGGTCGGATCGTTCCCATCACAAAACGATTCTTCCTTTTTATGCGTAATGGCTGATTGAGGTGCAACCTTGAGATTGGAACGGTCAAGAGATTTAGGCTTTCATTTCCCGAACTTCCCGATCTAGCCCGACGAATACCGAACAAGCAAGAATACTATGCCCGATATTCAATTCCGAGTTCTCGGGAATTTGTGTCAGCCGTCTCACATTCTGGTAATTCAATCCATGGCCAGCATGAATGCCGAGTCCGAGCTTAGAAGCTAATGTAGCGGTTTGCAAGAGGTTTTCGAATTCAGCTTGTTCTTCTTGAAATCGGCTGGTATTGGCATACGGTCCTGTGTGGAGGTCAATTGCATCGGTATGAATGCTGTGGGCGGCTTGAACCTGGGTGACATCGGGGTCAATAAAGAGGCTCACCGGTATTCCACTATCATGGAACTGGGTGGTGATCTCCTGAAGTCGTTCAGGATGTTCGGCAACGGCGAGTCCCCCTTCCGTGGTAAGTTCCTGGCGGCGTTCCGGTACAAGGGTGACAAGATCAGGTCGGACGTTCGGGGCAATTTTGGCCACTGATTCCTTGGCGGCCATTTCTACATTCAGTTTGGTTTGAACGGTCTCTTTCAGTAAAATCAAGTCCCGGTCCTGGATATGACGTCGATCTTCACGAGGATGAACCACCACCCCATCGGCTCCGGCAAATTCAACCAGTATGGCCGCACCGAGCGGATCGGGCTCCCGTCCCCCCCGGGCTTGTCGAAGGGTTGCCACATGGTCAATATTGACGCCTAATCTTGGCATTCAAGTCCTTTCCGTACCGTTAAACCGCGTAAAGTTGAAACGAATCCCATTATGTCAGAACCGAAAATGAGCCCGCAAGAAATTGGCGGAAGGGGAAAGGTTTCCGTTTTCAACCTGAAACTTGAAACCTGAAACCTTTGAAACTTTATCCGGCTTGAAAAATTGACTGGTCCGCTCCGCTCATCTAGAATAAAAAATCCCCAAATTTAAAAGGGTTTTGGCTAAAATTCTTCATGACCATATAATACGGACCTACGATCTATGAAGCCTTTTTTTAGAATCGAGCGGTTGCCCCATTACGTATTCGCCCAGGTGCAAACCCTCAAGTTAGAGGCACGTCAGCGTGGAGAGGATATAATCGATCTCGGCATGGGGAATCCGGACCAACCCACCCCCACCCACATCGTAGATAAGTTGACCGAAGCTGCGAGGAACGGGAGAAATCATCGGTATTCGGCCTCCCGTGGCATTACGAAATTACGACATGCCATTTGCGCGTGGTATCAAAGGCATTACGACGTCAAGTTAGATCCTGAAAACGAAGCGATTGTCACACTCGGTGTCAAAGAAGGCTTGTCTCATTTAGCCTTGGCGATGCTGGGACCGGGTGATGTGGTTCTTACGCCGACACCGACATATCCCATCCACATGTACAGTGTGATTATTGCCGGAGGAGAGGTTCGAGGTGTTGAGCTTCAACCAGCGGAAGATTTTTTTGAGAATTTGATGCGGGTGTATCGTCAGACACAGCCTCGCCCACGTGCCATCATTATGAGTTTCCCCCATAACCCAACCACAAGTGTGGTTGACTTGGAGTTCTTCAAAAAACTTGTCGCATTCGCATTAGAACATGAGGTTTATGTTATCCACGATCTGGCCTATGCCGACCTCGTGTTCGATGGGTATCGAGCCCCTAGCCTGCTTCAGGTTCCCGATGCCAAAAAGATCGGTGTAGAATTTTACTCCCTTTCGAAGAGCTATAACATGCCTGGGTGGCGGGTGGGTTTTTGTGTCGGGAATCGCGAGATGATTTCCGCCTTGACCAAAATAAAAAGTTATCTGGATTATGGCATGTTCCAACCAATCCAGATCGCCAGTATCATTGCGTTGAACGGGCCCCAAGATTGCGTGAAAACGGTTGTCAATCGATATGAGCGTCGACGCAATGCCTTGGTGGAAGGATTGAATCGGATCGGTTGGTCGGTGGATTATCCACGAGCCACAATGTTCCTTTGGGCCCGCATCCCCAGGAAGTTTGTAGGCATGGGATCTCTGGAATTTTCCAAATTGCTCCTCCGCGAGGCAAAAGTCGCTGTCTCCCCAGGCATTGGGTTTGGAGAAGGGGGAGATGAATATGTGCGCTTTGCCCTCGTGGAAAATGAGCACCGCATTCATCAGGCGATTCGGGGAATGAAACAAGTGCTGAAGTTGGAAGGTGGCATACCATGACCTCGCGAATGGCGGTAGGGATGATTGGATTTGGGACCGTTGGGACGGGGGTGGCAAAAATCCTTCTAAACAATGCCGAGCTTATTGCTAAACGAGTAGGCGTTCCCATTGAACTTGTTCGAGTCGCAGACCTTGATGTCCAGACCGATAGAGGTGTGGGGTTGCCAGAAGGAATCCTGACGACGGATGCCGAGTCGGTCCTTCACGATCCCCAGATTGACGTGGTGGTCGAACTCATTGGTGGGTACGATGTGGCGAAGCGTTTTATTCTGACCGCATTGGAGCAGGGGAAACACGTGGTCACGGCCAATAAAGCATTGTTAGCGATTCATGGAGAAGAGGTTTTTCATGCGGCAGACGCCGCCGATGGCGATCTAGGGTTTGAGGCAAGTGTCGGAGGAGGAATTCCGATTATTCGGTCTTTAACTGAAGGACTTGCGGCGAATCACATTTCCTCAATGTTTGGGATCATGAATGGCACCTCGAATTATATTTTGACTCGCATGACGGAAGAGGGGAAAAGCTTTCCTGAAGTGCTCGAGGAAGCGAGGAGATACGGGTATGCCGAAGCTGATCCAACCCTGGATGTGGAGGGCCTTGACGCGGCACACAAATTAGCTATTCTGGTCAACTTATCTTATGGAACGCCGGTAAACATTAAAGAGATCTATACGGAGGGGATCTCCCAGCTTTCGACCCTCGATATCGAATCCGCTCGTGAATTTGGGCTAACGGTTAAATTATTGGTGATTGCCAAACTTCAGGATGGGGAGATTGAAGCCCGGGTGCATCCGACGCTGGTTCCTTCGGAGTCACCTATTGCGCGGGTCAGCGGCGTGTACAATGCTATCCACTTTATTGGGGATGCCGTGGGGGACATTGTGCTATATGGAAAAGGGGCGGGTTCTCTCCCCACGGCGAGTGCTGTCGTCAGCGATATTATCGATGTTTCCCGTAATCGATTGAAACACATATCAGGTCGGGTTCCTACGACGTCATTTCAATGGAATCGACGAATTCCTCTTCGAATACGCCCCATTGAAGAAGTCACGAGTATGTATTACTTGCGATTTATGGTTCTTGACCAGCCGGGAGTCCTATCCAAAATTTCAGGGGTGTTAGGGGATCACGGCATTAGTATTTCCTCGGTCCTTCAAAAAGGACGTGAGGAAGGACAAACGGTACCATTGGTGATTATGACACATCGCTCATTAGAACAATCGGTACAGACGGCCCTTCAAACGATCAATCGTCTTTCGTTCGTCTCTGAACCCACGACTCTGTTGAGGATTGAAGGAGTTGAGCAGTGAGCGTTCTTATTTGTATGGGATGTGGGAATCATCAGGTGAACCCATGATCCAGTGGCGTGGCGTCATCGAAGAATACCGGAAATTTCTCCCGGTGACCGAGGCGACTCCGGTCGTGTCTTTGAATGAAGGCCACACGCCACTTGTCCATGCGAAACATCTCGCCCAAACCGTTTGCCCAGGGGTCGATCTGTACTTAAAAGTCGAAGGGGCGAATCCGACAGGGTCATTTAAAGATCGAGGAATGACGCTGGCGGTGTCCAAGGCCTTAGAGAAAAAGGTCCGTGCGGTCATGTGTGCCTCTACCGGAAATACCTCTGCGGCTGCCGCGGCGTATGGAGCCAAAGCCGGATTGCCGGTCTATGTTCTCGTACCCGAGAATTATATTGCCCTGGGGAAATTGTCTCAGGCCATGATCCATGGCGCCCGCGTGATTCAAATTAAAGGGAACTTTGATCAGGCTTTGAATATCGTCAAAGAGCTCTGCCAAGAAGACGAGTTCGAATTGGTGAATTCAATCAACCCTTTTCGGTTAGAAGGGCAGAAAACCGCGGCCATGGAGGTCTGTGATCAACTCGGTCGCGCGCCCGTCATTCATGTGCTTCCGGTTGGCAATGCCGGGAATATCACGGCCTATTGGAAGGGGTATCAAGAGTATCAGGCTGCCGGACAGATTCAAGACCTCCCTCAGATGGTTGGGTTCCAAGCCGAAGGCGCCGCCCCCATAGTCAAAGGTGCCATTGTCGAAGATCCTCAAACGGTTGCGACGGCGATTCGAATCGGTAATCCGGCCAGTTGGTCGTTAGCCCTTGGAGCCATTAGAGAATCTGATGGGAACATTGATATGGTGACCGATGAACAAATTCTTCAAGCCTACCGAATGATTGCGGGAGAAGAAGGGGTGTTTTGCGAGCCGGCCTCAGCCGCCTCAGTGGCAGGTGTGTGGAAAATGAATGCGGCTGGGCGTTTGCCCGAAGGAAGTACGGTCGTCTGTACGTTAACGGGGCATGGTTTAAAGGATCCTGAGACCGCAAGGAACGTGTCACCGGAACCCCAAACGGTCCAAGCGACTCGAGAGGAAGTTGTGGCCGCCTTGTCGATTTAACGTGAATCGGGAAGGGACCTATTCCACATCTCCTTGAACAATTCAAGAAGACTGCTTCGTGATGAAGATCGTCTTTGTGCAAGCTGATGGAATGGCCTCGGCTCCACTCAAAGAGTTAGGTGGACGGACACCCCTTCAAGTGGCTTCGACTCCCAATTTGGATTCTTTGGCAGGGGAGAGCGAATATGGCCAATTAATTCTGCCTGGCGAAAACGCCCCCCGGTCTGGCGAACGAATCCATTTGGGGCTTCTGGGATATGATCCGTACAAATATTATTCGGGTCCAGGGCCATTCGAGGCGGCAAGTTTGGAGATAGGGCTTGAAAAACAGGATGTGGCTTTTCTGTGTCATCTCGTCACTCTTGGTTTGATGGAGGGAAAGAGTGATAGTAAAAAGATGGGTTCACATTTGTTCATGCTCGATGATCGAGCAGGGGGAATTGAATCGGAGGATGCCAGGGATTTAATCGATGCGGTTAATGATCAAATGGGGTCAGAGACCATTCAGTTTTATACCGGAAAGGGCCATCGGCATCTCATGGTGTGGGCGGGCGGGGTGGCCCGCCGAGGATGCGGGAATCCACATGCAGCTCTCGGGAAAAGCATCGAACCCTATCTTCCAACCGGGGAAGGATCAGACATTTTAAAGGAACTCATCGAGGCATCCTGGATTGTTCTTCGGAATCATCCCGTCAATATTGAACGAGAAGAAACTGGCCTGCATCCCGCCAATTGTCTCTGGCTGTGGGGTGCAGGGAAGGCCAAAGAGTTACCAAGTTGGGCGGATCGATGGTCGATGACAGGGGTGACGGTTTCCACGGTTGATCTTCATCTTGGCGTTGGCATTTGTGCCGGGTTAGAGGCGATGAATCCTCAGGATTATAAAGAATTCCATCAATCAGATTTTGGTTTTTACGCTAAAATCTGTCACAAGGCCCTTCAAACCAAGGACTTTGTCTATATTCATGCCCCAAATCCTCATAACGGTGACATGAAGAATGGACAAGAATTCGTCAAGTGGGCAGAAGCCATGGATGATGGATTAATAGGTCCCCTCCTCAGGTCTCTTAGAGATTTTGAAGATTATTGTCTGTTGGTAGCCTGCAACCATGATGAAGAGGATGTGTCTGCCTCCGCAGGGGGGCCCACTCCGTATGTTCTATATAAATCCAAGGGATCCAAATCGGAAAATTTGGGGGGAACGTTTAATGAAGTTGAAGCCGGAGAAAGGGGCAATCGGGATGCCACGCGAATTATAGAACGGTTGCTGGCGAGTCCATAAGACCCATGGCTCTTCTCATTCAAAAGTTCGGGGGGACCTCGGTCGGAAGTTTGGATCGCATTCAAGTGGTTGCCGACATCATCGAAAAGTCGGCTCGTGCCGGCCATCAATTGGTTGTCGTTCTGTCCGCGATGAGTGGAGAAACGGACCGATTATGTCAAATGGCCCAGCGAGTATCACAAAACCCCGATGAACGAGAACTAGATATGCTTCTCTCTTCGGGAGAGCGGGTGACCATTGCCCTGATGACGATGACCTTGCAAGAACGAGGGTTACGGGCCAGGTCCTTTACCGGCCGCCAGGTTGGGATTGTCACGAACAGTTCTCACACCAAAGCTCGAATTACCAGGGTGACCGCCGATCGGGTTAAGGGGACCCTGGCTGATGGAATCATTCCTATTGTGGCCGGTTTTCAGGGGATCAATGAATCCTCAGATGTGACGACTTTGGGCCGTGGAGGATCAGATTTAACCGCTGTGGCATTAGCGTCGGCGTTAAAAGCCGATCGGTGTGTAATTTATACCGATGTCGAAGGGGTGTATACCGCTGATCCTCGGATTGTTCCCAATGCCCGTCGACTGGAAAAACTTTCCTATGAAGAAATGTTAGAATTAGCCAGTATGGGGGCGAAGGTGCTTCAAGCCCGGTCGGTTGAATTTGCGGCCAAGTTTGGAGTACCGCTTGAAGTCAAATCAAGTTTTTCAGAAGGGGAAGGATCTCTTGTGACACATGAAGATGCTGAGATGGAACGTGTGACGGTCTCAGGGGTGACTGGCGATCGAAATCAAGCCAAGGTTACGGTTGTGGGGGTGCCTGATAGTCCGGGAATTGCAGCCAAACTATTTGGCGCCGTTGCTGATGCGGCCATTATTGTCGACATGATAATTCAAAATGTCAGCCAGGATTCCCTGACGGATATTTCCTTTACCGTCCCCAAAGGGGATTTGCCTCAAGCCTTGAGCCTGGTCCGGGATATCGCTAAGGAAATCGGGGCCCGTTCTGTCGAAGTGAAGGACGATATCGCCAAAGTGTCACTTGTGGGGGTTGGCATGCGCTCACATTCAGGTGTGGCGTCTCGCATGTTTCAAACCCTTTCGCGGGAGGGCATCAATATTATGATGATTAGCACATCGGAGATTAAAATTTCCTGTGTAATAGAAGAAAAATTTTTTGAGCTGGCCCTTCGTTCATTACATGAGGAATTTCAGTTAGAACATAGTCCCCGCACGGAGAAATGATGGTGAACAAGAATCTAAAAGAAAGTGATCAAGGGTCCCAAGTCCCAGTGTTGGAACTGTACGACACTACCCTTCGCGACGGAGCCCAGGCTGAGGACGTCAGTTTCTCTGTCGAGGATAAACTTCGCATTGCCTTGAAATTGGATGAATTAGGCGTGCAGTTTATCGAGGGTGGATGGCCGGGAGCGAATCCCAAAGATATAGAGTTTTTTCGTGTTGTGAAAGCCACCCCGTTAGCGCAGGCCACGGTTGTCGCCTTTGGGTCAACCCGGAAAGCCAGTAACCCGGTACAGGCAGATTCAAATTTGCAAGCGCTTCTCTTGGCCGAGACCAATACCGTCACGTTATTCGGTAAATGCTGGACCCTCCATGTTACTGAGGCCTTGGGGACGACATTATCAAAGAATATAGAATTGATTGGGGATTCCATTGAATATCTTCGTTCTCATGGGCGCCGGGTATTCTTTGATGCCGAACATTTTTTTGACGGGTATAAAACGGACCCAGACTATGCCATGGAGACCCTGAGAAAAGCTGCAGAATCCGGAGCAGACCGGATCATCCTATGTGATACGAATGGGGGATCCATGCCATGGGAGATCCGAGACATTTTCGATTCGGTCAAACGGGATTGTGCCGTTCCTTTAGGGATCCATGCCCATAATGACGCGGAAATGGCTGTGGCCAATTCTCTGGTCGCCGTCGAAGCGGGAGCGATACAGGTCCAGGGGACCATAAATGGCATTGGCGAACGATGTGGCAATGCCAACCTTTGCTCGGTATTGGCCAATTTAGAATTGAAGATGAACCGACCCGTATTAGAACAGGGCCGACTCGCACACCTCAGAAATGTCTCGTATTATGTCTCTGAGGTGGCCAATCTTCTCCCTAATAAGCGGCAACCCTATATTGGTGATACGGCATTTGCTCATAAGGGGGGAGTGCATATTGCGGCCGTCCAGAAGAATCCCATCACGTACGAACACGTTCAGCCGGAGTCCGTTGGGAACCAACGGCGCGTTCTCATTTCAGACAATAGCGGACGAAGCGCGGTTCTCAAGAAAATTGAATCGTTGGGTCTCACGTTGGAAAAAGATAATCCTCAGGTACAGGCGTTACTTTCCTCGCTGAAAGACCTGGAATTCGATGGGTACCAATTTGAAGGGGCCGAGGGTTCGTTTGAATTGCTGATCAGGAAAGCTGTCGGGAGTCATACCCCATCGTTTGAGCTGCTGGGGTGCAGAATCATCGTTGAGAAACGACAAGCTCATGAGACGCCGATTTCCGAAGTGACGATTATGGTAAAGGTGGGTGATGTCGTCGAACATACCGCCGCGATTGGGGATGGGCCGGTCAATGCCCTGGACAATGCTCTTCGAAAAGCCTTAGAAAAATTTTATCCCCAGCTAAAAGACGTCAAGCTGTTGGATTATAAGGTTCGAGTGTTGTCCGGAAGTCTCGGAACCGGTTCCAAAGTCCGTGTGTTGATTGAATCCGGTGACCACAAAGAAAAGTGGTCAACCGTTGGCGTCTCTGAAAATATTATTGAGGCGAGTTGGCAGGCCTTGGCCGACAGCATTGAGTATAAGCTGTTGAGGAGTATATAGGATGGGCCTTTCCCCGTGATTTTGCCATGAGCGGAGAAAACCTCAGCTAGCCTTCTTTTTACATGACAATAGCAACCCATTGAAATCCTTGACATTTTCGATTCCGACCGGTACGGTTTCCCAAAACATGGGGTTGAGAAGTTTGGGGAAGACCATTGGCAACTTGATCGTGATTTCCAGAGTGGGGGTCGGGTTATGAGAAAGGCAGATATTGCCAATAC
The DNA here is from genome assembly GCA_964525045.1 of uncultured Nitrospiraceae bacterium. Taxonomy (GTDB): domain Bacteria; phylum Nitrospirota; class Nitrospiria; order Nitrospirales; family UBA8639. The sequence continues at coordinate 40,745 of CAZGFD010000013.1, read as the reverse complement.
GATTTGTGAGAAGGTTGGAGTTTCCAAAACCGAGGCCATGGACATGGTGGAGTACATCCTGGACATTCTTAAAGTTGGACTTCAAAATGGAGAGGCCATAAAAATCGCCGGATTTGGCAACTTTATCGTGCGAAGCAAAAGGGAACGAAAAGGGAGAAATCCTCGGACAGGGGAAGAGATTGCGATTACCCCAAGGAGAGTCGTCACCTTCCGCCCAAGCCAACTTTTCAAGAAATATGTCAATTCCTAAGCTGGCCTTGCAGGAAACCCGAAAAACGATTTTACCAAGGACCAAATATTCCAATAATTTCCAATGAAAACAATTTCAATCACAAATACGGGGAATTGACCGCTTTTTTTCGTTACCATCCGATTTGAGATTTTTCCTTTTGGACTGATTTTATTGTTAGTCAGAATTGAATTTGAGATTTGAATAGTGACAGAACCTCCTCAGAGATTTCTGGTGCGTTCAGCTATTTGAAAAGCAGAAATAATTTAACACCTTAGCCAATAGAGACGAATCATTTCCACGAAACGGTTGTTCTCATGGGGAGTGAGGTCAAACGGGAAGGAAAGGTTTTTTACAAGATCGGTGAAGTTGCCGAGCTGACCAAGCTCCCAGCCTATGTCCTCAGGTTTTGGGAATCAGAATTTAACTTTCTTCACCCCAAAAAAAGTCAAGGCCAGCACCGTGTGTATTCCGCCGCTGATGTGGAAACGGTTTTGGAAATCAAACGAATGCTATATGTTGAGGGGTATACGATTGCGGGGTTAAAACGTTATTGGAATCGACGAAGACGAGATGGGGGGGTATCCTCTGCTACCCGTGAACGAATGAAAAAAGCTAAATCCGAGCTTCGGATTATTCTAAAAATGCTAAAAGCGCCTCCATGAAAAGTATTCAATTTTCACTCGTTTTCAGGAAAAGGGAGCTGTTCGGTCGGGGCTATTCCAAAAGAATTCAAGTCGTCGGGGCGTGGCGCAGCCTGGTAGCGCACTCGCTTGGGGTGCGAGAGGTCGGCCGTTCAAATCGGCTCGCCCCGACCAGTTTTTAATCGAAAGACCAACCCGTTAGGTAATGTGTCGGGTGCATGGCTCCCCTCAGTGTGAGTTTTTTTATCTCACCCAATTGACAATAAGAAATATCGAATATCGAACAAGGATTGTCGAATCCTGAAGGGAAGAACATGTAGGGCGGGCATCGCCCACTGTTCCGATTTATCTCCTTCGACATTCAGAATTCGGTGTTCGAAATTGGATATTTTCCCTGTTTTTTAATCCTCAGGAAGGGTAGGGTGGACCAAGGCTGCCATTTGTTTCACAACGGGGAAGGGCAAGTCTTTCGCTTCGTTATGCCTGAAGATCTTCTTCAACGAGCTCCTCGCTTTCAGGCATCCCATAGGCCACAAATTTAGCGTAGGATAAGTAAATTCCGCTGCTGTCGAGCATCGCCTTGGTCCCGGCCTTCATCCGTTCGAGTTTAGTCGTGTCAGAAGCTTCATTGGTTTGAAGGGAGGTGACGTACTCATCAAGGACGGTATTGTAATGCTGCATCGCACGCTCGACATCGAGATAGGCTTGCATAATTCGTTCGTTCATCGTTGAGCTTCCTCCTTGTTTTTACATAGTTAAAACCATACACGAGCACTTCTTGAAGGGTCAACACCAGCCAAAGAAGGTTTCAAGTTGCAGGTTTCATGTTTCGAGTTCCAAGATCAAAGATAAGGGACTAATCCCCCTGAAACATGAATTTTTTTTCGTTGGTTTGACCGTTTCTAGCATTATTCAGTACAATTACAGGTTGAAATCAATCAGCAATAGAGGCCTGGCAATGACCTTTCCTACTGAGAATTGGCCAGTTACCTTCCCAAATTCCTGCTTGTTGGCTCTTATTGCTGCCACCCAACCCAATTCCTAAATGAACTCATCGTCCCGAGTTTGGATTTCTGTGGTCGTGCCGATCAAAGACGAACGCGACAACATTCCATTGCTAACCAGTCAACTCCTGAAGTTTCTTGAAAGCCGCCAGGAGACACAGCAGGCGCCGTTTGAAATTCTTTTTGTGGATGATGGAAGTACCGATGGGAGTAGCGCTCTTCTCGACAGTTTGGCTCAACAACATGAGGAAGTCCATGTTTTTCATATGGAAAAAAATTATGGGCAAACGGCCGCTTTTGATGCCGGATTTCGTCTGGCACGAGGCGAACTGGTCGCTACCCTGGATGGGGATCTCCAATATGATCCTACAGATATGGCGAAACTCTTACCCCTTGTGGGTCAATACGACCTGGTTTGCGGTCAACGTCAAAATCGTCATGATAACCTCATCCGGCGTTGGTCATCGCGCTTGGCCAACGGGGTTCGTAATGCGGTCATTCATGATGGAATCCATGATACCGGATGTTCGTTGAAGGTGTTTCGCCGTGCGGTCGTTGAACGCATGCCCTTGTTTAGTGGTATGCATCGTTTTTTCCCCGCGTTGGCACAAATGTATGGATTCTCAGTCACAGAAGTTCCGGTACAGCATTTCCATCGGGCCCACGGTCAATCCAAGTATGGAGTCGGGAATAGGGTTTTCGCGAGCCTGTATGATCTTTTCGCGGTCCGTTGGATGCAGAGCCGATGTCTCAACTATAAACGGAGAAAGCCAGAAGAAAAGGCCTCTGATGAATCATGATTCTGGTTTTGAGAACTCTCCGCGGTTCCTGAAGCCGTTTCTGGCTGACCTTTCTCTTATTTTCATTCCATTCATGTAAACAGAAGAGTTTATTATGCCCTCTACTGAAGTGATTTGGGTAAGTATTGGTTTTTTGGGGCAAAGCCTTTTCTTTTCAAGGTGGTTGCTCCAATGGTTTGTCTCTGAACGTAAGGCGGAGAGCAGTATTCCCCTGCCTTTCTGGTATATGAGCCTCGGGGGAAGTCTCATCGTTCTGACCTATGCCCTCTATCGTCAGGATCCCGTCTTTATTGCCGGCCAAAGTGTTGGAGCGGTGGTCTACCTGAGAAATCTCATGCTTATTTACCGCGGCCAAAAACGAGTGCCGAGTGGTTAATCCCTCCTCTCCCGAATCTTCACCAGAAAGTTCTCCTTCAGTTTCCCACGTCATTGCCTTGGTGGCACTGTCGGGATTGCTTCTGCTTTTGGACCTGGGGGGGCTAGGTCTCACGGACCGTGATGAGGGTTCCAATGCCGAAGCCGCACGGGAAATGTTGGAAACTGGCAACTGGGTTTCTCCAACACTGAATTATGAGCCTCGGTTTGCTAAACCGGCATTTGTCTATTGGATCATTAGCGGGTCGTATCTGCTGTTCGGGGTGAATGAATTTGCTGCCAGGCTGCCTTCCGCTCTTTTCGGGATAGGGCTCATCCTTCTTCAATATCGATTTCTGACCCGAGCCGTAGGTTCCACCATCGCCCTCCTTGGTTCCCTGATGTTACTGCTCAATATGGAGGTCATTGCCATTAATCGAATGGTGCTCACTGATCCTGCACTCGTCTTTTTCACAACCCTATCAGGATATTGTTTTTGGCTTGGAATTAGACAGGAAGGGCAAAATCGACTCTATTTCATTGGATTTTATTTCGCCATGGCGATGGCGATGCTCGCCAAGGGCCCGGTAGGGATCCTAATACCTTTATTAGGTGTTATTCCTTATCTTTCCATTACAAGGCAGTGGAGGAGTTTTGGAAGAGTTGGACTTCCTGTTCTTGGGCCTCTTCTTGTTCTTGCGATAGCTTCTCCCTGGTATCTGGCCATGTTTGCCATTCATGGAGAGGATTACCTGGCAGCAGCTCAGGCGAATACAACGGGTCGATTTGCCAATCCCATGGAGGGGCATGGCGGTACGCTCATTTTTTATATCCCCATTTTGTTTCTGGGATTTTTCCCTTGGAGCGGGTTCCTTCCTGCCTCTCTGCATCAGACCCTCAAGGATTGGAAACAGTATCGAACCGGAGAGCGTGTTCCCACCCAAGAGGAAGGGCTCGCCCTATTCGCAGCTCTCTGGGTCATTAGTTTGTTCCTCTTCTTTACTCTATCTGCCACCCGGCTTCCACATTATATTTTCCCACTGTTTCCTCCAGCGGCGATTCTTGTAGTCTCGTACTGGTCACGATGCTTAACCGAATCTTCATCGCCCGGCCTCAAGAATTCCATACGGATTCTGGTCGTCATCGGCTATATGTTGGGGTTAGCGTTGGCCGCTGCTCCGGCCGTTTATGAAGAGTTGGTGGAAAAAATTTCAAGGGAATTCCCCGCAGCCAGCCAGCTCAAATTAGGTCTCATTCCGGTTGTGATGGGAGGGGTTGTGATCGTAGGCACCATGATGGTGCGACATCTCACGGCTTCCGAACAACACCGGGATCAGGCTTTTTGGGCAGCGGGTGCCATGATGGGGGGATTGGCCCTTCTGGTCATTCTCTTTGGACTCCCCCAATTCAGCCGGTTTTTTATTGCTCCTCCGCAGGAACTAGCCAGAATCGCAGGCTATAACCTTGGACCAGAGGATCGACTTATCCAATATGGGCGTAAACGGCCCTCGCTAGCCTTTTACGCCAAGCGAAAAGTTTTTCAAGTCAATGCTGGAGAAAACACAAAACTTGAAGAGGCGATCACAGGTCCGGGACGGAAGATGATCGTTCTTCAAACACCCCTTCGATCGCAACTTCCCCCATCCGTACGCGACTATCCCGTCGTACTCGAGCGGCATGGATTCTCGCTCCTATCGAGCGAGTCGCTTCTGAAATAACGGCCAATTCCAGATGGCCTCCCCTTCCCGTTTGATCGGCCACGATCTCAGGCCAGTGGTGAAGAGGCTGCACCTTCCTGCGCGCCTGCGCGTTGAAGCGGCTTCGGCGCGTAAACGTGAAACCGCTTTCAGCCTTCGTGGCCAATGGCGAACTTCGGCGAAGTAGGCCCGGCAGAGGCAGGTGAGATGCTGCAGCTACAAGAACCGGTTGATAGAGATCAGTGTCAGAGGAGAGGGATCATACCTTTTATCTGTTGTATGCCAACCAAGAGGGCGATAACGGCTAATCCCATTACCGCTTCCTGAGCTATATTCTTGTCCTGTTCCGAGCACAGGTGATGAACAGGATTTCCCCTCAGATCATCTTGTGAATAGCGAATCCACCAGGCCATTCCGGTAAAAAGTGCAAAGAGGGCCACTAAGAGTGATCCCGTATAAAGGGCTAGTCCCAACCCCAATATGAGATTGGTCGTTGGTATTCTGATGTGACGACCAAGAGTGAGTTTCCCGGGTTTCAGAAGGAGTAACAGTCGAACTCCCAAAATCACCATAATCATGGTGAGACCAACCCAAAACATTACGACTGAAAGTGGGTTGGTCTGGGGGTAGTGGAAGATGATCCACACTAACGCAAATCCTCCCACCCAATAGGGGAGCCCTTTTTCTAAAGCCTCGAAAAGAGACTGTAGCCAGTCTTTCAGGGGACGGGCCATCATATATCCCACCAGGAATCCAATCAGAGATCCGGCTAAGGCATCTGAAGGGAAATGCGCTCCCTTCATTATTCGACTAATAGCCACAAACGCAGCCATCCCATACCAAACCCAGGCCCCTTTGGGAAAATGGCGGGCCAGCACAGCGGCGACGGCAAATGAAGCCGCGGAGTGTCCGGAAGGAAAGGTGTTCATACCGCCCTGAAGGGTAGGCCCTATTAGCCAGTGATCTTGGTGCATGAATTGAGGGCGAGGTCGACCAAGAAGAATTTTAATGATCTGAATGATCAGTCCGGCTATGCCATGGGCAATGAGACTTTGCCAACCTGCCCGTATGAAGCGAAGACCCTTCCCCATATATCCGACGATGCCAAGTCCCACCGATATCAGGATTAAGGTGGATCCATGACCGAGTCTGTGCCCTATTCGCCCAATTTCATCAAATGCCCGAATATGAAGGGATCGGAGAAACAGGACGACTTCGTAATCTAAACGAAAGAGAGGAAGTAAAGCTCCTAGGATCGTCAGTATGGAGAGGACCGAGATCAGGAGAGTGGTCGAGGTGGAGAAGGGCCGATGGGTGGTGTGGGTATTGTCAAATGCCTCAATCAGATGGGAAAAGAGTGGGTGGGGCATCTGGTACAACCGAAGGGCTGGGTTTACGGTACCCAGTCGGCAAGGAAAATGTTGAATTCCCGAGGGGTTTTGGCATTTCGATCCGAGACCCAGACCAATTGTGTCCCGTCAGGGGAAAACATCGGAAAGCTGTTAAAGTGACCGTTGAATGTGATTTGTTCTAATTCAGTTCCATCATCCCGTACGAGGTACAAATGAAAGGCCGGTCGACCCTTCTCTCGAGGAACAGCAGAAAAGCTTGAAGAAAAAATGATTCGCCTGCCGTCGGGATGAAAGTAGGGGGAAAAATTTGACGCACCATTAGCTGTGACTTGGTGCTGATCCGATCCGTCGGCATTCATGACGAAGATTTCCAGATTTGAAGGTTCCACAATATTTTTTTCAAGGAGCTCTTGATAAGCCTGGATATCTTCTTTTTTCTGAGGATGATGGGCTCGATAGACAATACGTCGGTTGTCGGGTGAAAAAAAGGCTCCGCCATCATACCCAATTGTATCGGTCAATCTGCGAATATTCGTTCCGTCAATTTTCATGCTGTAAATTTCAAGATCTCCATCACGAAGTGAAGTAAAGACAATGGTCTTTCCGTTTGGAGAGATGGTGGCCTCAGCATCATATCCTGGTGCGGAGGTCAATCGCTGTAAGTCACGGCCACTGACGTGAATGGAAAAGATGTCGTAATTATCGAGAGCCCAGCGATATTGCTTGGTTTTTGGAAGTGGAGAAGGACATAAGGGACTGGATAGATGGGTCGAGGAATACAGGACGCGCCGCTCACCCGGGAAATAATATCCACAAGTGGTGGCGCCCGTCCCTGTACTGACCCGACGAATGTTTGTGCCATCCAGATCCATGGTGAACATTTGATAACAGGGGAGAAGGGACTTTTCTTTGGGATCCTTCGTGGATTGAAAAATCAACTTCTGTCCGTCAAAGGAGAAATAGGCTTCAGCGTTTTTCCCTTCGAATGTCAGTTGACGTATATTGGCCAGATGAGGCTCCTGATTGGGTTGGGGGGGAGGTTGACCTTGGGCCTGGACAATGAAAAGAGGTGAGAGACATAAATAAAGGACAATAGGGCCAAATCTGGCTAACAGCAACGGTATCTTCTTCATCACTCCAATCTGGTTCATAGATTCTTCCTCAAGCGGTTGGTAAGGAAATGGACAAGTCTTTATTCTTTATGTCAAAAAGGCCTCTCGATATAACCTTTCCATCGTTGAACACGAGATAGCTGTCCCATCCATAGAAGAAGAGCAACCTGGCGACCCGAGCAACGGCTGAGTCGGAGAAACCGGAAAATACAGTGAAAGTGTGGCCGGACTGAGTGGGGTGCGAGCAGGAAATCAACCAGGCAATGTTTGGCCCCTCGAACGTTTTTTGACGAATGGTTAATCCCTGGGGTCCGAGGGAAACGTCCTCCGGGCAGTGTTCGATGATCTTCGCGGTCAAATGATTGGTATTCGGGTCGTCCAAGATTAATTGAGAATGTGCTTCTGCAAACATTTGGTCAACCGTCGGATGAATCAGCACCCTGAGGTCTCGAGATTGCAGACGATGAAGGATCGGCTGATAGATGGAGTTATCCTTCCCAAATCGCTCTTCTGACAGGAGGATGAGAGGGTGCTGATCCGTCACCCACACGTTTAACATGGGGGGAATGTGGTCTCGCTGAAGTCGACGAAACACATGGGAATGCGGATCGACTTCCAGATGGATCGGTATACTCGGGACGGGTATGATCACGGTCGGTTTTTCACCCTGTACTATGATCGAGGTGTCATGAATCTGTCCATTTGCCAATTCAATAGCGATGGGGAGGTTGAGCTGATAAGGGGGAGGTGTCTGTTGTAAGGATAATTCAATATTGGCCCCTCCCTCTATATGTTGGTGACGGTGCACATCGGCCCTGAGAATTTGTATTGAAGGCGCTCCAGGTTGTTCAACCCATTGGGTGAAAAACCATGCAAGCTCCCGCCCTGCGGTTTTTTCAAACACCTGTTTCAGTGTTTCCCAATCAGCATAGGCTCCGGTTCTCTCCTTGACCAGCTTCCGAATGCCGGAAAAAAAGGCCTCTTCCCCAATTTCATGGCGAAGCATATGGAAGACGAAAGCCGCCTTTTGATACCCGATGGCATTATCCATTCGTGTTTCTTTGTAGTGAAATTGAATCAGGGAATAATCTTCTGATTGGGGTGCGTAGAGATTATATTCGTACAACATTCTCCTTCTGTTCTTAAGGGAAGCGTCCGCATCACCCTGCCATTCCTCGTAATAATAATTGGCCAGGTAGGTGGTCAGTCCTTCAACCCAATTTCCTTTTGAATAATCGTTTAACACGGAATTGCCAAGCCAAGAATGCACGACTTCGTGTCCAAGGGAGTAAGGTTGAGTGTACCCCCGTTTGATCACACGGCTCCCAAGAAGGGTAAAAGAAGGAAGCCCCAGGCCGCTCGGAAAGAAATTTTCGACGACGGCAAATTTCCGAAATGGGTAAGGTCCCAGCAGCTGAGTGTACAAATCCAAATATTGTGCGGTGGCATCGAGATATTGTTCTGACAAGTGGGAATCTTCCGGGAACAGATAGGTGGCCATTTCAATCCCCTGCCAATCGCGATGATGTTTGACAAAATGGTTGGCCACGAGTGTCAGCGCTTCACTGGCAATATCAACTTCCCAGGTCGCCGTCAGGGTTGTGGTATCGGACACTTGTGAGACCTGATGCCCTTGCGTAACGGCCATCCATCCTTGGGGAAGCGTCACGTCTATGGTGAAGGTAGCAAGCGTCATAGGGAGGTCAGGATACCAGGCGGTTTCCGCGGTCAGGTACGTACCTTCTGGACCGATATGCCCCAGGGTTTTGTCAGGCCTGACGAATCGAAGGTCTTTGGATGGACGAGGGGGATCATTAATTTCCCCTTTGTATTGGATGGAAAGGCTGAGGGGTCCTGAAGAACTCAAATGGTTCCAATCGGATATTTCAATGTATTGAATAGGATGTTGTCCTCCATTCGTGGCCTCTGGAGGTTCGACAATTCCAAAGTGAATAGCCTTGGTTCCCACGTAAACACCTTCGACGGTGAGAGATCGATTGAGAGAAAGACGTAGTGGGCTGTTAAGCATGGACCGATCAGATGCTTTCACGACGATAGTATCTTGAGCCAGGATTTCATGCGTGTCGGGGCGGATTTGTATTGCCAGGTCATGATGGAGAATAGGCCGGTCCGAAGCAAGGGCTAATGAAGTGGAGACTTCCAGCTCGCTGAGAGAAAAAAGGACCGTGAGCAGCATGAACCCGAAAAGGAGAGGCCTGAACTGTATTGGCCACATGGGCCCCAAGGAGGAAGGACGGGATGATCCAGGAAACAGAATTGGCATTAATCGTTTACCTCAAATAAGGCATTAACAAATTCTTTTGAGTTGAAGTCCTGGAGATCCTCCTCTGCCTCTCCGACACCAATCAACCGGATGGGAATCTTCAGTTCCTCTGCAATGGCCACTACGACTCCCCCACGCGCGGTTCCGTCCAATTTCGTCAATGCCAATCCAGTGACACCGAGGGCTTCATGGAATTCCCTGGCTTGCGCAATGGTATTTTGACCTAACGTGGCATCAAGGATAAGTAAAACTTCATGTGGAGCGCCGGGGAACTCCCGACTGATCACGCGCTTTATTTTTCGAAGCTCCTGCATCAGATTAACTTTAGTATGGAGCCGGCCTGCGGTGTCAATCAATACGACATCCACGTTTCTCGATTTGGCTGCAGCAATTCCATCGAAGACCACCGCAGCAGGGTCGGAGCCCTGTTGATGGCGAATGACTTCCACGCCGATTTTGTTTCCCCAGATTTCTAGTTGTTCGATCGCGGCGGCACGAAAGGTGTCCCCTGCCACCATTAAGGATTTGATGCCCGCCCGCTGGAACCGACTGCCAAGCTTTGCCAACGTGGTGGTTTTTCCCACCCCATTAATCCCTACTGTCAGCAGGACAAACGGATGCGTTCCCTTTTGGACCAGTATCTCAAGCGTATCGGATTGAACAGGCTCAAAGATTTCCAGCAGGGTGTGCTTGATAATGTCGAGGGGGTCCGTCGAGCCATCGGGAGTACTTCGCTTGTGTAACTGGTCCATTAGACGGTCGGTGACCCGAACCCCAATATCAGCTCCCAGAAGCGCCCCTTCCAGATCCTCTAAGACAGCAGGGTCTGTTCGGCCCCGAAATAAACGTTTCAGCGATCCCCGAACTTCTTTTCGAGTCTTGGCTAATCCTTCATGAAGTCGTTTAACCCATTTCATAAAATCATCCGAACTGAAACAAAAAATGTTGCGAATTCAAAGTCCAAAGTTCAAAAATTCCTTAACCCGAAACCCGAAACCCGAAACCCGAAACCCGAAACCCGAAACCCGAATCTCCGTTGGGGTTGCAATGTCATTCTATGTGTCCTTCATCAATAACTTGGGCAGAGGCCGAAAGGAATCAAAAATTTCTCGTTCCTTGCGACGCATCCGGCGGGCCTCCAATTCTCCTCTTTCATGGTCAAATCCCTTCAAATGAAGAATGCCATGGATTAGTAATTTCGTCAGCTCTTCTTCAATGGAATGACCATATCGTGAAGCCTGTCCGGCAGCCTGGGGAAAGGATATGACGACGTCACCCAGAAGGGGAGTTCGAGGCCCGGCGGCTTCCCGTATGGAGAAGGCCAGAACATCGGTGGGGCGATCTTGCTGGCGATATTGGCGGTTTAGGCGACGAATTCGCGTATTACCAACAATTTCCAAACTGAGTTCAGCTTCGGGTTCTCCGGTAGCGTCTAATATCTTTTGAGCTAATTTGATTACACGAGGTTCGTGGACAATCTTTCGACGGAGCCGACATCGGCAAAGAACGGGCATCAGCCCGAAACATCCTTAAAGCGCTGCCCTCTTTGAATGTCCTTTCGATTGTCAAAACGAGTAGATGGCACAGGTTCATTTCTTTCACCGTTCGCTTCTGAAATCAACTGTTCGGTTTTTTGACCATATTGATCATAGGCTTTAATAATTTCTTGTACTAAACGGTGGCGTACAACATCACGTTCAGAAAAGTGGACAAATTTAATAGCCTCGATCCCCTGAAGGATTTCGGAAATTTGAACCAGGCCGGACATCTGAGACGAGGGAAGATCGATTTGGGTGATATCACCGGTGACCACGGCCTTAGAATTCAAGCCGAGTCGGGTTAAAAACATTTTCATTTGTTCGGCAGTGGCATTTTGGGCTTCATCTAAAATCACAAAAGAATCGTTGAGCGTTCGCCCCCGCATAAAGGCTAAGGGGGCAATTTCGATTTCCCCTCTTTCAATTAAGCGATTAGCCCGTTCCACATCCATCATGCTGTACAGGGCGTCATACAGGGGACGAAGGTAAGGATGAACTTTTGCGAACATATCTCCAGGCAAAAATCCAAGCCGTTCTCCCGCTTCCACGGCCGGCCTGGCCAGAACTATACGGCTGACTTCCTTTTTGCTGAGAGCTGAGAGGGCCATGGCCATCGCCAGATAGGTTTTTCCTGTCCCGGCCGGGCCGATGGCAATCACCAGATCATAGTGCTGAATCGCTTCGAGATACGTTTGCTGGGAAGGACTTTTCGGAACCACACGACCCTTTTGGGATAGAAATGGATCGGCCTTGAAGGCACCCTTCTTCAAGGGAAGGCTGCTATCCTGTTCCGTGGCTCGAAGCGCCCGGGTAATGTCATCGGGCTTCAATTCGTAGTAGTCCCGAGTCCAATCAGCCAATTCATTCAAAATACGTTCGGCCCGCAAAACGGCATCAGGTTGACCGTCAAGGGTAATTTCATCGCCCCGAGCCGTCATACGTACTCGGAGTTCCCCTTCGATCATTCTGAGATGAAGATCATGCGGGCCGAAAAGATTGGGAAGATCAACGTCTTCGCGAAGTTTGAGTTTTCGCACGGGTTCGGTTAAAGCAGCCTCCTTATTGAGAATTCGTAAGAAACGCTTGGCAAATTTACGGTATCCAACAAGATGAATTATTCTAGCAGAGGCCGTACAAGGTGACAAGGAAGGGGTCTGTGAGGAGATTCAGTGAAAAGGGAATGAAGGAAGAATGTAAAAAGATCATATGCTGGCACTCCTTGCCTTACTTGTTCAGCATTTCAGGATTTCATTTTGAGTCTTTAATACCGCTTCTGGCACCGGGGACAAAAAAAAGAACTCCGTTCCCTTATCAAGCGTCGGATCGTCGTTGCGCATCCCCGTAGACAGGGGGCCCCCATCTTCTGGTACACCTCGTGGTGTTCTTGAAAGCGCCCCGAAGTCCCGTCTGGTGCGCAGAAATCCCGAATGGTCGATCCTCCATGTGCGATCGCTTCTCGCAATACCGTTTGGGTGGAATGATAGAGTCGAATGAGGGAAGCTTTCGACAAACGGCTCCCTTTTGCATGAGGGTGAATTCCAGCTCGATACAAAATTTCATTCGCGTAGATATTGCCGATGCCGGCAATTTTGTGTTGATTCAGGAGCAGGGCTTTTACTCGACCTCGAGATTGACCGATAGTCAAGCAAAAAGCTTCATGGGTCATGGCGAAGGGATCCTCCCCAAAGCGGCGTTGGAGAAATTGGTCGAGGTGGTGACGATCAAATAAATACACTCGTCCAAACCGTCGCGGGTTCCAATAATAAAGGTGAGAAACAGGTGTGTGTTCTAATGTGAGGGCAATATGGATGTGTTTGGTCCTTCCAAGAGTTGAGCCGGGAAAGAGGAACAAGCCGGTCATCCCCAATTCGGCCAAAATGTAGCGAGTGTCCGACCCTTTCGCACAGGAGAGCACGATACTCTTGCCATTTCGTGAGAAGTCGAGAATTTGCGATCCAATATACCAAGGCCATGAGGTTAGGCCCGTTCGAATGATATCCTTCCGTTTGATTCGAAGGCCAGAGATCGTTCCCCCCAGAATTTTCTTCCTTAGGTGGTTTACTATGACTTCAGTTTCCGGAAGTTCAGGCATGCTGATGGTTCAATGTTCAACGGGTATTATTGTGGCACCGTGACAAGGGAAAAAGGAGCAACATTCGTGCGACGGTGATGGGTGGAGGACTGGGAACACAAATAGACAAAAGGGGTTTCCGTCATACCTTTTAAAACTTCCCCTGCCTTGATCAATGGTGGAAAGTGGCAAAAGAGGATCACAAGAAGAGAGCCTTGGATAGGTTTAGTTGCGCACAGTGGTCTGGGAACTTATACTACGTAAGTGAACTTTAGTTAGCAACCGGTTGAGCAAACCGAATACTATCGTGCGGCGGATCATCTTATGGCAACGCTTGATGTAAAACAGGTCGAAGAACGGTTAGGGCAGGTGAAATGTGCTATCTGCAAGTCAAACCAATTCGGGATTGATAGCCGGAGTATTAAGGAAGATGGGGAGTGGAAGGCGATCTGCCGGAGCTGTTATTACACTTTTCCGGTCTATACGGATATGGAGTTTTATTTAAGAACTCAACCCGATGTGCCCTATCGTCTTCGAGAGATCTCCTGTCCGAAATGCCAGAAACATGAATTTGATTTGGATTTCCGTCTCATCATGTCAGTTCGAGAATCAATCTATTTGTTGACCTGTAAAAGTTGTCATCACCAATTTCCGGAAAGGTCCTCACTTGAGTCCTTTGAATAAGGGGCATACTTAAATACACTGTAACCCCTTGATTTGGTATTTAAGAGAATCCACATGACTACCCCCGACGAACAAAAAGAAAACGAGCAACCTGAATCTTCGGCCCCAGCTCCCCAGAAGCCGAAATCTCCAAAGGAATTAAACGTGGTGTCGGTCCCCAGTGACGAGGATATGATGGCTGACGAGATGGCCGAGCTCTTCGAGGAGGACCAGGTCACTCATCAGCATGGTAGCTCGGAACCTGAAGGTGATTGAACATAGCACTTCGGGAACCGATCTTCTTCTCGTTCAATTCTTCCCTGCAGCAAGATTTGCTAAGATCCTGGCGTAGACCCCTTTTGGTCCTCTTTCCTCTTTAACTCCTGAAGTTGTTCTTTGATACCCTTGGCAGAAAACACCAGTTCCTTAATTGGGCATTCAGTACAGGTGGTAGTGGGCTCGGATCCCCATGGGATCGTTGCATAGACCTTCATGGCTTTCAGGTTTTGGCCTTGAAGGAGACTGACAAACGCAATGGCATCGTCGAGGTTGTTCGTGGTCCACAGCAAGGCTTCAATTCCCTGATATGGAGATTTCAAAGGAACAGTAATCACATATCCCTTTGGCCTTAAATGTTGAGTCGGAGGGGGCAAATACTGTTTGGTTATTTGTTCGGTAAATTCGCAGAATTTTTTCAAATCACCCGAGTAGTCTTTATCCTCTTGAAGGAAATCGTCGGGTAAACCCGATTGACAATGTTTGAGAAAGGTATTGAAGGATGACAAGGGTTCGTCCATAACGGAGATCGTGGCGGTGGCCTCATCCACATCAACAATCGAGAGCGGGATTGTGACGATATCCCCCTTCTGATTCGAATTCGGTTGGGCAGAGCCGGAAAGGGCAATAAATAAGAAAGTCGAGACGACAGTAATTAATAAATATACCCTTCGGGTCGACCAAGAATTTTCCAAAATGGCTCTTTTCCTCATTCTTTCACTCCCATTCCAGCTCAGGTTATGGGTTTTTCCCTTGTAAAGCTCTATGTGGGGATCCCTCAGTTCTTCATTCTCCCCAAGCTATTCTATTATACCAGTCTGGGTTGGGGGAGAATGGTCCATTTATAAGCCTTTTTACTTAAGTTGAATGTGGTGAACCCTATGGCCCAGTGTAAAAAAATCTCAACTCCGAGTTTCCATGGGGATTTGGTGTTCCTAAATTATGTATAATTGCACGATTTGAAGGAAGCGGGATTCATGACAAGAGTGGCCTTATTGAAACATTTGGGTCTGGGGAACCGGATCTCGTTACTGGCAAGACAACGTAACCCGTAGGGAAGGAGGAAATATTATGGAAGCAGGGGTGAAAGAAGCCATGGTTCTGATCACGACTTACGGACTTAAAGTAATTGGCGCGATTATCATTCTGATCGTTGGTCGAATTATTGCCGGCTGGGCTGAATCCGCGGTCAATCGATGGTTAAAGAGGTCAGAAAAATTTGATGACACCTTACGCGGCTTTCTCGCCAAATTTGCTCGATACCTCGTTCTCATTTTCACCGTTTTAGCTGTTCTCTCGCAGTTTGGCATTGAAACGACCAGTATAGTCGCTATACTTGGAGTCGCCGGCTTAGCGATTGGCTTAGCCTTACAAGGGACCTTAAGTAACGTTGCCGCTGGTGTCATGCTCCTGATCTTTCGGCCGTTCAAAGTTGGTGATTACGTTGAAGCTGCGGGAATTGCCGGAACGGTCAAATCCATTTCTGTATTTATTACCGAGCTTGCGACTCCTGACAATGTTCAAATTCTTGCCCCCAATAGCCAAGTCTGGGGGGCGACCGTAAAAAATTACAGTTTCCATCCTACCCGTCGAGTTGACCTGGTCATGGGAATTGACTATGGCGACAGTATTGATTCAGCCATGCAAGCGGTTCTTGGGGTGGTCAATGCTGACTCACGGGTTCTCAGGGATCCGGAACCCATGGTGGTCGTGGGCAATCTGGGAGAAAGCTCCGTCGACCTCACCATTCGCGTATGGTGCAATGCCGGGGATTATTGGCCCGTAAAGTTTGATTTGACCAAGGCCCTGAAACAACGGTTTGATCAGGAGGGGATTTCTATTCCCTTTCCTCAACGAACGATTCACATGGTGAAGGGGGAAGCCTCATAAGCGGAAGCTTTTTAGTTCGGGGCGTCCATGGAAAATCAATATTCAATATCGAACAAGGAATGTCGAATCATGAAGGTTAGAAAATGTGGGGTGGGCCATGCCCACCGATCCAATTCCTTTCCTTGGACATTCATTATTGGTTATTCGAAATTGGATATTCTCAGAGGCTTGATACTCGACAGGAACATAGCCTGACAATTTGGGGGGGATTAATACCAAATAGAGAGGGCCGTACGGCTGGTTGGGAGAATATATGAACCCAGCACCGCCTTAAGTCATGCGGTGTTGGGTTCGTTTTCGGACAATGGGGCAATGGGAGAAAAAAGGGTCAAGACTAGCTTGACCGCATATATTTCTGAAAACGTTCGGTCAACACAGAAAGGGTGGCTCCGTCTGGATAATCCCGTAACGTCACGTCAATCTTGCTTATTCGTTCCCCAGTTGGGGGATGAGTGGTGAAAAACGCAGATTTGGCATGGCCTTTTTGAGCTTGCAAGTTTCTAAGATAGTCCCGCAATCCTTTGGGGTTATAGCCAGCCCGGTAGGCAAACTCGATTCCATAGACATCGGCTTCGTATTCCAGATCCTTGTCCAACCCTTTGGTGAATAACTTATCGGTAATCTCGTCGACCACGTTGGCATACATTTCGGGATCTTTTTCCATCGCGGTGAGAGTAAAATCGGTCGCGCTGGACAGGACCGCGCCTCGTTGAATGGTGTCAAGCATGTGTTTTTGGGTCACGTGGGCCACCTCATGAGCCAGAACTCCAGCCAGTTCGGCTTCGTTTTTTAGAGTTTTCAGTAGACCGATTGTGACAAAAATGTATCCGCCTGGAGCGGCAAACGCATTCTGGTCGCGACTGTTGAGAATGGCAAAGTGATAGTTCAGATTGGGTCTGTCAGAAACTTCTGCGACGGTTTTCCCCACAAGATTCACATATCGGGTTAATGATTCATTGCGGTATTCCCCCCCAAACCGGCTAAACGCTTCCAGGGCCACAGATTGCCCAAGAGCGATTTCCTCCTCTACTCCGATTGGTTGAAGTGCCTGAGCCACACCGACCCCTTTTTTGAACAACTCAATATCTTTCTCCTTGGCACCGAAAATACCTCCGAGGCCCTCTATGAGGTCAGGGTCCTTCTGCTGACTTTGGGCAGGGGCTGGAGTGGTCTCTTTGGGTTTATCCTTCTTTTCCTGTTTGGGAGGTGGCTTAAAGAGATCGTCAAAGAATCCACTATAGCCTTGGCTTGTCACCAATCCGAGGAATAGGACCACGATTGTAAAGGAAAATAATTTTTTCATGATACCCCTCCCGCGTATTCTCCGATGCGACCATCTTTTTTGAATTGATTCAATTCATCATCAGTCACAGTCCGTTGCTCCATTTTTTCGACTGAGCGCCTGTCAGCTTGGGAAATATTCTTTTTATCCGCATATTGTTCGGAGGTCTCTTTGAGCCCGCGGATGCTGCCGCCGGACCGGGCCTCCTGAGCGACGACGGTGTTGTCTCCCGCCAATCCGGAAAGGCCGCTTCCTCCTGTCGTCTTTTCTGGCTGTTCGTCTGCCAATTTAAATTTGAATACCCATCCTGATTTTCCACTCCTTAATTTAACCTTATATTGCCGGCCACTTTTCTGGACGACTTCCACCGGATCTCCGACCCTTAGGGTGGCGACCACTTCTGAGGTGGGTGACTTTTCGGCTGTCACCTTCACACGGTCCTTCTTTGCCCACATGGTTTCAGCAAAAACATTCCCCGCAGAAAACCCAAAAAGCAACGCCGCAATCATCAAGATTCTAAATTTTTTCACGATACGTCCCTCACACAATGAAGTCCAAAGTTTTTGTGTTTCTGACTTGAAACCTGAAACTTGTAACTTGAAACTCTATCTTATTCATAATCCCCAATTAAACTAAAACCGGCCCAATAGGAAGGATGGGGAAATTCTCTTTTTACAATGAGCTGGGCCTGTCTTAAGCTTTTCGCTTTATCCAACGTAACATAACTCCGATAAAAATGCTTCATGAGTACTGAGGTTGAGAGGTCATCCACTCTCCAGAGGGCCGAAACAAGCGCGTGAGTGCCGGCATAGATAAATGCCCGGTTGAGCCCGATCAGTTCTCCGGCCTTAAGTTGCCCTAATCCTGTTTGGCAGGCACTGAGGGTCACCAGATCGGCATTAATTTCCAGTCCGAATATTTCTTTGACGGTCAGGCGCCGGTTATTGGGATTTTCTGAGGCCAACCAGAGTGATGATAAGAGGGGATTTAACTCATCAAACTCACCATGGGAAGCCAGATGAATGATACCATAATTAGAAAGGTTCTTTACAAACCACTCTTTCGTTGCCTTTTCTCTCGTGAGAATTTCCATGTTGGGGTAATTCCAGCGAATGCTTTTGGCTTCTAACTCGGCGAGAGGAAGATCGTAGTTATAATTGCCCAGATCAGGATTCCCGACCGCAAGGACCTTGGTGACCTTTTCCTTTTTCCGTTTGGCAAAAGTAAATTTCAATACAGAGCCCGAGGGCGTGTAGAACAGAGGATATTGTTCCACTAAATACCCCTTCTCATCCTGGAGGGCGGAAAAGGAGAGGAAGTGAAGCGGGCCGTCCGGAATAATGCCGAGATAGTCCAACCCCACCAGATCTTTTTCAACCGGTTTGATCAGAAGGCCATACAGTTTTTTCAATTCATCATCAACGGGTTCAAGATGCTGAACCGAATTTCGATATTGGGTCACGGTTTGTAGGATGTCTTCTTCGGTGGCGGCAATTTCATAAAAGGTGGTTCCTTGATTTTTAAGCAACCAGATATACACCTTGTCTTCTGCCAGCATATATGACAATAACCCGACCTTTGGTTCAAGCATCGCCTCGATGTCACCCTGTTTCAGGGGATCGACAGTCACAAAGGTGCTGAGTCCCGGATTCTGTAGTTTCAATTCGATGAGCGCCTCGACTTGCTTGGCTTTGACTTCTTCATGTTGCTCAATCAATGCTTGGGGAGGGTCTTCATACGAACCAATCTCGGCTTTGAGGGCTTCGACTTCCAACGATAACCGGCCTATCTTGTTCAAGGCCTCCTGATCCGACTGATTATTGAGTGTGAGTCGTTGATTGCCCAGCAAATCAATGAAACTGCGGGATCTGGACCGTTCTAAATAATTGAACGCTTCTTCTTTCCGGTCCATGTCGATGAGGAGGCTGATGATGTCTCGATACAGATCAAGTTTGTTCTCTTGAAAACTATTTCGCAATTCATCAATTTTTAAGGTGGCCCGCATCCCTTCGACAACCTCGACACCTTTGGCATACCAGGTCAACGCGACCTCCCGATTCCCTTTGTTTCGTAAAAGGGTGGCCTGGCCCAAGGCTGCCCGCCATTCCACTTCTTTGATGCCATATCGCTTGGAAAGGTCATAGGCCCGTTGATAATAATCCAGAGCCTTTTCGGATTTTTGGAGGTCGCGATTCACGTTGCCCAGCTCTAGGAGGGCCTTGACCCAATTGATCGCATTTTTAATTTCTGCGCTGGTTTGCTCAGCCTTTACGAAATTTGCTTCCGCTTCGGGCAATCTGTCCAACTTTAAAAGCGACATGCCAATATTTCTGTAGTCATATCCCAAACCCCACCGGCTGTTGAGTTCGACGTCAATGGCCTTGGCCTTTTCAAAGTATTCCAGAGACGTTACAAAGTCCCCCCGTTGACGATAAATCAGCCCCAGATTATTCAGAGATGAAGCCAGCTCCGTTTTGATATCGGCAGTTTCCGCAAGGGAGACGGCCTGTTTTAAATAAACGAGACCCTTATCGGTGTCGTTCAATGTCCAATAGATCAACCCTCGAGTATTTTTCACCATTATGGAGAGTTGCGTATCTTGGGAGTCTTCGGCCAACTTGTCGGCCCGGGTCAAATTTTCAAAGGCTTTTTGATAATTCCCCCTAAACCAGGCGGTGTTGGCGAGATACAGGTCGCCGGAAGCCATCAGGAAGGGATTTTGTAATTCCGCCGCAATGAGTTTCCCTTTTTCATAGTATTGATCCGCTTCATCAAACAGACCCATTTTTTCGTAAGTGAGTCCGATTTCATACAAGGTTTCAGCCTCACCGTATCGATCCTCCAATTCGCGATAAGAATCCAGCGCTGCTAATAATTTTTCTCGAGCCTTTTCATACCGGTTGAGGCGAAGGTAATAAATTCTTCCGATTCGACGGTATTGGGTTGCCACATCTCCGATCTCTCCGATTTCTTGATAGAGCTCAAAGGAGCGTGAGAAATCGGCCAAGGCATCCGAGTAGGCGCCCATGTTTTCCCGAACGACACCCAGGGTGGCAATGCCTTCTGCCAGTCGGTCGAGTTCTTCGGCCTCAGACCATAAGGCAATCGCCCTTTCAAGATGTTGAATGGCGGTATCGAATTGTTCGAGCCGGGAGTACAGGATTCCCAGGCGATAGAGCGTTTCTGATTTTTCCCCCACCGCGACGTCCTCACCAAGAGAATTCAAGAGCTTTTCCTGATGAAAAACGGCCTTTTGATAATCGCCAATCCTAAAGGAGGCATCGACCGTCAGTTTGGTTAGCTCCCCGAAATCCCCAGTTTTGTCGGCATAACTAATCACCGACAGCGCATTTTCCATTCGGTGCAGGGCTTCTTGGTACCTCTGCTCTTTGTACAAGGCGACGGCCTGATCCAGTTCCTCTGAATAGATGGAAGAGGCGAGCTCGTATTTTTCCTCCTCGTCCATTCCCGCATAGCCATAGAGAATGGGATTGTGCTGCCGGGTTACGTCCTCTCCGAAGATATCAGCTGATGCCATGGCAACCGCTTCATTAGGCGGCAGATCGGCCAGGTAGGCCAGATAGAGCGAAACAAACTGCTCGATGGTTTTCAGGTCATTGGTTCCTCTATGAACAATGATATGGGGGAATCCTGCTCTCAGCAGTCCCCACACCAGATGAGTGATTTCCCCCCCACTCAGGTCCTGAAGGTTGAAAATGAAGGCTGTATGACGGGAGCCTCCGGCGAGATCTTTAACCGGAAGCAATTCACGGACTTGCAGTTCTTTGTTGACTTCAAAGGCAAATTCATCCGGTTTGCCCGATGTGAGGAGCACATTTGCGACTTGAAGGATTTCCTGATCATGTTCGGTACTACCATTAAGACGATAAAGAGAGATAGGTATTTCCCCCGCGGTCAGATGGGATTGGAGAGCAAAATCCGTTGTGGTTGCGACATTGGCGTAAAAAAGATTCCGGAGATGGTATCCATTAACGAAATCATAAAAGGTCGTCACCTGGGTCACAGATTGTCCGGCCAGGGGAAGGGCCTCTAGGCTCCAGGGTAAGTCTTGGGGAAGAGAAAGGTACAATGAGGCGCTGTTGTCGAGAAGCTGGGTGAACGTCTCCGGCAATTCTAGCTTGCCGTTTTTCCATTCGGGCTTGCCATAATAGATGGTTTGGCCGTCATGAATAAATGCATGATAGCCATTTCCGCCCGTGATGACTTTTAGATAAGGGTTTTCCGAATTGATGACGGGAGATAAGACATCAGCATTTGGAGCGTAGTGCCAGAAGGAAGAGGCGGCCCACGGATATTCTTCATAGAGGCCATACAGAATCTCTTCCAACTGGAGTGAGAGTTCATCTAATGCTGCCCGATTGCCGTCAGCTAAATTCGCCCGAATATCTTCAAATAGTCCTCCTAATTCCCCTTCATAATCACCAAGTCCTCTCAGAAAAAAATCTTCTCCCAAGGCTTCATAAAGAACCGCCGTCACCTTCCGCATCTTCAACTGTTCACTAACCGCAAAGGCTTGTTCAGGCAGGCCCTCCTGGACAAGGAGGTCCACGTAGAGATTTGAGAGTCTGTCAATTGTAGATTCGGTCTGAGAGAAACCTTGGATCTGTACCTGAGCCGGTAGGGCCATAAGGGTGTCAAAGGCTTTAAGCAAGAATTCTTTTTGTTTTACGGGGTCCACGGCCTTTTCCGCTTGGGACAGATACCAGAGCCAGCCGTTTGGAGAGGTCTGATCTTGAACGAGTCCGAGTAGATCCTCTTGAAGCCTTTTGGTGGCATCCTGATTGCCGGCTCCGTGTGCCAGTTCCAGCAAGTTAAGCTTGAGAGCTACCAGGGTCGGCGTCATTC
The DNA here is from genome assembly GCA_964525045.1 of uncultured Nitrospiraceae bacterium. GTDB lineage: Bacteria > Nitrospirota > Nitrospiria > Nitrospirales > UBA8639. The sequence goes on along the minus strand of CAZGFD010000013.1, from coordinate 18,683 downwards.
GGCCGTTGCTGAAAACCTGATCTCTTTGCAGGAGCTCCTCGGCTTTTGTGTAATAGGACCATGCATGGGTTTGATAACGGTACAAGGCAATCGAATGTTGGACTGTGTCGTCAGGAGACTGAGGAACAGACAAGGTGGCATTGGGAAGATTCGCCAGAATAAAAGCGGTGTTGGTCAGGGCAAAGAAGGTTTGCGAATCAGCTTGGCCGGAGTTGACCTGTTCGTCCAATACGGTAACCAGTAGGTCAACAATGGGCCAATCGATGGCCTCGTTGGCAAGGATTTTTTCCGCAATCAGACGGGATAGATTATACAGGTTCACTCCAATTCCATATTTCAGATCCAGCGTCCGGGTGTAACGTAATGATTGACGCATATAGTCAAGGGCCTCATCACGCAAGCCCAGTTCGTAGGAGAGTTTTCCAATCCGATTGAGGACAATGGCTCTTTCGGTCAATTTGGCGACGTCGGCTCCAGGAGAGGGGCTGCCTGAAATGAGATCTAATTTTTTGAGGTAATAGTCCCGTGCAGGTTTTGGTTCAGACAATTTTTCATAGGTGCCGGCGATATAGCTGAACATGAGTTTCTCTTCACCCTCACGATCGAAGCCGGTTGCAGCCTGTGAGCCTCCTCCCTCCAATGCAATATCCAGGTTGAACAGCCCGGTCCCTTTTTTCTTTTCCTTCACGCCAAATTGTTTCATGTTCTCCAGGCTGGCAAAGTAACTTTTCAGGGCCTTTTTTAATGCTTCCCGCTCTCCATCATCCTTTGAAATGCTCAAATTGTAAAGATTGACACCAATATTTCGCTGAAGAAGAGCCATATTTTTTTGATTTCCCAATTCAGAATTGATTTCCATGGCTTGGGAAAAGGATTCGACGGCTTCTGAATGTCGCCCCAGATCCTGTTGTGACAACCCGATCCGTTCCAAGAGCTCGGCTTGAAGGGCCTTTTGGTCGGAGGGAACATGTTTCAATGCAATTCGGTATTGAGTGAGAGATTCTTCACTTCTCCCGGCTTTAAAACATGCTTCTCCATAATTTTTTCGATACAACAATTCCGTGACGGTGTCACCGGCGGGGGCAAAACGGGCATCTCGTTGTTGATAATGACGGTAGGCTTCCTGGAAATTATGGAGGGCCATATAAATATTACCCAAATTAAGCAAAAGGTTGGACTCGACCTTCGGAAATTGAAACTCGTCATTCAATTCCAGGGCGATGCGGTATTCACCTTCTGCTTTCTCAAGAAACCCTTTTTTGCCATGGATACGTTCCTCTTGTTCATAGGCCCACCCAAGGGTCTGATGAAAATAGGAAACTCCTGGATCCTGCTGAATGGCCTGTTCCATCAGTTCGATCACGGCGGGAAAGTCCGGGGGTTCTGAATAGGAGAGCGCAAGGCCTTTCCCATAAAGAAAAACCGAATTCTCCGGGTGATTTTTCACCAATTGACGGTAGTGTTCTTGAACCTCTGGCAGTTCCTTGAGCATCACTTTGGTTTCAATATATCCCCGATGGGCTTCGACCGATTCGGGGTGTTCGTCAATGATTTGTTTAAAGGCCTTGGCCGCGATGCGAACTTCTCCTATTGACCGATCCTTCACGGCTTTTCGTACAAGTTGCAAGACAACCAGACGTTGGGTTTGAGCCAGCGCGGCCTCATCTTCACCAGTCAACGTTATGAGAGCGGCATAGGTTTCGGCGGCTTCTTGATAATGTTCGGTAGCTGCAAGGATCTCGGCTTTTCGACGGTAGCTTTGCTCGACAAGATGAGGAAAGGGGGGCGGTTCCGCAAGAATACGATCCAGGGCTTGAATAGCTTTTAATTCTTCTCCGCTCTCATCATACAAATTGGCAATTCGCAGGCGGCTTGAGGCGACCAGGAAAGGAAGGTCGGATTGTTGATTGATGAGTTCCTGAAGGGAAGCAACTTTTTGATGGACATCATCCCCGGTCTCGGAGACGGCGATCGCCTGGGTCACGGCCCGTCTTCCCCAGGAGCTATTTTCTCCAAAAATCCGAATCACATCAATGAAAACTTGAAGGAGGCTGGTTTCATCCCCAATCGTCCGATAGACCGTGCCTCTGGTGAAAAGGGCCTTGGCCCGAACTTCTTTATTCTCCAGCTGGTCCACCTGAACGAGGTAGTCCAACGCGGACAGGGAATCTCCAATCAACAAATACATGCGACCCGAGTCAATAAGGGCCTGTCCATACACGACCTCATTATCTCGATGTTCTTCTCCAATGGCCATGATTTTTGCCGTCCCGTTCTTGACGAGTTGCGTTAATTCAGCAAAACCAACCTTCGGTGCTTGCTGGTGAATGTCCAACACAATGGCCTGAATGCGCGCGAGGGCTCCAATCTCTCCATTAGTCTCTCTATAGGGGGACAAGACCACTTGAGCCATGGAATATTTTCCGGCTTCCATCAAATTCTCGGCATAGGAAAGGTCAAATTCCGCCCGTTCGGTGAATGAAAGCTGTGGCGCCAAATTGTTGGAGATATTTGTTGAAACGAGGAGGGCTCGATTTCGCTGTCCGCTATCCAGATACAGAACTCCCAACTCCCGGGCCGTCTCAAAGGATGTATAGTCTTGGAAGAAATCTTTCAAATTGATCCGGTAAATGTCACCCTTTTTAAGATCAGAAAAATAGACATACTCACCAGCGGATGCCGGATAGACGTGGAAATGCTCCGATGGGGTTAGTTGGAATAGGGCAACGGTTTGAAGGGAATCAATGTCCCAGCGCGTGAACCAGATGGAGGATTCATCGTCGGGATCTACGATGCCATCCTGGTTGGTGTCTTCTTCGTAGCGGCTAAATGCATATGCGTGAGTGGAATCGGATGGCGGAGGCGATTCGAGAATTTGCGCCGGCCAGGAATCCAGAAAGGACTCAGAGGTCAAAGCCGAATCGGTTTCGGGGTTACGCGCATTCACGATCCGAAGTGTTCCATCCTTGGTATAGACAATCCAGTCTTGTTGACCCACGGAAAATGCGGTCGTGCCTCTCACCACCTCTTGCTCTTCCTCAGAGCCCAGCATTCTTCGAATCACGCTTTGATTCCCGGACTGGAGATCTTTTTTAAGATAAAGAATGGATTGTCCATCTGACTCCCATTGAGGGATAGAATCCCCGCTTTGCAAGTCGGTTAATTGCGTTTCTTCGCCTGTGACGAGATCCAAAAGATAGACGTCACCCCTGGGATCTGTTTTGTGGGATACGTAGAGGAGTTTAGTCCCGTTGGAATTGATCGCTGGATCTCGATCGACCGCCGGATGTGTGGTCAATTGCCGAGGAAGAGAAATGATTCCGGTGGCGAGAGACTTGAGCCAAATGTCGGGGTTGCCTGAGCGTTCGGATACAAAGGCCAGATATCTTCCATCTGAGGAGGGAGCGGCAAAATAATCAAGAGCCGGATGAACGGTGACCTTGTCGGGTGTGGTGGCCCCGATGCCAGGAAGCGGGAGATGACAATACAGAAAAATTGATAGGGAAATAAGCGGTATTACACGATTCATAAGTCAATCAACTATCTCTCAACAAGGTAAGGGGCAGGAGATTATTTCTTTTCTTTTTTCACCCATTTTCCGTTTTCTAATTGAATCATGTCACCTTCACGAGCTTTGTCCCGATTGAGGGCCGCAAACATTTTCTGCACTCGTGGCAGATCCTTTTCAGAAAGTTTTTCATTCGTCTCGATGACTCGCTTCATAATGATATCCCGGTCGGCGTTTTCTTCTTGAACCAGATTGTTCACAAAGGGTTGCTGTTTCTGTTCCACTTTGTCCTGGTCAAGGAGTGTGAGGCCGCCTTCGTTGTTTTCCCCAAGAATGGCCTGCTCTTTCAGACGGTCAATATCATCCTTATTGAAGGAAGCCCGCTGAATGGCGCGAATCACCATTTTTTTGCCTGGTGGAACTGGAGGAGTGGGTTTGAGTTGGCCTTTGGGGTCGATGTAACGAACCGAGGCCACAAGAAGAACTTCTTGATTCAGTTCCTCGTATGTGCCAAGGACTTGGTTCTCTAACGCCGTTCGTTCATCAACGACCGTGACGCCGACCAGCGGTCCACCGCATCCCGTCAGCCCACAGGACAGCATCACAATCAAATTTCGAAATGCTCTCGTCATCATGTATGTTGACATTATACCCTATGCCATTTCTGGATGACATAAATGAAAAGGGTTGTTCGCTGGCATTATCGCAGCAGAATATTCCCTTTTTCATCAATTCCATAGGTCTCAGATCCGATCAATGTCATGCTTTGAACGATGGTATCCCAATTGGGGACCCCCTTTGTGAGTTCTTTCACCATTTTAATCTTGCCCACCGGAATACGTTGCAGGGAAAATTTAGAAAATAGCCCTTGAGAGAAGAGAATTTCCAAATTCATCATTCCCCGTTTCACCTGGAGGGTCACACGGCCGGGAAGAGCCAAGCGCACCTGAGCTCGGGCGCCGACCAGGGCCGGTCGGCTTCCTTCGGGGTCAAGATACACCAACAATCGGTCGAGGGCTTCTTTCCCAATATGGGTGATATAGAGATCGAGTTCGGTCCGACTCAAGTCAAGAGCTCCAGTTTCCGGGTTAAAAAAGACCGTTAAGCCCGTCGTCAAATCGACCCGGCTATCCCCCTGAATTCTTTTATCTTCCTCAAGCAGTTGGTTGAGGTCCAGTTGGGCAGCTTCGATTTGAGCCGAGAGACCGAAGTCTTTTCCGGTCGCGAGGACAATATTTCCTCCAAGGCCTCCATCAAGAAGGGTCATGGCCAAGTTTTGGATTTTAAACGCGTTTCTCTCAAAAAGGATATGGGTGGCAAAGTTTGAAATGGTGAGATTCTGCATGGCCATGCGGTCAATCGTGAGATTTCTTCTCTTGGGAGAAATGGAACGAAGTTGAGATAGCAAATCTGTAGGATTAAAGGAGGTGGGGGGAGAGGTGTCAGATGAATCAGGATTCCAGATGAGATGTTTTCGGAAAGAAAGGCCACCATTGATATTTTGGACAGTCTTTCCCTCTTGGCTGACATTGACCTGTTTGGCAGTCACGGCTAACCGGACATCAAAGGGGCCTTCTTCTTTTTTGAGGGCGGAAATATTGATCCTCGCCTGACCGGAGCCCACAATGCCGGCGGATTTCAACACGTCTTGAAATTGTTCGAAATCCAACGAAACTTTTGTGGTGACTTGGGCAAACATCTTGCTCAGCATTTCCCCTACATTCTGCTTGCCGGTCAGAAACCCTTTCACCCCCGCCACCTTTCCAGAGACATCGAGCTCGGCCCCTTTTGCCCCGACTCTCAGCCGGCTTAGATTCAATTCGTCAAAATCTTTGGCGATCATATCAAGTTGAACCGCGGCATCGCTCAGTCGATCCACGGGGAGTCCTGGTGCCAGTTGTATGCTGCTCACCTGAATGTCGGTGACAACCTTAGCCAGGGCCTGTTCACCTGGCACGAATGAAGCGGATATCGCTCCGCCGGCACCTTTGACCTGATGCTGGGCAAAGGCCCCTTCGACATTTTGAAGACTAATCGTGACAGCCGCATCGACAGGAATGTTTAAGGAATCAATGTCGGTCTGTTGAGGAATGCGACCTGAAGCCTTCACGGAGAAGCCTATACGGCCCTGAGGATTCAACTCGCTAAGCCCTTGGACGAGATCTCCCGAAAGACGGCTTAATAAGCCTCCGACATTCACGTATGGCATGTCGGCGTTCACCGAGAACTGTTGGTCGGCCAGTTGATATTGGGCTTTGGCGGTTAACTCAAGTAGCGGATCGCTGATCACGGAGAGTTCTTCAACAATGTACTCTTGTCTCAACACATCCTCTTTTGTTTTCAAGGACAATCTGACCTGATCGATGCCGGCTTTGAGAGATGGATCATCATAGATCACATCGGCGATTTGCAGGGTTAACAGGTCATTGGATCGTAAGCTGGTTAATTCAAAATCTGAAGTCAGGGCTCCTGTTACGGATGATTTGAGTTTGAGTTCCATTTCTCCCACGGCGACACTTCCACCCTGGTGCAGATCGGATAATTGTAACGCCGTCCCAACGGTACCTCTGAACTGGCCACTTTGACGGCTATAATTAGCCGAAACCAGGACATTGGCTTGATCCAGTGTTCCTCCCGCCGGCAATGCATCTAATGAGGTGATCATATCGCTTATCTTGACGCTGGTGGTGAGTTTGGCCCAGCTAGGTACATACTCGGAGTTAATGGCCCCGGTGACATTAAGGACGATCACATCACCCCCCGGGCCTTTTTGAAGTGAGATACCTTTTAATAGGTCCGGAGGGACCAGGAGGAGCAGATTGGCAATTTGGGGTTCCAATCGGGTAGAAAGGGAAACGTTAAAGCCTTGAGCCTCCGGTTTTTGGGAATGGACTTCTCCCCGTGAGGTCACCGCGAGAAGGTCGCCTAATTTCAGATCCAGGGTATTAATCAGTAAATCTTGAGTTTTGAAATTTCCATCCGCCTCCAATTTGACCTGGAGGGGGAGAGTAAGACTTTCGATGGGGCCGGCAGGAGAAATGGTGGAAATTCCGGATAGACTGAGTGAGGCGTTGACGGGACCGGCCGTGAAAAATTCATTGTCGAGTGTCAGACGAAAATCGCGAATTGAATAATCCTGATAGGAGGCGGCTGTATTTGAAACGCTCACTTTGAGGGTGCCGAATTCCGGCATATTTTCTTTAATGCTGACATCGGTAGCCTGAATGGAAATATCAGTCGGTTCGAGTTTTGTTGAAAATGAAGGGAGATCTGCCTCCACTCCCTTCGCCTCCAGCCCGAAATTGATTTTTCCCAGAAACTCTGATTCGGGAAGAGAGCCCTTGAGGTTTAGCGTCGGGGAAAGGAGGCCATTGACCTTTATCGTGCGTAAGTCATTCGGAACAAAGTCCTGGGCCAAGCTCAGCAGTTTATCCAAATTGAGCTCGGCATCATGCAACGAAAGGTCAATGAGTCTATTGGTGAAAAACTCCTGGATAGTGCCGGACAGCGTCATTCGGATGATCGGATCAGATTGGACGGTGAATTGCTGGAGTACGAGTTGTTGGTCCGGGAGATTCGCGGAAAGAGAAAAAATCAGCTCTAAGGGCATTTGAATGTGCTGGTCTTCAAGAGCTAGGGCAATGTCGTCAACCTTTAGGGATCCATCCAGGGCAAGGTCTTCCTGTGTCACGCTGGCCGAAACATCTAAGTTAATATTCCTGAAATCGACGGCGAGGGTAGGAGAAACCACTAAGTTGATGTTGGATTGATTGACCGCGAGGGCCTTCAGATCGACCTCAACCGGTAAACCAGGAAGGGCGGGTTCTTCGGGTGACGGGGCCCGTTGAGGCGGAGGTTCGGAGGGCGGAGGAGCCTTTTCACCCGGTCTTATGGCCGCGAGCTCAGGGAGATTAAGCTGAATATCAGCTTGATCGACTAAAACCTCATTTATGTGTAATTTTCCCTTGATCAATCCGAACAGGCTATAATCCAGATTCAGCCGCTTGAATTTCAGGATGGACTTGTCCTGTTTTAAAAACTCAACCTGTTGAAGTTCAAGGCCGGTCAACGCATTGAAGGAAAGGGCGGTAATACGAACTTCCCCCTGTAGCTGTTCCGAAGCACGCACTTCCAATTCCTGTCTCACCATATCAGAAGGGAAAAAATAGGTGAGAAGCAGCAGAAGGGTCGCAAAAACTCCAAGGACCAATACGCTGCTCAGAATCACGAACCACTTCACTATCCGTCCAAGTCTTGAACGTGTTGGTGGTTCCTCGTTTGAATCACCGGTATTTGTGGGTGTCGATTCCATAAATCGGTTCAAAAAGGAATGAGGACCTGGTTGATTGAATGTACCACGAATTAGACCTAGGGAAAAACCGGCAAAAATGAAGAAAAGGATCCTTTACGGAATGATTCCCCTTTTCTTTCTTCTGGGGCTAGGGGAAAGGCATCATGATAGAAACGTTGAGGCGCCAGTTTCGAAAGGGTTTCAGGCGGAGCGTCAAACATCCTTTTCCTTTGGCCTTATTGGTGATTTGCCCTATTCTTCAAAAGAGGAAGAGCAATTTCCGTACTTGATTCAAGAATTAAATCTAAATCTGCTGGCCTTTGTCGTGCATGTGGGAGACATGAAAGGGGGCGGGTCACGTTGTGATGATAAGGTGTACGCGAAACGATTTAAAATGTTTCAAGCTTCCAGGCATCCTTTCATTTTGATACCGGGTGATAATGATTGGACCGATTGTCATCGAATTTCCAATGGCGGATTTGATCCTAGAGAACGTCTGGCATTTTTAAGAAAGGTTTTTTTCTCAACCAAAGGCAGTTTGGGGCAAAAACCTATACCATTGGTTCGACAAAGCCAGAATGGAGACTACCAGTCATTTGTTGAGAACGTACGTTGGAGCATTGGCCCGGTTCTCTTTATGGGTCTTCATGTGGTCGGAAGCAATAATAATCTGGGAAGAACATCAAAAGCTGACACGGAATATAGATATCGCAACCAGGCCAACCTGGCGTGGTTGAGAGAATCCTTTCACCTGGCTCAGGAGGGCGAGTATCTAGGAGTGATGATATTCATCCATGGAAATCCGTTTGAACCTGATCCAGATTTTCCAGCAAAATCGGGATTTCGGGATTTTCTGCAGGATTTGGAATTGGAAGCCCGGAAGTTTGGACGTCCAGTTGCGGTCGTTCATGGGGATACCCACTACTTTAAAGTGGATAAGCCTCTGCCTCGCTCCCGAAATGAGCCACGCCTCATGTCATTCACGCGAGTAGAAGTTTTTGGCTCACCCAACGTGCAGTGGATCCGGGGGCGGGTCGACCCGAACCATCCCAACCTGTTTTCTTTTGAGCCTATGACGACTTCTCGGTAAAACCGGCAACCTTCGAGAGCCTATCAGCTTACCTTGCGATAGGTAAAGAGCAGGACCAGCGCTCCGCCAATCGCAATAATCATACTCCGGAGATCAAATCCGGAGATATCACCAAATCCCAATAGGGTACTGATAAACCCTCCGACGACTGCCCCAGCAATACCGATCAGAATAGTCACAATGAAGCCGCCCGGATCACGGCCGGGCATGATCCACTTCGCTAAAATGCCTGCAATTAATCCAAAAAAAATCCAGGATAGTATTCCCATTTCAATCCTCCTTGCTTGCACGGAGAAAAGGAGAGCATCCGGGCTGCTTGAAAAGGGTCGAATCAGCGTCATGGATTGTAGCGAAATTTTTTCCCAGAAACCATTGGCAAAAATGGGAAAAAGGTGATTTGACTTCCATGACGAAATGAGTCACCTCAGAAGAGGGAGTGACAGTTGGAACAAGAACACCCGAAGGCTGACAGAGAATAAAGGAGGTCCCGTGAAGGCAGCGGGAGCTGGGAACCGACTGGAGGTCTTACATCCACTATATGCTTTGATGATCATCGCGTTTCATTTGGTTTTCTCCTTGTCGTTTCTTCTACCTTAGAGAGTGAGCGAATCTTCGTTTACTTTTTAGCGACGTTCTGAGAAATTGGCCAGTATATGATGATTTTACTTCTGCAATGTCTTCCGGTCGGCCTTCGGCGACGAGGTGCCCGCCTTGTTCGCCTCCTTCCGGGCCAAGGTCAATGATCCAGTCGGCGCATTTAATGACATCCAAATGATGTTCCACGACCACGACCGTGTTGCCGGCATCCACAAGTCGATTCAGCACCAGTAATAGCTTTTTGATATCCTCGAGGTGTAATCCGGTGGTCGGTTCATCGAGGATATAGAGTACCCCTTGAGAAGTCCCTCCCCCCCGATGCCGTGTTGGGAGGTTGGCCAGTTCGGCCGCGATTTTTAAACGTTGGGATTCCCCTCCGGACAGACTGGTGGCCGGCTGGCCCAAGCGAAGATAGCCCAGTCCAAGTGAATCCAGCAGTTGAAGGGGTGGCTTCAAGGAGGGGGCAAGTTCACCAAATGCGGAAAGTGCCTCTAGGACCGTCATGTCCAGAACATTGTGAATGGAGTAGCCGAGGACACGCACCGCCAACACCTCAGGCTTAAATCGACGGCCTTCACAGTCTTCACACGTCACAAACAAATCCTCAAAAAAATACATTTCTAATTTTTCATGACCTTGTCCTTGACATCGTGGACAACGGCCTACTCCGGTGTTAAAGGAGAAATGGGCGGCGGTCAGACCACCATGTTTTGATTCTGGTGATTGAGCAAAGAGTTGCCGGATCGCCTGGAAGGCTTTTATGTAGGTGATCGGATTTGAACGGGGAGTTTTGCCGATCGGTTCTTGATCGATGAGACGAACTGTGCGGAAATGTTCCAGGCCAGTAAGAGTTTCAAAACGACCGAGGGCAGGTAACTCGGCTCGGAGGGTTTGGGCTGCTGCAGGGTATAAGGTATCCGTGACCAGAGTACTTTTCCCGGATCCGGAAACCCCGGTGATGCAAATGAACATTCCCAAGGGAAAGCGGATATTCAGATTTTTCAGGTTGTGTTGCCGGGCTCCGGCTATCATGAGCGATTTCCCGTTTCCCGAACGCCGCCTTTTGGGAAGAGGGATAGACTCTTCTCCGCGCAGATATCGAGCGGTAATTGCCCGTTGATCCTTAACAAATTGAGGAAAGGGAGCCGAACACACAACCTCACCTCCCTTTTCACCTGATCCAGGCCCCAATTCGACCACATGATCGGCCTGCTGAACGACATGGTGATCATGTTCGACCGTCACCACCGTATTGCCTTGTTTCGCAAGCTCCTTGAGTAGACTCGCTAACGTTGCCGTATCGCGTGGGTGCAGTCCTATGGTGGGTTCGTCTAAGACATACATCGTTCCAACAAGTTTGGATCCCAATTGATTGGCCAAAGCGATTCGTTGGGCTTCTCCTCCAGACAGGGTTCGAGACTCCCGATTTAAGGAAAGGTAGTTCAATCCGACTCGTAGGAGGAAGGACAGCTTGTTGTCCAGGACTTTTAATAGATCCTGAGCGATTTCGGCGTCCTGTTTGGACAGTTTCAGAGAGAGGAGCCAGGCTTTGACGGCTTCCACGGTCCATTGCGATACCTCATGAATATGTTGCTCCTTGATCTTGACCAACAAGGCGTTTGGCTGAAGGCGGCTCCCCTCACAGGCCTTGCAGGAGCGTGGACTCCGATACCGGCTGAGAAAGACGCGAACATGCAATTTGTATCGTTTCCCCTCTAGGTACTCAAAAAATTCCTTGATACCCTCCATGCGACCCTCGCCCTCCCAAACCATTTGCCGTTCATGGTTTGATAAATGGGCGTAAGGTTTTTCAGTATCGACCTTGTGTCGTTTCAGGCCTTTGAGCAGTTGTTTTTCCCACCACTGGTTCGATGGCTTGGTCCAGGGCTCGATTGCCCCGTTCGCCAACGACTTCATGGGATCCGGAATAATGAGATTTTCATCGTAGTGGAGGATATTGCCAAAGCCTTTACATTCCGGGCAGGCTCCGAGAGCATGGTTAAAAGAAAATAGAACAGGTCGAACGGGATCAAACGTCCTTCCGCATTGGGGACACCGGAGGGCTGTGCTGAAAGTAAAGGTCTTGGTCCCCACCACTTCGATATGGGCCATTCCGTGTCCCTCTTGGAAAGCTGTCTCAAGGCTGTCAAGGAGACGTGGACGATCATCTGGCCTGAGAACCAGGCGATCCACCACCACCCGCAATGGGATCTTCTTAAACCTTTTGGGGAGGGAATCGGCATTTAAATGAAGAAGTTGGTCTCCATATTGCACCCGAAGATAGCCTCGTTTTAGCAAAGATTCGGCGAAGTCTGAAATCTGGCTAGCTTGAGGATGATCAATAGGAAACATCACGAGGGCACGCCCTTGAGGAAAGTCGTTGAGTAATTCATCTGCGACAGAAGCCGGATGATACGCCCTGGCTTCTAAATGACAGTCGGGACAAGTGGCGCGGCCGATTTTGGCAAAAAGCAGCCGTAAATAATCAGCGATTTCGCTCGCAGTTCCCACCGTCGATCGAGCGGTGCGAACCGGATTCTTTTGTTCAAGCGCGATCGCGGGGCGAATATTGGTCAAACGATCAACGGTGGGGCGGCTCACTCGCGCGAGAAACATGCGCGTGTAGGGTGAAAGAGATTCCACATACCGCCATTGTCCTTCGGCAAAGAGTGTGTCAAAGGCCAGAGACGACTTTCCTGATCCTGAAATGCCGGTCACAACCGTCAACGCGTTGTGCGGGATGCACAGATCAAGGTTCTGTAAATTGTTCTGGCGGGCTCCTTCAATGATGAGGTCGTCTGCGTGTGGTGTGTCAGTCATCGTTTTTTCCAAAACGGCAACTGTAGCAAGTCACGTATGCGCTGGCTACCTTTGGAAGGCAAAGGGAGTGAGGCACCATCACAGGAGTATAAAGACCGTTTGCCGGAGAAGAAAAGATAGGGGAGGGTAAAAAGAAGGAAAACAGAAGAAGGTGGGTGGTGGATTAGGCCACTCTTCCAAGAGAGTCGCCAACCCACACGGCCCCTAAACCGGCAACGAGATGCATGAGGACACTGAGGACAGCCAAGGTAAATTCTGCGTCTCGTAAAAGGGCCAAGGTTTCATATCCGAATGTTGAGAAGGTCGTGAATCCCCCAAAAACCCCAATAACCAGAAAGAGGCGAACCTCATCGCCAAAGAATTGTCGGGTATCGGCCAATCCATAAAGAAGACCAATCAAGAAGCATCCGAGGACGTTTACGGTTAAGGTCCCCAAAGGAAAGCTGAGGTGGGGAGCGATTCGATGAACCACCCCCGAAAGATAAAAACGACTTATTGATCCCAGAAATCCCCCCATTCCAATTAAGGCAATCTGTGACAGCGTGTTGGGAGGAAACAACTATATCTTGCCTTTCTCGGAATCCATATTCTAATGGATGCTTCTTTTGAAAAGGTTAGGAATTCAAGCGACACCAGAGAAAGACCGGCTTACTTTTTAGGCTTTTTTCTTCTTTCAATTCCCCCCTGGGGGTCTTTGGTTTGTGCTTGAACCCAACGGTTCATCGGATCATCTGCCTCGAATTTCCAAAATGCGATGCCTCCCAACAAACCGGCAGCATTGGAAACGAGTGCAACTTTTTCGGGAAGCGGGGCACACACCTTTTTGCTGTTTCCCCCTCCGATATATAAATTATCGAAATTCAATACCCGATCTAGTGTTTCAATCGCCTTAAACAATCGTTTGTTCCACTTTTTGGTTCCAATTTTTTTAAGGGCCTTTTCGCCTAATAGTTCTTCATACGTTTTTCCATTTCGAAATGGGTGGTGACCCATTTCGAGATTGGGGACCAATTTGCCATCAACAAACAGGGCTGAACCAAATCCGGTTCCCAGCGTGATGACGAGCTCGATATCCTGTCCTTTAATGGCACCAAACCCTTGAACATCTGCATCATTGGCCGCTCGCACCGGTTTTTTCAATAGCCGTGTAAGGCCGGCAACGAGGTTAAATCCGCTCCAGGACGGGTCAAGATTCGGTGCCGTGAAGACCACCCCATGGCGAATGACACCGGGAAATCCGACCGAGACGCGGTCAAATGGCCCCTGGCCTTTAGCCAATCGGCCTATCACCCCTAGAATAGATTTGGGTGTGGCCGGCTGAGGGGTCGGCAGGCGACCGCGTTCAGTCAGGGGCGTTCCATCCTCATCGAGGATAATGGCTTTTGTGCCGGTTCCCCCAATGTCGATGGCCAAGGTCCTCATAGCCTTTAAATCTTTCGATCGACTATTTGCTTTGTTCGCCATGTCCATTCCCCACGCGGTTGGGATTTAACTGCCTTTTTCATTGGAAAAGAAGCTGAGTCAAAACGTCAGGAGACAATCAGGGGAGGGTGATTCACGATGAGTTGAGAAAACGGTTTTGAGCTAATGGACGGATCAATCGAAGACATATAAAAATCGGGCTCCCTTCTCCCGGAGGAAGGGAAGCCCGATTTTGGCTAAAAAAGAGCCGTGAATTAGCCCCCTATCTGTTACCCTTCTGTGGATGAACGATGGATCTTCTGCAAAAAGAACCGCTTCCCTCAAGTGCCTGAGCCCTCTAACGGCTTCTTGGCATCTCACCCCCTGCCTCGAGCTTCATGGGAACTTTTCCCTTGCACCAAACGGCACCGTCTCATGTAGGGAGAGAGGAAAATATTTCGGCACCAAACAAGAAGACCCGTCGTGTCGTGGAGGCTGTGTTTGCCACAGACGGGGCTAAATGGCCAGGTGGAACTTTTTCGTCCATGGGAAACCTCCTTTCCTTGAGTGGGAAGGGACCTTGGAAATCATGAATCTCATTTCCTTCCCCTCCGATACTTTAAAAACTTTTCTATAAGAATATGCTACGCCTGTCTTCAATAGGTGTCAATAGAAATTTTTCCCTTACGCTTCTTTTTGCTTGGGTGGAAATTCTTTCTGAATGACCTGAAAGTCTTTCTGGGTAATAAATTGTCCACCGGCGTACAGTCGAAATTCGTACCGTCCCGGACCAGGGAAAACGAGGGACGTAATATTGAGGCCAAAGTCATGGGTTTGGAGGCGGTCGTGTATTTCAATCGGAGATAATGTGCCTTTTCCGACAAGTTGGTTCTTATCCAGATACATCAACTGAATTTCAAATTCATACGATCCTAGGGCATCGGTAAGACAAAAATAGACGCCCATTTGGGGATGTTGACAAGGAAAGGTTTTTGCCCAAAGATGCGTGAAGGCCCCGATAATACTTTTCTTGCCTGTCAGGCTATCGATGATGATGGTGTCACAGACTAAAAAAGCCTGAACGCTTGGCTTAAGGACATCGCTCATAAAAACCTATCTTGACAATCATAGTCCTTAACGCCCTTGGAGAATTTTATAAAACTGATCCATTGGACCTGAATACTGCTTTCATCCATTCGTAAGCCCGTTCATGGTTGTGCGCAAACCCCTAAGTGTTCTCCAGTTTCTGATTCGACAAAGGCTGTTCGGGCTTCTTGTCGGATTTTGTCCGCTAACCCGGTATAGCGAGGTGAAAAATGAAATACCACCAAGTCTCGAACCTGCGCCTTTCTTGCGAGGATGCCGGCTTGCTTCGCTGTCAGATGGTACCGACTTTGAGCCTTTTCCCGGTCCTGGTCTAAAAAAGGGGCTTCGCAAAAGAAGACATCGGCGTCATGCGCCAATTCCACAATCTTTTCCTCATTCTCCTCGTCATAACGGCAATCCACCACATAGGCGATCTTTTGGCCGCGCGTAATGGTGGTAAATTGCCTTTGAATGTCTCCCAAGCAGAACTCCCGTTCTTCTTTGCGATGCTCAAAATACAGCGTGGCCGTAAATCGATACGTGTCGGGTTGTCCTGCCCAGATGTGCTGTTTGACCTCTTTCAGCCATGATCCCACCGGCAGTCCCGCCTGGTGTAGTTGTTCCTTGTGAATATTAATGTGAAACGGTTCTTCAAGAACAAATGCGAAAGAAGGGATGCGATGATTTAACGATATGGCCCGAACGGTCATCTGTGATTCTTTCAACATGGGAAAGATCTTTCGATGATCGGCGGCGATGGGCTCTTGGACTCTTGGAACAAAGCCCTCTTTGGCATAGAAGAGCGCAGGACGAATATGGTCGGGGTGGAATTCTTGTACCTCTATCGTCAAGGGGTACCCGTCGACAAGATTCCACGTGTACCCGCGAAGTTTTCCCGTCACATTGTCAATGAGGTTAGGGGGGCCGTAGAGTTTGAGATGTTTCCCCCGACCCAGCGCCACACGGATGAGACGATCAAATCCGATAAAATGGTCCATGTGGGTATGGGAGACAAAGATGTCTTGGGTGCGGAGTAGGCGCGTGGGTGATAAGGCCGTATTCTCCCCGAGGTCAAAGAGCAAAGCCCGCCGCGCCCACCGAACCTCGATGTACAGCCCGGGGTCACCAAACGGATCGTTAACTAAATGAGGAGAAAAGGATGGTGTCATGTCAGAGCCGCTTTCACACTCAGGTACATGATCATGACTTCAAGGGCATGAGCGGTAATCACGGCGTAAAGATTTCTAAGCCGAATTCTCATCCAACCCCAAATGAATCCATCCCATACGGCGATCCAATGAAGATGACGAAAGGTCATGACCATAAAAGGATCGAAAGCAAACACCAATGAAGAGGCTCCGATAACCGCCGCTATGCGGGCGGTCATTCTAGGCTGTTCCGAGCCGTGGGTACTCATTGTTCGGCTGTCAGGGGAGCCGGACCACATGGTGACCAATCTTCCTAACAGAAATCCCCGAAAATTGATCTCGACCATGAGAGCGATGAACAGAATTCCCCAAGGAACCATGATCAGCGTTGGGATTTGAGCATGAGGAGTTTCCTTGAGAAAAGAAATATCACCCCCCAGAGCCGGAACCACCCATAGAATCATTATTGTATTACAGATTCCCAATATGAGGCCAACTCCGCATCCCCATCCTATGCCGGACCACAAGCGGCCTGGAGCCAAGCCAAATCGATGCAATATATGAGTATTATGTCCGGCCCAGAGGCCAATGCCGAGATAAGCCAAAATTTGTGGCAGGAACTGGACGAGTCCGTTTTGTTGAATCGAATCCGGCAGTCCATAGAAGAACAACGTGGCGAAAATAGGCAAGGACGCCAGCCATGATAATCTTTCCGGCTTCTCATTCACATTGAGTAAATTTGTATAAGTGTAACGAAAGTGAGTCTTTCGCCCTCCTACAAATGAGACTCTTTGATTTACACTTGAAACCTGAAACCTGAAACCTGAAACTGCAATAATAACGAGGCTATCAAAGCCTCCAAAGGGTACGCAAATTGTGAGGCTACGGGAAGTGAAAAAAGGCCTTGTCACCTTGCCCCGGGAATTCGTATGATCAAGATGGGCCAAAGATATACCTAAGGAGTAAATAATTGAATAATTTTTTATAAAGGAGATTTATGCAGTTGTCTTCAAACTTTAATTTTTTTCTCTTTAAGATTTCTTGTCTTTCTCATACTTCCTCTCTCTCAAGGGGAGAGAGTATGGGTGAGGGGGTCGGAATATTCAGATTATTTCTAACCGCTGCCTTTGTGTTGGGTTCTGTCTTTCTCTGTTTTCCTGCCTTTGCTCAAACTTCCGATGAGCCTCAGGAATTACCCAAACCCAAATTTCAAACAACTCCACCCTTCTTTCAAGAATGGAGTTTCAATAACGATCAAGCGGATTCGGTACCTTCAGGATTTTCATACTCTACGGTCGGGGAAGGATCTGAAGGGGTATGGGTGGTGGAAGCTGATTCCACAGCTCCTGGTCAGCCTCAGGTTCTTATGCTGAAGCCAGGCTGCAAACAAGAATCCTGTTATCATGTGTTATTGGCCGACAACACAAAGGTGGAATATTTGGATCTAGGCATTCGAATAAAGATGGTGCTGGGAGTTTCTTCAGGAAAAGCTGGGTTGGTATTCAGTGTAAAGGATAACAAAAATTTTTACGCTGTTGTGGTTACCCCAGAAACCAATACTCTGCAAGCCTACTTGGTCCAGAATGGTCAAGCAAAGCTCTTGGGGGAAGAAAAAATATTGCCCATGGAAGGGGAATGGCATTTTTTACGAATCCATAGAATTTCCTACATTAGTCATTTCCCCATTGAATGTTATTTTGATAACCAATTGATCCTTCACCTCTCTGATTCGACTTTGGGTGAAGGAAAAGTCGGGGTGATTGCGATGGGGAAAGGCTCCTTTGCCTTTGATAACCTCAGGGCCGTGGAACTCCTCACCGAGCGCCCTCTTTCCCGCCCACCGGCCTATTGAAGTTTATTTACTTTGAAAAATCCAAACTATTCAAATTAATTTAGTCTATACCCAACAATTCAAAAATTCTTTCCTCTCCCTACCAGGGAGAGGGTAAGGGTTAGAACTATGGGATGGCATTGAAATCCTGCTCACGGTATTAGACTGGGATTATTACTTTTCCCTTCTAGGCCACACCTGAAGATCTAAACGAGGATCAACACCCTCCCTACAAAGATCTTTTCTGGTCACTCTCCACTGGATAAAAAAATTCCAGCAAACGATCGGGGTCTTTCGCTTCGAACACCAGTCTTCGATTGCCTGGGGTAATAAATCCTTGCTGCACCTGGTGATCGAAGAATGCCAGGAGGGAGTCAAAGAACCCTTGGGTATTGAGTAAGCCACAGGGTTTGTGATGAATACCTAATTGTGCCCAGGTGATCATTTCACAGATTTCTTCCAAAGTACCAAAGCCTCCAGGTAAGGCCACAAAGCCATCGCAAAGGTCATTCATGAGGGCTTTTCGTTCGTGCATGGTTTTGACGATCCGTAAGTCGGTGATTTCAAGAAAGGCGTATTCTTTTTCTACCAGGGCTTCGGGAATGACCCCAATGACTTCCCCCCCTTCTTTAAGCACCGTCTCTGCGATGATTCCCATTAATCCGATATTTCCCCCGCCGTAGACTAAGCCCAGGCCCCGTTGGACCATGGCTTTTCCCAGCTGGCGGGCAGTGTTCACAAATTCCTGCTGAGTCCCGAGGCTGGAACCGCAAAAGACGCAAATTCTTTTCATCCGTTTGTTCTCCGGTTTCCTGGTTTGCGATGTTTTCAATTCTCGGGGGCTTCAACCCTCACCCTGTGCAAGCCGAACATGGTTTACATTTTAGACCGGGCACATCCTTTACACGTTG
>CAZGFD010000012.1:27056-126473 GCA_964525045.1 uncultured Nitrospiraceae bacterium | reverse complement strand
TGCTCGTTCAATCATCCTTGCATATTCGGGAGCGTCCATACATGACAATACCCGTCGATATTCCGTGCGAGCGAGTCGACTTCGATGGACCGAACCTTAAATGGAGCATGGTGATGGACGGCAGTATAAAAGAGGTCAGACTTCAATCCGGAGACAACCAGTCTGCCTTTGGGAACGTGGATGTTCAAGGCCAGGGGACACATCAGTAGCATTCGGGAAAAGAAGACGAGAAGACCGTGCCCGTTCCACTCCCCGCCGTGGCGGGCCCGGCACGTCACGAAACTAAAGGAAGAGGATCTAATTCCCCATGCGGCCTGGCCCATGTGATTGTTCCTTCCATTTATTCATCCACTCGGAAATACTTGATTATTTCAAGCAACCCCGGCACTCTTGCCAGTAATGTTTAATGGGACGCGTAAAACCCTCCTTGTAAAGGAATGGCCCCGGGTTGAGGTTACCCCTACATAGCCAAGCCTAAAGTCCTACAATTAGGATATATTATTCAGGATAAAAGTCTAGGCGAACACGCCCAGACGCCGGCAAAGGCCACAATTCCCAGTGAAGGCATGCCCTCCCCCGGTAGCGCCCCCCAAATATCTGGCACCACACCAGTATCCGACATCGGACACCGGTAATGTAATTTCTTGATTCTAAATAGGGAAAAACGACGAAAACTTTAAGGACCTTGTGGAATTTGCTCGCTTCCCTTCGCCTTACAAAGACAAGTGGCGGGGGGGGGGTCAGATCCCCTTACCTGCTCCAGATTTTTCAGGTCCTTGAACACCGGCTCCTACCTTCGGCACTTCCTTATACGCAGTGTACTCCCAACTCCTGCCCAAGTTAGACCTTCAACAGTTACAGTTTTTGGGCGAGGCAGTCCCTCTTGGATCAAGATTTCTTTCCTTTCATTAAATTATTTTGTAGTATGAGGAGGTGGCTCAACTAAGAATTTATATGATTTCCAGACATGCCTGTGAGTCTATACTTTCAATTATCTTTTTCAGGCTCACAAGGTTTTTCCCAGTATCGTGTCATCCCTCCCTGGCCACCTTGATGTCAAGACTGTTCCCACCTTTTCATCCACATTATGTTAAAACCCAAAAAATGCTGGGCCAACTTTGCATAAAACACGGCAACCTATCCGAGGCCATAGCCGCCTACAATCGTGCCTTTGATTTTTCCCCTAATGGTTCCATTCAGAAACGACGCATTCACAGAAAATCTAGTAACAGACGCGTGCTATTGCTAGAACGTCCTTCTGGAGCAGGCGGCTCCTTTGTGTCCCTGCTTCATTGGCTCCATGTCCTCGGATCGACCCCATACGAGCCTGTCGTCGCGACATTTTCTCCTCATCAGTTACGGGGGCAGGTTAAGGATCTGGGAGTGGCGATATACTCTTTGTTTACGAGTGAGGATGAGTTGCAGCAAGAAATTGCGGCGCATCGTGACTCACAAGACGCACTCCTATGTGGGCTACCTCGCTTGCGTGCACTTCTGGAGAAAGAGCAATTTGGTCTCGTGCACCATAATACCGGTCTCGAGGATAATCGAATGGGCATTTTTGCGTGCGCTCAAATTGGGCTTCGACAGGTATGCAACGTGCGAACAACATTGCAACGGCCATTGCCCATCGACGTGCCGCTGAGCGGACACGTATTCAGATACCTGTATAATTCACGGTATACTCGGGATTTCTATTTGGATCGTGGTTTTCCACGGGACAAGGCGCTTGTGGTTTACCCAGGGTTCGATGTGCGATCCTGGGAAACATTTGACAATCAGAAAGCCCGTCAGATTCGTCAAGATCTTGAAATCCCGGAGGATGCACGCATCGTCACGACCATCACCCGTTTCAAAGAGTGGAAAGGATGCGAGTACTTTGTCCGCTCCATACCCCATGTGTTGAAAAAATGTAAGAATGTAAAAGCGGTCATCGTCGGCCAGGCTTGGAATACACTTGAGCAAAACTATCAAAATCGAATACAACGGCTCGTACAATCCCTGGGGTTAGATCACGTCGTGGTGCTGGCGGGCTATCATGAAGACGTTCGTCCGGTTGTGTTTGCCTCAGATGTCATTGTGCACACATCGATTGTCCCAGAACCCTTTGGGAGGATTATTGTCGAGGGAATGCTGGCAGGCAAGCCAGTAGTTGCCACTGATCAGGGTGGACCACTGGAAATTATTCGACACGAGGAGGACGGGATTCTCGTTCCCATCAAGTCAGCAGAGAAGATGGGGGAAGCTATTGGTCAACTGCTGACCAACGAGGAGCATGCCAAGCGTATCGCCCATGCAGCGCGAGAATCAGCTCGTCGTTTCGATCGCGATCTATGTGCAAAGGAGGTACTCGATCTTTATGATAGGGTCCTCGCAAGTCGGGAGGAGTCAGCTCACTGACGATAGGTGAATCAGGTAACCCATGTATGTAACCTTGAAATACCCTAACTTTCTCATCATTGGTGCGATGAAGGCCGGCACGACCAGTCTGCATAATTTCTTGGGTGCGCATCCAGAAATATTTATGAGTCGCGCAATGAAAGAGCCCAATCTGTTTTTATCGATGGACCAATGCGATCGGCACAACCCTTTTCTCGATGAGTTGACGCCCAGGTACTACCGTTATGGCGGAAAGACTGACGAAGAATTGCTCCAACGAATGTTAAAGGACTACTCTGGGCAGAAGATGATTGGGGAGAGTTCAACTGAATACACCAAACATCCCTTTCATGGTTCTCAGACTCCCACGCTCATCAAGCGAATCAACAGGAGCATGAAGTTTATCTACATCCTGCGCAATCCCGTTGAGCGAATTGTCTCTCACTATCTCTACATGAACCAACGATTTAGAATGACGGTGGGGGACAGGATGCCTTTTCCTTCGGTCGATGGATTCAATGAAGTGTTAAATCGTAATCTGATGCGTTTTTTAAGCCCCAGTTTGTACGCGATGCAACTTGAGAGATATCTCGAACACTTTGATCCCAGCCAGTTCAAAATTCTTCTATTCGAAGAAATGTGTTTGGATGTGGAGGCGACGTTGCATGAAATCTTCCGCTTTTTGGGAGTTAACGAGCATACCCGGCTGAATATGGCATTCGATACTGTTTACAACAGGTCCCAGCATAGGCTCGAACGGCCATTTTCAACTCAAATTTTTCATAAGGTTGTTCGGCTGCTTGAACCCGATCTGCAACGACTTCACAGTCGCTACAATCAACGCTGGGAACTCTGGGATTTGACGGAATCAAAGTGGACGAAAGAGGAGGTCTCGATTTCCGTATAACAAAGTGAGAGGAGATTTGCAGGCCAGTGACACGGACAGCGTTGCTCACTGAACCACCAGCCGAAAAGCTCGCCCTTTTATGGCAGTGATCCCATAGAAACAGTCGATGATTAGCATCATCGTTCCCACGCACAACCGCCACACCTCCCTCTTAAAATT
This sequence comes from uncultured Nitrospiraceae bacterium, assembly GCA_964525045.1. Lineage (GTDB taxonomy): Bacteria > Nitrospirota > Nitrospiria > Nitrospirales > UBA8639. The sequence continues at coordinate 123,028 of CAZGFD010000012.1, read as the reverse complement.
GCTGGGTTCCCTTCAAGAACAAGAGGTTCCCCCATGCCCTGTTGAAATCATCGTCGTGAGCAATCTTGAGGATGCCGTCCTTTCTGAACGACTGCGAGACTTCAAAAGCCTGTTCGAAACAACATTCCTCCATTGCGGAAAATTGGGTGTAAACCGCGCCCGAAACCTCGGAGCCGAAAAATCCCGGGGAGAGATTCTAGTCTTCTTTGATGACGACTGCCTTGTCTACGACAAAAAATATTTGCAAAAAATCCATTCCCTTCACCGTAAAAACCCTGATGCCGCGGCGATCGGCGGCTGCTTCTCCCTCACCGGACGATATTCGAAGCTTGAACAGACCTATCACAAGAAAACCAATAATTGGCTGTTAGAGTCTCACTACTCATCGGAGGAGACCACCAATTTGGCGGGTGGAAATGTCAGCTATAAATCAGAGGCTTTCCAGAAATTGGGCGGATTCAATGCGGACATCGTTTTCGGGGGAGCCGAAACCGAACTTCATATTCGTTTTTTAAGATGTGGCCATCGGCTGTTGCTGATTGATGACCTTATGGTCGAACATGCCTTGAGCATGGGGGTATGGGAGTTTCTCAAAAAGGCCTTTTTGCAGGGGCGCTCAATGGGAATTCGCTGTCAATTGGGACTTGTGGTTCCCCAGGAGCTTGAAGCACGGGTTAAGAAATACCAAACTGCCTATCCTGTGAAATGCCATGAATACGATATGATTGAATCATTTTGGATTAATACCTATCGTCGGGTTTGGGGACTGGGCAGGGAGTGGGTGGAAGAACTCGGCCATCAAAAAACTCCGAAGCACGGCCAGCCGAAAAAACTTGTTTTCGGGATCTCACTTTTACGGTACCTCAGGACTTTGTTTGTATTGCCTATAAAACTTTGTTTTAAATGGGTCAGTCGAAAAGTCCAGAAGGCGAAGTCTTAAAATGTCATCCCCTTTCCAAAAAGACACGGGGTAAAAAACCTGCCATAATGAAGGCCCGGCCCTTCAAAGGTGTAGAGAATACCTGAATGGAATTCATTATGTGAACGATGGTAAACAACATTTTCTAGTAGAAGGTTTCCGAAGCAAGGGATAAAGGTTTTTCCCAGGAACCAGATTGTAATCGAAAATTCAAATGTTGAACCCCTGCTAAATAGAATAATCCGTTAACCGATAGTGTGGTTCGAATATAGTTCTTTGCACCTGGATTTGACCTCCCGCAAATGGAATTTAGGTTCAAGGGGGGAGCAGGAATGCATAAGTAGGGTGTGAATACCCTCCGGTAGGATTCGAGTTGCTTTGGTATGGAATTACCGATGTCCCGCGCTAATACCAAGTTCTTTGGCCGCACCCCCTACTCATCGTTGCGGTGGAAGTTGTATCGCGCTCGAAGAAACATGCAAGGCCTGGCCGATTCTTTAGGTTTGAGGCTGCAGGGGCATTATCGCAATGACTTTTCTATATCCCTGTGCACAACCACCTGCAATAGGTTTGACCACCTAGAACAAACCTTCATACGGAATATCCTCGATAACCGTTCTTTTGGCAACATTGAGTTTGTACTTTTGAACTATGGCTGTCCAGATCCCAGGACTGAACAATGGGTCAAAACCGAACTCACCCCCTATATTGAGAGCGGGTTGGTTAACTATTATAGATACAACACCGACAGGTTCCGCTACTCGCATGCCCGGAACCTGGCTTTCTGCCTGGCCAAGGGAAGAATTCTCTGTAATGTGGATGCTGACAACTACACCGGCCAGGGATTCGCTGCCTTTATCGCGGCGAAATTTTCTCGACATGCGAACATTTTTCTTCGCGGACCCTCGGACGGTCGGGGTCTGGCTGGAAGAATTTGTGTGAGCAAGGAGCATTGGAAAGCCGTTTTGGGGTTCGATGAGCGTATGGTCAATTGGGGTAGCGAGGACCGTGATCTATCGAATCGGTTGCAGATGCTCGGTCTGAAATGCGTCATCCTGCTCCCAGAGAAATTTTGCCGGACGATTCCCCATTCTGATGAACGCCGGGTGTTAGGCGTTCCCGGCGACAGGCGCAGAAGCATTTCAATAAACCGCGAAATCGCCAACAAAAACCTCCAGGAAGGAAATCTTCAACCCAATACCAGCAGCTTCACCCGCAGCTTCAGGCGAGACCTGGTCATCCATAATTTTTCCAGAGAACTGGAAGTGACGGACCTCCCTTCAACACATAGTTCCTGATTCCTCAAATGACGACATCCTTCCTTGATGTTCGTGTTTCGAGGAACGAAATATGCTCCGTCTGTGGAACAAAACGATAATGTTGATTCACCGTCTTAAATTCATAGCTAACTCTAACAGTTGTTCGTTCAGGGTGTGAGTGTTGAATTCTGACTCAATTTTGAATCTGGCCATTCGGCGCATCTTTTCCAGGGCAGATATTGGTTGATTCGTAATTGCAAGGAGTATTTCGGCCAGCGCATTCACATCTCTTTCCGGGGCAAGGTAGCCATCCACGCCATTGGTAATGAGTTCCGGAATGCCGGAATGTCTGGTGGAAACGGTGATCAGCCCCATAGCCATGGACTCCATGAGTGCGACAGGAATGCCTTCCATATCACCATTATTGGCTGTGACGCTGGGAAGCAGAAATATGTCAGCCTGAGCCAGGAACTGAGTGATGCGTTCTTGAGTTTGATCTCCTAAGCAGTGAATAAAGTTATCTGCCTTTAACTGCTTGATTAATTTTTTTATTTCAAGAATGGTTTCCCCAGTTCCGATAATGGCATAATCGATCGGAAGCATCTCAGCCACCTTGGCCACAGCTTTCACCGCGAACTCTAGCCCCTTTTTTTCAGTTATTCTTCCAACCGAAATCATTTTAACAGGCCGGTTGATGGGTCTCTCTGGTCGTTGCATCTGGAAAACATCGGGATTGATCCCCATTCTGTGTACCCGAATCTTCTTGTCGGGGCACCCCCATTCCAGTAGTTTTCGATGCCAGAAATGGGAAACAGGGAACATAAGCTCTCCCTTTTCAAAGAGAGTCTGGTACTCCTTTCTGAAAAAATGAATTGCCTGGTCTTTACTCAAATCAAAGCCATGGAAAAATGTCGCAATCGGGCCGGAAAAAAACCCAAGCTCTCGCAATAAGATCGCAAGACTTCCAATTGGTCCATAATGTGCAAAGATAATATCAAACTTCTGTAGCGGAGCCGCTGTTTGAATAATTTTGGAGGCCTTATGAAAGGTGCGGGAGGAATAGAAGTTTTGTTCCTTGGTTAACGAAAAACGCAATCTTGTGATTTCACGGCGACTTGCAGCGAACACTCGGTTCACCACACGCAGAAAGAGGCCGTGTTTTCCCGTATCGGCTTCTGAGTCTAACAAATACGTCGTTCTTTTGGAGAGGTCGTAAGCCTTATAATCCTCGTGGACTGCCCCCCCCTTGCCGCGGTGTATCGCGATGACTTGAACATCTTTTCCTTTATCGATAAGTCCTGTTATCTGATTGAGAATGAAGGTTTCGGACAGCTCGGGAAAAGATTGCACAAAAAAAGCGATTGGTGGCATCGACTTCCCTTTATGAAAAATAGACAATCACCAAGGAATGGGAGCCAAATCTCTCTCCAAAATAGTATTTGGTCACATTTGGACGCTCCGCTCGAAAGGGTCAGTCCTTTACATTTTACAATCGTGCAAAAACTGGTCGTCACTCATAGCGAGATATCTGTTAAGAATTGATGAAAAATTATGAAAAATTTTAGATGTCGTGAGAACAATCTAGACGCAGGTGGTATGTGATTAGTTGGTGTTTCGGCATGGTGTCGTGGTGTTAGGCGATCTTCCTTTCAAAGTACAACTGTTTGCGGGATTGAAGAATTTTCTCCTAAATCATTCGTCGGTGATCAGGGATGGGCATATGCCGGCATTCCACTCACCGTTGGGATCCACATGAATCATTTTCCAGGGGGAATGAGTTAATTACTCCCCCTCGATTGGTATACACCACACGGCTTCGTTCTGGACAGCGATGGCTTTGGATTTCCGAAATTCCTTGGTCTTTGAGTGTAGGATTTTACAAAGTTTGATTTTCAACCTTGAGTGACGGCCACCTCAAAGCGACCCCTCTATCCTCGGAAAAGATCCTTCATTGCTGGACCTTTTCTCGCGAAAGATGGATCGTGCCTCCACCGCTAAAGGAAATCCTGTAAACCTTTTCCTCATTCGGCTTCAAGGTGGTTTTAATTTGGGTCGAATTGGTTGGATCATACCCACACAAGATGGGGCCATTGAAATCAGGCCCCACTCCGAGCACCAGCGGGCCAGGCGAAAGGTAAAACGTGACTTTTTCTCCCTCATCAATCCGTGCCGCCACGGTTTCATTTACATAGATTTCGACAAAACACCCAGATTTCCTCACACCCAAATCTCGCATGACCGTTACGCGACTATTCTCGGGATGATCGACATCCTGAAAGGCCAGGCGTCTATTAGAAGGGGTGGGCGCGGCCTTTTCAAGGGATATGGGGGTAGTGTGGCATGCCGTCATCAACAGTAACGGAAGAAGACACAAACCCAGGTATCTCATACCCAAAATTTTCATCTTTTCGCCCCCCATTGAATTATTGAAAAAACGGCGACGTCGACCGTTCGGGAAAGTAGAAATGGGACAAACTCGACTTGAGAATTCCTTCAATGATTTCGCTGGTGCCTATCCGATCCGCGCCGGACTTCCCACGCTACCAGCCGGATCGTCCACTCATCTCTCTCCGCAAGGGTCGGGGGGGTCGTGTTCACTCTCTTCCCCCCTTGACCTTCTGGCCCTTTTCATACCTTACAGCCAGGTCTTTTTTGAATCAGTCGCTCCGACCACCCCACCTTATTGGCTTCGGGCCTACCCACCAGCCAGAAGTATTTGCCCCTTTCGGCTTCTGACTTCACCCAGTTTCCAATCGATGTTTCTGACTGTTTTCTCAAGGAGTGTATCAAAACTAAACGATCGAACCAATTTGAAATAATATTGGGGAGTCAGTTTTCAACTGCGACACGGATTTGGCCCAGAACCTTTTTTTCAGGAAATAATCAAAGGGTAGGCCAACTGGAGGAAAAATAAACCTTGAGGATAAATTGGCCAGGAGGATGTGGTAGGACAAGACCAGCCCCCTACCTTGGGCCGGATAACAACCCGGAGGGCTGGGCCCATTTTCGCCTAAAGAAAAGGAACGGAGCCCGGACGGTGGAGGTTAGAGCCCTTTTCTCGCTTTGCCATCCAACTCGGATGTCGTGACCCGGAGTTCGTCAAGGGAAGCCTTCAGCACACTGATCGCCGAAGTAAGAAAAACCAGAGCCACACCCAACCCGACCAGGATGTCGGGCCACTTGGAGGCCAGGAGGGTCACCCCTGCTGCTGCAATAAGAACTCCCACATTCGCGATAATATCGTTTCGGGAACACATCCAGGTGGAACGTAAATTGACATCGTCGTTTTTGTGGGGGTTCAACAGCAGGAGACAACCAAGGTTGGCCGCAAGTGCCAACAAGCCAATGCCCCCCATCACTTGAGCCGATGGGAGAACGGCCAGGAAACTCTTGGCTATCGCTTCTATCAGGACCCCCATGCCAAAGGCCATCATAATGACCCCTTTCATGAGGGCAGCACGGGCTTTCCACCTTATTCCCTGGTCTAGGGCAAAAAGGCTTAACCCGTAACTCAACGAGTCTCCCAACATGTCTAATGAGTCGGCCAACAGTGAGGTGGACTGTCCAACGATCCCCCCAACTATTTCTACCAAAAACATCAACACATTTATTCCGAGTACGATGATCAATACCCGGCGTTGGTTGGCCTTCAAAAGGCCAGCGTCTATTTCTTCACAACAGGATTTCATGGGATCACATGACGGCCAACTCACTGATATCTTGTACCGCACAACAAGTAGGAAATAACAAATCAGACTTCATGGCCGAATCCTTCCATTACCTTTGATACGGTAAACGGTGCCCCCATGCAAGTTGTTGGTGGGTTGGGAAGCGATGTGGAGCCCGCGTTTCAAGGGCGAGAGAGGGTTCAATCGATTTACAGACGGATCCTGAGTCAGTCCTACGGACATTGGGACCGGGGCCCTTATTGGGCGGGACAGACACTCCCTGGAGGTTCGTTACCATCAACCTTTGTCATGGTGACGGCCTGAAACTCATAGCGGCCCACGGCAGGATACCGATCCGGGTTGCGTTGGCTTTCACACAGAATAATGACCTCCGGCTTTACCCCGACGGTGAGCTCCTCAGTTGAGGCCGCTTGCCCGCCAATCGATATCTGGCCACAAGAGCTTCCGGCCTTTAGAATCTCCGGTTCCGGCAACTTGACCACTGTTCCGCTACTATCGACCTCCGCGACACGGTGATCACGGGATCGGCTGGGAAGGTGGAGCGTCACGTTCTGATTTCCCATAGGGACAAATTGCTTCGGGGTACCCTGGCAAACTTTCATCTCTAACCCTGAGTCGACGGCTTGATACCGCCTGCCATACCACAATCGACCATCATCACCGTACCAATACAAGAGGGCCTGGCTTGTCCCGCTGGAGGATTTCGTCATACTCCCCTTACTCTCGTAGCGATAATGGCCAATGCACCCGCCCATCAAGAGTGATATCACACAAAGAAGTAGAACAGTTTTGAAGTGCATGATGCTCCCCTATCCCCAAATGATGTCGACAAGTCGATCGCCGACTTTGGGATTCTTCCAGTAGGTGGTATGAGCCAACAACCATTGTTTTCCGGAGGTGACCGCATGGCCCTGAAGTAGCCATTGGGCTGCCTTGGTATCCTCGCCATAGCGGTGTTCCACTGGGCCTTTAGCCCCTTGAACTTTTAGTGGCGCACCAAACACTCTTCCACTCACAATGGGATCGAGTCGATTAAAATAGTTATGCCAGGGAAACACTTCGAATTCCGCCTTGGCGATCGGTTCAATTTGACGCTTCTCAAAGAGCGTCGCCCCGAGGATTTCAATTGCCAGACCCAAAGGGCTGCCCATTGTGATCAGACCCTGAACAGGCCAGGTGTTTCGGTCGTCCCCATCAAAATACTCTTCTTCCCCAATGAGTTCGTTGATCACATCAAGCGCATAAATTGTTCCGAGACTGTGGGACACCACTACGAGTTGGTGACCATCTTTATAAGACCTTAAAATTTGCTTTTTGAGCTTGTTACGAATTTTTTTCGCCGTACTGGTACCCTTGGAAGCGGTGACCACATCCCCGGCAATATCGATCACGGCCTTGAGGGCGGAACCGGCAAGAGGAATACTGCTACTGACCGCCGAAGCAATGGTCTTGTAAAACTTCTGTGCCTGATCGTTGATATCCTCGTAAAAAAATCCAAACACTTCGAATTCCCGTTCGAGGTGACTTTGTGAGAGGCTTTTTGTGACGAGCTTTCGAACGAGCTCCTCGCACTCGTTGCCTTCATCTTCCCCTAGTTGCACACCGTGAACGGCCAGGATGTGAGCCTCTTTCCTAAAATCCACTGACATAGGTATCCTCCATTAGCCCTGGCAATGAGAATTGTCTCCCATGACATGGCGCCGGCATTCGGGGTTCTTCGGTCGATTCTCTCAGCGTACTTTCGATAGGTGTTACTGTCAACTGCCAGGTAGCATATCGTCATAGGGACCATCCCATTGAGTGACACATTTCATGGGAAAGTGATGAACGAGATCAGAACGAGCACTCAGTGTATCTTATGTGTTGCATTTGCTTGGTTAGTCCCGAGGTTTTTCCGTCGAGATTTCCCAGGCATCCCAGGAAGAAATTCACAGTGCCCCTATCGTATGCCAATACTCTGGGGTTCCCTGTTGGACGTTTACTGAATCCAGTCTATTCCCGCACCATCGACTTTTAGCCGGAACAGAGGACAGTCAGGCGTGACCTGATGGGGGTTTGGTCGTCGCCGATGGGGATCCTGACTTCTCCTGAAGGAAGGGGGCTAGTCTCTCTTCCATCGCGAAATAGGAAGACTGACAATCGGTCTATAATCGGTTAAGGTACATATGGCCTTACAGAAGCAGGCTTTTTCGGAGAGAATACAAAACGTAGAGGAGTAAGGTATGAACTTACAACAAGTCTTGGAAGTATTTAGCCACCGCTTAAAAAGTCAGGTCGGGAACAACACCGTTTATGGTGAACCGATTCAGGCTGAAGGTAAAACCATTATCCCTGTGTCTCGTGTCGCATTCGGACTCGGGCTCGGACAAGGGACCAATCCCAATTTACAGACTTCCCAATCCGGGGAAATTGGTATGGGAATGGGAGGGGGTGTTGTGGCTCAACCTGTGGGCGTGCTGGAAGTCACTCCGGAAGACACCCGCTTTATCCCCTGCCAGGATACAAGGAAATGGATTGGGGTGCTTTTATTGGGCATGGGCATTGGCCTCTGGTTAAAAAAAAGTCGAAATTAATCAGCAGAATTCAGTCATGCCGAATGGTAGGGAGACACAGATCTGCAAAAGTTTGTCCTGATACCTTTTTCTCCAATCAAAAATTCTTCACATCCCTCAAACCTGCCATTCTCCTCTTCCCAGGTCCTTGAAAGACACTGTTATACTACTCACACAATGGTACTCATGCTTTTCGGTTGACCTGTTTATAGTGCAAGGTCAAGAAACGACCCCTGTATTTGCCTTGAGGACTTGTGAATTTCAGCCAGTCTGCTTTTCATCCCAACGTTCGGCTCCTTCAAGCGCATACATTCTGCTTCCATGCCATCTTTATCCTTCCGGTCCTAGTCCCCTATTTCCGGGATGTGATCGGGTTAGGGTTTCAGGAATTCTTACTTGGCGAGGCCGTTTTCTCTGCAACCGTTCTTTTGATGGAAGTTCCCACAGGATGGCTCTCAGATGTATGGACCCGAAGAAAGACATTCATCGCCAGCACCGTCGTTAGTCTGATTGGCTGGATTATCCTTTGGCAGGCAACAAGTTTTACCCTGGTGGTCATCGCACAGATTTTCCTAGGTACCGCCATCAGCCTTCTTTCTGGGACCAATAGCGCCCTCCTTTACGACAGCCTGCTAGAAGACAGCGCCGAGCACCATTATCTACGCCTTGAAGGATTCCGCCACGGTGTAAGCTTGTATTCCGTTGGCGGAGCCTCCTTATTAGGAGGGGTTCTGTATGCGTGGCATGTAGAATTACCTATCATCGCGACCATCGCATTGAATGTCCTTGCGCTGTTTCTCACTCTATTCGCCATCGAACCGTCACGACATCGAGACCAACCCCATCGCAACCCTTTCGTCGATATGGCGCAAACCATGCGATACGCGCTCTATGGCCATTCGGAAATCGCTGGAATCATCTTCATCTCTGCCGGCCTTTTCGCTGGAACGAAAGTGCTGCTCTGGATACAACAGCCCTATTACATTCTCCTGGAAATGCCCGTGGGATGGTTTGGGGTGTTGGCGGCTTGTGGATTTCTCTTAGGCGGGCTGGCCAGTCATTTCGGCCATCTGTCGAAGGGGTGGAGCCATGACACCGGTCCCTTGTTTTTATTGTTGGCTCTACTGGTGACGGTGTGTGTCATCAGTGGTCTATGGCCGGGGTGGCACGGTGTCCCTTTACTACTTACCGGTTCTCTTATCTGGGGGTTCGGTTGGCCCCGAATGCAGGATGCGATTAACGCGCGCGTCTCGTCAGGGAGGCGCGCCACCATACTTTCGACGGCGAGCCTCATGAAGCATGTCGTCTCTATCCCCCTCTTTGTCGTTATAGGCCGGGTTGTGGACCACCTCGGGGTCGACTGGGGACTCCTGGCGCTGGCCGGCGGCTTATTCATTGCTGGCTGCAGTGCGGTCCTGCCTCTCCTCAAGCAGAAGCGAAGGCTCAAGGTTCCCTGACTCCCTGGCTCCCTGGCTCCTCGCGCGATCCTTGGATTAATTCCATAAAAGGGGACCTATTTTTTTTATGATTTCACTACCTCGGGTACCAATATGACCCACCAGGGCGGGTCTTCCTCTCTCATGTTTACAAACTGTCTGGACGTGAAACTGCTTGGAACTCCTTCAAATGTGGCTCCCCGCCGAATTTCAACATACCGCAGTCCATATGTCTGATTCTCAGAACTTTGCGTTTCGGTACTTTGTGGAAAAGGTGTACGGATTTCGGCGAGGTCCGACAAGGGAATCCTATACCCAATTGGCGCCCGCATGAGTTCAGAATACACGGCCCCGAATACCTCCTTGAGGTTACCAGGAGTAAAGACCAATTCCTTTGGCCTGTACCGTTCGTGTTTCAATAGTTGACTCAGGACTTCCCAGAACACTTCCCCATCCATTGCGGTGAGGAGACAAAGCCCCCCTCGTCGAATCATGATATTCAGCAAGGCCAAGGGGCCAAGAATCTCAAATTTCCAATCCGGGAAGGTCAGGACGCGACCCTCATGGTAAACCTCCAAAATTTCTTCACCACCGACTTTTCTTTTTCTGAATTCGCCTCGGTTTTTTGCAAGGTGTCGCCAAAGAGTGGCTTGGGTCAGCCGACTCGGCTCAAAGGCAAAGGTGGGGTTGGCCGGAGCATGACAAGTCACAATGGTGTAATGATGCTGTAATTGCTTTACGCTGGAGAGGTCGACAATATTCACCCCTCCCCAAAATTGATACTGAAGCTCTCTTGGCGGGAATCTTTCCAGATATTGTTTTTTGCTTGAATCAGCGTGGTACACCCCTCCCACCTGAGAGCCCGGCTGTAATCGATCAACTGCATGAAGGACAAAGGGGCATTCTTTTTTTTGAAGATGGGGGAGGTACTGATCGACCAATTCTTGTTCGAACGTTAAATCTCCGGCTCCCAGATCTAATAACGAAGGGAAATCATCATTGAGTAGGAGATCATAGGGGTTGGAAGATTGTCTGAGGATTTCCTCGATCTTTGAGGGAGGAATGGTTGAGCAGGATTCGGATGGGGTTTCTCGGCGGCCAACGGAAAATATTACGCATAACGCCCGAATCGCCTTGGTTGTTGGCAGTCCTGTTAATTCTTTCAGGCCTTTGTTGGGACCATCAGCCCTGTGTTCAGAACTCTGATATTCCAATGATCGAACCAGTTTGTCTTTTAGGATCGGCTTGAGCGTTGATTCCTCTACCTTTCGCCTTAACTCTGAGAGCGTCCCATTAAGCTGTGTATGACCCACGAGTTTTTTGGTGCCCTCCCATGCCAATCGATTGATTTCTCGAGTTCGTTTCATTTGGGTACGAAGTTCTGGTAGTCCATCATCCTTCAAATTGTCGCGATTAGAACTCACGTCCGTTTACTTCCCCCCCGTCACGCAATAAACTGTGTTCATCTAGTGATAAATCGTGAAGCCATACACATTCACTCAGGTTGCGGCTCAAGGAAACCTATGGTACACCTTCAACCGCCAATGATGTCTGCCTTCTTATACAAAATGCTACCTCCAGGGCGTCAATGGGGGGTAAGGATGCTGGCAGGGATGTCTCTCCTCCTTGCCTGGACTTCCTGCGCCAATTCTCAAGAACAATCCAATTACGCTGTTGGCCAATTGTTTGAGGTAAAAACGAAAAAGAGCATTGAGCTGGACAAGCTTAAACCCCAATTGATTGGCGCTGATGTCATCTATCTAGGGGAGGAGCACTATACCCCCTCTCATATCAACGCTGCCTTGAAAATTTTGAATGTCTTGTTAGATGCAGGGAAGAGGCCTGTGCTGGCAATGGAAATGTTTGGGTGGGACGGACAAGCCGCCCTGGACCACTATTTGAAAGATCAAATTCATTCTGAAGAACGCTTTCTTAACGAGGCGGCTTGGGAGAAAAACTGGGGTGGGGACTTCAAGGACTACCGGCCCCTTGTCAACTTCGCCAAAAACCATCATATTCCGCTATATGCCCTCAACCCACCTAAATATCTTGTTCGTTTAGTGCGGTCTAAAGGGTTAACGGAAGCCCTCCGTGATCCATCGATGAGGCAATGGGATATTCCAGAGCATATTTCCCTGGAAGATCCGGAATACCGGCGGGTTATTTTTCCCCAGATTACGGCTTGTCACCCAGGATATCCCGACACGGTCTATCAACCCTTCTATGAGGCTTCCATCTTTCGGGATGAAGGTATGGCCAAGGTCATCAAAGAGTATTTACATAAAAAGTCGGAAGAGGTCGGCCCTCTGGTCAGTTATACCGGAGGCGGACATATTCAGTATCGACTTCCTGTGCCCAACAGGGTGCAAAAATCCCAACCAAAGGGGTTCAAAGACCTTTCGATTTACTTAATAGCCCTGGATCCCTCCCGAACAGAGGATGTCGAACAAGCCATCGATGAAGGCATTGCAGACTACGTGTGGTTGACAGAATTGGGACCCCGAGGACCTCAGCCACGATGCGGGTAGTGGGAAAAGTTTCGGGTTTCGGGTTTCGGGTGCCCAGCATATCCATTAATTCTTTCTCGAAACTAGAAACGCGAAACTTCTTTTTCATAGTCATGTATTCGTTGTAACCCAGGAAAGGAGAGATTGTATGGGAGACCCAATTGTGAGCCCCCAACGGATTCCCTACGTGATGGAAATGGAACCCGGAACCTACTACTGGTGTCGATGCGGCCGATCGAAATCGCAACCATTTTGCGATGGGTCACATACCGGAACCGAACATTCACCTGTTGAAATCGAGCTCAAAGAAACGAAACGAGTGGCCTGGTGCGGATGTAAACATACGCAAAAACAACCTTTTTGTGACGGGACGCACTCTCGTATGGAGGAGTAAGTTGCCCCGGGCGGAATAGAGACCGTCCCCCGGGAGCGGGGAAGACTCCGAAAAAAGGATATTGCATAATTTTAGGCAAATATAATAAAATTAGGATTCAGATTAAGGCAGCCAGGAATTAATGGGTGGGATTTTACTAAAGATTTGGGAGGATCCAGTTATGAAAAACATGCTCAAAGGTTCATTAGGTTCAATCCTTGCCCTGTCCATTAGTGCGAGTCCTGCTTTCGCTAATGCGCCGGGTGGAGGATATGAAGGGATCACTGCCATGTACTATTTCTTCATCGGCGTGATTTTGGCTTATGGAGCCTATGACATCTTCTTTAAGAAATCGTAATTTTTTAGAAACTCACAATTAATGACTGTTTCCCATTAAGGGAACCCAAAATACTCAAAAACCTCTTTGCCTCTGATTCCTCAGGCAAAGAGGTTTTTTTGTGTAAAAACTTTGGAGACTCAAACCCAAGCAACTTCCAAGAGGACGTGAGAATTCCCTTAAAACCTGAAACTTGAAAACTGGAACCCGAAGCTTTCTAGGATTTCTCCTCCGCTTCGACCTCTAACAGAGGGACCAATCTCTCCAGGAGGTTATCCACAATAATTTGATATCCCTCAGCAGTTGGGTGAATCCCGTCGGCTTGCGTCAAATGAGGACGCATGGCCACATTTTCAAGAAAAAAGGGCATGAGTGTGACATCATATTCTCCAGCTAATTTTTCATACATCATTGAAAATTCGGTCGTATAGGCATCCCCATAATTGGGCGGAATCTTCATGCCGGCAAGGAGAACGGTTACCCCTTCCGCCTTGAGACGTTGAATGATCTTTTCTAGATTCGCATACGTATCGTCGAGGGGGAGACCTCGTAATCCATCATTTCCCCCCAAGACAAGAATAACGATGGTTGGGCGGCTTTTGAGCACCCAATCCAGCCGGCGAAGTCCGCCGGCCGTCGTATCCCCACTCACCCCGGCGTTAATCACGGTATAGTGATAGTTGGCTTTTATTAGCCGCTCTTGCAAAATAGCGGGATATGATTCATCAGTCGATAAACCATACCCGGCCGTCAGACTGTCACCAAACGCCACGATGCGCGGCCAGTGTTCCTGGGGTCTGATCCCTGCCTGTTGAGGTGTGACAGATGGAGGCGAAAAACTAGAACTGTCCTCATGTTGTTTTTCAACTCCGAAGGCTACTCGACTCGAGATTTCATCTGGATTTTCCTTGCCCTCGCATCCAGCAAGAACCAGAACGAAGAGGAAAAGACCCATCAAAATAACGTAGGCCGCACAACGTCCCAAGGCCTGGGGGTAGGTATGGGACGCACCGGCTGAGGGCATCAACTCGCGTCTGGGGTAGGGCAGGGTTTCCCAAAAGGATTGAATTGGCAGGTTCGATATTTTCAAGGACATTTTTTGTAAATAAACTGTAATTTTTTTCTTAATGCCCCACAATGTATGACCATACTTGATATCATGGTATTGGTATTGTACCAATTGCCCTCTTCCGGGAGCCATTGGGCCCCCAAATAGTTACACCCATTCAACGCCTATGATTTCGGTTGAACATCTTAGCATGCAACTTGAGGCAGGTGACCACACGGTTTCCATCCTCAAGGACATCACGTTCCGAATTCCCAAAAATCAGATTGTGGCGATCGTCGGCCCTTCCGGAAGTGGAAAATCCACTCTCCTCGGTCTCATCGCCGGCCTTGATAAACCGACAAAAGGTCGGATTCATCTTAATGGGACCGAAATTACTTCATTATCAGAAACCCAGATGGTGCATTATCGGCGTCAACATATCGGGTACGTCTTCCAATCCTTTCACCTGATTCCAACACTGACCGCCCTAGAAAACGTGGCATTACCCCTCGAGTTAAACAGTGATCCTCGAGCGACGGATCGTGCCGTCGAGCTGTTAACGTCCGTTGGACTTGAAGGCCGTCAACATCATTATCCCGTCCAACTCTCAGGAGGGGAACAGCAACGCGTGGCCGTCGCCAGGGCCTTTGCCCCTCGCCCTCCACTTCTTCTAGCTGACGAGCCGACAGGGAATTTGGATAGCGCAACCGGAGAACTTGTCATCAATTTATTATTCCGTCTGAATCAAGACCAGGGAAGTACCATGGTACTCGTCACGCACGATCCTTCCCTAGCCAACCAAGCTCAACGAGTTCTTTCACTCCATGATGGACGGCTGGAATCGGACCGTCTCCCTCCATTTTCATGATCAAGGCCTAAGATGATCCCGTTTTCCCTTACCATGGCCTGGCGAGAAACCCGGGCAAGTTGGCCTCGCTTTGTCTTCTTTTTTATCTGCATTGCCATTGGAGTGGGGGCTATTGTCGGGGTGGGACTCTTTGCGACCAATGTTGAGCAATATATTCTCCGCGATGCCAGGAGTCTGTTGGGAGGCGACCTTGAGATATCAACCAGACGTCAATTGAGTGAGAACGGACAAGCGATCATTGCTTCCCTAGGCTCCCGCGATATTGCCATGACCCATGTCAGCGAACTTGCGGCCATGGCTGCGGCACAGGCCCCCTCAGGTGAACCCCCTCAGCCCGCCCCCGCCACACAACTGGTTGAACTCAAAGCGGTGGAACCGGCCTACCCATTTTACGGAACCGTTGAGGTGAATCCACCTCAACCTCTCCCGACCCTCTTGGCTCTTTCGGCAGATCGATGCGATCAGCCTCCGTGTTATGGCGCCATCGTCCAGGAATCTTTGTTAATTAGCTTAAACCTTGATCCCGGGAGCAAGCTGAAGATCGGGCAAGCCTTTTTCACAATTACGGGAATTCTGATCAAGGAACCGGATCGAGTGGCCAGCGCGTTTAGCCTGGGGCCTCGCATCATCATTTCTCGCGATGGCCTGAGAGCCACAGAGCTAGTCAAGCCGGGCAGTCGAATTCGCGAGCGGTTCCTGTTGCGTGTTCCGGAATCTCGAGCTCTCCAACCATTACTTGGAGAACTCCGGGGGCGATTTTCTCAAGAGGGTGCCCGGGTACTGACCTATCGGGATGCGCAACCCCGCATTCGGCGATTTCTCGATCATTTGTCCACATACCTAGGCCTGATCGGGCTGACGGTTCTCTTCGTTGGTGGGATCGGGGTGGCAACGACCATCCAGGGTTTTCTCTCTCAGAAACTGACGATCATTGCCATATTAAAAACTGTGGGTGCGGATGCCAGACAAATAATGCGCACCTATCTGTTTCAAAGCCTGATCATGGGAAGTATCGGCAGTGTGTTAGGAGCCGGATTGGGGATCAGTCTTCAATTGGTGTTGCCCTTGCTGCTGAAGGATCTGCTACCCTCCGAAATGTCGATTTCACTTTCATTGCCCCCCATTCTCAAAGGCATGACATTGGGTCTCCTCTCCTCAGCGGTCTTCACGTTGTGGCCTTTGATGAGTATTCGGCATATTCCCCCCGCGCTGGTCTTTCGAAGAGACATTGATAAGTCCAGCAACATCGCTAAACCCGAAACGCTGTTCCGCCGACTTCAACGGAGCCTGGTAACGTTCCTTCAGGATCGACCACGTCTGACCACGGGAGGACTCATCGGTGCCAGTCTGACGGGGCTTGCGATTTGGCAGGCGCGATCTCTCACTCTTGGCCTCTTTTTTATGGCCGCCTTCGTTCTGGCCTTGCTCTTGCTCTTTATCGCCTCCAGGCTGTTGCTTCGACTTCTGGGCACCCTCCCCCGCTCTCGATTTTTCACCGTTCGTAACGCTCTGAGTAACTTAGGTCGTCCCGGCAACTATACCATTAGCATGACCGTGGCCATTGGGATTGGTGTCATGGTCATTGTTTCCATTGCGGTCATCAAAAACTCCTTATTAGCATCTTTGGGAGAGCGCCTTCCCACGGATGCGCCTTCTTTCTTTTTTATCGATATTCAACCGGACCAACGGGCAAGCTTTGAGACTGTACTTGCGAAATGGGTCGAAGAGTCCGACTATAAACTGACTCCCGTCGTGCGATCCCGTCTTTCAGCTATTGATGGAAATCCCGTGGATCCCGAAGAACATAAGAATAAGCGCAATGGATGGTATTTCACTAGAACCTATGTGCTGACATCACTAGCTGACCTTCCTGACGATAACACAATCGTCCATGGAGAATGGTGGCGGGATGGTGGGCCCGTCGGCGTTTCCGTCGAAGATGAGGCTGCCAAAAATCTCGGCCTCGATATTGGGTCGCAGGTGGAATTTAACATTCAAGGAGCGCCGCTCCTTGCCGAGGTCGAGAGTACGCGAAAAGTCGACTGGAGCAGCTTTTCCACCAATTTTTTCATGATTCTCTCACCAAACGCCCTGGATGGTGTGCCCATGACGTATATTGCCACAGCGCGGGTCTCCAAAAATGGAGAAGTCCCCTTACAGCGGGAACTTGTCGCCACTCTTCCCAATATCACCGCGATCAATGTCGGAGACGTGCTTCGCAATATTTCTAACCTGCTCCAGCAACTTGCATGGGCTATTCAGGGAATTGCGTTGCTTTGTATTGGGAATGGAGCCATTGTGATGATTGCCGCCCTGTCAACGACTCGCTATCGACGGGTCTACGAGGCAGCGATTCTCAAAGCCCTCGGGGGGACTCGTCGGGTCATTGCCCAATCCCTCGCTTTGGAATTTGGCGTGCTCGGTGGATTCGCCGGTTTAATCGGCATCACCCTTGCCAGCACGCTGTCCTGGTTTGTTCTTCGTTTTTTTCTGGACCTCGAATGGTCGGTACAACCCATGTTGCTAGGGACCTCGTTTCTCTTTACGATACTGCTCACCCTGGGCATCGGATTTCTCAGCACCTACCGGTTATTAAGTTCTCCCCCTCTGGCCGTTTTACGACAAGACTAACCTCTATTTCTAATTCTCAAGGTTATTTCTTTTTTTGAGATTTGAAATTGTCCCCTCCCGTATTGGTTTTAATTTGAGATATGAGATGTGAAATCTGAGATTGCCCCCTAAAAGGGGGCATAGTTATCCGTTTGGATACACTTTGTTAACCGTCAGATAACATCCGAATTAAATCGAATATCGGGTAAAAAGAGTTTTTGCATCATTCCAACAGTTCATTATTTAACAAAATCAATAGGTTGCAGAAATTTCATGACCTGGAACCCTTGTCAAAGGCAATCTGGTACAGGGCTTGCTTCATAAAAATAAAATACGTTCAACGGTACACATTAAGGAGTGTTCCAAGTCCATGGAAATCGAAATTATCATTGCGGTGCTAGCAACCGGTCTGGGGTTACTTGGGGGTATGCTCGTCATTTGGAGAGACTACCGAGGACATCAACACCAAGCACAAGAGGAGGTAACATCCCATACCCCAACTGAAAATAGCCCGGGTCCATCACAAGAAAATATTCTTGTTGGAGATAAAAGTTAGACTTTCTCTTAGGCGTCAATAAAAATATAGACCTGGTGTTTGCTGACGCCTACGTTCATGAAAGCCTACGACCACGTGGCAAAAAAATGGGGTTCAAAGTTCTCACAACTGGCCAACCCCAAATAGTAATTCGAATTCACTGTTTCTACGTATGGCCCGGTAGCACACTCTGAAAGCGCCAATGCTAACTTCAGGCTGGAGGGGCAACGACACCCTGTTGCCCTCAACCCTGAAACCATGGGAGATGTCCTACCGGGCCTCCTTTTTTTCAAGAATAAGAAATCTCAAAAATCCTGAATTCTTTCCCCCTCCCATCGACAATTAAAGAGTTTCTGTTTTCAGATTTCGAATTCCGCGGTAGAAAAAGACTTTCAGTGTGGGTCCCCGAAACTCGAAACTTCTTTACCTCCTTCCCGCTTATTGTTCTTCTGGATTTCATATCGACACCGTCCAACACATCAGGTATGTTCAGTCTTGATATTCACCTTCGTGCGGAAACTACCTGTGCCCAATACAAGCGAATCAAAGGACCTTCCGATCCGCCACGTCGTCCTTATCGACGCGTCCGGCTTTATCTTTCGAGCCTATCACGCCATCCAACAGCCTCTCACGAACCCTCAGGGCACCCCAGTCGCGGCCGTCTATGGTTTTACTCAAATGCTCCTCAAGCAAATTGAGGATTTGAACCCTGACCATCTTGCCGTGGTTTTTGATACGGCACGGGAAACATTTAGGAATGAAATCGCCTCGGACTACAAAGCCAACCGACCCGAGCCTCCCGAGGATTTGGTGGTGCAATTTCCTCTGGTTCGTCAAGCCACGGAAGCCTTCAATCTGGACTGTGTCGAAATGCAGGGGTTTGAGGCTGATGATTTAATTGCCACCTATACCCGAATGGCCGTTGAAGCCGGAGCGGAGGTGACGATCATTTCCTCAGACAAAGATTTGATGCAATTGGTGTCTGATCGCGTGACAATGCTGGACACGATAAAAAACCGGAGAATTGGTCCCGACCAAGTCAAAGAAAAATTCGGAGTTCCGCCTGCCAAAGTTGTGGATGTGCAGGCCCTGGCCGGCGATTCAACTGATAATGTTCCCGGGATCCCGGGGATCGGAGTGAAAACCGCCGCCCAACTCATTAATGACTATGGCGATCTTGATACGCTTCTTGAGAGAGCCTCGGAGGTCAAGCAAACAAAGCGGCGAGAAAGTCTCATAGAACATGCGGACAAAGCCCGGTTATCCCGCCAACTGGTTCACCTTCGAGACGATGTGCCGGTGACCATCCGCTTAAAAGACTTGGCCCGACGTCCTATTGATTCTCACCTGCTTCTGAAATTTCTCACTGCACAAGGGTTCAATTCCATCATCGCCCGAGTGCAGAGCCGGTATTCGACCGGCGCTTCCTCAGAGCCGGAAGCACAGGCCGGCTCGTCTTCACCCCAAACATTCTCCACAGCCCCAGCCTACGAACTTGTACAAACGCTACCGGCTCTTCAGAAATGGGTAGATGAGATCTACCGCAAGGGGTTGGTTGCTGTTGATACTGAGACCACCTCATTGGACCAAAGCCGGGCTGAGCTGGTTGGAATTTCTCTCAGTATCGAATCCGGAAGGGCCTGTTACATTCCTGTCGGCCATACGAATCCTACTACATCCGAGACGGGAACCCTCCTTGCCTCCACCGATGACTCTACAAGCGATCCGGAGCCAAACCAAATCCCGCTCGAGAAAACCTTGGAGGTCCTGCGACCCCTACTTGCCGATCCATCGATATTAAAAATCGGTCACAATATAAAATACGACATGGTCGTCCTCTCCCGGTACGGGATCCCGGTGACGCCTGTCGACGATACGATGCTCCTCTCTTATGTCCTGGAAGGGGGAAGCCACGGGCATGGGATGGATGAATTGGCCGAACTGTACCTTGGCCATACGACCATCAAGTACAAAGACGTCACCGGAACTGGAAAAGCACAGGTCACCTTTGACAAAGTTCCCCTGGATCAAGCACTGACCTATGCGGCGGAAGATGCGGATGTCACACGAAAACTCCACCTGTTGCTCAGGCCTCGCCTTATCACCGAACGGATGACCACGGTGTACGAAACCATCGAACGACCGCTCATTTCCGTTTTGGCTGCGATGGAAGTACAAGGGATCAAAGTTGATTTGGCCCAATTGAAACGACTGAATGCCGAATTCTCTCAACGCTTGGGAGAATTAGAACACACCATTCATCAACTCGCAGGCCACCCGTTCAATGTCGGATCCCCGAAACAACTCGGCGAGATTCTTTTCGAAGAAATGGGGTTGGAAGGAGGACAAAAAGGAAAGGCGGGATCCTATACCACGAGCGCGAATGTCTTGGAGTCTCTTGCCGCCCAAGGTCATGCCCTACCGGCTAAGGTGTTGGAATGGCGACACTTGGACAAACTCAACAGCACGTATACACAAGCCCTGATTGAACAGATTCATCCCCAAACCAAACGAGTCCATACTTCGTATGCCATGGCGTCCGCCTCGACGGGGAGATTGTCATCGACTGACCCGAATCTACAAAACATCCCGATTCGCACCGAGGAAGGTCGAAAAATCCGGCAGGCGTTTGTGGCGGAGCCGGGGAGAACACTCCTTTCTCTGGACTATTCACAGATTGAGTTACGTCTTTTGGCCCACACCGCAGATATTGGTGTCTTAAAGCAGGCATTTAAAGAAGGACAAGACATTCACACATTAACAGCCAGTCAAGTGTTCGGGATTTCTTCTGAACAGCTTGATCCCTCGATACGACGCAAAGCCAAAGCCATTAATTTCGGGATCATTTATGGTATCAGCGCATTTGGCCTCGCTCGCCAGCTCGGAGTGGAACAGAGTGAAGCGGCCGCCTACATGAAAGCCTATTTTGAACGATATCCCGGCATCCAGGACTATATGGAACGGACCAAGCAGTTTTGTCGCGAACATGGCTACGTACAAACGCTGTTTGGTCGCCGCTGTCATGTGCCAGGGATACATGACAAAAATCCGGCGCGCCGGAATTTTGCGGAACGAGCCGCGATTAATGCTCCCCTACAAGGATCGGCTGCGGATATTCTGAAGCGGGCCATGATCCGGGTTCCACCGGCATTGGAACAACAGGGCCTTTCAACAAAAGCCCACATGCTCCTCACCGTCCACGATGAGTTGATCTTTGAAGTCGATGACGAGGTTCTGGATCAAACAGCGGGGGTCGTGAAAAAAGTAATGGAATCGGCAACCCTCCCGAAGCTTCAGCTTGCGGTTCCCCTAACGGTTGAGGTGGGACAAGGACCATCCTGGGCAGAGGCGCACTGAAGAATAGTTTCGGGTTTCGGGTTTCGGGTTTCGGGTTTCGGGTTTCGGGTTTCGGGTTTCGGGTAAGAGGGATTGTAACATTGTAGTATTGTCAAGGGGGACTCCCCTTTTAGGAATTGTCGGGGTGACCTCTTTGTCCGACCTCCCGGAAACTCCAATCTCGACTCCCCCACCAAAATCTTGCCAACAATATTGGTACAACACGGTCTCATTGCCCAAGATCGACGATACATTCTGATCTTAGATGAGCATCGCCTTTCCAAGGCCAAGTGAATTAAAATTGCCTCACATCGCCGAATGGTCTAAAGCCACATAACCCCTCTGTTCCATACAGCTTTCAAAAGTGTAAGTTTGCATTTTGTCCATAGTGGTAACCGTACCAAGAGTCTGTTCCTCGCAATCTGCTTTGTCCCGCTCGTACATTGTCTTGGTTGCGCCTGCTTTGTACCACCTCGTGGGCTCCGATGCACAGCTTAGAGTTATGAAACCCAGAAAAAGGATTCCAAAAAAAAGAACAGTTCGATTCATGAGGTTGACCTTCCCAATTTAATTTAGAAAACCCTCTACCGCCCATGATTTTAAGCAGTTACCCACTTCTTTTTCAACAGTTTAGGGAGCAGAGAATCCATTCCTTCCGACCAGACTCATGTATAGAGTTCATACGCTGGGAAGGCCGGGAAGGTGTGGGGAGATTTCAATGGAGCTTTTGGGAAGGTAGCAAATACACCAGGGGCCAACAGGCAAATTCGTGGCGTCGATGACCATGCCTGCCGTCTTCTGCCGATTTGATAGTTGTGGATAGCAGGGAGTGGCCGGAAACCACTTCCTATAAAGAAAGGTAGTAGGGTTGAAACAACAATACTACACAATCCAAAGGAAAGGCCCTCAGCTTTTTACGAAACCCGAAACTTCTTTTTTCACCCGCCAACATGAGCTTGCAAGATTCCAGAGTCCTTGATCCTGGGATCTTCCGGCGCTAGTTCCAGGGCTGTCTTAAAATGATTGGTGGCCTCTCCATGGTCTCCCATCTTGTCCAGGGCTAAGGCTAAATTGTAATGAGCCTCGGCGAGCTTTGCGTTGGCCGCAAGCGCTTTATCGAAATGCTCTTTGGCGACATCCCAATGCCCCTGCTCAAAATGCTTGACCCCTTCAGCATTATCCGAAGCGCCCGGGGCTCCCTCAGGCGCCATGAGCGCCCCTTCAATTTTTGCCATTTCACCCGCAGGGGGAGATTCGGCCTCTACCATCGGCTTACTTTCGGCCTTTGGTTCAGTTTTGGTTTCCTGGCCATATTGGCCCGAATCACAACCACCCGATAGAAACACCACAAGAAAAAACACTACTGGACTGAAAAATAGTCGGTTCATTTCGGCCTCCTTGGTTGGAAGTTGACTACGACAACACACCCGGTTTTCGGGATGCTCTTAAAGGACTACAGCCTAAAGATGGGGTAACGGTTTCGCGACCCCAGCACTTTGATGATAACCCTGTCTGGGGAAGGACCTTGATTGAACCTGACTCTCGGCCATATTTAATAAAATCGAGAGACAGGATTGGTATTGATATGAAATAGTGAAGTACCCGGTCTCCTTTCCAAGACCGATAGAAGGCCTCTGGGCAGAGGAACTAATAAATAGCCTGAACCTATTTTTCACTACTGTCAAGAGGGAACCTGTACTTGGTGGACCGGTCGTCCCTGTCTTTTGAGAAAGAGACCTAGTAGAAGCAAAAATACAAAAATCAACACACTTAGAGTTTCGTGAAGGGCTTTCTTGTCTGTTACTTAACCCCCCTTTCCTAAAAATCATCCTGTAGGCATTCGGTAGAAAAACTATTGTGGAGGACAGGCTTTGCCCATCCCATCAACAATTTTGTAGCCCTTCCAATGATCTTACATTAGTGGGATTTGCTCGGAGGAGCATATCAAGGACGTCCATAAGATATGTCGATGACCTGATTAAAGGTTCTGCAGATCCAGGCCTATCCTTCTTCTATCCTAATGGTTCATCATTCAGCTCTCTGTCATACCAGGAGTATGCTGAGAATGGTGAGCGAAGGGATGCGAGCGAATGCGAGGCATAAGGATTGATGAAGGTTGCATACCTGTATTTTGGTTTTCCATTATCCGTCCAGTATCCAAGTACATTTTTTAGCACTCCGACACCGCCTATCTGTTTAAGGTTTGGACCTGAGAATGGACCGTCTTCTGCGAAGCGACCACCAACAGATTGTTTGGGCACGTAGAGTGCTTGCACACACTAACATCCATGAAAAAGAGATTTGGACAAAGTAATTTATTGCCTTTTTTATCAATGCGGATTAAACCTTTTCTGGGGACATCCTTAAAAAGTCAATCAAACGAATAATGCTGATCTTTTCAAATGTCTTCAGTCTAAGGATGTCCCGGTCACCCGTGACAATGACATCGGATTTTGCTTCCTTTGCACATTCGAGGATTCGATTATCGGGTGAATCTTGCAAAAGGGTGACCCTGGTTGACGGGCGAAGGACTTTGGCTGCCCGAGCGATCAATTTTAGAGCAACTTTTATATCTTCATCTTCCTGATCAAATTTGAGCCTCAGTACACGGGCGGTTTCGGTGAGGATGGGTACAGAGGTATAGAGATTGAAGCGACGGCGATGAGCGAGCAGAAAGGCTTCTTCGCCCTGACTTCCCGGAACCAGAAAGGCGGAAATGTAAACGTTGGTGTCGAAGACCACTTTCATTAGCGATCCTCAAACACAATACGCTCAACCTCCTTCTCATCCAAAAATCCTGCCTTTCTAGTCCGCCTAGCCATCTTTCTTTGGAGTTGGAAGAATTCTTCTTCCTCCCGTTCAGTTTTATAGGCCTGAATCATCCGGCGGAAGAGCTCGCTTTTCGTTGTACTTTCCTGTTCCGCTAATTTTTCATATTCCTTCGCAAGTTCTGGGCTAACAGAAAATCCAACCACTCTCGTTTTTCGTCCCATCGTTCGTCCCCCCTTTTTCAGTTAAACTGAGTTAAACTCTAACAAATCATTTTTTGCTTCAACAAGGCCTCATTAATCACCTCCCCAGCCATTTGTTAGGTCATAGTTATATATTGTAAGGGTAAAGCAGACTTCCCACAGGGAAAAAGAAGGGTTTCCCTTTTGCTATTAATTTGCCTACCATTACAACCTATGGCAGAAAAGAAACCAAAAAAAACCAAAACACCTGGTGGCGTTCGCAGGCGACGAAAACCGGCTGGTACCTCCACGGGACTCACCGCCGGGGAACTCCAGGCAGCAGCCCCGACGGCGGAAGTGGCCCGACTTCATCAGGCCATCAATCATGATGGCGGAAAGGTTCTTGCGACGTATCGGGAGCCTTTCAGCGGCCAATGGATCGTGTTTGCCGCGCTCCCGATTGAGTTAGTCCAACCTACCCCTTTTCAGAGGAACCTGTCGGACAGTCATGCTCGTCGATTGGAGGGGGTGATAGGAAAGCTCGGGTACTTCTTGGACCCGATCATTGCCGTCCAGGCCAATTCAATCCCTGATGAAGGAACAAAATACTGGACGCCCAACGGCAATCACCGACTGTCCGCCATGCGGACCCTTGGCGCGAAAAGTATTACTGCTCTGGTGGTACCGAATCCCTCAGTTGCCTATCGTATTCTGGCGTTGAATACTGAAAAGGCCCATAACCTTCGAGAAAAAGCCCTGGAAGTGATTCGCATGTATCGAGAACTGGCGTCAATGACCCACGACGCCGAACAGAACTTCAGTCTCGAGTTTGAAGAGCCGGCCTTCATCACGCTTGGCCTTTGCTATGAGGAGCGGCCCAGGTTTAGCGGTGGAGCGTACCATCCTGTTCTGAAACGGACCGACCAATTCCTCAACATGCCTCTGCCCAAAGCCCTCACACAGCGAATCGGAATTGCTAAAAGGGTGCTTGAACTCGATGATGTCGTCATTGAACAAGTCGAGGCGTTGAAGCAACGAGGGTTAACCAACCCGTATCTGAAGAATTTCGTCGTCGCTCGGGTCAATCCCCTCCGATTTCGACAAAAAGATGCCGATCCTCTTTCTTTAGATCAGGCCCTGGATCGCATGCTGTCGGGCGTAAGAAAGTTTAATCCGGAGAAAATAAAGATGGAGGATATTGCCAGGTCGGGGGGAGTCAATACGGGAGAAGAGGGATAGGGGAATAGGTTTCAAGTTTCGGGTTTCATAAGTCGGGTTTCGATTTCAAGAGCAAAACGATTGCCCGGCTGGTTTTCTCATTCGCCCGCTAAATGGTTGATTGTGTAGGGAACTTTGTGGTGTCTATAATCAAGGAAAGATGAAACGGTGGGGGATGCCCACCCTACATTAACTTTTTTGAGGCAGCGTGAGTTGCCGGAGTTACAAAATTTCGCTTGGAGGAAAGAACATGAGTCTAGCTGACAATAAATGTATCCCCTGTCGGGGGGGAGTCCCCCCGCTTGAGTCTACGAAGGTTCAAGAATTATTGGGCCAACTCGAACAAGGTTGGGAACTGAACAAGGAAGGACACATCGAGCGGATGTATACGTTCAAGAATTTTGGGGAGGCCTTGGCATTTGTTAATAAAGTGGGTGGGGTTGCGGAAGAAGAGGGGCATCACCCCGACCTGTACCTGGCTTGGGGAAAATGCAAAGTTGAGATCTGGACGCATAAGATTCAAGGACTGACGGAAAGCGATTTTTATATGGCTGCCAAGGCTGACCGTGCGTACCAAAGCCATGGCTGACTCCACCTTTGAAAAGGGGGAGTCCCTCCTTCACATTTATCCACCTGACCTGCCCCAAGCTTCCCGGCCATCCCCTGATGACGGAATTGATTTTCGGGCCCTTGGCACGAAGGTCGCGCTCGTCACCATGCCATTTACCTACTCCAAATTTCCCTCGATTCAGTTAGGGACGCTGTCAGCGCTGTTGAAATCCCAGGGCATCGGCGTAAAAACCTACCATTTGAATTTGCTGTTTGCCCACAAAATCGGGGTGCCATTGTATGAGGTCCTTTGTGAGAAACGCGGACTGATCGGTGAATGGCTCTTTTCTTCTATCCTGTTCCGGAATAATCCCAAACATGCCCAATATCCCCAAATGTTTAAGCCTGTCTTTGAAACAACCGCGCGGGAGGCGGCCTGTCCCGTTGGCTACCTGGAGGAAATCGCTCATTCGATCGCCCCGCAATTCCTCACCTGGGCCATGACAGCCTATGACTGGAGTGAGTATGCGGTTGTAGGCTTCACCTCCACCTTTGATCAGAACGTTGCCAGCCTGACAATGGCCAAACTCATCAAGGACCTCTATCCCGAGGTGCGGATTGTCTTTGGAGGCGCAAATTTCGATGGTGAGATGGGACTGGAACATTTCCGGGCATTCCCCTGGATTGACTATGTGGTGGTCGGGGAAGGGGAGGAGGTCTTTCCATCACTCGTGAAGCAGATTCTCATTGGTCAGGAAGAGGCGATTCCTCCGGGAGTGGCGCATCGCAGGGATGGTCAGATTCACTATGAGCCTCATGCAAAACTGTTTACTGATTTTCAACGGATGGGGCCTCCCGATTACGACGACTACTTTGAGCAACTGAAAGAACTCGAGACGCAAGGGTCTACGGGGTTAAACCGCATACTCCTTTACGAAGGATCACGAGGCTGTTGGTGGGGGGAGAAACACCATTGCACATTCTGTGGATTGAATGCGCAGGCGATGCAATTTCGAGCCAAGTCCCCTGAGCAGGTTTCACGGGAATTGGATTTCCTTTCCAGTCGTTATGAGACGACGCGATTCCGGATGGTCGATAACATCATCGACATGAAATATATCGACGGTCTATTTGGTAAATTTGCGCAGGCCCATTTCGACCTCGACGTGTTCATGGAAACCAAAAGCAACCTCACCAAGCGACAGATCCAGACCCTGGCCCACGGGGGCGTCAAGTGCATGCAACCTGGCATTGAGAGTCTGAGCACCGCTCAGCTTAAGGAAATGGATAAGGGCGTCAGTCCTCTGCAAAATATTCAATGTTTAAAATGGAGCCGGTACTATAATATTGATATATCATGGAATATTCTTCTTGGATTTCCCCAAGAAACCGATGAGGATTACCAACGCCAAATCGAGATGATTCCGTCCCTCCTGCATCTTCAACCACCGGAGTCGACCGGAAAATTATGGCTTGAACGATTCAGCCCCTATTTTATGCGACCGGAACACTACGGGATTCGCATCACCGGCCCGGACCCCGCGTATGGTTACATATACGACGAACGAAACGTTGACCTGAATAAAATTGCCTATGACTTCGAATATGAAACGGCATGGACCGTGAGTAAAGAGTTGTACGAAGAGTTGGTCAGGCGGGTGAGTGAATGGAAAGCCCGTTATTTCTCAGAAAACAGGCCGTTTCTGTATTATGCCAAAGCCCTCAGTTATGTCACGATCTATGAGGGGCGGTTTGGAACCCCGGTCAGCGAGCGATTCGACCAGCCTGAAGCCTTTATCATCGAATTCTGTAATGAAGGGCCTCGAACGTTTGAGCAAATACGAAAAGCCTTGCAAGCTGAACAATTTCAGACCATGAGTGAAGGCATCACACCACTCAAAGATATTGTGACTTCTCTTGTGAGAAAGCGGCTTCTGTATGAAGAAAAGGAACGATACTTGACCCTGGCCCTTCCTGTGAATCCACATTTGTAATGCGTCCCTTTCCATTGTGGTATTGTCATGGATCCGGCCTTGCGGGCTTTCCTTCAGCTATGTCACCACCTTTCCAGATCACCCCTCTGGATGAATTTATGAATTTTCCTTGAAAATTGCTGATTTTATTGACATTTTTTTGATTGCTTAGTAATCTGTAAGGTTAATAAATAAGGAGACGAAGGTTTCCGGTTCGTATGAGTAGCCTACGTAGAAAATCGATGTCATTTCCGGGGTGGATGCCCTTGTTGCTTGGAGCGATTCTGGTCGCCGGCTTGTGCCAGTTTGCCCTTGCGAAAGAAAAGGCGACCACAAAGCCTACCCAGACAAACGGCAGCCATGGAGCTTCTCAAAAAGCTTCCAGACCCGCTTGGTCAGGTGTGGCATCACCCGAAGATCCCCAGAGGCAACCAGGTTCTTCGGGCGACCCAGCATCTTCATCTTCTGAAACTCCCGCCCCCCCCTTTGCGGAATCTTCCCAAAGCCACCCCCCCACGCCCGTTGGAAAATCTTCTACCACGTATCCTGAAGATTTGAAGATTGGCTCAGCCCCCATATTTACCAATTCCATGGAATGGAGAAACCTCTTAGGATCTGACTTACCAATCCTAAAAGGTCCATTCTCCCAATTGTCTTCGGAGGAAGTCTTCAGAAATCGATATGCTGGCCTGTTCCTGTCAGCCTGGAAACCGAACCCCTCCAGCCTTCACTCACCATATGGAGAGGTCCACCTGGTTCTCAATCCCGCGGTCGAACGAAGTCTTCATTACTTCCAATACAGGATCCACGATCGCTTTCAGGGATATTTGACCCGATTCGAACAATACAAGGCGGTGGTTCAACAAGTTTTTGCGGAATTCGGGTTGCCCCTGGAATTGAGCTACCTTTCGATTGTGGAAAGCGGATTTAATCCCAAGGCCTTATCCCGCGCCCGGGCAGCGGGGCCCTGGCAATTTATGAAGGCGACGGGACGTCGATATGGACTGAAAGTGAACTGGCATGTGGACGAACGCCGAGACCCGGTTAAATCCACGGTCGCAGCAGCCCATCACCTGAGAGATCTGTATGATAAATTCGGATCGTGGCCCTTAGCGTTAGCCGCCTACAACGCGGGAGCGGGAAAGGTCTCCCGGGCGATCAGGAAAAGCGGAACCCAGGATTATTGGAAGATCCGGCAGAGTTGGCGCTATCTTCGAAGAGAAACCAGAGATTATGTGCCCCGGTTCATTGCCGCGACCATGATTGCGATGAATCCGACCGATTATGGCTTCTTGAATACTCCGACAGATATCTATCTCTATGATGAAGTGCTGATCAAGAAACGGGTGCATCTTCAAACAATTTCAAAAGCCACGGGGATTTCCTACCAGGACTTAAGGAAACTCAATCCCGAATTGAGAAGAAATATCGTTCCCTCTCAAAAAGGCGGGTACCACCTGAAGGTGCCGATGGGGACCCGAAGGTTGGTTGAACAACATCACGATCAGTTGAAACTGTGGAAACCGGCCCCGCCGCCCCACACCCAATGGTATCGAGTGCAAAAGGGAGATAGTCTGTCAGTAGTCGCCAAGCGTTTTGGCATGAGTGTCCGAAAATTGAAAGAACTGAATGACCGTTCCAGTAATTTGATTCGAGTGGGCGAGCGGTTACGGGTACGGCCTCCCGAGCCCCCTCTTGATCTTGATGCAACCTGGTATACCGTACGCTACGGGGATAGTCTGTCGGTCATTGCCTCCCGGTTTGGGATCAGCCTTGGGACGCTTCGGCTATTAAATGATCTCTCAGGAAATCTGATTCACGCAGGGGATCGCTTGCAAGTGAAGAAAATCCCCTCTAGAACTGAACCCAAATGGTACCGGGTTCGAGAAGGAGATAGTCTGTGGAGTATTGCTCAACAGTTTAGGGTGAGTGTGACCGACCTCAAACTTCTCAATAACCTCACAACAAGCGTAATTCATGTGGGACGCTTGCTGGTTATCAGTCAGTAACCGTCAAATTCCAAATTCTGTTCGTCATTACGGTCCTGCCTCGTTCTTGTCGGAAGGACTCTCTTCTTCGGTCCCCTCGGAAGGTACTTCCGTGGGTTCCCCGGCTTTTCCTGATTCCACAGACTTTTCAGATTCGGTACCTTGAGCCGGCGATACGTCCTCAGGTTCTAAAATTTTCACACGAAGGGACGCTTCACTGAAAAATGGGGAGTTCGGATATTGTTCTATCAGCTGTCTATAATAGGTCAGCGCCTCTTGGGTTTTCTCTTCGGCTTCTTTCAACTTGGCCACTTCATAAAGAACTTGATCCTTATTAATGGCACGAGGAAGACCGAGCACCGTGGAAAACACGGTATAGGCACGGTCTTGATTTCCATTTAATAAATGAGCATACCCCAATCGCTGATACACAATCCCCAAGAGTATCTCATCGTCCGGGTACTGTTCGATGAATTGTTGATAGGTCTCGGTCGCCCCGTTAAGATCACCTTGTTCCATCAGGGTATTCCCGAGAAAAAACAATGCCCGACGTGCACTGGACGTTCGAGGATATTCATTGAGTATTTGTCGGTATACATCAGCCGCCTTGGCCAGATTTTCTTGAGTTTGTTCAGGCTTGTCCGGGGGACGATCGTAGAAAAGCAATTGAGCTTTCCCCTCAAGCACTATGGCCTTTTCCCTATCCAGCCTTTCAAGCCAGACCAATCCTCCCAAAGCCACGGCAACCACAACTGTGAGCAATATTCCTACTATTATCGCGATTCGATTTTGTTCAACAAAGAGAAGAACCCGATCTTTTCCGGAGAGAAGTTCAGCTTCATCAATCATCCCCGACTTCGGGGATGCTTCTTTAATTTTATACGCCATGAATGCTGTTTTTTAGTGCGAGGAAGGGTGAAAAAGCCAGATAGTAAGTTCTATTTTCAAACAACCAAATTTAAATGGACATACCGAGCCTTATACCCACCCGGAAAGGTGTTGTCAAATGCCAATCACTTCCAAGAACGGTGAAAGAGGCCGCACCGACGGAGTTTACGGTTCAACCTCCCAAGACACAACGATAAAATTTTTGACTTAGGTTTTTTATTCTAAAGGTTGAACGTGAAAATTTGACCGTGCCCCTGTACTCCTTCTTACACGTGACACCCTCTCCAAAATCGGCATTTGCTCCTGATCTCGCTCTGTTGACAAGTCCCTAAGGGTTGATATAATGATGAAACTGATGCAAAATCTCGCGGCAATTTGGGCGGATAGCTCAGTTGGAAGAGCGCTGCCTTTACACGGCAGAGGTCGCAGGTTCGATCCCTGTTCCGCCTACCATTCGGAATACGGTATAATCTGAGTCAACTCTAAGGTTTACCCCTAACGGTATAAGGGCTGCTAGGCTTTTTTTCCTCTTAAAATGTTAACAAGGGTATTAATGCCCTGCTCAGGAGTAGTATACGGGGCCGTCGTTCAGCCAGGTTAGGACGCCAGATTGTCAATCTGGAAGTCGCGGGTTCAAATCCCGTCGGCCCCGCCATCCTCTACACCAAGTGATATAGTCCTTTCCATTTTGAACAGTTGTTTATCCAATCACGTTCAAGAGTTAACACCTGCAGCAAGGAGGTAGGAAGAGATTATGCTTTTCTCGAATCCTATTGAACTTATTGGATCACTCGGGCCCCTTTCCATTTTCATTTTGCTTGTGCTGGCATTTTTTTCCATTGTGTCTTGGGGAATCATCATATTCAAATGGCGCCGGTTCAAAGCTATAGAAGAAGATGATCAACGATTTCTGCGCGCCTATGAACTTCATCCTCAAGATTTTGATGATATACGAATTCAAGCTCAGGATACCGAGTTTAGTCCGAGCGCCACAGTCTTTCTGGGAGTGATGGATCGGATACCGCCGCCGCCCGATCTTTACGAGTCTCCCGCTGGCATGAACCGGTCGCCGTCCGATCGATATCCAGATCGGACCTATTTGGAAAAAGTGGCCAACCATATAGTCCAAAATCAAATAACCCAACAAGAAACGTATCTCCCTTTCCTGGCGACGACTGGGAATCTCACGCCGTTCATTGGGTTACTCGGTACGGTTTTGGGAATCATAGGAGCCTTTAGGGAAATCGGCGTTCAAGGGTCAGCCAGCATCGCCGCGGTTGCTCCTGGGGTCGCAGAAGCCCTGGTGGCCACGGCAGCAGGGCTGTTCGCGGCAATTCCGGCGGTTATTGCGTATAATTTCTTTCTGACTCGGATCAGAAAGTTGGTATTTCGAGTCGAGGCCTTCTCCATTGAATTTCTCAATTCCATTGATGAGCTGGCCAGGGAAACCAAAGAATTCGAGGTGAGTCGATGACGGCAGATTCAAGGCAGGGCCGGTTTCTTTCTGAGATCAACGTTATTCCCCTCGTTGATGTCGTGCTCGTGCTGTTGGTCATTTTCATGGTTACGGCACCTATGCTCCACCGGGGGATGGACATCTCGCTCCCTTCGTCAAAATCCAATACCATCAAAGCTGAGGAACGTCTCATTATTACCGTTCAACGCGATCAAAAGTTATTTCTAGGGAATGATGCCATCGGGCTTGTGGATCTTCGATCGAAACTCCGTGAAGCCAAAGAAGCCAACCCTGAGGTATCAGTCTACCTTCGAGCCGATCGGACCGTTCCCTATGGGACGGTGGTCCAGGTGATGGACGAAATCAAAGGGGCACACATTGAAAAAATGGGAATGGTGACAAGCCCACAAACCGAACAAATTAAAGAAGACCCGATCGGCAAATCATCGTAAAGCGGTGTAGCTTCTCAAGTTGTGCAATGACTCATGCAGGATTTCCGAGCCTCCTTTTCCAGGACCTGTCCTATCACCTTCACACTGAAAAATCCTCGCTGCGAAGGTGGTTGGCCGGATCCTTCATCTTACATATTGTGGTTGGTCTTTTAGCCCTGAACTTGCGGTTTTCCCCGGATATTCAACAACCGCTCTCGTCTTATGAGGTCTCCTTGGTTTCCTTGCCAGCATCGAAGGTCACCACTCCTTCACCCTCAAAGGCCAAGACCGCATCCAAGAAATCCCGTTCTCAGAAGGCGCCCTCCAGGCCTCAAGAAAAGCCCCTGCCACCGCTAACCACCAAAATGGCCTCTGAACGACTGTCAGAAGCATTGCCAGGCGCGGCGAAATCGGTTGTCGTCCCGGATAAATTGGTTCCTCAGGCTCCGCCTGATCCCGCCCCTGTCGTCAAGACTTCTCCCCGGCAACCTTCCGCTTTAGAAAGCATCAAGCTACCTTCTGACGCTCCGAAACTCGAACCCGTGACACCCCTGAAAGTTCCCGATGCGAGCCTGAACGAGCCGAAAAGATCTACACCGGCTCCTCCCATCGCCCCAAAACAAAAGACCACACGACCCTCAAAACCCAATGTGAAGGACACCTTAAAAGAGATTAAAACTCCACCGAAAGCGCCGAATTTGGCTTCCGTACAACCCTTTACCAAATCGGAAGAATCGAAGACGACTCCTTCAACACATGAACCACTATCACAGTCCTTGAAAGAGAAAATGAAATCGATCCAGATCCCCAGCCACCAAAAATCAACCCGGAAAACTAAAAAACGTGCCAAAAAGAAAATCCCCATCGCGCCACCCCCGACGCCGGTGGCCCCACGAACACCTGAATTGACAGAAGCCCTACCACCAAAAAAAGCGTTACCACCCGTCATGCCGCGCGAGCGCTTGGCTGATTCTTTGAAAGCAGTATTAGAATCCGTCAAAGTGCCCCAACTCCGCGACGTAAGCAAAGCCGACCCCGTTCCACCGCCAACTTCCGAACTCCCTTCGTCAATACCGGTCATTCCCCACCGGGATACGGCCGCCTCCAAGAAATTCCGCACCGAGATTGACCAACAGCTCGCCAAATTGACGGTTCCGGACGTTGCGCCAATTGAGTCTATTCGTACTCGGTTACAGATCCAAGAGGTCCCATCCGAAAATGCCGAATTGGGTCCGAGTTCCGGGTCATCAAGGAATACCGCGGGACAAAATCGATATTTAGCTCTCGTTCAAGCCTACATCGATCAACAATGGGTGGCTCCTCCGGTGAAAGCTCATGAAAAAAATTTACAAGTTGTTCTCAAATTCCGAATTCTTCGATCAGGGAAAGTGATTGATCTTGACATCGCAGAGGGATCAGGCAATAGCTATTATGATTCCGCGGCATTACGCGCTGTCCAACGGGCAAACCCCTTACCCCCATTTCCCTCAGACATTCACAAATTTTCCTTTGATGTGCGGTATAATTTTACTTTAGGAGAACCATCCTCATGAGCCGGGGTATGATCACCGCCCTCATCCTTCTGATGACGCTTTCCTTTTGGGGTGAAGGCCTTCGTCAGTCTTCTGCCGAAGAGGCCGTTCTGGAATCAACACGTCCTGATACCCAAAAAATCCCCATTCATGTCATGGAATTCGGGAATGTCGATCCTGCTAAAAAATTAGCCTTAAATCGCCATGGTGACGTGGCGAGGATCCTCAAGGCCGATCTGACTCGATCACAGGTCTTTTTGGTCATGGACCTTCCCTCCACAAAGGGAGAATTTTCAGAAAACAAATGTGTGGGGCTCTCCCCGGGCCAGGGAGATGATCGGAAGGGAACCACCCTTTCAACCTGGGGCCGGCTGGGGCTGGGAGGGACCAGCTCAAATGGCAAGGGTCTCATCTTTGATGCCTGTGCGGATGACACGGGGCACCAAGACTATCTCTTTGGAAAACGATATTTCTCGAGAAAATTGACCGAATCATTGCTTCGACTGATGACCCACCGGTGGGCGGACGAACTTGTCTACCGCTACACGGGGGAACAGGGCATTGCGAGAACAAAGATTGCCTATGTGTCAGAAGAAGGGTTGGGGAAGGAACTCTTCGTCATGGACTACGACGGATACGGCCCTCAACAAGTTACGGCCGACGGGTACCTCAACCTGATGCCGACCTGGGCCCCAGACCGGAAATCGTTGGCCTTTACGGCCTATCGTCAGCGAAAACAAGAAATCATTCAACGTGAACTGTCGACGGGCAAAGAAAGGATATTGGTACCCGCAGCCAGTCTGAATATCACCCCTTCGTTTTCCCATGATGGGAAATCACTTATCTATTCGTCCGCGCAAAATGGTAACTCCGACATCTATAAATTAGATATTCACAGCATGAACATCGAGCGCTTAACTTCTCATC
Organism: uncultured Nitrospiraceae bacterium; assembly: GCA_964525045.1. Classification (GTDB taxonomy): domain Bacteria; phylum Nitrospirota; class Nitrospiria; order Nitrospirales; family UBA8639. Next base: position 87,646 of record CAZGFD010000012.1, on the reverse strand, counting down.
GGAGCGCTGACCTTTCCCCCACATGGTCTCCTGATGGCACCAGAATTGCTTTTACTTCTGATCGAGGAGGGCGACCGCAGGTCTATATCATGAATGCTGACGGGTCAAATGTCCGGCGTTTGACCTATGAAGGAGATTACAATGCTGCGCCGGTATGGTCCCCTCAAGGTGATTGGATTGCCTACGTCTGCCGAATTCCCGGACAGTATTTTAAATTGTGCCGTATTACCCCCGATGGCCGACAAGTGTTTCAAATAACCAAGGGGAGCAGCATCGATGACTCACCTTCGTGGTCCCCGAATGGCCGACTTTTGGTGTTCAGTTCACTCCGACGCGGAAAAAGCCAAATCTATATAGTCAGCAGCGATGGACAAGGGTTGGAGCAGCTGACTTCAGGCGCCATTCAACATAGCTCACCCTCGTGGTCGCCTTATTAAGACAGGCGCTCCCAGAGGGAGGAAAAAGGATTTTGGTCCTAAGCAAAAAGGAGGATACCTTATGAATCCAGCACTTCGTACATTCTGGATGATCAGTGTTGCAGTAGTATTTTTCGTTGGCACCTCGGGGTGCGGTCAGAAGCACCTTTCAGTGTCCACCACTTCGGGAAAAGCTAATCAACAAGAGGAATTAGAGGCAAGCCTCCAGGATTCGCCATCAGCCCAGACTGGAATTCAGGACTCAACCTTTACTGAAACAGGCTTGGGAAGCGAATTAGAAACTCAAGGTCAGGGTTCACAAGGTTCAACGGATCAGGAAACCGCGATGGTCGTCGAGCCACCACCGACCCCTACCATTCGGGGGGAACGTGCAGAGGAACCTATAGACACTTCGGTAACTGGTCGGAATTCGACTACTCCTGAAATGGGAGAAGGGATTCCCCACCATCCCCAATCAGGGTTTGAGGAAGACACCTCAGCTCCCTCAGCTTATCAAACAGCCTTGGAACCGGAGTTTGAATCTTCTGCTTCCGATGCAGGGGATGGAGCCCCCGTAGCCGCGTTTGACTCTCATGAGACCAATCAAGCCACTCCTTCCCTGGAGTCCCCTACAGAGGAGGAATTTGGAGCCTTAGTAGAACCGGGACCGGATCAAGGGGAGATGATGGAATCTACCCATGTCGAGCGAATTCCGGAAAATATTGTGGTTGCGAAAGTCGAGCCCTCCAATGCGGTCGAAGAACAGCTGGCACGAATCCATGAAGACGAAATGGCGACGGCCGCTGCCGGTCTTCAAGATATCTATTTTGAATTTGATAGCTGGAAGATCACGCAAGAGGGGAAAGATCTGCTGGAAAAGAACGCAAATATGTTACAGAATGATACCGACATGAACCTGTTAATCGAGGGACACTGCGATCAACGGGGAACACAAGCGTACAACATTGTTTTAGGAAAAAAACGGGCGATCGCTATTCGAGACTACCTCGTCGCCCTTGGGGTAGACTCTTCGAGACTTTCAGTGATCACCTATGGAAAAGAGAAACCTTTTTGCACCGATTCGACAGAATTTTGTTACCAAGAAAACCGTCGTGGACATCTCATTGTGCAGTAGCCTCAAACATTTCGAGACGGAAATGGAGTTATGACTGACTTACGCATTGGTTTTTCATTCCCTGGTTGGCGATCATGTCCAAGCTTCTCACATCTGCTCCTGGCAGTTCTAGGATGCTGTAGTTTCCTGCTATCAGGCTGTATTGCCCAGCAAGCGGATCTCACCAAGATGAAAAGGGATTTGGATGATCAAATCATCCAAATGAAGAAGGAGAAAAAAGCCCTTCAGGTCGAAATCACCAAGGCAAGAGAAGCGATCGATGAAGGAAAAAAACAAACGGCGGCGTTGCAAGCCGAAAACAAAAAACTTTTTCGGTTTCGCGCAGAGATGAAAAATGATTTTCGGGAATTTAGAGAAAAGGATTTCGCTGATTTCAATGGTCGCATCGAAGAGATCAACAAACGGTTAGAAGATCTACAAGCTGGCTTGGAAGCGAAGGACAATCAAATTGGCGCTCGCATCCAAGAGGTCAACACCCAAATGCAGGCTCAGAAAGATAAGCTGATCGCTCAGGAGACCAAGACAACCTCGCTGATTCAACAAGTTGATCAGGATGGAATCTCCACCAACGAAAAAATTGCTGAGTTTCAGACTGCCCTGACCGCCTTTAAAGAATCCCTGGCCGACTTAGGCAACAAATTCGTCCAAGAAGCCGAACGGGACAACCGTGTCGAATCAGAGTTGAGCCAACAAATGGGGCAAAATGTGCAGCTCTCTCAAGCCACATTGGCCGAGATTCAAACCCATTTGGCCACGAACACCGCGAATATTGACGAAGTTTCGCAATCGGTCACCACCATGAAGGAAGCCATGGGACAATCGGGAACGCTCCTTGGCAGCCGTTTGGACGAAGAAGCTGCCCGTGTGGCGGCTCTTGAATCCAAACAAAGTCAGCTGGAACAAGACATGCTGACCTCCATGGAGAAACTGAATACGGACACCCAGGCGTTGAAAACCCAACTGGAACAGGATGTCCAAACCAGCATGAGCAGTCTTCAAGGTGAGCTGGGAGACCTGGAGACTCAAGTGGTGACGCAATCGAATGAACTTCAAGAATTAAGGCAAACCGCCCTTCAGTTAAAGGAGCATCAGGACGTGATGGGGAACCTGTTAGGGCAACGAGGCGATGATCTCATTCAACAAGCCGGACGGCTTGATGAGCGGATGAAACTTCTGGAGTCCCACCAGACCTCCATGGACCAAACCATGGAAACCAACCGGCAAAACACGATTCGCCATCTCGATGAGCTTACTGCCAGTCTCACCTCGATAAACCAGGCTCTTCAAACAACCACCGGGGATCTCGCTACGCAATTGACGACACAGGACCAGGCCCTGAATAACTTAACTCAGCAGATTCAAGGACTTCAGAATATCAAAGAGGAGGTAGAAACCAATAAAAGTCAGCTGACGAATCGCATGGTGGAATTAGAGAAACATCAGTCCGCCGTCACAGCCAAAATTGATTCCGACGTTCAATCCATCAACCAGCATTTGAAGGAAGTCAACTCGGCCGTTGCCTCGGAAAATAAAGCCCTAGGGCAAGTCAATACGCAACTGAACAACCGAATTGACGAACTCGAACAGCATCTCAATAAAGCTCTCACCAGTTTCCAATCTGTGGAGGGGCTCCAAAAAACTTCACGTGATAACCGAGCGCACCTCAATCAAATGACCGAAACGGTCAATAAACTTCGAGATGTCCTTACCACCATTGGGAAAAAATTCGGGGAGCGTGTTGACCAACACGAAGAACGCATTGCCGAATTGGCCAAACGCATCAACCAACTTCAAGCTAAAAAAGTTACACCCTAGCACTCCTTAAAGTCTTGAATGGGAAGGTTCGGCATATATGGTTCCCTCCTCGTTCGTTGAAACTCTTTTTTTTCAATAACTTACAGAATCTGGATTAAACGGTTTGTAAACCATTCCACTCGTTTACGACTTCCCATCTTCCCTCACAAGAACCTTTCCTGATACAATTTCCTTCATAGAGCAGGTCGGAAAGTTCAACGTATGATGGTCCATCATTTCCCTTTAACCATTTCCATGATGGTCCTTCCATACCGATCGTGTAAATCACGTTGATTCAAGGATGGTCTCGATTGTGAAATTCTTACAAGTCTTCAATTATACCTTGGCCGTATTGGTACTGATGAGCCTCATTGGCTGCGCCACGGAACCCAATCTCTCAGATTTAAAAAAAGAAGTCCAAACACTGAACGAACAACAAGGCGCCTTTCTCAAGCAGGAGCAACAAATCTTGGAACGGCTTGATACCATAGAATCACAGCTCGATGAGCATGACTTTTTGGTTGGTGAGCTGATCAAGACGGAAGAGGAAGCCAGTTTGGATACCCGAAACCTTTTGGATAAGCTTGAGCGTACCAGTTCTCATCTTCGTGATCAGATTGACCAGACTCGCTCATCAACCCGGCAGCGGGATCAAGATCTGTCTATTCGAGTCAAAGCGATTGAGTCGCGGTTGGATAATCTCATCAACGCCAGTCCCTCAAAGGAACCGAAACAGGTCAATACGCCAAACCCCAAGAAGGAAGGGGAAAAAGAGAAACCCATCAACCCAAACCCCAATCCCACGGATACCCCATCTCCAAAAGAGAATAATGCCAATGGTCAATTGGTCGAGGCTTCGGACAATCAAGCCTCTGCCTTTCGTTCCGCCTATAAATCCTATTTGAATGGTCGATATGCCCGAGCCACAGTGGAGTTTCAGCAATTTGTCAAACAGTACCCAACAGGAGCCCTAACGCCTCAAGCGTACTTCTATTTAGGAGACGCTCAATACCTCCAAAAGCAATATAAGGGAGCCACCAGGGCGTTACAGCACATTCTCACCGCATTCCCCGATAATAAATACGTACCTCCTGCCCTACTCAAATTAGGATTGGTGATGATGGAAACGGATCAAGCGCCAAAAGCCCAGGAATTCTGGGACGAAGTGATCCAAAAGTTTCCGGACTCCCCCGAAGCCGAACAGGCCAAAATTCAAATTGCCAAAGCCCAGGCTGCCCGCTGATTTTCATCTCAGTGATGCTCTACGGAGCCTGAAGCAGCCCATTCACTCTCATGGACCGATGAGCAACCAATCCTCGACGATAATCAAAATCTTGCCCGAATCCCTTTCAACCCGCATTGCTGCCGGGGAAGTCGTGGAACGTCCCGCGGCCGTCGTCAAAGAATTGATCGATAATAGCTTGGATGCGGCGGCGCAGATGATTACGGTGGAAATTGAAGAAGGAGGACGGGGCTTGATCCGGGTGACTGACGACGGAGAAGGCATGACCCCTGAGAATGCGCAAGTGGCCTGTCATCGCTTTGCGACCAGCAAACTTCAATCCGAACAGGATTTACACAACATTCGAACTTTGGGATTTCGGGGAGAAGCCCTTCCCAGCATTGCCTCCATCTCGAGATTTGCTCTTCGCACCATGCGACGGGAAGCCCTCGTTGGTGCGGCGACATCCTCGGAGGGCGGGGACTCCTGGACCCTCTCCGATTATTCGGGAGCCCCAGGGACGCAAGTGGAAGTCAAGGATTTGTTCTTTAACACACCGGCACGGAAAAAGTTTCTCAAATCCATTCCGACGGAATTCTCCAAAATTTGTCAGGTGGTGCAGCAAGAGGCCATGGCATGGCCGGCCGTTCATTTCCGCCTGGTCCACAATGGTCATTCCGTCTTTGACCTTCCCTCCGTGAGTGTCCCCCGCGATCGGATTCTCCAAATTTACGGAGACCGGTTTGTCAAGAAAGTGCTACAGGTTCATCACGAACAGTCCGGACTTCGGGTGGAGGGGTATACGGTCAGCCCCTATCACACCGGCACGAGCCGGACGCCACAGGAAATATTTGTCAATCGCCGCCCGGTGAAGAATACCACGATTGCCCATGCGACCTACCAAGCCTATGGATCCTTTCTGCCGAAAGGGCGGCATCCGATATTCGCCATCTTTCTTGACGTGGATCCCGCCGTCGTCGATGTCAATGTTCACCCCGCAAAACGCGAAGTTCGCTTTTCCCAGCCCGATTTCATTCATTCCGCAGTCAAAGAAGCCGTGAAACGTTCTCTCCACCAGATTGGTTTTCGTCCCATCATAACCCCATCAACCGAAAAACCGGAAGGAGTGGGAGGACCGGCGAATCAGTGGACACCCGAGCCCAAGACCGCACCCCTTTCGAGAGAAACTCAAAACCTTCTATTTTCACCACAAGACCCTGGGGAATCGTCCGCTTCTCAGGTAAGTCGGGAATCCGCTCCAGCCTATCCACTTATCGATCCAGAATTGGAGGTGCACCCACTCGGACAAGTCAACCAAACCTTCCTGGTTGGTCAGGTGAATGGTGAACTGCAGATCGTGGATCAACACACGGCTCATGAACGGGTACTATTTGAAAGATTATTGCGCGCCTGGAAAACGAATTCGCTTCAGACTCAATCCCTACTCATTCCTGAACCCGTTGACCTGTCTCCCCATCAGTGCCAACTGTTAGTCGAACACCTGAATGATCTTGCCCACCTTGGGCTGGAGATTGAGCAGTTTGGACAGAACGCGTTTGTGGTCCGATCAGTCCCGGCTATGCTTGGAACAGTCGGTGTCAGTCAGTTGATCCAAGAACTGGTTGAGGATTTGACAGAATGGCAATCTGCCGATTCTCTCGAGGCGAAGGTTCGCCCTCTATTCGCCTCAATGGCCTGTCAGACCGCCGTCCAGGCGGGGCGCCCCATGGGCGGCCCGGAAATACAGGAACTCTTAACTGATTGGGCCCGCGAAGGGTATCCCATGACTTGTCCGCATGGCCGACGGGTCGCTTTTCGACTCACGCTCAATGAATTGAATAAAATGTTCGGTCGATCGTAATGGGTGAAATTTCTGATTTGATGATGACCCTGACCTGCCAAGACATGAAAGCCCAGAAACCCGTTCTCGTTCTGGTCGGTCCTACGGCCATAGGGAAAAGCCGGGTCGCCATAGAGATGGCTAAGGCGTTGGAGACGGAAGTGCTCACCGCAGATTCTCGCCAAGTGTATCGTGGCATGGACATCGGAACCGATAAACCAACGATTGCAGAACGTCAGGGGGTGCCCCATCGACTCATTGACCTCGTTGACCCTGACCAACCGTTTAATGTTGGCGACTATCGGCGGCAGGCCATTGAGGAAATCGATCGTCTCCACCAACAGGGAAAGATTCCCCTGATCGCTGGTGGGACCGGGCTCTATATTCGGGCCGTGCTTCGGGGACTCTGGTCTGGTCCCGCTGCAGACTGGGCGTTTCGTCACCGGTTGACTCAAGAAGCCAAAGAAAAGGGAGAAGCCTTTCTCTATCAGGAACTCAAGAAAGTTGATCCCCAGTTAGCTCAACAACTTCATCCTCGGGACCATATGAAAATTCAGCGGGGCCTGGAAGTCTTCCATCTCCTTGGCACTCCTCTGTCGCAATCTCATCAGCGTCATGGATTTCAAGAGATTCCCTATACGTCATTCATGATCGGGTTGACGATGCAACGGGAAAGCCTATACAAACGTATCGAGGCCAGGGTGGAATTGGAAATTGCGAAGGGCCTGCTTCAAGAAACCCAAGAGCTGCTCAATCGCGGCTTCCCTCGTACATTGAGGTCCATGACCAGCTTGGGGTATCGACAATTCTCCGGTTATCTCGACGGAGAATGCTCTTATGACGAGGCCGTCTGCCTTTTAAAACGCGATACCCGACATTTCGCGAAACGGCAGATGACCTGGTTTCGTAAGGAACCATCCATTCAATGGGTGCCAGTTGAGGAAGACGAGCCCTCGGGCCAGGTTGCTGATCGGGTGTTATTACAATGTCAGGAGTTCCTATCGAACCTGAAAACGTCAACATCGGAGAGATTTTCCCGGACGGAATTGTCCCCTTGTAAATCCTCATCGTAACGACGGGTTCTCACCATTCTTATGCGACAGACACCGCACGCTGACATCGCGATCATTGGGGGTAGTGGCTTGTATCACCTGGAAGGGATGGAGGGGATCAGGACAGTCAGGCGCCGAACCCCCTTTGGGCAGCCCTCCGATGACATTGTGCTAGGAAATCTGGGTGAAACCGTCGTGGCATTTCTGGCCAGACATGGCCGCGGCCATCGCCTCCCACCTACCGCCATCAATTACCGCGCCAATATTTATGCCCTCAAGGCTTTAGGAGTCACCAGGATTTTCTCCGTGAGCGCGGTCGGGAGCATGAAGGAATCAATCAAGCCCGGCGACCTGGTTCTTCCGGATCAGTTCATTGATCGAACCATGCAACGAAAAAGGACGTTTTTTGATCAAGGCGTGGTCGCCCATATCCCATTTGCGGATCCCATTTGTTCAATGGTCTCCAACGTGTTGTGGAAAGCCAGTCAGGAGGTCGGAGAGACCGTCCATCGGCCTGGAACCTATGTCTGTATTGAAGGCCCTCAATTCTCAACTCGAGCGGAATCGCATTTGTACCGACAGTGGAATGCGGACGTGATCGGGATGACGAATATTCCTGAGGCCAACCTGGCCCGTGAAGCGGAAATTTGTTACGCGACACTGGCTTTGGTCACCGACTTCGACTGTTGGCACGATACCGAGGAATCCGTATCGGTGGAGGCGATTCTCAGTATTATGAAGCAGAACGTCGAAGTCGCGAAGCGGGTCTTGCGGAAAGCCCTCGACCTGGCTCAGGGGCTCCCAACGTGTTCCTGTCATTCTGCTTTGAGACATGCGGTGATCACCTCACCTGACGCCATTACCCCTACATTGCGAATTCGATATCGCGTCCTCCTCCACCAGTATCTTCCACCGAAACAAACCAAGAAAGGGTCTACATGATGGGAAAATTGTTAGTCGTCGGGTCGATGGCCTTTGATTCGGTCCGCACACCCTTTGGGGAAGCCTCAGACGTATTGGGCGGATCAGCCACTTATTTTGCCACGGCGGCGAGTTTTTTTACCGGCGTCGATCTTATCGCCGTTGTCGGCGAAGACTTCCCGGAACCCCATGTGGAGTTTTTACGCAGTCGGGGAATTGACTTAGCCGGTCTTGAGCGACGAAAGGGCCAAACCTTTCGTTGGAAAGGGGAATATTCCTATCAACTGAACGAGGCCCAGACACTTGAAACCCACCTGAACGTCCTGGAAACCTTTCGCCCCCATATCCCAGAGCAGTATCGAAACCCGCAGATGCTCTTTTTGGGCAACATTGACCCCGAACTACAATTAGACGTTCTGGAAAAAGTGGAACGCCCCATGGTCGTCGCCTGTGATACGATGAACTTCTGGATCGAGGGCAAACGCGAGGCCCTGTGGCGCACCCTAGAAAAAGTGGACATTTTGGTTATTAATGACGGTGAAGCCCGCGCATTGGGGGAGGATTCCAACCTCGTTCAAGTCGCCAAACGGATTCTCGCCCGAGGCCCCAAAACTCTCATTGTCAAACGAGGGGAGTACGGCGTCTTGATGTTTAACGAAAAACATACCTTTGGAGCCCCCGCACTCCCCTTAGAGCAGGTCAAGGACCCTACCGGTGCTGGGGATACGTTTGCAGGCGGCTTTATGGGGCATTTGGCGTCCACAGGAGATTATTCCAACGCAGGGCTTCGGAGAGCCATCATTTTCGGCAGTGTGATGGCGTCCTTTACAGTTGAAGAATTCAGTCTGGATCGGTTACGGCATTTAGACCAAAGACAAATTGAAGATCGATACCGCGAATTCAGACGTCTGACTCATTTTGAGGATATATGATCCAATGCCCACTGAATCCATCGGCCCGCTTTTAAAGCATGCGCGAGAAACCCAGGGCCTCAGTTTGGATCAAGTCGCGTCAGCGACTCGCATTCAACGTAAATACCTTCAAGCGTTAGAAGACGAACAATTTGCTGTTTTACCTGAACCCGTATTTACCAAGGGATTCGTGCGAACGTACGCCCGGTCGCTCGGGATGGATGAGCAGGATGTCCTCCGACGCTTTTCAGAAGCTTCAAAGGCCTATTTTGGGACGGGACAACAGGAACATGAACGCGTTCAATCCCCAATTGAAGAAGACAAAAGGGGGAAACCCAATCGAACGGCTCTTTTGATCCTCATTGTGATGGTGATAGTGGGCTTCGGCCTCTATCTCTCAAGGCAGCAGCCGCCCACTCCCACTTCAATACCTGATACGGCCGAGAGCCCGCCCGTCTCACCGCCTTTGACAACTGAAGAAGCCACAGACACGACACCATCGCCATCACTGAGAGAACAAGTCAGTCAGCAAAGCGTGGATATCGAGTCCACCACCGTTCCGGCAGTACCTGAATTGCCTCCGGTCGCATTACCCAGCGTGGCCGAACAACCAAAACCCGTCAAACCAAAAACTCCATCGGTTTCCACCACGACCGGCCCCCTGCTTATGGAATTGGAGGCTACCCAACTCACGTGGGTCGTGGTCAAATCAGATGGAAAAGAACCAGAAGAGGCCCTTCTACAGCCGAAGCAACGCACGACGTGGAAGGCAAAAAAACAATTTACGCTTACCTTTGGAAACGCCGGAGGAGTTCGTGTCTGGGTGAATGGAGAATCACGAGGCCCGTTTGGCAAGCAGGGTCAGATAGTCCGGGAGGTTGTCATCCGGGACTAGGAATTTATAAAAGAGTTTCCCATTCAACTTTCACCGTATGGGAATCACGATTCGCGCTTTTCACCTCGGACTGTACCCTTTCCCTCATTCTCCCATTTCATTATCAGAGCCCAACTTTCTCGTTCACTGACCCTTTTGGATAGCTGAGCCATGAACGCTGTGGAAACCGCAGGCCGCTTTTCTCTGATCCTCATACTCCTTGTGGCCACGTCGGCCCTGGCCCTCCCATTGGAGAAGGATCCACTACGACCCCGTGTGCCTTTGGAAAAGCGCGGCATGTACAGAAACCTTTCTTCCCCACTCTATCACGATTCGAAATCCGCATCGCCAACCACCATCGAGGCAGGTCAAAACGTGTATGAGCGGGTTTGCTCAAACTGTCATGGAGAGTCAGGAAATGGAGGGGGGCCTACCGCCGCGTTCTTGCCCGTCAAACCCCGGGACTTCACTAACTGCAAATTTCAGAGAAAACGAGCTGATGGGGAGCTATTTTATGTCATCAAATTTGGGAGCTGGCCTATGCCACCCATGTTCCCCCTCATTTCGGAAGAGGAAGCCTGGCAAGTCATCGCCTATATCAGAACCTTTTGTTCGTAGGAGTGACCAGGTTAAAGGTAAAATGCTAACCGAGTTATTCCCTCGTTGAAAAAGGTGAGGGGCCTCATACATTCACCAATGAAAATATGAAAATGAAAATTTTTCAATAAATTCAGTGGCTTATACACCTTGACAGTAATAAAAATTCGTTGATATATTCACAAGGTTGGACTGTTTTTAGACACTCCGACAGTCTTGTCTCCCTTTACAGTATAAGAATTTTAGGTGCTTGCGAAAATTTCCGTGTGGAATCAGGTTGGTTTTCATTTTTTAAATGTAAGGAGGTTTTCATGAATTTCTTATTGCGGACGACTGGCATGTTAACTGCCACAATGTTTCTGATGACCGGGCTGGCCTTGGCCGGTCCCGAAAAAGACCCTTTGAAGCCCCGCGTTCCGGCTGCTGAACGGTCTAAAGCCAAAAAAATGAAAACTCCCCTATACAAAAGAGCCAAAAAGGCTTCCCCTGAAATCGTCGCTGAAGGAAAGGCGCTTTATGAGGGAAAAGGGACTTGCGTGAATTGCCATGGGAAGCTTGGAGATGGCAATGGCCCCGCTGGCAAAGTGCTGAATCCAGGTCCTCGGAATTTCACCAACTGCAAATTTCACAAGAAACGGAAAGATGGCGAAATGATGTGGATAATCGGAAATGGAAGCCCCGGAACGGGAATGGTAGCTTTGGCCCCACCCAAGGGATCAACCATTTCGGAAGAGGATGCCTGGAAAATCATTGCGTACGAGCGTAGCTTCTGTCAAAAGTAAAACCGTATCTTCTGCGACAGCGGGATGTATCAATGAGGTCTCCTGCTATCGCTAGCATCAAACGATAGAACCATAAAACACCCTGTTGAGGTCCCATCTCAACGGGGTGTTTTTTTGTGTTCTCCAAATAGATTGTGGCGTTTTCGAATTCTACGCAACTCAGCCGCGACCTGGAGTTTCAAATGAGAAGTCCGTGAGTCTCCTTTTTTTTAACTTAAATCCTGAAACCCGCAACTTGAAACTTTCGTTTGTTGACACTTCTTTAAGCCCTTGACTAGACTGAAGGGTCGATCTCAAATCACTAACCACACTTTTTGGAAAAGGGAGAGTACAGAATCTATGGCCAAATCTCGATCGTTGGATGAGGATAAGCAGATTCTTCAAAAAAAAGTTCAGGAACGACGAACGGCCAGTGAAAACCCTGAAGGGGACGATGCCATTCGCTCATTGCATAAGCGCTTGAAGCGAGTACAACGGAAATTAAGCAGTCTCAAAAAAAGAGCGCAACAAGCCACATCGAAAAAAGCCAACGCCGAGGCTTAGCTGGATAGCATTAGGCTGTGATTTGCCCAAATGGAGAACTGAATTCTTAGAAAATACAATCCCAGGAGGAATCACCCATGAGTGATGAGCTGAAAGAACCATTAGAGGAACAAGAACCCCAGGAACAGCAAATAGAGGAAGCGGAGGAAACTAGCGACGAATTCGTTGATGAATTTGCAGATACCCTCATGGAAGATGATCAGGTTTCTTCACCCGAAGCCATTATCACCGAAGAAGGTGGGGAAGAAGAATCCTCAGCAGAGGAAGAAGAGTTTGAAGAGGAAAAAGTCAAAGATGAAATCGATATTCAAATCGACCTCCTTAAAGATTCTGATTGGGCTGTCAGACGAGAAGCCGTGGTCACTTTGGGAGAAATGGGGGACGAGCGGTGTATTGAACCCATCGTGCGTTGCTTGCGGGATGGCGACTGGCAGGTTCGTGAGGCGGCTGTCGATGCGTTAGCCCTGATTGGCTCTCCCGCCGTTGAGCTATTGATCCGTTACCTACGAGATTGGGAGGCACGAAAATACACGATTCGGGCCCTGGGAAAAATTAATGACGAACGAGTCCTTGATCCGCTCATCTCCATGCTGAAAAGTGATGAGTTTAAGGATGATGCGACGTGGGCCCTCGCCGATCTGGGGAAACCCGCGGTTGGGAAACTGGTTGAATCTCTCAATGATAGGGATGAGTTTGTCCGTAAACAATCTATTCTCGCCTTGGGAGAAATTAAGGATTCGGGAGCCGTGGATGCCTTGATCGAAAAACTGAAAGATCCCGATTGGTTTACCCGGCTGACAGCGGCGGCTTCATTGGAGAAAATCGGAGATCCGCGGGGGCGTGATGCCGTAAAACCCTTATTGAAGGACCCTGATTTGGTGGTGAGGATGCGAATCGAGCGAATGCTCAGCTCGTGGAAAAAACAAGAAGTGAATGCGTAAGAAGCAACTGGTATTACTTGAAGAATTGGTGAGAATTCCCAATTTCCATTGGCTGGTTTTCGAGAATTTTTTGTTTCAGGTTTCGAGTTTCGGGTTTAGAAAAAGAAGAATCCTCCACTGAGAACTTTCCAATTAGGGCAGTAAGTCGTCCAGGTTTCGCTGCATGGAATCCCAAGTCTGACGAGAGACTCCCCTTCCCTCTTCCAATTGTCGCTGAACTCCACGAACCTGAATCATCACCTCTTCAACGGCGTCCTCGGATATGACGTCTGAATTCGCTTCCATCATTCCTTGGAGATAATCGAGGGATTCATCTAGTTCATACGCGGCTTTCTTATACTCGCGATCCAGAAAATATCCCTTGGCTTCAACTAATCGCTCTTTGGCACCCAGATATTCCCGCCTTAGGGCCATACTCTCCTGGAGGCCAATCGTTTTTTCAACCACCTCACCGGAGTATTCGCGGAATAAATGCTTTGCTTCATTTGGATTCTGCCCAACCCAGTACCCCGATGCAAAGGCTCCTCCAATAATAAGAAGGTACAAGAGTTTCTTCAATTCCCACCTCTTTGGTTTAAGTTGACCAATGACTCACTAAGACTACGTCGCAAATCAATCTGCATGGTAATGTTCGGACGCTCAGGAAACTGTGTGTGTATTGACTGCAAGAAGAAGGGGAATGTTCCGGATGCGGAAAGGAGACTCAAATCCATAAACGCTGAACCGTCTCTCCTTCACAGAATTTCATCTTAACACTGCAATCCTGGTACAACAAGCTGGGAGTGCCGACCGGGTCAGGAGGGAAGAAGGGCCATCATCGTGGGCAGTGAGGATTATGGTTCAGGCGACGTCTTCTTGATTCTGCAGCTGATATCCGTCTGAACAGGAGGGAATGTATGCCTCTGTGGTGTAATCTTTGAGCATTCGCTGGGTATTGAAATAGGGAACGATCGTTTTAATCGAATTTTTTATGATTTTGATCCATCCATGGGGAACGCCATCCGTATCTCGATCATAATAGAGGGGGACCACTTCTTTTTCCAATATGGTATACAACGCTTCAGCATCTTGGGTATCGGCATCTTCTTCCTCTAAGGGGTGGGCAGGCAGGGGAATGGACCAGCCGTTGGATCCATCGTATCCTTCTTTCCACCATCCATCTAAACCACTGAGGTTCGGCACACCGTTTAATGCCGCCTTTTGTCCGCTGGTCCCGCTGGCTTCAAGAGGTGGTCTGGGGTTATTCAGCCAGACATCCACTCCCCGAACCAAAAACTTCGCGACATGCATGTCATAATCTTCGACGAAGGCGATATGTCCCGCAAACCCATGGGATTTAGCAAACTGATAGACCTCATGAATCAATTGTCGACCGGGGTGATCGGCAGGATGCGCCTTCCCGGCAAACACCAGTTGGACCGGTCTCCATCGATTCAAGAGCAGAGCCCTAAGTCGGTCCACGTCTCTGAAAATCAACGTCGCCCGTTTATAGGTCGCAAACCGTCGACAAAACCCGATGGTCAGGGGATAGGGCTCGAACAGCGCCCCATTCGCCAGCACCTGGATCGCTTCCAGGCTTCCCCGCATCCACCCTGATCGGTATCGTAAGCTAATAATGTTTAACAGTTTGTGTTTGAGAGATTGCCGAATTTCCCACAATTCCTGGTCGGGGATTTCCAGGATACGTTGCCACAAAGCCGAATCATCGCATTGCTCCCGCCAAGCGGGACCCAAGTACTTACAATAGAGCTGATTCATTTCCGGTGCGATCCAGGTTGGAATATGAATCCCGTTCGTGACCGCCTTGATCGGGATCTGGTTTTCAGGCAGATCCGGCCACATATCCGCAAACATGGCTCGTGAGACCCTTGCATGTTCCCGACTGACCCCATTGACCGATGAAGCCAAGCCAATAGCCAAAGCGGTCATGTGAAATTCATGTTCTGAATAATCGGGATGTTTCCCCAGGGCCATAAATTCTGCAAATGTGAGTCCCAGCCCTTCCCAATACCCGGAAAATTGGGAACGCATCAGATCAGCATGAAATTTATCGTGGCCGGCAGGAACCGGAGTGTGGGTCGTGAAGACCGTTGAGGCTTTTACCAGGTCCTTGGCTTGGGAAAGAGACCGCCCCTCTTTCACCAATTCACGAAGGCGTTCCAAGACCATGAACGCCGGGTGTCCTTCATTCGCATGCCATACTCCGGGTGAGACTCCCAGGGCTCGGAGAGCACGGACCCCCCCAACGCCTAACAGGAATTCCTGAGCTAACCGCGTCGTGTGATCGCCTCCGTACAATCGTGCCGACAATTCGCGGTCGGCTGGATTATTTTCCGGTGTATCGGTATCCAGTAGGTATAATTTCACACGCCCCACCTGGACCTGCCACACCAGGCACGTCACGGTCCTCGAATCGACACTGATCTGAATCTTGGCTTGAGTGCCATCGGGAGTCAGAGCCGGTCGAATCGGAGAGGCTGATCGGTCAAAAGGCTCATAGACGGCCTCTTGCCATCCATCCGGATTTACCACTTGACGGAAATAGGCGTGGCTGTACATAAAACCCATCCCAACCATCGGAATACCCAAGTCACTGGCTTCCTTGAGGTGGTCTCCAGCTAAAATTCCCAATCCGCCGCTATAGATTGGCACCGAGATATGAAGTCCAAACTCGGCAGAAAAATACGCGATCACAAGATGCCGCAAATCGGGAAAATTCTTCCCAAACCAATGGTCCGACGCAGACATATAGTCGTCGTAGGCTTTCACTGTGGCCTCGTACTGCCTTAAAAACAAGACATTGCGACTCAGCGATTTGAGATGATCGGGAGAAGCTTCCTGAAGTTGTTTGATAGGATTATGGTGAGTGAGTCTCCAGAGTGCCGGATCAAATTGTTCAAAAAGTTCACGGGCTTGTGGCGTCCAACTCCACCATACATTGTTGGCAAGATCGTGTAGGCGCTGAATTTCTCGGGGAAGAGATATTGACATGAAAAAGGGGAATAATGATCGATCTAAAGGGGGTGAGGGGATCCCAGGTCCAGGAAAGTTCGGATAGTAAGCCGAGCGGGATTCCTCTCAGGCATTGCCAACTTGTTGTTGTTCACGGTTCGATTGGGCCAACGATGCGATGACCGCAAACCGTTCCCCCACAATTCGCGTGACCCGGTTCATGTATTGGGCCAATTCCTTAGCCTCATTGGATTGTAATTCACGCTGAAACCGTGGATGGATTCCCCATCGGGTTTCCACCTCTTCTCCCGAGACCCGAGACAGAACACTGACCAACTTAATGGTTTGCATCCCCTCAGTCTCCTTCGTCAAAGGAGAGGTCCCCTGGCTTTCCGGTTGAGCCATGAGTTGGGGGTCTTCGGTTTTCGGTTCTGAAGGCTCTTTCTTGAAGGCATCATCAAAGAGCTTCTGAAAGGCCGGGATCACCGCACTCCCGCACAATAGCGCGGCAGAAATGAGTTCCTGATTTGTAGCTGTTCCTATTTTGCCTGCGACGCGTTCACCAAAATATTTAAAATACTCATCCCGTTGCTTACTCTGATCCGTAATGACGAATTTATATTTCTCATAGATCTGCCGACTTTCCGATACAGTCTTTCCCACGGCCAAGGTGACTTCCATGTCATCAAATTCCGAGACGCTCAGCGTAGGTGCTAAGGCAGTCTTTAATTGTTGGGACACCGAATCTTCCAAACTATTCATGAACTCGGGCTGGTCCTGAATAGGAATATAAAATCCGGAGAGCCGGTCGACGACGTTAAAGAGCATCCTCAAAAATTCCAGATAAATCTCCCATTCCTGGTCTCGCTTCAGGCTCAAAGTTTGAGCCTGGTTGGTTCGCTTCATCACCGCGACTGATTCACGGGCCACTCCCAACATCGTATTGGCCAGATCTTTCAAAATCGATGAATAGGCTTCGTCGGGTTTCATAAATTTAGACTCTTTCCTTTCGTCCCAGGATTATACCCGATCATTTTCCACCCTGTCCAAGTAGGAGATTTAGGGGGTAATGGTACGACATAAAAGAAATTAAGCTGATTTCGTGATCTCCCACTTGATTTGGTCTTCTGGAAAATCCCCACACTCCATTTTAATTTTCACTCGTATTCTCCCCTGCGCTTCAACAGCCGCTTCTTCTTTACTCATATAGCGTTGGCTGGTTTCCGAGCATTTAATTTTCACTTGCTCAGTGAGGGGGATGTGACCTTTCCCATAATCAATGGGCCACTGCGAATACGTCCACCCGAACGTCTCATCAATCGCTTGCAACTGAATGTGCGCGGAGACCTCTCCCATAGTATCCTTCATTGTACTTGTAAAGAGATGCAACATTGCAACCCCTCTTTTCGTGTGGTATACACGGAAAAGGGCCAATCTAGCAAGCTTCTGACTTCCCAAACCATTGTCTTCTCCCTTCTTAACGTTATCGTGGATACCCCCATTTCCGAATCAAAACTCTATATCCTGAAGCGGTCCGATAGCGAGCCGTCTCCTGCCCATCTCTCTCGCGATTACGCCCAAGAACTCAATCCGCAACAGCTCGAAGCGGTCGAAGTGGTCGAAGGTCCAGCACTGGTCATCGCGGGCGCGGGAAGCGGAAAAACCCGGACGCTCGTGTATCGAGTAGCCCGTCTCATCGATCTCGGCATTTCTCCCAACAATATCCTCCTATTGACCTTTACTCGAAAATCCGCCCAAGAAATGCTGGGCCGCGTCGGATTGCTCATCGGTGGCAGAAGTCAGCAGGTCGCAGGTGGAACCTTTCACTCGGTCGCCAATGTATTGTTACGTCGTTACGGACGAGCCGTCGGGTTGGAGCCCAGCTTCACCATTTTGGATCGTGGCGATTCGGAGGACCTCATCAATCTCCTTCGAAGCCAATTCGGATTCAATGAAATGGGCAAGCGATTCCCACGCAAACACACAATTACCGAAATGTTCGGTAAAACCGTCAATACCCTGGGATCGCTCGAAGACCTGGTGCTGCAGGATTATTCACATTTCAGTGAATACCTCACCGAGTTAAAAAAACTTCAGGAAGCGTATGACACCGCCAAGCGCCAACGTCAGTTGGTCGACTATGACGATCTTCTTATGAAACTGCGGGAGGTACTCAGAACTGACGAAACCGCGCGTCACAATATCTCTCAAATGTTTCGGTATATTCTGGTTGACGAATATCAAGACACCAACCGCATGCAGGCGGATCTGGTGCGCAACCTGTCCGCCACGCATAACAATGTCATGGTCGTGGGAGATGACTCCCAATCCATTTACGCCTTTCGGGGTGCCACATTCCGGAATATCATGGAGTTCCCTGAGCTGTTCCCCGGGACTCAAATTTACAAGCTCGAGGAAAACTATCGCAGCACCCAACCGATTTTACAATTAGCGAACAGCATCCTCGAAGGTGCCCCGGAAAAATACAGTAAAACCTTGTTCACGCGAAAAGTGGAGGGGACCCGGCCTTCTATCGTCCAAGCAGTTGGAGAAAACGCCCAATCGCGTTTTATTGCCCAAAAAATCCTGGAGCTCAGGGAAGAGGGAATCCCCTTAGACGAGATCGCGGTCCTCTTTCGCTCCAGTTTTCACGCATTTGATCTCGAATTAGAGCTGTCTCGGCGGGACCTCCCGTTTGTCAAACGGGGCGGCTTTAAATTCATCGAAACGGCCCACGTCAAAGACCTGCTGGCGTACATGCGGGTCATCCATAATCCTCTCGACTCCGTCAGTTGGAATCGCCTGCTGCTGTTAGTGGAAGGGGTCGGTCCCAAAAAGGCCAAAGACCTCATTGCCGCCTTGCTCAACACCAGTCAGCCCTATGAAATCCTCAAAGAAGGTTCCGGACGGGCCGGACAGGGATTACGCAGTTTGGCGGCTATGCTGGAAAGCGTGACAGATGAAGACACCATGACGCCCCCAGGTCTCATCAATGACATCATGGAATACTATTTACCAATCTTGAAAGACCAGTACGACGATTATCCCAAGCGAATACGAGATTTAGAACATCTCTCCGTCATGTCCGAACGGTATCAAGAGCTCAATGAATTCTTAGCAGATCTGACGCTGGAACCGCCAAATGAAAGTGTCACCGATGTGGAAGCCCCGGATCGGGACGATGAGCGGCTTATCCTGTCAACCATTCACTCGGCCAAAGGTCTGGAGTGGCGATGCGTGTTTGTCATCTGGCTGGTAGACGGCCGTTTCCCTTCCGCCTATTCCTTCCTGACGCCAGAGGAACTCGAAGAGGAACGACGGCTCCTGTATGTGGCCGTGACACGAGCCAAACAGGAATTGTTCTTGACCTATCCAATCAATGTGTATGACAAAATGACCGGATCGGTGCTGTCCAAACCCTCCCGGTTCCTCGACGAAATTCCTTCATCCCTTATGGAATCCTGGAGTTTAGTGGATGAAGATCAGATATACGATTGGCGCATGTGAGTGAGTTCAATTAATTGAAACAGACCAATACGCAAGCATGAAAATCCATACACACTTCCCTTATGCGTTACAAAAATTCCCTCTCCCTGCCAGGGAGAGGGCCAGGGTGAGGGCGAAGCGCGGCGATAGGCCGTGAGACCACAACCGAGGATATGATTGAGGAATCCCTATGAATAGAGGGAATTTTTTGCCTCCCGCCATTGGAGAAGGACAATCGTCTGTGGCTTCCGTGTTCATTGGAATTCATCGTCAGCTTTCCCGTCTTCTTGGTACATTGATGGGATTGATCATCACGATCGGCCTTATTCCAGGCGCCCAAGCGGAGACGCCTTCAACCAGACAGGCACAAGCTCCTAATCCCTGGCCGGCCATTATCCAACAAGCCGATGAGCGGGGACTCCCGACCACATTTTTAAACTACATTGACCCGAACTTCGTGACGGTCGTCTTTGAGGACCTGCGCACCTACGCAGCCGAATACCACCCCTCTGAGCACCGGATGATTCTCAATATGCGGCACTCCTTCAACCAAGCCGGCGGATCGTTAGCTGATTTAGCACGCATGACGCATCACGACTTGGGGCTCCTGTACCATGAACTCTTCCATGCGTATCTTGATTTCATTTTTTCTGAAAAGGATCCAACAGCATTACCCCCCGAGGCACAAGGGCTTCTGACCCTCGCAAACGACCAGCTCGCCTGCCACTTCCGCTTCGTTCGCATCAATCCCATTCGTCAGCGAAAGTCCGCAACAGAGCTGCGATTTCTTTCTAAAGAAGATGCCTGGGAAGTTCTCAATGAAACCTGGGCGGTGTTTGTCGGTTGGGCTATCTGGACAAAATTGGAACTCTTCCCAGAAAACCCTGGTTCAGCCAAATGGAACCCGGAGAAATTGAAAGAGTGGAGCCTTCGATTACAGGAAGCAACCCAAGCCGGGGAACTCCTTGGTTATTACGAACCGGATGCCCCGGAAGAAAGGCGCGTGGCTCGCAAGCGATTTATCGCGCCTTCCAACGGCATCACGCCGAAGGGGGTCGAAAGGCTGCTTGCGGATATTCTTGAGGAACCACCTGAACTGATTAACGCGTCGACGCCAATCATTGAGCAAAGCCTCGCCGCTAGCGATCCTGCCCCATCTTGCGAATGACTTCCCGGCAAACCGAGGAGATCTCGCCAACAATTCCATGCTGGGTCCAGTGGCCTTCTGGCTTTTCTCTGTTTTCTTAAATGGCTCTCTCCCCTCCGGGAAGAAGGTAAGGGTGAGGGGAGAAACGGTCAAACTTACATCAGCGTCACTCGGGGCTGTAGCTCTGTGGAGAGCGCAAATGGCTCTTAGGGTTTGGCCGACTCAAAATGCTCCTTCCTTAGAACACCCGCATCTATCACAAACAAACTCCCGGAATGGCGCTCTAAGAAGGGTTTGAGTCCTGATAAAATGGGTTCAACTTTTTCCTCGGGGACCACGGTTAACACCATCTGGAGGCTACTCGTGTCATTAAACATGAGATGGCCTTCATGGTACCCACTGTGGCCTTTTCCTGAAAGACTGCTAAACACGGTATAGCCACTCGCTTGGATGGTATCGAGGACATCCGTGACAAAGTTGAGGTGCTCGCCCTCAATAATGATTTTGATTTCTTTCATGGGGTAAAGTTTTAACGTGCTCATGGCCCATCAGACCTCCTCAAATAAGAAAAATTACCGGATTAGTTGCCAGTCGTTTTCTGAATAGTAGGAGAAAAATTCCATGGAGACCGGATCCAACGAGACAAGATTGATCCATTGATTCCCAAGCAATCTTTGCAATATATCCTGGCGTGAAATAATAGCATTGATTCTTTCCAGTGGCGCCTCGATGATAACAAATAACCGCATGGGCTCATGATATGGCTTCTCTCCGTCGAAGACCGTTTGAACCGGAAGGCCACCCCGGAGATCACTTTGTGACCCGTACATCACCCCGACACGTCCGACCACATTGTGGTAGACTTTGCTTCCGCTTCCATAGACCCAGGGATCCACCGTCGAAAAATAGTGCTCCATGTTGATCCAATTAGCAACAATCATGGGCGCGGTCATAATAATTTCCAAATATTTTCCGCTCGGGTCCTGAAGATAATCATAGGAATGGAGAAATGTTCGGCCTTCGAGGTTAATCCCTTGGGTCAACAGCCGCCGTCCGATTAAAAATGCCGAGTGCCGGGACAGCCCCCATTCCGGGCGAACTTGAGACCAATCAATGCTTCGTCGATTGGTACGCGTCAAGGCGTGATTGATCGAAGAGTCCGCCGAGACATCCGGGAGACGACTCAGCCTCTCGTAACTATTCCGGCGACTCGCCTCCTCCAAATCATTGAGGAGTCTTAGCAAATCCTTACGGTGCGTCGCAGGAACATCCTCCAAATCAAACAATCTCACTTCATCCGTTGTGGTATCATGTTGCCCTGGAAGAAAATGTGTATCCAATGGAATGTGAAGTCCTCGTTGAGCGAGTAATTCCCGAACTGGGGGTGAATTCGCCATGGCCGCAAAGGCACGGGCGTTGGAAACCCCTTGATTTCCTCCACAAGCCCCGCAGTCCAATGCTGATTCGTAGGGGTTGTTGTCCGAGGTGCTGCCATGAGCACACACCAGCACCAGCCGGGCGAATGTCTTCGTAAATCCTAAGACTCGTAACGCCGTTTCCACAAAATAGGCCTGTTCCGTCATGGTAAAACCGGACTGAGTGATTTTTTGCATCCGGCGATCCATGGCCCGCTCATGGACGTCATGTTGTCGCCGTAAATCCCGAATAAATTTTTCTTGGTCCGCTTCGGTCCATTGTAGAAGTTGCAATAAATTCTCGTCTACTTCGTTCGGTTCAATTTCGTTCAGCGTGTGTTTCCGGAGTTGTTCCACCTGATCATGGGAAACGGCCATGCCTACCCGCCCATACTGTTCAATCAACAGGCGATAAATGGTAGCCCGCTGTTCAGAGGCGACCATTTCCTGAGCCTCTGCCTGGGTCAACTTTTCAACAGTCAACGTGGTACCCATCGGAATGGTTAAGTGCTTTTTTATCCAGGCCGTCATGGTTTTATACCAGCGGGGCGCCAGGGTTTGACCGAAGAGCCGAAGCCCAAAAAACCATCCAATGGCTTCAACCATGACGTAGGGGGTGATCACATTTTCTTTTAAATCATGAAGCAGTTCGTGACCGGTCTTGGCGAGCTGTTGCCGTTCCAAGTATTTCTCAGCAGCCCTCCCCTGATAAGCCCGAGGCACTTCCTTCACCTTATGTTTGGGTTTGAGGAGTACAGGACATTGATCTGTTTCATGTTCGCTTCCAAATCCTTGATAGCATATGGGCACCCCAAAAAATCCCGCAAACCCGAAGGTTTCGTTCCCCCCCACTTCTTCTAAATGTCGACGAAAACTTTCCGAACGCACATCGATACAGAACATGGATTGAGCCAGAGGGCGGCTATCGGATGACCCTTCTTCCTTCGCATCACTCTGAGACAATTTCACAAGATTGGGGGCAAGATGCTTCAGTAAAGTTGTGAGATAGCTTCTCTCAAACGCTTTGAGCCAAACGGGGCCATGCCGCGATTCCGGGAAATCTTCGATCCAGTCAAGCAAGAGTCCCAAGGCTTCGGGAGGGGATGCAACCAGGTCTATAAGCGGAATGTCGACCGATCTCGCCACGTGTCGTACGATTAAGCTCTTCTGAGCAAGGGTTTGGTGTTTCCGGATCGCTTCCCACCTTGAGTGCAGGGAATGGGCTGCCTGATTCAGATCTTGAATGGGGAGAGGCTCCCGTATGAACAAGGAAAGATCCAAATCTTTCATCAGCTCCTGGGGAATTTTCTTTGTTCGCCATGCTTTAGTGAGACCGTAACCATGGGAAAAATCATTCAGCAGAGACTGGATAGCATCATAGGTTCCCGGAATACCCAGTTTCGTTTGGCAGGCTAGGGCCACAAGTTCTCGTTCGTAAAAAAGCCGAACAGCCATATACTTTATCAAATCAATAGGGTAGGCGAGTTGCCATGCATAGTCAGATTGTTCAGAACGCCATTTAATCAACCCGGTCCACCCCGACAACTGTGCCAAATGTAACGTGAAATAATTGGTCCACATATTCCGTGGAATCCGTAGAATCTCCAAACTTTCCAGAATGGCATCTTCGGGACGGTCCGAAAGATTTTGAATTTTGGTTTTCCAATCCCGGATACCAAACAACCAACCCGCGAAATCCTCTTGTGCCAGGATTTTCCAACCGCCATAAAATGACTTGCTCCGCAGCGGCATGGGCCAAGCAGCCTGGCCCTCATCGAGAAATCCTCCACACCATTTAATGAGCTCTTGATTGATCTGATCCTGAATCTTTGTGCCAAGAATTTCGTCGCACCAATGAGCGATCGTGTATTGAGCCCCAAGCTCGCTTCGCTCCCTGGCAGCTTGAATCCCTAAAGAGTGGTCAGCGTCCCTCTTCTCCAACAGGGCCTTGAGATTTTCAACTAGCTTCTCGGCCCCTGGTTCGCTGAAGACATTGGGTAATATTGCGGAACTCACATCAGGGGATAGGATCCCCGTGCCATTAATCAAAATCGTTCTCAGGATTTCCAGATGGGAAATTTTTCGATCCCCAATGGTGATGATGTTATTGTCTGAAAATCTGGCCAGGACGTCGTTTATCGCCTCATTAGAAATGCGGCCTTGTCGGTAATAATGCTGGTAGTCAGTATTGGACAGGTATCCTGCCCCTCCAAGATATTTGGTGCCTTCCTCGATAGCCTGCTCAAAGGGTAAATGTTCCAACCCGTGAAGGGGATTATGGTGAATAAAGGTTTTCATGGGCCAGAAATGCGATATGGGTTCACTCGCCAGTTTGACGAGCGATCGCAATTCCATGCGCAGAAAGTCCCTTTGCGCAACCGATTCTTTTTCTTCAACCATGGGCATTTTTACCGCCTCGTAAAAAGGCTTGCTCCCTATTCTTATAAAATGACGAATCCGCTATAACTGGCTCCGATTACAAGAATTGCCAAGGCACCCATTTCGGAGGTGAGAAGGTCGGTATAAGGAATATCCAAGTGCACCGATCCAAAAGCCGTTTGATGAAGCAGATGGGAAAAAGACCAACTGCTAAACAGCCAGACGGCGGAAAAGGTCAACAACATAGCGGACAAGGACACATCCAACTGTTCGAACGTTGGCATGGTTCGTAATCCTGCAACAATAGGAATAATTGGAAGCAGCATGGCCAAGGTGATCAACAGAATCATGAAAATTCCCAGACGGGGCATCCTTAAAGCCAATCCTGGAAATTGACCTAACTGGTGCGACCCATATCGTTGCTGGAGAAAAGCATAGACACCTAACAGTCCGCACATGGTGAACGCCATCGCAAGACCAAACTGAATTCCCCAAATGGAAAAATCTTGAAACACCTGGTATGTCGACCATAATAGTGCCATCTGGGCCACAGCGGCATAGGCAATGAATTGTGGAAACCGATCTTCCCCTTGACACTTCAGGGAGGCCATCACCCCACTCACTAAGGCAAGGATCGGAATGACCGGTAACTCCTTGAGGGACATGGCATGTTGCACATCATTGAGTTCGGCAAGTCCGAGGGCTATCAGGACCACGACCCAAAACCCGGACAGCATGCCCTCAGCAGTGCCAATAATTGATAAGAAGGGTACGTGAAAAGGGAAGAGCGGCAATAGGGTCACAGCAAGAAAGAGTCCAGCCCATGCGCTATGCGTATTTCCGACCACCAAGGAGGCCAAGATTAACAACATGGCCACGCCCAATTGTAAAAAACTGAAGGCTTTGAGGGTGGCGGGGGATTTGGATCGTATCACCAAAAAGGCCGCGTAACTAAAAAGGCTGAGGAGGGAAACACTATGAATTGGCGTTGGGGCAAGCAAGACCCCCAAACTAAGACCCAAAACCACGAGAATTGTCCCAAGCACTGTCGAGGACATTGTGGATTTTCCCTGGCCAAGGATGGCACACAAACCCGTAAGAAGAATGGCCGCGCCTAGTTGAATCCTGACGGGGTCCGCATCGAATGTAGACGCCAGGTACACCAAAGCCCCTAACGTTGTCCCAATGCCCGTGAAAGCCAACAATTGTAAACCAGCATGCGAGATACCTGGAATTCGGGCCGATAGACCTAGAGCGATCGGGAGAAGAATAAGGGCTAAGCTGACAGATAATTCTGAAACCACGATGTGATCCAACCTTCTTTAATATCGATGTGCCACTTTTTGGGCCAGTCGATATAAGATGTCTCCCCATTTCACATAGATCTGGTCCACATAGAAACGGTTAATAAGATAAAGGTAGGCTTTTTGCTGAATCAACAGAAGCCAATCGGGATTGAGGATTTTTTGGTCTTTCGCACTTGTATAGACAACAAACCACCCAAAAAGAATTACCAACGTGGATAAGAGAATAAAACTATCAAACACATGTGGGTTCAGTGCCGCTGCCATGAAGAAGCCTTCCGCGACACCGGGTTCGGGATAGAGAAAGTGGGTGAATGCCTCTCCCGCCCAAAGATACATGAACACGATAAAGATCAGGGTGCCGATCATGGTGCCGGCTACCTTCCAGGAAGCGACCGCATGGAGGCGATACAAACTGAACATGGCTTGAGATGCCGTGACCCAACTGAAAAATAGAAAAATGACCGCACCCTGTGCATTTTGTAATGGGACATCCAATACGTCATGGGCCATCATTAAAATAATCAGCGGCATGATGAGCGTGGTCAACAACCCGGTGGCCCAGGTCAATTGGTTAGGAGCTTTTTGGGGTTTGGCCTTCGGGAACGCAGGGAATTTTGGTTCATGCCGGGAATCATGAATGCCACTTCCGGAACCTAAGAATAACGATGCCTTAAACAGTCCATGAGCAATCAAGTGAAAAATCGCTAGCCCAAAAGCCCCAAGCCCGCATTCCATTATCATGTAGCCCATTTGCCCCATTGTGGAAAAACCCAACGTCTTTTTGATGTCATTTTGCACCAGCATCATGGATGCGCCCAGAAGAACGGTCAGAACCCCAACCACAAAAACCAGGTGAAGAATGGTGGGGGACAGGGTATACAATGGAGCGAGTCGATTGAGCAGGAAACCACCAGCATTAATAATTCCTGCATGCATGAGGGCGGAGACCGGCGTTGGCGAGTCCATGGTATCCGGCAACCAGACATGCAGCGGAAATTGCGCTGACTTGGCCATTGCGCCAATAAAGATCAACAGGGTAATCATCGACACCCCACTCACGTCTAGGAGATTCCCTGGCAGGAGAGAAATGGTTCTGGACTGTTCAGAGGCTCGTCGGAAGAGTTCGAGAAACTCAAGGGTGCCAAAATATTTTTGAGCAAGAACAAGGCCGCAGAGAAAGCTGCAATCACCAATTCGATGAACGATAAAGGTTTTGAAGGCATTCTGGTACGCCGGGGGGTGAGAAAAATTAAAGGCGAGGATCAGATAGAGAACCCAGCTCAGTAACTGCCAAAACACAAACAGCATGAGAAGATTCGAGCTTGAGACAAGCGACAGGATGACAAATGTCATAAAACTCAATAGGACAAAAAACCGAACATACCCGGAATCCCCCTGAAGATAGCGCAAGGAGTACACGTGAATGAGGGTACTGACACTGGTGATGAGCACCATCATTACGGCGGTCAGCCGGTCGACCAGTAGTCCGATAGCAAAAAAAGTTGAACTCTCGCCGGGTCCGGAATGGGGCGTCACATGAATGGTGCCCTGGGTGATCACGGTATACAGGGTGAAAAAAGAAAGAAGACATGAACCGGTGATGCCGAAGATGCCTATGGTAGCTGTGGGAAAGGAAGAACGTTTTCCTAAGACGGCCATTAATATGCCCGCGATCAGAGGAAAGACAGGAACAAGAATGGCGAAGATCATGGCGTATTCGTATTATTTTATGGACAAAGGGTGCAAAGGCATGAGGGTGAAAAACCAATCATGTCCCAATTGGTGTTTTTCAGAAATGTCCACTCGTCTGTAGTGTATTTATGTACCATGAAAGTTAAGCTTCGCAAATTATTTTTAGACCTACGGATGGGCCTTTAGGGGAATCAACTCTAAGCCGTTGAAAAAGAGGCATGGACAAGGGGGCCTTAGAAGATAATGGCTTTCAAAGGATTGTGCCCCCTCCTCAGGTGTAGAAAAAGGGAAGATGAAGCCGAAACAGAACATCAATGCCTAGGGGATGAGCCAGGTCGAGACATCAAACGGGCCACTCCATGGAATGGTAGTGCCGGAGTAAAGACCCTGACCTATTTCCCCTTGACTCCCCTCCTGTAAGTATGCGAATTTCCTAGGTTCGCGCCTGTAGCTCAGTGGATAGAGCACTGGCCTCCGGAGCCAGGTGCCGCAGGTTCAAATCCTGCCAGGCGCGCCAATTTGGACAACGATAATTTCTAAAAATTTTTTAACCAGTTATTTGGGCGAGACCGCGAAAATTCAAGAAGACCCTTCCCATATTCCTACACGGTGGGCCGTTAGCTCAGCTGGTAGAGCAGCTGACTCTTAATCAGCGGGCCACAGGTTCGATCCCTGTACGGCCCACCAATTTTTTCAAGCACTTACAAAAATTAACGTTGGGCTTCTGGATCTGGTCTCAGGTTGGCGCTAGGTTAAGCGCCTGGGGCAAGATCCCGTGGTTGTACCACTTCATGTAAGAGAGGGGGAGGGGAGGACCAACGGGAGATGAAACAACACAAGGAATCAGAGGTTTACGAAACTAGCTCCAGATTTGGAGTGAACAATGGCGTAATGCCATCAAGGAGAGGCCCTCGCATGACAACGAGGCGTCATCGAAGTTAGGCGCGAGGTAGAAATGGTTGTAAGCTTTCACTTTCCCTTTGATTCTTTGTGAGGGGTGATGATGAAGCTGGCATCTCTCCTCTCATTCGCTGCGACACGACTCACATGCGCTTCCCACTCGAAAACGGACAGCTTCAGCGGCGCGCTCTTCCAGAGGGCATAGTTGAGACTCAATTGCTCTCGCCGAGAGCCACGCTTCACTTCCTCAAACCACAACTCACACATTTCGTTGAGAGGGGGCCGGCCATGACGCCTGGCCATAAGGCCGCCGGCATATAGGCCGTGGTGGCGAGGATAGCCTTCACATCTGTAGCGTTGCATTTGGGCATCGATACGCTGCGGATCGTCTTTCCCCACCAGCTTACACGCTTCCGCCTCCTCGTAAATACAATCTCGCCAGGGATGACGACACACCAGCATGTCGTCGTCGTCTTTAAAACATTGATACAAGAAATCATCCAGATCACAATTGATCAGAATCTGCCCGCCGACGGACACCGAGAGATGGTAGTCGTCGAGATAGTGATGGAACAAGATCAAATGTTTTGAGGCAAACTGTTTGTCTTCCAGATGCCGATCGGTGCCTCGCCGGTTGGACAGCCGAACATCCCAAAAGTCAGAGCGCAGGTCTGTACTGTCAGTGAAGCAAACGTAGTCCCAGCCTTCGGTGAAAACCGAGGGCGTTTTCAGATCGTCGTAGTCCCCAATGATGTAGGTATAGGCCACCTTTCGCATTGGCATAGGAAGCACTTTGCTCCGAGATTGAAACGCCGTGTCACGCAGCCGATGGGCGTAGCGTGGCCAGGGAATACGCGACCCGGGCCGTCGTCGCCTTCATCGATCTCAGTTCCCTGAGACCTTCTAAAAACTGTTGAAAGAGGGGACTGTCGCCGGGTAGAGCACCCTCGCGGGAGAGTACGGAAGAGGGCAGTTCTTCGTATGACGGGCTATTAAAGCGCTCGACGATGGACGGGTATTGGTCCCCTAGGATTTGACTGGCAGGGTTCAGCCCGGCGATGAGAAGCAAGCCTGTTGGGCTTATGTCCACGGGGAGCAGAAACAGATCGGGCCGAAGTTCAGCCAGGCAGCGGTGAAGCTTCCAGACGTCGCCTGCCCAGACCCTGCTTTTGCGCTGGGGCGAGGCTTGACGCGGGTGATTGGGAAAGACGTCATCCACAACGACCAGCGTCGTCGGCGCACTTATCAGTTCGACGTTGATAAAATCGCGGAGGGCATATTCGAAAAGATGCATGCCATCGATGAAGACCAGATCGGGAGGATCGCTCAAGACTTCACCAGCGTGATACTCAAAAAAGCCATCACTACTCTCTTGGACAACAAGGGTGTTGCGACCCATAGGAAATGTGATTTCGGGCGCAGGATCGACTCCGACGGAACGACACGAGGCCAAAGACAGGCTAGCCCCATGACGAACGCCGATCTCCAGATATACCTTGGGGGCAAGTCTCTCGTGGATCGTCCGTAGAAAATCCTTGTAGTCGATCGTTCCACGGACCACTTCCACTTCAGGCGAGCCGGGTTGGAACGGATCGATCATAGCCCAGTAAGGATTAGGCGAATACACATAAGGAAAATCGCAACCCTATTTCTGACACATACAATTTCAACCCCTTCATTTTCACTTCACAGATCAGGGGTGACTCACGTCCCCTCACCTCCAGACATTATTAAGTCTTGAGGCCTTATTTTAAAACTCGCTTGAAGTAAGAATTCTTTCTGGTTTGTTTAAAAAAGACATGGCATAAACTGACATGTTGCCAAAGTAGTGCACCAGCGGTTGCTTAGGTTTTTTAAAGGACTCTCCCCGAATTTTGTGGTATTCATGGCAAAACTGGTTCCATGGATGGTCTGTTAATGGAACATTGGTTGCCACACCACCATGGTACTGGTGAAAAGTACCTTCCCCCAAGAGGATGACAGGGTCGAATTTTTGGAATTCTACTACCCTTTTCAAGAAATCGTGATTCATCAAACCGCCTCCCGGAGATCGAAACTCTTCATCAAAACCACCTAATTCGTGAAAATGGGTTTTGGACATCAAAAAGTAGCTAGATTCCTCAGGTAAACCTCCAAGAAATCCTACTGATGAAGATTGGGCAAGTACCGAGATCTGAAAAAGTTGATACCCATTCTCTCGCCAATTAATAGACTCCAAAAGATGATCCTCCACCTCCGCATTGTAACCATTCAGCATAGAAATATTCTGCACTTCTGTCCCCAAATGCCAAGCGAGAGCGGAGACAAAGGAATAATTAAATGCCATTCCTGCCTTAAGGCTATAGTGAAGGATCCCTGGAGAGACCATACGTGCCCCATCGACAATACAACTGACAAACTCCCCTTTAGCTTTATTCACACCGAAATTTAGGGCCCCTGCGGGCGATTTCGAACTTCTTTCTAGAAAATAATAGTGAAAATTGGATCCAAACGTCTTTACGAATTCTGAGTCGAGTGGTTCAGTTGAGCCATTATCGATCACAATGACTTCATAATCCAAGACGGACATGTCACGTTGATAAGCAGCACTAAGTGTCCACAGAGTCCGTAATGCCTCACGGCGCATATTATGGAAATTGACAACTACAGAAAGTTTCAGACTCATCGGACTGATATTTAATGTTAAAAAGTTTAGATTGACTTGCTTAGCTATAGTAAAAATTTTCTAAAATATAACTTTCTCTATTATGCATAAAATTTGAAATATTCATGCAGGAATTTCCCTGAATTTCATTTAAGCATTTAGCCTACGTATATCTTTCCAAATAGGTATGAAATTCCCTATTCTTTTTTTAATGTGCATCGCCACTTTAAGGTGACTTTTTCACCGCTTGTGGGCAACGGCTCGCTTGAGCCATTGAAACCGCCATGAATATGTTTTTGCCAAAGGTATGTATGCCTATACCTACCCTCTAGGTGTCCAACATTGGGACTCCGGCACAGGGGTGCTCCCCAGTTAATAATTGAAAAAGGTATTACTTAGCTGTTATTTAGAGAGGCATTCAGGGGAATGCCCCATGGTTGAAACAGAACATGGCAACATCCGCCCTTTGTCTTGGCAAGCCCGCCGAAGTCGGGAGAAGAAGAATACCCTCTTCGGGTTGTCAGGTCCTGCCGTGGCCTCTAAGTCCAAAATTAATTATCTAATCGTATCCAAGCCTCCTGCCAGGCCAGGCCTGTGCCGGGCGCATAATACAAGTCAGATTCAATGGTACACCAACCAGAGTTGGGAAACGGTCTACATTCGTATCGCTTCCCATCGCTGCCAAGCACCACGGTGCCTGGTTGATACTGCCCACGGCCTTCCGGATAGACATAATCAACATTCCCTCCAGAGTCGGGTTTGTGATGAATGACCAGGGTCGCTTGATCTTCAAGTTCTCCATTGCTGACGGTCAGCCCGAGGGTAACAATCTGGTCTTCTGATATATCCGGAAAGGTGACCTGCGTCTCTACGGCCCCGGGGTCGGAAATTTGAGCGTTCCCTGCTATCACAGCCCATTGAAAGTCGAGGTTGATCCCGTTTGGATCTGAAGATTGGTGGCCTGAAACTGTTATCGTCCCAGGACCGGATATTTCTTCCTGATTGGCAGTAATGACTGCTACAGGAGGAGATGCCCCTGGTGGTTCAGGGAACCGGATATCAATTTCGAAATCTAACTGTTGATCCACTAGAGCGTACACATGATTTCCTTGGGCATCCATAGTGGGTTCAATCGAACCATCGGGTTGTAACACCCCAATCTTGACCGATGGAGAATCAGAATTGGTTTCCTGTGCAAGATGATAGGGCCACTGATTGGCTGCGCCCATTCCCTCAA
The DNA here is from genome assembly GCA_964525045.1 of uncultured Nitrospiraceae bacterium. Classification (GTDB taxonomy): domain Bacteria; phylum Nitrospirota; class Nitrospiria; order Nitrospirales; family UBA8639. Next base: position 55,459 of record CAZGFD010000012.1, on the reverse strand, counting down.
CGACCGTTACATTGTGCGATTCAAGGTCATGGAATTCTCCCGAGCTGGGCTCTATTTCAAAAAGCCGGAACGTGACCATGCTCCCGACGGGGAGGTCCTGCTGGGCACGAATTTGTCCGAGTTCGCGAGGAGCGGACGGATCGCCGCCCCCATTGTTGATGAACTCGACATCGATGCAGGTATAGAAGGCTTCAGGACTGTCGGCACGTTGCCAAATGTGATAGATTAGATGTTTGCCCGTTTTATCATTTGGCAACGGGCAACTGATATGGTAACGACCATTTTCCAAAATGGGGCTTGTCACGGTACAGAAGGGATGGGTTTCGAGATCGAACCAGGCTAACGGCTTTGTTGGGTCATAGCCATCTGTGGTCACATAGAATTCCATATAATGTGTCGCGTGCGGGGCCGTCGCCCGGAAGACGAATTGAGCATCACCGTTGCCATCTGGGGTGATCGGAGTTGTTGGCCAATCCGCTCTGGGCAGATCCAGGCCTTGAAACGTCGGATCCCCTCCACTGCACAGTTGTCCGTCCGGAATAATGGCTCGGTGCTGATCGTTGGCATCTCCGCGTCTGACCCCATTCCAGTCATAGAGTGGCTGAGTGCCACCGGCGTTCACCGCCGCCCTGCAGGCCTCTGAATGGGGATTCTCAGGATTTTCGAGTCGACAATTCAGAACCCGGCTGACCGGTGATTCCATGGATCCATGGGCTGAGGCCTGAGACGGGAGAAGGAATCCAAGTCCCATTGCACCCAAAACTGCAAAAAGGACTAGGGTTCCCAGGAACATACGCGGAATCGAAGCCATGACAATTCCTCCTTGAATGGCCATCAAAGCCAGATGGTATCTCTATGAAAAGGCATCTCCAACTCGTCAAACCGTTGGCGTTTTCGGAGACTTCTATGTGCTAAATATGTGCCAAAGAATCGGTCTGAGAGGGGGCAAGGCCAATTGGAGGATATATCAAGCTAAATTGCACAGTTGCAGATGCAGGGAGAAGAGTCGGGCGCCACAAAATATGTAATTCCGAATCAATTCCACTGCAATTTCATCAAAAGTGAAGGGGCAACCCTACAATTATCTAGGGTCCGAAAGGAGGGAAGGAAGGAAATGCAGGCTCAATCCAATTTGGATTTCTGCAGTATCCTCAAAAAAAGGGGACGCTACTCATAAGAACCTGAAACATCCCGGCTTAACGTTGGGGCTGGACCCTTCAAATGCAACTTCGCGCGGCTCAACAGGAATTGAATATCGTCGAAAAGGAAATACCTCATTATTCCCCGCGGCTGAGGGGAGAATCAAAGATCTCCGGCTCGGCGTTCACCTCGATGATGGTGGGGGTAACCATGGTGTACACGGTACTTCGAGAAAGAGTAGGATTCCTCCATGATCGATAATTTCCTTGAGTTGGCGATTTCAAATCCCTCGCTCACGCTTTTCGTGATGGGACTCTTGTCTTCGTTAGTCGTCTTGGCTCGAACTCCGAAGCCCTTACAAAAACCGCAAATTCTGGAAGCGTTCTTTTCGTACTTTATTCTCTTCAACATTGGAATCGGGTATGTGAACAATTTTGTCATGCATACGGTTTTTGCTGAGTTTGTTGCCGACTTCATTGGATGGCCCCATAGTCCCTTTCAATACGAAGTGGGATTTGCCAGTCTGGGATTTGGCCTTGTGGGACTATTGGCCTTCCGAGGAAGTTTTGGCCTTCGGGTAGCCTCGATTATTGGACCAACCTGTTTTTTATGGGGCGCAGCGGGTGTCCATATTCAAGATATGATCAGAAGTCAAAATTTTGCTCCGGGAAATGCCGGCGTGGTCTTTTGGACCGACCTTTTTTTGCCTGTCATCGGCCTGACTCTCCTGTATCAGCAATATAAACTTCGACAGCGAGAGGGGTAACCCCCCGGCCAATTGCCCATTGATCGCAAATTCGCCATACTAGATAAATTGCAAACCTTCAATGTTTCTCAATGAGGAGAACAGCGGCTATGGCGGTCTCCACAAGATTGAAAAATGTAGTCCCTCCCCTGCCGATGGGTCAATTGGCGATCGAGGAGCCATTGGAAATTCGTTTGGAGTATTGGGCCCATGGCGAATTTCTGCAAAAAAGCATTTCCATTACCATGCGGTCGCCGGGGCATGATTTTGAATTGGCCGCGGGATTCTTATTCACCGAGGGTATCATCCAACGGTGGGAGGAAATTAAACAGATTCGCCACTGCGGCCCCCTGGTCGAGGGGCAGGACTATCACAATATTGTTCGTGTGGAACTTCAACCCCATGTCGTGATCAACACCACAACTATGGAACGAAATTTTTACACCACCTCCAGTTGCGGCGTATGCGGGAAGACGTCCATCGAAGCCTTACGGGTCAATAATCCATTCGGGCTGAAGATTCGCGACCAACTCGGTTCCGGCGTTAAGAGAGGAAATTTGTTGAGGCTGCCTGACCGGATGAAGGCGGCGCAACCCATATTTCAGCAAACCGGAGGCTGTCATGCATCAGGGCTTTTTGACCGGGACGGCGAACTCTTGTGTCTCCGGGAAGACGTCGGGCGACACAATGCCCTCGACAAAGTCGTAGGGTGGGCCCTGATGAACAGATTGATCCCACTGTATGACTCTGTGCTGCTGGTCAGTGGAAGGGCAAGTTTTGAACTCATGCAGAAAGCCTCAATGGGCGGTATTCCCTTGTTGGGCGCCGTAGGAGCGCCATCCAGTTTAGCCGTCCAATTGGCCAAGGAGTTCGATATGACACTCATAGGGTTTTTAACTTCTCATGGGTTTACCATCTATCACGATCCCGGCAGAATTCAAGGTTAAGGGAACATCCTTTTTCGACGGATGATTCACATGGATCAGAACTCCGAGCATGGGGAACATCAACGGAAACCCACCTGGGAAATACCCTTAGAAGATCCCAAAGAGCTCAAGATTGAATCTCCTTCGACCTGTGCCGGGGGCATTCCGGCTATTCTGTCGACCCTTAAACACATGACAAGTGCCATGGGGCTGATTCGGGGAAGCCAAGCCCTCCTCCGGGTCAACCAGCAGAAAGGGTATGATTGCCCGGGCTGTGGGTGGCCCGATCCTGATGAGCATCGTGCGCTCACCGAATTTTGCGAAAACGGCGCCAAGGCCGTGGCCCAAGAAGGGACAACCAAACTTGTCACGGATGAATTTTTTGAGAACTGGACCCTTGAAGCGTTGGGAAGCCAATCAGATTATTGGCTGGCCCAACAGGGCCGTCTGACCCGTCCCATGTGGAAAGAAGCCGGGACCTCCCGGTATCGCCCCATTTCCTGGGAAGCCGCGTTTAAGAAAATGGCTGATCACCTGAATCAGTTAGATGATCCCAACGAAGCCATTTTTTATACTTCCGGCCGAACCAGCAACGAAGCTGCGTTTCTGTATCAATTATTCGCCAGACTGTTTGGCACCAACAACCTGCCTGACTCGTCCAATATGTGTCACGAATCCAGCAGCGTCGCCATGAAAGAAGTGATTGGCATCGGCAAGGCCACCGTGACGCTCGATGACTTTCAACATGCGGATGCCATCTTCATCCTTGGGCAAAATCCCGGGACCAATCATCCGCGCATGCTGGCAGCCCTTCAAAAAGCTGCGAGAAGGGGATGCCACATCGTCAGCATCAACCCACTCCCCGAAGCCGGGACTTCCCGGTTTATTCATCCCCAGGAATTCACCCAATGGTTGGGAAGCGGGACGCCTCTGGCCACTCTGTTTCTCCAAGTGAAAATCAATGGGGATGTGCCTCTCCTGAAGGGCATCATGAAGGAGCTCATCCTTCGGGAAGATCAGAACCCGGGAACCGTCCTGGATTCCCCATTTATTCGACAGTACACCGAAGGGTTCGAACCATTTTCCGATGCCTTACGAAGGATGCCGTGGGAGGAAATTGAACAGGGGAGTGGAATCAATCGAGAGGCGATGCAGGAAGCCGCGGATGTGGTCATGCGCGCGAAGTCCCTCATTTGCACCTGGGCCATGGGCATGACGCAGCATAAAAACGCGGTGGCCAATGTTCAGGAGATTATCAATTTCCTTCTTCTGCGAGGGAACATCGGTAAACAAGGAGCGGGAGCCTGCCCCGTCAGGGGACACAGCAATGTGCAGGGTGATCGCACGATGGGAATTACCGAAAACCCCGATCCTCAGTTTTTGAATGAGCTGGGTCGGGAATTTCAATTTCAACCATCAAGACGGCCCGGGTATGACGCCGTCAATGCCATTAAAGCGATGCATGCCGGACAAGCCAAAGTGTTTATCGCCCTCGGCGGAAACTTCTTGTCGGCCACTCCGGATACGGCGTATACCGCTGAAGCGTTGGCCCAATGCCGGTTGACCGTTCACATTTCTACCAATCTCAACCGTGCCCATCTTGTGACTGGTCACGAAGCCCTCATTCTTCCATCTTTGGCTCGAACAGACAAAGATGTCCAACACGACCAACCGCAATTTGTCACCACGGAAAATACCATGGGAATTGTCCAATCCTCCCAGGGAACCTTAACCCCAGTGTCTTCCCATCTCAAAAGCGAGGTCAACATCGTTGGCGGTCTGGCCAAAGCCACCTTCAAAAAGAGCCCAGACCCATGGGATCACATTCCTTGGGATCAACTCATTATGAATTATGATGAAATACGAAACCTCATCTCAAACGTCATTCCGGGATTTGACAACTACAATGAACGCGCACGGAAACCGGGGGGCTTTTACCTTCCCAATCCGGTCCGGGACCAACGAAAATTTCCGACTTCAACAGGCAAGGCTCAATTCACCATCCACCCGCTTGGGTCCATACCCCTGGAAGGCAACCAATTTCTCATGATGACCATTCGAAGTCATGATCAATACAACACGACGATTTATGGATTGGATGACCGCTACCGTGGTCTCAAATCAGGCCGGCGGGTGGTGTTCATGAACAGGGAAGATATGAACCAGCAGTCTTTGAAGCAAGGAGCCCTGGTGGATATCATGAGTCATTTTGAAGGCCAAACCAGAATAGCTCCCCAGTTCCTTGTGGTCCCATATCCAATCCCATCCAGTTGTGTCGCCACCTATTTCCCTGAAGCAAACGTACTCATTCCGATTGACAGCGTAGCAGACAAAAGCAACACCCCTACTTCGAAATCCATCGTCGTCACCATACACCCGCGGAAGGGAGTAGAAGCGTGAAAGTTTTTTTTCGTGAGTCTACCTTCTTTTCGATATTTTCCCGTCACGCTGGGATCTATTAAGGGTCGTCCAGCCCTTAACCCTGCACCAGGTCCATTCCTGAATCCCCGTTTCCCAAGGTAGGTTTCTAAAGATCCACGCGGCCGATTCTGCTCATCCCATCAAGTTAAGGCCTTTACTGACATCACCTAGGCCAGACCTGGCCTAATTTTTAGTAATGGCACCACCTCATGATGCCTCCTTTCAGAGCACCAAAATGAATTCCCACCTCACAAGAGAAACGGAGTCTCTAACCCAGATAACGCTCGTCTCCTTGGATGGAGTCATTCCAACTCATGATGCCCGCCAGAGAGCAGCATGAGATGCTGCAACTACAGAGGGAGCTCGAATCCATCTATGGGGCCTGGTTACTCGGGTTCCTCATCGCGAATACGCAGAAAGACTGGGAATCTAGGGATTCCGTTTTTCGTCAGGCCTTGGTACCGAAAAGTGATCCGGCTTTGCAAGGGGGGTGGATGGCGCCTTTGTTCGTGGCTTAACCCACTGCCGATATACAAAACCATACCTTGATCCGTGCGTACTTTCAGTGAGCCGACCTGACCCGCAAATTTGCCTTGGCCAGGGCGGTACCCAATGACCGTGGCCTCCGCATCGGTAAACGGCTTCAATTTGAGCAGATCGTGACTTCGGCCACTTTTATACCGTGCTGTCTTTCGGTGCAGGATGAGACCCTCCCCACCTTTGTCCATGACGGCTTGCAAACGAATCATTAAGGCCTCTTCACTTGCTAGGCTGTGTTGTTCAACAACCGTGAGAAAGGGAGACTCAACCTGTGCTGCCAACCGTCTCATTGCAACAACTCGTTGATCAAACGATCCGCCGTGTTCTGGCAAATCAAACACCAGGAAATGTATTTGCCGCCAGCCTTCATGGGGGAGGGCTCTTCTCACAATAGAGGACACCTCCTCATAGCGTCCCCGGCCCACCCATAACTCCCCATCCAACGGCATGGTTGGAAAATCAGTGGTAAACCAAGGCGGGGCCGCAAACACGTTGCCGCCCCGTGAGACCAATTGGCTTCCATCCCACCGGGCACGGACTCCGTCGAATTTTTCACTAATCCAGTACTGACCGACCTCTACCCCCTGACGGTAGACCTCCGCAAGCATCACATCGGGTTTGGTGTCGGCTGGCGCAGCAAACCCCGATCCGATCACAACGATAAAGATGAGGAACGATACCCAGTATTTCAATGTCATGCTGAATTCAGAGCAGGGAAAATTGAGTGGTGCGTTCAGACGGCGATCATTTCAATACGGGTGACTTCGGTTGGGGAGAGTTCGAATTGTTCAATTTCTAGATCTTCTTTCATATGTTGTTCACTCCTGGTCCCGGTCAATGGGAGCATCCCGATTTGCTGTGCAAATCGGAAGATGACCTGCGCAGGGCCGGTTCCCAGACGTTTCGCTATTTCCCAAATTTCCGGATCACTCAAAACCTCCCGGTTTGCGGTTAACAGCGAAAACCCTTGATAGATAATGCCATGGGCCTGGCAAATCTCCCTCACTTCCTTATCCCAACCAAGGACCGCATAGCATCGGTTTTGGACTACCATCGGTTTGATGTTCGCTTGTTCACACAACAGAGTGAGTTGGGTTGCCGTCACATTACTCACCCCAATCATTTTGGTTTTCCCTGTCTGATTAATCACTTCCATCGCTTCCCACACTTCCCAGTCTGCCTTCCCAAGTCCATATCGAGAATAGGGTCCGTGCAGGATATAGGAATCAACATACTCCGTCTGGAGATGGTTCAAGGAACTCTCAAAAGACTGCCGGACTTGCTTGGTCAAAGCGGCAGAGGGATCATAGGGGGTTCGATGATCTTGACCGTTTGCGGGAGTGAATTTAGTTTGCAGAAATAATGACTCCCGGTTGATTCCTTTGTTTGCGAGAGCCTGGAGGGCCTCGCCGACAAGTGCCTCCTGGTAGTGGATGAGCTGGTTGGCCGTGTCAATGGCTCTAAAGCCGGACGACACCGCTAATTGAACCAAGCCGGCGGTGGCGTCTTTCTTCCATGCAGTCCCATACATAAAAGAAGGGAGCGTGACCTGATTATGAGCAGTGAATTGCATCACGAATCACCGTCTAGGGCCACACCAGCTGGTAACATTTTTGATATTATGATCTCTTTGAACCATTCCCACCCCGAACGGTGGGCGGGCCCGACTGACGATAGAATGAAAGATTCTCAACAGACCCCCTGAGTTTTTCTTTTCTTTCGGGTACGTGGAGGAGCCGCATGCTTGTCGAATTCGACAACAGCGTTCTGCAGGTCATTGATTAACAGATCAGCCATATCCCGGCTCAACCCCTCACGGACGACGATTCGCAACACGGCAACATCCTGGGCATTAGGGGCCATGGTATAGGCGGGGACAATCCACCCCCGCTCCCGGAGTTTGGCAGAAAGGTCGAACACCGTAAAGGCAGCCTTCTTCTTGAGCGCCAAGGTCACGACCGGTAAGTGTCCCCGTTTGCTCAACACTGCGAAACGCCCCAGACGCTCAATTTCATCGGTCAGATAGGCCGCGTTGACTTGTAACGCCTCCATGATCTGCCGATAGCCGGCTTGGCCTAGGCGCAAGAAATTATAATACTGCCCCAGAATCTGGTTTGCACCTTTGGAGAAATTCAAATTAAAAGTTGGTTGGTCGCCGCCCAGGTAGTTCACATGAAACACCAGCTCTTCGGGAAGTTCGGCCCGATCCCGCCAAATGATCCATCCCACGCCGGGATAGACTAATCCATATTTGTGTCCGCTGACGTTGATCGATTTAACCAATGGGAGTCGAAAATCCCATTTCAAGCTTGGATTTGTGAATGGCGCGACAAAGCCTCCACTCGCGGCATCCACATGAATAGGCACCTCCCAACCTGTTTTCCCATTCAAATCCATAAGAGCCTTATTCAGCTCTTCTATGGGTTCATATTCCCCATTATACGTACTACCGAGTATTCCCACGACGGCAATCGTGTTTTCATCGACCCGCTCCAATGCCTCCGGCACCCCCAGCACGAATCGTTTAGGCGTTAAGGGAACCATTCGAGGTTCCACTTCAAAGTAACGCGCAAACTTCTCCCAGCAGACCTGCACATTTTCTCCCATTACAATATTCGGTCGGTCAATAGGCTTTCCTTTAGCCTGTTGTCGTTGTCGCCATTTCCATTTGAGCGCAAGACCGGCCAGATGGATGGCTTCGGATGACCCGACCGTCCCCGTTCCCATCGCCCCTTCATGTTCCGGAGCATGAAAGAGCCGGGCCAGCATATTGACGCACCGATTCTGAATTTCGGTGGTCTGTGGGTACTCATCCTGGTCGATATAATTTTTGTCGAATGTCTCACTCATGAGGCGCTGGGCTTCCTCGTCCATCCAGGTGGTCACAAATGAGGCTAAATTCAAGGCCGCATTGCCATCAAGACGTAATTCATCATGGATAAGCTGATAGGCCACCTCAGCCGGTATGCCCCGCTCGGGCATCTCGTATTTGGGGATGGGCTCAGTGGAATAGCGCGATCCATAAGTTGGCGCATGCATTTGCTCAACTTGAGCAAGTTGAGACAGATTCTTTTTGTGTGACAACATTGGGGGTGTTCCTCCTAGTAGGGTTGTGAACTTCTCAAATAATTGCCCGTCATGACCGTTTACCGGAAGAGCCATTTTAGCACCAAAATAGTTATGTTGGGCTAGTGAGAATACTCCTTAATTTATAGGAATTGTCGGGTTTGCCTTCCTGATCTGGCCGATTTTATTATTTTTGAAGAAAGAAGTAATGTATATAATATCCCAAGGGATATGTGGTTAAGAATAACCGAGGGGAGGAAGCAAAAATGATTAAGACTGTGCTGACAGCCACCGCGATGATGGGAATAGTCTTTATTTCGGTTGGACCAACCCTGGCGACCTTAACAACCCCCTCCTGGATTAAACAGCCCCTTGGTACAATAGAGGAACTTTCGGCGACACTGGCAATAGAGCAGGTGGGTGAACTCTCCATTTACTCTCACCGATATTTTGTTCAGCGACCATCTTCCAAGCCACCGGGTGAAAGTCGCTCCGGGAGAGTCAGTTCAAGCCCGGCTGGGAACGTACCTGAATCGAAAAGGGATAGCGGGAGAACTTTGGACCCTACCGAGGATCTTTCGCACCCAGAGATTGACAGTACCTCGCACCAAAGACCTGAGGAATCGATGGTGCCCCCCCCAAAAGAGGGAGATCCACTGGAAGGAGGAAGAAAGAGTCAACCGGCCACCAAGAGAAGGGGGGGGGTGGTGAAATAGCCGTTATTGGATATCTTGACCAACGGCATTTTCCAAAAGCAACACATCCCGTTGATAGGCAAATAAAACCTCGAGGTAATCTTCTTGAAGATTGGCATTGGTACGACCGGCATCCAGCATATCGAGAAAGGACACGTCCTCTTTCGCATACGCCTCCCGCATGGACCTGACAAGTGACTCAGACTCCTCCAGAATTCCAACACGATACGCTTCCACCAGATTGCGGCTCTGAACCATTCGACGGTACGCCGTGTCGACTTCCACATACAAGTCATTAAAAGTTTTTTGTAAGTCAGCCTGAGCTGCCAGGAGATCGGCGTTGGCCACCATGATCCCTCCCTGATTCTGGTCGAATATGGGAAGCGGAATTCCCACGTTAAATGTCCATTGTTGTTGATTATCGGGCCCCATCGGACCCTGGACCAAATAACCGAGATCAACGGTGACGTCCGGAATCGCAATGGATTTTGCCAATCGAAATTCCGCCTTTCGTTTAGAGAAAATCAAACGTTTGGCGACAATATCGGGCCGATTCTCTGCCAGTTTGAGCAAGTGTGGTTGGTGGGGGTCCACTCGGTGGTATTCCAATGGCGTGGTCAGCTCCAATTCGGTGAGCGGGTTAAGGCCGAGCAGAACCCGCAGATCAGCGGTGGCCGCATCAATATCCTGAATGTCATGTATCACTTGCGCTTGAGCTTGGACAGCTTCGATCCGAAACCGAATTCTCTCGCGGTTATCCAACTCATGCATATTCGGCATGAATTTTCCTTTCAAGACAAGTGAAATCCGATCAAACATTTTCTTATCAACCTTAAGATGCTCACGTCCAACCTGAATCCGATAATACGCATCTTTCACAGCAAACCGGAGTTTACGGACCGTGTCCTCGAACATGGCCTCAGAGGATTTGGTCCCATATCCCGCACTTTCAACCCGGAAACCTCGCTTGCCAGCCACCTCAAACAGTTGAGTCAGGACCGGCATAATACCTCCACATCGTTCCAAGGTACATTTCTGTGTATAGGCAGTGAGCGTATTGATTGAAAGAGTAGGATTTGGAAATAAACCAGCCGTGATCTGCCGGCCTTTGGCCGCATCAATTCCATACTTCACAACGAGGAGGTCCAGGTTTTTCTTCAAAAAGAGGGCTAACGCATCATCGAGACTTAATTTTAAAAAGGCTGGCGGCGGCTGATTGAGCTGAGTCTTTACAGGGCTTTCGGCAGCCAAGGCCGAACCTATTGCGCCCACCCAAAATAACAAAATGAAAACCAGTCCCATTCGCATGAGAGATGGAGAGTTCCACTTTTCATGTGTCCCTCTTTGAGTTTGGTTCTGGATTTGTGGGTTACCCATAAATATCTGCCTCCTCGGTCTCGAAGTGTTGGGAATGATTAGATTAGGATTTCCATCAAAACGGGCAGGTAAGCGCATTCCAGCAATTGATGCTGTGTGTGGTCATCGCAAGACCGAAAGTAACATAACACAAAAATAGGCCAATTGGCTTTATTCGGCGGCCACGGATCCACCCGTGATCGGCCAGCGTGAAACAGCAACGACAAAGGAGCTTGACCAGACTGGAGGGGATGGCGAGATAAATCATTGTGGCAGTCAAACTACAATTCCCTCACTTTTCCGGAATGAGATATACTAAAGAACAATGATTCTATACCCTGTTTCTCCCCAAGGAGAGCAAACATAACCAGTTTCCCGGTTTACAAGTAGAAAGATGATCCATTTCATGTCTTTTTCTCCTCGAAAATTGATTTTGATGATTTTTATGCTGTTTCCCTTTACGGGGTTAATCGCTTGGCCCTGTGCCTCAACTTCCTATGCACAAACGGGATTAACCGATTCGATGGAAGTCCGTGACCCCGCTCAGGATCATCTTCGTTTGGGTATTGATTTTTATTTAAGTGGCGAGCTGGAAGTGGCCATTGATGAATTCCGCGAAGCCGCCCGTTTGCGTACCGGGTATGCGGACGCCTATCACAACCTGGGGGTCTCCTTGGCCAAATATGGCGATCTCTCGGGTGCGATTGCGGCCTGGTCGCAGGCTCAACGACTTGACCCCTCGGGAGAACCCATTCGTTACCATCTTTCAGCCCTGGTTTCCTACAACTATGGGATTTTTCTTGTTCGGGAAGGAAAACTCACACTCGCGATGGGTGAATGGCAGAAGGCGGTGAATATACAACCTGATCTGGCAGAAGCACACTTTGCCTTAGGGCTCGCATATTTGTCTCTCAGGAATGCTCAACAAGCTGTCGTGAAGTTCATTCATGCGCTGTCATGGAATCCCGATTGGCCGGAAGCACACTATCAGTTGGGAGTAGCATATTATGAAATGAGAGAGTTGGACCTGGCCGAACAATCCTGGCGTACGACTCTCGCTTTTCGACCCGACCACGCGAACGCCTTTTCAAGCCTTGGGTTGATCCGATACCTAAGAGGGGATCTGGCTGAAGCGAAAGATTACGGTCGTCAGGCCATCGCTCTCGAGCCTCAGCTTGCAACCGCCCATTTCAATCTGAGCCTCGTCCTCATGTCTGAGGGAAATGTGGATTCCGCTCTTGAACATCTTCAAACAGTCGTTCGAATACGACCGGAATTTTCCCAGGCCCGGATGCTTCAGGGAGTTTTATGGAGTAGACTTGGTCAATGGGGCCGTGCGGTCAGCGAATGGCGCCAAGCCTTGCAGACTTTTCCGACACCTTCCGAGTCCGCCCTCCTTCATTTCAACCTAGGGCTCGTGCTTTCCCTATTAGGTGACCCCCATGGGGCGATCCCCGAATTCAAACAATCCTTGGCGTATCGACCTCAGTGGGCTGAGGCTCATTACCATCTTGGTGCCGCACGCGAATCGATCAGGGATTGGAGGGGTGCCATGGTCGCGTTTGAAAGAACCATCGCTCTTGAGCCATCGTGGGCCCATGCGTATTTCAATTTGGGGAAAGTGCATTCACAGCTTGGAAATGCCTCGAACGCGATCAACGCTTATAGAGAGGCGGTACGACTCGAACCAAGTTTTTCAGATGCCCACTATCGGTTGGGTGTGACCCTTCGAGCTCAAAATCGCCCTGCTGAAGCCATTGGCCCCCTTCAAGCCGCAGCGGAAGATGGAATGGTAGAGGCCCAAACGCTTCTGGGCTCGATGTATGCCAATGGGAGCGGTGTCATGCAAGATTTGCCTCAAGCCATGGTCTGGTGGTTCCGGGCCGCCTCTCACGTTTCCGCTCCGGAAGCCGCTATGGAAGCACGAGACCGGCTTTCGTACCTCCGGCGACGCATGTTTCGTGTAGACGGACCGTCCACGGAACTCAACGAAATTGAAAAGGGGTTTAGGTTGATTCGCCAATCCATGGGGGAGCCTATGCCCGGCCCCAACGGACATCCTTCAAAAAACAGTATTGAACCAACACTCAATTCCCTCCAATTTGGAAGGAATGCGGTCCCGATTCTCATTCAAAAAGCCTTGGCCCTCGACGAAGCGGCTCAGAAAGAATTGGAGGTCCTTTATCTTCAAGGTCATGAAGTGACATTGAACCCTGAGGATCCGAACATCTTGGAATATTTCATCCAGACCGCCCAGGAGAACAACTATCGATCCTGTCGATTTTTAGAGGACCTCGTTCGTCGACAGATTGTCGAACATTCCGGGTCAGTGCAAACGGCCCTTGAGGCCTGCTATTAATCAAAGGGGACGGTGGGTCGTATCAACCCTGGTTTCGTCGCTGCCGTATTTCACCTGCCTCCGCCGGGCCTCCTTCGCAGAAGTTCGTCATTGGCTATGAAGGGTGAAAGCGGTCGCCGACGAGCCAAAGCCGCTTTAACGTGCAGGCAGGTGCTGCCTGACTTTGCCAATTGGTATTTTAAAGAGGCCCAACCTGTCTGCACCTTGGATGTTTGGTCCCGTAGTGTGTGAGTGGTACTACAAATGAAAATCTCCAAAATCAGGATTTTTCATTCATGGCTCCCAGTGTTGCTATTGGGGACTATAGGAACTGTCGTCGGATTGGGTATTTCACTACTGTTCCCAACCGGAGATATTTGGATCTACGATTGGCAAATGGGCCAACGGTCTTTCCAGCAGAAAGCCGATTCTCCAATTACCCTGGTGACCGTTGAGGAACATGGACCAGCGTCCTGCGGACCCGGTCGTTGGAACACTGCTATTTTGGCTCAAAGCATATCTGCCCTCAATCAAGCTCAAGCCAAGGTTATCGCTCCCGCTCTTCGGTTAGATATTCCGACATCTCCGGAGTGCGGGGATCTCGCGGGTTTGGTCAGGTTAATTGAAGCGACCAGACAGGCAGGCAACGTCGTCTATCCTTTTTCCGTACCCGATGCCCTGGCCAGCGAAGCCAGCAGAATTGGTGTTCTTGATCTTGAAACCGACGAGGATGGCGTCTTCCGACGAATCCCCTTGAAGGGGTTGAAAGAGGGTTCTATCAACCTCCCTTTTGGGATGGCCATGCTTCCCCGGTCCACAACAGGAATAGAGTCCGGGGAGTTTGGGGACGGACTGCTCCCATTCGTCGGACGATGGACCGACCAAACGTTTCCAACGCACGCGTTTCAGGAGATCTGGGAGCTGATAGGCGCCCGCGATTATTCTCGGCTTTCCGTACTGTTCAAAAACAAGTATGTGATGCTGCTACCGATTGGCTCGCCTACATCCGCACTGCCCACTCCTGTGGAAACAGCTGCCCCTGTGGGGTTCCTTCATGCCACTCTTCTCCACAGCGTGCTTTCCCATTCCTGGATCAGCACAATTTCATGGGAGCAAAGGCTCGGCCTGTCTTTTGTCATGGCCCTCCTGATGGCTTGGATCCCCTTACGATTCCCCGGTGTGTGGGGATGGGTGAGCGGCGCCCTCGTTTTTTTGACCTTTTGGGGCCTCTCTCAATTGTCCTTTCGAACCCTGAACGAGTTTTTGCCCTTAGTGGGGCCTCTGGTCGCTTCATCAGTGGCCTTTCTGGGAACGGTTTCGTGGGGTTTGTATCAGGGCCGGACTCGAGTTGAAGGTCAAATCCGACGCGTGAGTGCCCAGCTGGCAAAGAATCAAGAACAGCTGATTACAAAAGAACGTCTGGCAAAACGTTTGAATGATGAAGTCACACGGGCAAGAGAACTTGCACAACAATCATCCCAAAAGTACGAAGAGGTCGCGGCATCGGCTGAAAGTCACCAGAACCGACTTCACATGGCACAACAAGAAGTGGAGACGACTCGCCAGAATCTGCAGACCCTTCAAACCCAATTGGACCATCTTCAAAAGAATGCGCCTCCTCGCGTCACACCATCTCAATCCCTTCTCAATGACGAGTTAGAGCCGCTTCGCGAAGAATGCGAATCTTTGGGTATCTTCACCTGTTCGCCGGCCGTGTTGAAAGTCTTTCAGGACTTAAAAAAAGCCGCGAACACCAATAATCCAATATTGTTGCTCGGGGAAACCGGAACCGGAAAAGAATTGTTTGCCCATGCGACTCATCATCTGAGCCAACGGTCGAGAGGTCAATTTATCTCCATCAATATTGCCGCTATTCGTCCTGAGTTATTTGAAAGTGAATTGTTCGGGAGTGTGAAGGGGGCCTATACGGGAGCCGTCGGTCGCCAAGGATTTCTCGAAACCGCCGATGGCGGAACCTTGTTCCTCGATGAAGTGGGCGAACTTCCTCTCTCCTTACAAGCTAAGTTGCTTCGGGTGCTGGAGGAGGGTTCTTTCTACCGGGTCGGACAGTCCAGTCCTACCATGGTAGATGTCAGGTTTGTGACCGCCACCAATCTCGACCTTCCTCAAGAAGTCAAAAAGGGGCGCTACCGAGAAGATTTGTATTATCGTTTGCGAAGCATTGTGCTAAGACTGCCGCCGCTCCGTGAACGAGGACGGGAAGACCTGACCCTGCTCGCCCATCATTTTCTAGAGGAATTGTCTGAGGGACACCCGCAGAGACCGTTACAATTTACCCAAGGCGCTTTGGAAGCCATCCAAACCTATTCGTGGCCGGGCAATATTCGAGAACTCCGTCAGACGATCATTCAGGCCGTCGCGCTGAGTGAGGGACCCCTGCTTGATGAAGAAGCCCTTCGATTGAAAACGGTACAACCATTGGTGCATGTACAGACCTCTTCGGACGTCACCAATTTCCCGCCTGGTGGGATTGAGGGAATGGGGTCCCATGAAGATTTCTATATTCTTTCCTGCCTTCGTCGACACAAATTTGACATGCAGGCAACGGCCAAAGCCTTAAATTGGGATCGTGGAACCGTCACGCAGCGGTTAAAGGGAATGGGGTTTCAGGCCCTGGTGGACCATCAAGAGAACATTGCAGCCGCGGCAGAAACGTTGGCAGGGACAACCTCGTTGGTAAAGATCGTCGAAGGACGGCTTCGAGAATACTACAACAATCTCATGTCGTCGACAAAACAATATCAGTCCGTTGATGATGCCATCGCAGACTCCCGCAAGCGTTTGCGAAATCTTCCCGATCGGCATTTTCCTGCCGTGGAGGCGCTCATACGCCAACACTTCCAACGTCAAACCCAGTAGCCCCGGAACCAGCGGTTCGATAATGAACAGTCTACACCCGCCTGGCCTCCTTCGCCGAAGTTCGCCATTGGCTACGAAGGCTGAAATCGGTCGCCGACGCGCCCAAGCCGCTATGGCGACGGAGCGCTTCGCTTTTACGCAGGGACGAATTTCAACGCCGCCGAGTTGATGCAGTAGCGGAGACCGGTTGGTTCCGGACCGTCTTTGAAGATATGACCAAGATGTCCACCACAGCGGGCACAATGAACTTCGGTTCGGGGGTAAACCAGCTTCCAATCGGTCTTCGTTCCAACGGCAGAATCCGAAATCGGCTGCCAAAAACTTGGCCATCCCGTTTGGCTGTCATACTTGGTTTCTGAAGCAAACAACGGGAGGTCGCATCCGACGCAATGGTACCGCCCTTTCCCCTTGTAATTATGATAGGCATTGGAAAAGGGAGGCTCAGTCGCTTCCTGGCGCAACACCCGGTATTGCATAGGGGTCAGAAGAGCCCGCCACTCGTCTTCTGTTTTGGTAACTTCAAACCGGCTTTGGGATTCTTTAGCCAAGACCGGAAGCAGGCCAGAGGTTTTCGCAAGGATTCCCAGTCCGACGGCGAGGCCGACCTTCAATACATCTCTCCTATTGAGTGACATACCGTAACTCCTTTTCAGGCTGAAATCAGACTTTATTCATCTTAGCATTTTTCTTGGCCATGGCATTTGGTAGACTAGTATTGATATATAGTCTTGCTGGCCCCATGATCATTACAAATCATCAAAAGGGGATGATTCGATTAAGGAATCCACGCTCGAACCATTTCAGGGTTAAGATTAATAGGCTTCGAGTCTGCAGGCCTGGTGGGGGGGGGTGGGCCGAATCATTCAAGATGTTTGACATATTGAGTTTTCCAACGGGCTACTGGCGTTTGTCAACCAAAAGGAGGCAAAATGGATTTGAAAATCGAAAGTCGCAATGTAGGAATGACTCCCCGATGGAAAGAAGAGATTGAAAAACGAGTTGCCGCATTAGAAACCGATTCGCTGCACCTGACTCACGCTCGAGTGACCCTCACCAAAAACGCCCACCATAAAAAAGGAAGCGATATTGCAGAAGCCCTCGTGGTCATCACCGTTCCACGCCGGCATACCCTTACCGCCAGAAAGGGATCAAAAACTTTTGAAGAAGCCATTCGCGCGGCATTTCACGCCATTGAGACAGAGCTACGAAAAATGCAGGAAAAACGTGCTTCCAAGGAGATCCCCGTGGAGCCGGTGATACCTTCATCAACAGGGATAGAATGACAGGGGTTTTGTCAACGAGACAGAGTACCCTTGGAACGAATGCAGGAGAAAGATTACTCGGTCTTTTGGAAAAACCAGAGGGGGATTTTATCCTATTAAAAGGGCACGGCCGGCCTGCATAATCTCTTGCAACCGCTCAGGCATTTTGGCTTCACCATAACACCGAACAATGGGTTCGGTACCGGAAGGCCTGAGCAAGAACCAGCTCCCGTCATCCATCAGGATTTTGCAACCATCTGATTGGTTCACCTGGACGACCTGCGATCCGGCAAATGAGTCTGGGGGATGGGCGAGAACGGCGTCAAGGCGTTCCCTCATCTTGTCATGGACCGTCACATCCTCTCGTTTGGTGTAGATCGGACCTACCTTCTGAAAAAGCTCATCGAGTAACTCGCGTACGGTTTTGCCAGTGCTCGCCACCATTTCGGTGACCAGCGCACAGGCAAGAATCCCATCCTTTTCGGGGACATGGCCGGTAATGGACATCCCTGCACTCTCTTCTCCACCGAGAACCACTTTCCCTTTCGCCAACAATTCTCCAATGAATTTAAATCCCACCGGGGTTTCATGTACGGTTAATCCATGGAAATTCGCGACGGCATCAATAAGGTGCGTGGTCGCGACCGATCGGGCCACTCCACCGGTCCATTTCCGGCTCTGTACCAGATAGTCCAACAAGAGGGCCAGGATATAGTTTGGATCAATGATCGTGCCATCCTGATCGATGACCCCAAACCTGTCACCGTCTCCATCCGTCGCCAAGCCCAAGTGGGCTTCTTTACTTTTTACCGTCGCTTGAAGATCTGCAAGGGTTTCAGGAGTCGGCTCAGGTCGCAAACCGCCAA
Source organism: uncultured Nitrospiraceae bacterium (assembly GCA_964525045.1). GTDB lineage: Bacteria > Nitrospirota > Nitrospiria > Nitrospirales > UBA8639. The sequence goes on along the minus strand of CAZGFD010000012.1, from coordinate 37,224 downwards.
AATATGGATCTCTCCAATGGTGCAGTACTGCCAGTTTGGCTCCAGATTCGCGAAGAAAATGATCTAAGTAATCACGGGCCGTTCCATACAAGGGATCCATGACCACACGAAGACCGCTGTGCCGAATAGGGTCGCGATCGATATGAGCTTCCAATCCCGCCAAATATTCCGGCTTCGGATCAAAAAACCGCACGAGGCCTTCAGCTTTCGCCCGTTCCCAGGGCAACCACTTGATGAATTGGCCATGAAGGAGAGGTTTGATCCGTTGTTCAATGGCCTGGGTCGTTTCCGGAAGGGCCGGACCACCCCAGGCGGGAGTAAATTTGATCCCATTATATTCCGGTGGATTATGGCTGGCCGAAATGTTAATGCCCCCGGCTAACTGATGATGAAGAACATGGAAGGCAATTGTCGGAGTGGGAGTATCACGATCGCAGATCATTGAGGGGATCCCATGGGCTGCAAACACTTCAGCGGCCACCCGGGCAAACCGCTCACCCATGAACCGGGTATCGTAACCAATGATGATTCCCCGCTGGCCAATTTTTTCTTGACGCAGGTATTGTGCAATACCCTGGCACACAATCCGAAGGTTTCGAATCGTAAACTCTTCGGCAAGAATGGCCCGCCAACCTGAGGTCCCGAATTTAATTGTTGCCATTTTTTCCCGGATTCGGCTGCCTGAAGTGGATATTGCCTGACTGGACCAGTTTCATCATTTTTTCTATCCGCATGAAAAATGTCAAGAACGAAATTTGAAGGGGGTTATTCAACGTTGGCTTCACCTAATAGATCTTGAAGAATTTCGACCACGCCCGAAGGCCCGGGGCTTTTCGTCACCACGTGGGCTATTTCCTGAAGCCTGGGGACCGCATCCTGAACCGCGACAGCCGTGTCAGCGATGGCCAGCAACGATTGATCGTTTTCACCGTCGCCAAATGCCATAACCGTTCCTGATGAACAATGACATTGCTCAAGGAGCCGTCTGAGTCCAGAGCCTTTGTTGGCGCCCGTGGGTAAAATCATCAATGCCAATTTATTCCAATCTAAAGTCGGGCAGTAATTGTGCCGGTCCGATACCTGCTTGACAAGACTTTCATGTTGCGCCCAGGTAGCGGCGATGGCCATTCCCGTCAACATTTCGATACCCGTTTGCTCTAGGTCTTTCACCAAGAGTTCGGGAAGGGTCCCGAATGGGAGCGACACCTGTTCGGTCGAAAGATGTTCCAACACGGCACCATTTTCCCACACAATTCCCGTGAGATAAGGAAGAATGCCTCCAATGTCTGCCTGTCTAAACAGACGGCCGGTCGCAAGGAACAGCGCGTGGGATTGCAAATGCGCTTGTCGAAATACCTCAATAATCTCAATCGGAACTTGGCCTTCCTCTGCAATGGTTCCGTCGAAATCAAAGGCCAGAATGCGCTGAGTCATAAGGTACCACGCATACCATGCGTTGTATCGTCATTCATGATGATTCGAATTGGCACCACACAGGTGTATGATCAGAGGGCTTGTCCATCCCTCGTGGACCCCTATCAATGCCGGACGCAATAAGGCGATCGGCAGCTTGTGGCGAGAGGAGCAGATGATCGATCCGTAATCCCTCATCCCGGTTCCAACGGCCGGCTTGGTAATCCCAATAGGTATACACATGCGGATGGGGATGAAAGGCACGAATGGCATCTGTCAGGCCTAGATGACAAAGTGAACGGAAACGGGCCCGCGATTCCGGTCGACACAAGGCATCATCGGCAAACCCCGCTGGGTCATACACATCCTCATCAGAGGGGCAGACATTGAAATCCCCTCCCAGGACAAGCGGTTCCTCATAGGACAATAAGGTTTGCGTGTGGCGAATCAACCGATCCAGCCAATTCAATTTGTAAGAGAACTTTTCTGTTCCAACCGGGTTGCCATTTGGCAAGTAAATCGACGCCACTCGAAAACTCCCAATCACGGCTTCCACATACCGCGCCTGCTCATCTGAGCAATCGCCCGGGAGGCAGGCATGCTCAACCTCAATAGGCTTTTTCGAGAGAATCGCCACCCCGTTATAGGTTTTTTGACCAACTATCACCATGTTGTATCCCAATTCGTCAATGGCCATTCGAGGAAAATGCTGGTCGAGCACCTTCAATTCCTGGAGTAACACAATATCAGGTTGAGCCTCTTTCACCCAATCCACCAGGTGGGGGATGCGCACCTTGATAGAATTGACGTTCCATGTGGCAATTTTGACTGTCAACGCGGTCCTCAATGGGAAAATTCAATGTAAAAAGGTCTTGAATCCCTGAGACCTGAACTTGAAACGGTATGAATCAGCTTTTTGAACATATCCTATTATTCCCCGCTTCACAACACCAAAGTTTGTGAGAAAATGAAGATCCAATCCGTTTCATGTTTCAGGTTTCAAGTTTCAGGTAAAAAGACAGGCCTCTCTTACTTTTTGACATCCTTTTGGAGAGAATGATTCCAGGGAGATCAAATTATTTCCTTTTTTTGGCATAAGGGCCATTTTCCCCGTATGATTATCGCTAGATTTCGGCCAGGGAGAAAATTATCATTGTTGATCATCCGGGATTGCGAAGATTGATTTTGAGGAATTCAGCCAATGAGCCAAATAACCCTTCAGATTTTGGTGATCCAGGGCAGCATTCTTGAGGTGGACGCGCAGGCGATTGTGAATGCCGCCAACAGTTCTGGCGCCATGGGAGGGGGTGTTGCTGGGGTCATTCGTCGAGTTGCCGGCTCGGAGGTGGAAAAAGAAGCGATGGACCAAGCCCCAATACCGGTTGGTCATGCCGTCGTGACATCCGGTGGACAGACCCTGTTTCAAGGCATTATCCATGCTCCGACCATGCCAAAACCGGCTATGCGAATTCCGGCTGACAATGTGGGAAAAGCCACCCGAGCGGCCCTGACCATCGCTGATGGACAAGGCTTTTCCTCGCTAGCGATTCCCGGCATGGGGACCGGCATAGGAGGAATCATGCCTGCCGATGCCGCGGTGAGAATGATCAAGGAAATCAGGGCTTTTGCCCCCCGATCCCTGAATCGTGTTATTCTTATTGACGTCGATCCCGCCATGGTCACCGCATGGAGGGAACATCTGTGAGGAATGCTTGTTTCATTATGGGGAAGCAAATCCCCTCCAAGAGTTTCAAGTTTCAGGTTCCGGGTTTCAGGTTGAAAAAGACAGCGTCTCCACTCGTGGAAATTGCAACTTGAAACGGTGTCTGCTTTGCCCCTGAAAGGAAAGTAACCATGAGTTTGGAAGACGATTTTTGTGACATCATAAAGAAAGCGCGGTTAGGACAAAGCCAATCCCTGGCGGACGTGGCGCAACGGAGTGAGATCACCGAACAAGATATTCAGATCTTAGAAAAAGGGACGCGCACTCCGACCCAAACCGAGGTCCTGGCTTTGGGTACAACGCTAGGGTTGCGAAGCCAGCCTCTCATTGATATCGCCATCAAGGGGTGGGAACCCGACCCTTCCCCTGAATGGATTAGGGAGCAATCGGTCGTCATCACCATCTTGGGAGATATTGGTGGATATGCAGTCAAAGGGTACCTCCTCTTCGATACCACATCCCATGAAACGATCATGATCGATACCGGATATAATGCCAAAGAGATGCTTTCCACGATCCAACAACGTCAATTAACGCTCACAGCTATTTGCTTGACTCATGGACATGCAGATCATGCGGGAGGCTTGGATCAAATTCTGGCGGAATGGTCAGTCCCGGTTTATTTGGGTGAGGGAGATTTTGACCTGCTCCCCTGGAAACCTTCCAGAGATCGCCTGAAGATTCCCAAAGACCAGGAAACAATTTGTGCGGGAAACCTCAATCTTGAATGCCTGGCCACGCCCGGTCATACGCCAGGCGGCTTTTGCTATCGAATGCGACGGCAACAGGAAGAACTGTGTTTTGTCGGGGATACCTTGTTCGCCGGTTCAGTCGGACGGTCAAATCCCTTCTCACTGTATGCCAGTCACTTACGCTCTGTTCGGGAGGTGGTCCTCCAGATTTCTCAAGAGGCTATTTTGTTGCCAGGTCATGGGCCAGCGACGACCGTCAAAGAGGAACGTATTCATAATCCATTTGCGTAATGCGCATTCGCCGCGTATGACTCACCTCACGGTGTAGGGTAAAGGAAACCACATTGGAGTATAAGCCGCCACAGCAATTCCCTCCAGACGAATCCTCTCGTTCTTCCTCTTTGCCTCCGCACCCTCCAGACCGTGAGGCTTCTCCAAAACCGACGTTTGAATCCCCGGATCGTTTTTTCGGACCTCAATGGCCTCCTGATCAACTAAGTTCATCAGAGACGCGGGAAGATTGGCGGTTTCCAAAGTATACTTCGACTCCTCCGCCTCCCAGTTTCTTTTCACAATGGGGACTCCCACTCGGCTTGTTTCTCCTTACCGTCCTGACCACACTATGGGCTGGCGCCTATCAATTAAGACCTGACATCCGCCTTGGAGCTTTAGATTTTCTTATCAAATATCCTGAAAACCTCATTCATGGCCTTCCCTTTGCCGGAACGTTGCTAGCCATCCTCGTCACCCATGAATTTGGTCACTACATTCTTTCAAGGATCCACAAAGTTCCCACCTCCCTGCCATTATTTATTCCAGGCCCTCCCCATTTCATTGGGACCTTTGGGGCAATTATTCGAATGCGAACGCCAATAATGAATCGGCGGGCTCTATTTGATATTGGTGTGGCCGGGCCTATCGCGGGATTTTTTGCGGCCGTTGTCGCGCTGGTCGTTGGGCTTTCCCTTTCTGAAGTTATTCCCCGGGAACGGGTATATGGCCTTCAACTTGGGGAGCCATTGCTCCTTCAGTTCTTCGCCTGGATCATCTTTGGGCCAATTCCTGATACCTACGATATTATCCTCCACCCTATTGGTTTTGCCGCCTGGTTCGGTTTTTTCGTGACCGCCATCAATCTGATCCCGTTGGGTCAGCTAGACGGAGGGCATGTCGCATTTGCCGTCTTTGGAAGCCGCCAGCGCGCCATTGCGTTATCAGCTATTCCCATTCTGGTGTATTTGGGACTAACCGGATGGCCTGGCTGGCTTCTCTGGGTCGCCTTGGCGGGGTTGGTTGGAATTTCTCATCCACCGGTGGTGGACCCTGAAGCGATGCTTGGGAGGAAACGGATCTGGATAGCCTGGAGCGCTCTTGGAATCTTTATTGTCAGCTTTGCACCTGTTCCTTTCTATTTTGGATAGGACTACGAGTTTCGGGTTTCAAGTTTCAGGTTTAAAGCAAAGACAAACCGCTAACTGAAAAGAAAATTTTTTGTTCCGCATACCCAACTTTCTCCTGGGGATCGAGAACCCTTAAGCCTCAATAGCCCATTTTGTTGGAAGATCAGCCGATGATGCCGTCTGACACCCTTTTGGAATCTTATATTAAGGACTCCCGTTCCCTTTTCGAAAAGACCCTTGCGCAGATGGTTGAAATTCCATCTGTAAGTTCGGACCCTTCCCGGGCGAAGGACATTCGAAAAATGGCTAACCTAGGTGTCGAGGTGCTCAAAAAGGCGGGGGCTGAAGGCCGTATTGTCGAAACATCCGGCTACCCTGCAGTTTCGGGGGGGTGGTTTGTGGGGAATCATTATCCCAGCCTCACCATCTACAATCACCTTGATGTCCAGCCTGCTGATGAACCGGAATGGCAGCAGGCTCCTTTTTCCTTCGTCAAAGAAAACGATCGGTACGGGGGACGAGGGTCAACAGATGACAAGGGTCCGGCATTGTCGGCATTATTTGCGGCTCGCTATGCCATTGAACAAGGCGTCCGCCTGAATATCCGATTCCTGTGGGAATTGGAGGAAGAAATCGGAAGTCCGAATTTTCCGGAAATCCTTCAGCAGCCTGAGGTCGTCCCTCGTTCGGATTCCGTGTTGGTCTCCGATACGATCTGGGTGGCAAAAGATCGCCCGGCTATTCCTTGCGGACTGCGGGGCCTGCTTACAGCACGCATGACCCTCCAAACGGGCGAAACCGATGTTCACTCCGGGTTAACCGGAGGCGGGGCACGCAACCCCTTAGCGGAATTATGCGAAGTTGCTCAAGCGTGCGTTGACGCAAAAACCGGCCGAGTCAAAATACCTGGCTTTTACGATCAAGTCATTCCCCCCAGCAAAACGGAACTGGAAGGATTTCTGGCTTCCGGGTTTCAAGTTTCTCGTTTTCAAGAGGCGTATAAACTTCGGTCTCTTCGGACACAAGATCGTGGTGAATTAATCAAGCGAATCTGGACGGAGCCCACGTTTGAAATCCATGGCCTTGTCGGTGGTCACACGGGATCAGGGGTTAAGACGGTCGTACCCCCCAAGGGCGAACTCAAGGTCAGTATGCGACTGGTTCCCAATCAACGACCCGAAAAGATCTTCATCCTGCTGAAACGGTTCGTCAAGCACATCAATCCGAACGTTCGAATTGAACATGATGGAAAATTAGAACCCTTTCGCGGCATTTCCACCGGGCCGTATGCGGAAGCCCTTGTGAGATCGGTTCACACCGGATTCGGGAAGTCGCCCGTCTACGTAAAAGAAGGAGGCTCTATCGGTGCCATTGCGATCCTTACCCGGGCCTGGAAAGTCCCAATCCTTTTCATGGGACTCAGCCTCCCGGAACACGGGTATCACGCACCGAACGAATACTTCGATTGGAGACAAGCGTCAGGTGGAATGCGGACCTTTGTCCAATACTTCAGGGAATTGGCCGGCATCGGCCGGTTAGAAGTGAAGAAAACCAACCCCAAACGGTCTGGCCATTTGAAATAAATATCGAATGTCGAACAAAGAATTTCGACTCATGAAGTGGGGAACGTTTTTTCATGGGCTGTCTGAGTGAAGAGTACACAAATGGAAGAAATTTATTATTTCTGTGAATCAATCATTTGAATTCTTACCGGATCCCCGTCTTTATTTTCCTTCGATATTCGTGATTCCTTGTTCGAAACTCGTTATTTTTTTACACTTGCCATTATTTTAATCTTGCGCTCCTGAAGTCATCCTCACCAAGAAAAGATTGGCAATGGCATTCCAGGAACCTAAGATCTGAGATTTGAAATTTGAGATCTGAGATCCTATTCAGGAGGTGGTGGCGTGAGAGAGGGTTTCTGAAATCGCACTAAGGAACGAACAAAGGCAAGAACATTGAGTCGATCTTCTTCGGTCAACTCATCTTTCCATCCTCGCATAGCGGTTCGAGGCGCGCCGTTGGTGATAATGCCCAACAGTTCCGCATCGGATTTGGCAGAGGTCGCTGCTGAAATTAAATTTCCTGGTCGCGGGGCAAGCAACGGTGCTCGTGGGCCATCACCTCGCCCACTCTCTCCATGACATTCCATGCAATATTTCTGATAAATTTCCTGTCCTCGCTCAAGATCTGTACCCAACGGCTCTGAGGCTCCAACAGGAAAATCGGGCAAGGCCCAGAACAGCCAAACATACAGAAGAGCGAACCAGAACCTGGGCTTTCCCATAGCAGATTGTATCCTACTCATTTGCTCCGAACCAATATTCGAATCGGGGCCCCCACAAACCCATAACTCTGTCGGAGAGAGTTCTCTAGATAGCGAAGATAAGTCGAAGAGACATCTTTGGGATTTCTGACAAACAGGACAAAGGTCGGAGGTTTTGTCGAAACTTGGGTCATAAAGACTGATTTCGTGGGTTGACCCCTCCGATATGGAAGTGGGTTTTTTTCCAGGGCCTGTTGAAGAAATTGATTGAGTCGTCCTGTTGGGATTCGTTTGGAAAATTCACCCATCACCTCGTCGATTTTGGGGAACAATCGCTTAAGGGTTGCCTGCTGGATGGCAGACCCGAATACCACAGGAACAAATCCAAAAAAAGGGAACCGGCGGTGAATATCCTGGATATACCGTGTCTGGGCTTCAGGGTCTTGCTGCCGCAGGTCCCATTTATTGACCATCAGGACACAGGCACGGCCTTGTTTCTGAATCAAACCCGCAATCTTCGTGTCCTGTTCGGTCACTCCTTCGACACCATCCAATAACAGAATTGCCACATCTGAGCGCCCGAGAGCCCGAATGGCTCGCGCCACACTATACCCTTCGATTCCTCTGTCGATCCGCCCTCGCCGTCGCATCCCCGCCGTATCTGTTAACACATACCGACGTCCATTGACGGTAATGAGGCTGTCGACGGGATCCCTGGTGGTTCCCGGTTGCTCGCTGACGACCAGTCGTTCCTGGCCAAGTGTAGCATTCACTAATGTCGACTTTCCCACATTAGGCCTACCGACCACTGCGACTTTGGGAAACTCGGGCTCATCCTCCTCAGGCATCTCAGGCAGATAAGGCAACAGGGCCTCGAGTAACTCATCCACGCCGATCCCGGCTTCGCTGGAAATGGGGAAAATATCGGATTGCCCCAGTTGATAAAAATCAGCCAGGAGGGGTGTAGATTTCAGCGAATCAATTTTGTTCACTGACCAAAACACCGGTTTCTTGATACCCCTCAGTAACAAAACAATCTCTTCATCCATCGGCGTCAGACCAGTTCGACCATCCATGAGAAATATCAAAAGATCCGCCTCACGAATCGCCAACTCCGATTGATGTTTGATTTGTGCCAGCATGCCCTCCGAGGCAGAGGGGTCCAGTCCCCCGGTATCCATAAGTTGGAAGACACGTCCTTGATAATCGCAGTCGACAATGTTTCGATCCCTCGTGACACCAGGGACATCATCCACAATCGCTTTCCGTTGTCCGACAATACGATTAAACAATGTTGATTTGCCGACGTTGGGACGGCCAATAATAGCCAGCAAGGGAAGAGGATTCTGATACGTTTCCTCGGAGGATTGCGAGAATAGATCAGGCGTCGTATTTTGCTTGGGTGTGTGATGGCCTTTTCGTTTCGTCATCTCGCGCAACTTAAACTCGGTTCACCAACATCTTCCAAAAGATAAAATGTTCAACGCGGGAAACCTATTGGTAAAATTTCAAAAACTCGAAAGGGACGAAGAGATCATACGATTTGTGTCTTTCCCCCGGGTTCCAAGAGCACTGGACCTCTTAAACACTGAGGCTTTTCGGGTTTCCAGCGCTTTGACTTTTCGGAACTTTATATTCTGTGACTCTTTGAACCCCTCTGACATTTCGACTAATCGATCTTTTTCTCGGTCCCAGTCCCTTATTAGTCGCGTTCCCTCGCTCCCGTGAATGCAACGCCGAGAATTATGTACTATGCTACCCTTCCCCTAGGGTCCTGAGCGATGAGAGCCAGGAATTGTGAAGCCTCATGAATTTATATACTCTGTTACGTCTCCCTCTCACAAGGGAGGTTCTCATGGGAATGAAGGGCGAGTGAGATAATGGATTCTTTATTAACGGGGTTCTGGACGGTTGGCCTCACGGTGGGGGTGGCCTTGTTGATCTGGCTATGGGCCCGGACCAAAAAACATGCAGGTCCGGAAAGTATGGGGGTCAAAATAAAGGGGAAAATCCGGAGCTGGTTGGGCGCAGTGGGGCAGGATGACTTCGTCAAAGGAGAAGAACGCATTGAGAGTCTGCAACGGGAAATGACTGCTCGTCTGGCCAACGTTGAAAGGGGGCTGACTCATCAGAACCGAATTGAAGATTTGGCTGTCGATCTCCGCCGACGTCTCCACCTTGTGGAACAATCATCCTCAAGGGAGCCCTCCGAAGCCCTTGCTGGCCAGCGGGCTATCCCCCGATCCGTCCTTCGACTTGGAATACGAATGACACTCACGGACCTCATCTGGAAAGAACTGGGCATTGTCCAGCCATGGGACCTGTCCGACCAACAACTTCATCAAGTGTTTCAAGGCCCTTTCTGCCGAAATTGCCTTCGATCCTTGGTGGTCTCAAAGCCAGTTGATGGAGAACGGGTGGTTCGCCACCAATGCCGACACTGCCTATTATCTTGGCGGGTGGACCCGACCACTTCAACCATTCCGCTTGGTCGACTCAAAAGGGAATTGTACGAAATGTTGGACGCGGAATATCGAAAATCCGGCGCTATCGGTCTGAGGGAGGAAAACTAACTCAACTTAAAAGTTTCGGGTTATGGGTTTCGAGTTAAAGATGCAAAAAGTCCCTTTACCTGAAACCCGCCAGATGACACCAGGTACTCGGAACCCGAAAC
>CAZGFD010000012.1:0-26956 GCA_964525045.1 uncultured Nitrospiraceae bacterium | reverse complement strand
AAAGTCCCTTTACCTGAAACCCGCCAGATGACACCAGGTACTCGGAACCCGAAACACATACCCCCATGGATCTATTCACCATTTCGGCGGTGCTCCTCACGGTGACGGCGGCTTTAAGCTATGTCAACCACCGCTATATCGGCCTGCCGGTCACGATCGGAGTCATGATCACGGCCCTGCTTCTTTCTCTCGCGCTGATCGGGCTGGGGTCGATGGGATTGGGAGTTGAACAGCGGGCCCAACAATGGTTACGCACCATCGACTTTAGCGAAACCCTTTTTCACGGCATGCTCAGTTTTTTGTTGTTTGCCGGAGCCCTTCATATCAATCTTACCGATTTATTGAAGCGAAAATGGAGTATCGGCCTTTTGGCCACCTGCGGTGTCCTCCTCTCAACCTTCCTTATTGGTACAGGAGCCTGGTGGATCCTTCAGTGGTTTAGTCTTCATCTTCCCTACCTCTATTGTTTGCTTTTCGGAGCCTTGATCTCTCCCACCGATCCCATTGCCGTCCTGGGTATCTTGAAGACCGTTGGCGTACCGAAAAGTCTGGAAATCCAAATCTCAGGAGAATCACTCTTTAACGATGGGGTGGGAGTGGTCGTATTTTTGGCCTTGTTGGAACTCGCCACAGGTTCACATGAGGTGAATCTTGGGAGCGTTACGCTTTTGTTCATTCAGGAGGCAGTCGGCGGTATACTATGGGGATTTCTACTGGGATATCTGGTCGTACAGATGTTTAAGACCGTCGACAATTACCAAGTCGAAGTGCTCATGACCCTCGCCGTCGTCACAGGCGGATATGCCTTTGCTGATGCTCTTCATTTTTCCGGCCCCATTGCCATGGTGGTGGCGGGATTGCTGATTGGAAATCAAGGGCTCAGACATGCCATGTCAACAGGGACCCGCCATCATCTCGATATCTTCTGGGAGTTAATTGATGAGATATTGAACGCCGTCTTGTTTGTATTGATGGGTTTAGAAATTTTGATCCTCACGTTTACCAAACAATATGTAGCAGTCGGCGTGCTGATGATTCCGCTGGTCCTGCTGGCCCGGTTCATGGCGGTGGGGATTCCCATTTCGCTTCTTCGGCCTTTTAAAACTTTTAGCCCCGGGGTCGTTCCACTTTTGACGTGGAGCGGCCTCCGAGGCGGAATTTCCATCGCGTTGGCACTGTCACTTCCGATGGGGCCGGAACGGGAAGTGATTTTGTTTATGACCTATACCGTCGTCGTGTTTTCTATCGTGGTCCAAGGGTTGACCATTGATAAAGTGGTCAAGCGAATTGTCAAAATCCCCGAGCCGAAAACGGGTTAATGAAGTTTCGAGTTTCGGGTTCCGCTTTTCGGGAAAATAAAAAGTTTGGGGTTTCGGGTTTCAATTTTCGGGTTTTAAGCACAAAGGCGAAGAGTCTTCCAACTCGAAACCCGAAACCGGGGAACGCGAAACTGAACCCCACACTGGCGTGCCAAACGGCACGCGGCTCAATCCAGTTTTCCCTTTCCAATTGGAGATAGATCACTTCGTGGGGGTTCCGCCTTGTGCGTGATCCATGAGGATGGTATAAACTCGCGGGATGAAAGCGTGCCCTTCCTGCGAGCAAAATAATGCTGACGACGCGAATTTTTGTGCACGGTGCGGAACCGCACTCCCCCCTGACGCTGCGCCTTCCCCGTCCGAAACGGCCTCCGGACTACTTGACGAGCAACAATATGTGCAGGGGTTTATCGGGCCAAGTAAATCCATACAGTTCTCCCTAAAGGAAGGGTGGTCCTGGAGGCCAGCTTCCCTGTATTACCTTGAGAAGTTTCGGCTGTTCCAAACTTCTTCCGGGCCACGATTCGCTCTCAGCTGGCACTGGCCGGCTGCTCTCTTTGATCCATTTCTCTGGTTCCTGTACCGGAAAATCTATATGTATGCTCTTTTGTATGCCGTCGGGCCGGTACTTTCCGTATTTCTCACGGGGGATATGACGGTTGGGGTGGTATGGCGAATCCTTGCCGGAGCCAGTGCGAACTATATTTACTTTTGGCATGTCACAGATCATCTTCAAAAGATTCGGTCTCGAGCGAAATTGGATCCCAACGCCCAAATGCGACTGGTCAAAGAAGAGGGTGGGATCCAACCTTATGTGCTCTGGTTAGGGATCGCCTTACACCTTTTTATGGTCGGATTGATTATCGCGGCTATTGGACAAGGATCCCTTGATGAACTCCCATTGGCTCCTGACGACGTGGAGTCGCCCTCCAAGTTTTTTTAACGGCGGGGTATAGGCCGTGACCGGTGTTTCGATGAAAAACTACTTTCGATGGGTATGGATTGTTTGCCAAGCAAACCAGGCTTCAAACCATTTATAGTCGCTGTGATACGCCGACTGTGTCCCTTCTTCGCGTTCCCCCTTTTCTTTTAGTATCGTATAAGTGCGAGGCCAATTTTTCGTCCACCAGGATTTTAATTCCTCAGGAGCGTAGGCCTGACCGTGACTCTGAACAATACCGGCGGCGGCGACCACCTCGGCGATAAGACCCCAGGAACGGTCTTTCCCTAATCCCAGACTTCGAAAGTGTTCCCGCAGTAAGAACACCACCCAGAGTTCAGCACTATGTTTTTTGTTATGTTTGAATGGTTGAGTTTGGCGCAGAGGAACCGGATCAAAATTCTTGATGATAGAGGTATAGTCTGGTCCCCCGTAACTTCCGGTCACTTCGGCGATACCTTCCAACATATGAGCCAGCTCGACCTCCACGAGGGGAGAGGGTTGCGGGGCCTTTTCAGCAAGAGGGTTGGGAGTCGTGAGGAGATCGATCACCGGCTTGAGTTCCCGAAGACGATCAACAGCCGCTTTCAGAATCTCCTTTGATTCCAACCAATAGTCCGGCTCATTCTTGGATAACCGCTCTTTACCAGGAGGAGGAAGAACCGGCGGGATCCAATGACGAAGAAGGACGAACATGATGTAATCCGGGTCGCCGCCTTCTTGGTCGACGCGTGCGAGAGCGCGATTGGGGCCCAACCCGTTTTCAAAAAACTGCTTGGCTTTCTCACCAACTCCAAGTCGTTGAGCCAGTGAGGTCCACCATTCAGCGAGTTGCTCCCATGAGGGTTGCGAAGACATGAAGCTAGCGTTTCAAAATATCAAGAGAAGGAGGGGTCAGTTGTGCCGGCATAGTACGCGTTGAATCATGACAATGCAAGCCAACCACATTCATAGAAAAACGGTTCGGGTTTCAGATTCACATCTCTAGGAATTGAGACTTTTTCTGTTTAGACTTTAACTGGTGAACTTTGGTATTTAAACTATAAAAATTTTGTGAGAAGGAGGAATTCTCATATGCCTCAACTGGTGCTTTTACGACATGGGGAGTCACAGTGGAATCTGGAAAACCGCTTCACCGGGTGGGTTGACGTCCCTCTCTCCCCCAAGGGCGAACTAGAAGCCCGAGAAGCCGGGCAGAAAATTCTGGCATTTCGTTTTGATGAAGCGTTTACCTCGGTTCTGACACGTGCAAAGGAAACGCTGCGGATCGTTCTTGACGTCATTGGCCAGACCAACATTCCGGTGGAAGAGGACCAGGCGCTCAACGAACGAATGTATGGGGACCTTCAAGGGCTGAATAAAGCTGAGACGGCTCAGAAATATGGAGAACAACAAGTCAAAGTTTGGCGACGCAGTTTTGATGTCCGGCCACCCGGCGGAGAAAGTTTGAAAGATACCGCCGAGCGGGTCCTTCCGTATTATCAAAAACGGATCGAACCTGAAATACTAGGCGGACGTACGTTATTAATCGTCGCACATGGCAACAGTTTACGGGCATTGGTCATGCATCTGAACCAATTATCCAAAGAAGAAGTCCTGGAGCTGAATATCCCCACAGGGGCCCCATTGTTATTTGAATTTGGAGACAAGGGAAAGGTTTTGGAGCATCGCTATTTGTAGAGAGTAAGATCCAATTATCAACTGTGAAAATGAAGGTATGGCCAACCCAACCAGTGAAACTTGAAACTTTTTTACCTAGCCAATTCTTCCTCGATTCCCCCCGCTATTTCCCCAACTTCTTCAATGGGAACCAAATCGAGAAACACCGCCAGCAATTTCTGGCCGTCTTCCCAACCGATTATGTTTTCCGCCTCCAATGACGAAACGGCTTCGCTTAATACCGCAATGGGCTCCCCTCCTTGTCTGACGATCTTCTCCCAATTCTCATGTTGGCGAGGCATCCGACGGAAAAATTGGGCTTCCTCATCGGGATCCAATTCATAATCCGTTTTCCATGTGCCCTGGACCGATTGGGAGATGCCCTCAAGTAAGGAACTCCTTAGCTCTTGTGGTAAGGTAACCCGAACAGCTTGATCAATCCAGAAGAGACTTAAACTCAGGATTTCCTGAGTTGTTCGTTGGATGGTGGAAGGCTGGAGTTCCAGGCCGTATTCCTCGAGTATGGCCGAAGTTAACCGTTGGGGAAGGACAGAACAAAATTGCTCGATCAGGTCTTGTGGTGATCCCGGCATTTCTTTCCTCTGACAATCGAAAGCTGGAAAAGGGGAAATGGGTGAATCATGTGCATCGCATCCAGCTTCAAATTGTAAAGTGTCACGTTCAAAGTTTAAAGTCCATTGTTTATCATAGAAAGAATTTTTGACCCTGGAATAAAAACCCTCAATTTTGGACTGTGCCCTTTCTCCTGATGATTCGACCCTTTACCCGAATGCCCCCTTCGCTTGACAGAATAACCTGAGTGGTGCAAGCCTTTTTCCTATGAACCCGGAAAAGGAGTACACTAGACCATCCATCACCTTTATCCCATAGAAAAAGGGCAATCGCCGAATCACGCTCATTACCTACATGCCGGTGAAACGGATTCTGTCCCAGGATGTTTGGCAAATTGAAATCATGAACCAGGGTGAGAGGTATGATCATCGACGGAGGCTGAAGGTGATGTTGTGGCATACATTCTTTTCGCCCTAGCCGGATTATGGATGGCTGATGGGCTCGCCTTACTGGTTGCGCCAAATCGAATGATTTTGACGCTGAAACAGGCCTTGTCAATATCACCTGGAATCATCAAATGGGGTGTGGTAGCTGGAGCGCTTGGGATTCTGTTACTGATTGGTGGGCAAGGACTGGCTTATCAACCTCTCTGGGGTATCGTCTCAGTCATGATGATTGGGAAGGGCCTTTTTTTATTCGCGGCACCGGACACCTGGCGTCAGGCCGTTATTCAATGGTGTTTGGCTCGCGACGTGGTGGATTATCGTTTCTGGGGATTAGGCTTGTGTACCTTATCGATGTTAATGCTTGACGCCCTCGGCTGGTTGGGTCATTAATCGGCCATGGCCAAAGTCGTGTTTATCGTCATGGGAATGATGTGGGCAGCGGCGGGCCTCATGCTGTTCGTCTTCCCATCCCAATGGAGATCTTCAATCACTGGCAGGTTGCGTGATCCCGGGTTTCGCTTGGTCGTGATGCAAGGGGTAGTCCTTGCCGGATTAGTGTTAGTGATGGGAACGACCGGGTTTCAGGGATTTGGGCTGTGGGTTTTTGTCGGGTGCCTGGGGATCGTCCTGGCTTCTTTCGTGTTGGGGTGTTCAAACGACACTCGAGAGAACCTGGTCCGCTCGATTGAGCGATGGCCGCTGTGGCTGTACCGATTTGGTGGCTTAATGATGGTGAGTGTAGCCGCCCTGTTTGGGGCGGACTTCATCCTGTCTTGGCCCGATTGATTGTGACCATGACTATGTCGATTTTACCCTTCGAAGACACCGACTCATGAACGAATTATCCGATCTGTGGGATATTCATCAGAACGCTGCATGGCCTGAATCTCTTGGAACACTTGAAGGGGAACTGATGATGTTGGACACCGTCATCGCCGGTTGTGTCATGTATTTTTTAGAGGAAGAGCAATTGGATCCTCAGCGAGTGGGAATTCTCCAGGACAGTCTCTCTGATCTGGACCAACTTTTGCCGGAATTGTCCGACCCAGCTTTTGGATATTTTGAGCGGTTACGGAAAGTGGGATCGACCGTTCTGGAGACCGCCTCTGAGTAAAACATAAAGTTTCGTGTTTCGGGTTATAAGTTTCGAGTCAGAAAGTTAAAACCCAGATTTAACAACTAAACTTTGATGGTGAAAAATGCTAAGCTTTGAATATTCAGTATCCCCGGAACCACAAGGCCGGTAGGGTTATGAAGTTTCATTGCTTTTCTCCCAGAATTCTCCTTTGTCTGATCCTCGTGGGGCTCCTAGGTCTCCTGCATTCCTTGACACCAACGGTTTTCGCCGTTGACCCACCGACTGCGGATACCTTGAGTAAGGAAGGAAGACGTTACTTTGCCGGTGGACAATTTGAAAAATCTGCTCTCGCCTGGACCCAGGCCGCGGAACTCTTTCAACAAGAGGGTCGTGTACAAGAACAAGTGGAAGCTCTGATCTATGTGGCTCAGTCGCTGTATCAGATGGGCCAATTTCGAAAAGCGGGTGACACACTGTTGCTGGCCATGGATCCTGCCAAGCGCTCCGCCCATGACGAGTATGTCGCACTGATACTTGGAAGATTGGGAAATGTGGCCTTTGCCTTGGGACATAATGAAGCCGCCAAAGATTATCTCACCAAAGGGTTAGTCTTAGCTCGGAAATTGGAGAACGACCTGCTGACGGCCTCACTGCTGAATGATTTAGGAAACGTCTTGGCCTCACAACAACACTACGGTGAGGCAGTCAGGTTATTTCAAGAAAGCGCCACACTGGCGAAAGCCAACGACCGCCAGATATTGGCCTTGACGGCTCAGATTAATACCGCGTGGACGTTACTGTTGGACGAGAACTATGAGGAGAGTCAGAGAAAACTTGATCTGGCGTGGACTCACCTCCGGACCTTGGACAGTTCCCATGAAAAGGCCCGGCTGGTGCTGAACATTGGTCTCGCCTACGCGCGTCTTGGCGAATCCCTTCCGGCGCCACAGTCTGATCTCATTCGTCGTGCGGGGGAAGCCTTCAACCAAACGGCCGAGCTCGGTCGCCAAATGAATGATGCAAGAATGGTTTCCTACGGCTTGGGACATCTTGGTCGCCTCTATGAAGAGGAAGGTCAGGATCCGCAGGCGCTGGAATTGACGCGCCGCGCGATCCAAGCTGCCCGGGATGGGAATGCCCCCGATGCGCTCTACCAGTGGGAATGGCAAACCGGCCGCCTCCTGAGCCGGATGGGGAAGACCGACGACGCCATACTGGCCTATCGGCGGGCGATGTATACCCTGCAACCGATACGAAGGGAGGTCACAATTGGATTTCAAGGCCGGCCCGAGTCTTTTCGTCATTCCGTAGGTCCGCTGTTTTTCGAATATGTCGACTTGCTTCTGAAACAAGCGGATGCCACCCCGGAGTCGCTCAACCAGGAACGATTCTTAGTCCAGGCTCGAGCGACGGTCGAGCAATTTAAGACCGCCGAACTACAGGATTATTTTCGGGATGATTGCGTGGACGCCGCGCGGTCAAAGAAGGCCAATGTTGATGAAATTGTCCAGGAACTCTCAAAAACGACCGCCATCGTATATCCGATTATGTTACCCGACCGGTTGGAATTGATCTTGAGCCACCCGACCGGACCACAACGGGGATTGAAAAGGGAAACGGTTCGAGTCTCATCCCAGATGCTCACTCAAGAGGTAAGAACTTTTCGCAGGCTCCTGGAAAAACGAACGACAAGAGAATACCTCCCCCATGCCCAACAGTTGTACAAATGGCTGATTGCACCCCTCCAGCCCCATCTGACTGCCTCGCAAATCGAAACGATGGTTTTTGTGCCCGACGGGGCACTCCGCACCATCCCGATGGCGGCGTTACATGACGGGGAAGAGTTTCTCATCAAGAAATATGCAGTGGCGGTGACCCCGGGAGTCATTCTGACTGATCCCCGGCCCTTGAATCGAGCACAACTCAAGTTTCTGTCGGTCGGGTTGACGGAGTCCGTTGAAGGGTTCGCCTCCTTGCCCAATGTGGCAACTGAGGTCCAAACCATTCAAGAGCTGTATGGCGGCAAGATACTTTTGGATCAGCAGTTTCAAGTGGCAGCCCTAGAGAAGGAAATGAAAGCTGGAAAGCCAACAATTGTTCATATCGCTTCACATGCAAAATTCGAAGGGGACGCCAAAGAGACCTTTCTTCTGGCCTTTGACGGCAAACTCAACATGGAACGATTAAAGTCGATGGTAGGTCTGTATCAATATCGGGATACACCGTTGGATCTCATCACCCTCAGTGCCTGCGAAACGGCGCAGGGAGATGACCGGGCGGCTTTAGGTCTGGCCGGCGTGGCCATAAAAGCCGGAGCTCGTAGTGCATTAGCCACCCTTTGGTTTATCAATGATAAGGCTACATCGGACCTTGTAGCGGATTTTTACCGCCAGCTCCAAAACCCGACCGTTTCAAAAGCCGAAGCCCTTCAGCTAGCCCAGAACAACCTTTTACAGCATCCTATCCATAGGCATCCGGGGTATTGGTCACCGTTTTTGCTTATCAATAACTGGCTGTAAGGGAATAGGTTGTCATAGGACAACCGTTTCGGGATCAAAATAATTGTAGTTGCACCATCTCATGGTGCCTCTTTTTGTCGTATCAATCCCCCCCTTCGCCCTAGGAGAGCAAGGAGGCTGGGATACCAAACCGAATATGCCTTCCTACATGCTATGCCTAAACCTTCTGGTGTCTCAGCTAAGGGCAGCATGAGATGCTGCGGCTACAAGTCGGAGGAATTTTTTATCGAGTGATCGAGGACTTGGTAGACATTCACTCCCTCTTTTTTGCCCCTCAACAAAACTTCCCCGACTCCTTTCATGTGCCAGGAGGAGTCGAGAAACCGGTAGGTGGTCTCTCCAATGAGAAGGGTTCCACCCTCACTTTCTTTTTCATAGTCTCCGGCCTCTTTCCCAAGCTGCTCTAAACGAGCGGCCACATTCACCGTATCCCCCATCGTCGTAAATTTGAGCCTGTCGGCACTTCCCACACTACCTGCGACCGCAGGGCCAGTGGCAATGCCGATTCGAATTCGAACGACGGGAAATGACGGGTGCCCTCGCGTCTGATTCAACCGCACAACTTCGTGTATCATGGCTAATCCGCACTGCACGGCATTTATCGCATCTTGTCCAATGGCTTCTTCCGTTGTACGAGGCAACGGAACGCCAAAGTTCACTTTGACGCCGTCGCCATAGTAATCATCGATAATTCCTTTATGCTTTCGCACGACTCCCCCTAAGGCTTCCATGTAGGTGTTGAGCCAATTCATCAAATCTTGAGGCGATAACTGCTCAGCGACGGATGTGAATCCTTCCATGTCGGCAAACAGGACGGTCACGGTCAGCTTTCGTGCAGGAATCCGTCCTTCGTTAAGAATTCGATGGCGTTCCTGCCAGATGTTTTCTGCAATTTCCTTATCGACATGCTGGCCGAAGATGCGCATCAACAGATCCCGTTCTTGTCGTTCCTTTTTTAAGCTCCACGCCGTTCCTAAACTTCCGGAAAGTGACCAGCCCAGAATGGGAGAGAACAATGGGATCCACCAATTGTTCAGGAGGGCCAGGTACCCTATTATCCCAATCGTCCCTCCACCAAAAAGGACGAACGCGGCGAAACGCCACGGGGTTTGGGCCCTTAACCCGATCAAGCCACCCAACACACCCCAAAACAGAATCCATCCCCATTCCCCCTCTTCCGGCACGGATTGGATGGGAGGGTCGTCATCAAGGGCCATCTGGAGAAATTGCCTGACCATATGACCGTGTAAGGCGATACCCGACATTTGCTGATCGCCATTCAATCCTCGACTGAACGGCGTAAAAAAATTGTCTCCGACACTCTCGGCCACCGTGCCCACGAGAACAACTTTGCCGGCAATCTCGTTCGGGGGAATCTTCCCCTCGAGTAAGTCGGTCAGGGAAAACCTCAAAAACGGCAAGGGCCCACCGGAAAACTTTAACAGGAATTGATACCCTCTCGTGTCGGCACCGGCATAGCTGCCATCATTGGGATTTAATGACCGGATGGTGGTATTGCCCAGTCTCAAGAATTCGGGCCTGTTCGGATCCGGACGCGGAATAATGCCCTCGTGTTCCAAGTATCGTAGTGCTAAAAGTAAGGCAAATGAGGTGGCGACTTGATTCTCATCTTCCAAGAATAAAAACCCTCTCCTCACTGTCCCGCCAGAATCAATAATAAAATCATTAAATCCAATTTGGTCGGTCCCTTGTAATATTTTCGGACCCGGGATTCCTCCACCACCCTGATCGGGAAATTTCATGACGGTCACGATCTCTCGATGGGTGGCCAGAACCTTGTTTAACAATTCCTTCCCGGGCGGAACCTCGAAATCTCGATAAATGTCCAACCCAACGGCCTTGGCCCCATGGTGAGTCAGGATCTCAAGAATTTGAGCCACCTCCTCATCAGAAAGTGGCCAGTGCCCCTCATGCTGGATATCTTCCTCAGTAATGGTAATCAACCTGATATGCGGATCAGCTTGTACAACAATAGGACGAAGTCTGAGGGCCCAGTCATACATGGCCATTTCCACGCTCTCCACCCATCCAGCAGTCCTCAAGGCCAGAACCCCCAATGAGGCAAGCAGACCGATTCCGACCGCCCTCAAAACAAAAGAGTCTCTTCTAGCGGGCATATTCATATACTGTGAGATCGATGCCCTTTCATTCAGCGCCATGCGGACACAAATCCGGGGAGTTCGACGGCTTCACTCCCTGTCGCTGCAGCCTCTCACCTGACTCCGCCGGGCCGACTTCGCCGAAGGTTGCCATTGTCTACGAAGGCTAAAAGCGGTCGCTGACGGGCCAAAGCCGACTCAACACGCAGGCGCGCAGGCAGGTGTTGCCTTCAAATGGGGCACCAGAAGGTAGAGGCCCTACATCCAGGACGGCTAATTCCGTCAGGGGTTCCTGCCCCGTCCCCCTCTAGGGCGAATGTGGTGATTGGTTCGACTCCCTCTCCTTTGTTGATCGAGGATAGGTCAGTTTTGAAGGGTTTAAGGGTTTCTGAATACTCGAAAGAAAGAATGACGAGGCAAGAATTGGTCAATTCAATTAGCGGGATTTAATCCCATATCGTTTCATTTTTTTGATCAACCCTTGACGACTGATACCCAAGAATTTGGCAGTTTGAACTTGGTTATACTGGCATTCTTGAAGGGCATCGAGAATCCTATTTTGCTCAAAATCGGCCACAGCCTGGTGTAGCGAAGAACCGACTGTTTCTTTTTTCTTCTCTGAGGCCCCCTTGGCCTCCAGGATAGCCGGTTCAAGGTCTTGTTCGGAAATCGTCGCCCGTCGGATAGTAGCCGCGAGTCGCTTCATTTCGTTTTCTAATTCCCGAACATTGCCTGGCCAATGATAGGCGAGTAGAGCCTGTTCGGCTCCGGAAGTCAGCAGCTTAGGCTTCCTCCCTTCTTGCCGACAATATTTGTTCAAAAAGGAGGTCGCAAAAAGCAGAATATCTTCAGGAATCTCCCGGAGAGCGGGGGTGTGAATATGAACAACACGGAGGCGATAATACAAATCCTCTCGAAAAGTTCCCTGTTGAATGAGCACATCTAATTTTTTATTGGTGGCCGCAAGAATCCTTACATCAACGGCCAGAACCTTCCGCCCACCGACACGTTCGATCGTACGTTCCTGCAACGCTCGGAGGATTTTCGCCTGTTCGTTCAATCCTAAATCACCTACTTCATCCAGGAACAAGGTTCCTCCGTTCGCCAGTTCAAATTTGCCCACTCTTGACTCCACTCCGGTGGCCACACCCTTTTCAATTCCAAACAATTCACTCTCCACAAGATGTTGGGGTAACGCCGCGCAATTCAAGGCCACATAGGGCTGCCTCACTCGAGGACTATTGTAATGAATGGCCTTGGCAACCAGTTCTTTGCCGGTTCCATTTTCCCCTGTAATAAGGACGTCGAGGGAGCTATCTCGGATTTGGTCGATAAGGCGGACAATATCCTGCATGCGGGAACTCATTCCCATCAAATTTTGGGTCTCAAACCGTCCCTCCACTTCCGTCCCCAGTTGGGTATTTTCCTTCACCAATTGATCCTGATGCCTTCGAAGCTCCTGCACCATCTTCGGAGTTTCAATGGCCAAGGCAGCCTGATCAGCTAGAACCATGGCCGTATCTTCATCAGCCCGCGTAAAGTTCCCCTTTTTTTTGTTCATGATTTCCAGAACCCCGAGAACTTCGCCATTTTGACCCCGAAGTGGCACGGCTAACAGGTTTCGGGTTCGTTTCTTGGTTCGCCGATCGATTTCAGTATAAAAACGGGAATCCTCCTGGACATCAGCAACATTTATTGATTTCCCCCCCAGGGCGGCCGAACCGGCTATGCCAAGACGAGCATCAAACCGGATGATCGCTCCATCGAGCGAGACGAATGAAAACAACTCGCATCGTTCCCTATCAAGAAGCAAAAGGCTTGCCCCTCCGGCCGACAGGAGGTTGCTCGCTTCTTTGGCCAATAAGGACAGGAGCCCTGGTAGGTGTTGTTCCCTACTCATTTTCTGAGAGAGAGCCATCACAGATTCAAGACGGGAGTCTGAAAGATTGGGAGAGGGGATTGTTGAATATGGCGGAGTAGGCATGGCATTTCCAGGTAAATAACTGGTGTGAAGATCGCGGTGAGAGTGTAAAAAAAGATACCAGTTATCTAAAATGAAGGTCTTAGCTCATCCTATAGTCTAAGCATGTTTGCCGTTCCAATTTAATTAAAATCTTTGGACTTTTGCTAAAAATAAGCATACTATGGATCCTGTAGGATGTCTACTTTGGAGACACCCCTGTAAACACTTCACATGGTTGAATAATTGACAATAATTAGTGAAAAAGAAGCTATCGATGACTTAGGGTTGCGAACACTGTAAACATTTAGGGACAGAATGGGGGAACTTTTTAGAGAGAAAGGATTCCTTCTCTAAAGTTTTTTCAGAACATAGTTCGCACTTTTATTCAAAAAATCAGTGAATTCTCCTGTTTTGGGAAATGGTCGGTCCTTGGCATTTTGAATAGATCATTTGGGCATAGGGTTTGCTTCTTTTTAGAAATTGGAGAATTGGCTTCAATCACGCTATCTGGGAGGGGAGGAAGCAAGCCCCACCACCCTGGGGAAAAAAGGAAATCTCTTTCCTTTTTTAGCCTACATAGGGAGCTTTAGTCATGAAACCCTTAAAAACCATCTTCTTCAAAAATGCCATTATTCCAATCGGCTGCATTATTCTCTTATTTGGGGTAGGAGGAGGAATTCAGATCGTGAGCGGTGAGGAACAGGGTTCGGGCAAGTTTTCCCCCAATCACACTCAAATTGCTGCGAAGAATCAACCCAGTGAACCGGTGAAAAGGGGCTCTTCCTTCCAGCTGCCTGTATATAAACCGCCCAAAGGCATTGGGGCTCCCGGAGGACGAATTGGTGGAGCCACTCGAGGGCAAGATGCCCTGGCCATTTTTGCCTTAGTGCCGGATCATCTAGGATTGACGATCAATGACCAGCCGATCCTGTATTGGTACCTTTCCAAACCTGTCCAATACCCGCTCATTCTCACGCTTAATGATGAAACCCAGGTGAAGCCTATCGTGGAAACCATAATCTCCCATACACCAAGAGCGGGGATTCACTCGTTTCCCCTCAAAAATTTCAACCTCAGGCTCGCATTGGACAAGGAGTATCAATGGTTTGTCAGCCTGGCAATAGACGAGGAGAATCCATCAAAGAATATCATCGCCGGTGGAAGGATTCAGCGGATTTTACCTCCGGAGAAGCTCCTGCGACAATTGAGAAATGCTGAGCCGGATCAAGTGACCGCCATCTTCTCAGAAGCGGGGTTGTGGTATGATGCGCTCGCCTCTATTTCCGATTTAATTGAATCTCATCCGAAACACACCGATTATCGGATTGGGCGGAAAACGCTTTTGGAACAAGTCGATTTAATGGATGTCGCCAAAGATGAGGAAAACCTGACCCTTCCTCAAGAGTCATCATATTGGACCGACCCACAGGCGCGTTCCTTATTGGCCACCTTTCCAAAGATAACCGAAGAGGTAAATTAGGGCACGGAAATCCTTCATCGCTGTAAGGGCTCCGGAGGGGGTTCGGTGTCTGCAGGGCGCTCTCTCCCTTGAGGTTCGATAAATTCGAAAAACTGCTCGGCAGCTGAGATCAAATCCATTGCGAATTGAACATGGATACCGAAATCCTGAAGATTGGTCTTCGGATTGGCAACATGATTCAGCCGCTGCCCCCAATAGAGGATAAATCGCGTTCCTGGAACGATATACCACCGGATACCGGTCCCCACGCTTGCCAAGGTGGTCGGATCCGGACTTCCCCCCTGGGCATTCCAGGACTGACCGACGTCCACAAACAGTGGGATTTCTAGGATATCTGTTCCCAATGCCGAGCGAATGACGGGGATCCGGCTCTCAAACGACCAAAAAAACGCATTGTCACGGACGAGGGTATTTTCCCGATACCCCCGGACCGTAAATCGTCCGCCCATGGCAAACTCCTCAAGGGGAAACAGATTGCGATTGGCTATTTGGAAGTCTATTCGACTGAGGAGCTGGATTCTCGCGGTTTGAAGCCGTCGAGCCCACTGAACCTGCCCAAGCCAGGCAAAGAATTGGCCGGAGGGAAGGGGCCTTCCATCGGGGCCTTTAGCGGTGCTTTGATTCGTAGTGGCATTCAAGGCATCAATTCCGACGCTGAATCGTGATCGGGCAGAAAGCACCTGACTTCGCGTTCGGTGGACCCAATCCTGGACGAACCGTAACGCCGTAATAATTTGAAATCCGTCTTTCGAACCGGGGATCAGAATATCGGTCGGTTGGCCAAGGAGAAGTGATTGATTTTGCAAGTGTTCGAATACGAAGGATAAGCCTACTTCCTGCTCGCGAGTACGGAAAATCGGTTGCCGGATTGTCCCGCTGAATATCTGGGTATCCAACTGAATATCAAGCGGGGTAAACGGTTCTTCGATTACGGTAAAGTTCGTCAGACGATACCGAACAATTAAGGCCGTATCCCAAGGGGTAAAAGGCAGATTATAATTGATATCAATCAAAGGCAGGGTGCCTTCGGATTGGGCATAGGTAAACTGAAACACATCCCCGAGCCCGAGAAGGTTCCGGTGAATCCCCGTGCCCACTCCCCGTTCCGCGCCAACCGTCGGGGTTTGAAAGTTATTAAACTCGCCAAACAATTGGTAGGGGGACGCTTCTTCGACCTTGAGTTTTAAGACACTTTCTCCACGACGAAGTCCGGGTTGGAGTTCAGCATTCATGCGTTTAATGCGCGGGTCAGCCAGCAAGAATCGCAGGCGTTCCTGCAAGGGATTAATATTCAGTGGTGGCCCTGCACTGCGGAACAACCGGCTGGTGAAGTACCAATCGTGAAAATGTTCGGTCCCTTCAATCGTAATTTCCTTGAGAATGCCCTCCACGATCATAAAGGTGATCACCCCATCCTTCACGTCTTGATCGGGGAGCAGGGCCCCTGAATTTACAAAGCCCTTATTGACGTAGAGCAGCGTCAGCGCCCTCCGCAATTCCTCCAAATCTTCAGAATTGACAAGTCGGTTGGTGTACGGTTCGGTGACAGCCCTAAAGTCTTCGGTTGAAAAAATCGTACTCCCCAGCACTAGAATTTTCTTCACAAATAATTGGATGGTGGGGAGGCTCGGACGATCCGGCTGTTCCGGTGGAGGGGTGATCGGAGGAAGAACGGGCTTTCGGGGTTGCCTGGGAGGAATCGGCTCATCCGGCTGAAATTCCGGTTGATCACCAGAACGCTGAGAAGGGTCAATATTTGGGGGAATGCCGGGAGGTAAAACGGGAGGAGCACCGAGCTGAGCAAAGCTTGGTCCGATATTCAAGAGACTCAGAATAATGCCAGCTACGAACACGAACCTCAGCCGGTTACCGAGCCAACACCCGAGAAACGTACCTTCTTTACTTAGTCCTTTCAAGATGAATGCCTGCAGGACACAATGACCTGAGCGGTTGCACCTCCGGACGCTTGAGTGCCGTGACGAGCACCCTAAGACAGGGCCCTATCCAGCAGCAAAAAAGGACCAAAGGCCGAACAACCATCACACTCAATCACGTTGAAGTTGATATCCCTTTTCCTCCATACATTGACGCATGGCCTTGGCCACCACATCCTCATGGGAGGCCTGCAAAGGTGGTTCCCTTTCATAATAGCGGGTAGACGTATATTGTTCGGGCATAAGATCCACCCCTTTTTCCTCGGAAATATAATTCTCACAGTCCTTCAGATCGCGCTGAATATCTTCCTCAGTTTTTCCTGCTTGTACCCACCGACCGGTTGAGCAGCCCCCGAACAGCCCGAGCATGAACAGAAAAACCAACAAGGCAGCGACTTTCTGCAGATCTAGGGGAACTTTGAGAAATCCCGGCACAGGCATCCTCCAATGTTGAGAGAAAATGGTTAATCATTAAGCCTTTCCCAGCGTTCCCATTCTAACGCAAAATAAAATAAATGGCGAGACAAACCCTCTCATGTCAGACAAAACCGACAGGCACTAAGACTATTGGCAGGGGGATTGGCCGACCGAAAAGAAACCCTCAACAAACTGTATTGGGAGTTAATGGCCTAAACCGGATTCTGACACCCTCGCCCTGAAAGGCGAGGGAAAGAATCAAAGGAAAATGTCTTGGATTGCGATTGAGAACTCTGGAAGGACCAAAGGGGAGAGCCCGGAGTCTCCTTGTTTCGTTCTCGATTCTTCTGGAGCTGAGTAGCGACCATCTTGAAGTCGAAAAATTTTCACCGTTTCCAATTCCGGATCAATGATCCAATATTCTTTCACCTGAAAACGTTCATACAATTTTCTTTTGGTTCGTTCATCCCGGTGTTTCGTTGATTCAGAGAGGATCTCGATAATAAGGTCGGGAGCGGCCTGGATTTTCTCGCGTGTCACAAGATGACGACGGTCTTTGATGATAAATAAGAGATCAGGTTGAACAACGTCGGTTTCTGAAAACACCACGTCGGTAGGCGCAGCTAGGACGACACCGGCTTTTGTTTGAGAACAATGGCGATGCAAGGCCCCCAAAAGATTCGCTGAGATACGCTGGTGTTTCGTTAGGGGAGCTGGGGTTACGAAGTGTTCTCCGTCAATAATTTCATGACGGTTTCCATCGTCCGGGAGCCCCAGATAGTCCTCGTAGGTAAATTTGAGATTTGTTGGGTTGGTCATAGGTAAAATGTTCTACCTCTGATGTGGAACATTCTGATCGAAACAGAATCCGCTTAAGCATAAAATACTATCGGCGGATTGGCAAAGAAGCTTGAGGGGACTTTCCCTTCTCCCCAAAGGGCGCGAGGTTTTTTGGGCCTGGTAGGGTGTAATTGGTTGTTTGACCACTAAAAAAATGCTGTGGTATCGTCAAAACCTGATATTTTTTGGGAACTTTGGTACCCCTTCATACTCTTCTAACAGATGGCTGTTCAACAAGACCTCAAATCCATCTTGAGTAAGCTCCAATATTCCGACGACGCCAAAGTCGTGGAGCAAATCACGGAGCAGACCCGCGTGGTTCATGCCCGCATGGCAGGCATTCGCCATAAGGTCGTCGTGATGAGCGGAAAGGGTGGAGTGGGGAAAAGCATGACCACCGTGAATCTTGCGTTGGCCTTGGCCCGCTCAGGTCAACGGGTCGGGTTGTTGGACGTCGATTTAAACGGCCCCTGTGTCCCACAAATGTTGGGGATTCGTGGCCAAGGGCTCACCTATACGGAAGAGGGGGCAGTTCCTCCGATCGGCCCACTGGACATAAAAGTCGCCTCCATGGATTTTCTTTTGAAGGAAAGCGCTCCGGTTCGCTGGAAGGGGCCCATGGATTTGAGTCCGGTCTGGTTGGGACTGACCGAAATGAATGTGATTCGGGAATTTTTGTCGGATATTATCTGGGGGGAGCTCGATTATTTGCTGGCGGATTTGCCCCCGGGGGCAGCCGCAGATAAGCCGCCTCTGTTAGCCGGATTTATTCCCGATTTGGCCGGAGCGGTGGTAGTGACGACCCCTTCAGAGGTCGCCTCGAACGTCGTCCAGAAGTCTATAATGTATGCCCGCGAGTTGGGAATTGAAGTCTTAGGGGTTGTTGAGAATATGAGCCAGTATCGTTGTCCCTCCTGCGGGGCGGAGAACGAGCTGTTTGAAGGCGATACCGCGACCATGTGTGAGGCGTTAGGACTGCCTTTGTTGGGACGGATTCCTTTTGACCGGACATTTGCGCGGACCTTTGATAAAGGTCTCCCGCTGCTGGACGGATCCTATCCCACGGTCCAACGCTTTCAAGAGATTGCTCAGAAGGTTCACACTCTTTTAGACTATAAGAAGGTGCTGGGCGAAAAGTTATAAATTCTATTCCGGGATCCCTATTTCTAACGATAGCGGGATAAGTTGAGGGGACAATCATGAAATTTGTTTGTTTGAATTGCGAAACCTATATGGGATTTGAAAAGGTGGAACAACCGGCCGAAGGGTCGCTCGGTGTGTTTTTCGCCTGTCCTTCCTGCAGCGCCAAGTTTTCGATGGTCACCAACCCTGGGGAAACCCAAATGGTGAGTTCGCTGGGGGTGCAGCTTGGAGGGCGAACAGCGTCTCCCGCGCCATTAGAAATGACACGGGGAGGATTAAAAGAAGAGGTTGGAGCCGGAGCCGGGCAGATGGCCGCTTATTTAAATGAAAAAATACAAGGAGGCCAGCCGGCCGCCGCTGGCGCACCTTCAGCCAATGCCGGCGCCAAACCGGGTGCCAGCTCAGGTGAAGGTAGTGAAGGGGGTTGTCCTTTTTCTGCCATGGTGGCGCAGATGGGATTAGGGACCACCGGAACCACCAGCTCAACTGGATCAGCCGATGGACAGTTAAGTTGGACCGCTGATGCCCGTGAGCGATTGGAGAAATTGCCCTCTTTTGTCCAACCCATGGTTCGGAGCAGTGTAGAAACGTACGCGAAAAAGCAGGGGCTGACTTCGGTCACCTTGCAGGTGATGGACGAATCAAAAAATGCCTCATCTGGTCTGGCATGGTCGCCTGAGGCGGAAGAGCGACTAAAAAATATTCCTGATTTCATTCAACCCATGGCCCGCAAAGAAATCGAGCGATTAGCTACCGAGCGCGGCCAAACGACCGTGACCGCCGAATTGATGGACGAAGCGAAAGAAAAGTTTATGAAGTTTATGTGATTGTCTTACCACCCTGATACTAAAAGGCAGTCCTTTATAAAAGGACTGCCTTTTTCATTTCTTCACGAGTCCTCGATTTAAAATAAATCTACTTCTTGGGGAGTTTCGCCCCCTCACAACGAGCCTCTTTTGTAAGGGCCATAAGCCCTAAAACAATTGTCCCCCGAATTCAATTACTCAGATCTAAATTTGTTCAATATTTTTTTTGTTGGAGAAAAAACAAATTCTTTTCCTTGTTTTTCTTTTCGAAGAAATCCTTTTTTAACTAAAGAAAGTAAATCATTTCTTGCTGTCTGATACACGATTGCATGGCGGTTTTTATGGGTTTCAATAGTGTACAGATTTGTTGGATGGCCTATGGCATGATGAAGTAGGATCTTTTGTCGGGGGTTGAGACCTCTAAGAGATTTTAATGAATCATTAGCAGAAGCAACCTCTTCTTGTTTCCGAACAATATATCTTCGTAATTCTAAAATTGCACGTCTTATGGCTCTCAAGTTGAAAAGAAGAAAATATGTTAAATCATTTCCATCGCTTTCCGTGTAGAGATAAGAGCGTACATAACGCCCTGGAGATTGGATGAAATATTTTGAAATTGCGAGGTATTCAAAAAGAAAATACTTTCGAGAAAGTAAATACCAATACATTAATTGACGGGCCGTTCGCCCATTTCCATCGGTGAATGGATGATCATATGCCAACCTAAAATGAATCATTGCGGCTTTTAATACCGGATGAATCCAATTTTCCTCATCATCCCGATTAGCAAAATCACATAATTTTTCGATTCTTTCTTTTAAACTAATAGCTAAAGGAGGGATATGAACCGTTTGTTGGTTATATTCGACTTCTATATCATCGCTTGTTCTCAACCTTCCGGCTTCCTCAGGATTTTTCATAGTGTCCAGGGTTAAAATACTGTGAAGCTGCAATAACCTTTCAGGTGTGAATTTTTTATTTCGGTTGTGACGAATATAGTTCATGCTTTCCCAATTATTTAAAATCATTTGTTCGCTTTTGTCTTTTGGTTTCCTCCCTGATCGTAGCATTTCTTTGGCTACCTGACGGGTTGTCCCAGCTCCCTCCAGTTGGCTAGAAGCTATGGCTTCTTCCATTAGAGAGCTGACAATATATTCCTCCTTTGGGGGAGGGAAGCCTGGGCGATCTGTCCTGATCGTTCCCCCAACACCCAAATCAATTTCGTGGAGTATCTTTAATAAAGAATCCGGAACCCAATATGAAAAAGGGTTATTATTCTTGTCAAAAAAAGGAACATTCTTTTTATTTGACTCACGACCGAGTTTCAAAAAAAACCAGATTTCTTCTGGGGATACCCCTTCCGGCATGGGTCGATAATATCGAACCTTGTGCCAGTGCATATAATGGTAGTTTGCTAATTGAAGGATTTTTTGAAAGTCTTGAGTTTGAGCTTTTTTCATCAATTCAGAAATCCCGGTTGGGTCCTGAGATAAAATTTCTCCTATTTTTGGAGGAGGGGCTATGAGTACCATGAAAAATCCAAGCAGTTTTAAATTACTAATTAAATACTAATAAATACTAATTTAGTATTTTAAAAAAGTCAAACAAGTACTAATTTAGAATAATTTAGTATTAAAATAGTAGCTAGTTTTGGGGAATTCTAATGAATTTGAATAATATTCAATATATTGTATATTTAATGCAATTGAGGCACTAAATAATGTATTGGTTTATTAACCATAGTTCCTCAATAAAGAAGAGCATTTATAAAAGATGAGAGGTTGGGCAAGCCTCTATTGTTAGCAGTTAAGAAAAGTATAACAAAAGCGTGCTTCCATCCCCCTCAGGGGTGGCTGAGTCACAGTTCCGAATCCAACTACTCGACGAGGACTGTTTGAGCGGAGCGAGTTCCGTAGCCATTTGATTCAGTGCTGTACCGATGGAATCCGAAGGACCCCGGACAGGCGGGAATTGTTTTCGCCCCTTTTGCCGACACAAAAGGGGCTCGTCGTGCGGGGGCGAAACCCCGCTATAGCGCTAGGCGAACTCCTTCCACCTCGGATAGGGCTTCTGTCGGTAAATCTCCTCGATGTTGACTGGGAGGTCTACTCCTTCCTTTTCCAAGAACACTGCGACCTCCTTAAGAGGTAAACCAACTACGGCAGGAAAATCCCCCGATATTTTTTCGATCAAGTCCCCACCCTGTTCTTGTATGCAATAAGCACCGGCCTTTCCCAGACTTTCCCCTGTTGCAAGATAGGCTTGAACCTCAGATACCGACAGCTCTTTCATGTGGACCTGAACGGTTTCCACTCTGGTCAACGTTCTTTTCGTGGTCACGCAGACCAGCGCAAACCCTGAATGCACTTGATGCATGCGGCCACTCAGATGCTGGAGCATGGTCGCGGCTTCGGGTAAATTCTGAGGCTTACCCAGGATGTTCCCCTCGATCTCGATAAGGGTATCCCCTCCCAACACCAAGGCCCCAGGAAAACGATTCGCGACCGAGTGCGCTTTTTGGCATGCCAGGTGTTGGACCAACTCTTTGGCCGACCGGACTCCCCGTTCATCTTCATCGCAATCCGGATCTATCGCGGAAAATGGAATCTTCAATAATGCCAGAAGTTCCTTGCGACGTGGGGAAGTCGAAGCCAGAATGACTTGCATAATGGGGAAGAGATAGGTGTGGCTGATTAGAGAACAGAAGCCAGGGAACTCATGGTCTCTTGGGAAGCGGTATAGGTTGCCAGAATATTCGCAACATCCTGACTAGAGCTGGTCCTCACCATTTTCGCCCGGATGGAAGCCGCGTGGGGGAAACTGGAACAGTACCATCCCAGATGTTTTCGCATCCGGGGAAACTTTTCCACCCCGTGGACCGATTCGAATATCTCGGCATGTTCGACCATCATCTGAAATCGGTCTTCTAGACTAATCCTGGAAGGAGGGATTTCTTCTTTCCCTTTCATGTGGAAGATCTCTCGAAGGCCCACCAGGTTATTGAAGAGCCAGGGATTGCCCAGCGCCGCTCGTCCAATGAGCACACCGTTGACGTTGGCTTGACGGATCCGTTGTAAGGCATCATCCAACGAGGCAATATCTCCGTTTCCAAGAACCAGAATTCCCTGAGCTCTAATGCGTGCAGCGGCTAAGGCAATGGAGTCCCAATTCGATCGGCCCCGATACATTTGGGAGAGCGTTCGGCCATGAATGGAAATCACTTCGGGTTTTCCCCGGATTAAACTGTCGCTCCATTCTTCGATAATGTCAGTCTCGTATCCAAGTCGCGTTTTCACTGAAAGAGGAATCACGCGTCGGGGAACCGAATCGGTGGAGGTTCCCCGTCGGCGGTTGGCCGTATGGATGGATTCGATCACTGCGGGCCGCAGTCCGGATTCACTCAGCTTATCGCCGTAGGCCCAGGCGTCAAGTCCTCGCCGCGCCGATTTGAGGATGCGCTGTGCCAGCTCCGGAGTTCGGATCAAGGCGGCCCCGCTTCCGGATGACGCCACATTCTTTGAAGGGCAGCCCATGTTGATATCTAATCCGTCGAAGCCCAAAGCTCCTACGACTTGGGCTGCTTGGAAAAATAATTCCGGGTCTTTCCCATAGAGTTGCGCGATAATCGGACGTTCCAAATCCGAATAGCACAAACTGTCCAAGCCAGCCCCTCTTCCCCGACAGATATCTCCCACATTTGTGAATTCTGTGAAGATGACATCGGGTTTCCCCTTTTCCGCTACCACTCGACGGAACACGGAATCGGTGACCCCATCCATTGGGGCAAGTCCGATAATCGGTTGAGAAAGTTGATGCCAGAAACTCATGTCTTTTTTGGTAACAAGGGTCCCATTCATTTGAGGATACAATCTTCAAGCCTGATGGAACAAAAATTATAGGTGACTGGGATTCCTTAATACAATGGGTTCCCTGCCACCCCTGCTCCTGGGAAGTCCTTACCGCATGGAAGGAACCTTTGTTTACCGTTGGTACCCAAGGGAATTGGCTGGTAGGATAATAAAGAGGAATGGTATGAGACGAGGGGGATGACCGCTCTTTCTAGAAAGGACTTTAGGAATGTTAACGAATCAGGAATTTGACTCTTCCATAAATGATCAAATATCCGAGGATCTCGTTCTTTCAAAAACCGATCAGGAGAGGATTCGCGCCATTGAAAAGCTCTGTTCCATGCCCGAAAGCGACCCGAAGGCGACGCTCCTCAAAGAGATGCTCCTGAGTGTGATCAAACTCCATGAAGCCGACGTTGATGTGCTGAACATCAAGATAATGAATCGGGCCCTCAAAGAACTCCGGTATGGGTTTAAGGTTTTTCATCCTTATCGGCGGACTCGAAAAGTCAGTATCTTCGGCTCGGCCCGGACCCCCCCCGAAGATCCGAACTATCAACTGGGATATCGGTTTGGGCGCTTGCTAAGTGAGCGTGGCTTCATGGTGATCACAGGGGCAGGCCCCGGGATTATGCTCGCCGGCCACGAGGGAGCCGGTCACAAGAATAGTTTTGGCGTGAATATTATGCTTCCCTTTGAACAAGGCCCGAATGCGGTGATTGCGGATAATGAGAAACTCGTTCACTTGAAATACTTTTTTTCCAGAAAACTGTTGTTCGTGAAAGAATCTCACGCGACAGCATTGTTCCCAGGCGGATTCGGGACACTTGATGAAGGATTTGAGGTCCTGACGTTGATTCAAACAGGCAAGGCCAATCTGACACCTGTGGTCTGCTTGGAAGCACCGGGCTGTGATTATTGGGAGCGGTGGATGGATTTCGTCAACGACCAGTTGCTCGCCCGAGGGTTCATCAGTGACATCGATTTAGGCTTGTTCAAGATTTTTCATGAGGAAGACGGGGCGGTAGAGGAAATTGCAACCTTTTATCGAAATTACCATTCCTATCGATTTGTGAAGGACCAGCTTGTCCTTCGACTCCACCATCCTCTCGCCCCAGATCATTTGGCGCAACTGAATCAACTATTCCCGGACCTGGTGGTCACGGGCCAGTTTATTCAATCTTCAGCGCTGCCCGAAGAACACGATGAACCCGATTTATCAGAGCTGCCCAGATTGGCCTTTCACTATAACCGAAAAGATACCGGACGCCTTCGGCAATTGATCGACTGGCTCAATGCATCCTCTTCTCAACCAAATCCCACCGAATCTCCTTCACCCTGTACTGTGGCCTAATCCCTTAAATGTTTTTCCAACTTGCGGTCGGGCTCCGGGGCTTGTATGTTTTGTAAGAATAAAGAGGCCTGAGATGTTGTCCATGGGCGTATAAAGACTTAAGGGGTAAAATGAACAGCCTTCACCAGCCACAAAAAATCCAGCCTCCAGACTGTGTCCTTTATCATGATGATTGTGCGGATGGCTTTGGGGCGGCCTGGGCCATTTGGAAACGTTTTCCTCATGCTCAATTCCATCCTGTGAAACATGGGTATCCCCCACCAGACGGGTTGCAAGATCATCACGTGGTGATCGCAGATTTTAGTTATGGTCGGGATATTATTGAAGGAATCGCCAAGCAGGCGGCCAGCCTTTGCATCTTGGATCACCATGTGACCGCCCAATCGGCTCTCGCGGGATTATCATATGCGCATTTTGATCTCAATAAGAGCGGGGCAGTCCTGGCATGGGAATGGGCACACGACGAACCCCTTCCTTGGCTGTTGAAATATATTCAAGATAAGGATCTTTGGCAGTGGCAATTGCCCAACAGCCGGGAAATCAATTCCGCTCTGGCTTCCTATCCTTACGACTTCTCGGTCTGGAGTGGGCTCTCACAGGAGACCCTTGAAGTAGAAGGAGGCGGCATTCTCCGCTCCGAAAAAACCCTCGTGCAAAAGATCACAGGAGAAGCGGTGATGATCACGTTGAATGGAGAACGGGTTCCTGCCGTGTACAGTCCAGTTCTCACGAGTCAGATTGGCGAAGTCTTATCACGTGACCATCCTTTTTGTGTGATTTGGCACCAACGTGAGGGACGGCGGTACTTCAGTCTCCGATCTCGAGCAGGCAGTGTGTCAGTCGCCCAAATAGCCTCTCAGTATGGAGGAGGCGGCCATACCCATGCCGCCGGCTTTTCTGTTGCACTGGATCCCACAGCACCTTCCATTCTTGATCCAACTCACGATCTCATGCAGCTATCCCCGGAGCTCAAATCATCTGATTCCGAATAACACGTTTTTTGACTCAACCCGAAACGTTCTTAGTCTTGCCCGAAACGCGAAACCCGAAACGTTTTTATTATATGGTGAATTCATGATTCCCCTTCACGACGATAACCCCACAGAAATCACGCCGGTCATGACAATTGGATTTATTGTGGCATGCGTCCTGGTGTTTTTTTATCAGGTGTCGCTCCCCCCCAGATCCGGAGAAATGTTTGTCTACCAATTTGGCGCAATACCCGCTGTCGTCTTTGGCCAGGCCGAATTGCCCCAAGAGCTTGTTGCACTGCCGGCCTATGGCACCTTGGTGTCGAGCATGTTTCTCCATGGTGGCTGGATGCATTTGATTGGCAATATGCTGTACCTGTGGATTTTTGGAAATAATATTGAAGATGTCATGGGCCACGTCAAATTTGTGGTGTTTTACGCGACTTGCGGAATCCTTGCCGCCCTCAGTCATGCCGTGATCGACCAAGGTTCGACCGTGCCCATGGTGGGTGCCAGCGGTGCAATTTCTGGAATTCTCGGCGCCTATATACTCTTGTACCCACATGCCCGTGTGTTGATTCTCATTCCCCTGGGGTTCTTCATGCACACCCTCTATGTCCCCGCTGGGGTCGTTCTGGGTTTGTGGTTTCTCATGCAACTCCTTAGTGGTGGATTGAGCTTGGGACATGAAGGTGGGGGTATTGCCTTTTTTGCTCATATTGGCGGATTTGTTGCCGGAATGGTGTTGATCGGGTTGTTTAAACATCCGCATGTGCGGTTTTTTAATCCTGCTCATCGCCGCCGTATTTGGTATGATTGAACAATCCATGTTCAGGTTGCGGGTTTCGAGTTTTTCCTTATCCGTAGCCTGGCTCCTCATCCTATAAGGAGAGAAAAATTTTCTCTGAAGAGGAAATTTTGAACGTAATTTTTACTTGCATCATCAGATCCAAACAGTGTATTCTATGGGTTCCCGCCGCAAGATTTGTAGGTAAAGTGATGAGTGGTTTTCCTTCATCAATCTTTCCTTGACATCAATCCAACGGTTGGATATATTTAAGATTCGCCTTTGAGCGGAAGTTCTTTGACATTTGAATAACTGCAAGTACAGTCCGCAAAGTGTGTTGAAGTGGCGGCCCTTGTAAATACAATTTTTTTTGAGAGTTTGATCCTGGCTCAGAACGAACGCTGGCGGCGCGCCTAACACATGCAAGTCGAACGAGAATCCGGGGCAACCCGGTAGTAAAGTGGCGAACGGGTGAGGAACACATGGGTAACCTGCCCTTGAGGATGGAATAACCCGCCGAAAGGTGAGCTAATACCATATACGCTTGTTGTCTCACGGGATAGCAAGGAAAGCTGAACCGAGGGTTTGGCACTCAAGGAGGGGCTCATGTCCTATCAGCTTGTTGGTAGGGTAACGGCCTACCAAGGCAACGACGGGTAGCTGGTCTGAGAGGATGATCAGCCACACTGGCACTGAGACACGGGCCAGACTCCTACGGGAGGCAGCAGTGGGGAATATTGGACAATGGGCGAAAGCCTG
>CAZGFD010000011.1:0-136298 GCA_964525045.1 uncultured Nitrospiraceae bacterium | reverse complement strand
TCACGTCCAGAACACTGGGTTGGAATACTATTCACATATGCCTCTTAAGATACAAAGGGTAAAGAAATCCTGACCTAAAACTGCCCCAGAAGATGGTTGAGAAGTCAGACCGACGAGTGAACCCGAAGCGGATTTACCATCTGTTTATTGCGGAAGGCTTGATGGTGCGGACCAAGCCTCGACGCCAACTAGCCTCGCATGTCCGCCGTCCAATGGAGCCGACCACCGCTCCGATTTAAAGGGGACCATTAAGAGAAGGGGTACTCAGTGCGTTTGTTAATTCATGATTATTCAGGTCATCCCTTTCAAGTGCAACTGAGTCGGGCCCTGGCCCAAAGGGGGCATGATGTTCTTCATCTTTATTCCGGTTCTTTTCAGACTCCCAAGGGATCTTTGGCAAAAAAAATTGAAGACGTGCCTGGGTTTAATGTGGAACCCATTAATGTTGGAAGTAAATATCCGAAGTATTCCTACTTTAAAAGGCGGTTTGCGGACATTCGATATGGAAAAGCCCTTAATGATCGTATAAAATTGTTTTCCCCAGATGTTGTAGTTTCTTGTAATACCCCCTTAGATGCCCAGTTGATTGTTTCCAAATTTTGTGCTGACTTTAGAATCAAATTTGTATTTTGGGTTCAAGATCTCTATGGGGTGGCCATTGAAAAAATTCTTACGAAAAAGTGGTCATTTTTGGGTAAAATAGTTGGAAAATATTATCGAAGGATTGAAAGAAAGATATTCTCTTTGAGTGATGAGATTGTTGTGATCAGTGATGATTTCACTATGACAACTGATCTGGGGGGAATATCACCTAATAAAATGCATGTAATCCCAAACTGGGCGCCCCTTGAAGAAATTGTTCCACAACCCAAAATAAACACATGGTCCTCACAGCACGGGTTGGCTGATCATTTTAATTTCCTTTATTCTGGTACCCTGGGATTGAAGCACAATCCGAACCTTCTGCTTCAATTGTCTCTACATTTTAAACACAATGATAAGGTGAGGATTGTGGTTATTTCTGAAGGATTAGGATCAGACTGGCTCAAAGTCCAGAAAGCAAGGTTTCATCTTAACAATTTGGTCCTTTTGAGTTTTCAACCTTTTGAACGATTTTCAGATGTGCTCTCAACCGCAGACGTCTTTGTCGCTATCCTTGAGAGGGAAGCAGGGGTATTTTCTGTCCCCTCAAAAGTTTTATCATACCTTTGTGTTGGCCGGCCATTGCTATTGTCTGTTCCTAGTGAGAATTTATCTGCAAGGATTGTGACTCAAAATCGAGCGGGTTTGGTGGTTAGTCCACAGGATGACAAAGGTTTTCTGGAGGCAGCCGGCAGGTTGTTCGGAGATCCTGCTGCTCGCGCACGCATGTCAGAAAATTCACGTGCCTATGCTGACCGGGCTTTCGATATCAAAATGATATGTAACAAATTTGAGAATATATTTGAGCCAATCCCATCGACCATGAAAAGACGAAATGAATTGGAGGAGGCAAAATGAAGACCGCATTGGTATGTGGTGCAGGAGGATTTATAGGTGGGCATTTGGTGAAACGACTGAAAGAGGAGGGGTATTGGGTGCGGGGTGTCGATCTCAAAGAACATGAATATTCTGAGACCCATGCCGATGAATTTGTGGTATCAGATTTGAGAGACGCTCTCATTTGCCAGAAAGTCATTAATCAACCTTTCGATGAAGTCTACCAATTGGCTGCTGACATGGGAGGGGCGGGGTATATTTTTACCGGAGAAAATGACTCTTATATTATGCATAATTCAGCCTTAATCAATTTGAATGTTTTGGAACAAAGCCGGATGGCTGGTGTAAAAAAAATGTTTTATTCTTCCTCGGCCTGTATCTATCCAACGAGGAATCAAGTGGATCCCAATAATCCTGTCTGTTCCGAGGATTCAGCCTATCCAGCGGATCCTGATAGCGAATATGGTTGGGAAAAGTTATTCAGTGAACGATTGTATCTCACTTATCAAAAAAATTATGGTCTTCCAGTGCGAATTGCCAGACTTCACAATATATTTGGCCCTGAAGGAACCTGGGTTGGTGGACGTGAAAAGGCTCCGGCAGCTCTTTGTCGAAAGGTGGCTGAAACACCTGATAAAAATGAATTGGAAATTTGGGGTGACGGAAAACAAACACGTTCTTTTCTTTTCGTCGATGAATGCCTGGAAGGAATTCGTCGTTTGGTCAATTCCGAGTTCGCAGGTCCTGTGAATATTGGTTCAGAGGAAATGGTGACCATTTCTGAATTGGCAGATAAGATAATAAAGATATCAGGAAAAAAATTACAGAAAAAGTTTGTTCTTGGCCCAACGGGAGTAAGGGGAAGAAATTCTGATAATACGCTTATCGATAAAATGCTGAATTGGAAGCCTTCCCAACCGTTAGAAGAGGGATTAAAACGTACATACAGTTGGATTGAGAAGAAAGTGATGAAAAGACCACTGGTGTTAAATCCTTAATTCATCTTGAATAGCATTCAGTTCAACGACTTGACGGCTGGTTTGATTTTCATTGGAGCCGGTCGCCGCCAAAAATGAGGGTTAAAGTATGGATTATGTAAGTGACTACTTGTTCGATATAGGACACTTCCCTCTCGCTAATAAAGCTAGATTGATATCCACAAAATCAGGGGAAGATCAGTCAACCAAATAAATTCCCCGTGCCCTAAGAGAGAGGATTAGGGTGAGCAGTCGTAGGGGACTTGCTGATACTCCCGAGGCGCGTATATCGCTACATCCAGATGCGTCTTCGAAATATCAATCCCGACATAACAGTCCGAGCTAGCCATGAATCCTCCTTGGTGAACAAAAAAAGCCTCCGCTGGCCCGGCCTTGCGAATACGGGCTTAAAAGCCCTTACAACTGTTCGGGCTGAGGGAGAAAAGGACGTGACGACCCGCTCTCACCCACGGTCTCCAAGAGGACCTCAGGGTAAATCGATCTGTCACGTCCAGAACACTGGGTTGGAATACTATTCACATATGCCTCTTAAGATAAAAGGGTGAAGGGTAACGAAATCTAATGAACAAACAATTCAATGCAGGATTCACCGTATGGTTTACCGGCCTTCCGGGAGCCGGGAAAAGCACCTTATCGAAAATGTTGGCTGAGAGACTTCACAAATTTTCCCTGCCCGTCCAGGTTTTAGATGGAGACGAGGTTCGAAAGCGATTGACTAAAGGACTGGGCTTCTCCCACGAAGATCGGGAGGAAAATATCCGGCGTATTGCCTATGTGGCAAAACTGCTCACCAATGTCGGAGGAATTACCATCGTCGCCGCCATATCCCCTTATCTCAACTCTCGTGAAGAAGCCAGAGCGGAAATCAAAGATTTCGTAGAAGTGTTTGTACATTGCCCCCTCCAAATGTGCATACAACGAGATCCCAAAGGTTTGTACGCCAAAGCCAACAGTGGAGAAATTCCCAACTTCACGGGAATATCAGATCCATACGAGCCTCCCGAAAAGCCAGAAATCATTGTCCGAACCGATCAAGAGAAGCCTGAGGAAAGTTTGCAGAAGATTCTCACTGAACTAGTCAAACTAGGGTATATTCCGGAATATATCATCTGAAAAATATTCTCTAGTGATATAAGATAAAAGATTCCACCTATTTCCCACCGACCAAAAGGATCCCGGCCTTATCGACTATCCTCGAAATTAACTATCTTCACGATTTCCTTTGGTACTTGGAGAAAGGATATGACAATGGGAAATAGTATAGCGGAGTCCATGGAAAGAAGGCT
The DNA here is from genome assembly GCA_964525045.1 of uncultured Nitrospiraceae bacterium. GTDB lineage: Bacteria > Nitrospirota > Nitrospiria > Nitrospirales > UBA8639. The sequence goes on along the minus strand of CAZGFD010000011.1, from coordinate 132,535 downwards.
TTATGAATATGGGCACCTTTTTAGAAACAATCAAACCGGCAGGATAATTTTTTCCAAGGAGGAGAACCCCGTCAGAAATTCAGCGAGGCACCAAGTGATGAATCTGGGGTAACGCATCTCGACCTTCCTGACTAGGTCAGGAAAGAACAGATCCTAGCTCAGAAGGGTTCACAACCAATGAATTTTTCCTTTTCCCTCCGGCCCACTCTTTGTACATCAGTCCAACCTCATATCGTTGAGATGTCAAGAGGGATCATCATCACTTAGCCCCTCGAGCCAGCAAGATAGTGGGGATGGTTTTTAAAAAGATTTTCAAATCTAACCCTAGCGACCAGGTATCAATATACTGCAAATCTAAGTTAATCCATTGTTCAAAATCCCTAATGGTATTTCGACCCCTGATCTGCCACAAACAGGTGAGTCCCGGTCTCATACTCAACCGCCTTCGTTGCCATGGCAGATATTTTTCTACTTCTTCCGGTAACGGAGGACGGGGGCCAATAATGCTCATATCACCCATTAAAACATTCCAGAACTGAGGAAATTCATCCAAACTGGTTTTTCGAAGAAACCGTCCTACCCGGGTCACACGTGGATCATCCTCAATTTTAAATACGGGACCTTCCATTTGATTTAAATGGAGTAGCTCCTGCTTTTTCTCCTCCGCATTTTCCACCATTGATCGGAATTTATAAAGAATAAAATGCCTTCCATTGAGAGATACCCGAGTCTGCTTAAAAAACACGGGTCCTGGAGAGGTCGCTTTTATGGCGAGAGAAATCGGAAGAAAGAAGGGCGCAAAAAAGATTATGGCAGCGCTGGATACAAAAATATCAAATCCTCGTTTAAGTGCAAGCACAAATTCATCATGGGGGACCGCATTAAACGTGAGGAGGGGAATTCCGTCAAATTCCTCCAGACAGATCTTGGCGATCATATGGGGAAAGAAGTTGATCGCCACTCTGGCGCGAATACCGCGCTCTTCACACAAGAGAAAGATCTCTTCAAATTCATCAAGCTTTTTCCGAGATACTGCAAAGATGACCTCATCAACAATGTGGGAATTTAAAATTTCCGCAATTGTATCGGTACAGCCTATAACGGTGTAACCACCAACTTTTCGTAAATGCCCATTCCCACGTTCCGCAACCATCCCTATGAGTTTGAGTCCCCACTCCTTATGATCGGTCACGGTATTGGCCAGTTCTCTCGCTCGCTTTCCAGAACCGACAATAAGAACATTTCGAGTATTCCAGCCTTTTCTTCTCAGTATTTTAGCCAACCCCCTCATCGCCAATCTCTGGATCGATAAGAGAAGGAAGGCACTCACTCCAAAAATTCCAACGAAAAGTCGACTAATGTATTGAACTTTCAGAGCAAAAATAAAGGTTCCTAAGAGAAGGGTGGTTAACAAAATTGCTACGAGAATATTCCCAGATTCTCGCCAAATAGGATTCGTCCTTTGTGACTTGTATAGGCCAAAATAATAGAGACAACAAGTTCCTACAGGAAGAATGACGAGTAACATCCAAATATAACTTGTTAAGGGATAGAGCCTAGGGTACGTTTCCGCAAATCCCCAATCTCTGAGAAAATACGCAAGGAAAAAACTTGCCGTGAGGAGGACAAGATCACCGACAAATACAAACCAGGCAATCATCTTGGCTCGTTGTCGTAACATAGACTCTCTACAATCCTCTAATGAGTTTTCACCTTGTTTTTCGCCTAGCCATATACATTTACCTTAACTAAAAAATCCTTTCCCAACAACCCCGCTCCTTTTGCCCCCTAAAGGGGCCTTGGCTGAGATCATCGACCATCTTTCAGGTTCACCATGCTAATGAATAGGATGGACACATAATTTCAGAAGGCCCCGCAAATGGCAGCCTGATACGGCTTCAGGAGGTTTTCTTTTTCCCAATGTTGAAATGGCATAGGCCCTTTCGGCCTGTCCAAGTGTAATCCACTTTTGTTCACCCCCAATAAGGAGTTGTATGGCATTTACTGAACCATGGGAATCATTTGGGGAAACAATTACCCCGCATTCTTGAACAATTTGTCCAACGTGAGTATCAGGACCTGTCACGGCAACCACCGAACGTCCGCCAGCTAGTATTTCTATCAGTTGGAGGGCAACACCAGATCTGCAGGCTTCCCCCCGGTGGGGAAATAGTCCAATCCACAAATTAATATCCGCACAGAACTAGTTCCAACATTCAAACTTGACGTGAGAATAGAGCATCCATTTGAAGTATTTCGTCGTTCCTCGGATCTGACAACCAACCGACCGGACGTATAAACCGAAACCCACAAGATTCCAAAAGTTGGAGGAGATCCAAAAAAATGGTTTCCCCATGATACAAGGCTTTGAAGGAGGTTTCGGCAACAACATATTGAATACGCTTGAGGGTTTCCTCTCCACCCCGCAAGACGTTAGCCTCATAGCCCTGCACATCTATTTTAAGGAGAGTTGGGGCGTCGATCTTTTGAGTCGCAAAAATCGTATCAAGCTTGGAAATTTTTACTGGTACCTGGATAATCTCTTGGGCATTGGGAAAAGCGGCACGATGCTCTCTAGATAATGGGAGAAGGGAACTAGATTGGCTGTGTGAATTAATATGACACATGCCTTCTCCCTCCGTGTCACCGAGGGCAAGTTGATAGACCGAAACATTCTTAAGTTTTGAAACATTTTTTCCCAATTTTAAAAAACATTCCGGCACAGGCTCGAATGAGTGTATCCGCACTCCAGGGAAAATTTTAGCAACGGCCACAGTAAATTGGCCCACGTTCGCCCCAACATCAAGCACAGTTTTCGGTTCGAAGTTCTGCCGTTTAAGAGCAGATACCATGGAATAGGATGTGACAGAAAATGTAGGCCAGGAAAGGAGAGCCGTAAAAGCTCTAAGATCCCAAGGCAGACTGAAAAGCCTTGGAATGGTTTTTACGATCGATAACACCTAAAACCCGCGTGAATCGAGAGCATATCTAACAGAAACCACCTTGAGGATAACGCGTAAAATTTTCAGAATGTATTTCTCCTTATAATACCTACTCAATATTACCTTAGTTGTCTTAGACCTGCAATTACACGTTCTGAACCAATTTGGCTAATGGCTACCCATCTATCTCCCGGGATATGGGCACAGGCAGACGAGTGCGCTCATTCGTCTCTTCAACCTACTCTAGAAAACGGAACGATCAGTCCGGAAAGCCACACTTGGATCATTCTCCTGAACGTGTACCCTCCCTAGGACTACTTCTTAGGCCAGACCTCCAAACTGACGCCCAATCATGCCCAACTATGAAGGGGAAACAATTAGCAAGTTAGGATTGATTCTATGTATTCATTCATCATTGGCCGAATCCGAGGGGCATACATTTCATGGAACTCTGTGACAAGACAGTCAGGCGTCGAGGTGTCTAATTGGATGGAATCGGGTTCGGTAGTCATAAATGTATTGCAAGCCAAATTGACCAAACCCAATTTCTGTGAAAATTGCCTTACATACGATCTGCGGATGAAACACCACTATGCTCAGTATGATGACACGGTGGCAATGAAACGCACTTGATCGCTCTGACGACAGCTTCACACCAACTATCGATTGATTGACTCTTCACAATTTTGGCCGAAGCCTCACCCATACTTCTGCGTAGAGCCTCATCTCCAGCCAGTCGCTCAATACATTGGGCAAGAGCCCCTGAGTCGCCTACAGGGAATGACAAACCATTCATGCCTTCGTGAAGAAGTGCTGGCACGCTTCCAACCCGATTTGAAAGGATTAAGGGAAGCCCAAACTCCATTGCCTCGTTGACAACCAATCCCCATGGCTCACTTTCACTAGGTAAAATAAAGAGGTCGGATGCCCGATAATATTGGGCTAGCTGCTCCCGTTGGCAAAACCCAGCAAATATAACCTTTAATCCTCGCCGATCGCTTTCGCGCCGTAATGTCGATTCCATTGGACCAGAACCAGCTAAGACCAGAACGGGACAGATTCCTTTACTATAGACCTTCCCTAATGCATCAAAAAGGGTAGATAACCCTTTCTCCGGGCTTAACCTTCCTACATACAACGCCACAAATTGATTCTCTAAGTGCAAGCCCCGGCGCCACTCCTCCCGTTTACAGATCGATTGTTGGACGAGATCCCCTAAATATTGGGATGGGTTGCCTATGACAAAGATTTTCTTTTGTGCACTGGTATACTCCAGGGCATATTCGACCTGAGCAGGACCCGTAGCCAAGATTCCTTTTGCTCCTTTAAAAAGAAACCGCTTTAGGTGTTCCCTTATTTTACTCTTTTTTCTCAAATTATTCTTCGTATTCGGTACGAAGAGGAAATATGGTTTCCTAAAAAGGAAGCAAAGCGCGGCAGCCGTGATGCAACTTGAGTCACCATACGTCATCACTAGAGCTTGAAAGGGTCGCCTAATTAACGGCCAGGGATAAGGGAATCTTAGTTGAAAATGAAAGTAACCAGACTTGCTGTATTTCGGATTCACCATGTAATGCTGGAATTTCCAAGATGATTTATCCATATCCCATCCCTGAACATGTGATCCAGCCGAGAGAAAGCAAACTTCGAGTCTTAACCTATCAAAATCGGCTAATCGATTAAATCGATCGATCCAATACGGAGCTGGCCACCAGGTAATCCAACGAACACGATGCAATGTTTTATTTTCCTTTTTGAGCAACAATAATCATATGATCCCGACCACGAAAAAGACGACTGATCCCAAGTTTTATCATGTCCTGCTTCCTGACCGGAACCGGAAGGTGGGGAGCCTTTTTTTTCTGGGTGTTCAAAAGAAGATTTTTTATTTTCTTTCCAGTCTGAACCAAAGACGAACCATGAGGCTTATATTTTTTAACAGCTTTCACCTTCATGCCAAGAGACTCTATGGAAACCTTTACACTGGAAGGTGAAAAAAAGGTTACATGCTCTGGATAGTTGTAATAATACCAGCATCCCCGAAAAATTCTTGCACCTCTTGAAATGCTGCTCCCTGTCAGAACAAACAAATATCCATCTGAGGTCAATATTTCGGATACTTTTCGTAAGGCGGAAAGTGGATGGGGCAAATGTTCTAGCACATCCAACATCACGACCACGTTATAGGATTCATTCATTAGCTGGGCCATTTCAAGGGTTTCTGAAAACACATCTAAGCCCCGTTCTCTGGCCAACACCGCAGCCTGTTTATTTGGCTCAACTCCATGTCGCACCCACGAATTAGGACAATTGGCCAAAAAAGCCCCATCCCAACAGCCAACATCCAATATTCGAATTCCTGTCATATTTTCCATTCCCTGACCTAGGTGCTTCAAGACCCAGTTTGCACTCGGAGTGATTGACTCTCGATAAGTGATATCTTCCAAAGTACTAATCGACCTTTCTACAGAAATAGGGATCCATTTATGGTCACATTGTTCACAGACATACAGGGGTCGGGGGCTCCATTCTACACAAGGTGGAGTCTGACCTAACGGCTTTCCACCACTTTCGCAAATGGGACACCTATCTCGGCTTGCTTCGTTTTTTGGTTCTCCATTCATTTCATATCATCTAATGGACATGCTCGTCATGGCAGATAACGATGATTATGCCTTTATGCCATTTCAACTAAGGGTGGGGCAATAAATCAGTGAGAGGGTAAAGACGTTAACAAGGGAACCGGGCTTTAGTTCTGAGGAAGTATTGTGAACGAATTTTGAGTGGTGAAGTTTCCTAAGAAAGCAAATCAAGGCTCAAAGTCGGATCTTCATACCAACTTCCTCAACATAGCCTTGCGCACGACATAGGGGTGGTGTTCATGGTCACATGGGGCTTAACCCCACAGGACTGCTAGAGGTAATTTTGCTCTTGGTCAGGGTTATTTGCAGACTTTCGATAAATAAAACAACACCAACATTGGGTGGTGTGTGGGTAAGTTAGGCATCTCTCCACTTAGAGGTAGGCATGATTTTTGAGGTGTCACAGTTTTGAGCATATTTCCTCGCAATATCAGTCACTTCTGCCATCAGTCCCTGACTTAAGGTGGTGGGATTGAGGCCTAAAGCAAGGAATTTTTCATTTTCAAAGCTGAGCTCATTTTCCTGTGCTTCATTTCGAGGATTTTCGATGTTTTTCACTTGTGCTCCGGTCATTTCAGAAACCAACTTCGCCAAATTCCCTACTCGATGAGCTTCGGTGACCTGGTTGTATATATGAACCGGGTGGTGGGGCTCAGGTGGGTTAAGGAGTGCCAGTTCGATGCACCGAACCGAATCCCCTATGTGAATAAAGGCCCTAGTCTGTCCACCCGTACCATACACCGTTAATGGATGACCGATGGCAGCCTGCATCAAAAAGCGGTTGAGAACTGTCCCATAATCCCCATCATAATCGAAGCGATTAATTAATCGTTCGTCCAACAATGTTTCAGGAGTGTTCGTCCCCCACACAACTCCCTGATGAAGATCGGTGACACGGACGCCATCGTTCTTGTTGTAAAATTGAAAAAACAAGGCATCTTGGGTCTTGGTCATATGATAGATGCTCCCCGGATATGCAGGATGAAGTATTCTGGCTTTCACATCCCCCCCTTGGGAGGGAATTTTGACATCTAGGTATCCCTCAGGGACTTTGTCCGTGGCCATCGTGTATCCATAGACCCCCATGGTTCCTAAGTGAATCACATGAATGTCAAGCTTCGACTCAACAATGGCACAAAGCAAATTATGAGTGGCATTCAGATTATTATCCACCGTGTAGATTTTTTGACGCGGAGATTTCATGGAATAGGGAGCTGCCCTCTGCTCAGCAAAATGAACAACCGCATGTGGCTTTTCCCTTAATAAGAGGGTTAATAGGCGACCGTATTCCTTTGCAATATTCATGTATTCAAAGCGAATTGTTTTTCCGGTAAATTCTTCCCAAACTTTGAGACGCACTCCCATAGGTTGGATAGGAGTCAGTGATTTACACTCAAGTTCATTTTCAATGTTTCTCCGGGACAAGTTGTCCACAATCACGATATTGTGACCTTTTTTTGACAAGTGCAAAGCGGTCGGCCAACCACAGAATCCATCTCCGCCGATTACGAGGACTTTCTTCACAACGCTCGTTCCTTTCAAATAGGTTTTCTTAATTCCCTAATTTATAATTCGAAACCTACGTGCACCATGTTCAATCCTTGGAAATGAAGAAGCCATGAGCAGAGACTTACTGCAGGAATCAATAAGGGAAACAGGTAAAATTCATTAAAGGAAAAACTTTAATTAGAACAGACTTCTAATAAAATCCAAAGCTTGGGTGTTCCCACCCGGGCAGATGCTTGGGACAAAGATAGCGTTTTGTTATACCAATCAACGTTTTGTTTTGTAAATGGAATATAAACTCAAAATTAGCAGGGCTGGAAACCATGCCACTCTTTTGTAATAAATCGGTTGACCCAAGGCCAGGACAAAAAAGACCGTATAGGCGGAAACCAGTGAGACACTTAGAGGTCGGGGAGGCCAATTAGGAAAATCTAAAATAGTGAATCCACTCTTCGCGATAGCACCGACCAGAAGCAAAATCCCAAGGAACGCAAGCAGACCTCCTTCATACCAATAAACAAAGAACATATTGTGGACTAGACGACCTGTATCAGTTTTTCCGTTCGAAGGACCCATCCCAACACCAACCATAACGTTCTGGGAAATTGATTTCCACGCCATCTGAAAATCGGTCATCCGGAACTGCAGGGTATCAAATCGGAGGGCCTTCTCTTTAAGTTGAACCAATCGAGTCACGAGCATCGGAGGATCACCGCTTTTTACTCTATAGGTCTTTGCCCTCTCGAGCAATTCTTTTTGAGCCTTCTCCTTAGCGGTCATCGCTCTTTCCGTCTTTGCCGGATCCGTTCCTCCCTCCTTAACCTTCACTCCCGCTTCTTTTCCTACTTCCGCCTTCCCCGTCTGAACTTTGGCCACTTCCGCCTTCCCCCGGTCAGTCTTGGCTTTCCCTGTCTCGACTTTGGCCACTCCCGCCTTCCCCGTCTCGACTTTGGCCACTTCCGTTTTCCCCGTCTTTGCCACCAGCGTTTTGGGGGTATCGGTCGTCTCAACCGCAACTATAGAGACAAGGAAGACAATCGATCCTCCACCTATGCATAACACTAACACATCTCTCAATCCCATTTTTTTTCCAAGAACCCAAATAAAAAGACCTGTTGCGGCAGCGACCAGACCAGAAATAGAGCCCGACCAAACCAAACCTCCAACGATGAGACACGCGAGAAACCAAAAACCCAATGTAACCCACGCTCCATTGTCTTTGCAGGTTGACAAATATAGAGCAGGAACCAAAGTAATACTCGTGATTAGGCCTAAATCATTCACATGTTCGGCCGTTCCAGTCATTCTACCCCAATTGGGAGAAGTACCCGGGATAACATCACCCCAAATCATTTGAACGGCGGCGGCTGCACTCGTCACTCCTGCTGATATACACCAAAAAACCATGGCTTTTTGGATACCCTCACGGCTATGCAAAAGAACAGTTCCTACAAAAAACCATACCCCAACTAAGTAGAACAATTTTGTCACCGAAGAAAATGAGGAATATGGCCATGGGGCGAACGGGGTGGAAAGAAGCCCACCCACAATAATCAACCCCAGTCCGACCCATACAAATTTCGGGATCGAAGCGTCTACCTTACGGGATTCAAGCACTACTGGCAGAAGAAAAAGAACAGATGCAAGGAAACACCAATCCGACAAGGTGAAGGATAAAAATGGCCTCCACGAAGTCTGGGCAATCAACAATATCCCACTAAAGAAAAAAAACTTCGCCAACCGGAAAGTTGATGGCACAGGACTGTCGGCGACATTCACTCAAACACCATTAAAGATTTGTTAGAAGATGATACAGTTAGATTCCTCAGAATAATATTTTCTTCACACATACTAAAATGACGTATATTTTTCTAAATTTATGCCTGACCCAAACATTCAATTCGTCCGAGAACGGCACAGAAAAGTTTCATTCCTTTTGGGCAATCAGATGCGAAAGCTATCCCAGGCAAAAGGCAACAATACGTAAGAACAATTTCATCCAAATCGAAAGTCATGACATAGTCTAAATACAGAAATTTCCTGAAATCGTGAGAAGACCTTCTAGGCCGAACGTATCTGTCTTTTTTCATTGAAGTCTTTGCAATGGGAAAATAAGTGTCGTCAATTTTTCCCCCAATCGATGGATTCAAAGGGATACGTCACCTGTTCTCCCCGGCACCTAACTCCAATGGGTGTGTTGTCGTAAGACCATATGTTTTCAAGCCCATTAATGGCCTTATTTCTAATGTGTATTATTATTTGAAGCTGGCAAAGGATTGTATAAGGCTTCTATGACAGAGCACAAGACGGAACATCCAAAAAACGTGACTCTTACCCAGGAGTCTTCACTGCCCATGAGGAATATGATTCTAACATTGTCATTCACAGGTTCGTAGGGTGCCAGATCTCTACCTCATGACAAGGTATTTCTTACTTCCGACCGAGGGGAAAAGGTTATGGCCGCTCGTTTTTGTCCCAAGGCAAACCCCAAGGCCACAATAAGAGAAATACCAAACCCAATAGCCACTCCGGATGCCAAACCCTGCACCCCATAGTTCCATAGGAGAAAAACCCCGCCGGTAAATAACCAAGGATACATTGAAATTTCTGCAAAAGTCGAAACCTGAGGTTGGCCCAGACCCCGTAAACATTCTACGAGCACCCGTCGCGAAGCCATCAATGCCGCCCCAATTAAAAGTATCTGAGCTAGAAGGATAGCTTCATTGAACGCGTCACCAAAAAATAAAGGAACGAGCCATGGTACGGATACAATTAAGATAATCGTCAACAATCCATTAACAAGCGAGACTGCCCAAAAAAAGCGCCACATTGTTCTCCCTGCGGCTTCGCGATCCTGCCTATTCGCAATTGTTGGATAGGCAACCATGGACGCACTTTGAGCTATTAAACGTGCGAGGGTCCCAAATGCCCCCCCCACAACATACAGTCCTAGAGCGATTGGAGACAGGATCAATCCTGCCACCAATTGATCAAGCCTAAATGTGTCCATCGGAGAAGTAGAACCCAAAAGGCCTTTTAACCCAAATTTGAGCATCTCTTTTTGGGATGGTGGGTTATCCAAGGCCATTTTTTCTGTCATAGGATGTTTCAATCTTCGGACTAATTCAAAGGCCACGGTTCCGGCAAAAATTGCGGCGATAACCCAAATCATGGTCACACGATGTAGATCTCCCGTTTCAGTCAGAAAAAGACTCAGGACCATGAGTGCATAGGATGTCGTCAAGAGTATCCTTAAAATATTGAGATGGTAAAATTTTCCAATGCCTTGGAAAAAGGCAAGCCCGTACTGGATCGCTAGCATGGTTGGACCAGCTAAAAGTGTCAAATACCCCGTGACTCGGGGAAAATCAGGGTAGTTACCCAGGAAAAACCACATAATCATCCCATGCACGATGACAATGACTAATGCCTGGATGGCAAAAGTTTTACCAGCCAAATTCAGTATTTTGGGTAATTGATTTGGATTTGCCGAAATCTGATAAGTAATGGCAATCGGAAACCCCAATCCTACTAATTGAGAACACAAAGTTGGAAAAACCACCAACAAGGCCAGGTATCCACGGTCCTCTACACCAAGAATTCGAGCTACTAATACTCCGCTCAACAAAAGGGTACCTTGGCCATAAATTCCAGTTAGAACAGAGATCACGGTAGCCCACCTAACAGGATGATTTATGATTTTCTCGATCTGGCCAATCACTTGTTTCTATCCGATACTCAGTCGTGAGAAGTTCCGGTGGAGGCGATAATCTTTTACCACCCCTCCCCAAATGTTAAGTTCAATGTTTAAGACATTAAATGTAGAAATTTCCTGAATCCCAATCCCTTGGTATAAGGCTCCATTCCTTTACCACGGTATCGCATAAATTTCATTTTCATCAAAATGGTCATCGTGAAGTTCTGTCCCATCCAAGATAAAGATTCTGTATCCTGCTGCTAGCAGCAAATTTTGGCAACGTTTCTTTTGTTGTTCTCCATGAAGGCTAATGAACAGCACCGACTTTTTTTCGCCTAATAACTTTTCAGCGCCTTCCAGTATGGAAGACTCAGCGCCTTCCACATCCATCTTAATGAGATCGGGGGCAATGAATTCATTCCGATCCATCAATTCGTCCAAGGACAATGTTGGCACTCGATACTGCCCCTCCCTAGCTATCGAGCCTGTATGCCTATTGTCAGAAATATGAAAAAATCCGAGATCGGGTTCAGACGCTATGGCCGCTTGTACAAGGGTCACATTTTGCACTTGATTGATTGTGACATGCCTCAACAGATTCTGCATATTTTCAGCCAATGGCTCGAAGGCCCAAACTCGTCCATTTTCCCCTACAAGGCGGGAAAATGCCAAGGTATAAAAACCGGCATTCGCGCCAATATCAAGGACGGTCATGCCAGGCTTAATGAAGGCCTGGATAACCTTCTGGATTTCCAATTCATAGGTTCCTATCCAACAGCTGTACACACTGGACCCGACGTTCCATTTCATTCCGCGATTCAACCCCGTCAGGACTGTAAGGATGGAACTTTTTGGAATTAAACGAAGGGGAAGGCGTAGTATCCACCCTTTAAATGACCTTGGCGGGATTTTCATCCAATTACGGTGAATAAATCGATGTGACCACTTACTTGGTGACATGGCTTATACCTCTGCCGTCATCACTTCTTCACAAACCTTTAGGCAAACGCCTTCCCTAGGTTCATCATCGGCCTAAAGATCAGTTGTTCCTCAGCGTATGTATAACTTTTGTCGAGAACTTTAGCAGGGAAAAGGAGAGGGATGGGGAATAAGGAGGATTCGTCAGGCCCCGTTATCTTGGTAATTGGGAATTTCTCTCCAAAGCATACCATTCAATGGTTTTCCTTATTCCATCTTCTAACTTAATCTGTGCGTTAAACCCAAACTCATTCCCAGCCCGTGAAATATCCAAGCACCTCCGAGGCTGGCCATCCGGTCGGGTTGAATCCCATCTAATGTCCCCCCCGAAACCGCTGAGTTTGGTAATAAGTGCAGCTAAATCCTTGATAGAGATCTCTTCCCCGGATCCAAGATTAATCGGCTCACTGCTATTGTATCGTTCGGCGGCAAGCAGAATGCCATTGGCAGCATCTTCCACAAAGAGGAACTCTCTGGTGGGGTTTCCCGTTCCCCACAGCGTGATGGTGTTATCTTGTCTCTCAATGGCTTCGAAACATTTTCGTATTAATGCTGGTATGACATGGGAGGTATCGAGATCAAAATTGTCGCGTGGTCCATATAAATTGACCGGAAACAGAACTATGGAATTGAATCCGTATTGCTGACGATAGGCCTGTGATTGAACCAGCAACATTTTTTTGGCTAACCCGTAAGGTGCATTGGTTTCCTCCGGGTACCCATTCCAAAGGTCCTCCTCCTTGAAAGGGATGGGAGCAAATTTGGGATAGGCACAGATAGTTCCAACCGCCACAAATTTCTCAAGTCCGACCCGTCGTCCTACTTCTATCATTTGGGTGCCCATCATCAGATTATCATAAAAGAATTTTCCCGGATTTTCCTGATTAGCTCCAATCCCCCCAACTTGGGCTGCAAGATGGATAACAATATCAGGCTGGGCATCCTGGTACAGGCTCTCGACTCCCTTTAACTCTATTAAATTGTAATCTCTGCTCCTGGGAATAAATACTTGCTGACAACCGGCCTGGTGGAGTTTTTGAACAACAAAGGAGCCCAGAAACCCTGCCCCCCCCGTAACCGTAACTTTCTTCTTATCCCAAAAACTCATCTCACGTTTTTGTCAGATTGAACAGGATTGAAAACCAAAGATTGAATTCTCTGCCTGATTCCATTCCTATTGCTCTTTCCTGAAAACCTACTGAATAGACAAAGACTGGATTAATGATGAGGTTGACTCTTAACGCCTTCCAGCTTAAGGCGTTCTGCTCGGAGATCGGCTTCAACCATCATTTTAATGAGGTCCGGAAACGAGACGCTTGGCTCCCACCCCAATTTCTTTTTTGCCTTGCTCGCGTCTCCTATTAAACAATCAACTTCAGTCGGTCGGTAATAACGCGGAGAAATAATCACGTGCTTCTCCCAATCCAGATCCAGTGAACCAAAGGCCAACGCCAATAGTTCTCTGACGGTATGGGTCTCTCCAGTTGCAATCACATAATCCTCAGCTTCCTTTTGTTGCAGCATAAGCCACATCGCTTCGACATAATCCCTCGCATACCCCCAATCTCGTTGGGCATCGAGATTTCCCAGGTACAATTCCTGTTGGAGGCCGAGCTTAATCCTTGCTGCCGCTTTGGTGATTTTCCGGGTGACGAACGTTTCCCCTCTCCGAGGAGATTCATGATTAAAGAGGATGCCATTGCAGGCAAAGAGATTGTAGGCTTCTCGATAATTCACCGTCGCCCAATAGGAGAAGACTTTAGATACCCCATAGGGACTTCGAGGATAAAACGGAGTCATTTCGGTCTGAGGAATTTGCCGGACCTTACCAAACATTTCACTGGAGGAGGCTTGATAGAATTTCGGAGTCAAGCCAGTCTCTCGAATCGCCTCCAAAAGTCGAAGGGTCCCAAGCCCTGTCACTTCAGCCGTATATTCGGGAATATCGAAACTGACTCGTACATGACTCTGAGCGCCAAGATTATAAATCTCATCAGGTTTTACGGTTCGAAGAATCCTGTTGAGGGAACTGGCATCGTTGAGGTCCCCAAAAATGAGATGGAGTTTGGCATCAGGGACATTGGGGTCCTCATAGAACGGATCAATCCTTCCGGTATTGAAAGAACTGGATCGTCGAATAATTCCGTAGACCTCGTAGCCCTTTGAGAGAAGAAACTCTGTCAGGTAAGATCCATCCTGCCCGGTAATGCCAGTTATGAGAGCTTTCATAGATGTTGTGGGGGGAGCAAGATTTTTTAACAAACTTGGGAGTGGATATCAAGAAGAGTGATGTTCACACCTTCTACCGCTGAAAACCGGGTCCGAGGCACAATCACAAGTCCAAAGAACTTTAACCCTGTCTTTGTCGCTCCAAATTTCATCCTTATTTATTGATGCTTTGAATCAGGGGGAGACTCGCGAGATGATCAAACATCGCCTCGGCCACTACTTTCTTACTCGTTTGTCTGGTATGAACGACATCCGTGAATACCCAGTCGCTCGTATCCTTATATATAAGACTCATATCCACAACCTGAACACCAGATTCCTTTTTGACCTGGTTAATTTTTGAAATAATCCGTTCTCGAATATCGAGATAATAGTTCTTTTCATTTTCTCGAAAAAAAGCCTTTTCTTCATCAGCGAGTTGGTTCTTGAAATAAAGAAGTGGTTGGAAAAATGCAACAAAATCTGCATTGAATCCCTTTGAGACTTTGCCTGCCTTGACGACATTATTGAGATACACTTCCGCAACGCTTTCTTTCCACCCTTCGGTCATCCATCGTGATTGCTTTCTGAGTGAGTTCAGAGACACAAATTCATCCACAAAGTAAGTCGAAAATATCGATCGAAGGATATTACTGCCGTAAGCCAGCAAGGCCAAGGTCGGATAGTCCTTGACAGAACTTTCCAAAAGCGGATTCCTTTCATACACTAGAAAATTAAATGGATACCCAGGCCTGGGATCAAAAAATCTTGAATGAATAGAGTCATTGGCGCCATTATAAAAAATGATGAGGTTGGGTTCTAAGTCAGATATTTCGTAAACGATTCGCGCCAAATCTTGGCCTGATACCGAGGACACCACCCCGTAGTTATAAATTTTCACATGGGATAACCCCGTACCTGCAAAATGCTGCTCTAAGAGTTCAGCTAGAGGGGGGTTCCCTAGGACAACCGTGGATCCTCCTAACATAAAAATCCGATACTCCCCTTCTTTTTTGGGGATTTGGGGAACTTTTCCAATATACCCCTGAGAATTAAACATTCCACCGTTGGCAATACCGCCAAACATGACATAGGGCCTTGGTTGTCTAGCCTGCCCGACCGGTAGCCGTCTTTCAAGCGGAGAACGACTCGAGATGAAAAAGGTACTCAGGTAATCGATGAATAAAAAAGAAACAAGAATGCAGATACACAAAAGGAACATCCTTCCCAAAAAGACTTCTATTCTTATTTTCTTTTCCATTGTTGTCAGATTCCCTTCGGTTCCCTAAACCTAAGACCACTGTCTTTCCACACCCCATGAAGAGATTGCCTTTTAGACTTCCTGAAAAAGGCCAATACCAGCACCCACCATTTCAATGTGCCGAATTTACAACGAGGAGGAATTGCATGAAAAAATTAATGGGGAATGGTCATCTTCCACGTGCGGCACAGGGGAATCAAATCGCAAAAGCATTTTGAAATATGGTGCATAAGAAAGTCCTGGGCCTTTTCGGTCTGAATCACTATCGCCCTTACGAACTGACGGATCTTCTTGCTTATTGATTACAATATCAGAGATACTCTCCACCTTTAGCCCAATTACCCATACACGCCTTTACCAACATTTTCTTCCAACTGAAATGTAGTTGATGAGTATGTGGCATATGAAGCACCTATGGGTCTTTATTGTACCCTCATTCATTGTTGCGTTCGCAACCATCTTACGACAGGCTAGCGGTCCCTTTTGGCTTGGGAAGAACCTGGATCCAGAATATGCCTATTTAATGAACTCACTGTCCCTGACTCAAGGATTGCCCGTTGGTCTTTATGAGCATCCTGGCTCCACTTTAGAATGGGCGGGAGCCATATGGTTGTATGCCATAAACTTTTTAAAGGGTAAAGAGGAATTAGTCACCGAGGTGTTGACCCGACCTGAATTTTATTTAGGCCACATGCATATAATTCTTCTGAGCATTCTATTAGCCACCCTCCTCATCGCCGGCTGGTTGACCTTTAGATGGACAGGAGATAGAGTCGCCGCCCTCCTTATGCAAGTCGGTATTCTTATGAGCTATACGGCTCGCAATAGCTTTGCCCGGATGTCCCCCGAGCCAATGCTGTTGATACTCGGAATTTGGCTTGCCATCACCGTACTGTACCATCACCATCAGGTTCAGCAGGGATCTCAAAAAGAACCTTATTGGCAATACGGTTTAATAACAGGGATGGGAATGGGCTTAAAACTCACGTTTTTGCCACTTTGGTTTTTTCCACTCGTCTTGCTCAAAAGGATCAATTATGCCTTTTATCTGGGAATATCAGGAATTGTTTTCCTTATCTTGACAGCCAACCCCCTCATGAATTTTTTCGGGTTTATACGATTCACTTTCGAACACCTTGGTGCCCGCGAGGGATATAATCGACCCGTAGAATTGGGAAGCACCAAATTTCAAGCCATGATCGATGGAATGACCCTCTTACTAGAGAACATTTGGAAACTCGAAAAACCATTATTACTCTTGGTGTTAATATTTTTGGCACAGGGTCTTCTGGTCTTGCTCGTCAAATCCCATAGAGAAGCAAACAACACTGCATTTTGGAATTTACGGCTTTGGGGCGGTCTGGTGTTCACACTATCTGCCCAAATTATACTCGTAGCCAATGGGCCGTGGGCCCGTTTGCACTATCTCACTCCCGTGCTGGGCCTGACCGGATTATTGGCTGTCCTTTCCTGGAGGTGGCCTGCCATGCCACTTAATCCCAAGCTGAAATTATTATCCTGGGGAAAAATTACTTACTTAATTTGTATTTTCATTATGATTATGGGTATAACCATTCACCAGTTACCAAGAGAGATGGAACTCGCTGCCGCTGGAGTAAAATATTGGCAAGAGGCGCACCGGTTCAAAACTGACAATCACCTCGTTGATACTACCACCATTTATTATTATCGCTCTTCTAGTATTCCATATGCCCTCAGCTTTGGGAACATTCTAGCTCGTAAACATTTTTCTCAACAACTTTCCTCCCTGTATCCGAACTTTTTTGTTTTCCATAAATGGAATCAGAAAATCTACAATCACTTCGGAGAGACTGAGGTGATACTAGATGATATTGTCCGCCAGGCTGGCACGGTGCTCATTCAAGGGCAAAATTCCCGTCCTCCTGTCATTCCTTCACTCGAACCAACGGCATATAATAAAAATAAAACGGGCCAATTCAGAGAACCTTCCAGCTTTGTCCTTCCTACAAAATCTCCGAAGTTATGGGAAGCAAAGGTTATATTCGATGGGTCGGTGGAGTGGATGGTATTAGTGAGACCTCACCCTCTTACAGCCCAAGCAAGTGAAATGCATTTACCATATATTTCCGGGAAGGAACCTATCCCGTTTTTGAGACAATATATAGACATACTCCCTAAGGGAACTGCCCTCGATGTAGCAATGGGTGAGGGACGAAATGGGGTCTTTTTGGCAAGAAAGGGGTTCTCGGTGACCGGCATTGATATGTCGGAGACGAACCTGAGAAAAGCCGAAGCATTGGCTGCTGAGCACGACGTCCAGATTACAACAAAAGTTGTCGACCTTGAAGAGGTCAAGCTAGCTCCTAACACCTATAACGTGATTATCTGCGCATACTACCTTCAACGGAACTTGTTCCCGCAGATTATCTCGGCTCTCAAGCCGGGGGGAATGGCCTTGGTGGAAACCTATACCATCGATCATTTGAAATACCAACCAGGGTTTCGACAAAAATATTTGCTCCAACCCAACGAACTTCTCAAACTATTTGAGGGTCTTACCGTGATTCGCTATCAATCCATTAACAACGGTCACGAGGCTTATGCTAGCATTCTCGTACAAAAGACCTAACAGGATGTTGAATAAGGTCGGGGTGGAACCATTTCGCGTTTTGGGTTTCGAGTTTAAGATCCCTTCAACCTCCTTAATCTGCCACACTGGCCCCATGAACTCCCAAACATTTAACCGGCTGGATTACTGCTCTTCACTTGGAATCTTCAGGCATGCCAATTGGCTCTATCCACGTCCTCAGGAAAAATGCCAATCACGCCCAATGGATCTAAATGAATTTTATCCTACGGGCTGCAAAGGCAACCATCTTCAATAGCAGCCATCCATGTTCCCATCGTGAAATATTAGTCTCCCCATACCGTCGCGCCCTGTAACGAATTGGCACTTCCATGATCTTGAGATTGAACCGCGCGGCACCAAAAAGTAGGTCGAAATCACCAAATGGATCGAAGTCCCCAAAATACGATCGGTTTTCAGCGAGCCGCTGATTATCAGTTCGCCACAGGACTTTGGTTCCGCAAAGCGTATCTCGTATCGGTTGCCCTAAGAGCCAACTGAATGCCCAACTGAAGAATTTGTTTCCTATCAAATTGGCAAACTGCATAGCCTCGTCTTCCATGGGGTAAACCAAGCGCACCCCATTTACAAACTCCGCTGTTCCAGCGACCATCAATTCAAAAAATCGAGGAAGATCTTCCGGAGGCACAGTGATATCTGCATCGAGAATCATCAACATATCTCCTTTGGCAACCTCAAACCCTGCCCGGACAGCGTCACCTTTTCCTTTTCCTGGTTGCTTAAGTAGCTTGCAATTTCGCCTGAGAGAACTAGCAATCAACTTCTCAATGACTTGGTAGGTATCATCCGTAGAATTCCCTTCCACAAAAATAATTTCGGTGCCTCCCCCCATCTCGGGGATGCCGTCCATCAATTCGGCAATATGGCCAGACTCGTTTCTCGCAGGCACGACCACTGATACTGTGGGATTTTTGGAGAGGGCTTTATTGAGCGGTCGGGCTACCATGAAATTCGCCAAAGCAAAAATACGAAAGGGAAAGATTTTGGCTAGATAGCGATTGGCAAAATTAGAGACAAAAGGCACTTTTAGCGGGGCCACGATTTCCTCCCAATCCCTTAACGGCTCAAACCCGGAAATCTCCAGGAGGTTAGCCATATCGTGACGGGTTAGCCAATTCTGTGGGAGATTGGGGGACGCAATGCCCAATGTCTGCGCCACCCGAAGAGGAATGTTCCACAAGTGGCTGTGAAAATTGAAGATCAATCGTGTATGAGAAGCACAATAGGGCTGCAACTGACCCAGCATCCCCTGAACATCCCACAAATCATTGACGAGGTCCGAAATTACAATGTAGTCAAATACTCTTTCCCCCAAGTTTAATTCGTGAACATCTGCCAGAACGAAATCGAATTGGGGGTGGGCCAATCTCGCTTTTTCCAAGGCTTCCGGACAGAAATCAACGCCCACTCCCTGTGATGGGTCGAGTGCAGTCAAAAGATCTCCACAGGCACACCCCACTTCAAGCACATTCGAACCTTCTGGAATGAGATTCCGATAGGTGACCATTAACCGCTGACGGTAATAGCCACCCCACGATCTGAAGGGATCACGGTAATATTGCCTCCAAAACGCTTGACGGGTTTGAAAAAATTTCAACCTCTCTACTTTGATGTATTCAGTAGTCACAGAAGTAGATGCTGGGAAGGAAATCAAACAATCGCCCACGATAGGGCCTGGGGGTTTGTATTGCGCTGAACTGACAATACCGCTAAATTGCATATTATGTCCACTGGCTACCTTTCTCTACCAACGAAACAAAAAATTTTTGTCGCCAGAATCATTTCTCGGGCACTACGCTATTCCTCAAAAATATTGGGCCATAATGGCATTATCCAAACCAAACGGCGTGGAGATATCCTCTGGCACCTTGATATCAATGACGGACTTGAT
The DNA here is from genome assembly GCA_964525045.1 of uncultured Nitrospiraceae bacterium. GTDB lineage: Bacteria > Nitrospirota > Nitrospiria > Nitrospirales > UBA8639. The sequence goes on along the minus strand of CAZGFD010000011.1, from coordinate 112,781 downwards.
CTGGCTATTTTCCTTAACGTATATGAACCCTTAACCAGCAAAGTATTGATTCAAACCACGAACCTTAATGATACGGTCATGGATATCGGGGCCAACAATGGTGCTCACACCCTACCACTTGCAAAGAAAGTTGGCCCTATGGGCAAGGTAATTGCCGTTGAGGCAACTAATTCTGCTGTTCGTAGATTACAAAAAAATATTCAATTGAATCCGGACTTGGCCGAACGAATTCATGTAATCCACGCCATGCTGGGTGAACCCAACCAGATTTTACCGGGTGCGATACCTTCAAGTTGGCCACTAAATACCCAGGAGCCAACACTTGATCCAGATTTTCTGGGTAAACCTCAAAGCACAGAGACCGCGCGTATGCAAACTCTGGATGAATTAGTGAATGAACTGAATATTCCCAAACTGGACTTAGTAAAACTGGATGTTGATGGGTACGAATTTGGGGTGTTGGCAGGAGGAAGACAAACTCTTAAAAATCTTCGCCCAATAATTCTAATGGAAGTGGCTCCCTATCTTCACGACCGGAAGGATTATAGTTTTGATGGTCTGTTATCTTTGATTCACTCATTGAGCTATTCGGCTTTTGACCTTGACACGAATACATGTTTAGCTTTGAAAAGAAGCAGTTTTCCTAAAAAAACAGGAGAAAGCGTTGATATCCTACTAAGGCCATCCAACTAACATCAGAACTTTAAAGAATTGTTCTTGAGGGAATTGTCAATTGATGCAGGAACTAGCACCTATAGCCGATGAACAATCGAACACCCGACTACCACGGTGACCGCTTTCCATCCGAATTCATCAGCCATGCCAACTGGCTTAACCACCGCTTCTGCCGCAATTTCGGTGAAGGGAAAGATCTTCTTGCCGAGCAAGGTGACACTGTCTTATACGAGTTTTCCGACGAGAGTATTCGACAATTGATACCAAATACCTCTCCCTGTCGGACTCTGTCGTATCCAACCTGCGCTAATAGGACAATACCCTAATGAGTCATCTGGATTGTGCCGATCGTGCCCATGATTTACGTCAACTCATCTTAAGAAAACCTTCACTTCGATTACTCTACACGAAATTTTACCAACGGTATGTTGAATGCTTGGAACGCTGTCCTCAGACAGGCCAAATCGTCGAAATTGGTTCCGGGGCGGGTTTCTCCAAACACATAATTCCTGAAATTATCACGACCGATATTTTGCCCTATGCCACAGTTGATTTATGTAGCGATGCCAAGCAGATGCCTTTTAAAAATGGTTCGTTACGCGCCATTTTCTTGCTCAACACCCTACACCATATCCCCGACGTAGAGCGCTTTTTTGAGGAGGCTCGGCGCTGCTTGCAGCCGAAAGGACGGATCCTCATTGTCGATCAATATCTCGGTTGGTTCAGTAATTGGATTTTCAAATTTTTGCATCACGAACCCTTTAACCCCGAGGCTCACACATGGGCGTTTCACACAACTGGACCCCTTTCCGGGGCAAATGGAGCCCTCTGTTGGATCATTTTCTATCGTGACCGAAAACGTTTTGAACAACTTTTTCCTGACTTAGGGATACATTCCATCATACCCCATTCTCCTCTGTGCTATTGGTTAGCTGGCGGCTTAAAATCCTGGAGTCTTCTCCCAGAAAAATTTTTTCAATACGCGAGCACCTTGGATGATACCCTGTCACGAATGTTACCACCGCTAAGCAGCTTTGTAGATATCGAATTGGTTCGTGCCTAAACAAAAACACAACCTATACTCAATGCCCTGAAATTCATCATTAACATAGGGGGCACTTTCCCTTTCGGAAACTGGTGCTTTGATACTTTACTCAGCTTTTTCCCATACAAGAGCCATTTTCTCCTTGAAAAAAAGTCCACTTCGCTGTCTATATTGAATGGAAATGTTATTTTGTTGTTTTCGCAAAAATGACTATAAAATTTTATTAATTAGATCGCTTTCAGAGAGGGAACCAACTAGGACAGGCCAAGTTTTCAGGAGAAAGCAAATTATTGTCGAACGGTCTTCGACATTTTAATACTATTCGCTAAACCAACGGCCAGGATAATCCAAAACAAATAGGCAAGACTCCCCTTGAACATATAATCGAATAGATTGCGCACGATAAATCCAAGGACCATAAGGGCCGCGCCAACCATTATCCCACAGGGAAGGGGATCCGTCATTTTCGATGCCTGACTCGAAAGGGTGCGAACAGCGTCGACAAGAACCCATACGAACAAGAAAAGAGCAGGCCAACCACTACCCACTCCGAACATCAAAAAGGTATTGTGCAAATGCACTCGCCTATCTCCACTCGGCGTATCATCTATCCAGGGCTCAAAGGTACTAATCCCAAATCCTAAACCAAAAATTGGCTGTTTGAGCATTTCCTGAACGGCTAGCTCCCAAACTGCCAACCTCACATTCAACGTCCAGAAATTAAAGGTACCGACGTGGTATCCCATTTCAAAGATGAAATACAAACCGAAACAGGCCAGCGCTAATCCAATAAATAAGGCGATTCGTATTGCCGGACGTTTGGTAAATACCCCAAATCCAATTCCTTGAGCCAACATCCCTAACCATCCGGCTCGGGTGTAGGTAAGGACGTGGGAAAGCAAGGCAAGGCAAAGGGCTCCAGAGGAAATGAGCCGTTTCCACCAGGTTCCTGAGACGATAATGGTCACGATCATCAATGGAATAACCATCACCAGATAGGTCGTCAGTTCCTGAAACCCGGAACCCGGAGCGGAGGCTCGAACCATACGGTGTTTCCAGCTCCCTCCCTGCGTCACAAAATCAATAAGCGCATAACTGCACTGCAGAACAATACCAAGCACGACTGCCGCTAAAAGGATCAAGCCGATCCTCTCATGCCCATTTTTTTGCATTAATATTAACACCCAATAAAACACCAAAACCGACGCGACCAATTTACGCCATTCTCCAAAACTGTAAACAGGATCAATCGCAAAGGGTATCGACAAGAGGATCCAACCAATAAGTAACAGGAGGGGCAGATCGATTGGGGTCCGAATCCAACTCGCGCTTCCCTCCACCCAGGTCATTCCGAGAGCCAATACCAAAAGAGTAAAAAATATGTATTCCTCTAAATGGAACAATTGAGGAAAGAAACTCAGAAAAGTGAGAACTCCTAGTCCCCATGACTGAACAGTCCACAACAGGGCAGTCCGGTCCGATCGCACCATAGGTGCCCCTGATCTCCATTTACGATTGAGTGCTTTGATTTGTTCCATTAATTGGTAGTTAAAAAAAATACACGTCGTTACACAGAAATTGTAGCTATAAGCTCACAACGGGAATCCATTTACCAATGGAGGTTGAATTACTTTATACTTTTTTGAACAACTCCCTTTCGGGCCAGGCCTTCGAGTCATTTAATCGGAACACGTTCCACTCAAAGGCCTTTGAGGGGTTTCTTGGATGGCGATTCAGAAATGAAGATCAATTCAAATCCATTTATATTTATTATGTGTGCGATCATGGGTATCTTTCTGCTCTTCGTCCTTTACTCCAACGGGGTGGACAATTCCATTACAGAAGAAGACGAGCGGTTTATTCCAAAATATCTGGAAATTATAGCCCCTCATGAGCACGAATCCCCATATGAAGAAAAACTTGAATTTATAAAATCAATTCACGCCTCCGTTCTTACGGTTGCACCCAATAATGAGGGACTTCCTTATAACACAGAACGAGAGCCCAAAGACGTCTATATAGCATCGAAAGGAAAATGGTATGACAGAAGCCGAGTTATAGAGAAAATATTGAGATATTCAGGTTTTGACACCAGACAGATCTCTATTGACTCTACAACAAAGACCCATTCCGCCTTCAAATCGTATATAACCCCGGGAGTACCTTCTCCTGCTGTGACTGAAGTATTTACCAAAAAGGGATGGTTAGTTGTTGACTCCAACAATCGGAGGTTGATGGGAACTATGTGGAATTACTTCAAAATTTCATATAAGACAAAATTTCACCCAAATGGTTCGTTTTTCAATACAACAGGTTAGTGTCTTCCCACGATTTCTGCGTTTCCATCAATAAACCTCCGGTGCCATAATTCCAGCATAAGGAGGATCCAAAGCTGATATGGCCAAGCCCGAATATGAGCCACATGTTCATCGAGAAGTTGTTGAACGGCTTTTCTCTGAAAAAAGCCTCGCTGAATGGCCTGCGAACTCAACAGGGTATCATAGGCGACGTCTTTCAGCTCCTTGCGGAACCAGTCATCAATTGGCACCCCAAACCCCATTTTAGGTCGCTTAATGATTTTCCGAGGCAAACGATTTCCAATGCCCAACTTTAAAATACGTTTTTTCTGGAAACCCCGTAATTTCATCCAAGAGGGAAGACTCGCGCAGAACTCCATGACCTCATGATCTAGAAAGGGTGACCTGGCTTCAAGCCCATAGGCCATGGTGGCAATATCGACTTTGACTAATAAGTCTTCCGGCAAATAGGTATTCACATCAACGTCAAGCGTCGCATCGATAAAATCCGATGCATCGGATTGCCTGTACGCTTTGAGAATCAAATCCGTTGAATCTCCCCCATTCGTCTCGTCCAAAAATTCTGGGGTACAAACCTTTTCTTTGAGTGATTGGTGAAAATGACTCATCCACTGTGCATACCGGTGTTCAGGATCTAAATCCAAGACTCCCATGAAGCGGTGAGCCCTACTCAAGAGGCTCTTAGGTTGGTGGGATCCGGAAATCCATTGGGACGTTCTTCTCAGAATAGACCTCATAGAGTGCGGAAGATACCCATAGAACCGAGAAAGGGTATTGGCCACATACCGATCGTAGCCCGCCAAATCCTCGTCACCACCGTCCCCATTCAGGGCAACCGTCACATGTTTCTTGGTCATTTCAGCCAGGTAAAAAGATGGAATGGCCGATGGATCGGCAAAAGGTTCGTTGTAATGCCAAACAAGTTTTGGAAAGAGATCGGCAGCCTGAGGGGTCACAACGAATTCTTGGTGTTCGGTTTGATACTGATGGGCAACGCTTCGGGCATAGGGCAGCTCGTTGTATTCCTGCTGTTGAAACCCGATGGAAAAAGTCTTTAAAGGAGAAACACCTAATTCGGCCATAAGCGCCACCGTCACACTGGAATCAATTCCTCCGCTGAGAAAAGCACCAAGAGGCACATCGCTGATGAGACGGACTTGAACGGCCTTTTTCAACTGATCCAGTAATTCCTCACAGGCATCGGCTTCTGACCCGTGAAATGTATTCGCATAAGACAACTTCCAATACCGTTCAGTGTGAATTTTCCCATTCTTCACAATGAGGTAATGAGCTGGCTGGAGCTTTTGAACCCCTCGAAAAGCCGACCGGGGAGCGGGCACATATTGATACGTGAGATAGTACGAGATCGCCTCTAAATTGACCTCTGATTTAAAATTGGGATCTGCTAGAAAGGCCTTTGGTTCAGAAGCAAACGCAATTCCGTCTCGATCAATCCAATACAGCAGAGGCTTCTTCCCAACTCGATCACGGGCCAGGAAAAGCATTTTTTCACGGGCATCCCAAATGGCAAACGCAAACATACCTCTGAGGTGGTGCAGGCATTTAACTCCGTATTCCCGATAGGCCGCTAACACCACTTCCGTATCGCTTTGGGAACGGAAGTGATAACCGACAGCTTCGAGAGAAATTCTCAATTCCCGAAAGTTATAAATTTCCCCATTGTAGGTAATGCAGACATTTCCATCATCACTCATCATTGGTTGATGAGCCTGCTCCGTCAGATCGATCACTGCAAGGCGCCGATGACCAAGTCCAAGAGGCCCATCATGAAAAATGCCCTGCCCGTCCGGTCCCCTATGGGCCAATAGGTCGCACATCTTTTTCAGAAGCTCCCCTCTTACTGGGGCGCCAGAGAAAAAGTTATATCGACCAGCAATGCCACACACAACATTCTCCATAGGCACGAAGGATACGCAGGTTGCAAACTTTTACTTTGTCCTTATAAACAGGAAAAATGAAATTGCCCCGACTCTAATCACCGGCAGGTGATTTTTCGGACCCTTCTAAAATTATTGCGGTCGATTTTTAACTAAAGAAAGAGGTCATTTTTCATCAGAGACCATGATGAAACATAGCGGCACCCTTTTTACGTTCGGGGGATAATGAGAAAGGTGGAGTCAGCCCAACAAGAAATTGCCTCATCCCAAAGTACGTAATCCGTTTTTAGCCTTGATCTACCCCAATGGCCGTGTTACGAGTTACGCTCAGGATAATCCCGCTGATAGGCAGCATACACTTCGTTCACGGAATCTGACAGTTTGATACTTCCGCTTTCCATTAAAATCGCCTGGTTACACATAGATCTGATTAATTTCTCAGAATGAGAGGCCAAAATGAAAATGCTGGACCGTTCAATAAGCTTATTCAATCTAGATTTGGCTTCTTCCGCAAACCGGGCGTCACCGGCCCCCAATCCTTCGTCTATGATCAGAATACCAGGATCAACCGCTGTGGCAATGGCAAAACTCAGCCTCGTCACCATTCCGACTGAATAGGTACGAACGGGAAGGGACAAATAGTCACCCAGTCCAGAAAATTCCTCAATATCTGTCATCTTGCTCTCTATTTCCTTTCGGGTCATTCCTAACAGTAGTCCACAAGTAAAAATGTTTTCGTACCCTGTATCTTCAGAATCAAGACCAGGAGAAGCGTCAAGTAGAGGGGACACTCTACCTTCGATGTGAACATGACCAAATGTTGGCGCATAGACACCCGCACACACTCGCAGAAAAGTCGACTTGCCAGCCCCATTGTGTCCAACAATTCCTAAGCGATCACCGTGCTTAAGGGTAAAGGAGACCTTATCGATCGCACGGACCGTCACCCGCTGATTGTGCGAGCCTTTTCGTTGAATAAGCCCGCCAGTCACCTGACGAAGCGCGCCACGAAAACTCCTTTGTGACCCATAAATTGGTAAGTCTACAGTAACATTCTCAAGAATAATACAAGCCATGACTTCAATGGCCTCAAAGCCAGAAGGGAATGCGCCGGCGGAATCGACTATACAAGACAAGCGTCATGGCCCACCCAAGTATCATCACAAAGAAGACCACTATCCAATTGATTAAGTCAGGCGCTTTCCCCAAAAGAGGAGATCGTACTAAGTTGATAATGTGGTACAGGACATTAAGATTCATCAGCTCCGCTCCACGTGGGCCAAGTTGTTCAATTGACCAAATAATCGGCGTCACAAACACCGCAACATTGAGAATGCTAGCGATCACTTGTTGAATATCACGAAACCGGGAGCAGAGCATCCCTAAAAGCACAGAAACCCAAATACCATTTACACAGATTAAAAAAAGTGCAGGGATGACCCATAAAACTTCCCAGGTCACCTCGAGTTCTGCATAGACCCCTACAAACACAAATATGACAAAATTATGAAAAAATACAATCAGATTTCTCCAAACAACCGAGCAGGCAAGAATTGAATATGGGAATTGCAATTGCTTAATGAGAGTTTCCGCTGAGATATATACGACGCACGATTCATTCATAATCGTTGAGATAAGAGCCCAAACAAGCATTCCAGCACAAAAATAGGGCATAAAAATTCTTGGGTCCTGGCCCCAGAGTTTTCCCCACACAATTCCCAATGCCCCAATAAAGATCCCAAGCGACAGGGTCGTCCAGAAGGGACCAATCACAGTACGTCGATAGCGACGTTTATTCTCTTGCCACCCAAGCCGACCCCACATTTGCCAGTTTCTTAACCCAACAAGGAAATCAGAAATAGCGACGTCGTACTGTGGAGTCATGGATCATCCTCATCGAAAATATCCTAATCGTGTATTCTAACAGGTTATTGAAACACTCAACATATCAAATATATTAATTGATTTGAAACCAACCACTTCCCCACCATGAGCCATACAGGATGTTGAATATAGCCAGCGAATGTTGCTTTCGCGAAGTCGAAGAGTTTCTTGCCGAATGTGGCATCACCGGCCCCCACAGTATGCACAGGAGGCCCCGTCGATCATGAACTCGCGCTTGCGAAACTGGGCCCAGCTCATGCGGACCCGCGTTGAAGAAGTGGGGGTCATATAGGCCGTATTAGAAGGAACAGAAACCAGCTCGGGCTCACCGGGCACAATCTAGGCCCGAGGGGTCGCTATTCTCCCTATTCTCTGTCCGAGAGCGAATGGAGTCCACCGCAGAGGTTGATTATCTCACCGTCGTAACCCCAACAGGCGACCAATGCCGCTTCAGCATGGAGAAAAAAAACCTTACATGAAGGTAATCAATCCAGAATGGAGATTTATAAGCTGGTGCGGGAAATCCTGAACCCAAGTTGACTATTCGACTCGAATTCGCGTGCTTTGACTCAAAGGGTTTGATACTTTGCTGATTGTAAACAAAACACATATCGTATACGAAAGTTTAACGGATGCAATATATTGAGATAGAAGGGATAAACTGGTATTTTCAGAATGACCGCTTTCGACCTGACCAGAATAAACGTAGCGAATTCGGCAAATGTCTCATGAACAGCGTTAGCCCTTCTAAGCCAAACGCGAAATTTCAGAATTTGCCTTATTTTCACAATTTTTTGGACAGATAAGAACCCACGTTATTTTATAAGTCCTTGTAAATATGGCAAATTGTAAAAATGGTGGAAGGTTAAATGCTCATGGTCCCAATTGACCGAATTAAACTAGTCTTCCAGGACCACTACTTATAATTACTCCGTTTAAAAATGGTAAATGTTCATGAATATAGCAATAAGTAATGCAAGACAATTCCTGAATTAAACAAGATCCATTTTCCCATCAATTTGAATGTCATATCCCAAGAAGGTGCAGTGCAATATGGGTGAGTGGGAGGAGCATCACTTTTTGAACGATTCATGGCCTAACCATATAAATTTTCCTAGATGCCATTAGACTGCGCCCGTAAAAACAGCCTTGGCTGGTATCCCAAGATCAGCTTGCACGAAAGACTGACGGCCACTTATCGGCGGTATGCCGAACATGCAGGATTCTAAACGGATTCTCCCAACAAGCAAAAGGGTCCATAAGAGTCTGCGCTTCTGATTAGGCAAATCGTCAAGACGGTGAAAGGCGTTCTAGGCTAGCTCCCTATATCTTATGCGTTACATAGAAGAAGACGGTACGCCTGTCACCATCTACCAACCCAATGACGTCCGAGGGGGAGTCATTGGGGGGTTACGCCAAGGGTACCAAGATATTGTAGCCTCGCGGTATGTCATTACTCGGTTGTTCTGGCGCGATTTCAAGGCCCAGTTTCGGCAGAAAATATTGGGGTATTTCTGGGCCTTGCTGACTCCCCTGCTAGGCATACTAAGTTTTCTGTTTCTCTTTCTTATCGGCGTTCTCAATCCAGGCGAAGGCGAAATTCCTTACACGCTCTACGTTTTGGTTGGCAGTACCATTTGGGGATGCCTGCCTGGCGCAATGGGGGCTGTCAGCGGAGGTTTGCAAGCACAGGCCGACCTGATAATGCGCACTCGGATTCCCAAGCTCGCCTTGGCGCTCAGTTCATTAGCAGGCCTGCTTTACGGAATTCTGATCAGTATGGTGACCATGACGATCATTTTCTTGGCGGTCGGCATCACTCCAACATGGTGGTTTCTAGCGTACCCGCTGCTGGTGGTACCTATGGTGCTGGTTGGAACCGGAGTGGGCCTCGTACTCTCCGTGCTCGGTTCCATTGCTCGCGATCTCACTCCTATGGTCAGTCAAATGCTAGCTTTGTCAATGTACATTACCCCGGTAATCTATGTGCACTCCACGATCCAAAACGAGCTAGTGAAGACGTTAATAAACTGGAATCCTATCAGCTATCTAGTAGACGTCCCGCGGTCGCTCATCTGTCTTGGGCACGCTGAAAATGTAGATATTTTCGTTCTGGCATCCTTAGGAACGGTGGTGCTTGTGGCGATAGGGTTACGAATGTTCTACCTCCTGGAAGATCTAGCTCCGGAGCGACTTTAGTGGCGATGCCGTCGATTATAGTCGAAGGTGTAAGTAAGAAATTCGGCTTATCCCTCAAGAGCGCCCTCAAATATGGCTTGCTCGATAGCTTCCATCGCCTGCTCGGTAGAGATAGCGACCACTCTCTGCGCCCAGGGGAATTCTGGGCGCTGAACGACGTGAATTTTACCCTTGAGCCGGGGAATGCGCTCGGAATCATGGGCATCAACGGTTCAGGCAAGACCACCCTCCTCCGCATCCTCAACGGCACATATAGTCCCGACAGGGGACGGGTGACACTGCGGGGCCGGGTCGGTGCACTCATTGCAGCGGGGGCTGGGTTTTCCCCTATGTTGAGCGGGCGGGAAAACGTCCATATCAGCGGTGCTCTGCTGGGGATGACACCGCGCGAAATTGAAAAGAAATTCGATGAGATTGTTGCGTTCGCCCAGCTAGGCGATTTTATCGACATGCCGGTCCGCAATTACTCCAGCGGCATGAACGTGCGGCTTGGATTTGCTATTGCTGTCATCGGTAACCCTGAAATTTTGCTCGTCGACGAGGTCCTGGCCGTGGGAGACCTCAGCTTTCAGAAAAAATGCTTCGAGCGCATACAGACGCTCAAACGTGGAGGCACGACTATTTTATTGGTGTCACATACACCGGCAGCGATCTGGGCGGTCTGCAACAAGGGGCTTGTGCTCCAAAAGGGGGTTACCCCGGGCATTGTTTCTGTGGAGGATGCGTGCAGGTCATATGATCATTTCAACATGCTGGAACGAATGCAAAGTAATGGTCATCGCGATGCAGGCCACTTGCCAGCCGACTACGGAGGACCACGTGGAGGGACGGGTGACGTCATTGTGACATATCTGGAAATTCTCGACGTCGGCCTTGAGCCAATTACCCACATCGAATATGGGAAAACTTTTATACTTAGACTCCACATTGACGTGAAGAACCCAATTCCCAAGGCAATTGTCCGAACACAAATTGACGCTGAAATCAACAAGGCCATTTCCATAATCGACAGCTATGAAGCACACAATGGACTTTTCAAGTTTGAGCCTGGCAACTACGTTGTCGACATAGAGTTAAAACAACCGAATCTTAGGCCTGGGGTTTACGAGTTCTCTCCTTCAATTACAGAAAAGACGCTTGGCATTCATCTATTTTATCAATACGGCATGGCCTCCTTAATGGTAACGCATCCTTCCGACATCTTTTTTTATGCTGATCACCGAGCGTCTGTACACCTCAGTGCCACGTATATGGTTAGAACTCGAGAGAGCAGCAATCGATAATGGCTTCTATTAAGCATCGAGTGATAAGAAAACTCGCCGACGCACTCGTGTGGCAAAGGAAAAGACCTGAAACGCTCCTCGATATCCTACTTGATTCCCTTGTTCAGTCAAATAGTGCGGTTGCAATTGACGCGATTGCTGCCGCCCTGGCACGCAATAAGTTGCCTAATGCGCACGTTGAAACACTAGTTCATTGCGTTCTCAGCCACCTAAGTGGTAATGAAATTCCGAAGAGCCTACTAGATTACTTCGAGAATATCAGCGATGCCTGCCTTCATTACAGCCAAGAAGGCGAAGATGTGGTGCTGGCGCGAATTCTTCCCCAGGATAAGATCGGATTCTTTGTCGATATCGGGGCACACCACCCGGTACGGTTTTCCAATACCTACGCGCTTTATCGGAAGGGATGGCGTGGGATCAATGTGGATGCCACACCTGGCTGTATGCACGCGTTCAACAGGCTGAGGCCAGAGGATATAAATATCGAGAGCGCTATTTCCGATTTCGAGACCCCAATGACTTTCCATATGTTCAAGGAAGGCGCGCTGAATACTTTTGACACCTCGCTCGCCAAGGAATACGTTGACAGTGGCTGGGCCTTGGAAAGTACCATCGAGTTGAGGCCACGCACGCTTTCCTCCATACTGGATCAATATTTGCCAACAGGCAAGCCTATCGATCTGTTAAGTATCGATGTGGAGGGCAAAGAAATGGAGGTGTTAAAGTCAAACGACTGGCATTCCTACTGCCCGGATTTTATTGTCCTGGAGGTGCTCTCAACTCCGTTCGCCTCTCTCAAATCTCATGACGCTGTCGTGTTTCTTGCCGATAAAGGGTACGAACCGGTATCCCGTCTGACGAACTCCGTCATCCTTCAACAGAGGGCCTAGATCAGTCATGTGCGGCATTATTGGTCGATGCTATCGACAACCAGCGCAGCGATCGCCCTTTACAGAAAAGGACTTGGCTACACTCGCCCATCGCGGCCCCGACGGGTCTGGTGTATATAACAAACCCCACATACAGTTTGGACATACTCGGCTGGCGATCATCGACTTGACCGAGGGCGGGCATCAGCCAATGACCTACGCAGATGGCCATTATGTGGTGACCTACAACGGCGAAATCTACAATTACCTCGAGTTGCGGTCCGAGCTGGAAGCCAAAGGCGAACGTTTTGTCAGCAGGTCAGACACCGAGGTTCTACTCGCTGCGTATTCGGTATGGGGGCATGAGTGCGTCACACATTTCCGCGGTATGTTTGCTTTCGCCCTGTGGGATGAAAGAGAGAAAACCCTGTTTCTTGCCCGTGACCGCTGTGGGGAAAAACCTCTTTTCTACCACAGAGATGAAAACGTTTTCTCCTTTGCTTCGGAACTCAAGGGACTGGTACCGCTTCTTGCCGAACGTGCGTCCCTCGATCCGTCGGTTGTTGATATGTACCTGCATTATCAGTTTGTTCCCGAGCCGTTCACCCTTCTTCAGGGGGTGCACAAACTTCCAGCAGGTCATACACTCGAGTTGTCACTCGACAACTGGAATGCCGAACCGGTACGCTACTGGAGCATAGAGGAAACGCCGAAAATTACCGGTCTGCCGACAGATACCTCGGGTATCCTGGACTGGATTCGCGAGGGCCTCGAAGAGGCCGTAAAGTTGACTCTGCGTTCTGATGTGCCCGTCGGCGTCGCGCTATCTGGGGGGATCGATTCCGGAGCCATTACCGCCCTGGCTAAAAAGCACTGCTCTGAACCTCTGCACGCCTTTAGCGTCGGATATCCAGGGCGCCCTGAATACGATGAGCGGGAGCAAGCCCGGAATTTGGCCGACCAACTTGGTGTGATCGTCCACGAGGTGGAGTTGCCCGTTGGAAACTTTGTGGATTTCTTCCCCCAACTTGTGCGCATTATGGATGAGCCAATCGGTGATCCGGCGGCGTTCGGTCATTACTCCGTACCCAAGGCTGCTGCGGATATGGGTATCAAGGTGTTGCTCACGGGTATAGGAGGGGACGAGCTTTTCTGGGGCTATCCCTGGGTCTCGCAGGTTACGGAAGCCAACGAAACCATTTCGACAGCGCCGCTCCTCGCGTCTGCGGCCCCGTTTCTGGCAACCGCCCACGCGCAACGGTTCCTGAGAAAAATGACCGATACTCCCCATGCCCCGGCCAAACTGAGGAACTGGATTGGCGTTTTGCTCGAAATCGGAGACACCTACACACCGAAAGAACAGTTACGCTTTTACACGGCTGCGCCTGATTTCAATGATGCCCGACGGATCAAGGATTCCGTGTATGGCCCTACCATGCGCGCGTTGAGGGAAGACAACCCCTTTAGGCCGACCGAAATCGGCCCGCGCTCGTTGAGGCAGATACCTTCGGCCGTCATCCGCATGCTTTTTGACACCTGGCTCACATCTAACTGCCTCTCGTTGGGGGATCGCGTCAGCATGGGCGTAGGGGTCGAAAGCCGTTTACCTTTCCTCGATGTGCGCCTTATTGAGCTGGTGATGGCGCTACGGAGCAAACAGCCCGACCATACCTTGGGACAGAAAGCGTGGCTGCGCTCGGCACTAAGAGGCGTTCTCCCCGACGATGTGGTCACTCGGCCCAAGGCTGGGTTCAGGCCCCCTGTAGGGGAGTGGCTCTCAGGTGTTGTCACCCGCTACGGAAACAGTTTATGGGATGGGAATCTGACCAAGGCCGGAGTTATCGATCACAAGAAAGCGGCCTATGTTTCGGGGGAAATGCCCCAGAAAGGCTGGTCTGGGCTCTTCTTTGCTTACAAGCTCGTCCTCTTGGAAACGTGGCTACGCAAGGTAGTGGATGCATGAGGAACTACGTGCCTTCGGTTCTCATTTACAACCCAATTTCCGGGCATGGGCATCTGGACTCATGGAATACCTTGTTTGTCGGTCTCCTGCTGGAACGTGGATATCGTATCCTTGTGCTTACTCCAGACCGACAGACCCTGCAGTCGCATCTGGCGCAGCGGCAACTGACGGACCACCCCAGGCTTCGTGTGTTGGACTGGGAGGTGACGCATCGCCGGCCAACTTTAATTCGCATATGGAACTACATAGGCCGGATATGGAGAATCTGGCTCGCTCATGGGGAAAACTACGCTGAAAGACGTCCAGAAAGTCGCATTAATCCAGGAATGAAGAGCCACGTCCGGATGAGAAAACGGATTTTTCAAATTATCATTCCCCCACTATATTGGCCATCTCGTGTTGTTCATTTGCTCTATCAGCAAATCGCCGGCGCGATGCTACAGGGCAGTGATCAAGGGTCTCCCTCGGAAATTCACTACCTGGGACCGGTCGAAATGGCCCGGCGTATCAATGCTTCCCTCAAGAAATCCCCATGGCACCCGGATCTCATCTTTAATATGTATCTCGATATGTACAAAACTGGGGTTAAACCATGGCGAAAATTTGCCGCGGTTTGTCGCCTTCCTTGGAGTGGAATCCGGTTCGTCCCCTCCGAGCCGCCACCGGGAGAAGGGTATTATACACTGCCATCGTTTCGCGGTATGTGCTTCCTGGATGAGGCCATTTGCAGAGCGTACAGCAAAAGCCTTCCGGACAAGAATTTCCAGTTTCTACCCGACGTAACCAACGTGGAATTGACGGAAGGCCCGTGCCCTCTGGCCGAGGATGTCCGAATTCGCGCCGCCGCACGTAAGGTCGTTTTCCTTGGCGGTTGCATCGGGGGACAGAAAAACATAGCCAGGTGGTGCGAACTTATCACTCTGGCGGACCCGAAACGTTGGTTTTTCGTTCAAGTCGGTGAAATACATGTCGGCACATTCAGCCCGTTGGACAGGGTCGCCTTTGAGCGACTTACTGGGACGCTTCCGGAAAATCTCCTACTCCATACCCAGTACCTGTCGGACGAAAGAGAATTCAACGCCGTGATACAAACCTCGGACATTCTTTTTGCCGCATATCGGAACTTCCGCATCAGCAGCAATATGCTCGGAAAGGCGGGTTGCTTTGAGAAGCCGATCCTGGTAAGTGACGGATTTCTAATGGCCGACCGGGTACGTCGTTATGGAATCGGAGCTGTCGTCCCCCAGGACAATGTGCAAGCCATGCTCGAAGCTTTGGAACAATTGGCAGAAAAGCCGTTACCACCGGAAAACTTCGCGAAGTACCGCGCAGATTTCAATGAACAGGTCGCGGGGGACTGTCTGGAAAAATTTCTTAATCGCGTATTGGCCGGGTGATTTCCTTCCCTAGTAGTGTTCGATATTGACGGGGAGAGCAGTGGCCTGGCGTCTAGTGCGTGCTAGCCCGCGTTCTGCCTTTGGAGTCACTGGAAAGTACCTGTCCCCTTGATTGCTAGAATTGGAATGTGATGCTGCCAGACACACTCTTCTTTGAAGCGCCGAAGGAAGCGGTGGATGTTGCCTTTTTACGCGATGGCAATGACATCTTGGTGCAGCCAATATCGCCCCTCCCGCACACCGATGCTTCAAAAGCGTCTCGTTCGAGGACTGACGGCTTGAAGCATTGACGTGCCTCCTATGGCAAGCTGCACAGCTTCGTCGCTGAGGTATTTCGTCTTACACTGACATATTTATGACTGGTTCATGATCACAGGAAGCCACAATGGTTGGAGCGCAAGGGATTCCAGCTTGTGTGGTGAGGGAAACGATATACCGGATGGCTATTCAGCGACCTCCAAAGATATCGGAAACGACCCCAACCGCTTTCATGCCCAGAAGTGATGTCTCAGCCTCCTATTGGCGGCAGTGGGCACGGGGAGAAAAGCCGTGGTTCGTACCAAAAGGTCCTAAGGAACCCCTCCTCCCGGAACTGTGCGGTACTGTGGGTATTGTCTTGACAACGAGAGAGCGAAGGAGCTAGGGAGGGAATGAGCTTCGGCTTTTCTGGGATTTCACAGCCGGCCACCGTAAACGGAGTCGGCCTTCACTCGGAACCTCTGGCAAAGCTTCTGCCTTGGAATCCGCTCGGGGGGGAGGTTGCTGGCGCGGCTATTGCGCCTAACATCTTGGTGTGGGGATGCGCCGACAAAAAATCATCGACCAAGTTGGTGTTCTGGAAACAGTCGAAGTGCTCATGCTTGAAGCACAGCCCGGGAACCCTATCTGTCTGGGACACTCCCGCTCATCTCCTACAAGAGCCTCCTGCTCGGGGTGTAGTGTATCCCAAGACCGGAAAAGGCACCCGGACCGAAATGCACTTTGGGACAGCCCAAGAGTGGCTGAAATAACATGCAGGCAGTGATACTGGCCGGCGGACTTGGAACACGCTTGAGCGAAGAGACGATGCTCAAGCCCAAGCCCATGGTGGAGATAGGTGAAAAACCCATTCTTTGGCACATCATGAAAATCTACTCGACCCATGGGATCCATGACTTTGTGATTTGCCTCGGCTACAAGGGCTATATGATCAAAGAGTACTTTGCCAACTATTTGCTGCACGCTGCCAACGTGACTATCGATGTGCGAAACAATGCCGTGGAAATTCACGAAGCTCAAGCAGAGCCGTGGCGCGTGACGTTGGTGGACACCGGCACGGATACCCTTACAGGCGGGAGACTACGCCGCGTGATGCCTTACCTCGACCGTGAGGACTTCTGCTTTACCTATGGTGACGGTTTGGGTGACGTGAACATTACCGAACTGGTTTCGCAACACAAGAAAAACGGCCGTAAGGCCACCGTGACGGCAGTACGCATGCCGGGGCGGTTCGGTTCCCTGCGACTGGAGAACGATACAGTGACCAGCTTCCAGGAAAAGCCCATAGGCGATGGCAATTGGATCAACGGCGGTTTCTTTGTACTCTCGCCAGGCGTGGCTGAATACGTTGAGGGGGACCAGACCTCCTGGGAACGGGAACCTATGGAACGGCTCGCCCGCGCAGGTGAGTTAGTTGCCTACAAGCATCATGGCTTTTGGCAGCCTATGGACACTTTACGCGACCGCCATCACCTTGAGGGACTGTGGAAAAGCGGCTTGGCGCCCTGGAAGGTATGGGACTGATGGCCTCGCTGTGGCAGGGACGGCGGGTGCTGGTCACAGGGCACACAGGTTTTAAGGGAGGATGGATGTGTTTGTGGCTTAAGGCCCTGGGTGCGCAGGTCTGGGGGCTGGCGTTGCCCCCCCCCACCACGCCGTCGCTCTACGAAACTGCGCGAGTAGAATCCGAGGTTGATTCGATGAGGGTTGACATTAACGACTTCCCTAGTACTCTGAATGCGGTGGCCCATAGCGAGCCGGAGGTGGTGTTCCACCTGGCAGCGCAATCGCTGGTCCGCCGGTCATACATACAACCGCTGGCCACCTTTTCCACCAACGTGCTCGGGACGGCGCATGTGCTTGAAGCCGTACGGCAAGTTGGCACCACGCGTGCGGTTGTAGTGGTTACCAGCGACAAGTGCTACGAGAATCGCGAATGGCCCTGGGGATACCGCGAGACTGAATCCATGGGCGGACATGATCCCTATTCGAGCAGCAAGGGCTGTACGGAATTGGTCAGTGCGGCCTATCGTCGTTCCTTCCTGGATCCGGGGGGGGTTCACATAGCTACCGCTAGAGCGGGCAACGTCTACGGGGGCGGCGATTGGGCCGCAGACCGCTTGGTGCCGGACCTTATGCGTGCTTTCATGGAACGGAAGACCGCGATAGTCCGCAACCCAGGTGCCATTCGCCCTTGGCAGCACGTCCTAGAGCCCCTGCACGGCTACCTCTTGCTGGCGGAGCGGCTCTTGACTCAGGGTGCCGGGTTCGCGGACGCTTGGAATTTTGGGCCAGATATCGACGCGGAACGGACGGTCGCAGAGGTAGCCCGCATGCTGACAGGCCTTTGGGGTGCGGAGGCGAGCTGGAAGCATGAGTGGGGGGCCGCCGCGCCTCATGAGGCGAATTTTCTCAAGCTAGATTCAAGTAAGGCGCGCCAGCATCTTGGCTGGAAACCACGATGGGGCCTGGCGGAGGGGCTCGCATATACCGCGCAATGGTACAGGGCTTACTTTGAGGGGCGGGATGTGCGCGAATTGATGGAATCTCAGATTGCTAGATACGCAGGTACGGCGGAGGCCGCCCCGACGCACTCAGCCGGCGAGGCGGTGGATTGATGAGAAGTAGCGGGCCAACGCGGGCGCTGTCTTCGATGGGCGAGGGCATGGGGGAGGAGATCCTGCGCGAGCGCATCCTTACCCTCGTCGAGGAGTATGCGCACCAGGTTCATGCGCCACGGGAATTTACCCCCGGCCAATCGCGAGTGGCCGTATCTGGGAAGGTTTTCGGCCCCAAGGAGCTTCGCGCGCTGGTCGATGCGTCCCTGGATTTCTGGCTCACCACAGGCCGCTACAATAAGGAGTTCGAATCGCGTCTTGCCGGCGTGCTGGATCGTAAGCACGTGCTCACCACCAACTCAGGCTCCTCGGCGAACCTGCTGGCCGTCTCGGCGCTGACCTCCCCAAAGCTCAAGAGCAAGCGGCTGAAGCCGGGTGATGAAGTCATCACGGTGGCAGCCGCATTCCCCACCACGGTCAACCCGATAATCCAGCACGGACTGAAACCGGTTTTCGTCGACGTCGACATCCCAACCTACAACGCTTGCCCGGAAATGCTCGAGGCCGCCATCAGCGAGCGCACCCGCGCCATCATGCTCGCCCACACGCTGGGTAATCCCTTCGAACTAGATACAGTCACCCGCCTTGCAGAGAAACACGGTCTTTGGCTGGTTGAGGACTGTTGCGATGCTCTGGGATCTACCTATAAGGGCCAGTTGGTCGGGACCTTTGGCCACATCGGCACCCTGAGCTTTTATCCGGCTCATCACATCACCATGGGCGAAGGCGGAGCCGTGTTCACCGACCGCGGAATGTTGCGCCGGATACTTGAGTCCGTTCGCGACTGGGGCCGCGATTGCTGGTGCGCCCCCGGCAAAGACAACACGTGCAACAAACGCTTCGAGTGGCAGTTGGGCCAGTTGCCCGATGGGTACGATCACAAGTACATCTATAGCCACTTAGGCTATAATCTAAAAATCACCGACATGCAGGCGGCGGTGGGGGTCGCCCAGCTCGAACGGCTCGCCGGGTTCATCGCGGCGCGCAAAGAGAATTTCCGCCGACTCAACGAGCGCCTGAGTGCATTGGGCGAGTACTTGATTCTTCCTGAGGCTACCCGCGGTGCGGACCCTGCCTGGTTTGGCTTCCCAGTCACGGTATGCGAGGGCGCCCCATTTACGCGAGGGAAGCTTGTGCAGTATCTCAACGACCGCGACGTCGCAACCCGCAACCTGTTCGCGGGTAATCTCCTCCGCCAGCCCTACATGCAGGGTCGTGAGTACCGCGTAGTCGGCAATCTCACCAACACCGATACCGTGATGATGCGGACCTTTTGGCTCGGAGTGTTCCCGGGTTTGGCCGATGAACACATCAACTACATGGCCGACTGCATCATCGAGTTTATTCAAAGCCATGGGGGGTGACGTGCATGCCCAGGATGCGAAAGTTCTGGTAACCGGTGCCGGTGGGTTCTTAGGTCGTCACGTGGTCGGGGCACTACGCCGAAGGGGTGCTCGGGCGGTGGCGACGAGTCACCGTCCGGGCGTCGACATAAAACGGGTGGTGGATGTGTGCAACCGGCAGGCAGTGCAGACCCTGTTCGCCGAGGAGATGCCTCAGTTCGTCGTGCACTGCGCTGCGTATGGGGTAAACTTCGCGGACCAGGATTCGCACCTAGCCCTCAAGGTAAACGTCCTAGGTTCGAATGGATTGATCGAGGCCGCCGCGGCATACAGGGTGAAACGCTTTGTGCATGTGGGTAGCTGCTTTGAGTATGGCTCGCATCCAGGTCCCATAGCGGAGGACGTACCACTTAGGCCCAGTGGTATATATGGCGCGAGTAAGGCCGCCGCAACGATCATCATGGCCGAGAGGGCGTGCACCCTCGGATTGCCACTCTTAATTGTTAGACCCTTCGGCTTTTGGGGCCCTGGGGAAGGTCCGCACCGCCTGCTCCCTCAAATCGTGGATGCTTGCAAGCAACACAAACCGCTGGACCTTACCTTATGCGACGTGAGCCGCGATTACAGCTACGTGGAGGACATAGCCCACGACCTGACGGCGCTGCTATTCCTACCCGACCTTCCTGGCACGCTGACGGTCAACCTGGGTTCCGGGGAGCCTGTGGTGCTACGAGACTTTGTGATGCGGGTGGCTGGATGCCTGGGTGGCACGGATCTGATGCGTTTTGGAAGGCGTCCTCACCGGTCCGGCGAGTTGGCCAGTGTAGTCGCCGACGTGAGTCGAATGCGGTCCCTACTGGGCAACCCTTCCCGTACATCCCTCATCGAGGGTCTGCGGCGCATGGGGGCCGAGGTGGTGACAGCCGCATGAAGGGTCGGCGACTTATCCTCTATGCCGGGATCCCGCCCGGCTCCTCTGGCACGGGTCAGCTTGTCCGTTGGCTACAGGCTCAAGGTGCCGAGGTGGTGTACTCGGCACAATACAGCCAATCGCCTTGGATTCTTCTTCGCGCCGGGCGCGTGTTTTCGGCAATTCGCGAGGTCTTGGCTGCCCAGGTCATCCGCGCTTGGTTTCGCTTCCGCTTTCGGTTCGACAGCATGCGAAACGGGCATGAAGCAGTGTTGATGCATCCTCAGACCATTGGCCTACGCCGAACACTGGACTTTGTTCGACGCCGCCATCGGCCGCCCGTGATGTTCCTCCTTGACAGTAGCTTCTTCTGCATACGTAGCTACAATCACCTTCAAGGGGAAATAGCGCCATGCCTTGGGTGTCTAGAGGGCCGTTTCGAGGCCATCGATAAACATGCCTGCAAGCCCTTTCCGGTTCCGGACAGTCACGCCCGGAAGTACGTGCGGGAACTGCGGGAACTGGTCAGGAATGGACGCTTGCGCCTCGTTGCCCAGTGCACGACCCAAGCACAGCTGGCGGCGCGCCATTTCGGCGTGCAGGTACCGGTAGTGGGGCTGTGGACCGCGGATTGGATTGGGATCTTTGATGCTCCGACCCCGGCGCCCGTTAGGGGATGGCGGGCCGACGTGGTTTTCCACGGATTCTGGGTTGAGGCCAAGGGTGCACGGTGGGCCCTGGATGTTGCGCGAAATGCGCCGGAACTTCGTTTCCTAATGCCCTTTCCTCGCCCTTTGGAACTGGACGACGCTCCGGCCAACTGTGAGTTTACCCCCATGACCTGGGATACGGGGCTCGCCACGGCTGTTACCGCGGCCTCCGTGGTCTTAGTGCCCTCGCTATGGTCGGCCCCGGTGGAGAGCTCCGTGGTGAAGAGCATTGCGCAGGCTCCAGCGGTGGCGGTCGCGGAGAACCCCACCGCCTTCGCTGCTGAGATACCGCCCGACGTAGTGCTCCACCTCCCCCCGGAGCCCAGGCTGGCGGCGGTTCGCCTGGGCGAGGCGGTGACAGGCGCGTGGCGGCCCGACCCAGTCGCTCGGGCTGCCTGGCTGGCAGCCTGGCGGGCGCGCAATGAGCCGATGTTTGATGCCCTTCGCGAAACGGTCTCTCGTTTTTCCCAAGGTGAAGGTAGCACGCCCGCGCATTTGATAACCACAAAGGGGGGTGGCGATTGGAAGTAGGGCGATGACTGGTAAGGGATCCGAACTGGCACCTATCGCACTGTTCGTCTACAGCCGCCCGCATCACGCGCGCCGTAGCCTTCAGAGCCTCCTGTCTAACCCCGAGGCTGCGATCAGCTCTATCACCGTCTACTGCGATGGTCCGCGGTCGGAGACTGAAATGGAATTGGTGGAGGCCACTCGGCGCGCGGTGCGCGAGTTGGCACCGTCAGGCACCCGCGTGGTAGAGCGGGAGCACAACCACGGACTGGCCAACTCCATCATTGCCGGCGTCACCGAATTATGCGCGGAACATGGACGCGTCATCGTCGTGGAGGACGACCTAGTGCTCTCGCGTACGGCACTGGGATTCCTCAACATGGCGCTTGACCGATTCGCCGACGAGGAGCGGGTGATGCACATTTCTGCGTACATGTTCCCTGTGCGCCAGCACCTGCCTGCAGCATTCTTTTACCGCGAGGCTACTTGCTGGGGCTGGGCCACCTGGGACCGTGCTTGGCAGCGCTTCGAGCCTAACCCCGCCGTCATCCAAGAGTATGTGACGTCGCGGGGGCTGGTAAGCGAATTCAACGTCCGCGACAGTATGTACTTCTGGGAAATGCTTGGGCAGCAGTCCCAGAGGCGCATCGACTCATGGGCAATCCGCTGGTATGGGAGCATGTTCATGCACAGCGGGCTCGCCCTCCACCCGGGACAGTCGCTGGTGCGTAATGAGGGTTTCGACGGAAGCGGCGTACACTGTGTGAACACTTCGGAGTTCGAGGTGGAACTTTCTGAGGTATTGCCGGCGCTACCTGACGAGATTGTCGAGAGCGAGGTGGCTGTACGTGCAATGATGGAGTATCGCTCTGCCAACCACCCAGGGGCCGGCCTCGTCCAACGCTGGGGGTGGCGGGTACGCCAAGGTGTCGCGAAGACGATCAGGCGCATGCGGACGCTACACCAGTGATTGAACAGGTTGGGAGAAACTGGTGTCCGGTGTTGTCTGGTCACGCTGCAGTCGGAGGTAAAAAATAATGGACCATGGCTAATGCGCTCGAAAGTTTGCTGGACGCGGCAGGTGTCACGCCTATCCTCGCCGATGTCGGGTGTTCGGGAACTAGACACAGGGTGTGGGATCCCATCGCTTCGCGTAGCATTCTTCTGGCGTTCGACCCTGACGGCCGGGAGGTTCCATGCGATCTAAATGGGATATACCGAAAAGTCATAATGGTTCCGCAGGCTGTTACCGACAGCGATGAATCGAACCGAGTAGAGTTCGTACTCACAAAGTTCCCTTACTGTTCCAGCACCTTGGAGCCTGACCTGTTTGCACTTAGTGCGTATGCATTCCGCAACTACTTCGAGCCAGTATCACGCGTAAGCGTATCTGCCACGTCTCTCAATCGTGTCCTCGACGAGTTCAAACTGGAGGGCATCGATTGGTTGAAAATTGACTCGCAGGGAACAGACCTCCGAATCCTTAAGAAATTCAGGGAGGATATGTTCCAGCGCCTTTCGTGCATTGACACCGAGCCAGGTCTCATCGACGCCTACCAGGGTGAGGACCTGTACCACGCTGTGGATGCTTTCCTGCGCGGTAAGGGCTTTTGGCTCTCCGATCTTCGAGTCCAGGAATATGCGAGGGTAACGCCGGAAAGCCTCGAGGAGATCGAGGATCTGGCCAAAAGACTGAAGCTTGGTGCGGTGGGTGAGCGAATAAAGCGGAGCCCAACGGCGGCAGAGGCTCGCTACCTGCGAGACCCAGCTGCGTGCGCGGACCGCCGCGTCCTGGTGGTACTGTTTGTGTTCGCGTTGCTCGACCAGCAGTTTGGATTCGCCTGGGATCTGCGCAAGCGTTTCGCAGGGATGCATGCGGATAGCAAGGTGGTAGCTGCGATGGAGGCCGCACTTCGTAATGAACTGTTCTCTGTCATGCCGAAACCCACGCCCGCGCATCCTTCCTCGTCTCGGCGTTTGATATTCTCCCTCGATAGCAGCTCGCTCCTGCTTCGTCTTGGCAGATGGTTTCTTCCTGGGAGTGTGCGACGGTGGATCAGCCGTTCTCTTCAAGGAGAATGAGTGACTGAATGGATGTCACAATCGTCACCCCCTCCCTGAACCGCCGCCAATACATTCGTGCAGCACTCGACAGCTTGGCTGATCAGGGGGAGAGCATAGAGCATATCATTGTCGATGGCGGTTCCTCGGACGGCACGATCGACCTGATCCGCCAAGATTATCCCCAGGCCATTCTAATCGTAGAAAAGGACCAGAACCTTTACGATGCCATCAATAAAGGGTTGTTACGGGCATCAGGCGACATCATTGGTCTGCTGAATACGGACGATCAGCTTCTGCCGGGTGCCGTTGCCGCGATGCGTAGCTATTTTGCCACCCACCCTAGCGATAGCGTAGCCTGCGGTGGATGCGAAATTCGGCCTGCAGAGTCCAACTTGATGGAACCTCCGACTGCTGTCTTCAACTCCACGGAAATGAAGGCCCTGCGAGCAGGAGACATTATCTCAGGCCAGATAATGTTGAATGGGCGTTTTTTTCGGCGGAAAGTGTTCCATGAGATTGGGCTTTTTAACACGAATTACCCCGTTTTTGCCGATAGGGATTTCCTGGCGCGCTGCTTTCTGCATGGAATGAGGATGGGAGTTCTCGATAAAATTGTTTATGCTTATGGTGCACATCCCCAGTCTTTAACTTTTTCGAAAGAATTGAAAGCTCAGCATATTGCGGAAGCAACGGCACTAGCACGTTCATCCCTTCAAGAAGCTCAAACCCCATCTGCAAAATCGTTTTATCGGCGTTGGCATGGGTGGGCGGCTGGCTACGAACTACTGCGCTTGGGCAGCAATCGACGCTCATCAACCGTGCTCCGTGCGCGAGTCATCGATGCTTTCGCGACCGATGCCGCCTGGCCCCTGCATTTTCTGCGTCATTTGGCCTGGCACCTACGAACTCGGAGAGAGCGCCGATGGCATTCTCCCTTTAAACTGAGGCAACAAATGTGAGAGAAACCGGAGCTCGGGACTTGCCCCTAAAGTTGGGGCACCGATTAAACGTTGGTCCAAGTTTCAGGAAGGGGAACAATATTCTTAACTGGGCCTGTTCTTGAACGCTCGCAGGAAATTGAGCCACGACATCGGCAACCCAATCAATAAAACCATTCGCGTTACCGGTAGTAAGCCTAACCGTTTTTTATTCGCCATGATGTAATGCAGGCAGCGCCCCCTGGCACCACTAAGCAGGAACTGCAGGGCATGCCTTTCCAGTGCCACCTTGAGATAGTTTTCCAGCACGCCAGACTCTACCGCCGGTGTGGAATCCGCCGCGACTAATTGCCCCTTTAGCCATCGCACCAACCCACTATCCCCCGCAGGTACCCGGCTGATACTGCGGTTCTCCGCACTACGATCCCACACCGCTAAAATCCTCCTGCTAAAAGCTACTGGGTACACCGCAGCAATTTTCGCCCATAGTTCCAGATCCTCACCAAAATCAACATCCTCGGCGAAGCCCCCAGCGCGCTCAATTACCTCCCGGGGCACACAGATACTGGAGGTATGCAACAGGCCGACACTCCTGGCCATGGTCTTGAAATAAGCCGGCACCAGCCCCCGCTCAGTATCCCCCAGGCCAGTCACCCGTGGCAGGTGCAGCCGGTCACCAGTCTCATTTATCCGGTGCCCGACTGTAAACAGCCCAGCATCAGGATACATTCGTAACAATTCGGTCATTTCCTGCAGAAAGCCTGGCTCCCAGTAGTCGTCCGCATCCAGGAAACACAGGTGTGTCCCCGTCGACTGGGCAATACCCCTGTTACGGGCAGCGGATACCCCCGCATTGGCCTGTTGCAGGACCGTCACTTTTGGCCCCACCCTAGCGCTGGCCAGTACAGCCCCGCCATCAGTTGAGCCGTCATCCACGACAATAAGCTCGTTCACTAATTCACCCTGTGCCAATACGGAGTCCATGGCGCGTCCAATGGTCTGCGCTTTGTTATACAGGGGAATTATAACTGAAAACCTGGTGGTAATAGCTTGAGGGTTTGCCTGCATTTTCGTGCCTTTTCGCCACCTTCAGTGGCAAAAATTTCCGCAAAAGAAACAGGCATGAATAGCAGGGACATCAAACATCAATCCCCGGAGGTTCATCGTTTGATATGGATTGACTTGAGTCTCCTGAAGGCCCTGACTATTTTCATCACGGTCCATGGCATGTCAAGCAGATGGGCACTAGGGGTTCGAATTTTATCAGCACATCCAAAATGACAGGGAACCCATCTCTATTGGTAGTCAAGAACTTTCCACTTTTTGGATATCGGGACCATGCCCTACGAAACCAGTCCCTTTGTGCGAACGAAGAGGTTAGGCAGCCGGTGGCTATACAAATTGTAGGCTCACAAATCCCTATCAAAGAGGCCCACGGGATGCGGTTCAGCATTAGATTCCCTATTCAACGAGTGATTGTGTTAAACCTCCTCTTAAATTTCAAAAAGTCAATAAATTTTTTATCAGTGAGGATTATCTGCTTTCATGGGAAGATAAAACCTTTGAGACTGATTCGTTGTGAAGATGAGGCCCTAGTCGCTAGCTGATCTTACCATTGGAGTTTAACTCTCATTGGGGTTTGGTATTGCCGAGCACCGGCTATCCGATCGTTTTCGGAGTGAATCCTTGAGGTTTGGTGGCATTACGCCCCTCCTTGAGGTCGGCTGCGTAGAGGGTCAGAATCTCCTCGGTTTCTCCATAGGCTCTGATCTGGCCCGAATCCAAATAGAGGCATGTTGTACAAAATTCACGAATTGTGTTTTCCGAATGCGAAGATAAGACAATAATTTTTGACCGGGATAGGAGCCCACGGATACGTTCTTGTGCCCGTTTCATGAAAAGGTTGTCCCCTGCTCCAAGTACTTCATCGATCACCATAATATCTGGAGTCCCTACCGTCGCGATGGCAAAAGCCAGTCGCATCCGCATTCCGGCGGAGTAAGTACGGACAGGCAGTGTCATAAAGTCCCCAAGCTGTGCAAAGGCAACAATTTCTGGAGTCATGGCCTCAACATCTTTTATCGAGAATCCACGGAGCAACCCAAGCCGTCGAATATTCTGATATCCGTCCAGCTCGGGTTGCATGCCACTACCGAAAGTGAGCAGGGAGGTGATTCGGCCCCGACGGGAGATTTTCCCACGAATCGGCTCGAGCACTCCTGCAATCAATTTGAGCAGAGTACTTTTGCCTGCTCCGTTTCTTCCTATCAACCCAACTGCATCGCCGGCCTTTAAGTCGAAAGATATATCCCTCAGAGCATGAATATAACGAATGGTGCTAAGGGTTCGCCGTAACCGGGAGAAGCTAGCTAAATTGAGTAGCCGCTTTTGCAAATTTTGAGCACCCGCGTCAAATAAGGGATAATCCACCACCACCCGTTCGCACGTGATCCCAATAGGAGAGGTAGGCCCGTTCATATCCAATATGGCAACTTGGCTCGATGCCGACCCAACAAATAGATGGAGGTGAGCAACAACAAAACCGACAGGCCAATTGTGACCGTATAATTGAGAATAGCAGGTTCACTCCCCAACAGTGGTTCCCGAATAATGGCCAAAAAGTGGGTGAAGGGGTTAAGTTCGGCCAATTGCGAACGGGAGCCGGAAATCATGTCCGGCATCCAAAGAATAGGTGTCAGGAAGAACATTGGTCCCATGAACATTGAAACGGTGTAAGAAAAATCACGAAATCGAGCACCCAGAATACCCAATATAATCGATACCGCTACCGCGGTGACCACGATAATCAGGAATCCAGGTATAAATAGAGCGATTGAAGCCGAAATCTGAGGGGGGAAAATTATCAATACCATAATAACAATGACAAAATTATGAAAGTAATTAATCACATTCCGCATGACGGCACAGTACACATGAATCGAGAGGGGCATTGGAATATTATGAATGATGCCGGAAACTCGTGAAAAGAGCATGGGCCCTTCCGTGACGATGGCTAAAAATAATTGCCACATTGTCAATCCGATCGCGAACCACGGCACGAAAACCCTGGCTTCCATTCCCATTATCTCAGTCCAAATAACACTGATGACGGCGATGAAGAAACCAGTACCGAGTGTGATCCACAATGGCCCCAAAACACTCCGCTGATATCGTAAGCGAATTTCGTCTCGGGCAAGAGTAAACCAAAGCCTACTTCGCTTCCAACCTCTTATTAGATCAGCAGCACCAAAGCTGATTGTCAAAATTTGACTCAATGGTTCAACCTTCAGTCTCCCAAATACGCTAAACCTCAGAATAATGAATAGTTTGAAAGAACCGCAAAGATAGATTGACGTTTATTCAACACTCCCGGGTAGAAAAGACATCCCCGGAAGCTCCTCGATGACAGAGAATGAATGGGTTTAACCCGGGTCAGTTAGCACCCAATTGGACTTGTCCTGCAAGAGAGACTTTACCGCACAACTACTTGATAGCGGATAAATCCGTCACGTATGAATGTGTTGAATCCCCAGCAGACTTGCAGACTATAAGATTGACTCCCAATTTACCCTTCCACTTCTTACAGCCATACGACCCATGAAATTTTGCCACTTTCCCAATCAGGTAAATGTATTTCTGAAACATCCAGTCGGTGGGAAATTTACGTAACTGAATAAACCATTTACATTTTTTCTTCAACACCAATGATATTAGTGTAACCAAAAAAATTTTCCTTGCCAAGACGCATACAGCCCTTTCAACCCCGTTGCGTTTCAATGGTTTTGGCGACAATTAATATGAGCCTTTGTTTAAAGGGATCCGAGGACGCTCGCTCATGCAGCTAATTAGACTGGAACTTTGGGTTTTTCCATAACGAGATGTTTACGGAAAGTATTAACAGGAATTATTCCTCTCAATTTCCCCACAGAACGATGGCAATGCGGAGAACATGGAGTTTCTGTTTTGATCCGTTTATCTTTTCTTAATTTTTAAATCTGCAGGATCCCGCACTACATCCTCGTAATCAGGGAGGGGTTGTGGCAGGTGATCCCCAATGATCCCGGTAGCTAAATCGAAAGAA
Source organism: uncultured Nitrospiraceae bacterium (assembly GCA_964525045.1). GTDB lineage: Bacteria > Nitrospirota > Nitrospiria > Nitrospirales > UBA8639. The sequence goes on along the minus strand of CAZGFD010000011.1, from coordinate 83,818 downwards.
CGGGGCATGACTCGCACCGCAGCTCCAGTGGACTGGCAATCGATAATGATTTCGTGAAGTCTCACTGGGTCCGCTGATGGAACGGTGATGAGAATTTCCTCAATATTGTATTTACGAACAACGCTATCAAGCTGCTTCCTGGCTCCAAGAATTGGAATACCGTGAATTCGACGTCCGATCTTCTGGATGTTGTCATCAATGAAACCAACTGGGATATATCCAAGATTGGAATTGTTCTTGATCTCCCTTAGTGCAATCTCACCAGCATCTCCAGCCCCCATAATAAGTAAGCGTTTACCACTAGCATTAACTAATGACTCCAAGGATTCTTTGATGACTCGAATTGCCAAGCGAACACCACTGACACTTAATAACAACACCATCCAATCGATGACGAATACGGCTCGAGAATATCCCTCAAATCGAAAAATCATGGTCATGACGACCACACCGAGAACTGCACTCACCGTCACAGCCTTAGCCACATTAATGAGATCTTGAAGACCTACATATCGCCAGAGTCCTCGATACAGGCCAAAATAGAAAAAAATCAGCAACTTCATGGGAATAAGAATTGGCAACGACTGGGCAATAAGCCCTAAATAGGCTGAGGGGAGCCCATCAAACCGGATCGCAAAGGCCAGGGTGAACGAAAGGGCAATCAGGACGCAATCAATGAGGACTTCAGCCAGTCGTTTCTTTTCCATCAAAAAGAGGTTGAGGACAAAATTGCGTGATTCTTGAATGATTCCACCGGTCTTTTCTCCGTAGGAAACCACTCCACTCAGGAAAATCCCAAAGTACCAGAACAAAATGACAATTAACGTAGTGAGGACGGAGGGATAAAACCAACCAAATTGCAGGCCCATCAACGCAATTCCACCACAGACCAGACTCATCATATAAAAGAGGAGCACCGTGGTCCGCTCCGAAAGGCCAAAAGACACGAGTCGGTGAGAGGAATGATCTTTTCCGCCCTGGGATATGGCCCTGCGATTCAGCAATCTCATGAGAGAGACAAACACGGTATCAAAAATGGGAACGGCCAAGACTAATACCGGGATGAGCATGGCAAAGAATACATTGGTCAGGTTCTCCCAATTTCCTGTTATCCCTAAGGTCGAAAGTGTGAACCCGAGGAACAAGCTTCCCGAATCACCCATGAAAATTTTTGCCGGGTAGAAATTAAACCACAGAAAACCCAGAGTGGCTCCACAAAGCCCGGCGGCCGCCAGGGCCATCAAGACATTGCCTGTGATGGTCCCCGCTAAAAACAGGCAAAAGGCTGCGATGCAGGCGGTACCGGCTGAGAGTCCGTCCATATTGTCCAACAGATTGAACGCATTCGTGACCCCGACTATCCAAAATAGTGTCAGGAAGATGCCGAGAATGGGAAATGCCGAAGGCCCAAGCAGCACGCCATTCGCTATCACCACACAGCCGGCCACGATCTGTCCCAAGAGTTTCGAATACGGTTTTAAATGAATAAAGTCGTCTATGAGACCGACCCCAAAAATAAGGGTCGCCCCTAACAGCAGGACCCAAAGACTAGGATAATCCACGACGAAAAAGACCAATGGCAACGAGTACGACAGGAAAATCCCGACACCCCCGAGAAGTGCGGTTGGCGATTTATGCCAACGATCTTCTTTCGGTTGAGCCACATACCCAAAACGGAAAGCCAGAGATCTCACTCCGGGAGTGAAAATCAAGACAAGAAGTAAAGAGGAGCAGAACGTTATGACTTCTGGTCTCATTCGACGTTTAATCCTCTGGCTTTAAAATCCTCGACGACTTTTTCAATAATTCCCCGCACATCCATGGTGGAGGTATACCCGATGAGCCCGTGAATCTTTTCAAGGGCCGGAACCCGACGATTCATATCTTCGAAACCTTGTTCATAGGCTTGTTCATAAGGAATAAAAGCCACTTCGGAACTTGATCCAGTCATCTCTTTCACCAAAAACGCTAAATCCCGGATTGAAATCTCGTTGGGACTTCCAATATTAAATATCTCGCCGACCGCTTCCGAAGTCATAGCAAGTTGGATTAAGGCATGGACCACATCACCAACCCAGGTAAAACATCGACTTTGGTTCCCCTCGCCATAGACCGTGAGAGGTTGCCCCCCCAAGGCCTGACTCACAAATCGAGGCACCACCATGCCATACCGTCCAGTCTGCCTGGGGCCAACCGTATTGAACAGGCGTACGATGACGGTCGGACACCTCTTTTCTTTCCAATAGGCCAATGCTAAGTACTCATCCAAAGCTTTAGAACAAGCATAACTCCATCGGCCCTTATCTGTGGCTCCCAAAACCAGATCGGCGTCTTCCCGAAAGGGAAAAGAGGTGGATTTCCCATAGACTTCACTAGTCGAGGCCAGGACCACGGTTTTCTTTTTCCGATTAGCTAACTCCAACACCGTTTCAGTTCCCTTCACATTGGTCTCAATGGTTCGCACAGGGCTTTCCACGATCAGCTTGACCCCAACGGCGGCCGCGAGATGAAAGACAATATCAGCTCGATCGATGAGCTCGGCCAATAAAAAACGGTTTAAAATGGTATCGAAAAAATAATGAAACCGTGGATTGGACTGATGATGCTCAATATTTTCTACGCTCCCCGTGGAGAGATCATCAATGATAAACACTTCATCGCCACGATTGATGAGGACATCCACTAAATGAGAGCCGATAAATCCTGCACCACCGGTGATTAAGATTTTCATAGCGTTCCTTACCCTATGATGGTTTGAGGGGGAAAAAAGTGATCCGGTTGTGCGGCCCAGGGGCCCTGTCACCGAATGCCTTTGATTGAGCGTCCGTTTATCCCAATCCGAAAAAGACTCCAAACTCTAAACTTTAATCATAGCATTCAAGAATATCATCAATGACCGATTGTTCATTAAACTTTTTGACCACTCTTTCTCGCCCGGCATTTCCCATACTTGACCTCAGCCCTGGGTCCTCAATCATACGAATCATGGCAGAGGCCAAAGCCTGGGGATTTTTGACCGGAACCAAAATTCCACTTTTTTCACGCTCGACCACATCTCGGCAACCCACGGTATCAGTGGCGATGATCGGTTTTCCCATCGCTGAAGCTTCCAAAAGCACGCGCGGCACTCCTTCTCGGTAATACGTGGGAAGAACAACCACATCGGCCTTCGCCACGATAGGGCGAACATCTAATACTTCTCCCAGCCATGTAATAATGTTCTCGTCTTTCCACTGATCAAGAACCTCCTGAGGGACCACATTGGGGTTCCGCTCATCTCGCCTTCCCAAAAGTTGAAATTCTGTAGTCGGATACGCCTGTTGAACCAATCGGGCAGCCTGAACAAAATCGGCAATCCCCTTCTCCCAAAGCAAGCGAGCTGACAATAAAAATGTTACGGATCCGTTTGTGGAGTGCTCGGAAGGAACCTGTGGTTGGAACAGCTCGCAATTTACTCCTGAACCAGACACCACTTTAGCTTTCTCCGACTTGATGAGACCTCTGGCAAGAAAATGCCGGTAATCGTCCTCATTTTGGAACAAGGTCATGTGAGAAATGCTTAAGGCAAGCTTATATTGCCTTTTAACCATTGCCCGAAGCCACCACCTCTGGCAATCTCCAAACACTGTTCCCAGCCCGGTAATGGAATTTACGATTCTAGGGACACCAGCTAACCATGCCGCCACACTTCCATACACAACGGGCCTGATCGTAAAATGATGGACGACATCCGGACGTTCGCGGCGATACCACCGAAAAAGGGTCCAAAGAAGTACCCAATCAGACCAGGGATTAATTGGCCGTCGACTGACAGGCAATGGAACGAATGCGATTCCTAAATGTTTGAGTCTTTCCTCAAACCCGTCACCCCCTGCCCCACCCCCGAGAACGACATCCCCCCTTTTTAGCAACGACCTTATTAAACCAGCTCGAAAGTTAAACAGCGTCCAGGCGCATCGGGAGACAAGGATGACTTTAGTGGGTTTTAATTTGTCCATGGCCCATCATCCTGAATGATTAATATTTGACTGAGCCCGTCTACCGCATCAAAAACTAGGTGGTTTCGAATAACTGATGATGACGATACCTGGCGCTCTCCGAAACGACCGAACCAAGACCCCACCAACGATCTGTATCGTCATGGTAAAGGCCGTTTCCCTAAATTGAGAGGAATGAATAAGAGAAATGCAATGACATCGTAAGGGGCATCCTTCATCAATCAAAGGAAAATTCCACCCTCACCTCGAAAGAATATTAAGAATTCAACATGAAAGGGGTAAAGACTTCGTCAACCATTTCTCTCTTAATGGAAAGGCAAAAGATATTCTTAATTTAGTTCTGGCAGGCAAGAGACAAAAAGGCTAATTATTATAGGTACTTGGGACCCTTTTAGCCTGTTGAGTAGAGGATCGTACCTTCGGCCATAACCCCTGTCAAGATCCCTGTTTAGAAACTGACGCTAGCTTCCCTCCGCCAAAGGTTTCGTCTTTGCCCTTGCCTCTAATTGCCCACCAAGACTAAAGCAAACCCCGAGAAGGAGCATGAATAAGTAAACCACGTTCCCAATAAGCATATCGTCGAATATGAGTCTGACAATAAGACCGACAGTCATGAAAAATACTGCGAAGGCCAGTTTTCCAAAATAATGTTCGGAAAACCTTTGACTCCATTCAGAGGATTTGCGTAGGACGACCCAGAAAATCCAGGCTAGGACAAGAAACCCCGGGACTCCAACTTGCACCATGCTCGAAAGAAAAGAGTTATGAATATGGGCATGGTAACTTTTTTCCAGATTCGGGTGCTTCAAGTAAAAACTGTGCTTGCCATACCCAATTCCCGTCAGGGGTTGTTCGCGAATATCTTCGGTAGCGAGGTCCCATGTATTAAATCGAAGGAGCATGCTACGGGGACTCGTAAATTTACTACTGGAGATCAACTCAAGATGTTGGCCGGGAATTGCAAGGAATACAATCAACAGGCCGACGCTGAAGAACACAACCAATCCTGAAATGATCCAACTTCTTGTCAATCTTAAAACCATATAGAAAAATCCCTGAGTCATAACAGCTAGCCACGCAGCTCGAGTATGAACCAAAAAAAGAGCAATCCCTGACATCCCTAAGGCTGAAAGGTACAGGCGCCGGACCCACAGCCTCGTATCACAAAAGAGCCCAAGCCAGAGGACTGGAATCCCAATGACCAAGAAGCAACTGAGCCATTGACTGCTTCCGCTTAATCCTCCAGCCCGAATTTTCATCGAAAAGGCATCTCCCCCTTCCACAAAAAAATAGACAGATTCCAAAATTGCCAGCAAAACAAGGCCAAAGGAAAACGAATGAAGGATTGATCGGATATCCTGCTCTGTTCTAACGACATTCACGACGAACCAAAATATGAGAAAACGCGGGATAGTTTTTTGCCATTCTTCAAGGCTATACGACCAATCCGTCGCAAAGGGGACAGTCACCAATACCCAGCCAAGGAAGACGAGAATGGGAACGTCTAACGCGGTTCTTGAAATAGCCAGCGATTCCATGAACAATTTTTTCCCCAGCCATAGAATCAGCAAACTCAAAAAAAGATATTCAGTGAAATGAGTCAGTCGGACAAAGGGGAGACTGAAAGCAACTATGATGATGCCGTACTGCAGAACTTTATCGAGGTAAGCCAAAATTCAAATGTTGGATAAGGAAGGTTGGTGAGGGGTTGGAAAGCTTGTGGCAGCCTACCGGATTTTATAAAAACCTTCAAGAGACAAAAGGGCAGAAATACAACATTTCAATGTCCTTTCATTCTGACCAGGACCCGGATTAGTCGTAGACAGGTTCCTTTCCCCTCTGCCTCCCTACGGAAGGGTGAGGCTTTTCCTGAAACCCAGGCTCCTCGACGGAATGAGCCTCATGGTTGAATTCGGAGAGGACTGGATCAACTGGGGTTATATGTAATTCAAATCGATAGAGAGGGACTCCGTGCAATTGACACACCGCCAGAGCCTTTTTAATTCGGAACGGGTCAATTCTTGGTGAAGCGAGAACGAGAAGGGCTTCAGGATGTTGGATCAAGATCCGGTCCAATTCTTCGCCGCTACCGAGGACCGGCAACCGATTCACCATATACCCTCGTAAATCCGGATCATCATCTACAAATCCAAGAGGGCGAAGGCCTAACTTTTGATTTTCAATGATTTCCCTTAAGACGAGTTGTCCTCCTTTTCCAGCTCCGTAAATTATTAACTTACGTCCAGAGTGATATTGGCCGGTCTTGAGATAATCCAAAATCCGATCCGTACTCCTTGAAATAATGGTGAAGCCAGTCAGGAGAAGAAAATCAACTGCAAAAAACCCAATAATTCCCCGGGGGTATTCATGAAACGTGGTCAGGATAAAGGAGAGAACCGTACCAATACCCACAGCCGAGACCACACGGAAAAGATCTCCGGTGCTGAGGACGGGCCAAATTCCCTTGTGTAAACCCAAGAGGAAAAAGACCCCGAATTGAATGGCTAATGTCATAAGGAACCCGGTCTGATACCAGGAAATCAGGTCGGCACTCCAGGTGAACTCGTATTTCAAGAGAAAGGCGGTCCAATACGAAAGTGTGATTAACAAGAAATCGACGAACGAAAGGAAAAACCCTTTTTGTAAGCCGGCTCTTGCATCAATTCGAAGAAAGGGTTCGGCCTGGAGTACGCGAAGTTCCCGATACCCAAGTTTCGAGATACCAACATAGGAGGCCAACGCAACCAGGACGAGAATCAGACCAGCATTTTTCCCATTGGCTATGACAGTGAGAAAAGCCAAAAGGGACAGGACCAATCCCAGACCATACAATAGTAAGACCGCCCCTCGATGCGAAAATCCAACGGCCAACAGTCGATGGTGAATATGTTCCCGGTCTGGCTCAAACATCCGTTTCAAAAGGAGGAACTTGTGTTTGATTCGACCTTTGGACGGTTCTGTCATCTGAAGGCCTCTGAGGTAGCGACGAACCATGGAAAGTAATGTGTCCGCAATGGGGAGACCGAAAACAAGCAGAGGAAACGCGATAGCTAAAGCGGTCACGCCTTTTTGGGATCCGGTGATGGCGGTGAGCGCGAGAATATACCCAATCACTAAGCTCCCCGAATCCCCGAGAAAAATCTTTGCAGGATAAAAATTATATCTCAGGAATCCAATTAGAGCCCCAAGGACAATAAGCAACAGTAGGGCCTCTCCATCATTTCCACGCATGATAAATACTACCGCACTGGTCCCGGCGGCAATACTCGCCAATCCGGCCGACAATCCATCAAGCCCATCAATTAAGTTAAACGCATTGGTAATCCCGATAATCCACAAAAAAGTGAATAGATAAGCAAACACACCAAGATCCAATCCAGTCTCGCCTAAAAACGAGACGCGATCAAATCGAATCCCCCACGCAATTGCCAGGAGGGCCGCAACCGACTGAAACCCAAACTTCACACTGATGGAAAGGGGTCTCAGGTCATCCCATAGCCCCACAAAAAATACGATCACCGCGCCTATCAGCAGAGGAATCCAAACTGATTCATGCAAGGGCACCGCCAGGTACTGGTAATGAACAAGGACCATGGCCACCACACAGGTGATGCCAACTGAACAGAGGAGACTCATTCCCCCTAATTTGGGTGTAGGGTTTGAATGAATTTTCCTGGTCTCAGGGTGATCAAAAAAATTGAGTGAGGCAGCCAGTTGTACTACAAAAGGAGTCACCAGGAGGGATGTCACAGCAGCAACGATGAAAAGAATTATACCGACAACTTCCAATTAGCTACCCCGGGAAAATGGTTCAGAATTTAGAAAAACAAAATCTTATGTTAATCGAACCCAATACACCACAACATAGGGTTCAGGCCATAACCACCTTTTCAATGGCATGAACAAACTCTTTAGCCAAATCATTTCTACTAAACCCTATTCCAAACTCTCTTGCCCTGGTTGCCATTTTTTTGACCTCCTCAGGATGGTCTCTTGCAAATAACACACTTTTGGCAATCGATGCAGCGTTATCAGGATCAGCAACAAGCCCACACTGAGACTCTCTCACTAGCCTACTGACATCGCTACACTCAGGGGTGATGGCAAGAATAGGTCGACCACTCATCAGAATAGGATACATTTTACTTGGGACCACAAGCCCTTCTAAGCCCCGCTTGAGAGTCACCACATGTAGATCTCCGGCTCCCAAAACATATGGGAGGTCTTCTTGGGGTAAATAGTTTAAAAACCGAACATGTGCCAAATTTTTGGAAAGAGATTCCAATTGAGAACGCAGGACACCATCTCCGACAAACACAATCCCAATATTTTCGCCAGTCAAAAGCCTTGCAGCATTCAAGATCGTTTCCCAGGAACCGGCAAATCCTAAATTACCGGCGTGAATTAACACGAAAGGGAAATTCCGGCGTATCTCTTTGACAACTGGGTGTTCAGGTTGCGAGAGGGGGTCAATAGGTTCTGAACCATTTCGCACTACTGCGATTGACTCGAAACGTACTCCTTTGGACAACAGACGCTCTTTCATATCTTCACCAGGAACCACAATTAAATCCCCTCGGCGTAAGGCCCACTGATGCAATCGCTCCCATACCGCAACTACCCATCCGGGTCTCACTAACCCAGCCGCCAACGCCATATCAGGATGAAGGTCCTGAATGTTATAGACGAACTTACACTTTCTAAATAGGGCAGTGAGCAGACCGATGACACAGGCCAACGGCGGATCGGTCATGGCAATGACCACATCCGGCTTTGGTCGGAAGGTAAGACACCGAAACAAGGCCAATAGAAGATACGAGAGATAATTCCATACACGACCGGTCATACGACGATGGGGAAAAACCGTGCTTCCAAGACGTTCGACAGTAAAACCATCGTGGTATGTTCGCTGTAAAAGGGAGTAAGGTTGAGGTTGACCAGTTTGAACCGGGCGGCCCACCAAGAACGTCGTGGAATGCTCTTGGGCCAGAATGCGACCTAAATCCCTGGCCATCTTCCCGGTGGCACCAATTTCAGGGGGAAAGCAACGGTTAAGAACTATGACATTTAAGGAACGATTCATGCTTGGCCCGCACGTTCAATGACATAAGGCCCCATAATCAACACATCCATACCGGTACGGAGGAAACACTCTAGGGCTTGCTGGGGAACACACACGATGGGCTCATTTTCATTAAAAGAGGTATTGAGTAAAACCGGGATTGTGGTCAGACGCTCAAACTCCTTAATGAGCTGCCAAAATAATGGTTGTTGCACTCGATTCACTGTTTGAAGGCGACCTGTCCCATCCACATGGGTTGAGGCAGGGATCAATTTTTGTTTTTCAGATCGGACTCGATAGGTCATCGTCATGAAAGGAGAGGGTTCGGATTGTTCGAAATATTCTGACGTAGCTTCCTCTATTATCGAAGGGGCAAAGGGACGAAAAGGTTCCCTATGTTTGATTCGAGCGTTTAACACATTTTTCATCTCGGGACGTCGTGGGTCGGCGAGAATACTTCGCTGCCCCAACGCTCGAGCCCCCCATTCCATTCGTCCTTGGAACAAACCAACAATTTTTCCGTCTGCCAATCGTTCCGCAGTCCAACGGCACCGCTTTTCTTCGTCTTCAACAAGATGAACCCGGCAACCTTTGTCGGACAGCTCGGTTTCCTTGTCATACAGGGCCTTTTCAAGGCCACCTGAATGAAATTCAGGGCCCCAATCAGCTCGATCCATGATAAAGTCCCGTTGATGACCAAGCACCTCATGCCAAACAGAAAAGGCAGCGCCCACTGCACCGCCATCATCCGCCGAGGCCGGAGGAATATACACACGTTCAAATGGGGTTCTTTTAACTATCTTTCCATTTGCCACACTGTTGAGAGCACACCCGCCTGCTAGACATAACGACCGTGCACCTGTTCGTTCAGCCAAATAAGTGAGAACATGATGAAAGGCTTCCTCATAAACAGCCTGCAGTGACGCGGCCAGATTCTTATGACGTTGAGTGATAGCCTCACCGGAGACACGAGGATCGCCAAGGAGTTTCACAAGATCATCCGAATAAATCCGTCCTATATGGGGTGCCCCACCATCCCACGTCATGGCCACCCCTTCTGAATGGTGCAGAAAGTAATCAAGATTCAAAGCCAATCGACCCTGAGGAAGAAGATGAATCACACGTCGGAACGCATCAAGGTATTCCGGTTCTCCGTAGGCGGCTAATCCCATGGTTTTATATTCATCACCATAGGTGTGAAACCCGAGATATTGGGTCAGGGCCAAATAGAATAACCCTAGAGAGTGAGGGAACGTGATCCGGTCAAGGGCTTGGATCTTTGTGCCTTCACCGTGACCAATCATGGTACTAACAAAATCCCCAAACCCATCAACCGACGCCACCGCCGCCGTGTCAAAGGGAGACACATAAAACGTCGAGGCCAGATGGGCGCGATGATGTTCAATATGATGAATTCTGGCCGCGATACGATCCGGCTCAATATCAAACTGGTCGGCCAGGACATTTTGAAGGTTTTGAATGGTTGAGGCATTTTTAAACCGATCGCGAATAGCCGACAACCCCGGTCGGTTTGAAAAAATAAATAAGGCTTTTTTCAAAATATTGGCGTGAGGATTTCGGTTTATCGCGATATGATCAATCTCATCGAGCCTTACATGGCCTTCGTTTAGACAATACCGAATAGCCTCCACTGGCATTCCTGCCCAATGCTTAATTCGGCGAAACCGCTCTTCCTCCGTAGCGGCAACAAGTTTTCCATCCACCACCAAGCAGGCCGCGGAATCACCATGATAGGCATTGAGTCCTAGAATGATCATGATCGGGGGACGAGTTCTTCGATAGCGCTAGATACGAGTTTCAGAATTCGTGGAGATTGGTGAGAGAAGGGTCTCGTTTGCTGCTGACGCGCCTTCGAGATTGCTCTTGATAAGGCTTCGATCTCATAAAGGGGAATTACACGCCCTTGATTTGCCAACGCTTGGGTTAATTGCATTTGGTGATCATTTATATGTTCCCCATACTTTTTCCGACGAGGCACGACAATCGGAACCTTCCCCATGCGAAGCGCATGAGAAATACTCCCACAACCACCATGGCATATGATTAGGTCGGCCTTTTTCATATACTGGTCGAATTCCTCCATGGAAACAAACGGTATATGCTGACAATGGTCAGGATGGAAATCTGGGTTATTTCCACTCTGGATAAGAATTTCCTCCCTTTTTTGTCCCACATTATAACCAGCGTACTGATCAATTGCTTTTAACAAACGGAGAAAGGGCTGGTTTGGGTTTCCAATGGTCACAAAAATCAAAACAAGCTCCCTCCGAAAGTTGCTTTCGGGAAGTACTTTTCAAGTGATTCCCACTGGTAAAAAAATTTATCCGATAAATAATACATGATTCGACCTGCCAAAGATGGTGTTGTGACTTGATTTGAATGCTCGATAAAAATGTTAGGAATACGAAAAACCTTTCCAACTAAGGCAAAGGGAACTGCCGGTCCAGCCCCCGTACTTAATATCAACTGAGGTTTTTCTTTTTTTAAAATGCACCAAGCTTCCCATATATTTAAGAGAAGCCGCCAGTCGCGTTCAGAATGAAAAATAAAATATGTTTTCCCCTCCATATCTTTCGGAAGGAGGATCTGGTCATTCAACACATAAAAATGGTCATATTTTGAGTAGACGGATTTAAAAGCACGGGCTTCGGTTAAGTGCCCACCCACAGAAGATACAATGCAAATTTTCATTAATCGCAGTTCGAGATCATCGACATCTTTAGATTTTAGGTGTTCCCGATGAGCCAAATTATGATTTTGTCCGTTCAACCTTCAAACGGGCATTTACTTTTGAGAATGTCAGTAAGTGGGCATTCCATTCACCTTTCATCAAACCGCCAAATGAGAATCTTATCCATCCATCCCTGCACTTGGCCATACTCACCATTTAATAGCAACCGGCAAAGCTAAGAATGCTTGTTTGAGACTGCGCCTTAAACCTATTATTGGAAAACAGGTATTTCCGTTAGTTGCTTGTAAGTCTGAATCATAGATTCTCCAACACTCTCCCAAGAAAATTCTCGGCTCATCCAATATCGTCCACGCTGTCCCATATTCGGCAAAGGCATTTTATTTATTTGTTCAATCGCATTAGCCAATGAGCAAGAATCATTTTCTACCCACAGGCCACATGCCATCTTCTCAAGACGCTTCCAAGGTGTACCTTTACTTGCAATCACCGGAATCCCGTGAGCAAGCGATTCGGCCACCACTAACCCAAAATTTTCTGTGTAAGAAGGCATGATAAGAATATCTATGTTTTCAAAAAAATGAGCCTTACCACAAGGCTCGACCTGACCAATCATGTTCACATATGAAGAGAGACCTAATTTTATAATCATATTAGTAATAATTTGGGTATAGGAAGAACTTCCAGTTCCCCCAATTGTTAGGGAGAAAGGAATTTTTTTCTTTGGCACAAATGTTTCGCAGGCCATCAACAGATTTTCCAGACCTTTTTTCGGATCAAGTCGGCCCAGGTATCCCAACCGAAGTATGCCCTGCCTGGGAACATGGTTGACCTGACGGGGGACATCTACCCCATTAGGAATAATCACCGTATTTATTCCCGGCAAGCTGTTGCGACTTTCTTCAGCCTCCTCTTCGGAGGTCACATGAAATACAAGCTTCTTCGGCCCAAGCAACCAACAAACCTGATTCCAAATGGCCTTTAGCTTCAGTTTCGAAGACTTTTCCCATTTTTGTAGTGAACCTCGCGGAGACCATATAACCGGTTTCTTATACAATTTTGAAAGAAAAAGGGCTGGGATCGTGGGAAATGAATAAACAGCAGTCAAATGGACAACATCAGCCCATCGAATATATGAAGGCAGGCATTTCAGTAAAGCGGGAGAAACTGAATCTTGAATCATTCGACGACAGTATCGTACGGATAGAAAGTCCGCCATTATTAGCTCTTGGTCTTTTTCCACTTCCAACACTTGCCCTAATCCATGACTATCGGTAGTCAGAACTCGCACAAAGCAACCCCTTTCCGCTAAAGACCGGCACAATCGATAGACGGATTCACTTGGTCCTCCCTGACGCCAGGCAGGGAAAAAAGAGGGGACGATATGTAGAACGTTCATAATCCGATTTTTCTAGAACAGCGCTTTCCTAAATTCCTTTTGGAATAAACCTGCAATATTCAGGCGTTGCTGTCGGAGAACAAATCCCACGACAATCATTGTTTGAGGTGTAATGCTTGGATGGAATCTTTACCAAAAGAAGCTGTTTTTAAAAAAGCAAATAATGGAAAACAAATGAAGCATGGGTTCAAGTAAAAACCGATAATGATGTCTGACATCATAAGCAAAACTTACTCAAAAGCACCTGAAAAACCGAATGACTAGATAATTCAATTTTCAGTCATAGGATTCCTTACAGCTAAGATTGGGGCGACTGAACGAAAGGAGCATTTTTTTTGTAGATTGGCATTTTCAAATTCCTAAAGCTAAGTCGGATGACCAACTCCATTATCCAATAGACAATTCCCCCAAAGAGAATCCCTCCCAGCACGAGACTGAGGTTCGACCCCTGAAATGGGGTATTCATTACCATTATCGTACCTAAAACCACATTCCCAACTGCGGCGTGTTTCCCTATCCATTCCTCCCACAGGACTCTCATCAGCAAGCCCATGAGTGAGGCTGAAAACAGAATCCCCAACCAGCCCCAGTTGATATAACCTTCCACGATAATTGGCAAGTTCACAGAGGTCTTTAGATCATGATCAGCAATAATCCGGTAGCGATGTCCAAAATATTGCCCGAAAGTTTCTTGAGGCTTATCAGGCCAAAGAGCCCGAGGAATAATTTTCGTGAGGATTGGAAGATAGGTTTCGCCTCCAATAAATGGAATCTGCTCACCAGTAGTCTGAATAACGAAGGATAATTCACCTAAGCGATTAAGCCTATGAAGTATCCGGGCAATGATATAATGAAAACTTTGGTTGTTGAGGGGAGCAGATAGGAAGCGAATTCCATCACTATTGGGATCATACCCCCCAAGAAATGCTCTTGCTTGGGCGGAAAAACTGTCTTGAATTTCGGGAAGACTTGGTAACACTGAATGATCAGAAGATTCTATCTGGGATTTAGACTCTTCGACGGAAGGGGACAATGCTTTAACAAACCGATGAGATTTTATAGGGCTAGTGGGTTTTGTTGTTGCAGAATCTGATGAGAGATGCATTTTTTTTTCCGATTGGTAACTGGACTGGCGTGTTGCAAGGACCGTCTGAATCGGCACTTGTTCGCAGACCCCATCACACATCAGGGCCCGGATTTCCTTTTTTACTCCCAATCCGACCAAGAGAATCACTCCAAATAGACCGAAAGTGATGAATTGACCGATCGGCCGAATTCTGAGCATCCCCAGCCCAAACAGAATTCCAATAGCACTGCTAATGGCGGGACCGACAATTCCAAAAATTATTGGTAAGATAAAACAAATCACCAGATTTACAGCCAAAATGCTGAAAATTATGGTTTTACGCCACCCCCCATTTGGCTGATCATTAACAAGTTGAAGGCAATAGACCCCCAAGATAAATCCCATTGTGGGCATAAGCGATAATTGATGAACGATTTGTTCAATGCCCCCAGGGAGGCTAAAGAACCGGTGAAAGACAGCAAGAATGCTCCCAATGATGGAGAAAAAGAAAAAGCCAAACCATACAGCTTCATTATTCCATGGTCTGGCTTGTGTAGTTGTAATTGAAAATTTTGGCGCGATACTGATGCCCCCAACTGCGAGACCAAACCAAACAAGACTGGCTATTACAGCCAATACTAAATTACTCGGTTCAATTGTGAATACACCATCGGTAGTACGAAATTTCAGTGGAAGGTCGTAAAATATGAGCGGGAGGATGTATCCCAGAGAGATGGGACCGAAGACGTAAAAGGAAAATTTCAGGCGACTCAATGACCAGCTCTTGGTGGTAAGGAGATACTTTGTCGGAAATCAAGGGGCTGGTTGCAAAACCCAAATTTAGAATATAGGAAGGCTATAAGTCGGGGCAAGAGGATAATTACAGCAGGAATACATTTTCGCGTAATCCCTACAAGAGGGACCATAATTCTCGATGGGCTAGGTGGAAGTTATATTGGCTTCACAGGAACCTGTCCCCCGGTTTGCACAAGGCCCCTTTCTTGAAAAGCAATGAGCCTCACCGGCCTTCCAATTACTTCTTTATCCAAGATGGAGCGGATGGCAGAATTCCTACTTTTACATCACAGTCTCTTAGTCGTTTATTCTGGGTGACCAACCCCCAAGACAAAATTACGGTGTCAATTTGTTAGGAGAAAATAAAGTCAAGCCACTTCCTTCAAGACCAAGATGGATTCCCAGTCTGCTCGGCAGGGCAATTCATAATGATTGAAGGAAAATTTCCTCCCAACTCACAGGCCGAGCAAGACTATTCCGTAAGATTAATCCATCCAAAAAAAATCTTATCATTCAACATTTCTGGTTACAAAATAAGCTAATACCTTAGCTTCCAATGCAAAAATGAATTTCAAAATTCATTTGATCTCAAATAGCTCTTTCACTTCTTCCTCCCTAAAGACCTTTAAGGTAACCGTAAGGAGAAGGAAACCCCCTATAAATCCCACTGAGAGGCCTCCAGCAATTCCGTACACCAAAGAAATGTTTGCAAAGGATGTAATTAACAATGTTACCCCTATCGCAATATACTGAAAGCCTAATCCAAAAACTATAAAGGGCCACATATTATTTTGGGCCTTAAAATAGGCTCCCAAAGTGTAGAATGGAGTCATACAGATCAGGACTCCTACCATGGCTTGAAATATCGGAACCACTGGTTCCCATCCCGAACCAAATATCCAAGGGATTATCGGATCAGCTCCTATAATCGCCAAAATGGCAATAGATATGAGAAGTGGAGCTTGCCATATTACCACCTGACGTAGAACCTGGATCCCTCTCTCGGGGGAGGCACGATGACTGAGAAAGTTAAATAGTATTCTGGAGGTAACTGGCTCGAGAAGCTGGTGAGGCGTCATAGCAAGTCTTCGGGCCTGAAAAAAATAACCTGTAATCTGCTGCCCCTCTAAGGTACCCAAAAGGACGATCACTAGACGCTCAAAGATTTGGGTCAACCAACCCTCAAACCAAAAACCACGAACCTTTTGAAAAACAAATCTCCATTCCTCTGAACTGAGCCATCGCACCTTAAAACTTTCTAGGCCCCCAACCCATGCCAACCCACTTAGGCGAAAAACCATGTGAATCCATCCTCGAAGGTATAGAACTGCTGGCCCCAACCCTCCCACAACACCAATAACCGAAAAGATATGGCTGGCAAGATGGGAACCAGATTCTACCAAGCTTAGATTTTTATAACGAAAACTTCGTTCATATAGGACTCCCTGCGCATATACCCACGGGTTGACAAGCATACTAAGCAAAATTATTACTGCCCAGAGGTCCCACAATCTGAAGATCCACAGTAATATTAAAGAACCCAAAAATACCACTAACGTTTGTCCGACCAAGGCACTGAAATACAGGTCTTTTTTTTCAGGCTGTAACTCTCCTTCGGGTGCCTGCAAGAGTATGGTATTTATTCGAAGACTTAAAGTGGAGGCAGCTAAACCAATGGTTGCCTGGATCCAGGCAAAACGGCCAAATTCTTCAGGGACCAAATATCGAACTAAAATAAGATTTGAAAAAAAAGCAACGAAGGCTTGGGTTCCCTGTCCGCCAATCATCCAATACGACTGCTCTGCAAAAGAACTACGCAGGAGGCGTACAAACTTTCCCCGAAGCTTAAAAGTCACAGCGTATGTATTCGCAATTGAATTTAGAACGAGTAATCAATGGATGGATGGGTAGGAGCTTATTGCAATTGGCGAGGAATCACAAATCATCACCTAATAAAGAATTTTTTGACTATATAAGGGTAATTAAATAAATTTTGATTAATCACCGCTCTAGAAATTATGCATTCAGACTAATTAAATAAAGATTTATTGGGTTACCAGGATGAAAAAACCCCAAGACAAAAAAGAAGAGCAGGGCTATTGGGCGAACGCACAAGATTAGAGTTCTTCTCCCTCCAATACATTATTAAAATCCCTTTCAAACCTATTAAAGTTATAAAACTCAAGTACCCTCCTTCGCCCGGCCTCACCAAATCGCTGTCTTAACGAGTCTTCATTGAGAAGAAGAATTAGGCGCTGAGCCAGTCCGGACACATCTCCATGATCAACCATAAATCCGGTTTCTCCTTCGATGACTACTTCGGGGGTACTTGCATGGTTCCCCCCGATCACCGGCTTTCCAAAGGCCATGGCTTCTATAAACACCAGACCGAATCCTTCCTTTTTACTTGGCATTACAAATATATCGCAATACTGATAGTACCTCTTAAGTTCGGTATCGGACACATTGCCCATGAAAATTACTCTATCGCTAACTCCGATCTCTTTAGCGATGTCTTCGGAACGAAGGCGGTCATCTCCATCCCCCAAAATAATTAGGGACACATCCGAGAAAACATTTCGAACTGTTCGAAGTGCGTGAATGAGGGTCTCAACACCTTTATTTCGGTCGCCAGTAGCTAAACGGGCGACCGTGAGAAGAATCCTTCCCGTGGGAAGATCGGGCCTTTGAAACAGTCCTTGGTGAGTAATGTTTGAAAACTCCGGATCCAATGCCCAAGGAATCATAGAAATTGAATCCGGTTTTACCCCGTGAACTGTTGAAACCTTTTGTGCAGTAAATTTACTTGGCGCAATAATTTTGGAGGCTAAACGTAAACTCCAGCGTCGCCACCAATACATGCGCTGCCAAACCTCAATGCCATGTGTAGCCACAATTGAGTGACAATTAAATAGCCGAAGAAGAAAAAGGAATGGTGCAAGATTTACATGCCCGATATAAACAATACGGACCTTCGAGATAATAGCTGCAACGGCAAGTATGAACTTAGGTTTTTTCCTATTAAATCCTTCAATCGAAAATTGAATTCCATTAACCTCTACCTCATGAATTCCAATAGGATCATTAAGGCTCAGAAATCGACAGGGTAATCCCCGTTCCCTTGCATAAGAAGTAAGAACCGCTCCGACATGACGTCCTATTCGTTCAATACCTCCTGCTGAGAGGAGACCTGTGAAGAGGCCAAGGATCAAATGTATCCTCTATTATTGTTTGTGTCTGAATTCAAAATTTTCATCCTTCGCGGTAAGGTGTAAGCCAACTTTTCCACATCGCCACATTCCACATGCCAGAAGGAGCATAAAAAGATAGGCAAGACTTCCTGTGAATAAGTAATTGAAAAAAGCACACGTCCAAAAGCCCACCAGCATAAGACCTATCGCAGCCCTAACTGTATCCCTACCCTTAGCCGTTGAAAGCTTTACCTCCCCAACCAGCACTTTTAGACCCTTTACAAGTATCCAAAACAAAAAAATAAAAGCGGGAATACCACTCCCCATGGCAAACATTAATAATGTATTATGCAAATGCGCGCCAGTCGGCAAACTACTTCCGGTAGTACACTCACCTGGTGGGTCACCTGGATAAACCTCGGCAAAGGTGTCATTGCCAAATCCCACACCAAACACAGGCTGGGCCAATATTTCGTTCATACCCAATTGCCAGCAACCAAGCCGGTCGGCCATGCTTTTGAATTCAAAAACTCCTTCTATATAACCTTGCTGGCTTATCGACCAAAGCCCTATACCACAAATTACGATTCCTACAACTACTCCCAGACCTATTCTTCTTCCACCAAACACGAAGGCGGCAAAACCAATCTGCAAAACAATCGCGATCCACGCTCCCCGGGAAAAAGAAAGAAATTCCGCTACCGTGATTAACAACAGAATGCATAGGAGGAGCAGGTGCTTCCAAGCTTGCCTGGCTGACATCAAAAGAAAAAAGACGATAGGCCACGCCATAACCAAATAGGTCCCTAACCAATGGCTGTGAGAAGAGGGAGCCACCGCCCGAACTCCACGATGCACCAACGTACCACCCCTCTCAAGGAAGTCCCAAATGGCATAGCCACTTATGCTTAATGCCCCAACCAAAACGGCCAGACTCACATGCAAAACGAATTGATCTTGGCGTTGTCTCTGAAAGACTAAAAGAGTCCAATAGAATACCAGGAATCGTCCGGCTAGTTTTCTCCACTCCGTAAAGCTATGCGCCTGGTCAACGGCGAAAGGAATCGTAATTAATACCCAGCCAATCAACAAAAGAATTGGCCAATCTAGTGGTGTACGAATCCATATTGTTTGGCCCTCAATCAATGATACTCCTATAGCCAGGATTAACAGAGTAAAAAATAAATATTCCTGGTAGTGAAATTGTGTTGGATAGAAACTCAAAACAATCAGGACAAGCAAACCCCATCCCTGGAATCGCCAGAAGGTTTCTGGGTGCCTCAGGCCAATTCGATTGGTATGAGGCGTTTGAGTCAAAGTTTTTGATCTCTCCCCCCTTCCTATATCCTGAATGTTTGATTCTGAAATTTCTTTTGTGAACACGATTAAAATTCCATCAAATGAAATTTACGAAATAACGGGAAAATCCATCCGACTAATGGGGGAGAAACGCAGCTTGAGAATACAACAGGTATATGAGGAGACGGTCTCTAGTAAGAAAACCTCAAAGGCCACGAGCGATAATGTCGTGGAGATGAATCATGCCTACAACTTTAGAGTTCGAATCAAGTACGGGCAGGACGGAGATAGGCTTTTCGCGCTTTTCCATCATTTCCAGCGCATGAATGGCCATCTCATCTTCATAGACAAAGTTAGGCTTGGGATTCATAATCTCTTTTATGGCCAGTTCAAATAAGTTTTTTCCACTTTCCAATGTCCGGCGAATGTCAAAATCGGTCACTAATCCTAAGAGGCGTTGGTCATCATCAACAATCGATACCGCCCCGGCTCGTTTGTTGGTTATTTCAAATAACATGGTTCGTGAGTCGCTAGATTCGTGAATAATTGGATTGCCTTTCCCGGATCGCATCACGTCTTTCACTTTGAGCAACAAACGCTTTCCAAGCTGGCCCCCGGGGTGATACAAGGCAAAATCGGTCGGTTGAAAGTCACGTAGTCTCATCAGGGTCATAGCCAGGGCATCACCTAACACCAAGGCCGCGGTCGTACTGGACGTTGGTGCCATATTTAACGGACAGGCTTCTTCTTTCACTGGTGTGACAAGAACCAAATCTGAGTGGCGAGCCATTGAGGAATTGGGATTGGTGGTAATGGATATGACTTGGGCTCCGAGTCGCCGGATAAACGGGAGAATGACAATTAATTCTTCACTCTCCCCGGACTTTCCAATTGCCAAGACAATATCTTCCTTGCCAATGATTCCAATATCCCCATGCATACCTTCGGCCCCATGAAGGAAGAGCGCGGGAGTTCCGGTCGAAACAAGAGTGGCGGCAATTTTTTGCGCAATAATTCCCGACTTTCCGACTCCTGTAAGGACCACTTTCCCCTTACAGGCGTAAAGAAGCTTGACGGCTTCCTCAAACACCGGACCGAGACTTTCACTGAGATCAGTGATGGTCTGTTTTTCGAGCTCAATGACTCGACGCAGTTCTTTCAACACATCCATGAGATTTTCCCTTAATTATATCTTGGAAGTGCCTTAAAGGAAGATTGCCAAAAGCCTGTAAGGGTTTCAAGACGTTCGATGGGGGAAGAACACCCTACATGAATCAACGGTAATTCAGGAGACTCATCCAGAAGGGAGGTACACATTATTGGGCACCAGGCAGAAGACTTTGCAGTTCCTCATACGCTTGATAAAATCCCGAATTGGCGACCAGTCCCTCACCGCGTTCTGACAGTTCCGGCTTGATTCTTTCCACAAAATACATTTCCACTTCGCCTTTGTGTTTCACCGACACATGTCCACGAGGCTCACAGTCAAACAGATGTTGGACTCGTAGGTAGGTATCGTTGGATACGTTCACTTTTCCTGCTTCCCCCGAGGACTCCATCCGGCTGGCCAGATTCACCGTATCGCCCCAAATATCGTAGGCAAATTTCTTCTTCCCAATCACTCCAGCCACCGCCGGGCCTGTATGGATTCCTAAGCGCATTTGCCAAAATGGCTGCCCCTTCGCCTCCCGCTCGGCAGCACGGGCCGATACAAATCGCTGAATTTCAAGAGCGGCCAAGACGCAATCAACCGCATGCGTGGTCGTTGCCTCAGGAAGACCACCTGCCACCATATAACTATCTCCGATGGTTTTGAGTTTTTCCAGGTGATGTTGATCAATGACGGAATCAAAATATTCGAAATACACTTCCAATTCAGTCAGAAGATCCTGGGCGGTCAACTTTTCTGCAACCTGCGTAAATCCCACAAAATCGGAAAACATCACGGAGACATCATCAAATTTAGCAGGTGTGCTGGATCCATAGGCAATAAGTTCTTCGGCAACTGTTTTGGGAAAAATGTTCAATAATAATCGTTCAGTTTCCTTATGGCTCACTTCTAATTGTTGATTCAGTTTGGTGAGCTCCTCTTGAGCCTTTCGTAAGGCCAGGTTTTGTTGCATGGCATTTTCGTAGGTGGACAATAATAGATTGAGTATCCGTTGTCGATTGGCCGTAATGGTGTACGGTTCACCGGCGAACAGAACCTCCAGGGCCTCATCATCCGGAGAAATGTGGGCTGGACCTAAGAGGGTTTCTAAACGTGAAAATAGCACCCCCTCGTCATACGGCTTGGTCAGGTAACTATCCGCACCGGCATTGAGTCCCATCATCAAATCTTTGGGGTCGGTGAGCGTGGTCAAGAGGATGACGGGAATGGTAAGAAGCCCCGGATCCTTTTTAATCGCCGCACACAACTCATAACCATTCATTTCTGGCATTTCGACATCTGAAATTACCAAATGAATTTTCTGTGCATTGAGCTTCTCCAAGGCATCTTTCCCATGTTTGGCAATGGCGACCTTGTACCCCTTTTGCGCTAAGACACGCCTCAACATCGTGGCTTGAATCGGACTATCTTCGACGATAAGAATCTCATAGTCCTCAGGCTTATACTCATCTTCAATCATCAAAGTGGTCGGCCTTTCTGTATAAGAAGTTCAGAATTTGAGCGTACCATTTTCCTGGCAACCGACTGTAGGTGTTCTGCAATTTCGGGAGGGGACAGGACATAATTCACCGCGCCTTGTTCAATGGCCTGTTTAGGCATGCCGAACACATAACAACTCGACTCATCCTGCACGAGGGTCGTACCTCCGGCCTCCGCAATTCCCTTCAGACCTGCGACACCGTCCTGCCCCATCCCGGTTAGCAATATCCCAATGGTCGAGGGTCCAAATCGCCCTTTCACCGAATTAAACGTCACATCAATCGAGGGCCTGTGGCCATGTACCGGATCCCCGTTGGTGTAAGAAAAACGCCCTTTGCCATCCAGTTCCAAATGTTTTCCCTCTTGTGGAAAATACACCGTTCCCTTTTTTGGAACTTCATGGTCCTGGGCCATACACACCCGCAACGGGCAATGCGAATCCAACCAGCTCACCAGGCCTTCTGAAAACCCATCGGTCAAGTGCTGGACACAGATAATGGGAAGGGAAAAATTTCTTGGAAGCCGGCTAAGAATCATTTGAAGCGCTTGAGGTCCGCCTGTCGAGGCTCCCATCACGACAACCCGGGCCTCAGGGCCCTTTGGAGAATTTGGTAGGGCACTGTGGGTTTTCCGTCGTGGTACGCTCGGTATGGCAACGTGGGGAATCAGCACTACTCCAGCCAAGACTTGAATCTTTTCGATCAAGGCTTGGCTTTGCGCCAGATATTCTGATTGGATTCCCCCACGGGGCTTTGGAAACACATCGATCGCCCCTGCCTCCAGCAATTGAAAAATATTGTGTTGATTTTCCCTCTGAACGTAATCGCTGATGACCAGGATGGGACGGGGGAACCGCGCCATGACTTCTTTCGTGAACTGAAGGCCATCCATCACAGGCATTTCCAGATCGGTACAAATGACCCTTGGATTCGTAATGGGAATAAGCTCCAGGGCTTCTTTCCCATTAGCGGCCTCCCCAGCAATAGTAACCATGCGGGTGCAAGACAGCATCCTCTTGAGAACGGCTATGCAGACGGGAGAGTCCTCAACGAGAAAAATGGGTATGGGCTCGGTCATCATTCCTCAATCACTGTCAGGTGGAAATCGCCTGCTTATTTTGTCCTATTTTAATAGGTTTTGCAGAGTGTCTAACAGTCGAACATCGGCGGACTCAGTTTTTCTGACATAGGCGTTGGCTCCCGCCTCCTGTCCCTTGAGTTGGGCTTCATCCTCAGAAAGGGAAGTGAATAAAATCACCGGTAACCCGGAATATGACGGTTCTTTACGAATCGCAGATGTCAATTCAAAACCATCCATTTGAGGCATTTGTACATCAGAGATGACGGCATCGAAAGGCTGACTCTTCAAGCGGTTCATCCCGTCAATCCCGTCGACAGCGGTCACCACTTCATATCCCGCCTCTTTCAATTTCCCCTTTATGTGCGCGCGAATAGTCAGGGAATCATCGACCAACAATATCCTCCGCTTTTGAGGAGGGGAGGAAATTGGTGTGTGTTGAATTGGAGTCACCCCTTGCTGTGCTGAACGCAACAGGTCGGAAGGATTCAAAATGGTGCATATCTCACCAGTTCCCAGAATCGTGCAGCCAGACACGTTTCGGACCCGCTTTAACAGGGTCGAATAGGGCTTCAACACCACTTCCTGCTCATCCCCCAACCTATCCACCAAACATCCCAGTCGAAGGGCTCCAACTTTAAGAATCACACATGGGGTGGACTCAGCATGCTCCGTATCTTTTTTCGTTTTTAAAGACCCCAATGCATCCTTGAATTTTTCGTCAGGCTTTTTGTTTAACTGTAAAAGGTCAAGCAACGGAATGACCGAAATAATTTCACCATTGAGTGTCATAGCCCTATGCCCTTCATACCGGAAGATTTGAGTGGATGGAATAAGTCGAACGCCTTCGACATATTCAAGTGGGATGCCATAAGAATGTTGGGCCAGAAAGAGGGTCAGCACCCGCATGGTCGAAAGCGTCACAGGAAGGTCGATATGAATTTCGCACCCTTTCCCAGGGATGGAATCTAAGCTGATTGTTCCCTTCAAACGTTCCACGGTGGCCCGGACGACATCCATTCCAATGCCGCGGCCCGAAATATCTGAAATGTCCTTTCGAGTGGAAAATCCGGAAGCCATGACGAGTGAGTGAAGGTCGGCCGACGTCATCGTATCAAGCTCCTCTTTTCGACGAATCTTCCGTCGTACCGCCGTCTGCTTAATCGCTTCTACATCTAAACCACGCCCATCATCGCTCACCGTCACAACAATAGTATTCGCGCGCTGTACGGCCGAGAGGCGAATCGCGCCAGCCGGGGGTTTTCCTGTCTGAACCCGTTCTTCCGGAGATTCAATTCCATGATCAATGGCATTGCGAATCACATGCATCAGCGGAGCTTTTAATTCATCAAGCACTTGCTTATCGGCCCTTGTATCTCCGCCTTCAATGACCAGCTCCACAGCTTTCCCCAATTCCCGGCTAATATCGCGAACGGTTCTCCGATATCGTTCGAACAGGACAGAAAAAGGCAGTAGGCGGGCATTTCGTACACCTTCATCAATATGATAGGCCAGCGACTCCAATCGCTGTTGGTCCTCGCTTGTCTCTTTGCCTAGGAGGTCCAATAATTCTCCCAATTGCTCCAGCCGCAATTGCTGTTCCTGGTAAAATAGTTGAAGTTGACCTCCAACGCCATTTTTCAGGGCCGATTCCGCCTTGGCGATCATCACTCGATGTTGCGGTAACTCCCGTTTCCAGGCATCTCTGAGTGATCGCAATTGTTCTATTTCATGGACACGGTGGTTCAGACGGCTTTTTGTTACCGTCAATTCCCCGGCATGCGTCATCAGGACATCTAAACGCTTTGAATCCACACGAATCGTCTCACTCTGTGCCAAAGTGGCCTGCACGGGGACATTTTCCGGAACCTCTTGGTGGCCGGTCGTGAGGGCACTTGATGAAGGTTCTTCCTTTACAGGAAGGGTGCTTGTTGGCGGAGGTGTAGGAGGAGGAGTGGTTGTGGTGAATTTTTCAGAGGGGGAGGTTGAAGAAGGTTCCTCCAAGGATTCTAAAAGGCCGATGACATCAACGCCTGATGGATTGCCGGTAATTGCCTGATCCACAAGGCGACGCATTCCCTCCAAGACATGAGAGAGTCGATCAACCAGGTCAGCCGTCAAGCTGGCTTGCCCTCTTTTCGCAGGTCCCAGGAGATCCTCAAAACGATGAGCTACGGTTTCCACATCACGGACCCCGATCATTCGGGCCGCCCCCTTCAAACTATGAGCCTCCCGATACACTTCCTCCAGTATTGATTGATCTTGGGGCTTTTGCTCCAGACGCAATAATCCCTCATCCATACGTTGCAAATGCTCTTCGCTCTCAGCCTGGAACAGGGTCCGGAGTTCCTCATCCTCTATTTTCATAAGCGTACCAATAAAGTTTCGGGTTTCGGGTTTTGGGTTTCGCGTTAAAAGTCGGGAGGGTTATTATCCCCACCATGTTGTATCAGGAACGCTAGAGGAAGTTCCAAGTTTAGACAATCAACTTCCTAATAGCTCTGACAGGATATGATCATTCGAATTTTTTCATGAAACCCGAAACTCGAAACATTTTTCTCCCCCTACACTTCTTCGTAAACTTCTAATACCTTACTTGCGATAAGATGAGAGACATCCAGATATTTGAGGGATTTTCCGCGATATTCCGAGATCATACTCAAAAAAGATCCTTCCTTTTCCCGACTCCCTGTCAGCCCGCTGCCCTTTTGTTCGCAGGTAACACAATCCATAACTTCTTGCACCGCAATCCCGAATACATAGGTTTCGAATTGAAGAACCACAACTTTTGAAAGAGAGCGTTGCTCAACGACAGGCATGTTTAAAACATGCCGTAAGTCGAGGACTGTCAAGACCTCCCCACGCAAATTCATATGCCCCAGAACGAAATTCGGACAGGAGGGAAGCGGGACAAGGTGACCAAGGTCCGCAAATTCGCGGACCACGATGGGGTCCAGCCCGACGTATTCCTCATTTAATCGAACCACGGCAAGGGGAATCCATTTCTTCCCTCCGAGGAAAGGCTCGCCCTGTGCCAACGCATCGGCCCTTTCCTGGAGCAATTGGCATTCTTCTTGCGTCAGTTCCTCGAATCCTTCCGAACTGGCAAGGAACCATTGGCCGGTTCGCCCGGCCCCCTTTTCATTCAAAAATACTGACGCCAGGGAGTCCAGAAGCTTTCCCGTTTCAGAAGCATGAAGATCCCGAAGGATCGATGATGGATCAAGCATTTTTGCCGTATGGTTGCCGAATTTTGCCACGCCCACAACTCCGAGGCCGGCTATCCCTTGATCAGTCGCAGGAGGAGAACTGGTATCCATCCTCTCGATCCCTAAAGCGGTCACCTCTTCGACTCTATCAACTAACAAACCCAAAACCCTTTCCTGCCACTCCACAACCACCACTTGATCATGAATCTGCATTTTTCGACCCTTACCTCCCATTTTTTGGTGAAGGTCAAGAACTGGAATAACGGTCCCGCGATAAGAAAACATCCCAGCGATGCCCGTGGGTAAGGCGGGGCTCTGAAAAAGTTCAGGAACCCAGATCACTTCTTTTACAAGGCGCGTCTCGAGTCCATAGAAATCCTTGTCAACTTGAAAAATAATTGAGTTCACAGTTGCCATGGGATATTAAGTTAATTCACAAACGGTGAATAAGAAATCCGGTACTTTTTTCTTTTTTACTTTAAACTTGAAACTTGAAACTTTTTAACCTGGAACTATTATTTCACACCATCGCCTTCAACCGCTCGGCCGTTTGTTTGACAGTCTGGATACCCTCCTTTGTTTCATGCAAGCCTGTCGCGGTTTCTTGTGCACCGGTGTTGATTAACTCCATCGCTTCCGCAACTTGCTTAATGGCTTTATCCTGCTGCTTCAAATTCAAGGAAATTTGTTGGGCACTCTGAAAGGCATGGCCCACGGCCGATCGGACACCCGAAAAGGCATCAGCGACACGATGGGCGAGTTCGGTGACTTCCTGAACGGTTTTCGTTCCTTGCTCTGTGACAGTCACGGTAGAGTTGGTGCTTTTCTGAATGTCGTCCAATAGGGCATAAATTTTTTCGGCTGAGGTCTTGCTCTGGTCGGCCAGTTTTCGAATTTCACCGGCGACAACGGCAAATCCTTTTCCCTGTTCGCCGGCCCGGGCCGCCTCAACAGCAGCGTTGAGCGCCAGAAGATTGGTTTGGTTGGCCAGGTCACCCACGAGCTTGGTAATTCCTCCGATTTGTCCGGTTTGCTCACTTAACCGACTGATCTGATCAGCAATGGCTTCTACCTTTTCTTTCATGCTGTCCATGGCCTGCATGGCCTGCTGAACCATTCGGGTGCCTTCTTCAGCCAGGGTGGAAGCATCCTGAGCCCCGCTGGAGGCGACCTCGGATTGTTCGGCCATCCGCATGGAAGAAGTACTAATGCCCTCCATCGTCGTCGTCGTATCCGTCACTGATTGGGATTGGTCCATAGCGGTGCGTTCCTGTTGCCCAATCGTTGCCGCTATTTGGCTGGATGCGGAAGACAGGACACTCACAATTTCCTGAATTGGTTTCTTAATTGAAAAGTGACTCACACCCACGACCAGACCTAATCCCAACGCCACACTCGCCAGTAATAGGAGAGTTCCTTCATTCAAGCCCGCTTCAATCTGATTAACAGGAGAAATAATCTCCACAACTCCACGGACATCACCTTCTTTCCAACCGGTTTTGGGGGTTTCGGGATGGTTGTTGTGGCAATCCAGGCAGGCCGCCCGCATCCGGTCGGCCACGGCATACCGGACTGACATTCGGCCGTTGATCTCCTCAAACCGGTAGAAAGGGGTATCTGGAGCCTTCTCCAATGCCTCAAGCGCGGCCAACTCGAAGCCGTCGTAGGTTTCTGTCGCCTTTCGATGAGGAAAAGGATACCGGCTGTAGAGGCGAATTTTGGTGCCGGGATTCTGTGCCTCAATCCGCTGACCCACCACATTGGTAAAGGTGGCGGGAAGCGGCAGCGTTCGTCGGTCGGGATCTTGGTCCCAATCATAGTTAATTCGCAATCCTCCCTGCTTTGCGCGACTGACCACTTCTTTTGTATAGAAGGTGCGGAGGATTTTAATTTGATCAGCCAACGCTTTCGCCTTGTTTACTCCAACTAGTTCGACATTCTGCGTCTTGATGAAAAACATCACCAAGGCACAGACCACGACAACGAACAGCGCCACTAACACAATGGGAAGGACTACCCTCCCCTGTCTCGACTCGGACGGAATGTCAGTCATGGAAATGCTCCTCGAAACGGTTCAACGTGAAATCTGAGATCTTATGAGGGAGGCACAAGATCTCCACACTTGATTGCCAGGCCTACGCTGGTTTTCTCCGGCTTCAGGCAGTACACTGAATTCTTGAGGATTATGAAACAGAATACGACCCCATTACAACCAAGCACTCGGAAAGCCATACGAACGGTCTTCCAAGGATTGAATTATAGTGCCCTCGCTCCGATCTATTGTGAAGAAGGGGGGGAGGCATTTTGGCAAGCCCACCGAGGGCCCTGCGAACGAATTGGCGTAACGCTTGGCAGAGTCTTAAAAAAATATCTGACCTGGGGCGGTCGAAGTCTTTATGTGGGCGCGGGCATTGCCGAATTACCCATAATCATCATGGAGATGAAAGAATTAGGCCGACAGGTCTCGGCTCACAATCTCCGCCAGCAGGAAGTTGAGGTCATCCATCAAGCCTGCCCTGATCTGACTCAGTGTCTGAAAACAACAGATGCCCGGTCAGCCTTAGGTGCCTTCGATCATATCTGGATGGTCAGTGTGCTCAATGATCCCGAGCGGTTCCCTGAAATATCCGCCCTCTCCTACGGACGAGCTAACCCCGCCACATTCGACCCAAAGAGATTCTCAAGCGAACGCACGATCGTTCAGAGCACCACCAGGGAGTGCTTGAATAAATTGACCAAGCCGGGGCTTGTCACGACTTCCGTAGAAGAAATTCCATGGATCACACAATGGTGTGAAGATCAAGGTATTTCGTATCGGGTCGGCGAAAAGGACTATCCGACAGCTATTGTAGGCGACCCAATCTGTATTATCGAAATCGGATAAGTAATATGTCCAAAGTTCAGAATAATGGGGAACGTTTCTGTTGTTTATCCATCAGTAACTCGAAACCCGAAACTCGAAACTCGAAACCCCCTTTTTGGAGAATATGAACCCAATCGGCGTTGGACTAATCGGATTAGGTCGCCACGGAATGCGTTACGCCCGGCACCTTCTGGAAGATATCCCCCAAGCTCGTCTGGTGGCCGTGTGTCGACGCAATGCCCAAGAAGGGATGACATTTGCTAAATCCAACAACCTTTCTTTTTACAAGGATTTCCGGGACCTCATCGCCGACCCTCGAGTGGAAGCTGTTCTGGTGGTCACCGCTCCATCCCTGACACTGCCAATTGCACGAGAAGCGATTCGACATCAAAAACCCTTATTGATTGAAAAGCCCTTAGCGATACATGGAGCGGATGCACGGGAAATAGTGGAACTTGCGGATTCTCATGGCATCCCTCTGATGACCGCCCACACTCTGCGTTATGACGCGACCATTCTTAAACTGAAAGAATTTGGGCTAAAGATTGGGAAGTGGAAATATCTTCCTTTCACCGCCCGTATGGAACACCGTGAACATTCAAAGGAAGACATCCCGGCTTGGGCCAGTCGGGGAGTCATATTGGAAATGGGGGTTCACCTTTTTGATCTCGCAAGATTTCTCACCGGAGAGGAGATCCAGGAGGTGTATTGCGAACTGGACAGCCCTGGAACTGGGGTCCCTGAGGATCAAGCCTGGATTCGTATCACTACCCTTTCGGGCTTACGTTGTTTTCTAGACCTTTCGAGGGTCAGCAGCAATCGAGTGACCAGAGCCGAAATTGTGGGGGAACAGGGACAAGTCTGTGCCGACTGGTCCAAATCCACTGTCCTTCGCTCCACTCCCCAAAGCCAGCAAGAGGATTACCAATTTCTCCCGACCCTCACTCTGGTCTTTGTCATTCAGGATTTTTTTCAGGCTCTGAAGAATCATTCACCAATGCCGATTACCGGTGTCGATGGCTTGCGAGCCGTGGAAATCGCGGATGCCTGTTATCAATCCGCCACTGCTGGCCGACCGATAGGGCTGCCATAAAAAAAGTTTCGAGTTTCGGGGAAAAATTGTAGCTGCAGCATCTCCTGGTGCCCTCCCCGCTAAGGTTAATACACACATAGGACCTCATTAGTGTACCTAAGGCGTTTGACTTCCTGGATTTTTTACCACTCTTGCTGTTCAACGAAGATTAAACAATTGGTTGCAATGAAGGATCATGGTGCCTTGAAGAGGCGCCATGAGAGGGCGCACCTAGCCACCAACATCCCACGAAACCTGGAACCCGAAACCCGAAACGGTTTCTTAACCTGGCATTTGTTTTCGACGGATCTCGTAGACGTCGTGAATATCACGTTTTTGGCGGAGGAAGACTTGGCGGGCTTGATCAAACGTGGTCTGAAGTGATTCGACATTCTGATGATTGATATTAAATGCTGCTAACCCCCTATCTAATTCAGGACTTTTCCAAGCCTTGGGATAGGCTTCGTAGAGAAGAACGGCCTCCAGGATGCGGGAGTTCCATCCTCCCTGATGGAATCGACGTTCAGCTTCACCTGCGCCATCAAAGAAATATGCCGCCAGAGCCTTAGAAAAAAAGGTTCTCACCGCCGGGTCGGAACTTTTTAAAAACGCCGACTGCAATTGAATCAAAATGTGGATGGTTTCATCGGCTTCAGGTGTACCCTCGGGAGGAAGCACTTGGGCGTCCTCCAACGTGGCTAACATGGCCATCACAGAACCGATGTGGGCTGCCGGAGTCCGTTTCGATTGAGATGAAGTCGGTATTATCCCGGTCGGAGGGGAAAAAATTTCATTTTTATCACTGAAAGACCCGCCCGGAGTCGGCCCCCCGCTGATCACAAAGAGTTTTCCGCCCACCACCGCTGAACCCAGTCCATGCCTTGCCGTTGGCATCGGAGCAAGCGTTTGCCACTGATCTTCCTTTGGATTATAGACCTCGTTATTGGAAAAAGTGCCACTTCCTGACTCACCCCCCAAGACATAAATTCGCCCATCCAAAACCCCGGCCGTGATACCACTACGGCCCGTTGGAAGGTCAGCACGAGAATGCCATTGATTTGTCGAGGGATCATATTCTTCCACAACCGCAAGATTCCGATTAAAATTCCCTTTTTCCCGACCGCCGATTGCGTAAATTCGAGATCCGGCTGCGGCGACGGCTAAATGGTCACGAGGCGTCGGCAACGGAGCACCTGCTGTCCACGAATTGGCCTGTGGGTCATAAATATCCACGCCAGACGGATTTTCCTTTCCATTATATCCGCCGATAGCGTAGAGACGGCCCTTATGGGCAGCGACGGCCAGTCCCCCCCGGGCCGTGGGCATGGGAGTTCGGTCCTCCCAACGAGTTGTTGAAGGATCGTAACGGTAAACAGTCACGACCGGTTCCCACACCGAAAATAACGATTGACTATATCCCCCAACCACATATAAGTAACCGCCAAGGGAGGCAATACCGACATGATGACGACCCTCGGGAAGCGGGGTGGTGGTCGACCAGGAGTCGGTCATGGGATCATACACTTCAACGCTTTTGGATATGCCATATTCCAGGGCGTTGCCCATATCCGGCTCGGCAAATCCACCCACTACATAAATTTTGCCTTTCAATTCCGCCACAGCCACTTCCGTCCGTTTCGTCGGGGCTGGAGCGCCAACTGCCCAAGAACCCTGGAGCTCGCCAGCAGCCACAGGGTGGGAAAATCCCGCCAGCCCGGTAACGGTAAACACAACAATGAGAAATTTTGAGACCATTTGTTTCATCGGACACCCTATTTAGATAAAGTATACACCTCTTCCGCGTTCAAGGGAAAATAAAAATCACCAAAGATCTGATTATCTAAAGGTAATGACATACCCGCAAAAAGAATTCAGAGGTAACAACCTCTTCCTGAAACTCGAAACCTGAAACCCCAAACTTCTTCATAGTTCATTCGCCAACAGGTACCCTTCGCGGAGCCCTTGTGCTTCTTGAGAAGCCAGGTTTTCCAAACTTGGACAAGTTTTCTCTACGAATTCCAGAAAATTATTAATCTTGAGGAGGAAAAAATCATACGGTCCTTGAACAGGTCGAGGATAACTGAACCAGCACGTGACAAATCTGGAAAGATCGATTCCTTGTTCTTCTAATTCTTGAATGGTATGAGGGAACATATCCCTCAAGTCTCCACCCCACACCATTACCTCATAGGGTAAATATTCATGGACATACTTCTCAAGTTGGTGTTCAGATCCTTCCACATTCTTTTCAAGACTCCGGTGCCTTGAATTTTCGCAGCCTGTGACCACATCCACAAACTGCTTGTACTCTTCAACCAGCGCGGGAACAACATCGGTATCTTCCAATCTCATCGCTTCACCAGTGAAGGATTTTTCCAGATTGGGCTGAACAGCATTCATCTTCCCCGATGATTGGTCCTTTACCCACCAGTGAAATTGTTTGGAAAATGTGGCGAACTCTTCAACAATCAACTCGATTGGTTTGGTATCAACTTCTAACGCCACCCCTTTCAGATTTACTAACTCCGGGCGCTTTAATACCCGATCAAGCATGTACCATAAAACTTCTGGTATTGGAGCACCGTGAGAATCTATCCAATACGGCGGGATTGTCGGACCTTCCCCATCTGGCGACCTTAGCGGGTTGATCGAATCTGCCCCATTCAGTTTGTTCTCCGTACCGGGAATTTGATGACAATCAAGGCCAGCCAGATGTATCTGAACCACCCGCTCAAGAGGAAATTTTATCAGAAAGGTATCCAAGAACTCGTCGACTGAACAATGTCGCCATGCGCCACTATACCGAAAGACTGTCCAGACGTGGCCAATGTCCAGCACTAAGCCACAGGAACAGGACTCCGTCAGACATTGAAAATACTCCTGGTAGGATAGGTCGCCAAATCCAAAATACGTAAGCGGGGGCGTTTCCAATAATAAGAGGGGAGGCCTGTCAAGGACATCTCTCAAATTCGCATCAAGCTTTGCTTGAAATGATGTAGCATTCGCTGCAGTAATGGCGGCTGAGGCTTTGGTAAATAAGGGTGGCAAATAGGTTCCAAAGGAATACCCCACCATTTGTTTGCTGGCACATTCCTGATTGAGCCAGTAACTATTAAGGACCTGAAGGTGGTCCGCCGTGATCTTGAGCTCTTTCCGGACGGGATAGGCTATTTCCCAATCCGGCTGACTGACCCAGAGCCCTTCGGCGTGATAGTTCAAGACCATCGAGGGAAACAAGGACCGTATTTCTTGAAGAGCCCCCTTTGCGGCTTTGAAAATTTCCAAATACCCACACGACAACCGATCGGAATCGAGGGCGGCCTTCAAGTCACGGAGATCAGGAGAATACACATCAACCGAGAGCCCGATGCCTAGGAAGGGAATTTGGGATACTCTCCGTTGGAATTCGCGATCGGGATTCATCAAACTGCTCGCAACTTTTCCTTGTGGTAACAGCATCTCATGCTGCCTTTGACAGAGCGCCATGAGATGGCGCAACGACAAAGATACGATAATTCTGTAGCTGCAGCATCTTATGCTGCCTCCCCAACCATCTCTCATGTTGGATTCCGGGTAAAGGCGCCATGAGATGGCGCAGCTACATTTACAGAAGAAAGGAACCGATATGAGAGAAGGGTGGTGTAGGTAAGGGGAAATAGGGGAGGGGGAACTGCCTGTTAGGCCTTCACCACACTCACAGGTTTATTGGCTTGGAGATATTGATTAATACCATCGGCGGCTTTACGTCCTTCGGCAATGGCCCAGACGATTAATGACGCCCCCCGCTTAGTATCCCCCGCCGCGAAAACTCCGTCGACGCTGGTCATAAAATTTTCACCAACCTGGACATTACCTCTGGCATCGTATTGGACACCTAACTTGTCTAACAGCCCATTTTTCACTGGCCCCGTGAAACCCATCGCCAATAGAACCAGGTCGACATCCATTTCGAATTCAGTCCCCGCGATGGGCGTAAATTTCCCATCTCCAAAGGCAACCTGGTGGGCATGGAGCTTCGTCACCTGACTGTCATGTCCGGAAAATTTTGTGGTCGACACACTCCACTGACGATCACAGCCTTCCTCATGCGCGTGGGAAGTCCGAAGTTGCATGGGCCAGAAAGGCCAGGGTGTCGAGCTATCCCGATTGGGTGGCGGCTCAGGTAATAATTCAAATTGATGCACTTCAAGGCAATCCTGGCGATGGGCGGTTCCAAGACAATCTGAGCCGGTATCTCCACCACCAATGATCACCACACGCTTGCCTTTGGCGCTAATGGGTTCATTAAGAATCGTATCGCCGGCCACCCGCTTGTTTTGTTGGGTTAAATACTCCATCGCCAAATGGACACCCTTGAGTTCCCGGCCTGGCACCGGCAATTCTCTTGGTTGTTCGGCCCCCAACGCAAGGAGCACGGCATCAAATTCACGTCGGAGGCTTGGGACATCAAGGTCGACCCCAACATGAACATTGGTCTCAAACTTCACCCCTTCCTTTGACATTTGATCCAGTCGGCGATCAAGAACCCATTTTTCCATTTTAAAATCAGGTATCCCGTATCGGAGCAATCCACCGATTCGGTCGGCTTTTTCATACACCGTCACCGTGTGACCTTCCCGCGCTAATTGCTGAGCTGCGGCCAGACCCGCAGGTCCGGAGCCGATAACCGCCACCTTTTTCCCCGTAGCCATCACAGGAAGGATCGGCTCGACCCATCCTTCATCGAAACCCCTATCAATGATGTTCCATTCAAGCACCCGAATGGAAACCGGGTCACTGTTAATACCCAACACACACGCAGATTCACATGGAGCCGGACAGAGTCGTCCCGTGAATTCAGGAAAGTTATTCGTCGTGTGCAGAGCCTTGAGCGCCTCTTTCCATCGGCCCCGATGGACCAAATCATTCCATTCCGGAATTAAATTCACCACCGGACACCCTGTCGGGCTCTGACAGAACGGAACTCCACAGTCCATGCACCTGGCACCTTGGGCTTTGAGTTTGTCCTCGGGAAAGGGTTCGTAAAACTCTTTCCAGTCGTGCACACGCAGGTCGACCGGTCGACGGGTAGGCCCTTCACGATTGAATTTCATGAATCCCTTTGGATCAGCCACGACCTGCCATCTCCTTTTCCCTCCGGGCATGCTTTTTCGCACTTGCCTCACGTCGCTCCTGCAACACCCGTTTGTAATCGATCGGCATCACTTTGACAAATTGGGGGATCTTGGTTTCCCAGTTCTCCAAGATTTCTTTGGCTTTTCGACTCCCGGTATACTTCAGATGAGCTTCAAGCATCGTTCGCAATGTGGCTTTATCTTCCGGAAGGACCACGGGTTCCAGTTCCACCATGCCCAAATTACACCGCAATTCAAACTTTCCATCTTCATTCAAGATGTACGCATCTCCACCGGACATCCCCGCAGCAAAATTTCGACCGGTTTTCCCCAATACGACA
The DNA here is from genome assembly GCA_964525045.1 of uncultured Nitrospiraceae bacterium. Classification (GTDB taxonomy): domain Bacteria; phylum Nitrospirota; class Nitrospiria; order Nitrospirales; family UBA8639. The sequence continues at coordinate 47,972 of CAZGFD010000011.1, read as the reverse complement.
ATCACACCGCCCGTCATATATTCACAGCCGTGATCTCCGGTTCCTTCAATCACGGCACGGGCACCGCTATTCCTCACGGCAAAGCGCTCTCCCGCAGTCCCATAAAAATATCCTTCACCCCCGGTGGCTCCGTAAAGGGAGGTATTCCCAATGAGAATCGTTTCCTCGGGGTCAAAGGTTACACCTTCCGGAGGGACCACAATAATCTTTCCACCGGACAATCCTTTGCCTAAATAGTCATTGGATTCTCCCTCAAGTCTCAAGGTAATCCCGGGCGACAGAAACGCGCCGAACGACTGGCCGGCAGATCCCTTAAAATTGATGCGAATCGTATCCGGAGGGAGTCCTGCCAATCCATATTTCCGGGCGATATGACTCGATAAGACGGTCCCCGTGGTTCGATTGACATTGCGAATCGGGAGCTCAATGGAGACGGCCTCTCCTTTTTCTATTGCAGGCTGACAGAGTTCCACTAATTTATTGTCTAAGATGGTTGCCAAACCATGGTCCTGCTCTTGAACGCAGTAGGTCGCAATATCCGGTCTGACATCCGGTTTAACGAGCAATGGAGATAAATCCAATCCTTTGGCTTTCCAGTGATCGACAGCCTTTTGAACTTTGAGTTTATCGACCCGACCAATCATTTCATTGACGGTTCGAAAGCCAAGCTGAGCCATGAGCCGTCTGGCCTCTTCCGCAACAAAAAAGAAATAATTGACGACATGATCGGGTTGACCGGTAAACCGTTTTCGTAGCTCCGGATCCTGAGTCGCCACCCCAACGGGGCAGGTATTCAGGTGACATTTCCGCATCATAATGCATCCCTCGACGATGAGGGGGGCCGTCGAAAACCCATATTCTTCGGCTCCAAGTAAGGAGGCGATCACGACATCGCGCCCAGTTTTCAGTTGACCGTCCGTTTCAACTCGAATCCGGCCACGAAGATCATTCAACACTAATGTTTGATGCGTTTCAGCCAACCCGATTTCCCATGGAATTCCGGCATATTTAATGGAAGATAGCGGGGAGGCACCTGTACCACCTGAATCTCCACTAATGAGAACCTTGTCCGCATGGGCTTTGGAGACACCGGCAGCCACCGTTCCCACTCCAATCTCAGCCACCAGCTTCACCGAGACGGCAGCTTGCGTATTGGAGTTTTTCAAGTCAAAGATCAACTGGGCCAAATCCTCGATTGAATAAATATCATGGTGGGGCGGGGGAGAGATCAACCCCACTCCAGGGGTGGAATAACGCAGTTTGGCAATGATTTCATCCACTTTATGGCCGGGGAGTTGCCCACCTTCTCCCGGCTTGGCTCCCTGAGCCATTTTGATTTGTAACTCCCGGGCATTCACTAAATAGTGAGCGGTCACACCAAATCGTCCGGAGGCGACCTGCTTGATAAAGGAATTTTTGGAGTCTCCGTTCGGCAGTTGACCGAAACGTTCAGGATCTTCGCCCCCCTCCCCCGTATTACTTTTGGCACCCAAGCGATTCATGGCCACCGCCAAGGTTTCATGAGCTTCCTTGCTAATGGCGCCAAACGACATGGCCCCAGTGGTAAACCTTTTAACAATGTCTTTGGCCGGCTCCACTTCATCTAATGAGAGAGGTTGTGGTGCGAATTTAAAATCAAACATACCGCGCAAGGTCGATCGGCGTTTATTCTCTTCATTGACAAGCGTCGCGTACTCCTCATAGGTCTTGGCATTATTCGTTCGAGTAGAGTGCTGGAGTTTATAAATAACTTCAGGATTCCAATTATGATGCTCATTTTGAATGCGGTAATGGATTTCTCCCCCGAAGTCGAGTTGTCGCAGGGGAACCGGTTTATACGCTTGCTCATGACGACGGAGGGTTTCTTCCCCAATTTCCCGTATGCCAATCCCTTCTATTCGCGATGAGGTTCCGGTGAAATACCGATCAATCAGCTCGTGGTTCAAGCCAAGGGCTTCAAAAATTTGAGCGCCACAGTAGGATTGAACCGTTGAAATTCCCATTTTCGAAAAGATCTTCAGCAACCCCTTGTTCACTGCTTTGATGAACTTACCTTCTGCGGTGGATGCGTCCAGGCCCTCCGGCAGATAACCGTCACGCTCCATGTCCACAAGCGTTTCAAACACCAGATAGGGATTGACCGCGCCTGCTCCATATCCAATTAAGCACGCAAAGTGATGCACATCCCGTGGTTCGCCGGTTTCGAGGATTAAACCGACTTCTGTTCGTGTTTCTTGGCGGACCAGATGGTGATGAACAGCGGCGATTCCTAACAAACTCGGAATTGGTGCCATTTGTTTATTCACTCCCCGGTCACTCAAGATGAGAAATTTTTCTCCATCCTGAATGGCTTTGGAGGCTTCCTGGCAAAGTTTTTCCACTGCAACCTCAAGCCCATCCGGCCCTTCGGCGACGCGGTACAACAGGGGAAGGGTTTTATGTTTAAAATTCGGATCCCCAATGGTACGAATTTTTTGAAGGTCGGCATTGGTCAGTATCGGCTGTTGTAATTTAATGCGACGGCAAGCCTCAGGGGTCTCTGCGATGAGATTAGGCTTCGGCCCAATATTGGTGACCAAGGACATGACCAACTGCTCGCGAATGGGATCAATGGGAGGATTTGTGACCTGCGCAAACAGCTGTTTGAAATATTTAAAGAGCAGTTGCGACCGATTCGAAAGCACGGCTAAGGGTGTATCGGTGCCCATGGAGGAAATGGGTTCCTCGCCCGTCAACACCATCGGGGTTAACACCATTTTGAGTTCTTCAATCGTGTAACCAAACGCTTGTTGACGTTGACGAATCGTCGGGCGATCAGGTTGAGGAAGGTTCAGAGGATCTGGCAATTCATCTAGGGAGACCCGATACTGAGTGAGCCACTGCCGATAGGGTTTTCGCTTGACCATTTCGGATTTGATTTCTTCATCGTCAATGATTCGTCCCTGGACGGTATCCACGAGAAACATTCGACCTGGCTGAAGACGTCCTTTTTGTCGAATTTTCTTTGCCTCGGTTGGAAGGACCCCAGCCTCTGATGCCAACACGACGAGATCGTCCGTCGTTACCTGATAGCGGCAAGGTCGTAATCCGTTGCGATCAAGGGTCGCCCCGATGAGTTTCCCATCCGTAAAGCAGACAGCCGCTGGCCCATCCCACGGTTCCATCATGGCCGCGTGATATTCATAGAACCCGCGACGATCAAGATCCATTTGAGGATTCCCGACCCAGGGTTCCGGAATCAGCATCATCATGGCATGGGGAAGGGATCGACCACTCAACACAAGAAATTCAATGGCATTATCCAAACAGGCGGAATCGCTCTGATTGACATCGGCGATAATGGGAAAGAGTTTTTGGAGGTCATCGCCAAACAGATCCGAAGCCAGACGTCCCTGGCGAGCCCGCATCCAGTTGACGTTGCCTTTTAACGTATTAATCTCTCCATTATGGACCGAATAGCGATAAGGATGCGCTAACGACCAAGTGGGAAACGTATTGGTACTAAAGCGGGAATGGACTAAGGCCAACCCGGAAACCACTGAGGGATCAGCTAAATCAGGATAGAACTGCGACACCTGGTCCGGGAGCAGCATGCCCTTGTATACAATAGTGTTACAGGACAGACTTGAAATATAGACATGTTCCTTGCCTCGAAGGGCAGATTCTTGAATGGCCCGGGTAATTCGGTTACGAATGACAAAGAGCTTTCGTTCGAACTGTGCCTCATTAAGGAAATCCCGCGCAATAAAAAATTGCCGAATATGCGGAAGGGTGGTCCGTGCCTGGACCCCGATGTGCTCTTCCTTGGCAGGGACATCCCGCCATCCTAGAAATTCCTGCCCTTCTTCTCGAATAATTGACTCAAAGAGAGCCTCACATTGATTGCGAGACTTGGCATCCTGAGGAAGGTAGACCATGCCCACCCCATAGGCCCCGCCCTGAGGCAACCGAAGCCCGATATCCCCGCAGACCCGACGAAAAAACTCATGAGGGACTTGCAACAATATTCCCGCACCATCTCCCGTACAAGGATCACACCCTTGAGCCCCTCGATGATAAAGATTTTTAAGGACTTCAAGTCCCTTTTCCACGATATCGTGCGATTTACGGCCCTTGATGTCTGCGACGAAACCAATCCCACAAGCATCTTTTTCGTTTCGTGGATCGTAGAGACCTTGGGGGGGTGGAAGACCTGGTATATTCATGAGTCCAGTATAGGGTTAAATAAACTGAATTGCCAAGAAAATATTACAACGCCCCTTGGCATATTTGCCAACAGGGTGTTACGAAAAATTGATATTGAAGGATGCGGATAAGCCCTTGAAATCTAAGAGTTCAAGGTACTTGATGGCCAAAGACTCTGTCAAGGAAGTGACCTGCCTAAACGGAAAGTTCCAAGTCCGAAGTTCATGGTCCAAAGTATTTTCCTTTGGCAGCAAAAACAGACCTTGTTTTTCGTTGGAAATTTCAAATATATAAGCCGAATAGGAACGCCAAATTAATAAATTTTTGACGTTGAACTCGTAACGGGAAATTCCCTGTTAATTTTTTAGATCTTCATCGACTTTGGCTTGACAATCAATCGGATACCACCTAGTATCGCCCGCCATGGGTAACGGGCCCGTCCTTCAAAATCTTCTGACGATGGGGGAAGTGTGGGATGCCTATCGAGAAGATCTTCAAGAAGTTGAATCCCAAATTCATAAAAATATCAATTCCGAAGCCCCGCTGATCAATACCGTCGCCAATCAAATCCTATCCAGCGGCGGCAAACGGATACGTCCTCTCCTTCTCATTTTATGTGCTCGTCTCTATGGGCATACCCCGAAAGAATATCTCGTCCTAGGGAGCTTAATCGAATTTATCCACACGGCGACCCTGCTCCATGACGATGTGCTTGATGAAGCCGACCTCCGAAGGGGCCAAAAAACAGCGAGACGAATATGGGGAAATCAAACCAGCATATTGGTAGGGGATTTCCTTTATTCCGAGGCGATGGCCCAAATTGCCGCTTTCCGCAATCATGGATTTAATGAAGTGTTAGCCGATGCATGCCGGAAAATGGCCGAAGGGGAAATCTTGCAACTCTGCGCCAATTACCAAACGGAAATCACGGAAACCAACTATCTGCAAATTGTCGAATTTAAAACTGCGACCCTTGTCGCCGCTTCGTGTAAAGTTGGAGCCATTATCGGCGGTGCCTCCCTGGCCGAACAGGAAGCCCTCTACCGGTTTGGACTCAATCTTGGTATGGCCTTTCAACTGGCCGACGATCGATTGGACTATTTAGCGGATGGTAACCGCTTGGGGAAATCGCTGGGCCAGGATCTAAAACAAGGCATGGTGACCCTTCCCCTCCTCCATCTTCTCCAGACCTGCCCCCAAGCCGAAAAGGAACGGATCCAGGCCAAAATCAAAGCGCATTCCATAACCGACCGGGATCTCACTGATATCATCGGCCTCATGGAAGAAAACGGCTCACTCACCTATGCGATGAACCGCGCCCGTGATTATGTTGACGCTGCAACCTTAGACCTCATGCCGTTTGCGGATAATTCAGCGAAGCGCTCGTTAGTCATTGTCGCTCGCTACATGATCACCCGGGATCAGTAACCCGATTCCTTCCTGCCAAGAGGATGTTCGCCGTTTACCATTCCCAATAAAATATTTCAGCCAGGCAAGTTAGATAAAGGGGTCGGATTCGTTTTATTGACACGGTTCAAACCGGTCTGGTAGATGAGGAATCATGCCGCGCCGAATACGGATCGCTACCGGAGGACTTGCCTATCATGTCTTGAACCGGCGGGTTGGCCTCATGCCGCTGTTTGAGACTCCGGCCGATTATGTTGCGTTTGAAACCGTTCTCTTCCAAGCAGTGGCCCAGACCCGGATCCGGATCGCAGCGTATTGCCTGATGCCCAATCATTGGCATCTGATTCTCTGGCCGCGTCACGACGGCGAATTATCCGAAGTATTGCGTTGGATTTCGGTGACCCACACACAACGGTGGCATGCGAATCGGAACACGGCAGGCACCGGTCCCGTCTATCAAGGGCGATTTAAATCTTTTCCCATCCAGACCGATGACCACTTCTTGGCAGTGGCGCGTTACGTGGAACGCAATGCCCACCGCGCGAAGCTGGTCAGGCGTGCGGAGTCCTGGAAATGGTCAAGTCTTTGGCGCCGGTGCCAGAACAAACCTCAGCTGACCGCTTGGCTCAGCAGCTGGCCTGTCGATCGCCCTCGGAACTGGCTCAAGCAGGTCAATGAACCGGAGGGATTGGAAGAACTTGAAACGCTTCGATGTAGTGTGCAGCGCGGCCGGCCCTTTGGGAACCCCGCCTGGGTCCTCCGGACAGCCAAGCGATTGAACCTGGAAAGCACCCTACGCCCTCGTGGCCGACCCAAGGGGTCTTAAGTAAGAACTCCGGCCTCTTTTCTAGGGCTCACTATATAGCATCAATCCGGCAATTCGATGGTCCCACCCTCAAGGTCCATATCGACACCTGTTAATTCCATTTTATTGCCCACCCTCCACCATTCCGCACTTACTTCCGACAACATCCCCTTGGGCGTATAAAATTTGGCGAGCGATACCTCGATCATCTTGGTTTCGTCAGTCGCCAATTGAATGACAACATTTTTCAGGGTCTTATCCATTACCTTCACGAATTGAGGTTCTGCGTTGATTTCAAAACGGTCGCCTTCATTTGACACCCAGGCATTTCGTTCTAATTTGGCCACTTCACTTCCCGTCGGCATATACATGCCCATCGTCAGGAGGAGTTGTCCATCGGATTCCCCCACTTCAACGCGTATCAGTTCTTGACCATGGGCTGTCACAACTCCATTTGTGTTACGTAGCCTATTTGATCCGATATTGATATCCACAATTCACCTCAATAAAATTTTGATTTTGCCCATCCGGTTATTGTAGTCCGATCCCCCACCTTTATTTAGGGAATGCCTTTGGAGCCCGCGGAAAGACTTTCAGTGACCACCGTATCTCGCCCTTTGAGAAAGAGGAGACAAAGCAATCCTACAAGAATCCACAAAATTTCTCGAATGCGCCGTACCAGGGCGAAAGTAATGCCCGTTACATCTGTATAGCCATAACTCAACAAGAGGAGTACGTAGCCGCCTTCTTGTGCTCCCAAACTTCCCGGAATGAAAAACGTGCCTCCTTTGATCAGGATCGTCAAGGCCGCAATGGAAATTGACGAAAGCACGTCCACTTCGGCTCCTAAATAATATAATATGGCATAGACTTCCAACGTTTCGGTAAACCAGGCAAGAAAAAAAGTGCCAAGGGCGAAATAAAAAGTCCGGCGATGGGAGGAATAAAATTGTCTGATGGTTTGATCGAGCTCCATTAACTGCGGACGGCGTGTCTCGAGAAACTTTAGCCGAATGCGACAGAATTCCAGCAACCGAAGGAATCCCATCGCAAGGCCATACCGCTGGACGCTCACAAACAACACCAACCCAAAACCCAATAACCCCACACTGAAAATTGCAGCCAGGAGATAATCTTCGGAGGTCCCTATCAGCCAAAATGCGAGGAGAACTCCAACCAAAATGAACATCACTTGAGCAATGGTCATCGCCGTTTTCGCGGTGACGACAGAAGCTAACCCCTCCACAATCGGCACGCCATATCGTCTCAAAAGATAGGCTTTGAGCGGTTCCCCTCCTACATAGGCCGCCGGAGTCGTGACATTCACCGCTTCTCCCGCCATTCGAATAGCAAACAATCGTCCAAATCCGACTTGCTGGGTGTACTTTCCCAATGTCAGTTTCCAACCCAATGCTTCCAAGGCATAGACCAGGACCATCGGCAGGAAGATGACTCCAAGGGCAAGCGGGCCCAATTGAGACGCGGTTGTCAGAATTGAAGGAAGGCCGATGTGCCAGACGATCCCGGCAAGGGCGAGGAAGCCAAAAAACAATAAGAGGAGTTTAAGCACGGGAGAGAATCACGCGACGAAGGCCCCATCCCATGGTCACGACAAAGAGCCAGATCCCGACAGCCACGACCCAGAGGAACCACCCTAACACATCAAAACATGCAGCAAGCAGAACAATGACTGAGAAATCTCGATTGGCGATATTGCTTAAAATGAATTCTATTTTCCTTTGTTCGGCTTTTGTCAGCTGGCGCCATCCTTGGGGGAGAGATCGAAGATGGAGGGCTCGATGGACCAGCCAGAAGGAACATCCATTGGCCACCACCGTCATCGTTCCCAAAATCAAAGGGAGACTGGTCCCTGCCCAGGGTCCATGCAAGAAGATTCCTGAAGCAATACCGACAAATATGGCAATGTGCACCACGTTATCCGCCAGGATATCAAACTCTTTACCAAACCGGGATTCCGAAAAGGTAAGACGCGCCACCTCCCCGTCACAGCAATCCATAATCACTGACATCTGGAACAGTAAAGCCCCTATAACGCCCCATTCGTATAAGCCAGTCGCTAGACATCCAGCGGCTGCCAATCCAATGAGCATGGAGATCAGCGTAATGGTGTTGGGAGATACTCCTATCTTTAGGAACAGGCGTGTCAATATTCCAGACAATTTTCGATTCACATAGCGATCAAACCACCCATCCCAGCCACCTTTTTTTAGGATCTGCAGGGATTGAAACAAGCTGCGTTCGGCAAGTTGAGGACCGTTGGGACCACGAACATCGCGGAACTCAATTGGTGAACTTGATATGGGTTGAATAATGCCTTCAATGGCGGCTTGTTCTAAAGCCAGTCGAATGGGATTGGCCTCATGAGACTTGAGAATTCCTGAAACCCCGAGCAAGCGCGACGGCAACACGACAAGATCCCCGGCGACGGGGAACTGGTTGGTCGTATCACGAGTTGGTGTCAAAGCAGAGTCATTTTGATCATGAAAGACCACGATAGACCCCAAGGCACCAGGTTGAGGGTCCTCCCTATAGGCGACGGTGGGATTGCCTGCGGTATTTTCTTGTCCCATTTGGCCGACGACAACCAATACCCGGCCATCAGCCCCTTCCATTCGAAGAGATTGAATCAAGGGTGAAGAAAAGACTGTATGACATCCAATAATTAAGCATGATCCTTTCACCTCTCCCGCCAATACTTCCCAGGTCTGAGGATCGGTTGGGGGAAATTCACGAGTCGGCAACCACCGCAAAGCCGCCTGCACCCGATTATCAGCATGAACAATCGACCGTAGGTGTTTTTCCTCATCTCCAGCCAGAATCCAGATTTGAGAAATTCCAGCTCGTTGGAGGGTCAACACGGCCCTCTGAAACAGCGTCAGGCCTCCGACATGCGTGAGGGTCCCGGGACCGGGCTCTTTCTCTTTCCCCCCTAAAGTGAAGACTCCCGACGAGGCTAAAATAATGGCCGTATCAACGACACTGGTAACCGGTTTCTTGAGGGTTCCATCCATTGTTCAGCCACCAACCTGCATTACACATGCCGGAGAGTGCAAAAGTATGGGTACCGGTGGTTCTCGCAAAATCTTGTCTTTGGGGCTACGGGGAAACAACATCGGTGCAACAACGTTTCTCTTACTTAAGAATAGCCTAATGTGAATTTCGTGTTCGCGCCCTCAGAAAGCAGAGGTAAGATGTCTGTTTCGGCTCGCTGGATATCCTCAGGAAAGTCTATTTCGATCCAGGGAAACCCTCCGATTCGTTCGCACCCCACAAAAACCTTTCGAAAAAAATCTTGGAGGGCATCTTCATATTCCATATCCACTTGACCGTTCTCAATGTAAGGACGTACCGATTCAACCAAATGAAGCAGATCGTCGCGACGGACTTTCAAAAACCCCACCCCCTCCCCCGCAGAATCATAATTCGAGGGAAGCGACTTGCTGAGAGAAATGACTCGCTCGTTCCGAACAGCCACCATACATTCTTCCGTTATTTGTTGAACCGTTTCATCCATGAGTAACGCGTTCTCAAGGGGTGATTCAATCAACCGACGGAGGACTGTCGGGTGATATAACACATCCGCATCCATAATGATCACATCATCATCATATTCCACCCGAGCTTTCCAAAAGGAGGTAATACTTCCACGTTCATATTCATCGTTCATGAGGTAGCGGATCGTGCCACCATAGGGCTCAGCCTGCGCCGCTTCCCGAATTAAATGGTGTTCGTACCCGACGACCACGACAACTTGGTAGATGCCGACACGAGCCAAAGTATCCAAATGACGAGATAAGAGGGTCCGGCCCCCAATAGAAATCAGACATTTGGGGACACCATTGGAAAATGTCCTCAGCCGTTTTCCGATTCCGGCAGCCAGTATAATGGCCTTCACAGCGGCCCTTTCTTCTGGTCCAGCACCTCTTGAAAGGCTCCCAGAAATCCTTCAATATCCTTATCCGTGATGGCCCCCATATTCGCCACTCGGAAGATCGTCGATTCCAACTGCCCCTGCCCGGCATAAATGACATATCCCCGCTCCTTCAGACGATCATGAAGCCACTGATATGAAATATTTTCGGGAAGGTTAAAGGCCGTCAAGGAATTGGATTGAAATTCTACAGGGATGGCGGCTTGAATGCCCCACGATGCCATTCGATCACGAATCGTGGTGGCATACCGTCGAAATCGTTGGATTCGATTTTGAACCCCTTCTTCTAATAACTCCTTCAAAGCCTCATGAAAGGCATAGTAAACCTGAACGGCGGGAGTAAAGGGGATGGACCCTCGTTCCTGTTCTTCATAATAATTGGCAAGGTTGAGATACCAGGAACGTTTGGGATACTTGACTACGCTTTCCATAAAGCCTTTTCGGACTATGACAAACGCTAAGCCGGGAAACCCCTGAATACATTTCTGGGCGGCGCTTGCCACCATATAAATATGTGGGCCCGCAATGTCTAAGGATTCTCCACCTAAGCCACTGACCGAATCGACCAGGAATGCCCGATTCAGACGATCAACGACTTCAGCCACCTCCTGGACAGGATTGATAAATCCCAGAGTGGTTTCATGGTGGACCATGGCCACGGAATGAATCATCGAATGCTGACTAATGGCCAACCCAACCTTATAGGGATCTGGAGGCTTTCCCCACTCACATTTAAATTCGACGGGAGCTCCCAAGCGCTGTGAGGCCACCATTGAGGACAGTCGCTGTCCATACACGCCATTATTGATGACCAACATACGTTTTCCCTGTGGGACACTCGACAGCACCGCTGCTTCGACAGCAGCCGTCCCTGATCCTGTCAAGACAATCGAGGTATACTCGGATTCTCCTCCGGGAACAAAAGCCTGAATCAGTTTTTCTCTGATTCCCGCCAATAATTCGGAAAATTCTGATTCCCTATGGCAAATGTCCTGTCCCAGCAAGGCACGCCTGACGCGTTCGGAGACATTGACCGGCCCTGGATTTAAGAGAATCATCGTGCACCCTTATTAACCGCGTCCTTAAATCGCCGGGTCATCTCAGTCGGTTCGATTGGCACCCGATCCGCATCTTCAATCTGTTCATTCACCTTAATTAGCAACAAACTCGGTCCCTCACTCGCCAACATGTCTTTAAATTCGTACACAATATCCTCCCGCTCCCGAACTCGCTCGACCTTGGCATAACCGGCCGCTTTGGCCACTTTATCGAGAGCCACAACGCGGGAATAGGTCGGTTGATTTCCTGTACTCCCATAGACCTCATTGTCGAAAACGACATGGATAAAATTCCTTGGCTTGAGGGCCCCCGTCGTGGCTAAGGTTCCCATGCTCATCAGCACGTTTCCATCTCCATCAAACACAATGACTTTTTTCTCCCGCTGGCTTAATGCCAGGCCCAAGCCAATGCCCGCCGTTGCCCCCATGGAGCCAATCATGTAGAAATTGGCATCTCGATCCCGGAGTTTGTGGGCTTCGCGTGAAGGGTATCCATTACAAATGATCACCAACTCATCCGTTATCAATTCCAGAAGAGCCGCCATGGCCTGTGCCCGACTCTGCATGACCCCTTCTTCAGGCCTCATGGTTACCTGTTCCTTCTGTTAAGTAAAATTTGTTTTAAGGCTGAACCGTTTTGACAATCCCCTTTTTTAATAAAAGCGCAAGGGGAATTCGCTGGTCCATGAATGTTTGTGCCGTCCATTTTAAGTCCTCCATGATGGTTTCGGAGGAAAGCGTTCGGTAGGGAATTCGTAGGGTGTCCAATAATTGAGTCATCGTCTGACCCATCACGAGGTGCTCGGGAGCATCTTTGCCCTGAAACCCTCTCCATGAAACGAGTAAAAGACAAGGGATTTGATAAATGAGATTTAACGAGGCGAGGACGTTGATGGCATTGCCAAGCCCTGAGTTCTGCATCAACACCATGGGGATCTTGCCACCCATGTACGCACCGGCAGCCATCGCGACGGCCTCATCCTCCCGTACAGCCGGTGTATAGAGCCCTTCATCTGTGAGGGTGGCGATCACTCCGCCTAAAATGGTATCGGGAACTCCGGTAAAGAAATCAAATCCGATATCGCGCAAAGCTCGGACAAAGTCGTCGCTCTCAATCATCTTCAGAACCGCCTTTTTCCCTGAGCTTCTCCAAGTCAATAATCTCCTTTACCTCGGACATAACAAAGGCCAAGAATCTGACTAGTTAACGAAAAAAGAGAATCTAACGGAGACGACAAAACAATAAAGGCTGGCCTGAAAAGAGCCAGCCGATTCTTTCGCTCGATTATAACCAAGGGATTGGGCATTCTCAAGGAAAGTCCCAGGCTTGGCTTGCTACAAATTGGTAGCGCGGAGTACACTGATTTTGGCTTCTTGCGCAGAAAATCCCCAAAGGAATGTCTTCATGAAATCAATCAGAAAAAAACCCAATGTCGGCTATACCGCGCTCCACGCAAAAAGCGGCATTTCCGCGAAATTGCCCTCCATTGCCACCTGGCCAAATCAGTACCATGGCTACGACATTACCGTTGAAATTCCCGAATACACGGCCATTTGCCCGAAAACCGGTTTGCCCGATTTCGGTACCATTCGAATACAATATGTCCCGGACAAATCCTGCCTCGAATTGAAATCCTTAAAATTGTATATTCTTGCCTACCGCAATCTTGGCATTTTTTACGAAAATGCCGTCAACCGGATACTCGCCGATGTCGTAAAGGCATGCCGCCCCGTCTCAGCTACCGTAACCGGCGAATTCACCGCTCGCGGCGGTCTTCACAGCACCATTCAGGCAATGTATCCGTAAAAATCGTTTCGAGTTTCGGGTTCCGGGTTTCGAGTAAGGTGGGCATCGCCCACAGGTCCTTGAAATACAGAAAACCAAGTCTTGGAACTTTTTTGGCGGGGAAAATAAGCGCGGAAGGCAGGAAAATTTCTGCTGAATTTATCAGGATTTTTGAAAAAACCTTTTGATCGTTTCCACCACGAAGGTGATTTGCTCGGAGGTCAATTCGGAATAGATGGGAATGGAGAGCACCTCTTTGGCAGCTTTTTCAGATTCGGGCAATTGGCCATCGCGGTATCCAAGCTCCTGATAACATTCCTGCAAATGCAGAGGAACAGGGTAATAGATTTTATTGCCTACTCCATGTTGGGTCAAATAGGTACTGAGTTGATCCCGTTCCGGTGTACGAATGGTAAATTGATTGTATACATGGTAGTTGGCTCGATCGACATAGGGAAGAGTTATACGATCGAGTAATCCGGCATCCTGAAAGCACTGCTGGTAACGTTCGGCATTCAGTCGCCGTTTGTTCGTCCACCCTTCCACGTACTTGAGTTTCACTTGAAGAACCGCCGCCTGCAGGGCGTCCAAGCGACTATTCATCCCAATGAGATGGTGGTGATAATCAGAACGGCTTCCATGCACACGTAGCACGCGTAATCGGTCTGCGAGGTCCGGTTCATGGGTGGTAATGAGTCCTCCATCTCCGAATCCCCCCAAATTCTTTGACGGGAAAAAGCTGAAACAGCCTGTGTAAGCGAACCCACCGGCTCGAACCCCGTTTCTTGCCGCCCCAATGGCCTGACAGGCGTCCTCGATGACCCGGACCCCCTGGGGAGCCGCAATCTGATTAATTTTTTCCATCTCCGCACATTGGCCAAATAAATGGACTGGAATAATGGCCTTGGTCCGATCAGTGATCGCCTGCTCCAGTTCATCTACGTTGATATTGAAGGTATCGGGACGAATATCCACAAATACCGGCCGGGCATGAAGAAGTGAAATGACCCCCGCAGTGGAAAAAAAGGTGAACGGACTGGTAATCACCTCATCCCCGGGGCCCACCCCTAACTCCATCAAGGAAAGAAGAAGCGCATCACTACCAGACGCCACCCCCACAGCCTGAGAAGTCCCAATAAACTTGGCCAGAGCTTCCTCCAGTTTTTGAACCCGTGGCCCAAGGACAAACCCCTGCTCATCACAAACATTTTCTATCGTTTTCAAGACTTCCTGACGGATAGAACGGAATTGCGCTTTTAAATCAAGAATTGGAACTTTCACACTGTCCTCTCTCACACAGGTGTGGCATACATCACACGAATCCTGGAGCCAATGTTAGGAAAAATAAATGATGTCTCTACAAGGATGATTTGGGATTTCCCTAGCTTTATCAGTTGGCTAGGAGGATGGGCAACTTTCGTGAAAATGAAGAGAAAAAAAGTCTCTTAATTCAAGTCAAGCAATTCTTGTACCAAAAAAAACTACAAAACGGAAAGCCACTTCCCCTCTTTTCGGTCTCAACATTTTCGACTCTAGCTACTATACCACCGCCACAATGGCCGCATAACGTAAAGCTTTTCCCAATCCGATAAACGCGAGGGCGACCCATCCATTTATTCTCAACCAACCCGCGGCAATGCACAATGGATCTCCCACCACTGGGACCCAAGAGAATAGGAGAGCCGGGCTGCCCCACCGTTGAATATGCCCTATCGCTCGTTGCTGTTTGGGTTTTGAGAGCCGGGAAAAGGAATATTTCCAACTTATGACCAATCCCAATCCCCACGAGCTCATACCCCCCAAAGTATTGCCGGCTGTGGCCACACTCAACAGCACCCAGGGATCGTAGATTTTCTGATTGGCAATCACGGCCAACACCACCTCGGAACTTCCCGGTAGTACCGTCGACGAAAGAAATGCGCTGAGAAAGAGGCCGCCTAAAGTGAAATCATCAACAGACATTACATTTTGAAAACACCAAATACTGTACCCAGCAGTTTCTAATTTCAGGTTTCAAGTTTCAGGAAAGAAAATTCTCGTTCCATAACAGATTACGTTGTGGCTTTGTACTTTGGTTACTTTTTCATTTTTCTTTACCAATCGACTTTTTGCCCCAGACCCAACTCACAGGCCCCTTCGTACGCCATTTGTCCGGCAACCGCATCTTGAACGGCCACCCCCACGGATTTAAAAAGGGTGATTTGCTCCTTGGAAGTTCGGCCGCCCTTTGTGTTTAAGACCATTTCCCCTAACTCAGCATGGATATGACTTTCATCCACTAATCGCTGCTGAATCGGAAGGCAGAGCTCACCGGCTTCTGTCAGGGCAGCTAATCGTGATTCCACAACCACTCTGGACCGTGTGACAGTCTCAATCGGGATTTCATGTTCAGTTGGGGAATGGGACCCAACCGCATTGATGTGAACCCCCGGAGGCAAATGCGAATCAACAAAAACCGGAATTTTCGAGCTGGTAGCGGTACACACAATATCCGCTTCCGCGAGTGCGACTCCATGATCAGAGGCAAAATCAATATTGGATGGAATGGGACCATGCCCCGCTAATTGCTGAATAAATTGGTCAACAGACCCCTTTCGCTCAACCGATCGACCACAGACCCAAACTTTTTCGATCCTCCTTACCGTACAAATCGCCTCAACGAGCCCCCGAGCTTGAACGCCAGATCCAAATACCACAAGATGCCGACTATCGAACCGACTCAGCAAGTCGGTGGCAAGACCAGAGGCGGCGCCAGTGCGAATAGCAGTCAGACTTGCTCCGTCGATGATGGCAACTGGTGTCCCTCTTTTCGCCTCAAACAAGAGGACCGCGCCATGAATCATTGGGAATCCCAGGGCCCGATTATGTGGATACACCGATACAACTTTGACGGCCAACATATTGTCCCGCTGACCTTGAACGAAGGAGGGCATGACTAAGCAACAGGACTCCCCACCCAGGAGAGGCAAATTGGTACGCAAGGGAGCAATGCTTTTTCCGGAGGAAAGCGCGACAAACGCTTGTTTCATGGCTTCAATCGCTTGGGCCATTGATAAGGATTCGCAAACGGCTTTTGCATTCAGGACCAACATAGTCGCCTCCTCGGATATCACCCCAAATAGCGTATTCTTTGACTCCACCAATGAATAAACTTATAGTAGGGGGCAATAGCAATCAATCAAGATTTTCCAGCATGTATTCAATAAAGGAGTAACCGTGAAACCGGCAGACGCGAACCAGGCCCTGAAACAAGCTTCAACCACATTTGTCGATCAACTTGAATTAACCCATCAACCTATCGCCATGGCCTTTCGCGAGAAGGCGCCTGACGGAATGCCCCGAATCCCAATAGCCGGTCCTGCTGGCTGCAGCTATTGGAAGATGGCATCCGAAGGTCAGGTTTTCTATACCGAAGCCTTCGACCATTATGCCTGCCCCATAGGTTCGCATACTCACGGCATTGACCTACCTCAAGAGACCGCCAAAGAACTGGAAGGGCTGGTCACTACTATGGTGGGAATCCAATATATTCGCAAAGAGGATATTGCAGCAATTCCCCGTCTGAAGAAACCCTTCCACGTGGCCCTGTATGCGCCGCTCGCATCGACTCCTTTTGAGCCGGACGTCATCTTGATTCGCGGCACCGTGAAACAACTTATGGTGCTTGTTGAAGCTGTGCAAGCCGCTGGCGTGACGAATACGACAAGTGTTATGGGACGTCCCACCTGCGCAGCCGTACCCGAAGCCATTCAATCAGGCGGTGTCATCACCAGCCTTGGGTGCATTGGAAATCGGGTCTATACCGGACTTGGTGATGACGAAGCCTATATGGCCATTCCAGGCCCTCACCTTCATGAGGTATGTGGTAAGCTTAGGGCGTTGGTTGAGGCGAACAATCAATTGGAATCCTTTCATCGTTCCCGGCTACCGGTCAACTCCAAATAACCACCTTTCACCCCCGGTGTTCCACAACCGCTTGACTGAAGTTTTTTTGATACAGAATTTTCAACCCAGATCCCACAGTTGAATAGATTCTTCCCTCGCCCTGGTAGGGAGAGGGCCAGGGTGAGGGTTGAGACGTACGAACAACGAGGAGGTGACAATCAAAAATTTGATCTGGGGAAAAGCCATTGGACAATACCAAAATGTTTTGTGGCGAATCGCTGTAGCCAAAATTTTTCGATATCGAAAGTCATGAACCAAAACTACATTCACGAACTCTCCACCATTCAGTCAGCCATCCGTGAGGCGGGGCGCCGAGTTCTTCAATTAGCCAAGGACGGCTTTGACATTCATATAAAAGCAGACCAATCCCCTGTCACCACAGCCGACTTGGAGGTTGATCAACGCCTCAAAGAAATCCTACTAAACGCCTATCCTGAGGATGGGTGGCTGTCAGAAGAATCCCCAGATGACGGAAAGCGGTTAACGCATACCCGCGTTTGGGTCCTCGACCCCATTGACGGGACAACGTACTTTTCCAGGGGAATACCCCAATACGCGATTTCTCTGGCCTTGGTCGAAAAAGAAAATCCCACTATTGCCGCGATATTCAATCCAGCTACAGACGAGTTCTTTCTTGCGGTCCGTGGGCAGGGTGCCACCTTGAATGCCCACTCCATCCGGGTTCGGGCGACAACCCACGACAAACTGACCATTTTGGTTAACCCAAACGCTCTGAAGCGGAAATCCTTTCGTCGACTTGAGGAAGAGGTCGACTGTCAACCCATGGGTTCCATCGCCTATTCGTTGGCATTGGTTGCGGCAGGACGCGCCGATGCAACCATTCACCTCGGAACCCAGAACGAATGGGATGTCGCGGCTGGGGTATTACTGGTTCATGAAGCGGGAGGCGTAGCGGTAGATAAAAAATGGGATGCCATTCGTTTCAATAAGCCGACTCCCTCAGTGCCTGGCCTGATTGCCACACGAGCGGACGCGCAAGCGGAAGTCCAAAAATTTCTTACAATCCTTTCACCCAACACGATTCAAAAAACAGCTTAGCTGGCTATTGATACACTCAGCGTGAGATGGTATCAGCCAGGACTGCTCAACAAACCGCCCTTCCTCATCCTCGCAATTTTTCTATTGCTTCCTTGGACTAATTGAAATTCATATAAACGGCACTCCAAGTCTCCATTGAATAAGGGAACCCTCTTCGAAGGCGAGAGCCGTATTAATTTCGGCAAACGAGCATCTGCCGTGAAAATATAGGCCTTCCAACCAAAAAACTGTTGTTTCAGCCTGTCTCCCCATAAGGGATAAAACTTCTCTAAACTTGTCTGCTCCCCCATCCGGACCCCATACGGTGGATTCGAGATCAATATGCCGCTCGAAGCCGGAGGCGTAATGGTGATCGCATCCTTCGTTTGCAGGGCGATCGTGGCTTCCGATCCTACCGCCTGGACATTGGTTCGGGCATCACGAATGGCTTTGGGATCCTTGTCATAACCATAGAATCTCCCAGGAAGGATTTCTTTCCGTTGGTCACCGATCTTTCCACACAGACCCTTCCACAACCCGTGGTTGTAATTGCTGAGATTTTGAAAGGCGAAAGATCGGCCGAGTCCGGGCGCCACCCCTTTAGCCATTTGGGCTGCTTCAATCAGGATGGTCCCGCTTCCACACATCGGGTCGAGTAAGACTTGATCTTCCGTGCACCCTGCCAGCCGTAGAATTCCCGCCGCAAGATTTTCCCGAATCGGTGCAACTCCCGGAGCACGTCGCCAACCACGCTTGAATAAGGGTTCTCCTGAGGTATCAAGGTAGAGGGTAAGATGGCGTTCGTCCAAAAACGCATGAACTTGAAGGTCGGGGGTTTTGGTATCGACCGTGGGTCGAGTGCCTTTTTTCTTCATAAACCCATCGACCACCCCATCCTTAATGCGCAGCGTGATAAAGTCCAAGCTTTTGAGAGGACACCCTTGAGCCGAAACCTTCACTTTGATCGACTGGTCCACCGTGAACCAACTCGCCCACGGGACCGAAAACGTGGCTCGATAGATCTCTGCCTCATTCCGATAGGGGCCATGAAACACTTGCCATAACACGCGGCTGGCAATCCGGCTATGCAAATTCACCTGATAACAGAGATGAAAAGGCCCGCGAAAGCCTACGCCCCCCTGTGTTGGGCGAATATGATGAGCCCCCAAGGATTTCAACTCGGCAGACAACACGGCTTCGAGGCCCCGGGGGCAAGGCGCAAAAAAATGTTCGCGATGCGGATTCATGGCAAATAACGTTTCAGGTTTCCAGTTGCGGGTTTCGGGCTAAAAGAATTCGATCTCTTAATCCTTTCGCCCTAAAATACGTTTTCCAATTATCCCAAAGAGAGGTTAATTCATATTAAAGAAATCAAGTCTTATGGGGCTATCCTGGTCGTGAGGATCAGGATGTCTGAACGTGAACCCTTCAGACTCCTGATAATCAATGGTCAATCCATCCATTCGGGCGGCACTGGTTCCTTCAACGGCCAGTGTGAGCCCTTGAATATCTTGAACCTCATCGTCAGGTTGAGTTTTATCCTCGAGCGTAATGCGAAAAGTCAGCGAGTGCTCATCCCGATCCCAGACCTGCACGCGCACGATAGGATCTTCAGGATGTTCCGAGATAAGAGCTCGCAATTTCTCGACTGCAGACTTTGTAACCTTGATCATCGTCGTGTATTTCCTTTGAGGGTTGAATTATTTCTATCAAGGGCGGTCAAACCATTCCACTTCCTTTATCATGTATTACCGTCGATATACTTCCCGATTCACACAATGAGGCAATGGATTTCCTTTCAGCCCGGCTAAGAGGTTTTCCGCTGCCATCATGGCCATTTTATTCCGGGTGGCCACGGAGGCACTGGCTATATGAGGAACAACAAGACAATTCGAGAGAGTCAGTAACGGGTCATCAGACGTGATTGGTTCAGGATCGGTGACATCTAAGGCCGCGTAAGCGATGTCCCCTCGTGAGAGAGCCTGGTAGAGGGCCTTGGAATCCACCACGGGACCTCGAGCCGTATTAACAAGCACGGCCGTTGTTTTCATCAGTTTGAGCTCCCGGACTCCAATCAGATGGTGTGTCTCTTTGGTGAGCGGAACATGAAGGGTGACGAAATCAGAATGGGTCAGGAGAGTTGGCATATCGACATATTTTATAGGCGATTCATTCTTATCCTTGGATTGTACATTCCTGGAAGACCCAGACACCATGACCTTCATGTCAAACCCTGCTGCCCGTCTCGCTACCGCCTGACCAATACGCCCAAATCCGATAATGCCTAACGTGGCACCATGGAGATCTTGTCCCAAAAAAAGCGTTGGACTCCACGTATGCCATAGACCGTTCTCTACATAGGCCGCACCCTCGACAATCCTCCTGGCCGCGGTCATCATGAGGCCAAACGAAAAGTCTGCAGTGGTTTCGGTTAACACGCCAGGAGTATTTCCCACCGGGATTTTGCGCTTTGTGCACTCGACTACATCGATATTGTCAAATCCCACCGCCATCGTACTCACCACTTTCAACCGGGAGGCCTTTGTCAAGATTTCGGCATCGACGGGATCGGTTAACAAACAATAGAGCCCCTCAGCTTCAGAAATATGATCAAGCATCCAATGTCGAGGAACAGCCTGGTCCTCAACCCAGACAGTTAGTTCACACCGGTCTTGAAGGAAAGCCATCGCCGGTTCCGGAACCTTCCTGGTCAAGATGACTTTGGGATAAGACATGATCGTTTTTCTCATTGAATCTTTTCACGTGAAACTTGAAACCTGAAACCTGAAACAGGTGGAACGCCTCGAGCGCTTAGACTCCTAGTAGTCAACCATTAACACCGTCCCCACAAATACGACATAGCAGGCTCCATTCAAGAACAAATGAGAGACTTTCAAAGATCCGGCTCGAACCACAAGAAAAAGGTACGTGGATGCTAACAGCGTCATCCCCATCCCAATGAGAATGACTTCGTTGGGCACCCACGGAGTGAGAAGAATACCAAGGGCCGGCAGTAAACTTCCTTGAAAGACCATAGCCCCGGAAATGTTTCCGAAGGCCAAGGTATCACGCCCTCGCCTGATCCAAATGATACTATTGACTTTTTCCGGCAATTCGGTCGCCACGGGAATAATCAGAAAGGATAGGACGAGGGCCGATATATTGATTAAATTCGACAGGGACTCAATCCCATGCACAAAGCCCTTCGCCCCTAACATAATTAACACAAACCCCATTCCTAATTGGATAAGAATGACAACCATATGATGAGGCAACCCAAGTGTGGTGAGGTAAAGGGCATGGTCGGCTTCCGTACCATGCCCTTCTTCCACCAAGCTTGAAGAAGCCCGAATCGTAAGCAGAAGGTAGAGACCATACAGCAGCACCAGCAGGAGGCTGACGCTTCCCCGTAAAAGTTGCCAATCTGAGGGGACTAACACCGCCAGAATGCCGAGAAGATAGGCCAACGAAAACCATTTCAAGTCACGCGAAAGGCCAGACGGCTCCGGATTAAACCTTCCCTGCCATCCCCGGCGCCGCAAGGCAACGCCTGCCATAAGACAAAACGCGAGGGTTGAGAGCATTAAGGGTGCCCCGAGTATCGCACCTATGCCAACTTCATGCCGAACCTCCAAGGAACCAACACTTGAAAAAATTGCAAAAATTGGCACCATTGTTTCTGGCAGGGCGGTACCAACGGCGGCAAAAATAGACCCGGTGACACCCTCCGAAATCCCTAACCGCTCTCCGAGGTGTTCCAGAGCATTAGTAAATGCCTGGGCGCCAATTAAAATGACTACAAGGGCGATGATTAGAGTGATAATCTCCACAGCTGATCAAAAGCAGAAACTAAGTCCATTCCTTTCTTCATTCGCGCACCATTCTCTTGCTTCACCTCGTTTTTTTTGACTACACTGGTGTATTGTTATGGAAGGCCTGAGCACAGCATTCATTCTCATATTGGTCACCGTTGTCCTGTACCTCATAGGGGTTCGATGGTGGCGCCATCGCCGTGCGGCCAGGCTCGCGGATAAACTGTTATCCGATGTAATCAAAAGCAAAGATTCTTTTCGCCGATAATCAAATATCAAGGTTGTTCTCATCGACTTCCCCTTGGATGTTCTCAAACGGTGGCGTGACTTCCCGACTCATCGCAATCCCCAGTTTCAAAATCCGAGCTACAAAAACAGCTTGGATTTACCTCTGAACCTTAGACTTTGAACTTAGGGCCTGATTGCATTTGGACCCTCCTCCCCAATCGCCGATGTCAGATCAAGCTTCTCAGCGAGGTCAAATTTTCTTTCATCGCGGAGACTTGCCCAAAGCCAGGCATTGGTTTGAACAAGCCGTTCAAGAGGCAAGGTCCGCAGCCTCCTCAGAGTCTCTTGTTCATGCGTTAGGGAACCTCGGCAATGTCTACGCGTTACTTGAACAGTATGATCAAGCCGAATCGTGTTATCGAGAGTTACTAGACATTCAACATCAACGACAGGCCCAAACCGCCATCGGAGAGACATTGGTCAATCTCGGAAATCTCAAAGCCGATGCGGGCCAACATGAAAATTCTCGTGCATACTATTTGGAAGCGATCGATATCCTCACCCCTCAAAATCAGGCGCGCGCCTTAGGCATCCTTTATAGCAATCTGGCCCTTCAAGCACTGAAGTTGAACCGTCCTCTCGAGGCGATCCCCCATTTCCAATCCGCACTGGAGTACCACCGGGAAATCGGAGACGAAGACAGTTTGGCGAGCACGTACGGCCAATTAGGAAAAGTCTTTTTTTCGATTGGCCAAAGCGCTAAGGCTGAAGCCTGCCTGAACAATGCCTCCGAACATTTTATCAAGTTGGGCAATGAACCAGGAGAAGCCGGTGCCCTTCGGCTACTGGCCGAGGTGTATCGAAAACAAGCCGATCCTATTTCCGAGTTACGGTGTCTGGAACGCGTGATTCAAGTGGATCTGCGGTATCAACTGCCTCAATACGAAGAAGATCATAGTCGGTTACAACAACTGAGTGAATAATCAATGATGACCCTTTCCCCATTTTCCTATACAAAATTCAAGACGAGTTGCCGGGAATGATCCTGGTGCTTCAGAGAAGTCGGACTCACTCCGCCTGGATTCTGTTCAAACATTGACGGTTTATCCCGACCCTCGTTTCGATCCATATAATCCAAAGGCACTTCTCGAAGACTTCCATAACAACTCCCACAACGATGGCGATCAGGAGAAATGGATCGTCGCTGCCGACGGTAGGACTCCCCACACTTTGTGCATTGCCAGGCATACTTCGAAAACGCCTCAACCTGTTGATTGAGCGAATGACGAATCGTAATCCCAAGTCCATCCCGATTCATCCGGGCCATGAATTTCCCGAACTCCGCCCCATGAGTGGGACGACACTTTTTGACATCATACTGCCACTGATGAATCATTTCGTGGGCCAGCGTTCGCGTTATTTCCGAAACGGGCTGATTATATAGCAAGGGAGCTGAGAGCCGAATTAATCGGGCAGATCTGCGTTGGTCCCCCCATATCAAACCTCGGCTTCGCGGACCCACATGACTGACGAACAAGCCAGTCGATGCCGTCAATCGCGAACTCCACTCAATTCTGATAGGAGGCAGGCGGTTTGAAAAATATAATTCCGCTAAGGATTTCCACAGATGTTGAAGATGATCAATCGTGACAGGAACGTTTGAAAGAAATGATGTGGTGAAACTCACAGGATCACACGCTCATCCAGGCTATACAAGATTCCGAGCCTATGTTACCATCTTTTCCTTCCGGACAGAAGCTTTTCCCCTCGCACCTATTCCGCTGGCCACTATGGGGAAAGTGCACGGATGAGGGGAATGTAATAATTTTAGAATAAAAAATCATGATCTTAGAAAATCCCAACGAACATTATTTCATGCAAATGGCCTTAGATCAGGCGAATCAGGCATTCGCCATTGGAGAAGTGCCGGTGGGAGCTGTTTTGGTCCGACATGGAGATGTGATGGCGACCGGCTTCAATCGTCGAGAAGGTGACCAAGACCCCACGGCTCACGCTGAAATGATTGCCATCCGTGAAGCCTCATCCAAATTGGGAAGCTGGAGATTAAACAACACGACCCTCTATGTCACCCTGGAACCCTGCGTAATGTGTGCGGGCGCCCTGATCCAAGCCAGGGTCTCCCGGTTGGTTTTTGGATCTTTTGATCCAAAAGCGGGAGCCTGCGGCTCTATATGTGATTTACTAGCCGAAGCACGTTTTAACCACCGAGTGTTGGTTCATTCCGGAATTCTAGCAGATGAGTGCAGCACCATCCTGAAGAATTTTTTTCGACACCTGCGACCATCCCCTACCGTGACTTCCAACTAACATTATACGCGGAGAGGTGCGAGAGTGGCCGAATCGGGCGGTCTCGAAAACCGTTGACCCGAAAGGGTCCGTGGGTTCGAATCCCACCCTCTCCGCCAGCCTTCCTCAAGGCTTCGACGGCAAGCCAGCGATCATGGTGATTCGGTTACTGGATAAGTGCGAATGGCAGATTCCAGGGCGAAGGCTGCCCGCCGAAACTTTAGCGTAGGGGGGCTCAGAATAATACTTGATCAGATAGGGTGGGATTCGAACGGGGGTTTTGAAGGGGGTATTCCCCTTTCATGGGGTGACCGCAGCGAAGCGGAGGCGCGAGGGGGCAGGGCCCCTAGCGGGAGCGCTGGAGCCCTTGTCCAGCGCGACTTCGAATGCCCACCCTCTCCGCCAGCCTTCGCCAAGGCTACGGTTGGCAAGCCAGCGAGATTGGGAATATGGCTCCGGGATATCTAAGGATTCCGGATGTCGGGGCGAAGGCTGCCCGCCGAACCTTCAGCATAGGAGGCCCCCCATTTCTCTCCAGCAGAATAATGAAAGAGTATTGAAATCGAACACTGGGTTTTGAAAACGTTACGAATGCACATACTAAGAGTCCCGACCTCTTACAATTTCGTGAAAATTTTTATCACTCTCGGGACCATATCAATTGCCGCCCTGAACCTGCTACCCGCATATAGGTGCAACAACTGGCAGTTTGGAAGACCTTAAGACAATTCATTCTTATTGACAGAATTTTGAAAGTTCAGCTTAGTATTGGCGGGGGCTGGAGGATAACGTCCTATAATTACCATCCATTTCTTGTTAGGATTCCAAAGTGTCATATAGGTAAATAATATTGTGATCACGACCAATACAAAAATAGTTGTCCCAGTAGTCACTTCCTGGATTTCACGGCAGTAGTCGTTTCACCGGCACCGGTTAGAGCAAGGGTGGAAATACTGAAGAACACGACCGAAAAAAGGAAACGGGGCCGTTTGTCCCCGCGGTTTGCCAAGACCTTAGCCCTTGGGCTTGGCCTCACATTCGCATTCGGAATAGTAGTGGGGTTAGAAATTCTGTCGGCTGCCTATTTGAAATCTCTCGAAATGGAGCCAAAGTCGCTTTTGTGGGAATCGGCTTCTGAACTCCCTCCCGTCGAAGCCTGGGATGCCGCAATTGGATCCCTGACGAGGCTTGATCCTCATCTCGGTTATTCCAACACGCGCGGATGGTCTAAGACATCGCTGGTCATTCCGGGGTTTCGGTTCCACCCGAGTCCAGGTGTCATTTCGGAAAATCCGCTGCGTATCGTAACCTTGGGCGGTTCGACTACAGCACCAAGCAAGTTTGACTGGCCATCAACCCTTCATCGGTTGCTCATTTCAGAGGGCTATGAGGTTGAGGTACTCAATGGTGGCGTGGCGGGGTACTCTTCGTCGCAGGATTTGTTGAAGTTTCTCCGAGACGTCGTAAACCTCAAGCCGGACATTGTGATTGCGGTCGAGGGGGTCAACGATCTAGGCTTTATTCATGCGATCCCAAAGCATCCAATGGTTCATCCATATCAGTACAAACTGATGCAACACCTTTGGCAAGCCCCAGTGAAAGTATTGCCAAATACGCAGCTGGCCATCCGCCAGGTACTGAGGGCCGGACAATGGCGAGTCAGTGGCATCAGTTTGGGTCCGCCAACAAAGATGGAACCAGTCGAGAGCTGGTTCAAAAACGTTAGAACGATGAGTATTATTGCCACGGAGTTTGGAATCCACTATCTCAATATTCTACAACCGATCCTCGGGTTCGGTCAGCTTAAACCGAGTACCGACGAATCGAAGATGCTTCGTGACATTGAAAAGCGGGAATATTATCTGAAGAGCCTCCGCTCATTCTACCCGGCTGCAAAAAAAATGGCAGCGCAGCGAGGGGAAATTTTAGATCTAACGGATCTGTTCTCAGGACACAGCAACGTGTATCGTGATCCGCGACATCAGACTGAGACCGGCGTCGAGATTCTTGCAGCCGCAATTCTCGAGGAGATGATGAGTCGCGGCTGGATGCGTCCAACCGTTGACACTCCCTCTAAGCACTAGTACGAAAAGTACATTGAAATTTCGTATGACCAGCGGATAAGCCCCATCGGAGCGCCAGCAATCCGATCACGACAAAAAGAACTCTGCGGTTTCTGTGCCTACCGTTTCGTTTGCACGCCAGATTCTACCAACAATGAATCAACCATTTGCTCAAGATCGACCTAAACACAACTCCGATTTGTAAATAGAAATTCTGAACGATTTTTGTTAGCAATCAAAAACGCACCGAAGAAACCGTGGGATGTCAATTGCGCCACTCAGGTGAAACGGCCCGCGGAGCTGTGCCAGAAATTACGGCGGCCCTACCTGGATCTTCCGGACATAACCTATCCGGAGTATGATAAAGCCCTGATGAGTTCTCATTGTGGAGGGGTCGGCATCAACAAGCTCGGAATTCACATCACCAAGGCCCTGGCCAACCAGCCGATCGGCCTTCAACAGGTCGATCCGGAGATGTGGCAGGTGGATTTATGAGCTTCACCTTAGTCGATGTTGATGAGGAAAGGAGGCAATTTTCGCCAATTGATGTCCCATTCGGGCTTCGGTTGGGGCCAGAGTTAATATGATCAATCAAAAAAGTGTACACTATGTGCTCCGAATATTGTTTAATCCATGTTTCCATACGTACACCTTCGCCGAGGCTAGTGCTGGCAGGCCAGCTGAATTGTCTATAAGCCTACTTAACCCTCCTTGACTTCACACGGCAGGGGAAAGGCTGCCTGTTGATGGTCTTTCTAAGTGGGGACTTTGTAGCGACCGAAAACTAATCGAAGTTGGGCCCGCTATTCCTCATCGCCACCAACTCGGTATCGCCGGCTCGCACAAGGTGAAGGGCTGTGGTCCGGACGTCTTTGCCGAAACCATATGTGATCTAAGCGAATAACCTGAAAATGCCCCTCGCCTTTTTCTTCTACGTAATGGTAGGTCTTTTCAATTATTGTTGATGGGACGATAGAGAGGGATGTCCTTGCAACGTCAGCAATTTCCAGCACTCGCTGTTTTGGTTTGAAAAGCTGGGCAAGGCCAAAAGGAAGCTTGCCATCTTGGGTATTATTTAATACTCTAATCGTACTATTGGCCCATTTCGGCAACGGCAACAATGTCACGATATAGAACAAGAATAATTAATATGGCATCCAAGAATACGAATGTCATATTAATGGGTAACATTATAAATTAGATGATGCGAGAATTTTTTTGTCAAAAACAAATTCAACAATTAAAGGACTCCATTAAATCAATCGCATTTGATGAATTATTGGAAAAGGTGAATCATATTGAAAAAAGAACGTACGGTAACACGTACGACCTGCCATCTAATCTACATTTTATTTGGATTGGAAGCCCAATACCTAATAAATATATCAATAATTTACTTTCCTATTATCAACACAATCACGAAAACTACCACCTGTATTGGTGGACCGATAGTCACAACCAGAATATCAACATAAAAGGCATCACGAAAAAAGACGTTAATCAACTCACTTTAATGAATCAGAAAGAATTTCAACAATCAAAAAATTTTGGCCGCAGGGCAGATATTTTAAGATATGAAATTATTTATCAATATGGAGGAATTTATTGTGATATTGATTCAGTGGCCCTCAAACCATTTGACAACCATTTCAAAAAAAGTTTTGTAGTGTTTAACCAAAAAAATCTGGCCATAGCCAACGAAGTGTTTGGGTTTCCTGCCAAATCGAATTTCCTCCTATTTTTAATTAAATGTGTTCCACAGATAATGCCGAAAATAGGGCCGAGATTATTTAAATTAACTTACTTGCTGTTTGACGATTTTAACATTGGGTATATTGACGCCAAATTCCTAACTGACAGTGACAAAAATTGTGCTTATACCCACCATACATATGATGGGAACTGGTTACGCCAGCCCGGTGCATTTTAAGGAATAACATTCAACATGAACTTCGGCCTATCTAATTACCATTTGGTGTTCTTCCATGACATTACTCCAATCAAAATGACAAACAGCATAATGACGAATCTTCTCAAGATGCCTACTTGAGTAGTCACGGTTTTTCTTCAACACTTTTCAAAAGGCCTTCAACCATTCTTTACTCCCATTCTGAAGCCAGCTTCGCTCACCTCTTAACGTGACCGGCCTGCCAAAACCTAAACAGTTCCTATGTTAAGCTGATCCAAAAGAGGGAGGGCACATGGAACAAATACGCTAGACCCCCGAGGAGATTCATTCACATCTGCGGTTAGGGGGATCGAAAATAGGATTGGTTTAACGAATGGCCAAGCCTCTAAGAAAATCGGTGTAACGGTGACGACCTTTGTTCGCTGGAATAAGGAATTCGGCGGGCTGAAGTTGGACCAAGCAAAGCGGCCGAAACAGTTGAAACAAGAGCACCAGCATCTGGAGAAACTGGTGGTCTAATTAACGTAAACAATTCAGAAAAACGTCAGGCAGGCTATGAAGAATTTCAAGAATAGTTTGCCCTTAGCCGGACATCTGAGATTTCTGAAATGACTTTGAATGTCTCGATGATATGCCAGGAGACTTTCAGAGGTTGTTTATTTGAGAACAGGGCATTAGGGTACCGGTATCAGTTAAAAAACACAGAGATTGAATAGGACAATAGGCACGTTGTTGTGAAAATCGCAGTGCACATCCCGTTTTACTACGTCGAATCCCATTACCGATATCTTTGTCAGGTCATTAAATCAATCGATAACATTCCGCACGACATTGATGTATTTATTTACACTAATAAACTGTTTTGGCGTAAACCAAAGACGAATAATATTAAATTGATTGTTCGACAATTTTGGTCTCGGAGATTTACGCGGGAACGAACCCAACAGGAAATTCGACTTTCCTACCCCAATGTACCCTTTCCATTCAGGTATTTTTTAGACCCCTTTTATCTTACTTGGCGAAACAGAGCCTATATTGAAAACACGATCGGGGAATACGATATTCAGATGTACATGGAAGACGATATCCTGTTTTTAGACCGCACATTGAATTATTGGATGAAGCACAAACAAATTTGTATTGATAACAACTATAACCTTGGGTTTTTACGGGTAGAGAACGATGCGAGTACCGGGAAGTGGTATTATTCCGACTTGAAAAAAGTACCGGATACCACCATAACGATCAATGGCCAGAGATTCGTTGTCAATGATGTCAATCCCTATTGCGCATTCTGGATCTATGATCAACAAGAATTAACCAGGTTCATACACTCCAAGGAATGGCGATTCGACATTGAAGGTTATCGAACCAGGGAAATGTCGGCCATCGGTTGGCACGGGGTTCGAATGTCTCGCTATAAAGGAACGATTATACCGGTAACGGAAACAACTGATGGAAAGTGGGTACCAAATGAAGATTGTCATGTTCACCACTTACCGAATAACTATATCGGTCATCGAATATTCTGTTCAATAGAAGTCCCGTTTGAGGTTCACGGAGAGCCCTAATCATGCACCGTTCATCACTCTCCTAGATATGGGAACAACTAATAATAATCGGCCGACACAAATTTCAGACCACTCAAAAGTAATAAAAAGTTGATTGACACCCCCATCAGTTGCTTTGTGAGTTTCCCTTACCCTAAAGTGAAATCGATGATGAAGAAACAGGATTAAACCTTACGATGAAGTGCAGGATGTCGCCAAATTGGGAACGACTGTTAAGATGGATTCGCTTGTTACCTCAGCCATGGCGGCCAATATTTTTGGGCCTGCTGTGTCGAGTTTTTTCCTCTTTCAGCATCCCCAAAGAACATCGCTTATTCCTTTTGGCGGAAGAGCAAAATTTCAACCACAAGATCAAAACTCGTTTTCTGGGAAGTCCTTACACGATCTTGACTCTTCACAATCGCCTTATCCTGCCATTTTTGGATATCTTAAAAGGCGCGGCAGGTGGAAGTGCTTACAAGGGTGGTCCTACGCATTGCGCGGAAGCGCTTGAACCTGCACTACGACATTTTCGGGGTGATCGTTGCATTGATGACCCTGTCTTTCCGACTGAAGATAGACCCAAGAGTACTCAAATAAAAAGTGGCTATTGGTTTTGGTGCGGTCCCCTCTGCCACCACTTTGGTCATCAGATTGCCGACTTTGGGTCCAGAGTACTGCTTTCCAGCTTGGACTGGCGCCCCGGGTACTTGCTTTGGATGCGCCAACAACATGAACCTTCTTCAGTGCTACAACCTTGGGAACGGTTCATACTCAACTACCTCAACCCCACAGGCAAGCCGGTTGTCATTGAATCTGAGTCAATTAGTGTTAAAAATTTAGTGGTGTATCCCCAACAAGCCAGGATGCATGCCAGCCCCACATTGGCACACCTCGAAGCTCTTACCTTGCTGCAGCTACAACTTGAACCTGTTGATGTCGCCGATGTTGTTTACATTTCTCGAAGTAAAATTGCTCCTTGTACCGATTCCTCCAATCTGGTTGGGGCCTATGCGGGTGAGCTGGCC
Source organism: uncultured Nitrospiraceae bacterium (assembly GCA_964525045.1). GTDB lineage: Bacteria > Nitrospirota > Nitrospiria > Nitrospirales > UBA8639. The sequence continues at coordinate 16,899 of CAZGFD010000011.1, read as the reverse complement.
TTTGAGCACATTTTAGCCTCGAAGGGGATTCAAGTTCTCCATCCGGAAAACCGGTCTGTTCAGGAGCAGTTGAAAATCTATAGATCTGCACACTCTCTTATCATTGCAGAAGGTTCAGCTCAACACGGGCTAGAACTATTGGGGTTTGACAAATCGAAAACGGTTATTGTCATCTGCCGACGCCCCAAGACGAAGGAGATGCAACTCCCCCTCAAAGCCCGTTTCCCAAGCACCGAATTCGTCGAGGTAGCACGGACTTTTTATAAGTCTCCTGGGGCCGCTCCCTGGAAAGCTCTGGCCGTCCTCGAATGGAGTCGCGTGGCTCAATCACTCAACTCCATTGGGATAAAATTATCATCCGCTGAGATTGAGTCAATTGAAGGAGCGGCAAGACTTCAGGTCACGAACCTTGTAGAGTCGGTCGGGGTTGTGGAAGTTTCACCGCAGGAGATAGGGACCCTGATCGAGCAGTTTCGGCAGCACCAACACGCCAACCGGCCGCACCGTGAGTTAGGCTACAAGCTCCCCGCCCCTGTAGAGATGTCCAGTCATCGTGAAGGGAAGGCGCGTTGAAAAATTCTGTCGAGCCTCTTGCTTTTACTGGGGAGAAATGAGAGCGCGCGTTCCCATAGAGACCAAGGTCCTTGTCGAAGAGGTCGGGGCCCCGCTCTTCAGAAAAATAAGAAGATAGTTGAGGGTGGTATGGGCTCGTCTGGGCATCGGAAACTGTTGATCTAAAATCGCCTATAGGTTTCATTAGTTCGTTAAAGACTACCCTTTATTTCCCACCCAGCACCAGAGCCACCGGGCAAGCCGGCTGCGATGAGAAATTATCGACTGAACCAGATCGGCGACGACGCGGTGGGGTCAAGACGCAACCGGCAACTCCTATCGCCGCCGCTTGACAAATAAAGAGAACTAGAAAATACTTAAAAAGATGATAAAAAAAATAAATCTGGCCAAAACTGAATCAGATCTAAATGATTTTTTAAAAAAAATTGTTGATAGGTCGGAATTCAGTCTAAAGAAAATCAATTTTTCAGAACAAAACCAATGGTCATTCGCCAATGGATCTCTGGCGCATAAAAGTAATGGTTTTTTTGGTGTTGTAGGAGTCAAGAACAGGTATAGCGAAAAAGAATACCTGGCTTTATATCAGCCTCAAAGTGGAATAACCGGACTCATCTTACATAAAGACGGGAATGAAGTGTATGTTCTCCTCCAGGGGAAGATAGAACCAGGCAATTCAAATGTCGGGCAATATGGGCCGACAATTCAATGCACTCCCGCAAACTATTTAATGACGCATGGTGGGAAAAGAACTCCGTACATCGATTTATTATTGGCGTATAACCAAAATGCACATTTGTTAGCTTGTAATACCCAATTAGATTTAGGCCAAAGGTACTTTCAAAAAACAAAAACCCATAATTATATCGAAGTTGATCGCCTGCTCGAAACTGAAGAAAATATGATCTGGGCTTCGCTCGAAGCCATAGCAAGTGTAACCAATAAAGACAATTATCTGAATGCAGATCTGAGGTCACTCCTAAGTATTTTTGACTGGGACCTTTTTGTGGCCCCTGGCCTAGCTTCGGAACGAAATAAAGAAATGGCCTGTTCGAGCGAACTCTTATCAGGAAATCTTTTAGGAATAAATGAATGGAAATTAGTTCCCATCGCGACATTACATGATTGGCGAATTACAGAATCCGGCATTCAGGATCATTCCGGGTCGGGGATTTGGGTTGAGATGTTTGATATTCATTGCCAAGCACGCGAAGTTTCTAATTGGCAGCAACCTCTGATGCTATCCCAAAACATAGGATTAGCCGTTCTTATTATTCGCCACGTACACAAACAACTGGAGTGCCTAGTAACCATAGATAACGAATTCGGTGTCAGCGGCCAGAAAACCATCCTTCCCTCTTACCTTATATATCCCGGCGCCAACATGGAGAATAAAACAGATTTTATTCAAGACGGATCGGTCATTGCAGAAATGATTCAATCAGAAGAAGGTGGAAGGTTTTACAAGAATGAATCAGTTTTTAAAGTCATCGAAATTGGAAATGAAATTCCAATCAGCAATAATCAGCGATGGATTACCTTGCCTGAACTCAGGTCAGTGCTAAAAACATCATGCTTTGCGAGTTATCAATTAAGATGTATTGCATCCTTAATTCTTAACATGCTTAACCGCAATACATTTGGATAGTCAGGCTTAGCATCTCGTAACATTATTGAGAAAATAGAATCCCCTTCTATCGTCGTAAAGGTCCGGTTCCTCATTAAGTCCAAGAACCTTGGTTTGTACCCTTTGAATGAACACCGCGGGCGGAATCAACTACGAAACAAAGCCTAAAACAAGAGTCTGACTCCTTGAAGCAAATCTTGGTCGAACTGACCATTGAATTCCGAAAACGGGGAGGCAAGAAGGGCAAAGCGCGGCTGACCTCCTCATTGGTAACCGCTCGACAGATGGTAAACACCACCAGAAATCTGTTCTATTTGTGGTCAATGAATCCTTTTTCCCTGAAAAATTACTTTAAAATATGAAAATAAAAAAATTAATTGGGTCAAATCCTGACCAAAACAAGGTTTACCTGAAGTTCTATAAAAGTATTGGGACAGGGTACACGGTAAACTGTCCGGAGCACTTTTTTCATTTTATCTGGGGATATTTCCTGCCGTGTTTATCTTTTATCCTGACTAATGAATCTCACGTCAGGGAAAATAAAATGTACTTCCTTCGCTCCTGCGGGCCCAACATGGATCCTTTTTATAAAGAGATTTTTTCGCTGTTTGATATTAATTATGAAATCCAAAAAGAAGATACGTTAGACCAAAGTGATTTAACGAAAATAATAATTCCGAGATGGGATTTGATTTTAGTTGTACGGTGGTATTATTTTTTTGACAAATTTTATCGCCCGAGATTCAAAATCTGGCTCAAAAGGTATTGGGATAATATTTCTTTTAATAACCGTCATTATCTCTTTAGAACAAAATCTTTCAACAAAAAATTTATCGGGGAAATTACCAATATCCAGAACATCATCTGGAACCAAATCAGGAAATTCCCTGCTAATCCCGAATTAGATAAATATATAGATCAATATGTCATTATTAAGCGATCGGAGGAACCGGATTATTACAAAAAAGGAGGTGGAGCAACGGAGCTCGGGTATGGTGCAGCCAGATATTCTCTGAAAGGAATTGAGGAGGCATCAAAAAATTTAAATGAAAAAGGGATTCCGGTTCAAATTTTTGAACCAGGAATATGCTCATTAAAAGATCAAATAAATGTATTCAGCCACTGCAAAGGCATCATTTTCATTAAAGGTTCTGAATGCACACTGATGAACTGGATGAAACCGGAGAGTAAAATTATTATGATCAGGCCGGAAAATAATAATAAATTACCAGTTCAAAAGAATATGGCAAAAGTTTTCAATCTTGAATTTCACGAAATTGTGACTGACCAGAATCTCCATCCGAAATTAGAGCCCGATATGATATACAAATATTTGGTGCCTTATGAAAACCAATAGTATTTGATTTTAGTCCCGTATAATTGACACCAAGAGAGATCAGCCCACAGACGACGTTAGGCAAAGGCAAGATTGAAACCGCATTCTTACCTCTTTCGTCTTTTCATTAATGCCGTTGGACTCCAGGCTTACCGTCACAGAGTCTGAGTCATTTTGATGCGGCACCAAGACTTGGAACCCAACCTCGAAGAATATATTTTTCGTCACCGCTTCCCAATGGTTAAATGTGGCAGGGGGAAAGCCGAATAGCTCCGGTGGTCTCCTCAATCTCTCGAAATTTCCTTTTAAGAAAAACTTCCCTCCCCTTTTCATTACCCTCCAGGTCCCTTACAATTGAGACCTTAAAGAAACGTTCTCTTCAGGCCATCAGGATATAAGACAAAATACTTACGAAACAAACAATTGAAATTCACTTGTTCTGAAATTATTCGGGCCCAACATCACTGTAATTGTTTAGACCTGGTGAAAGGTCATTCTCGAAATTCACCCTCTCGCAGTCTTTACGGTCAACCCCTGTGAAGGAGATCTCCCCTGATACAAAAGCCGGTGAGCCCCTTCTGGTTGTCAACCTTGAGAAATCTGCAAAATCATTCTACTATGATGTTTTCTCGAAAAATCTAGTCATTTTTTCAATAAGTTAGACTATGCAGGACTTCCACTTTATTTGCTATTCCACCGCTGACGGCGAGCGGTTTGCCCTTAAGCTTTACGAAGAGTTGCTCAAGGGAGAGCCTTCGATTCAAGGGTGGATCGGAAAGCATAACGTGTCACCGGGAAAATCACCCGACGAACAAAGGAGGGAAGCTATCCGAACTTGTCAGAGTCTCCTATTCGTAGCGACCAAGGATAGCGTTCGAAGTTCATCAGAAAGCCAAAATGAATGGACAAAGGCTCTTCGATATAAAAAACCGGTCGTGCCTATTATTCTTCATGCTGAAGCTACCCTTCCCTGGAAGTTAGGGGCACGTCGGTGTATTGATTTTTCTGGAGATTTTGATCAGGCTCGGACCTCCTTGACGAGTCACCTCAGTTGGCTCATGACCCCTGAGGGGCAATTACAATTACTCGTTGACCGTCTCGGAGACGCAGAAAGGGATATCGAGCACGCCAAAGACGCCCCAAAAAAAGAGCGGATTCAGGAAGAAATCACCTTACTTCAAAAGCAGATTGACCATCAACAACGATTGGTTTTGGATCCACAGGGAATTGCTTCCCGGGTTGAAGAGAATATTCAACTTGGTCTGGAACGGGAACGAAAGCCTGCTGAACCGAAAAGCGGAAGAACAACTACGAAATTTATCAATCCGCCACCGGCTGTGACCCCCAGTTATTTTCAGAACCGTCATGCCGAAACCAAACTCATGGTGGACTTCCTCCAAGACCACTCGAAATCTCTTATGACAATCAGAGGAGGAGGAGGGGTTGGAAAAACCGCGTTAGTCTGCCGTCTTCTCGATTCCCTAGAAAGCGGCTACTTACCCGATGACCTTGGCTCCCTCACCGTAGATGGTATTGTATATTTGAGTACGGTGGGGTCACGCAAAGTCACGTTTCCCAATTTGTATGCCGACCTAAGCCGATTGCTATCAGAAGAAGCCGGCCGGACTCTTGAGACCCTCTACAAAACCCCACAGGTTCCCACAGCAGCAAAGGTCAATGCCTTGCTCGCCAATTTTCCGAGTGGCCTTACCCTCGTCTTGCTAGACGGCTTTGAAACGGCGCTGGATCCTGAGTCGGGGGAAGTGAAGGATGCTGAGCTGAATGAAGCCTTGTGGGCCTTCGTGATGGCTCCACAGCATGCCGTCAAGATCATTCTGACATCGCAGGTTTTACCGGAGCAGCTCCTCACCATCCAGCCGAGTCGCCATACGCAACTTGACCTTGAGGAAGGCCTCTCGTCGCCCTATGCCGAAAATCTCCTTCGAGAATTAGACAGCAGCGGAAAGATCGGTCTGAAAACCGCCTCCGATAATCTCCTGAATACCGCCCGTGAACAGACGCACGGATACCCTCGCGCGCTCGAAACGCTCTATAGCATTTTAGCTTCAGACCGAGATTCTTCTTTCCAGGATCTCCTGGCCGAAACGAACAGTCTGTTGCCGGAAAATGTCGTAGAGATGCTGGTAGGCGAAGCATTCAGTCGATTGGACCGAGAAAGCCAGCAGGTCTTGCAGGCACTGGCGATCTATGGATCCCCGGTCTCGAGCACCGCGGTTGATTATCTTCTCCAGCCTTTCGTGCCGGGTGTGAATAGCGCTCCCGTCATCACACGATTAGTGAGCACGCAATTGGTCCGTAAAGAAGCCGGTCGCTATTATCTTGATCCTGTCGACCGGACCTATGCCCTCACACGGATGCCGCCTGGCGATCTGGAGGACCGGGAGAATGTCGATGAGCCTCCCTTTACGCAATATGCGCTACGCCATCGAGCGGCCAATTATTTCGAAGCCGTGCGGTTGCCACGTGAAAATTGGAAAACGCTGATGGATTTGGAGCCACAAATAGCCGAATTTGAATTACGCCTGGCCGGTGAAGACTATGAAACGGCGGCCCTTGTGCTTTTGGAGATCGACTATGATTATCTACTGCCCTGGGGTTATTTTCGACTCATCGTGGACCTTCACGAACGTCTGCAAGGGCACCTGACCGACCCAAACTTAAAGGAAGCCAGTCTTCTGGGATTGGGAAATAGTTACTATCGGTTAGGTCAGCTGCAGATGGCGGAATTCTGTTACCTGCAAGCCTTAGAGTCGGCCAAGGAATCACACCACCGAGACAAGGAAAGTCGAGCTCTTCTCAATCTGGGCAGTTATTATAGTGAAATCGGTCAATTAGCCAAGGCCACAGAGATTTATGAAGAAGCCCTGGCTATTTTTCGGGAAAGAGGGAAACGGAGAGACGAAGGAATTGTCCTGATGAATCTCGGTAATGATTATACGGAGATGGGTCAGGAACATCGTGCGGTCGAGTACTATAACCAAGCACTTAAATTAAGCCGGGAAGTCGGTCACAGAGCCGGGGAAGCGTTAACACTGTACAACCTTGGGTATGCGTATCTTCAGCTTGGACACATCAACGATGCAAGGGAACGGTATGAGGAGGCCCTCAGCATTTCCAGTCATATAGGAGAGAATTTTGTGCACGCAGCGTGCCTTGTTGGGCTGGGAAGGCTACGTCTTGATGATAATCAACCTCAGGAAGCGATGGTCCATTTCGAAGAGGCGCTGAGGCTTTTGGACATCATGGGGAATGCCCAATTCCAACATGTTGCCCGTGCGAGCTTAGCCAAGGCCTATTTGAATCGAGGGGACCTAGCCAACGCTCGCAAGACAGCCGAGAGAGCTCATCAACATCAGAACCCCAAGGAAAATCCCGGGACCCTGGCTCTTCTCGGTATGATCGCGCTCCGTCAGGGAGACCAACAATCTTCACGAAGCGCCTTTTTAAAAGCCATCGAAGAAGCTGAACAGCTCCGGATCAAAAATCAGCACAATTTCCGCGCCCTGGATGCCAAGGCCTTGGCCCAATATGGCCTAGGGCTTTGTGAGGCCGAGGGGACTTTGGTATCCAATGCCATTCAAACCTTTTCTGCCGCTCGAAGGATCTATAAGAGCCCGGGATATTTGAAAGAAGTCCTTGCGCTCGTTGACGTTCTCGCGCTTGAGGATTCACCTCACCGACGAGGAAAAGTTCGACGCGCAGCCGCAGGCGAAACCTAATCAGCTCCCCACTGAAACCTTCCCTTTCGATTTAGTTCTGTCACCATTCAAGGGTTCCATATTGTTTGATGGCCCGTCAGAAAAAAACCGGTGAAAGGCCGGCCAGTGGATCGTGAACCTGTTACCGTAAACTAAAAACCCCATTTCATTGAAAAAATTGTAGAGACTCCTACTAATTCACCCGGCATTGTGACTCCCCTCCCCCCCTGGCGGTGATCAATCGACCTGTCTTTGATTTCAAAGGCCCCGGACATTACAATGCAACGCTGGATTGAGACTATTTCACAATTCAGCAGATAACATTCAGGTCCATTCAGGAATCATTTCTTCAGTTTGGCACAGGAACCCTGGACGGGTTCGTGTGCCGAATGGGATGTAACCTACTATCTCTTACAATCCAATCAGGGAGGAATGACGATCATGCCAGCGTCATGGAATGAGGCAACTGCGATTTTAAAAAACAATGTGAGTGGTCAGGTGGTGTTACCTGACGATGCCAATTATGACGAGGTCCGGAAAATTTGGAACGCAATGATTGATCGACGCCCCGCCGTCATCGTCAGGTGCGCGACAGCCAATGATGTCCCGGTAGCCCTAAAGTTCGCCCGGGACAATGAGAAGGAATTCTCCGTTAGAGGGGCCGGACATAATATCGCAGGGAACTCCATTTGTGATGACGGCGTGGTAATAGACTTTTCAGCCATGAAAAAGGTCAAGGTTAATGTGGAGAAGAAACGCGCCTTTGTTGACCCCGGCGCCACCCTGGGTGATCTTGATGCCGCGTTACAAGCCTATGGGCTCGTGACACCGGTCGGAATCAATTCCACAACGGGTATTGCCGGTCTCACCCTGGGTGGGGGATTTGGCTGGCTGACACGTAAGTACGGGATGACGATTGATTGTCTTATCTCCGTGGACGTGGTAACGGCGAACGGGAATATCGTCCGCGCTAGCGAAACGGAAAACGCTGATTTGTTTTGGGCAATTCGTGGTGGTGGCGGCAATTTCGGGATCGTCACGCAATTTGAGTTCAACCTCCATCAAGTTGGTCCTGAGGTATTGGCAGGCTTAATCGTGTTCCCCCTCGAACAGGCGAAACAGGTCCTCACCCGGTATCGGGACTTTGTAGAATCGGCCCCTGAGGAACTCACGATTTGGGTCGTGATGCGTCAGGCGCCACCGTTGCCGTTTCTTCCGGCCGAGGTACATGGCAAGAATGTGGCGGTGCTGGCAATTTTTTATTCCGGCCCTATCGCTGATGGAGAACGGCTCATTCAACCCTTGCACAGTTTTGGAACCCCATATGGTGAACATGTTGGAGCTCAACCCTACGTCGAATGGCAAAAGGCCTTCGACCCCTTGCTCACCCCAGGATCGAGAAACTATTGGAAATCTCACAATTTTACGGAGTTGGCCGATGGGGCATTGGATTCAATGATTGAATACGCAGGAAAACTTCCCACACCGCAGTGTGAAGTCTTCGTGGGCCATATCGCCGGAGCCCCGAATCGGGTTAGGCCTGATGCAATGGCTTATGGTCATCGGGATGCCAAATTTGTCATGAATGTCCACGGGCGGTGGGATCAATCAAGTCAGGATCAGAAAGTGATTGAGTGGGCCCGAGAGGTGTTTGACGCTACCGTGGCCTATGCCTCATCAGGCGCCTATGTCAACTTTATGACGGAAGAGGAAGGGGATCGGGTCGCGGCCGCATATGGAGCCAACTACGAACGTCTGGTCCAGATCAAAAGGCAATACGATCCTGAAAACATTTTTCATCTAAACCAAAATATCAAACCATAACATTTCAAGCCTATTTCTCAGCACAGAAAAGAATGCATGTTCAAATTGAGGGAACCTGAATATCTCATTCAGTCCAGAAAACATCAACAGGCTTCCACTCGATTGCCTGGAATCAATTCTGAGCATTAGAACAGATCCTAATCTGCTTCCCCCTGATCGTATTCATGGATCAATCCAAGACCGGAGGGATTTCCAGCCGCCGTCGTGGGTGAACGAGCCCTTTCATCATGTCAATGTCCCATTTCCGGTTGACCGGATGGAGTTTTGGTTTGCTCTAGGTCGGTGTCTGACCAGCCGGCAACCTCGGTTGCTCGGATGAAACCACCCCCTGCTCCCTTTAAAGAACCCTAGAAAAGGGATTCTTTTCAATTAAAAATTTCAACCTTTGGAACCAATTAAAGGCTTTGTCATTACAGGCATCAATGAAATCTCTTTTTTTTATAGCCGCTCCCCTATTAAATGAATAGTCAAACCATTCGATGTCCCGGGAATATTCCTCTGCAATGATTTTTTCAGTCTTCTTGTCATAATACTGCCGGTAATCATTGTGTATTGAAACATTCCAGTGAGGAATTTTTACGCAGGGAATATCAAGGGTCCTGCAAACTTTATTGAAATCTTCTTGAAAGTTCTCATATCTACCGACAAAGTCCATTTGCAAATTGCCTTGTTGGTCATGTGTCCAATTTACTTGGGGAAGAAAGTGCAAGTTTTTGAAATCCTTCTTTACAGAATGGAAATTAACGACAAAAGAACGGAAGTCGGAGAAACGGTTAACGATTTGTTGCTCATGCCTATCATGGCCGAGGTTACGTCCCCCTGTCTTTAAGTAAAAGTAGGCAGAGACAAAACGATCCCAAGGATTCCGGACAAATGCAAATTTAAAGTAGTTTGCCGTGTTTTCCTTGGAGTAATCCTTAAGAAACCGGTGTCCAATTTCGAGTGGCTTATTTAGGGCCTTGCACACAGAATAGCCCCCTGTCTTCGGTATGTGAATATATATGCATTTTTTTGAATGTGATATCATTTGAGATGAATTGTTATGCTAATATCTTTTCAGTGGAATAGAGATTCGTACAAGAATTAATTGAATACGACAAACCTAGCTCTAAGTAGAATTGGCTAGTCCGAGTCCGACAACCTCCTCTATTTCTTCAAAGTGTGCGGAAAGAAGTCATGGCTAGCAATTGCTCACGCAGGATCCCGCAAGAACATGGCGGCACCCGCAACCAGATTCTCCTTCAAAAATACTACTCCATCGAATTATTCAAGAACAGCGGAAAATGGAGTGTATTGTGGGGCTTCTACCGATTACCTCTTAGGTATGCAGAACTCTTCTTTTAGGATGGGTGTGGTGCTTGGTCCAAATAGGGATACGGCCACGACTTTGTTTCTTTGGGATTCTGCGATTTCAAAAAATACACAATCGTGAGGGAGATGGGAACTTCCTTCCCTTGGTTTTGGAAGGGAACGACCCGATATCCGCTCCTCGATATGTTCTCCCGGTTTAGTTGAATGAATTTATTCACAGCAGGTGTGACTTCTGGAGTATCACTATTCCCATAGTCATCCGTAATAAAAAGGCCTCCGGGTTTCAATCGTTTGAACCAGTGCTGGAGATCCCAAAGGACCCCCGCGAAACGACGATCCCCATTAACAATGATTATATCCCAAAAACTCTCCTGCCTTACAGTATAAAATTCATGGCTACAAGACCGAAACAATTGGTGGCCAGCTTTATCGAACAATATTTTGGCATTTTCCCAGATGGCATTTGCCTCTTCTTCATTTTTCCAATACACACCCGTGTATGGATCATGTTCTTTCCCTAGGTATGGATCTACACCGGTGTAACGCCAAATTTGAATATCACTTCTCTCTAGCAAGTTTTCCAATAACCCACCACGAAATACACCAATCTCAAGGATGTCAAGCGGCTGAGGCCAACGTTCCGCTTGAGCGGCGATATCCCAATAGGTCGTCGCCCTTTTAGGAAAATGACTGACCGGAAGATTCCATATCCGGTCTACCTTGGCTTGTGCGCTCGTACGCCCAACATTTCTATCTTCGTCTGTCATCATATGAGTGGAATGCAATGGGGAAGTCCCCTCCAAAGGTTCTTTTGGCCTATTGGGGTCATGGAGCGCGTGGTACCCCGCCTTCCAAAATGATTCCTCATCCCTCTCGGAAATGACAAAAGACCTGCCGCCAATTCTTCCATTCGAAACCCACATCCCGTCAAAGATTTTTGCATCACAGGCCACCGGATTTGTCATAAATTCTGAAAGCACATGGTAAGCAGTGGTCGGCGCGACATTAAGATACCGAAGATCGTTCCCAAAGATCGCCACCAGGTGGCGACAGAAGTCCAAAATACCACGCTGTATTTCCTCAATCTTTTGACGAAAGGCTGTTGGCATTTCCTCTTCTTCCAACACAGGGAGGACCTCATGGTCCTTTTCTTGAAACCCCACAATAGAACCGACATCGATTTCTGAAACGAGAAGCTCAAGGATCGCCGTATTGAACCTTAGACCTTCTACATACTGATTCTGAGGGTTGGTGAGGAAATTGAAGTAATGGAGGTTGGTGTCATCGTGATCCAGAATGTCCTGATACGAAAAAAAATAAAAGCCAGTAACAGGTCTGTCCGCAATCTGGTTTATGACTCTTTGGGCTCTTCCCCGATACCCAAGATCGAAGATCGCTTGCTTCTTGTTTGGCGAGATTTGGTCTTGGTAGTACCGGCGCGCCAGGCCACGCATGTACGTAACTTGGTCAAGGATTTTGTCTTTTATTTGAAGGCACAATGTTAGAAGATCTTCAGTATTTTTGAACGGACGATCGACGTCAATCCCTTCCGCCCGAAAGAAGTCTTCAAGCTCTTGGCTCATGTTAAGGTAGAAACGGAGCCGCAGAAATTCTCTTACCGAAATTTTTCGGCTGAGCGGCAAATTCTTCCAGTTGGCAATGATGTCGGCCTCCGATAGAAAATCGAATGGATAGCAAGCGGATCTTGAGATCCGCAAGTAGTCAGTCTGAGGTAATGTCTCATACACCGGTCGTAGGATATTGAAGATTTTAAGAGGGATATAGCCATCACGCGCTATAAAGACTAGCTTTTCATATCCACCCTTTATGGCTGACTCCATGAGCCACTTCGTCAGGGCAAACAAAACGGGACCGGCGCCATAGTATCCGAGGACATAGGGGTCTCCATTGAAATGAGATTCCCCCTCCCAGTCGTGGCTTGACGTCGCATCAAACATGTTATTGATGATCAGGCCGAGCATGAGACGATAAGGAGAATCGGTTCGTTGGATACCGTGTTTCCACATTCGAGAATTGACTGTCTCGGAAAAAAATCGCTCGACAGGCTTTTCAAAATGGAACGCTTGAATACCATACTTCTTGGCGCGCTCGACATCGGTACCCTTATTATCACCGATGTGAACCAGCCCTTCAGGTTTGATCTGGAGTTCTGTAAGGACATATTGAAAAAGACTGCCTGTCCTTTTGGAAAGCCGAATTTCAGATGAAATAAAATGGCGTTCGATGTGATGAAAGCCATTGCGGTTTAAGACGTCAACAACATGACACGCAGGAAGATACACATCCGAAATGGTGATAAGGCGCTTGTTGTTCTCAACCGCTAGCGCGTATAGGTCCTTGATACCTTGCCTCGGCCGCAGATACTGAAGCTCTACTGCGATTTCTAACTGTTTCATCAGGTCAATGTCATCTGCTGATAGCCGCAGGTCTGTTTCAAGCACCCCGTAGATCTCATCCAGGGTGATGTCTTCAAAATCTGGCCTTTGAAGCCTTAATTGTTGGCGGGCACGTTTCTCCGCCCAAACGCGTATGTGAGCAAACGGATATCGTGGGTCCCCTATGGCCTCGCGCACACGACGCTCGACAATGTAGAAGAGATCCGGTGGGTCGATGACGGGCCGGACCAACAAAGTGTCAAATACGTCGAAACTCACCACCTCGGTGGCGCTGTTAAGAATAGCCGATTCTATCTCCGGAACGTTCATGCTATAGCCCCAAGGATCTCAGGGAATTATTGTAAAAACCTTGGTTGCGCCAATAAGCCTTCATTTTAAACGGAATTACGAAACATTGACAAATTCGGGAGCAAAAACGAGAACGCAACCCCGGACAGGACGGCCGCCGTCCTCAAACCCAAAGAGACCGAAAGGCGGATGGCTACCGATCATCTATGCGATCGGCGAGCGATATGTCCAGGCATAATTCTTGACCCCTTCTCAGAAACTGGACCAACGATGGTCAGAAATTTCCTACCCCTGCCCCCTCCCTAAAAACTGAGCCAGCGGTGGTTAGAAATTCTGCACCGCTGAAAGCTCTTCAATGCTTCTTTTCGCGTCAATTCCCTGGGCATCAATTTCCCAACTAGCCAAGAGGCCCCTGGTCATTATAAAAATACTCGACAGGTTGCCTCAGTTGCCAGAGACGTGGTTGGCCTAGACCATACGGACTCTCGAAACGGAATGAGAAGATGGGCGGTGCGCCTGACCGATTATTTTGCAGTGGTAGGTCTCAACGATTGACTAAATTGGCAGAAAGTGGGAAAGTCCAGGGCCAATTCAAAGCCAAGAGTCGATCGAAAGAGAAGATTCGCCTGTCCAGCGTGGAGATTTACGACTTTTCATGGTCATAGGAAAAATTTCGGGTAAAATATCTCTTGCCTTTCAAGGAACCGCTGGAGATCAGGGATAACCTCCCAAAGCAAGAGAATGTTCTATTATTTAAACCAATACAGGCTTTCATTTTGATATGTTTGAAGACCTTTACTTTCCTCCCCAAGCAGCTGTGGTCATGCTCCAACAACGCAGCTATGCCAATCAAATTTTAAATGACTATTTCGATCAGCCTCCCCAAACGAAGTCGGAGGTTATGCGGAATAAAGAATTCATTAGGGCGCTCCGGGACCATATGAAAACCGTACTGATGCGCTACGGACCGACACTGCTTGATTTTCTCGGAGAAGAAAAAGGAATTCGAAAGATTCTCGATATTGGTTGCGGCATGGCTTGGTTTGATCTTTCAATATATATGTTCATGAAAACCAAACCGGACCTTTTTTTAGTGGACGGATATCCTCACCCGGTCCAAGACGACGTGCTCAGGATCGCGGAAAGAGGCTATCATGAGAATTATGAGTTTAGTGCAGATATTGGTGCAACCCACGAGTTGCTCGCGGCTAATGGTGTGTCCCATGAGAACATCAATTTTATTGCACCGTCCCCGGCAGCCATCGCCAATCTCAAGGAAATCGACCTTGTCGTTTCCCTGACAAGCTGGTTCTGGCATTATCCAGGGCAGAAATACTGGAAGGCGGTCGCCTCTGTCTTGCACGGGGAGTCCCGCCTCTATGTTGACGTTGCGCGAGGCAGGCCTGCGGATCTGGCCTTTCTCAAGAATCATTTTGTTTCGGTTGAGACAGTGAATGAATTCGAGAATGGGAATCGGCTGCGCGTATTGGCGAGTCAACCAACCTGGTTGGGCAAAAATCAAAAACGGAGTTTTATTCGCCAGTTGTTCGATTGACGATCGAACGGTTTGTATTTAATCCCATTGCAACTTCTTTTGTTACCCCACTTCCTACTCTCAAGGGTCAGGCCAGAATCCCTCTCCGTATCAAAGGATTAGCGTTCGGGCCACCGAAGCCCCAATGGTTTCGTCAAATCGGCCAAGTTCGACAAATACTATGACCAAAAGGAGGGGAATTTGCCTTAAACCTAAACGAGGAAAAGAAATTAATGGCTTTTCATAAAATAACTGCAATACCATTTTTTACTTCATACTCAATAGAACCGTCTCTACTTTGCAAATGAGACCCGGATTCATTCAGGGTTAAAGTCTGACCCATTCGCGGACAAACAAGGTTGTTTTGTATGAACTCCCTGATATTTTTTTGTGTTCTTGGGTGATCGGCTTTACCCGGTTTTTTAGCGAAGACCTCAATGACAGCGTTATCAAAATTAACATCCGGACCGAATTTTTCCACGAGGTTATTCTTTATTCGGCCGGTGGGAATTTCAGACTTTGATCTAGGACGACCTTGAAAGGAAATAATTTTCAATTGACTTTCTTCGAAATAACGTACGTAATCTTCATAAAATAACCGGTTAATATCGTTACAGTGGTACACCCAGTCAAGAATAGGTGTAATCAAACGGTCATCACATGGACTGGTTTCAAGGAATTCTCGCATTTCTGCTTCTTCCCAGAGAAGGTGCGAAAAATCTGGCAGTGGGTTTTTGCCGACCTTATGAAACCGTGCTTCTTTTCGTGTTCCGGGAACGCGCGCAAAAAGATGATGCCCAACGCTGCAAGACCAGATCGGCCCGATTTGAGCATAAAACACCCCGCCGGGCTGCATGACTCTACAGCATTCCCCTAAAAATCCGGCTAGGTCTAGAACATGCTCAAGTGTGGCTATGGAAAATAGGCCGCCAAAGGAATTCTCGCGGAAGGGCAGTTTCTTTCCATTAGTCTGGATACCCATGACATTTTGAGGTAGTACCTTTTGTTTTCTGCTAAAATTTGGCGAAGAATTGATGCCGAAAACAATTCCATCAGTCATTTTACCAAGGCAGGAAATGACGTCACATGGCAAGTCGCTGCCGATTTCCAGAATAGAATTGACTTTTCTCCCTTGATTTTCAAGGAATTTTTCGACGGCATGAATCTGATATTCCCATTGCAGGCTACTTTTTACGAGAGTCGTTTCAAAATGATTGGGCACTGGACTTTTAATACCCATTTTTTTCAACCATCGTTTTAATATGCGGGGAAATGGCATCTTTAAATGTGGCAAAGCTGTTTATGGGGATTTTGCATCTCTCCGTGAAAATTCTTTGAAAGTCCCCTTAAAAAAATACTCGCCTGTTTCCCTCGAAATCAAGGCCACCCATAGGACATAATTACCTTTTTTCAGTAGGAGCAGATCAAGTCACTCAAACAGAAAATTGAAGATCTGGTTTTCTACAAAAATTTTCTGCGGGGGCTTTGAAGCCATACCTTTTGGCCCGTGGGACATCTGATGCGTGAGTCGAACCATACGGATGTCTTGGAAGGGTAAGTGTGTGTGGTGTTGCATATCCCAGGGTGGCGGGACTGTTGGGCCCACCCCATCGCCGTGATTGATTCTAATGATCGGGACATCGAGGAGTATGAATTTGCCTTACGAGTGCGGGCCAACAAATTTATTGCGACGACAGAATTTGAAATGAACCAAGTATCTTCAGCCTTCCTGGATCCCAGGGGCCTCTTCCTTTGGACCACTATTATTACGCTGATGTTCGCCGGCTGCGGCGGTATCGGGAGTAACCGTGACGATGAGTTCCGCGGATCCGCGTCCAAATCATGTGATTATGGCGGTTATTCCTTTTGTAGTAGCCGCTGCGGGGGGCCCTGCGCCGAAGGTGAAGGCGACTGCGACTCGGATCGCGAATGCCAAGCAGGGTTGAGCTGTGTCCCCAACATAGGGCCGGCCGTTGAGTTGAGTGCATCTGTCGATGTTTGCGTGGATCTAAACCCGAAAGAGAATTGCGGCAGCCGTGCCGATGGTCCAACTGGAAGCAGAAACTGTTCTTTTCCGTACCGAATACTTTACAACAACGACCTGACCAATACTGCAGGGACCACTAGCCCTTTTCATTCACCTGAAGCCCCTTTCACGGTTGATGTGTTACGTGGATCCGTAGACGATGCGAAAGGGTTGACAGATGTTCACCTGTTCTCTCCTGGTTTGGGATGGATACCGGTGTGGGATAGCCAGATATACCCTGCAGCCG
>CAZGFD010000010.1:0-139132 GCA_964525045.1 uncultured Nitrospiraceae bacterium | reverse complement strand
TTTTTTTTGGTGTCGATGAAGATAACTACTCAAACCCAGCTTTGTGGTCTTCTCGGGAATCCCGTTGAGCATTCCCTTTCTCCGGCCATTCATAATGCGGCCTTTGAACATCTCGGTCTGGATTTTGTGTATCTGGCCTTCCCAGTCGAAGATGTCGAGGGAGCGATAAAGGGCATTAAGGCATTGGGCAATCTCAGGGGCTTTAGTGTCACGATTCCCCATAAAGTGGCCGTCATGTCCTACCTTGATGACATTGAATTGACTGCCCGCCATATCGGATCTGTGAACACAATTGTAAAGGAAAATGGGAGATTGACGGGCTATAACACGGATGCGTCGGGGGCTCTTCTCGCCCTACGACAGGCTGGGGCAACGCTGAGCCAGAAAAAAGTCATGATTTTGGGGTCAGGCGGGGCGGCCCGAGCTATTGCATTCGCCATCGCCGTCGAGGAGGCTGTACGGGAACTCACGATTTTAGGTATTGATGAGAAAGAAAGAAATTCACTGGTTCAAGACATCCGGAAAAAGACTTCCGTCGAGGTTCGACAAGGATCTATTTCTGACGAGACCTTGGGCGAGAATCTCCCCCAGACCGATGTGCTCATCCATTGTACCCCTATCGGAATGCACCCCAAGATCGGAGAAAGCTGCGTCCCTCAACATTTGCTGAAACCCTCCCTGACAGTCATGGATATTGTTTACAATCCATTGGAAACACGGTTGCTTCGTGAGGCCCGCGAGAAGGGGTGCACGGTTATTCGAGGAGTTGAGATGTTTGTGAACCAGGCGGTTGGCCAATTTGAAAGATGGACGAGACATCCTGCGCCTCTCAAAGTCATGCGGGCTGTCCTGGAAGCACGGTTCCGGTGAATATTGTTCTCATTGGTTATCGTGGTACCGGAAAAAGCACGGTCGCCAGATATCTAGGCAGGCGGTTAAAAAGGCGTGTGGTGTCGACCGACGCAGAAGTGATCGCTCGGGCTAAGCTGTCTATTCCTGAAATTGTTGAACAGTCTGGATGGGATCACTTTCGGAATCTGGAATCGGCTGTTTGTCAATCCCTGACCGATAAAGATGAACTGATTATTGACACGGGGGGTGGGGTGATTTTGAGAGACGCAAATGTGGCTGCACTCAAGGCCAATGGCGTGACGGTATGGCTGACTGCCGAGGTTCCTACCATTGCATCCCGGATTGGCCGGGACTCCCAACGTCCTTCCTTATCGGGAACCATGACCTTTGTTGAAGAAATCGAGGAAATCCTTAAAACTCGGGTACCCAAATACAAAGCCGCAGCAGACTATGTGATACCGACTGATCAGTCTTCACCGGGTCAGATAACCAATCTGATTCTGAAACAGATTTCAAATTAAGTATTGGACGACCTGGGGGAATGCTCAAGTTTTGATAGCCTTGACTGTCTCCTTGGGTTGAAGCGATAGGATCGGTTTTTTACTGTCTTTGCTATGATCCATGATCCCCAGGAATCGCCAGACCTATCGGTTGGGTTCATTTGGAAACAACCGTTTGTTGTTGAGTGGACTCAACGGCTTTTAGATAGCTACCATCAGTGGCTCAATCATGAATTGATTGCCCGAAGTGGCACTGTTCAGGAACAGTCTCATCAGTTGTTTGCCAGTCCGTTTGTCGTGGTTTCCCATGGCATGCAGGATGATCCGATTCTGAATTATGGCAACCGCGCGGCCCTGGCCTTATGGGAGACGACCTTTGACGAATTGACTCGCACTCCCTCTCGATTGACGACGGAACCTCTTGGCCGGGGAGAACGAGCCCAGATGCTTCAGCGGGCATCCCGGCATGGATTTATTGATGATTACCGAGGGATTCGTATCTCCAAAACCGGCAAACGATTTTTAGTCCAAGGCGCTATTGTCTGGAACGTGGTGGATTTTCACGGTCGTCAAATGGGCCAAGCCGCAACCTTTTCTCAATGGAAATTTCTCGATTCACCTGCTGTTTCTAGGTTCAATATCTCCGACTAGGTAACCATCTTCCTTGCACCTCCCAATGACATTCGCTATGTTGCAGGAAATGAATTCTGGATTCACTTTTTCGACATTCGGAGGCAGCATGAGATGCTGCAGCTACGAACTTGAACCCTGAAACCTGAAACTTTTTTTAAATCATTTTTAACCATCGATGATTCTTGCCGGAGACATTGGAGGAACCAAAACCCTCTTAGCCCTCTACGACTGGAAAGACCAACGCGTCGATCCCATTCGCCAGGAGTCCTATTGGAGTGAGGATTACGGGTCCCTCGAAGAGGTCCTGACCGAGTTTCTTGAAGAAGATTCCGAAGGCATACCTGACGATGATATCAGTGAAGAGCCGACCCAAAGCGAGGAATCAAAGAACTCCCCTGAACCGTCATCCTCAACGACGTTGACCGGTGCCTGCTTTGGGGTGGCCGGTCCAGTTCTGAACAATATCTGCCGCACCACGAATATCCCCTGGGTCATTGATGGGCAGAAAATCGCCCAACATTTACAGATGAAAAAAGTACGGCTCCTGAACGACTTGGAGGCCACAGCCTACGGGCTCATGGAACTTCATCCTGATGAACTCGAATCCTTAAATCCTTCAGCTTCCGTTCAGACGTCGGGTACCCGTGCGTTAATTGCCGCAGGAACCGGGCTTGGTCAAGCCATTCTGTTTTGGGACGGCACCAGGTACCATGTGTCTCCCTCGGAAGGAGGTCATAGCAATTTTGCACCGAATAACGATCTCGAGATCGAATTACTGCGTTATCTTAGAACCAGTTATCTTCATGTGAGTTATGATCGCGTATTATCTGGTCCGGGCATACACACGATTTATCAATTTCTTCGTGATACCCAAAAAAATGAACCAACCTGGTTTGCCGAACGGCTGCCCACTGGAGACCCTGCAGCCCTGATTGCGGAGGCCGCCTTGAGCGGGAAACCTGACATTTGCGCTCAAACGTTAAAACTATTCCTTTCCATTTATGGTGGGGAGGCAGCAAATCTGGCACTCAAGACCCTGGCCATCGGGGGGATGTATCTTGGTGGGGGCATTGCACCGAAAATTCTTCCTCTTCTCCGGGATGGCACCTTTTTGAAAGCCTATTTAGATAAAGGTCGTCATAGGCGACTGTTGAATAAGATTCCGGTCCATGTCATTCTGAACCCCAATACAGGGCTCCTTGGAGCAGCTTCCGTGGCGGCAGGGCAAAAACAAGCGGATTCATTCTGATGGTGCCGCCTCCTTCTCCTTCTCAAGATATTCAAAAAAAAGCGGCAGCCGAACGGGCGCTTGATTTTATCCCGAACAACAGTGTGGTGGGACTTGGAACAGGCTCCACTGTCAAGTATTTGTTGGAGGGATTGGCTAATCGGATCAGGCAGGGATTGCGGATTCAAGGGGTTCCCACCTCACGGGGGACTGCTTTACTCGCGAAACAGCTCGGAATTCCTATCCTTGATGAGGAAGCTGATTGGAAGATCGATGTGGCGATTGATGGGGCTGATCAAGTTGATGCCGGATTCAATCTTATTAAGGGAGGGGGAGGGGCCTTATTAAGGGAAAAAATTGTGGCGAAGGCGGCTCGACGGTTTATTGTCATTGTCGATGTCGGGAAAAAGGTTTCCGTGTTAGGTGCTATATTCCCCGTTCCCATAGAGATCACCCCCTTCGGATGGCCCCATACCCATCAATTAGTTGCACCCCTCGGATCACGGGTATCGCTTCGGCAACGAGACGGGTCGGCCTTTGTGACCGATAACGGGAATTACATTTTGGATTTGGAAATTCCGGAAATCTCCCAACCCTCTGATCTCGAAACCCGGCTCAATCAAATTCCAGGGGTGGTTGAGAATGGCATCTTTACGGGGATGACCTCTATGCTCATTGTCGGGACGAATCAGGGAACGGAGGTGTATGAATGCCCGGGGTCTGGATCCCGGTAGCCTTTCATATTTTTGGGTAAACTAAGAACTGTTCACCCATAGACGGTAAGATAGTATGTTGAACAGGTTTCAAAGGAAAATATGAATTCAGCCCTTCAAGCCATTCGATCCCCTTTTGGCAGGTTTCAGGTTTCAAGTTGAGAGATGGTAAGATCAATTATCAGATTTCTACCATTCAAGGGGTCCCATCCCTTTGGTGTACGCAATTAATTTCAAAAAGTTTCATGGGAAGGAGTATTTCATGAAGGTGTTTGAGTGTCTAACCGCCGGGTCTGGGTCTTTCCTCCAAACCGGCTGGGTTAGGATATGTACGCTTGGCCTCTTACTTATGGCCTTTGTCCAATGCTCTCAAGGGTCCGGGGATGCTGGTGATATTGCCCAGGCGACGGTCTCAGCGGCCTCACCCACCTCGACAACTCCCATGGCCAGAGTTTCTACGGTAGGTCTTCCATCTAACGATACCTTTGTCCGCGTATCCAAAGAGGCGATGGCTTCGGTGGTCAACATATCGACTACCCGTAAGGTTGAGGAATCCCAGCGGGCGCCTTTTTTTGATGATCCGTTTTTTCGACGATTTTTTGGTGAAGAGTTTGAGCGACGGTTTCGTCAACCCCAGGAACGTCACGAACAGGGGCTTGGTTCTGGGGTTATTGTCGCAAGCGATGGGTACATCGTGACCAACAACCATGTCGTTGAACAGGCCGATGAACTTCAAGTGATGTTGGCCGACAAACAGAAATATCCAGCAAAGCTCATTGGGACAGATCCCAAGACGGATCTTGCGGTCATAAAGATCGAGGCTTCGGATTTGCCGACCTTGCCCTGGGGGGATTCCAAATCTCTTCAAGTTGGCGAAATGGTTTTGGCCGTTGGTAATCCGTTCGGGCTCAATCAAACGGTGACGATGGGCATTATCAGTGCGGTTGGGCGGGCTAACATGGGTATTGTTGATTACGAAAACTTTATTCAAACGGATGCCGCCATCAATCCCGGGAATTCGGGAGGCGCGCTGGTCAATCTCAATGGTGAATTGATCGGAATTAATACAGCCATTTTTTCACGAACCGGCGGATATATGGGGATAGGGTTTGCGATTCCCAGTCAAATGGTGAAGCACGTGATGCAGAGTCTGATCAGTCACGGAAAAGTGGTCAGAGGTTGGCTCGGGGTATCCATTCAAGAGGTGACACCAGATCTTGCCACTCAATTTGATGCACCCGACACGACTGGGGTCTTAGTGGGAGATGTTTTCGACGATAGTCCTGCCAAGGGAGCTGGAGTCCGGCGAGGAGATATCATTCGGGAATTTCAAGGAACTTCCGTAAAAGATCCTAATCATCTCAGGGCCCTGGTGGCTGACACCCCTCCCAATAGCACAGCCAGGATGATCGTATGGCGTGAGGGTAGAGAAAAAGACCTGGAAATTTCTATTGGAGAAATGCCGCGGGATTTAGCCTCCCTTTCCAGTGGGACTGAAGGGAAAACGCAAGGAGATCATGCCTTAGCCGGGATTACTGTGGGACCCATCCCTCCGGAACAGGGGACCGACCAGAAAGGGGTGGTGATTACCCACATTGAGGCCGATTCTCCCGCGGCACGAGCTGGCCTTCGTGAAGGAGATATTCTCGTTGAACTCAACCGTCAGGAAGTAAGGACCATTGAAGACTTCCAGCGATTAACCAGCAATCTGGAAGAAAAATCCCCGGTATTAGTGTTATTGAAGCGAGGACGTGGAACCATTTTCTTAGCGATAAAACCATAGAGAATTTCGAATATCCAACAAGGAATCATGAACGCCGAGGGAAAAGAAAGTAGGGTCTTGGTTCAATTGATTGCTATCTTTGGAAATGATTTTCACACACCGGGCGAAAAACCTTCTCACCCTTCATGATTCGATATTCCTTGTTCGACATTGGATATTTCATCCACAGCAACGGGATGGCACTGTGCAGTTGGAGAGGAGGAATTGATCTTTCCTAATGTTTCTTCGCGGGGGAAATCCGATTATTCACAGAGTTGTTTGGGGGATTGGGATTGTCGCTCTGGCCTTGCAGGGATGGATGGCTTTGGCGGCAACTTCTGTCCATCAAATCCGGATTGAACACCGTGCGCCATTTTTTTCGCCAAATTCGGTGTCAGTGATGTCAGGAACTGTCATTCGCTGGGTTAATGACACCCATGAGATTCATACGATCATTGCAGATGAATGCTCACTAAGTTCCTCGTGTCGCTTAAATTCCGGTGTGATTAAGCCCCATGGCTCATTTGACCTTACACGGCTCCCTCCTGGTCGCTATGCTTATCATTGCGGGCTCCATCCGTTCATGCGCGGAATGATTACGATCCTCGCTCCAAAGAGTCGAAGTGCAGATATATAAGATCTTTTTATTCACTTATTCGGATTCCAGCTACCCGTTACCATTTCCAAAATTATACCTGGATGGTTGCCCCATCTTTTTCCCTGAAACTTAAAACCTGAAACCCCTGAACCGACCTTTAAGGGAGCGAATTGGAAAGCGGTTCAGCCATATGGTACAGTTACCCCTTCGAAAGCAATGGGCTGGAGGCTGTCCCAACACAGCAAGCGCAACGGACATCTCGAGGTGTAAAGCATAGAGACCAGCTGGTCCCATCGTCTAGCTTGGCCTAGGACGGTACCCTCTCAAGGTACAGACACGGGTTCAAATCCCGTTGGGACCACCAATCTCCCCATCAAGCGTTTTTCAGCCTTTTTATCTGGAATTCGCTCCTGTCTTGGGGTTTCCATCCCCCTTCTTTTAAAAGTAGGCCATTTAACCGAATTAATTGGAGATCATGATGCAACCCCGGCAATTTCATGATGGAGCCGAAGACGGCTTGGAAGCACTGCAGTCTCTAGATCCGGAAACCATTCATTCGTTTACGGACTTGTTGAAAGCAATGAAAAAGACTTCTTTCGGGGGTCGGCGATTAGGCGAGGCCTTCGAAATTCTGAAAAAAATGGTAGAAGATCCGGATTGCACTGTGGTTTTGACGGTGTCAGGTGCCATGACCATTGCCAAAATGGGGAAAATCATCACCACCATGATCGACCGGGGAATGGTGCAAGTGGTGGTTTCCACTGGTGCGCTGATGGCTCATGGAATGAGTGAAGCCGTTGGAGAAACGCATTACAAATATCACCCCTCGATGGGAGATGTGGAGCTTTTTGAGAAGGGATACAATCGGGTCTATGACACTTTAGAAATGGAATTAAATTTAAACCATGTTGAACAAGTCGTGGGAGGGACCTTACAACGCCTTAATCCTACCGAACCGATATCCTCTGAAATCTTGAACAGAGAACTTGGACTCACGCTCAATGAGCAATTTGAAGGTCCGGCTATCCTTAAGAGTGCCTATCTTAAGGGTGTCCCGGTATACATTCCAGCGTTTACGGACTCTGAATTAGGCTTAGATGTGTCGATCTGGGCCATGCAGGAAAGTGTTAAACAAGGATTGGACCTGCAAAACCCAACTTCGAATGATTCTGAACTGTGGAAGCGTCTTCAAAAACATCTCCCGACTTTTAATCCCTTTCTGGATTTGAATAGTTATACGGAACGTCTTCTTTCTGCCAAACGACTCGGAATCTGGACCATTGGTGGAGGTGTTCCCAGAAATTGGGCCCAGCAAACCCCTCCCTATGTTGATATTTTAAATACGCGCCTGGGTGTTCAGTTGACCCCACCCCGGTTTCAATATGGGGTGAGAATATGCCCTGAACCGGATTACTGGGGCGGATTAAGCGGCTGCACGTATCAAGAAGGTGTGTCGTGGGGAAAATTTGTTCCGCCTAGTGAAGGGGGAAAATTTGCGGAGGTTTTAAGTGATGCCACGGTTGTGTGGCCGCTCCTCATGGTGGCCCTTCTTGAGCCGAGCGGGGAGAAGTAAATCAGTCTCGACAAAAGTCATAACTGAGTGACAAAATAGAGTATGATGATAGAGAGAGCCCCCAAGGGGATTCTTGACCCTGGTAGAGTTGGGCCCTGATTGTCTAGCCGTTGAAGGATGAACATGCGAATTCATTTAAAAAATATGAGATGCCGATTGCTCACTTTTTTCATTCTGGCCGCCTCCCTTTTGGTGGTATCTTTTTCTTTCGGGCAAACATCTGATCTTTTGCTACGTTCGGATGATGAGGTGAGGGGAGACCCAAATGCCCCAGTCACGTTGCTGGAATATTCGGACTTCACCTGTGGGTATTGCGAGAAATTCTTTCATGAAACCTTCCCTCGTCTCCTGACGCGCTATATCGATACCGGAAAAGTTCGTTTTGTCTACCGCGATTTTCCCCGTTCACCCAGTGGACCTGCTCTTCATTCAGCTCTCGCGGCACGATGCGCAGGCGATCAACAAGCCTATTGGCCAATGCATGATCGCCTGTTCAATAGCGGTAGGAAATTTGACATGTTTACCCTGCAGGAAATGGCCAAAGATCTGGATCTGGACCTGGATGACTTTTCTGAATGTCTAGAAAGCCAGCGTCATTTGGAAGATATTTATCAAGATCGCCTTGAAGGTGGACAGCTCGGAATTCGGGGTACCCCGGGATTTATCCTGTTTCTGACTGACTTCTCAAAAGGGAGCGAGGCTCTTTTCATTCCTGGGGCCTTTCCTTTTGAGGTTTTCGAAGAAGAGATTGAGAAATTATTGAAAAAGGCTCAACAGAATGGCTCTCAACCCCCTTCACCGACTTCCCCTAACGTCGAAGGGTTGTAAACGAACCATCTTGCAATATTGCACCAGCTTGCCTATTCTTATTTAAAAGTTCATTATCCATTAGGAACTCCCAAGACGGAGTTTTGATAATTACCAATACCAATAGGAGTGAGTACCCCGCTGTGCTTGAATCTCAAACATTTTGGCCGGTAGAAAGTGAGCAAGGCGCCCCGGATCTATTTGTGTGCATGGAATGTCTCGACGAAGTTTTTCGCTCCAAAGTTCCCATCCAAGGGTGTCCTGGGTGTGGAGCCGTCTCGGCATTTGAGCCATTTACTTTTGAGTCCATTCAAGAATGGGGGACCGAGGACCTTATTGCCAAAGCTCGCTCTGAAGCCAATGTGACGACAGTTCCCCCATCCGACTCTGAACCATTAGTATCCCGCGAAGAGCCTCTTCCAACCTGATTCCCGGAGGTCTCATCATGACAGCGCCCCGTCCTTTTCTTATTGGTGCCAAATGGGAACGCACCGATGCCGTTGAGCCCATCACCAATCCTTATGATGGCCGTTTAGTCGCCGAGGTCTGTCAAGCAGGACCCGGAGAGGTCGCCGAGGCCGTGGAGAACGCCTGCAGAGCGTTCACGGCTTTAAAAACTTTTCCCGGGCATATGAGGGCAAAGGGGCTGGCGCGGATTGCTACGGTTATCGAACAACGAGGAGAGGAATTTGCCCGTTGCATTTGTTCGGAGGCTGGGAAACCCATTAATGATGCCCGTCGCGAAGTTGGTCGAGCCGTTCAGACTTTTCAAATCGCGAGTGAAGAAACCACTAGGATTCCGGGGGAAGTCATTGCCATGGATCGCAGCCCCGGAATGGAGAAATACCATGGAATCGTCCGCCGGTTCCCTATAGGCCCGGTGCTGGGTATTACTCCATTTAATTTTCCCTTAAATCTGATCGCACATAAGGTTGCCCCTTGTCTGGCCGCAGGTAATCCCATCGTGATCAAGCCCCCTCCACAGACTCCACTCACCTCCTTACTTTTGGGGGAAGCGGTTCTGGAAAGTGGATTCCCGGCAGGTACCTTCAGCGTGATTCCCTGTTCGAATTCCCTTGCGGAGTCTTTGGTGCAAGATACAAGGTTTCAAGCCTTGAGTTTTACCGGAAGTGCCGCTGTGGGATGGATGTTGAAATCCAAAGCGGGTAAAAAACGAGTTCATCTGGAACTTGGCGGGAATGCAGGCGTCGTCATTGAACCGGATGCGCAAATCGATACGGCAGTTCATCGATGTATTGCAGGCGGCTTTGGATATTCTGGGCAAATCTGCGTTTCGGTCCAAAGAATTTTAGTTCAGGAATCGGTCTATGAATCGTTTCTTGATAATTTAATCGACAACGTTCGTGGCCTTCCTACCGGCGATCCGGAGAAGGAAGAAACCGTCGTCGGTCCCTTGATCAATCAAGCAGCTGTTGACCGGCTGAAAAAATGGTTGGACGAAGCCGTCAGTCAAGGAGCCACCATCAGGACGGGGGGCACGTTTCAGAAATCAGTAATGGCGCCAACCGTCTTGACCGATATCAAACCCCAAATGAAGGTGTCTTGCGAGGAAGCGTTCGGGCCTCTTGTGACCGTGTCTCCTTATGGAAAATTCGAGGAGGCTCTGTATCAGCTCAACGATTCAGCCTTTGGGCTTCAGGCAGGAATTTTCACACAAGATATCAATAAAATTTTTTGTGCCTACCAGGAACTGGATGTTGGGGCTGTGCTCGCCAACGAAATTCCCAGCTTTCGGGCTGATCATATGCCTTATGGCGGTGTAAAAGATTCCGGGCTTGGGAGAGAAGGGGTTCGGTATGCGATTCAAGATATGACCGAGCTGAAATTGTTAGTCGTCAATTCTTCTCTGTAATGATCACAGATACCTCTTATATTTTTTCTAATAACGGCTCCCTCCCATTGTAGAGAAATCTCAACCGTCCTCATCAATATTGTTGCACCTTGTCCTTTACTCTTGGTAAAAGTGCGGACTTAGAGTAAAGATTGATAATTTGTCACCCTCAGTCTTGCCTCAGCAATCCTTACAATTTGTCGGGGCGCAATCAGTAACCAAGTGGTGGAATCAACTGTTTATTTGAGATGAAGAAGGAATGTTTGGCTATTGATTACATGATACCTTAGATAAATGGAGAAATTATGGTTCCCACGCACATGTTTTTAACTCGGGGGGTCGGTGTACACCGGGAAAAACTGGCCTCTTTTGAGGAGGCGCTTCGTAGCGCCGGTATTGCTTTCTGCAATCTTGTTAGCGTCTCGTCGATTCTCCCTCCTGATTGCAAAATCATTCCTCGAAAGCGGGGAGAAAAACTTCTCAATCCTGGAGAAGTGACCTATTGTGTCATGGCCCGCTCAGAAACCAACGAACGCAACCGACTGATTTCGGCTTCTATCGGATTGGCCATCCCCACGGGACGGAAGAATCGCTATGGGTATCTTTCCGAACACCATGCTTATGGCGAGACAGATGAGGAAGCCGGAGAATATACCGAAGATTTAGCAGCTCAAATGCTTGCCACCACTCTTGGAATTGAATTTGACCCAGATATTGCCTGGAAAGAGAGGGAACAGGTGTTTAAGATGGGTGGTGAAATTGTTCGAACCCAGAATATTACTCAATCAGCTATCGGTAAACCTAACATGTGGATTACCGTCGTTGCCTGTGCGGTCTTTATTCCCCTTGAAAACATCCCTAAAAAAGAAAAATCCAAAAAATCTTCTCGCAAGAAACACTGAGTGATAGAATGGAGCATGTCAAAGCCTTATCCCCTTTGATCTTGACAAGTCTTTGATTTTGTTTGCTCAATCATTTCCCAGAAAACGCATTCCCCTTAAATTTCAGGTTCCGACGAGAAGTTTCTTGGTCCCCAAACTTGAAACTTGAAATCTGAAACTCTTGCCCCTCGGTTTGACTCGGATCACAATAAATTTCAATTTTTTTTGAAGAAAAGCTGAATAGGGTGAACAAAAATTTCAAGTTTCATGTGTGTCGTTTCGATTTAATAGTAAAAAGCGGATTGATATGTGAGCCTTGAATCTTGTTTTTCTATTGATGTTTTATAAAATAGCAATGAGTATTTAGGTGTTTACCTGAAGGCGAACCGAAAGGAGGGGACAGCTTTGTCTAACGATAAGTGGTATAATATCGACCAGTAAGTTAATTAGAGTCCCTATGAGATAAAGGGTAGCTTCTTTATCCCCCAAGCTCAAAAAAAGTCCCAAGATGTCATTTATTATTGCGTGTTTTGAAGCCAACCTCTTCACAATTACGAACAAGTCTGAAGGTAATGGTATGACCCCCTCCTCGCAGTGACAGGCGGGAGGCCTTCGCTCCGTGTAAGGGCCTGCCATCAGAGTCTTGTTGCCTGATTGGGCTCAATTGGCCAACTGAAACTGAAAAGGGCATGCATTTTTTATGTGTTAAGGAGATCCGTAAATGTTAAGACGCTTAGATCGACAAAAAGGTTTCAGCCTGACAGAGTTAATGATTGTGGTGGCCATTATCGGCATATTAGCGACGATTGCGATTCCAAGTTTTATGAGCTATCAGGCGAAGACCAAACAGGTAGAGGCCAAAAATAATCTTGTGGCCATTCATACTGGAGAAGTCGCGTATTTTGCGGAAAACAATGGCTATATCGACGATTTCAATGCCATTGGCTTTGGGATTACCGGGACTACACAACGTTACTATTATGAGCTGGGTAAAGCTAATTCTGGGACACTTCCTCCAGGATGTACCGCGTCGACATTGGACAAGGTGTCAGACTCGACATTCGTGGCTGTGGCGATTGGAAATATTGACGGCGATAGCACCTGCGATGTGTGGACCATTGACCAGGACAAGGTCTTAACAAATGTCACGAATGATGTTTCCTCCTAACATTCAGCCTCTCCTTTTCCTTCATGATTCAACATTTGGTATTCGATATTCAATATTCCGGAATTAGGTAAAATGGTTTCCAAACCGTTAGCGATTTTTGGGAAAGGATGCCGGGTTCATATCTATCATGAAATTGATTGAAAAGATTAAGGATCGTTCGGCCCAAATTGGGGTAGTTGGTCTGGGCTATGTTGGGCTTCCGCTGGCAGTCCTTCAAGCCAAAACCGGTTTTTCGGTTATTGGAATTGACGAAGTTCCTGAAAAAGTCGATCAGGTGAACCAAGGGAATAGCTATATCTCTGATGTGAGGGATGCCGACCTTCGGGAAGTGGTAGAACGTAAACGGTTATGGGCCACTACGGAGTTCTCTGCCCTGAAAGGTTGTGACATTGTACTGATTTGCGTGCCCACTCCCCTGACACCCAATAAGGAGCCTGATATTAGCTCCATTGTGAGGGTCACCCAACAGTTAGCTCAGTATGCCCATTCAAATATGTTAGTGATTTTGGAAAGCACCACCTACCCTGGAACGACTGAAGAGATAATTTTAGCTAAACTGACCGAAGTGGGCTTAACCGTTGGGACAAACCTTTTTGTCGCGTTTTCCCCTGAACGTGTCGATCCGGGGAATCCTCAATTTAAAACGCATAACACGTATAAATTAGTCGGTGGGGTGACAGAAAACTGCCAGAAGGTCGCAAAAACTTTTTATGAACAATCCATTGTAAAAATTTTCCCGCTCAGTTCTCCACGGGTCGCGGAAATGGCCAAGGTATTTGAAAATGTGTTTCGATCGGTCAATATTGCCTTGGTTAATGAGCTCACCCTTCTGTGTGACAGAATGAATCTTAATGTCTATGAGGTTATTGACGCCGCGGCGACCAAAAATTTTGGGTTTATGCCTTTCTATCCCGGCCCAGGTGTTGGTGGACATTGCATTCCCCTTGATCCCTATTATTTGGCCTGGAAGTCCAAGGAATACGATATCCATACGCGATTCATCGAATTGGCAGGGGAAATTAATGAAAATATGCCTTATTTTGTCGTGAGCAAACTTCAACGGATTCTCAACCAACAAAGTCTATGTCTTAACGGTTCGAAAATTTTAATTTTGGGAGTCACCTATAAGGAGAATATTGGAGACCCTCGTGAATCGCCGGCTACTAAGGTGATGAAAATTTTGCGGCAAGAAGGAGCCCATTTAACGTATTGTGACCCTTTTGCTCCCAGCCTGATGGTGGGCGATCAACAGTATAAATCCCAGCCCTTAAGTCCAACGCTGTTACAGGAAAGCGCCTGCTGTTTGATTCTAACCGCCCATTCGGCATTTGATTATGACTTAATTGTGGAGCACGCTCCGGTGGTTTTTGATACCAGAAATGGAACAAGAAACGTAAAAGATCGCCGAGAACGAATCGTGCTCCTTTCATAAATAGTGGTGGACCCTCAGTTCCAGGCTTGATATGTCCGCCCGACGTTTTCAAGATCATGAGAACATTCAATGTTCCCAAGGCGTTTCCCATTGACAGTTCCTCAAGTGTATTGCTATAAGCCAAAAACCCTATAAAGATCGTGACGTTCCTCCTTTTGCCTATCAAGATCCATGCATTCTCTCCAGTTATTCCCCTGACGATAAGCGCGACTCCAAAGAGTGAATAAACCATGAGGTTACTGAAACAACTATTTGTACGCCTGTCTGATAGTTTCTTGGCGAATGTGTCACCGGTACTGAAACCCCGAGCTTCCAGACGCCGTGGACCATCACTGAAGTTAGTATCCCACAATCCCAACCCCGTCCCTCCCGCTGAGTCGGTGGCCAGTGGCCGGGTCTGGTCGTCCACCGTGGGACACGTGGAGGCTATTGACGAAGCCCTCCAAAGGGGGGAGTCCTGGTTCTTGAAGCAACAGGATCCTGAGGTTGGCTATTGGGTCGCAGAACTTGAGGCCGATTCGACCCTCACCTCCGAATATGTGATGCTTCGCCGCTATCTCAACCGAATCGATCCCGAACGAGAAAGAAAAGCCGTGCGGTATCTGATTCAAACCCAATTAGAGGATGGTGGTTGGTCCATTTATTCGGGAGGCCCGGCCGACCAGAGTGCCTCCGTCAAGGCCTATTTTGCTTTGAAACTTTGCGGCGTTTCGCCAGATGAACCCTTTATGCAGCTTGCCCGCCAAAGAATTCTCGATCAAGGGGGGGTGGTCAGTGCCAATGTTTTCTCGAAAATCGCGTTGGCGCTATTTGGTCAATATGATTGGCGAGGCATTCCGAGCATGCCGCCAGAAATCATGTTAGCTCCTAAATGGTTCTATTTTAACCTCTATGCGGTTTCGTATTGGTCTCGGGCGGTGATCACACCCCTTCTCATCATTTTTGCTCACCGGCCCCTGTGTCGCATCACCAAGGATCAAGGCATCGAGGAACTCTATGTCACACCGCCTGAACAGATTCATTATCGGAACGAACCCCCGTTTAAGAGAGATAGATTTTTAGTGAGTTGGAGAAATTTCTTTGTCTGGGTCGATGCAGTACTCAAATTGTACGAGACCTATCCCATCCGGGCTTTACGAAAGAAAGCTCTGAAAAAAGCTGAAACCTGGATGATTGATCACATGCAGGGTGATGGAGGGTTGGGGGCCATTTATCCGGCCATGGCCAATTCCATATTGGCCATGCATGCCCTAGGATATTCGCCCGATCATCCGATGATGATAAAGGCGCTGAAGGAAATCGAAGCATTGGAAGTCTATTCGCCCAATCGGGAAGGGAGCCGTCATCCGGTCACACTCCATCTCCAGCCATGTTTTTCCTCGGTGTGGGATACGGCCCTTGTGCTGAATACCCTCCTGGAACGGGGAATGCCACTTGATCATCCTGCCCTGGAGCGAGCCGCTACATGGTTGCGTTCCAAACAAACCCGCCGTGTTGGGGATTGGGGGGTTTCTTCTCCGGGCGCGGAACCGGGTGGTTGGTACTTCCAGTTTGAAAATGAATGGTATCCGGACGTGGATGACACGGCCGCGGTGGTCATTGCTCTCTCCAAACTGAAAACCGACCTCCTTCCTGCGGATCAGGATGAGTCCATTCGCCGGGGGTGTGAGTGGGCGTTGGCGATGCAAGGGTCTGATGGGGGATGGGGCGCTTATGACAAAGACAATAATCGTCTGATTTTCAATAAAATTCCCTTTGCCGATCATGAAGCCCTTCTGGATCCCAGCACCGCTGATCTCACTGGACGTTGTTTGGAGATGTTAGGGACCCTGGGGTATGACCGAACCCACCCTGCGGTCGGGGCGGCCTTGGAGTTTCTGCGAAGAGAACAAGAATCTAATGGAAGTTGGTATGGACGTTGGGGAGTCAATTATATTTACGGAACCTGGTGTGTGCTTTCTGGACTGCAAGCCATTGGGGTTGATATGACCTCCGGCTGGATTCACCGAGCCGTGACCTGGCTTGAGTCGATTCAAAATCATGATGGAGGGTGGGGGGAGTCTTGTCTATCGTATGGTGATTCGGAATTTGCTGGGAAAGGGGAAAGTACCGCTTCTCAGACAGCCTGGGCATTGATGGCGCTGATGGCTGCCGGCACCTCAGATTCGATTAGCGTGGTGCGAGGGGTCAACTTTCTCCTTCGTCATCAGCGGGACGATGGGGTGTGGGATGAACCGTTTCACACCGGAACGGGGTTTCCTCGAGTGTTTTATCTTCGCTATCATGGTTACTTCAAATATTTTCCCTTGTGGGCCTTAGGGATGTATCGAAATATTAAAACCAATGGTCAGTCTCGAGCTGACGAATTACGAATGAGGGCCCAAAAAGTACGAAGTGACTTTCGTAAAACCCAATTCCTGGCCTAGACTTTTCTGATTGAGATCCAGTCTGGCCGCCGATACTAATCCTAAATCTTACGTATTCAGAAATTTTCACGACCAATCATCTGAATACCAGCCTCCTGGGAATGAAGTTGGAGGAACCTCCTGTTCACACTTGCCATCTTTACGGCGACTCGGTGGGAATACAACGCCGTTCGTCGAGCCTTCCAAGTTGAACGTAACAGCACCGTTTCAAACATCAAGTGTTTAATTGGAAGAAGTGATCAGGCTCGTATCTTCCTCTTTCGCACGGGAGTCGGTCCTCACAAAGCCGCGGAAACCTGCCACGCGGTTTTGGATGGTCAGAAGTGGGATATGGCTATTTCCACTGGTTACGCTGCCGCCCTGACTCCTTCTAGCATTGGGGCCATCGTGGTGGCTGATCAAGTCTTTCATGAACCCAATGGGCCTAAGTTCCATCCCCCGGCCTCGCCAATCCTGTGTCATCCAGGTTTTGCGCAGAAAGCATTTGAAATCGGGTTATCCCTGAATGACCATACCCGGTTAGGTCGAATGGTGACGGTCCCACGAATTGTCAATCGAGCTATCGAAAAACAAGAAATTGCAAATAGAACAGGGGCAATTGGATTGGATATGGAAAGTGCCCCCCTTGGATACATTGCGGATGAAAAAAAGATTCCCTTTGTCGTCATTCGTGCCATTTCTGATCTCATGGATGAGGATTTGCCTGAAGAATTGAACATATTTTTAAGTCCGTTTGGTTGGGTTAAAGGATTGCCATCGCTTATGGCCTCGCCAAAAAACTGGGCCCACCTTTTCCGGCTTCAGACCCATATGGTCCAGACTTCTCGTCAAATAACCAAGTTCTTCATGATCTTTTTTCGTCAAGGCAATCTGGGGATTGCCAACCTGGACGTAAATCTGCCCAAGGGTACCCCTCCTTCATGGTAATGGTTCAACGGATTGGCGCAGCCACACTTTTTCTCATTGACGAAATGGGGCGGATGTTCATTTTTCTTCTCCAGGCTGTCGCCTGGCTCTTCCGCCCCCCGCTGCGGGTAAGACATATCATTAAACAACTTCACTTCATTGGGTTAAAATCCACGTTTGTCGTTATCTTGACCGCCACTTTTACCGGGATGGTCTTAGCGCTTCAAGGATATTACTCCTTGAGAAAGTTTGGATCGGAGGGGCTGTTGGGTTCTGCAGTGGCGTTGAGCATGATTCGTGAGCTAGGCCCAGTGTTGGCCTCATTGATGGTGACAGCACGAGCGGGATCCGCCATGACGGCTGAGATTGGGATCATGCGCATCACGGAACAGATTGATGCCCTTGAAACGATGGCGGTCAACCCTCTCCAGTATTTGATTTCCCCTAAGATCGTGGCCTCCTTATTGGCCGTGCCCTTGTTGGTTTCGATTTTCGACGTTGTTGGGATATGGGGCGGGTATATTGTTGGGGTGAAGCTTCTGGGTGTTGGTGCCGGATCGTATTGGAGCTCAATTGAGTCAGCTGTTGAATGGAAGGATGTGTATGGAGGCATTCTCAAATCCATGAGTTTCGGACTCATCGTGAGCTGGGTCTGTTGTTATAAAGGGTTTACTACCAGTATGAGCGCGGAAGGCTTGGGAAAAGCCACAACCGACGCGGTGGTGTTAACCTCGGTCTTAATATTGATTTGGGATTATTTCCTGACCTCGGTTCTCCTATAGGGCACCAAGGAGAGTCGAAAAGATCAAAAAGGTCGAAAAGGTCTTGGAGTCGAAGAGATACCAACCTCTTCAAAGCAGAAAAAATACACTATTGTATGAGCGGCTCGACTCATTCGACCCTGCGATGTTTTTCACGCGAAACCCGAAACTCGAAACGGCCGCGTTAGAGATGTTGGTGGGGTTCCCATGATAAGACTGGAAGGGGTAGAAAAGTCCTTGGGAGGGCAGCAGGTCCTGCAAGGCGTCAATTTAGAAATTCCCACCGGGCAGTTAACAACCATTATTGGGCCTAGTGGTGAAGGGAAAAGCGTCATGCTGAAGCATATGATCGGGTTACTTCGGCCGGACAGAGGGAAAGTGCTGGTGGATGGGGTTGATATTTCCCGGCTCAAGGAAAGGGCATTGAATGAAGTGCGCAAACGATTTGCCATGTTGTTTCAATCCGCTGCTCTGTTCGACTCCATGACTGTCTTTGATAATGTGGCGTTTCCTTTACGAGAAAAACGAGTACTATCTGAGGTGGAAATCACTCGGGTTGTGCAGGATATGCTGGACCGGGTGGGGCTGGGGGATATGGGACATAAATATCCTGCCGAGTTAAGTGGCGGAATGAAGAAGCGCGTGGGATTAGCTCGGGCCCTGGGGATGGGGCCGGAGATCATTTTGTTTGATGAGCCGACAACTGGTCTTGATCCCTTGATGGCCAGGGCCATTCATAACCTCATTCTCTCTATGCATCGAGTGTTTGGGTTTACGGCAGTGATGGTGAGCCATGAAATCCCAGAAATTTTTTCCATTTCCGATTGGGTTGCCATGCTGAAGGGTGGTAAGGTTACAGCCATGGCTCCTGCGGAGGAGTTTCAGCGACTCAATGATCCTGTCGTACAAGAATTTATCTCAGTTGATACCGCTCCGGTCCCTTAAAAAATTTTCAGATTTCAAGTTTCGGGGAATTGTAAGAAGTTTCGGGTTCCGGGTTTCGAGTTTCGGGTAACAAAAAGAAATTTGGGTTACAATTTTCACCAGATACGGTTCAATGGGTCGGATCTTACTCCATGCAATCAAAATGAATGACCGTTTGCGATGGTGGGAATAATGGGGAGAGGAAGGCTTGAGTTTACCGTAGGAATTTTTGTATTGGTGGGAGTGGTTTGTCTCGGGTATTTGGCCATCAAATTAGGGAAATTAGAATTAATCGGAGGGGATTATTATGAACTTCAAGCCGAGTTCTCGTCTACGTCAGGATTAAAACGTGGCGCATCGGTAGAAATTGCCGGTGTGGAGGTCGGGCGAGTGAAACATATTGGATTGAAAAAGGACCTTGCTCTAGTGGTTCTGGCTGTTCAAGATGGGATTCCGGTATATAGTGATGCCATGGTCTCTATCAAGACGCGTGGCATTATTGGCGAAAAATTCATGGAATTGTCCCCGGGGGGGGCAGGGGAACTCTTGCAAAATGGTGGCCTTATCCTGGATACCGAATCGGGAATTGATCTTGAGCAGGTCATTAGTCAATTTATCCATGGAACAGTTGAATGATCGACAGCCAGTTTAGGATGATTTGGAGTAAGATTTAAGAGATTGAGAGAGTGTAATAAATTCGGACGAGGGACTGAAAAAGCTGGGGGTATCTTGTTTCGAGTGTCAGAAAAAATTTCTACAAGGCTTAATTGGGTTGAGGCTATGATAGGACAAAAGAGGCAATATCCAGAAAATATCTAAAGAGAGGAATCGGGAAGTGAACCTATTTAATCGTTATGGTGTTTCTTTGGTGTTATTTCTCTGGTTGGGGACTTCTACCGTCTTTCTCGCCGGGGCTTTGAATGCAGCCGACACGGGTCCGGCGACTGAGGCCGTTCGGCAAACCATTGATCAGGTATTAGCCATTCTCGAAGATCCGGATTTGAAGAGCCCTGACCGTGCGGCTGAACGTCGGGCTAAACTGGAGGAAGTTATCGGGAAGCGCTTCGATTATGAAGAAATGGGGAAACGCACATTGGCGGCCCATTGGAAAAATTTGGATTCGAGTCAACAGGGTGAGTTTGTCGCATTATTTCAGAGCTTTCTGTCCAATTCCTATGCCGGAAATATTGATGGGTATTCAGGACAGAAAGTTGAATATGTCAAGGAGCGCCACAAAGGAAATTTTGCTGAAGTTCAAACGAAGGTCGTCTCCTCCAAAGGGGAACTTCCCCTGGATTATCGACTGATGAAAAAAAACGGGAACTATCGGGTCTATGATGTTGTCATTGATGGCGTAAGCCTCGTAAAGAACTATCGTGGTCAATTCGCTCGCATCATAAAAACTTCGTCCTATGAGGGACTTATTGAAAAACTCCGCACCAAAGCCGATCAATTCGAAAAACCCAAATAGAACACCTACTCCTTCCCTTTGAGATTTGAAATTTGAGATTTGAAATCGTTTTGCCAGTCTGGCTCCACCTGATCAGAACGCAATTCCCTTTGGTGGCGATTCTGGCCTTAATCTGTCATCTGACCGGTCTGGCGGGCGTCACCGGGGCGACAGAAGAGTCAGTTGAGTCAATAGAAAGCATTAAAAAAGAAATCAAACGCGTTCGGGAGTTACCCTACACTACGGATCCGGTCATCGCGACGAAACTCGCAGGGCTCTATCTCGCGTTAGGGAATGAAATTGACCTAGACCCGGATCAGCGGATTGCGGAGTATAAGGAAGGAGCTCGGATAGCCCAACACGCTCTCGATTTAAAGGAAAATCTTGCCGATGCCCATTTCTATTATGCCGCTAATCTGGGTAGTGCGGCCTACCTCCAAGGCATTCTGGCTTCTTTGGTGAACCTCCAGGACCTTACCGACCATGTCATTCGTACATTGGAATTAGAGGAAAAACATGCACCCGCCCACCACATGAGGGGAATGATGCTAGAAGAACTCCCTTGGTTTTTGGGTGGGGATTCAGAAAAAGCTCTGCATCACCTTCAAAGGGCCGTGGAAATTGATAATTATTATATGCATGCCCGACTTCATTTGGGAGAAGCCTACCTTGATCGCGATAGGATTCGTGAAGCTGTTCAGGAATTGCAATTTGTCGTTCGCAATGAGCCACGGGAATCCAAGGGGAAATGGGCGAAACAATACCGACCAGAGGCGGAACGGCTTCTCAATGAAATCGACACTGAATTCCTTCGTGCATCTCCCTAATGATCTATCATTTAAAATCCTATTTGATTTCAAGGTGTTGGCCGGGTGCCATGCTTGACACCATTGTGGAAGTGTGGGAGACTAAAGGGTTAAAGGAAAGCACTAAGTATATCCACTTCAGTGTTCCTCCAACCACAGACATTCTCTACATTTGAAAGGGTTGAATATGTCCTTACTGAAAAGGATCGAGAGTCCTGAGGATCTAAAAAAACTGCCACCTGATCAATTTCCAATACTTTGTCAAGAAATACGGGATCTAATTTTACCGATTCTGTCTAATGTCGGGGGTCATTTAGCTTCTAACCTTGGAGTGGTCGAACTGACGGTCGCTCTTCACTATTTGTTGGATACCCCGAACGACAAAATCGTTTGGGATACCGGAAATCAAGCCTATGCCCATAAACTGCTCACGGGGCGACGGGAGCAATTTCACACCTTGCGTCAGTTTGGCGGGCTCAGTGGTTTCTGTAAACGAGAAGAAAGCGTCTATGACGCCTTTAATGCCGGTCATGCAGGGACGGGGGTCTCGGCGGCTCTCGGAATGGTCGAAGCTCGGGAACAGCTCGGTCACAGTCATAAAGTGGTCTGTGTCGTTGGAGATGGAGCCTTGACCTCAGGGATGACTTTAGAAGGCCTGCAACATGCCGGAGGGCTTCATAAAGATTTTGTCGTGATTTTAAACGACAATCAAATGTCAATTTCCCGGAATGTCGGGGCCATTTCTGCCTACCTGAATAGGACTTTTACCGGGGAATTCTACACTCGGTTGCGAGAAGAGACCTCGCAATTGCTGACCACCATTCCCCAAATTGGTGAAAACGTGAAACGCATAGCGATGAGGGCTGAAGAGCTCGCGAAAGGGCTGATATTGCCAGGCCTGCTCTTTGAGGAGTTGGGTTTTCGGTATGTCGGGCCTATTGATGGGCATAATTTTGAACACCTGTTGCCGACCCTGGACAACGTGCTGAAACTCAAAGGGCCTATATTGCTTCATGTGATTACAAAAAAAGGCCTGGGCTATGAACCGGCCATGAAAAACCCTGTATGGTTCCATGCCTGCTCCCCCTTTGACAGAGATACGGGAAAGCCCATCAAGAAATCTAATCGGCCTTCGTATAGCGCCGTAGCGGTGGATACGTTGATCAAACTTGCTAAGCAAGACAATCGAATTGTCGCCATTACCGCGGCGATGTGTGAAGGAACGGGTTTGTCCAGTTTTGAAAAACACTTTCCCGATCGGGTATATGATGTCGGAATTGCTGAACAACATGCGGTCACCTTCGCGGCTGGATTGGCGACCCAAGGGATGCGACCGGTGATTTGCATGTATTCGACGTTCCTTCAGCGGGGCTATGACCAAGTGGTCCATGATGTGGCCACCCAGGATTTACCGGTGACCTTATGTATCGATCGTGGTGGGCTTGTCGCTGAAGATGGAACGACCCATCATGGCGCGTTTGACCTTGCCTATCTCCGCCATGTCCCGAATATGGTCGTGATGGCCCCAAAGGATGAAAACGAATTGCAGCATATGATGAAAACCTGCCTGACTTACGAAGGCCCTACAGCGCTCCGTTACCCGAGGGGAACCACACTCGGGGTTAAGATGGATCCGGAACCCAAAGCACTGACGGTTGGACAGGGAGAATTACTCAGGGATGGGTATGATGTGGCCTTGGTGGCCGTGGGAGTGACCGTCCATCAGGCGAGGGAAGCGGCGGACCGGTTGGCTCAGGAGGGTATTTCGGCAGCTGTGGTGAATGCCCGCTTTATCAAACCCCTCGATAGGGCCTTAATCGAAAAAGTGGCGAAACAAGTCAAATGCATTGTGACCGTGGAAGAAGGGTGTCGGATGGGTGGATTTGGGTCAGCCGTTCTGGAGTGCTTGACCGAGGCCGACCTTTGGCATGTTCCGACGAAAGTGCTGGGCCTGCCTGATTGGTATATTGAACAGGGACCTCAAGAATTACTCCGAGAAAAATATGGATTAACCGCCGATGGTGTTTATCATGAAGCCAAAGCCTTGATGGATCGAATTTCATTGCATTCGATGGTCAATCAACCGGGATAAGCATGCATATTTCTAGACGTAAGACCAAACAAATACATGTAGGGTCCGTTCCCATAGGGGGGGGAGCCCCAATTGCCGTCCAATCCATGACGATTCCCCATCCCAGTGATGTGGCCGGTACTGTTGAACAAATCCGCCGATTGGAACAGGCGGGATGTGAGCTCATTCGAGTTGCCGTCCCGGATCAGGAGGCGGCTACCGCCCTGTCAAAGATCAAATCCCAGATGACCGTGCCCCTCATTGCCGATATTCATTTTGATCACCGGCTCGCGTTACAAGCTGCCGAGGTTGTCGATTGTGTCCGAATAAATCCTGGAAATATTGGCCCCTGGTGGAAGCTCATGGAAGTCGTCAAAGCCGTGGAGGATCACGGAATTCCACTTCGGATTGGTGTGAATGCCGGGTCACTCGAACGACACTTGTTGGAGAAATATGGATATCCGACCGCCGAAGCCTTGGCGGAATCAGCGTTGATGACGGTTCGAGCCTTGGAGGATGTTGGATTTACCAATATGAAAGTTTCGCTGAAGGCGTCTGACGTGCATATGGCCATCGATGCCTACTGGCACTTCGCCAATCAATCTGACTATCCTCTACATCTGGGAATCACCGAAGCCGGGACCATCCAGACCGGTTCAATAAAATCCTCCCTTGGCATTGGCTGGCTGTTGATGAATGGGATCGGAGACACGATTCGAGTGTCCCTGGCTGCGGATCCGGTCGAAGAAGTTCGAGTAGGGTTTGAAATATTAAAATCACTTGAACTGCGCCATCGGGGAGTCAATGTCATCGCATGTCCGACCTGCGGTCGAGTGGAAATCGATGTTGTGCGAATGGCTAATGAATTGGAACAACGTCTGGGGCATATTCACACACCCTTGACGGTGTCGGTTCTCGGCTGTGTGGTGAACGGGATTGGAGAAGGAAAAGAGGCCGATATTGGAATTGCGGGGGGACAGGGAGTTGGAATCCTTTTTAAAAAAGGCCAGCTTGTCAGAAAAGTCCCTTCTGAAGAATTAATGGAGACCCTGGTTCAAGAAGTCGAAGCCCTCGCCAAAGAAAAAGAAGCGGAACAAAAACATGCGCCTAACCCTCAGTCGGTAACCCTTTCTCCGATGGAAGACATGGGGCATCATTCCGGTTCGAAGGGGAGAGAAACTTCTCATTCTTCCAAAGTGATTCCTGTTCTTCCTACCGTGTCCTGATTCTGGTTTGAATTCTGTGGTATATGAGAGTTGACCTGTTCTTGTTTTGGCGGACGTCCAGTCACTATAATTGGATGAATGGCGCCGTACCCAAGTGGCTAAGGGAGCAGTCTGCAAAACTGCGATTCAGCGGTTCGAACCCGCTCGGCGCCTCCATATTCGTATTGAGTCAATAACCCAATTTGCGTTTCTTTAGAAGGGTAGATTTATGGCACTCCCGATTTCGCAAGCCTTTACCGTAGCAAAATATGTGATCACCCAAAAAGCCAGAGGGGTGAAGCGTTATCCCTTGGTGCTGATGCTGGAACCGTTGTTTCGGTGTAATCTTGAGTGTGCGGGTTGTGGGAAAATTCAATATCCCTCTCATGTGTTGGACCGACGATTAACGCCGGAACAATGTTGGGCTGCTGCGGATGAATGTGAAGCGCCGATCATCAGTATCCCAGGCGGAGAACCCCTGATCCATCCCGAAATGCCTCAGATCGTCAAAGGGTTGGTCGAACGAAAAAAATATGTGTATTTGTGCACCAATGCGATCCTCCTTGAACGAAAAATGGCAGACTATACCCCATCGAAATATTTGACATTTAGCATCCACATGGATGGCCTTAAAGAAGATCATGATTATGCTGTCTGCCGGGATGGAGTGTATGAGGTGGCGGTCAAGGCCATTCGTTCCGCCCTTCAGCGGGGATTTCGGGTCACCACGAACACCACGTTGTTTGATGATGCCAATCCATCCCGAGTCCGACAATTTTTTGACGAAATGATGGCATTAGGTGTCGAAGGAATGATGATTTCCCCCGGGTATAGCTATGATAAGGCTCCTGACCAAAATAGTTTTCTTAAACGCGATCGAACCAAAGCTCTCTTCACCCAACTGCTGAGTCACCGAAAGCGAGGTTGGCAATTTAATCAATCTCCCCTGTTCCTCGAGTTTCTGATGGGGAAGCGAGATTATGAATGTACCCCGTGGGGAAACCCTACGTACAACATTTTTGGATGGCAAAAGCCGTGCTATCTCCTTCAAGATGGCTATGCTCCAACTTTTCAGGAGTTAATGGAAGACACGGAATGGGAAAAATACGGCACCGGCCGTAATCCCAAATGTCGCGATTGTATGGTCCACTGTGGGTATGAAGCTTCCGCTGTTGAGGAAACATTCGGGTCACTATCCGGTTTTTTGGGAACCGTCCGTTCAACGCTTTTCCCCAACGCCACGTAACCCTAATCCGTTGTTGTTTATCTTAGTCACTTGGAATGATGGGCCTTGACAATGTTCCGGGTTCCGGGTCTCGAGTAGGGGTACTTGTGTGTTTTACCTAAAAAACCCGAAACCCGAAACCCGAAACCAGTCCCCCTCCCGATAATGTCTTCCCTACCCGACTCTTCGCAATTTGGGCAAAGCCTTGAAGGGCGACAATTCAAGGTTGAAGATGCAGAAAATCGGAATAAAGTGATCGAATTGGCCTTTGATTATCGAGGAGATGTGACCTTGGAATTACGGTCCGGCGAACGTCTCGAAGGATATGTGTATCATCGAAATAGTCAGGAACCTACCCCTTCTCTGAAAATATTTCCCAAAAATCAGGGTGGAACCCGGGATGTGGGGTATAAAGATATTCTGTCCATAATCTTTTCAGGGGAAGATACAGCTTTTGGAAAATCGTGGGAGGACTGGCATAATAAAAAACAAAAAGATGATGGAAAGACTTAGATCGAAGTGATGAAAAATTCGATGATTGTGGAAAGAGTTTGTGAAATCCTAGGGTATCGTACCCAGGATAGTCTTATCCTTTAACGGGAACTCGTTCTTCCCGATTTTCTCCCAATAAAATTGAGACGGATGCCAGTTTTTCCTAGGTGATTGACATGGCTCACCGTCTATGATAGAAGTCTCGCACTTTGGGCCGAGGTCTGTCTCTATTCCAGGGAAGGTGAGATGGTACCAGGGGGCTCCTGAGAGACGGTATGCTTGCTAATTTTGTTCACGAGAAACTGGAAGTGAAAGGTATACGTCTCTTTTAGGACCCACCGATTTCGGTGTAGTTTTTCTCTTCTTTTTGCCCTTTTCTCCATCGAGCAAGTTTTTTTGAAATATGAGGTCCACGAACGTTTTTCTTTTCAGGGTCGAGGT
Organism: uncultured Nitrospiraceae bacterium; assembly: GCA_964525045.1. Classification (GTDB taxonomy): domain Bacteria; phylum Nitrospirota; class Nitrospiria; order Nitrospirales; family UBA8639. The sequence continues at coordinate 112,426 of CAZGFD010000010.1, read as the reverse complement.
TGCGAGAAAGGGAGAGAAGGCATTGCCGGTGGGGTCAGAGAAACAGGACAAGATGATGAATAATTTTTTGCCCATGAATGTATGATGAGTAAGTGGTCCAGAGGAGAAATCAGGGCCGTTGCTACCTTTTTGAAACTATCTAGTGGGAGTGATCGCATAACCAGGTGCAATAAAAAGAAGGCATTCATCGAATTGGAAGACCTTGCAATTCGAGAGGCGCTTTTGTTCCTGGCTTGATTGGCAGGGGGAAAGCGTTTTTTTATGACAGAAGATAAGAAAAAATCAACAATAATCAATAAATTGCGGCTTTAAAGGATCAAAAAGCCAACCGGAGGGGGCACATGAACGCAAGAGAAAGCTTTAAACCCATTTTGATGGTCAGTATGTTCTTCGTCAGTCTAATGATCGTGGCATGTGCAGAAGAGGGACCCCCGAAACCGCCACCGCCTGCCCCCGCAGAGTATGCCGATAAGCATATGCCGGAGGGCTATTGGAATAACCCAGAAGTTATCGCAGAAGGAAAAGCGATTTTTACGGGTGCCCAAAATATCGATGTCAACTGTGCGAGTTGCCATGGAAAAGATGGCAAACCCGTCAAAGCGGGGGCCAGGGATTTTCGCCGAACCGAACAAATGATGCTCTATTCTGATGCTCAGTGGTTCTGGCGTGTGTCGGAAGGCGTAAAAGGGACCAAAATGAAGGCCTGGAAGACCAAACTGTCCGAAGAAGAACGATGGAAAGTGATTGCCTATGAGGCGACCTTCGGTCTCAATGGAAAAGAATATGATGTCGCGGCCAAGAAGTGGGTACCACAAGGGATGGCAGGCAAAGCGGCGCCTGCGGCAGAACCTGCCGGCGAGGGAGAAGCCTCAAAAGAAGGTGGTGCTGAATAACCTGTTGAATAGTTAAGGAAACTGAAAGCAAAAGAAGGAGGGCCACGACCCTTGAAAACATTAAGCCGAAGTTTTCTAATATTAGCCGGTTTCTTGATGGCCGGTGCGGCGGTTGCCTATGGACAGGCACCGGATCCGCCCCCTGTTGAATTCCCGTATACCGGTAATCGCACGGGGGTCTGGATTGTGGCCCAGCTTCATATTTTATTTGCAGCCTTTATCCTCGGAGCTCCTATTTTTGCGGTGGTCTCCGAGTGGCTGGGTTACAAAAATAACGATCCTAAGTATGATCGATTAGCCAAAGAGGTGACTAAGGTTACCGTGATCCTGTACAGCATGACCGCGCTGACAGGTGGCCTATTCATCTTTGTCCTGCTCGCCACGTATCCAGGTTTTACCACTTGGTTGATTCAACATTTCTTCCTGATCTTTGCCGTCATTTATCCCCTCCTGTTCATTCTTGAAACTATCGTATTGTATACCTACTTTTACTCCTGGGATTCCATGAAGGGGTCAAAGAAGGCCAGGCATATCGCATTAGGTGTGCTCCTCAACATCGTCGGCACCGTGACCTTGTTTGTGATTGATGGCCCCACGGCATTTATGAATACCCCTGCTAAAGCGGCCGAAGGACTGTCCCTGGTTGAGTTTATTCAAACAGCCACTCTCTGGGATAAGGTCGCCAATTATAGTTGGATGCCTCTCAATCTTCACCGGTTGGTTGGGAATGTGACCTTCGGTGGGTTTATCGCAGGCCTCATTGCGGCCTATATGTATATGCGTTCGAGGTCTGATGAAGAACGGTCCTATTATGATTGGATGGGATTCGTCGGAAATATGATTGGGGTGGGAGCTCTGTTGTTGCTGCCCTTTATGGGCTATCTCCTGGCTTACGAACTCTGTGACTATGATGCCTCGATCTGTCCGTACATGATGGCCGACCAATTGTCGATGTTCTTCGAAATGCAGGGAGCGATGGTGGGTCTTATTTTTCTGGCCAGTAATTATTATATCTGGCTGAGTATGAAAAGGATTCAAGGAGTTGAAAAGGTAAAAATATCGGGGTTAGTGATGCTGGCCGTCATTCTGATGCCGGCCATAATGGGAATTGCCTGGAAACTTTTCCCGCCGCCGGAATGGCAGTCCCTTATCTTTTTGGCCGCGCTCGTGATTCTCCCGCCCATGCTGAGTAAACTGCCGGGGCTTCGATTCAAGGTGTCGGCGTTCACTATGATCAAAGTAGGGTTTCTCATGATTGTTGTGGCCGACGGCATTTGGATGACCCCACATGGTTTTGTAGCCACTCAGGCATTGGCGACGCATGACCTTGAGTTGCCCTCTTGGGCAAGTGAACTTGCCTTAATGCCTGCCAAAAATGCCGCCGCGTTTACCCTGGTCTACCTGACGATCGTCAACTACATTCTTTACAATCGGGCAATTCGAGGTGGAACGATTGTCTGGGGGAAAATCGATTTTGCTTCTCAGTTCGTCCTGATTTTCTTGGCCTTCAGTGCCATTTGGACTATGGGTCTTATGGGAACTGTGCGTTCTCTCACCAGGAAGTACTATCATGTGTATAATTTGAAGCCTGATTTCACTCCGGAAGCCTTTACGCCGACATTGGCCTATTCCGCATGGTGGATTACTGGGGTTACGCTGTTGTTTTATATTGTTGTGAGTTTTGCCATCCTTGTGACTTTGAGGGTGCCTGAAGAGAAAGCCCAAGCTCCTTTAGGTGGACCTGTTCCCGCAGGGGCGAAATAAGGACAAAGGGAGACACGCATGGCTGAACAAAGTCTGACCAAAAACATTCTGAGAAAAGTAATTGTTGGAGTCTTAGTTGGAATCATCTTGGTCGTTGTGGCCAGAGCCACTCATTTCCCTTTAGTCTTTCAGGTAATGTTTTTTATGTATGCCATGTTGGGAGCGTTTGTGTTTATCCTACTGGATGCTCCTTCCATGAAGCGACTGGAAGGCACGAAAGCGTTGATTGGGTTATTGTTGTTTTATGTCATCATTTCTGGAGTATACATTGGCGGAGCCAGTAGTTTTCCCCAATATGACCCGGAAATTGAAAAGGGTAAAATCGAAAAGATATTGAAACGAAGACGGGCGATGACCGAAAAGGGGAAGGCTGAAGAGCTCATTGCTCGCGCAAAAGTGCTCAACGAAAGGGCGATGGCCATTACGAAGAGACTGGATACGCTAGGCGTCGGCGCGCAGGTAGAGGTTGCGAAAAAAACCTCGACCTCGGGCGCGGCGAGCGGAGACTTGGTCGCACTTGGGCGCGAACAGTGGGACCTTCAGGAATGCTATAACTGCCATAAGTTGTTCGGCCAGGGCGGGAAAAAACGCGGTCCTATACTTGATAATATCGGAAATCTCATGACGCCTGAACAGTTGAGAGAAAAGATTCTTTATCCAAAGACTTGGATGGCAGAAGGATTCGAAAAGCAATTTAAGAAAGGTAAAATGCCGGATAAATACAAAGATCTTATGTTTGATGAGGAAGTTGATGCGCTGGTAGCCTTTCTCGCGACCTTAAAGGACACGTCAGTAAATACGCCCAAGCCAATCAAAATGAAAAAATAAATTTCTAGGTCCTAGTAGACAATGCAACCCAAATTAACTGCCAAAGCCCGCTGTCTTGACCAGGAAGTCGGATCTATATCCAAGGTGATTGTTGATCCAATTTCCCATGAGGTCAGCCATGTGGTGGTGCGGGAATCGAACGGCCGGGGAACTGAACGCCAACTTCCTATTGGACAGATTCAGGAAGTCGTCAGTGAAGAAGAAATCATACTTCGATGCACCCCAGAGGAATTTGGTCAATTCCCAACACTGGAACGTGATCAATATGTCACGATTAAAGAAGTGGAAATTGCGCACTTAGAAGATCATATTCATGTTGAGCCAGGAGAGATTCTGGTTCCTCTTCCTCGTCTTGAACGGGATGTTCCCCGTCGGACGTTTTTCACCAATATGACCCATGCCATTGGGACGCTCATTGCCTTACCACTGGTGTATCCTGTGTTGAAATATATCATGCAGCCGATGTACAGACCGTTTGATAATCAATGGTTTCCCGTGGGCAATGTGAACAAGGCCAAAAAAGAAAATATCGGATACCAATTCAAGTTTACCCGAGGCTTCAAGGAAGCTTTTATGCCGGAGCAGGAGATTGAAAAAAATATTTGGGTAGTGAAGGCGACCCCCGAAGTGCGGAAATCGGTGTACGGAGGAAAAGACAAGAAATTTTATGGGAATAGCGGCGAATTGCTTTGGGTCAACAAAGCGAACTCTCCCTACATCGGATTTTCAGGGAAATGTCCACATCTGGGCTGTGGATATAAATGGCGGAGAACGAAAAATTTTCCTGATGGGGTCTTTTTGTGCCCCTGTCATCTCAGTATCTATGATGAAGCCGGAAAGGTGTTGGACGGACCGGCACCCAGAGCCCTTGATGTCTTGCCCATCGATGTGAATGCGGCTGGAGATATCAAAATAATCGATGTTGAATACAAAGCTGGGGTCAAAGACCAAATTCGACTTCTCTAATCTTTCTGGTTCTTATGAACGGGCAACCCAATACCACTGAACAACCCAATGCCTTTGAAAAGGTTGTTGATTTTGTCGACGAACGAGTTGGTCTGAAGAACATTCAGGCAAAAATGCTCAATGAGCCTGTGCCTGGCGGATCACGCTGGGCTTACGCGTTCGGCTCCTGCCTTCTGTTTATCTTCATTCTTCAGGTGGTCACCGGGATTCTTTTAATGTTTTATTATGTCCCGAGTACCGACCATGCCTATGCCAGCACGCAATATATTATCCACGAAGTCGATTATGGCTGGTTCCTGCTCAGTTATCACTTTTGGGGATCTTCGGCCATGGTGGTGATGGTCTTTGCCCATATGTCTCAAGTGTTTTTGTGGGGGGCCTATAAAAAACCGCGAGAGTTAATATGGCTGGTTGGTCTGGCCCTCTTTGGCATTGTGATGGCGTTTGGCTTTACGGGGTACCTCCTTCCTTGGGACCAACGAGCCTATTGGGCCACAGTAGTGGGTGTGGAAATCATGGATAAGACCCCCATCATCGGTGATTTTATGGCCCGCTTCCTCAAGGGCGGTCCCACGCCAGGGCAGATGACCCTGAGCCGATTTTTCGTCATTCACGTCATGATATTACCCGCGGCCTTGATGGGGCTGGCCGGGTTACATTTGTTTTTGTTTCGAAAGGCCGGGCCGGCCGGGCCATTCCGGGGAACGCCGGAGGAACTTAAAGCCAAAACGGACTATTTTTTTCCACGTCAGATTTGGAAAGACATTGTGGCCATGGCCAGCGTCTTTCTCATTATATGTAGTTTGGCCTTCATTGAACCGGTTCACTTATTGGAACAAGCGACTCCGGACCCAGGGGATTACCATCCGGAACCCGAATGGTACTTTTTGTTTCTGTTTCAACTCCTGCGTCTAAAAATCTTCGGTGGTGAATTCGGTCAGTTTCTCGGTGCCGTGGCAATCCCAGGAGCCTTTATGGCTTTCCTTGCCGCCCTTCCATTTATCGATACCAAACCCGAACGCAATATCTTTAAGCGACCGGTGGCGCTGGTCGGCTGGATCGTCATCATGTTAGGTATTCTGATCTTTACCGTCTCCGCGATTCTTAATAGAGAATTTCTCGATTAGCGATTCTCATGTCGAATATCAAACTCGGTCTTCTCGTTTTTTGGCCAACCTTTTGGACCGGCTTCCCCATTAAATTAGCCTTTGGGCTTCTGTTGTTGGCTGGGCATCTCCACCCCTGGGAAGGGACCGGGCTTGCTTTTCTTCTTTTGCTCTCCATCCCAGTTGATATTTGGGCCTTAGGATTGTGTGCCCGTACCCTCTTTCTCGAACGGCTCAAAATTGACCCCCAGCCAGGCTTGGGACTTGCTCTGTGGTGGAAGTGGACCCTTTTTAATGTTATTTATTTGCCGATCCTCTATTTTGCGGTTAAAGGAGTGTCGTCGGGTGCAAAGGCAGTCACCGCCAAAGTCATTGAATTTGTCAAAGAGCATGTTTGGGAAATTCCCATCGCCGAGCAGATTAGCATAGAACTCGTGATGTGGGGCAGCGTCGCGTCTGTGGTTCTCATTCTCCTTATTCTGGGATGGCTGTATGGCCTGGGCGCCATTGTGCAACGACATGTCCGGGAGGCGAGGCCACAAGAAGGCTCCTATCAAGACTTTATCTATCGCTGGGACCGCTTACGGGTCCCAACTGATCAACCGCTCCTATTGACAGCCTTTACAGGGGCCGGGGTGGTGCTAGTTTTTATCTTCTGGGGGTTAATGCCGGCGACAACCCCACATCCCCACGATGAGTATGAGTATACGAATGTGATCAAGGTTGAACCTCCCGTCAAACCCCTCAAGGTCCTGAAAAAGGCAGAAAACGTTTTGGCACGGGCAGGTGTGGTGATAAAGGATTTGGAAATGAAAAAGGACGAGAAACCGGCTAAAGGAAAAGCGAAGGAGCAAAGTCCCAAAAAAGAGAAGTCAGTCCCGGCTCAACCTGAAAAGAAATAATTTTTTCAACACGTCTACTATTCTGAATGACAAAGTCTTGAGAATTGGGTTAGTAGAGTGTTGTAATACATGGCCGGTGAGGAGAAGGCTATGAAAAACCAGATCTCTCAGAATAATTCCCTGACCATCCTTCGAGCCACACCTTTGGTCTCGTTATCCTTTATATTGAAGTGGGGCGCGTTTCTTGCCCTCTTGTTATATCCGGCATTGGCACTCGCCCAAGGAGGAGCCGCGGCAGCTCAAGCCGTTGAGTACCGGGACATCCCAGGGCTTGGCAGCCGAAATCTTATTTGGGTCATCGCCCAACAGCATCTTCTGTTAGCCGGATTCGTGCTGGGTGTTCCAATCTTTGCATGGGTGTGTGAGCTGGTTGGATGGAAGACGAACGAGCCCCGATATGACAAGCTGGCGAAGGAATTTACGAAACTGCTCACTTCCGCGTACGCCACCACCGCCCTATTTGGTGGAATTCTCCTGTTCTTACTTATCGGGTTCTACCCGAAACTGATGGCCTATCTCACGGATGTTTTCTTCCCTTCCTTTATCGTCTATTCCCTTCTTTTTCTTTTAGAGACCGCTACCCTGTATCTGTATTGGTATGGATGGGATGCGATGCAGGGGAATAAAAAAGGATTTCACCTGTTTTTGGGACTTATGTTGAATGTCTTTGCATTTTTCATCATGGTCGTTCCCAACGCCTGGGCGACATTTCAAGCCAGTCCTGTCGTCATTGCTGAAGGAACCGCTCTCGAACGGGCCTGGGCTGCTACTTGGAATCCGACATGGTGGCCGGTCAATATTCATCGCCTCATTGCCAATGTTGTTCTTGGCGGATTCATTTGCGGGGCTTATGCCGGGGTCCGCTATCTTTTGTCAGTCTCACGTGAAGAACGCGAGCATTATGATTGGATGGGGTACGTCGGCAATTTCATCGGTGTGTTCGGGATGTTGCCGCTCCCCTTTGCCGGCTATTGGCTCATGCGAGAAATCTATCAATATAACCAGCAAATGGGTATCACCCTCATGGGGGGATTCCTGGCCTGGCTGTTTATCCTCCAAGCGATGCTAATCGGTGTCTTATTCCTTGGGGCCAACTATTATTTCTGGATGGGGATTACCTATCGGATTCCTGGGTCGGAACAGAGTTATAAGAAGCCAATCTTGGCGATGCTCATTGTCCTGATGGTATGTCTGGGTGTATGGATGACACCGCATTCGTTAGTCGCCAGCCTTGAAGAAGCCAGAAAAATGGGAGGGACTCATCACCCACTTCTGGGGGTATTCGGTGTCATGTCTGCCAAAATGACGGTCTCCAATCTCATGATTCTGGTGACCTTTATGAGTTTTATTATGTATTGGCGGGCCGGCAAGCAGGAGACTGCTGGGTGGGCCAAAGTGGCCAAAGCCATCATGGGGGCCATGTTGGTGATCGCGGGAATTGCGGTAATTGTCCTGGGTGTCTGGGGTTATTTTGTTCCGGCTATTGTCCGTATTAACTATTTCTCGGTAGCGCAGGTCCTCATTGTCCTATTTATTATGATTACCTTTACCCCCCTGACGGGATTTTTGATGAAGAGTGCTAAAACGACCACCGAAATGGTATGGGGGAAAATGCCTGTGCGTGCCGGCTACAGTTTGGTCCTGAATGCGGTGATGGTCATATTGCTGATGTCTTTAATGGGATATGCCCGATCCTCATCCCGGGTACATTGGCATATCTATGGGGTCATGCGGGATACGTCAGAGTATGCATACTCTCCGGCATTAGGATATGCCGCGGCATTTATGTCATTGAACACTTTCGTATTTTGCCTGTTGGTCGCGTTTATTTTCTGGGTGGCCACCATGGGTGACAAGGGCAAAGGACAACCAAAGCCCCAACCCGATGTCAAAGTGCCTGCGGGAGACATGACGCCGGCTATGGCCGGCGGGTCTCCGAGTTTGCAAGATTCCCAAAAGACCTAAAGCGTTTTAGGTCATACAGAGGATAGGGTCGAAAGTCAGGTCATGGTAAGAAAGTCATAAAAGGCGAGGAAACATGAGCGAAGTTGCATTACTTCAATTGATTGGGTTGTGCGTGGTGGGGAGTGGGATCCTCATCCTCCTCTTTATCAAATCCATGTTTGTTCGGGTCGTCGGATTTGTCGTGATCGTGTTGGGGACTTTTAGCCTCATTGCGTTAGGTGTCCCACAAATGGCTTCTCTTCCTCCAGCCGTTGAGACGTTTGATATCGCCAGTGTGAAGACCCCGAATGATTTAGCATCCATTGGGCAAAAGATATTTTTCAGTAAGGGGCAATGTGCCCTCTGTCATTCCATAGGGCCCAGCGAGTCCGCGCGTTGTCCGGACTTAGCAGGAATTGGCGCTAAGCTGGCTCCAGAGTTTCTTTATGAAAGCTTGACGTCGCCCCAGTCTTACATCTACCTGGATTTCAGACATGAGGGTGTGCCTAAGGAATATCCCGCACGGATGCCCCATATCAATAAAAATCCGATTGCCTTATCTGAGCAGGAAATTTATTCGGTGATCGCCTTTTTGCAAAAAATGAGTGGGGAGCCAATCAGCATCAAAGTCGAAGATATTATGAAACCTGAGCCGGAAGAGACGGAAGTCGCATCCGTGAGTGTTCATGGTCACGAGTGATCCAACAGAACAAAGGGAATTCTCAGTGTTGAATGAAGAACCACAGGAGGGTGAACGATGAAAGGCCCCCTAGCAACTACGGCAATTCTATTGGTTGGAATGTATGCGTTTCTCGAATTCATTCTTCCCTTATTTACCGCGCCTCTTCCAGCCAGTCTGATTTATTTGTACCTGGTACTGACTCTGAGTGCGACCATGATATTTTACACGATGAGTGGGGCTTCTCTTGATGCGTTTATGGGGCCCATCGGTCGTTTTTTAGCCGGCACGGAAGTAGGAGGCACTGCCAAAACAGCCAGGCTGTTGGTCTTGATTATCTTTCCCCTTTTGGTAGGGTGGCAGACCTATACCAGTCTGGCACCCAGCGACTTACCTCCGGCCGAAAATCGAACCATTCACCCAGCACCGCCAGGGGAATTCGTGGGCCTCTCAAATCCTTATCCAGTGAACGAACAAAACATTCAAGAGGGAAAAGGTATCTATGCAGCGAATTGTTCGCCATGCCATGGCCCCCAATTTGATGGGAAAGGAACGGCCGCACCTGGATTCAACCCCCCTCCAGCCAATTTCGCCGATCCCGGCACAATCGCTCAGCTCCAGGAGTCGTATTTATTCTGGAGAATCAAGAAGGGTGGAGTTGGATTACCGATTGAAGGCATGCCATGGAAATCAGCCATGCCACGATGGGAACACGAACTGACTGATGAAAAGATTTGGAAAGTTATTATCGGCGAGTATGATGGAGCGGGACAATCCCCTCGTACGTGGGAAGAAGAGGAGTAAGACTCTACCCAGTCTAGGTGCCCTGATGGATATGAAGAAGATGATTGCCGTTATCCTTGGCGGACTGATTGCATTAGGTGGTGCGACCTATGCCAGTGAACCCCCGGCGGAGGGTGAACCAGCCAGTGTGTCCGTTCGAGTCTATTTAACTGAAGAGACTTTACCCGTTGATGACCCGAACTCTCCCGCTTGGGACTCTGTTGCGGCCTCAGAATTTAACCTGGCTCCCCAGGTACATTGGCCGGAACGGATTCAGGAAACCACCGTAAAATCGGTAAAGGTCCGCGGCTTGCATAATGAACAGGATATAGCCATTTTGGTGGAATATCAGGATCCAACCGAAGATAGTGCCGATGCTGCCGCACTAGAATTCATGGTAGGCGATAAAAAAGCCCATTTTGCGCATGGCCAGGAAATGCTTCGAGTAGAGGGCGGACCGGTCAATATCTGGTATTGGAAAAAGGAGAATGGGAAAGCCATTGATATGACCGCCCAGGGTTTAGATCTGGAAGGTCCCAAGAGACTTCGTCCTCAAGATGAAAAAAGCCAGAATGTATCCGCCACAGGAGTTTGGAATGACGGCACCTGGCGAGTGGTTTTTTCGAGAGCGCTTCAGACTGGGGAAGAATTGGATGCCCAAATTGACCCGGGAAAATGGACAAGTGTGGCCTTCGCCTTCTGGGATGGGAAGCTTGTAGATGGTGTCGTGAAGGAAAAGGGCAGTCAAAAGTCGGTTTCATCTTGGTGGTATATCCGGGCGGAACCGCCTCCCGACAATTCCATTTTGGGCTATGTCCTCATGGGGCTGTTGATTGCGGCAGCATTTGAATTTTTCCTGGTGAGAAAAATTCGAAAGGGACAATCCGCATGAGGGCCTTAATCGAAGCATATCGTAAGGTTATCGGGCCGGTGCTCATCGTGATGAGTTTGATCTTTCTGGTCAATGGTTGTGCCTTGTTTGAGGACGAACAGACCAAAAAAGGGAAAAAGCTCTATCGCCACTATTGTATGCATTGCCACGGAGAATCCGGTCGCCAAGGCGAGGGATTTAATTGGGACAGCCTGTCCAATATGGAATTCCCACCGCCCAAGGATTTATCCGAGTCTTCGATGGGGGATTCCATTTCGGACGAAGATATTTTTAATGCCATATCTAGGGATATGAAAGACACGACCGACCCTAAAGTCGTCGACGATATTGATTACTTTGGGGTGGCGACCATGCCGACATTCAAATACACCCTTTCGGAGGTAGAGATCTGGTCACTTGTCCGCTACGTTCGAACCCTTCATGGGGGCGATTTCGAATTTAATGTGGAAGGGCGACGTCAGCAATTAGAAGCAGCCTATAACGAAGCGAAACAAGCATCAGAGGCGGCCAACCAAGCCTTAGAAGCTGCCGAGGAGAGGCGAGACGCGGAGGTAGAGGCCCTGGAAGCCGCTGCGGAGGAACGCGGAGAGGAGGATTACGAAGCTCCGGAAATCGAACTTCCAGAAGAGGAGGCGGCAATGGAAGCCGCCATCAAATTTGAGGAAGCGAAGGCGGCGTTTGAGCGGTTCTCCAAGCGCCCAAAGGTGAAAGATCTTCCCCGGCGACCGGATTTAAAAGTTGCTGAAGAGGAACGGCCTCAATTGGAAAAAACCGGTAAACACCTCTATATCAATAAATATGGGTGCAATAGCTGTCACAGTATTGATGGCCAAGGAGGGTTGGTCGGACCGGAACTGGACCGAGCAGGATTTCGGTTGAACGACACCTGGATTTACCGGTGGATCATGTACCCGCAGGGAATTAAAAAACATACTCGTATGCCCAACCTTGGAATCGATGATCAAGACGGGCGAGCCATCACAGCCTATCTCAATACTCTTCGGGCCCCGAAGCCTGACCAGCCCATTCCACCACCCGAATAGTACTTCAATTTCGTCAAACACATCCCAACCACATCCCGCCTAGAATAACCAATCCCACCCACACATGTTGTTTGAACATGGAAAAGGACTCCGTGGGATTGACATTCTTTCTCAATCGAACGATTTGGTGGATGAAAAATCCACCGGTGACAATTAATATCACATAAAAAATAGGTGCGAGCTTCAGAATCCACCCAGCTCCTCCTAAACATAACAACATTAAGGCGGAGGCGATTGCCACGCCGAGCCAGGTGTAGGATCCAAATAAAATAGCCGACGATTTTACGCCAACTCGAATATCATCGTCTCGATCCTGCAGGGCATATATGGTGTCATAGGCAATAGCCCAACAGACGGTCGCAGCGAAAACCAGCCACGTGGTACTTTCAAGTTGGTGACGGACCGCTGCCCAGGCCATCACAGCTCCCCATCCGAACGCAATTCCCAGCACCAGTTGAGGAATATGAATGACCCGTTTCGAAAACGGGTAGATGGCAGCCAGAAGAAAGGCGATAGGGCTGAGGGCGATAGCCAGGGGGTTCAAAAAGGTGAGTAAGCCAAGGGAAAGGGACAAAAACAGGAGAGCCACGAAAAATCCCTGAGTCCGCGATAAGGCCCCACTCGCCAACGGGCGATGTTGTGTACGGTTGACCTGGCGATCGATAGATCGGTCTGCCAAATCATTCATGACGACCCCCGCCGATCGCATGCAAAACGCTCCGAGGGTAAATACGACAATAAGCGTCAATTCAGGAGTCCCGTTCGATGCCAAGATTAATGCCCACAAGGAAGGGAATAATAAGAGGAGAGTCCCCGTTTGATTTGATAGTCGAATGAGATGAGCAATTGAATTGGCAGGGGAGGGTTGGGGAGAGGGGAAAGGCATAGGTATTAATTACAACACCAACCCTTTCAGGTGTTTATATTGTCCAGGAAAATGGTAAAAACACTTACTTCACCACAAACCGACTAATGCACAGGATACGATCGGGATCGTTAGAGAGGGATACAACAATCATCCAATTCCCCACATCCCGCTGCGGAGCCATGGTTCTCCTACTCCATGTCCGATAGCTTCCTGATCGGCCTACCTTTAAATCGACGAACGATTCCACTTTCCACCGACCATTTATTTCGTGATGCCAGGAATGCCGGACCTTGACCCATGAGGTCGACGCAAGTCGGGTCCAGAAGTAAACTTTCCGGGTTCTCGGAACTTGAACAATGGGAATCGAATCCTTCCCCTCCTGATCTTTTTCACAACGTGCCGGAGGAGAAAAGGGTTTCACCGGTTGTCGGTTTCGGACTTGAGATGATAGCGCAATAGCCAATAATTCCTGGGCTCCCCAGGCTGGCGTGAGAGAATGAAGACACCAAACAATAAGGAGCCCTCCTAGGGAAAGAACACGCAAGCCTCAATCTCCTTTTTACAGCGAAATGAAAAACTGCATTAAACTAAAGAAAAGTAGGCTACTTTCCCGATGTTGTCAATAGCGTTCTGTTTGGGCCACCAGGAGCATTTCCCTGATTTTCCAGAAAATTCCTATGGAAAGTTGACGGGTCTTTCTCGTAAAGGTATAACTTTTACAAAATGCTGGATCAGCCTCCTCACAAGGGAAACAGAATTCTTACTGCCTAAGTCCCGCTTTTCATAACCTCGCAAGCCGGCGTAGCTCAGTGGTAGAGCAGCTGATTCGTAATCAGCAGGTCGGTGGTTCAATCCCACTCGCCGGCTCCAGTTATTTTCAAGAACTTGTAGGTCCGGTAGATTTGTCTTTTCCTGATTGGTGCCAACGTTGGTGCCAAAAATTTCACCACGGGTATTGAACAGGTTCACGAACCGCCCCTCTCCCAGATCAACCCAAACAGTATAAACCTAGAGTAAGGTCCAAAGAGGCTCTGTCCTCGAGATGCGGCCATAGGGCAAACACTTCAAAATAAGTATTATATAAGATCAAGAAGCGACCCCTCCAACTGCTACCACGAAACGCGATACCAAAAAAGTCTCAATTATCTGACACCCAAATTTACCCAGCGGGGAAGTAGGCAATTCGTTCTCGATGACCAACCCAAAATTAAGGAGAAAGTCTTATCACTCCAAAAACAGTTGAACTAGGCAAGATAGCGGCTTAATATTTAGAGGCAGAGCGACAATACCATCAAATTGTTTTCTGCTCTGGTTACAAAGTATTCTGAAAACATTTCAAGATGCAATTTTACTCAGGAATCTGGTGTATCTGTGGGTGGAAAGCCTCCTATCTATTGCCGACGCGTGGCCTGTCTCCCCATAACTCCACTTGTTGGTACCAACCAGTCAAAGGAAAAGCTGGGATTCCGATGAATTGCTGAATAAAATTCAAATAACCAGACTCCCAAATCCCCGATGCAAGGCAACAGAAATAAAAAACCCGTCTTAATCCGAATCCTGCGAGCCATGTCATTCGTCATACCCGGAAATTACCTCAAAACGTTGGTGTTTTTGAACCTGATTCATCGTCCACGAAAGATACTGCGCAACCTTCTTAACAGCTTCTATCGAATGGAACATGTTTATGAGGTTCTGAAGGAATTTATTCACCAATATAGGGGCAACTTCAGTATCCTGGAATTTGGTGTGGCCGATGGCTATGCGTTCACAAAAATGCTCTATGCAACCCGATACATGAGGTGTGCGGATAGGGTAATGGTGCATGGATTTGACACTTTTGAGGGCCTGCCAAAGACAGAGGATAAAAGAGACGCTGATTTGATTACTGGTGATAATTATTTTGAAGGGCAATTCAAAACCGACTTTGATCATTTGAAAGCTTATTGCGCTTCCCGATACTCTAATTTCCAATTCCATCGTGGACTTTTCGACCGGACGCTAACTAATGAATTTCTGTTCACCCTCCGGGAATCCCTACCGATCCTCGTATGGATTGATTGTGACTTTTACACTTCTGCAAAATCCGTATTTGAACGGATCATCCCCTACCTTCCGAATGGGTGCGTGGTGTATTTTGATGAACCCGAAATCAACTTTGGGAGCATTTTTACTGGCGAAGCGAGAATTATCCATGAAATCAATAACGGGCAGTTTGCCGAGGGTATCGAACTGGTGCTCGATACGACCCTTTCGTTGAATTCCCGAAGGATATATCGATTCATCAACGTCAATGCGAATTTGCAGTATGACGCAATTGAAAAACCCAAAAGAACCGCCGAATTGCACCGGAGAACCAATGATTCGCCTTTTCCCTGATTCGATCAATCAACAGATTGTCAGATTTTGAAATTGGCTTGGAAGAACCAAGCCCAATTTTTCCTGCCCCAATGCTCTTGGATATTTCTTCTTAAAATTTCTCTTTACCACGGGTGTGTATGTGCCTTGACACCCACCGGACCCCGCCGGAAATTCCTTCCTAAGAAGTCCCGGGCTAGGAGTTTATCAACTCACCCTAACCTTCGTTTGCAGTAAACCGCGCCTCTTAATCTGATAGGCGTTCTTAGGATTGCCCTTTCCGACGATTTATGTCGGAGCGGCTTTGGTATGTTGAGGCGGAATGTGGGCATTGCGTGAAAGCTCCGGAGTGTCAACAAAAAGATAATAAATGTATCTGAATAGATAGATGAAATGATTCAAAAGAGAGGGCAGGAGTTTATTAGGCGTCGTAAGGCTTGGTTTTTTATGAAAAATTGGCATTGTATCCATATGGCACTATCCTTGCTACCTATTGAATAGTACAAGAAATCTACAGCCAGTACTCCTGCTAAGGAGGTGTAGGATGCGGAAACATATTCTTACAGCAGTGATAAGTGGATTCCTGATCCTGGGAGGATCCGTTGTGTGGGCCCAAGAAACCGGGCACTCTGGAGAGTTTTCAGCAAAACTTCAGGGAAAGGTTGTGCAGAAGCCCTCGGTATCGACCTTCGAGGAGAGACTTAATCTCAAACCGCTTTCAGATGAGGAACTTGAGCAGATTACTGCGGGAGGCGTTGGACCAATAGTCTATATGCTACCGTCCTTTGTTTTCGGTCCGATCCTTCTCCAGTCTCATATTATTAATAAACAACCCGGGGGGCTTACGAGCGGGATTGTAGTGCAACAGAATCAAATTTTTCTCACTATAAGTCCATAAACGAGGGTACCGTGAACCGTTGGATTTAATCAAACGATCTTAGTTCCGCCATGTCCACCCAATTCGCACACGATCGGTGACAGCACTATTCAAATCGTCCTGTAGGGGGTCAGCCAGAATCGGCAAGTCTATGGCCTCGTCTACAATCGGGCGAAAGACCTCCCTCGCTGACCATCAAGACCCTCGTCGAGCAACCTAATCCTATCGGCTTCTGCCAGGGTTCCCCAATTGGGAGTTGACAAGGTTGGCTCTTATATAAAACGATTCGTTACATGATCCCGGACGAACTCAAGCAGGCTCATCAAGTCCTAGAATTGACCCAGGAACAACTCGCCGAACAATTGCACACAATCCGGCATTTCGTGCTGTCCGTGTAAAGTAATGGTCTTGTCATCAGGGCTGGCGTCCCCTTCCATGATGAAAATTCCGGTTCCCATGGTATCCATCCAGATCGTGACATATTTTTTTGGTAGGTGGTCATAGGCGTCAATCCCGATTCCGGAGAAAGGTGCCCCCATCATTTGGCCCGTGAACTCCTGTTGTAGAAAGCGGACCCCCAGTAACATTTTCATTTCCGCGGATCCGGTCGTTTCTTTGGGTGGTTTCCCGGGCTCCATCCATTCTTTGTTGTGAGTCGTCCAACTGCCCGCCAAACTTGCGAATAATTTATGAGGCTCACCAGGCATAGTCAATTTTTGTAAGCCTCCATCATGGCCTCCATGTCCATCTGTTTTGCTGAATGTTTCGCATCCGCCAGTACCGGACCAGTGATGAGGATCGCCAATAAATACGTCATGATTATTAAGGTGAAACGCATTGATACCTCCCTGCGGTTAATGCTGTTTTGATAAGACCACTCTCATCCCAACAATTCTTCCCCAACCCTTGCAAGGGTAATACGACCTTCGTAAATCGAGCAAGCTTCTTTCCATAAAGAAAATTGTGAAAAAAACCAAACTGCTATATTTTATTGATCGTTTTGATAATTTCCTTAGTTTTGCCTATTCGATGATGGGGATTGGAAGGTCCTTCGAACTCTAAAAGGGATCTCGTGGTTCAAAAAAACACGATTTGAATACCTTTTTTTTCAAATCCTCACAAAAACTTAGATCTCTCTTGCGATTATTTTGCCATTTCCTTTTGAATGCTGCCGAATTCTCGGAGCCAGGGTTTCCATGAAGTAAAACGAGCTGCGGCTTTCTGGGCATCGGCACGGTTCGAAAACCTGCCGTACACGGCGATATACACGGTCTGATTTTTTTGTTTGATTCGACAAAAGGCATAGGTACCTGGTTGGGATTGTTTCTCGACCAGGTCTTTTATCGCCTGTTCGCTGCTCATCGCCGCCAACTGAAGGGTGATGTGTTTGGGGTTTTGTTTTCTGATCCAACGACAGTTTTCGATGTGCGTCAGTTTTTCGGGCCCTGCCAAAGGCTTTGCCCCAGACGCTTCACTCCCGGGGTTCTTTAATGGCCCATCCGCCTCTAAGACCGGCACCTTACCACCTAAACATTCCAAGACGACCAGTTCGCGGCCTCGATTGACCTGCTGATATTTTGCCCAGAAAGAAGCGTCGATTTTTTTCTGCGCGGCCGGAATTCCCTTGCTGCGGTAGCGGTTCACTTTAGACGGTCCACCATTGTATGCACTGTATGATGCCCGGGCCAGGTTGGACAGGCCGCCGGCCTTTTTATGCTCCTGCTGTTTCAATGCGTAATCGACCATGAACTTGGACAGGATTTCGCCTCCGGCCCGGGCGTTGTAAGTGATATCCCACCGCAGCTTGTTGCGGGAATAGAATCCGCGCCAAACCGTTTCGTTGATCTGCAACAAACCAATGTCCCCGGACTTTGAAACAAGCGGTACGATTTTCTTTTTCCGCACAACGTACTGACGCCAGCAGCTTTCCTGCCAGGCAGCAGCAAGCATCAATTTGCGGAAAACACGGGCGTGCTCGCCGGTGATTTTTGATGACCGAATTCGGGCATCAGCCTCCTTCAGCAAGAGAAGGCGAATCTCATGCACATAGGGTTCCAGTTCGTCGGCGGTCGGAACCCAGCGATTCAGTCGATCCATCGAAGTGGCCGCAAAAGCCGACGGGACCAGCTGCAGATCGAAACCCTGCGGTTGTTCGGGCGGACCGGTATCTTCCGGAATTCCAAAATGGAAAAGGTTTTGAAGCTTCGGATCGATTGCGTGCAAAAATTGCAGCGGATCGAGGCTTGGATTGTCTTGGAGCAAGCGGGCCAGACGTCGCAGCCCGTCAATAGAAATGTCCAAACCGACTCCGGGACCGAGCCGTTCCAGTGCCATGAGGGCGTCGGCCGCTGTCATAAACGATAAAAAAGGCACCGGATTCTGCTCAGGCGCTTGGACACTGATTTCGCGCATCACCGGTTCCAGACGCTGCCAGCTACGAACAAAAAGTTTCTTCACCGGGTCGGTGTCGCTGCGAGCGTCTGCAACGAGAACGGCCTTGATTTCGAAACGCGCATCAAGAAGTATTTCCAGCAGAGCGGAACGAAGGGCCTCCGATTGGGTAGCTGCGGCCGCCTGCTTGACGACGAAGGTCAGAAAAGCATCCCAGCTGCGGTAGGTTTGTTCCAACTGCGCCATTTCAACAGCATTCAGTGCCGGTTCCGGCCCTTCCTGAGGCATCTTATCGACGTCGATGGTCAGTCCAACATCCAGACCTTCGGGCTGCACCGAAATGTGACCGATTCGCAAGCTGTCGACCATTCGGGACAATCGGTCGGCCGAATAACGCGGCAGCACGGAGGGCAGCCATTCTTTCAACCGATCTGCCTCGGGACTCAGATCTATTCTGAGATTGCTCAACGCCTGATGTAACTGCTTTTCGAATGCCTGCAGGACGGGCGTGGCGGAGAACCGATGACCCTGTTGGTCGAAGAGCTCGGCCGTCTGCAGCCTGAACTCCGCCGACAACCGCTGGCCGTCAACCATTACCGGTTTGCCTTTGACAACGGTTCGTCCTTTCCAATAACCAATCGTCATGCAGCCGACGGTGGTGTTGATGCCAATGGTCGCAAGGGTGGCGACGTCCATGCGGAGCAATTGGCCTTCGGTAGCGAGATGCGGTTCCGAGTAGGTAACCGAGGCGCAACCGGTGTCATCCAGCACAAATTGGGCCGTATTCTCCGGCCCTTTAAACATCTCCTGCACAAGGAAAAACCGAAGTTGCGGGTAGGTGATGAAGATGGGGATGGCAACCGTTTCGGAAACCGCCGATAACGGGGTCAGAACGAGTACCGCCAGCAAAAGAGCGTGAAGGGTTCGTTTCAGAAGTGTCGGCATGCCTCCTCCATCGATGGGACGATTGCAGCCATTCCGGATCGCTTTCAAATACGGAAAGGGCACACGGTTGTTTCATCAAAATTGAAATCCATAGCGCACCCCCAAGGGATCGAGTCTTTGGTTGGGATCGTCTAGATAGGCATGCGATATAGGATCGGAAAGAATAGAGATGCGGTGGCGTGTTCCGAAGGTTGCCCCAATTTCTATCGGAACTCTGAACAGCACCCTGGACCCGAACGCTTTCTTTTGGTCGCCATCGGTTTATTTTTCGCCGTTGTGTACGGCGAGACCGAACTCCGTGTTAAAAAAGACACCATCTGTGAAAACGAATTTCCACATAAATCCACGATAAAGGGTGTTGGTGTCATCTCCACATACCATTCACCATGTGATCCCACAAACCGAGGCGGCAACCGTACGAATGTTCGGAGATAATCCCCTCATCCACCGCTTCCTCCAACATAGCGGAAGAGGCCCGTCCGGCAGCAAGCCAAACAAGTACGGCAGAGAAAATGAATTTTCAAAATATCAAAAGAGACAAAAGCGCATATTCCCTCGGGCCCTTCAGAAACACATACACTACGAAGATTTTCTACCAGGCGGCGCGACAACTTGTAAAGTCCGGGTGTCTTCTGTCAGTGCAAACGATTTGAAACCGAACATGGGGATTAAGCCTGAAACGTTACGGCAGAGAAACTGAAACTCCTAATCACCGGCTTTTACCACACCAAAAATCCTACTTCCTATTATCTTCTGTCCGTCATTGTACCCTCCTTCTTCCTTTCCTCACACATAGAGTATCCCATTTTCATTCTTTAACCCACAGGCCATTTTCTTGGTCTGCTCTAATCTCGGATTGTCGCGAGCGAAGCCTCATATGTGAAGGGAAACACCGGTATGGACGAAAACTCCCGGGAGCGTATCCAGAAAGAAAACAGGTGTATCTCAATTGATAGAAGGGATCATTCAAATCGGAAAGATCGGGCGTGTAAAGGGTAAAAATTCCAGTTTTCATGAAAGTATTGCGCACATATAAAATGGCACTGTGCTTGCTGCATATCAAATTGTAATTCTGATTCTCCAGAAAAGGGGGGGATTATGCGGACGGTAATCCTGACAGCGGTGATGAGTGGATAAATGATCCTGGAAGCCTCCCTGGTGGTTGCCCAGGGAGTAAGGCCGTCGGAACCAGATTTATTAAAAACAGAAATGCAGGTCCAGAAGAAACCTCCAATTCCAAGTTTTGAAAAGGGGCTTAAAATCAAACCGCTTTCGGATGAGGAACTCGGACAAATTTCGGCTGCCGGGCTTGGTCCGGTCATGCCTTTCCCCTTTCAACGCGCCATATTTTTACTTATCCTTTCCAATCCATGGCACGGGGTTTCCCTTGATTTTGTAAGGGGATCAGTAAATCCTCAATTTATTCGGTGAATTTTACGCAGTCCTCTCCAGCCTGAGAGGGGGGGGAAACATTCCTTCCTCTTTTTCCACATGCACAGGGTCGCACAGGGTGTGATCAGAATAGTCCTATTCCAAGGTACCAAAAATGGTTTCTGATACACTCGTATGTGGTTTGGGTGTAGCCTGCCCAATCCAAGTCTCAGAGTAGGGGATTCTAAAGAGTTGACAAAGGGTACTTTTTTATGTAACGATTCGTTACATGATCCCGGACGAACTCAAGCAGGCTCGTAAAGTCCTAGGATTGACCCAGGAACAACTCGCCGAACAATTGCACACCATCCGGCATTTCGTGCTGTCCGTGTAAAGTAATGGTCTTGCCATCAGGGCTGGCGTCCCCTTCCATGATGAAAATTCCGGTTCCCATGGTATCCATCCAGATCGTGACATATTTTTTTGGTAGGTGGTCATAGGCGTCAATCCCGATTCCGGAGAAAGGTGCCCCCATCATTTGGCCCGTGAACTCCTGTTGTAGAAAGCGGACCCCCAGTAACATTTTCATTTCCGCGGATCCGGTCGTTTCTTTGGGTGGTTTCCCGGGCTCCATCCATTCTTTGTTGTGAGTCGTCCAACTGCCCGCCAAACTTGCGAATAATTTATGAGGCTCACCAGGCATAGTCAATTTTTGTAAGCCTCCATCATGGCCTCCATGTCCATCTGTTTTGCTGAATGTTTCGCATCCGCCAGTACCGGACCAGTGATGAGGATCGCCAATAAATACGTCATGATTATTAAGGTGAAACGCATTGATACCTCCCTGCGGTTAATGCTGTTTTGATAAGACCACTCTCATCCCAACAATTCTTCCCCAACCCTTGCAAGGGTAATACGACCTTCGTAAATCGAGCAAGCTTCTTTCCATAAAGAAAATTGTGAAAAAAACCAAACTGCTATATTTTATTGATCGTTTTGATAATTTCCTTAGTTTTGCCTATTCGATGATGGGGATTGGAAGGTCCTTCGAACTCTAAAAGGGATCTCGTGGTTCAAAAAAACACGATTTGAATACCTTTTTTTTCAAATCCTCACAAAAACTTAGATCTCTCTTGCGATTATTTTGCCATTTCCTTTTGAATGCTGCCGAATTCTCGGAGCCAGGGTTTCCATGAAGTAAAACGAGCTGCGGCTTTCTGGGCATCGGCACGGTTCGAAAACCTGCCGTACACGGCGATATACACGGTCTGATTTTTTTGTTTGATTCGACAAAAGGCATAGGTACCTGGTTGGGATTGTTTCTCGACCAGGTCTTTTATCGCCTGTTCGCTGCTCATCGCCGCCAACTGAAGGGTGATGTGTTTGGGGTTTTGTTTTCTGATCCAACGACAGTTTTCGATGTGCGTCAGTTTTTCGGGCCCTGCCAAAGGCTTTGCCCCAGACGCTTCACTCCCGGGGTTCTTTAATGGCCCATCCGCCTCTAAGACCGGCACCTTACCACCTAAACATTCCAAGACGACCAGTTCGCGGCCTCGATTGACCTGCTGATATTTTGCCCAGAAAGAAGCGTCGATTTTTTTCTGCGCGGCCGGAATTCCCTTGCTGCGGTAGCGGTTCACTTTAGACGGTCCACCATTGTATGCACTGTATGATGCCCGGGCCAGGTTGGACAGGCCGCCGGCCTTTTTATGCTCCTGCTGTTTCAATGCGTAATCGACCATGAACTTGGACAGGATTTCGCCTCCGGCCCGGGCGTTGTAAGTGATATCCCACCGCAGCTTGTTGCGGGAATAGAATCCGCGCCAAACCGTTTCGTTGATCTGCAACAAACCAATGTCCCCGGACTTTGAAACAAGCGGTACGATTTTCTTTTTCCGCACAACGTACTGACGCCAGCAGCTTTCCTGCCAGGCAGCAGCAAGCATCAATTTGCGGAAAACACGGGCGTGCTCGCCGGTGATTTTTGATGACCGAATTCGGGCATCAGCCTCCTTCAGCAAGAGAAGGCGAATCTCATGCACATAGGGTTCCAGTTCGTCGGCGGTCGGAACCCAGCGATTCAGTCGATCCATCGAAGTGGCCGCAAAAGCCGACGGGACCAGCTGCAGATCGAAACCCTGCGGTTGTTCGGGCGGACCGGTATCTTCCGGAATTCCAAAATGGAAAAGGTTTTGAAGCTTCGGATCGATTGCGTGCAAAAATTGCAGCGGATCGAGGCTTGGATTGTCTTGGAGCAAGCGGGCCAGACGTCGCAGCCCGTCAATAGAAATGTCCAAACCGACTCCGGGACCGAGCCGTTCCAGTGCCATGAGGGCGTCGGCCGCTGTCATAAACGATAAAAAAGGCACCGGATTCTGCTCAGGCGCTTGGACACTGATTTCGCGCATCACCGGTTCCAGACGCTGCCAGCTACGAACAAAAAGTTTCTTCACCGGGTCGGTGTCGCTGCGAGCGTCTGCAACGAGAACGGCCTTGATTTCGAAACGCGCATCAAGAAGTATTTCCAGCAGAGCGGAACGAAGGGCCTCCGATTGGGTAGCTGCGGCCGCCTGCTTGACGACGAAGGTCAGAAAAGCATCCCAGCTGCGGTAGGTTTGTTCCAACTGCGCCATTTCAACAGCATTCAGTGCCGGTTCCGGCCCTTCCTGAGGCATCTTATCGACGTCGATGGTCAGTCCAACATCCAGACCTTCGGGCTGCACCGAAATGTGACCGATTCGCAAGCTGTCGACCATTCGGGACAATCGGTCGGCCGAATAACGCGGCAGCACGGAGGGCAGCCATTCTTTCAACCGATCTGCCTCGGGACTCAGATCTATTCTGAGATTGCTCAACGCCTGATGTAACTGCTTTTCGAATGCCTGCAGGACGGGCGTGGCGGAGAACCGATGACCCTGTTGGTCGAAGAGCTCGGCCGTCTGCAGCCTGAACTCCGCCGACAACCGCTGGCCGTCAACCATTACCGGTTTGCCTTTGACAACGGTTCGTCCTTTCCAATAACCAATCGTCATGCAGCCGACGGTGGTGTTGATGCCAATGGTCGCAAGGGTGGCGACGTCCATGCGGAGCAATTGGCCTTCGGTAGCGAGATGCGGTTCCGAGTAGGTAACCGAGGCGCAACCGGTGTCATCCAGCACAAATTGGGCCGTATTCTCCGGCCCTTTAAACATCTCCTGCACAAGGAAAAACCGAAGTTGCGGGTAGGTGATGAAGATGGGGATGGCAACCGTTTCGGAAACCGCCGATAACGGGGTCAGAACGAGTACCGCCAGCAAAAGAGCGTGAAGGGTTCGTTTCAGAAGTGTCGGCATGCCTCCTCCATCGATGGGACGATTGCAGCCATTCCGGATCGCTTTCAAATACGGAAAGGGCACACGGTTGTTTCATCAAAATTGAAATCCATAGCGCACCCCCAAGGGATCGAGTCTTTGGTTGGGATCGTCTAGATAGGCATGCGATATAGGATCGGAAAGAATAGAGATGCGGTGGCGTGTTCCGAAGGTTGCCCCAATTTCTATCGGAACTCTGAACAGCACCCTGGACCCGAACGCTTTCTTTTGGTCGCCATCGGTTTATTTTTCGCCGTTGTGTACGGCGAGACCGAACTCCGTGTTAAAAAAGACACCATCTGTGAAAACGAATTTCCACATAAATCCACGATAAAGGGTGTTGGTGTCATCTCCACATACCATTCACCATGTGATCCCACAAACCGAGGCGGCAACCGTACGAATGTTCGGAGATAATCCCCTCATCCACCGCTTCCTCCAACATAGCGGAAGAGGCCCGTCCGGCAGCAAGCCAAACAAGTACGGCAGAGAAAATGAATTTTCAAAATATCAAAAGAGACAAAAGCGCATATTCCCTCGGGCCCTTCAGAAACACATACACTACGAAGATTTTCTACCAGGCGGCGCGACAACTTGTAAAGTCCGGGTGTCTTCTGTCAGTGCAAACGATTTGAAACCGAACATGGGGATTAAGCCTGAAACGTTACGGCAGAGAAACTGAAACTCCTAATCACCGGCTTTTACCACACCAAAAATCCTACTTCCTATTATCTTCTGTCCGTCATTGTACCCTCCTTCTTCCTTTCCTCACACATAGAGTATCCCATTTTCATTCTTTAACCCACAGGCCATTTTCTTGGTCTGCTCTAATCTCGGATTGTCGCGAGCGAAGCCTCATATGTGAAGGGAAACACCGGTATGGACGAAAACTCCCGGGAGCGTATCCAGAAAGAAAACAGGTGTATCTCAATTGATAGAAGGGATCATTCAAATCGGAAAGATCGGGCGTGTAAAGGGTAAAAATTCCAGTTTTCATGAAAGTATTGCGCACATATAAAATGGCACTGTGCTTGCTGCATATCAAATTGTAATTCTGATTCTCCAGAAAAGGGGGGGATTATGCGGACGGTAATCCTGACAGCGGTGATGAGTGGATAAATGATCCTGGAAGCCTCCCTGGTGGTTGCCCAGGGAGTAAGGCCGTCGGAACCAGATTTATTAAAAACAGAAATGCAGGTCCAGAAGAAACCTCCAATTCCAAGTTTTGAAAAGGGGCTTAAAATCAAACCGCTTTCGGATGAGGAACTCGGACAAATTTCGGCTGCCGGGCTTGGTCCGGTCATGCCTTTCCCCTTTCAACGCGCCATATTTTTACTTATCCTTTCCAATCCATGGCACGGGGTTTCCCTTGATTTTGTAAGGGGATCAGTAAATCCTCAATTTATTCGGTGAATTTTACGCAGTCCTCTCCAGCCTGAGAGGGGGGGGAAACATTCCTTCCTCTTTTTCCACATGCACAGGGTCGCACAGGGTGTGATCAGAATAGTCCTATTCCAAGGTACCAAAAATGGTTTCTGATACACTCGTATGTGGTTTGGGTGTAGCCTGCCCAATCCAAGTCTCAGAGTAGGGGATTCTAAAGAGTTGACAAAGGGTACTTTTTTATGTAACGATTCGTTACATGATCCCGGACGAACTCAAGCAGGCTCGTAAAGTCCTAGGATTGACCCAGGAACAACTCGCCGAACAATTGCACACCACCCGCATGACCATCACCCGCTACGAATGCGGGACACACAAAATTCCGGGGTCGGTGCAAATGGCGGTCACGCAACTCACGGCTTCCCCTCGTATCCTTATGGCCGGTCTGGTTGCTGCCGGCGACCCCATTGAACCAATTCCTCAAACTGAGTTTATTGAAGTTCCCCCGTCAATGCGGCGGGATGGGAAGACGTTCGCGCTGAAAGTGAAGGGGGAGTCGATGCGTGATGAAGGCATCCTTCCCGGCGATCTTGTGATTGTGCAGAAGCAGGCAACAGCGCGGAATGGACAGACCGTGGTCGCCCTCCTCAATCAGGAGGCGACCCTCAAGAAGTTTTACCGCAAACAGAGTGAGGTTGAGTTACATCCTGAGAACTCGGCCTTGAAACCGATTCGTGTGAAATCAACAGATGACTTTCGAATCGAAGGGATTGTGATCGGGGTGATCCGGCATGTCCAGTAAATTCGACAACAGAAAGGAAATAGACCGATGTTCACACAGAACATAGCTCAGGCTAAACAGAGGCAAGGAGCTTGTTCAGACTGTGGCCGAGTAGCCAACTGGCGAACGCCTTTTTTCGACGAAGGAACCCATTCCCTGGTACGACTCTGCGTGACTTGTGCCGCCGCCTTCCGTCAGCGGCAGCAATTTGAGTCCGGGTGTTGTGGAGAGAACTGATCGGGGTAATAAGGGCTAGATCTCGTTTGAAATATTAACGCTGGCTCATCTTTTTTAGTAAACGGGCAGCAGAGTCCCAAGAAGGTCGGGAATAGTCACTGATGGGCTCTGCTGCGCTACCATTTGTTTGCAAGATTTATGACCTAATATTTTGAGAATCTCATTCCTTTAGACAGCTTTCCGGTATCTCTTCTGCTTCCGATCCTCCATCCGTTTGACCACAGCCTCAGCTTTTCGACCTCCGCGAGGTAAGGTCAAGCCAAAAAAGAACATGGTCACCAGTCCAACAGAGGCCAGCATCAGGTAATTGAGTGGGATCTCTGGCAGGGTCCTGGCTTCAACCATCTCCATTTGAGCCATATTTGGGATGCTCATTGCCCACTGCCAATTCACATCATTCTGGGGTAAGCGAGAAAAGCGATCAGGTTGTCCTTCGGTCCGCGCCGCCGCCGCCATCAAAGCTTTAAACTGGGTCTGGATTCCGGCTCGCTTTGTCTGATAGGCATGCTGGGAACTTGCCATTTCTACCGTCGCTTGTCCTATTCGTTCCTGAGCTCGTTCGGAAACCCGACCTTCCAGTTTGGCCGCTTGCACAATCATTTGCCCGAGACGGGGTTGCCAATTCTTCGCAAAGGCGCTGTCCATTTTCCTTCCCCTCTCCTGAGCGGCCTTGATGATGCGGTCATTCACAGAGTTTGAAAGATTATCAATCGAAAGCGCACCCGCTCGCATTCCCTGGTTGGTTAACACCATAATGGTCCTGCCCATCACATACTGGACGCGAGCGGTATGTTCAGTTTCAATTTTCGCCGCCCGTGTTTCGATCTGGTCCAACCCTCCACGAGTCCGGCGCTCCGCCGCTCGTATCGCGGCGGCAAGATTGCTGGCTTCCCGGTTCAAATCAGTCGCGAACTGCCATTCAAGCATAGCCTGATCCACAATGGCCTGCCCCATCGCCGGTTGCAGTTTCGATTGCACCAGAACGCTCATTGAGGGATTGGTCATGTGGTTGTAGGCTTTGGTGACAGACACAGCACCGCCATGGTTAACCTGAAAGAAGGAGAAGGCTCCGAGCAAGGTGGCGACCATGCCTATCGAGACGATGACGTCGACGAGTTCAAATTTCCTTTTCATGGTATCCTCTTCTTGGTTGTATGCCGTTAGTGATAAACAGAATGTTGTTGCACCTAAAGTGTGACCGTCTAATCCCATTCACAAAGGAAATGACATCTTCCTCTATTTCATGATGGGCTGAGGCCATCGACAAGTTCGACCTCAGTGCCCCGATGACCGAGGGTCTTTCCATACGAACCGAAGCACAAGGAGTGCCGCTACCAGGGTCAAGGTTCCTACTGTGATCAAATCCAAGAACATAAAAACTTTCTCCCTTAAGAAGGTGTCTGTACCCTCTCATACTCCTGCCTAAAGCAACAGTTGTGCCAGGAGGATTCGGTGAAAATTCTATAGTCCCATAAATCTTTGAAGGTATTGATTGGAATAAGGAAAAATTGATGGCGTCAGGGAGGTGGCTCTTCACCGCCTTCACATACCATATGTATCCAAACAGATAAAAATGTATCTTGGTGAGAAAGGAAGTGGTCGATTGAGAGTTTAAGTTCTCAAAAGAAAAAAAGAAGAGGTACAGAATTCTAATATAAAATTTCTTCAAAGATACGTGAATTGGTGCTTTATATGAAGAACAAAGTCTCAAATGAGTTCACATCAGGAAACGGCTGTTTCCTCCTGAGAGATTGACTGAACCAGAGTACATTCAGATGGGCAAGCACCCTCAAGGTGGCTCCACATTTTGAGCAAAACTGAGTATTGACTTTTTTTAAAAAATAATTAGGAAAGACAAATGACAGGTTAAGTGGGGCTGACTGTGAAGATTTTGAAGCCGAGGATAAAATTTTTTTCAGGGGGTGACTTTGAGTAAGTCGGTGTTATTAAGAATATTCACTGGGAAGTTGAGAGAGAACGCCATACTTGCTGATTGTGATAGGGCTGGCCCGTTGCAGGAAAGGGTGGCGAATAGGGTTTTCACGGTTACCCAAATCCTTATGGAGACTTACAAGCGATCTTCGATGTCTTAAGAGGCGACCCATGCTTGAACTTGTCACTCTTGGGGTTATTGGTGGAGTGATCTTGATCGTTGCTCTGACACTCAAATGGTTTATTGGTTTATTCGAATAAGCCTTGCTTTCGCTGCATATTGCGGGGATAAGGGGCAACCGGACCGCTCAAACTCAAGAAATAACAATTAAGTATTAGCTAGGGGACCCATTCCCATTACCTTATAGGGAGCAGGAATGGATTGGCTTAATTATCACCATCTCCTATATTTTTGGGTTGTCGTCCGCAAGGGAAGCATCAAGGATGCCTGTGAAGAATTGAATCTTTCCCAACCTACGATTAGTACGCAACTCCAAGCCTTAGAAGATTCCCTCGGCCAAAAACTGTTCACTCGACGGCCCAGAAAACTGGTTCCCACGGAAGCCGGACGTTTGGTGTATCGATATGCCGATGAGATCTTCTCGCTCGGCCGCGAAATGACCAATGCTCTAAAAGGGCAGTCCCCCCATCACCCTCGTCGCCTCACCGTTGGGGTCATCGATTCGTTGCCGAAAATGGTGGTCTATGAACTTTTGGAGGCTGCGTTGAATTCAGACATTCCGACCTACCTTGTCTGCGAGGAAGGAAAACTCGAACAGCTTTTGGCGAGCTTGGCCATCCATGAGCTTGATTTAGTCTTGGCCGATACCCCCGTTCCCTCGACAGTCCGGGTTCACGCATATAGCCATCTCCTGGGAGAATCAAAGGTCCTCCTCTTCGCCTCGCCCGACATGGCCAAACACTATCGCAAAGGCTATCCCGAATCATTAGATGGCGCGCCGTTGCTCCTGCCCAAAATCACAACGGGACTCCGACGGGATTTAGACGGCTGGTTTGCACTACATGATATTCATCCCTATGTTGTGGGGGAATTTGAAGATAGCGCGATGCAAAAGGCCTTTGGGAAAGCCGGACGCGGTATTTTCCCAGGTTCATCCATTATGGAGAAAGAAATCTGCCGCCAATATCAAGTTCAAGTTGTGGGAGAGGTGATAAACGTCAAGGAACGTTTTTTCGCTCATACGGTCGATCGTCGGCTTAAGCACCCGGAGGTGGTGGCGATTTCGGAATTGGCCAAGAAGCGCACCTTTGGGCTCCGTCAGCAATAAATGAACAGAGAGTGAGAGCCGGACGCTCGAAGGGCGACTTGCCAGACTATGGGGGAAAGTTGGTCATTTCTGTAAGCTGCGAACAGGCACTCCCCGCATGGAAACAGGCCCGGCTCCCAATCCGATAGGGTTATGCAGCTTTCCTTCCTTGGGAATAGCCCGAATGGACCTCCTTGTCAGACTCCTCCCGGTAGGAGGACCAAACGGCGGCACCCCACAACAATCCCATTAACGTTAACATCGCGATACTTGCTTCCCAAAGCATAGTCTCTCCTCCTTTCAATCAATTATGGTGGAAAATATTTCCCACCTGAGATAGCTTTGTTACGAACCGAATTCTTTTTTTCATAGGATGTTGCCAAAAATCTGTATCATGAGGATGAGGTGTTTCCTTTCCGAATTCCATTCTTCCCATTTTTGGATTCGTCGGGAACGGGCTCATTTACTTCCGCCAATCTGGACGCCTCTGTTCGATGCCAGGCAATACGTTTTTGAAGTTCTTTAATCTCCTTCAGAGTTGATCCAATGATTCGCTTGAGACTGTCCCGTCGGAAACCCTTTGTATCCAGATAGGGCTTCCTGTCATATTCAATGACCTTCTCCGCCATTTTTATTATTTTGGCCTCTAGAGTGGCTACCTTTTGTTCAAGGGTTTGGGCGGTAGTCAGGTGATCATCAGCAGTCACTTGACTCCATTCTGAAATTCCTAATTGAGTGCTGGGACTCTTAGTATCACCTGTAGCCACACTAATTGGCGAAACCAAAAGAAACATCGTGGCTATCAGCATCGTCAATAGTTTCATAGTGCACCTCCTGTCTTGAAATATCGTGTGTCTTTTTTTAATTTTCGGCCCTTCCAATTCCTATTTGATTTCATTTAATTTCGATTTATCGTGTCCGATATACAGATAAGCATTTTCGATACAATGACAAATTGAAAATTAATTCAATATACATTGATAAAACCTAATCATATTAATGGTTCGAAATACCCTTACTTTCCAGTTCCGATCAGGGATCGCGACCATGCATGAAGAGGGCCCAGAAGATGCCACGATGAGAAATCGACTTTTTAATGATGATGGATTGGCTTGAGAGAAAACTCCATGTCAGACCTAGAAAAAGTTCTATCTACTAGTTCGCCCAAAAAAGCGCATGTCAAGGGAAAGGGTTACTGTTTTCTAGGGGATTGGAATGGGAGTTGTTGGTGTATAGCCTGCCCCGGCGCTGAGCTTGGCATGAAATCAGCGCCGAGGGATTCCTGAAGAGGAGAATAACGGTGATGTATTAGGCGATCTTAATTTTTCGTTCAGAGGAAACAGTCTTTGGGTTTTTGCCCACGGTAAGGGTTAGAATTCCATTCTTAAATTTCGCCGTAATGTTGTCTTCATCTGCATCGGTTGGCAATGAGAGAACCCGCTGAAACCGTCCATAGGACCGCTCCACACGATGATATTGGTTGTCGGAATCTTCTTTTTCACTCTTTTTTTCGCCTCGAATCGTGAGTGTGCCTTCGTCTAACGTCAATTCGATGTCCTTCTCTTCGATACCCGGCATTTCCACGGTGATTGTATAATGGTTCTTACTTTCCGCGATATCGAGGCGGGGAAGAAAAAGGCCGCCCCGCCCTTGAGTCACGCTATCCTGAAATCCCAAGAGCGGAAACCCGCGAGAGAAATCCTCAAACAACTGATCAAGGTCTCTCTGGAGGCGAACGAGAGGATGATCAGATATCGTCTCTTGGCGATGGTTGTAAGCCCGTACTGTTTGTTGCTCTTCTTCTTTTTTAAACCAATTCCAAGGAGTCAGTAAGTTTTTAAGCTCCATAATAGTGTCCCTCCTTTCTTTCACTAGTTATCGAATGACTGCGTTCCTGGGTATTCGGACAGATTGAATCCACACTATCAACATAATTCGACTTCCTAGAAAGTCAAGGTTCTTTCTAATAACCGGTGCACGAAAGTCGTCGCTGGAAAATCCCTCCCCCCTTGACTTTTTTCTGAAAAAAATTATTTACAAACCAAGTTAAGATTCAACAGAAAATTTCAATTCCCAGTGAAAGGAGGTGAAGGTTATGGGAGGTATTATTGAAGGACTGATCGCCGTGTTGGGACTCATGGCAGGGATCATGGTGACAATCACCGTTCTCTTGGCCGGAGAGGCACCTATCTCCGGAGAGGGAGCAGGGTCGTTCACCAATCCCCGAACCATTCACCCCGGTGCGGAGCGAATAGCAGCCTAAACTAGGAATCTGATGGCATTCTATTCAGGATCATTGGCGTACTCCCGCCTTCCTATTTCTGGTTTCCACCAAGATAGAAAGGAGGAAATACCATGAAAAAAATTACTCTTGTTGCACTCTTGATGGTGTCGATATTGTTGATGGGAACATCGGCATTTGGGAACCCGGCCATGCTCCCCAAACATCCGGGCTATCCCATGGGGGCCTCCAAAGACCCTGTCATGGGCGTACCCACCGCGAATGACCCTGGGCGGTCTGCCCCTGCCGCGGAAGTGGCTGTTGAGCAGGCGGCCAGGTTCCACGATACCCACGCGATAAACCCGAAAAGGGAAAATCGACCAAATGTGGTCTACGGTGAGGACGAAGGAGCCTCACCAGCTTCCACAAGCGATCAAAAGTGATTAAGGAAATGAATGTGACACTGCAACTGTCAACCACTAACCAGGAATAGGAGGAATTGAAAAAGGAGGGGCCCATGGCATCCCCTCCTTTTTTTTGAAGTGGGCAAAGGGAACAGTGCTAGCTGACATTTCCGGAAAAAGAGCCGTGTCGGGAAACCGGACCTGGGCACGGATGAAAAAGGATGACGCGTGGTGCCGGGGAAATCCCATTGCCAAAAAAATGGGGCGATTCAAATTGGCCTCTTGACTTTTTTCTTCACCAAATTATCTTTAAGCCAAAAGGCAATAACATGATTCACCACCAATCAGAAAGGAGGGACCCTATTATGACTCTCACCGCTTATGGTCCATTTAATGACCAAATTGATCGCTTGTTGAACGAGGCTGTTCGGAAGGTCGGCCATCCAGTGTCCAACTGGGTTCCGGCTTGTAATGTCTGGCAAGAATCAGACCGATTTTGTATCGAACTAGCCCTTCCTGGCTGGCAGACCCAAGATGTCAACCTTGAAATTGAAAATGGAACTCTGACCGTAAAAGGCCGGCAAGGGATGGAGAATAATGAGGCCGGTGAAAAACGAAAATACCTCATTCGAGAAGTCTCAAAGAATAACTTTGTGCGTTCCTTTAAGCTCCCCGCCAACCTGGAGTGGAACAAGGCCCAAGCCTCATTCACTGACGGGATGTTAACGGTTATCCTCCCCAAAAACGAAAAAGCCCAACCCCGCCGCATCATGATTCAATAACGTACACTCCAACCTCTTCGGGGAGGCAAAGGGAGCCATCCAAACTTTCCGGATGGCTCCCTTAGGTCTTGGTCGTTGAAAGCCCCGTAAGGTTTTAAATAAAGCCTGAGGCATTTCCCGATGGGGTTTTAGAACTTTCCGGCCAAAACTGCGGCAATTTTGGCATCATTCATGATTTCCATTACATTCAATTAATGTGGATGTACCCTCTTGACAAAAAAAAATTTGACATTATTAAGAATGTCGAAAAGGGTTTTTTATAAAACCTCGAGGGTATACGGGAACCCAAGCGGAGTTGAGTGGTCAAGAGTGAGATACCGGTTTTCAAAATGGAGGGAACCATTATGGCTATTCAAAGATTTGAAGGTTGGCCCTTTGAGGGAGGGAAGGGTAGACTCTCGGAATTAGATCGTTTGCGGAGGGATCTGGATCGATTACTCAATGGACGAGTATCCGAAGAGGGGGTTGATAGGTCGGCCGGGATCTTTCCCCTCCTGAATGTGTCTCATGATCAGGAGAATTATTACGTGCGTTCAGAAGTTCCGGGGATGTCTCTCAAGGAATTGGATGTCTCAGTGACGGGCCGTAGCCTAACAGTGTCGGGTGAAAGGAAAATCCCCACTGAAAGTCAAAGTGTGAGATATCATCGAAGAGAACGGGAGGCCGGGAAGTTCCGGAGGCAGTTAAATCTCCCGACAGATGTTCAGGCCGAGAAAGTGCAAGCCAAATACCGGCATGGTATTTTAATGGTCGTGTTGCCCAAAGCTGAAAGTGCGAAACCCAAGAAGATCGAAATAGAGGCTTATTAGGTAACCCCGGCATGACCATCCTTGAGAAAGGTTATGAGTACGTTCGATGGTCATGTCATACAGGAGGAAATGAATTATGGCAACCCAAGTTCAGGATATCAATCGACAGGAAAAGCAAGAAGTTCAATCACCCAGAGAACATACCACCCCAGGTCGGGTTTATTCCCCTCGAGTGGACATCTTTGAAGATGAAGAGGCTCTCACGATTATCACGGACATGGCCGGGGTCCAATCTGAAGATATCAGTATTGATCTGCGAGAGGATGTGCTCACCCTATCGGGGGTTCCATTGGTCGCCGTGCCGGAAAAAGAGGAGTTTATTCTGCAGGAGTTTGAAACGGGTCGATACTTTCGACAATTCACCTTATCGGAAGTGATTGATCAGGCCAATATAAAAGCCAGTTTAACCAATGGAGTCTTGCGGGTAACCCTCCCCAAGGTGGGACCGGCCAAACCAAGGAAAATTCAAATTACCGAAGGGTGAGACCTGAATGGCATCAACGTGGGGACAGTCTATGGACTGTCCCGTCATTTGTCCTGATGAGAATCACGAGAAAACCAAAAACCATCATCCCCAAGCCCGGCAGGAAGAGAAGAGTGGGGGTAGGTGTCGTGTAGGTTATTCCGAATGTTTGATGTGATAAGCGTTAGGGAGTGGGATCACATCTCGTAAGACACAAAAAATGATATTCACATCAGGTCGTTGGATGCCTGGGTTTTCCCCCTGGAAATCTTCGCCTATTGGGCTGGCGAACGACGTTTCAGTTCATGACATTAATGATCGCTTCATCTGCCCGGCTTGTTGAACAACTCGTTCAACGGCCCCCAAAGCTTTACCAACGGCTTTTCCGACGGCCTTACCGGTTTTTTTCGCTACCTTCTTTGCTTTACCCCCAATCTTTCTGGTCTTTTTTTTTGTCGATTTTAATGCGGCCCCAGCTTTCTTTTCCCCTTTCCGCTTTAGTTGCGACACCTTCTTCTTGGACCTCGAAATGGACTGAGAAGCCTTTTTTACTTTCGGGGCAACCTTCCTTTTAGCCTTTTTGATAGCTGTCCCGGTCTTTTTTTTCGCGGTGCCTTTTGCCTTCGTTACCTTTTGGGATACTTTTTTTGCTGTTTTAGCCACCTTTTTTTTAATAGCCATAAGTCTCCTTTCTTAAAATTATTTGGTGGACAGTCCCCCTGACTGTTCGCTATGGGAAAAGATAGCTCATAATCTCTGACATTTTCATATAGGCTAACTTATTATGTCTAGAATTTCCAGTAAATAAAGAAGGAATTGACTGGTATTCATTCACAAGCGATTGAATGAAATGTAAGGTATTCCACACGAGAGTCATGTGAAGTTTTCAACTTTTTCAGATTCATTAGAATGCAAACTCTTAGATTCGACAGAAAAGAAGTAACGAGTTCTGTAGTCCAAAATCACCAACATAATGAAAATAGCCGGTGAAACAATTGTCGTGTGCCCATTTCTCCAAGGTATGGTAACTGATAAGGTAAAGCTGGTTGGGCTGATATCAATCAATAGTTTATACTAGATCAAGGTCGATAGGGCTTTTTGCAGACCTTGTCCCTCACTAATAAAAACGGAGTTGACATGCAATCGTTAGAAGGATTTAGCAAAGAAGTCGCCCAGGTGTGGCAAACGGGCGTGTTGGGAGTGAACTTGGGAGAGATTATCACCGCATTCGTTGTTATTTTTGTGTTCCTCTTTGCACGACGTCTCTTTTATCGATTCGTCACCTCATCTCTTAAATCCGTCACCCGAAAAACTAAAACGGATTTAGACGATTTAATCCTTGAGGCAATTGAAAAACCATTGGAATTTGCCTTCGTAGTCATTGGCCTGTATTTCGCAGGACAAATAATTTCCCTTCCCGACACCGTATCTGGTTTCTTTGACAAAATTGTTCGGTCCTTAATTGCCTTCACAATCTTTTGGGCTCTATTTCGAGCCCTCACACCTTTGTCGACTTTGTTCGATCGAGGCATCGGCCTATTTGGGAGTGAAGGAATGCAAGAAACCATGAAGAGCTTTTTCGTCAAGCTCGCAAAAGTTTTGGTTTTTCTTCTTGGGCTTGCCGCGGTGTTTCAAGAGTGGGGATTTAACGTTGCGGCGGTCTTGGGTAGTTTGGGACTGGTGGGCATGGCGGTGGCGTTAGGCGCTCAGGACCTTATCAAGAACATGTTTGCCGGATTGACAATCTTTCTGGATCGTGTATTTGAAAAGGGAAATTGGATTCGGACTTCCGACGTCGATGGAATCGTAGAGGATATCGGATTTCGGGCCACGAAGGTCCGGCAATTCGATAAGGCCCTCGTGAATATTCCTAACAGCAAGTTGGCGAGCGAAGCGCTGATTAATTTTTCCAGAATGACCCAACGGCGAATTTATTGGACCATTGGGTTGGAATACCGCACAACTCATGACCAATTGAGGAACATTATCAGCGATACTCTAGAATATCTCCATGGAAATTCCGACTTTGAAACTGATCCCTCAAAAACCAAAACCTTTGTCTTTGTGGATTCCTTTGGCGCGTCGAGTATCGACGTCATGCTGTATTGTTTTACAAAAACTACGAATTGGGGAGAGTGGTTAGCCATCAAGGAAAAGTTGGCTTACAAGATTAAAGAGATTGTGGAACATCATGGCGCGGGCTTTGCTTTTCCCTCAACCTCTTTATATGTTGAGACCCTGCCATTTGGAAAGCCGGAACCGTTTCAGGTCCCAAGCCCGGAAACACCTCGATTCGAGGCACCTTAGTGCAAGAGGCTGTAGATTGTTGTTCGGTTCTAAAAGTTTGAATGGGTTACGTGAAGCTTTCCTTGAATCAATCTGAAAAGAGCCTGTTTACCGTAAGAGAGAAAGGATTATTTATCATTTTTCGTTTCAATCAGGGGGTGGAAAGAGGCGTTAGTCTTCTGCAACACATGAATCCTCTCCTTTTGTGGTGTGTGCTCCTTACTTTCACGTCGGGTTGTGTAACTCCATTTCTGCTTATAGAAGATGTGCCTGTCAAAACACTTCCAATCCGTTGTGACCCACCACGTCCTCATTTGACCCTGAGTGCTTTAACCCCGACTGAAGCCAAAGAAACGAACGACTTTTCTAAAAGAGAGCCTATTCCGAAGGACCTTTCTACAGCGTTTTCTCTCACAGCCCTGAGGATTGCCAAACCCCTTGGCCTTATTCCACTTTTGGGAGAACTTGTTGAACTGGAAGGTCAAAGGACTCAACAACAACAACAACAACAACAAAGGGTTACCTTGCAGCTCCTGGCCGTCCGTGAGGAGATCGTTCACCGAATTATGTTTGGTACGCTGAAGGTTGCGAGTGCAGCGGCTGAAGCCGACTGCGAAGAAGATCGAGCTCAACGGGAAGCCGCCCGCCTCGTCGCTGCCGAAAATTTAAGAGCGAAACGCCAAACTCAGATTGCGCTAGTTGCCGCTGGCCTCTCTTCTATTGCCGGTGGGGCCCTGTCACTTGCAACATCAAACCCGGCACCTGGCGCAGCCATTTCCATCACGAGTGGTGTCGTCGAAACCCTGTTCGGAGGGGCTCCTCTATATAATGTGACTACAGAGGAGTTTCTGCATACCCGTAATTTGTTACGGGAATTATGGATGAATCCTGAGCACTCAAATATTTTTCCCGAACCTGTTTGGTTATATTTAAACACTGAGCAACCAGACGATCCACAACATCGAAGCCTGCGAGAACATATGATTGCGCAATGGTATGGAAGAGGATTGTTAGGGGAAAAGGGTTCCCCAGAGGAGCAAGAACGACTCAAGCTCTTATTGAGTGATGGCGGCATCTACAAAACTGATGACTTACTTGCCAGAGCGGCGATCCTGAGCCGGCTTTCCAATGCCATTAGGCTCATGTATCAGGAAATTGAATTGCTGATGAGTGAAATCATCACGCGACAAGTGATCGTTGAAGGACGGCTAACCAATAGCCAATAGGGAGTATGGTCATACCGATGGGGGAATACCCACGGTCCAATGTATGACGGCACCTGCCATTGAATCAGAGGCAAAACCAAGGGGCTTGAATTTCGACAAGATTAAACATTTTTCCAAAAAATTTGTTAATACAACTTATTCGCTAACCCCTCTTAAACACCTTTTCAAAAGGGCAAAAATTCTTGGGGTAGTAGCTTTTGGCCTGATCTTTTTGTTTGCTCGTTCGAGGTGATTTGGTGTGGTGACCGGCTCCCCATGAACTTACGAACTACGTTTCAGAATTGCGCCGGGAAAATGTTCGAACACGAAGGCTGCCGGTAGGCTAGGCTTTCCCTCTTGGTGCTCAGGACTCACAATCCTGCCGGTGAGGATCTCCTGAAATTGGGAGCCGGCACATTCAGGAGGAAGTAAAACTCGGGTATCCTCCCACACTGCTTCGCCGATAGGGAGCGTCGTCGGATCGGAAACCAGACCTGTAAAAAAGCGGGGGCTGAGGGTCAGGGAGAATTCACCGTCTTTCATCCTTGCAAAGGCACAAAGATGTTGGGATTTTTGTCCATAGGTCTCCAATGGCTGATAGCTCCCATGGAGGAACAATGGCGCCTGTTCTCGACGGAACTGCAGCGCCATCATCGTGACCAAGAACTTGATTCTGCCATCAAGGGGGTTTTCAAGAGCCATCCGCAGACGCGCTATCTTCTCTTCCGGTTCCAAGGAGGACTTCATTTCTTCAAGCAACTGGTGGCGGTGCTCATAGTTCACCGGCCGTCGGTTGTCGGGATCAACCAGGTTGAGATCCCAGAGTTCCGTCCCCTGATAAAAATCGGGGATGCCGGGGGCAGTGATTTTGAGAAGTACCTGGGATAACGAATTGTAAAAGCCGTAACGAGCCAGCTCCTGTTGAAAGGGCAGAAAATCGTTCAAGAACGCATTTTGTCGAGGTCTGGCCAGGATGGCGGCTATAAAACTTCGAATGCCGGATTCATAGGAATCGTCGGGATTGAGCCAACTCGTATGAACCTTGGCCTCCCGTAATGCCTTGATCATATAGTTTTGTATTCGTTCAGTAAATTCTTGATAGCCTTGATCATCAAGATCCGTGCAGGGCCAACATCCTAATAATGTTTGGTACAAGAGGTATTCTTCATTTCGATCCGGGACGATCTGGTCTTCAACGGTAGTTTTGGCTTTTTTATTCAGTCGATGCCAAAGCGCTAAATGCTTGTGCCATTCTTTCGGGATTTCAGATAGAACATTAAGTCGAGCCCGGATATCTTCTCCTCGCTTGGTATCGTGTGTGGAGGTGGCTGAAAGGCCATGTGGCCATTTGTGCTGCCGTTCAGAGATTCGTTCATGAAAAGTCTGAAGCGGTATGCCAAATTGATCTGGTTCGCCACCGACTTCATTCAGCGAAACTAACCTGTTGTAGATATAAAACGCCGTGTCTTCCGCGCCTTTTGCCATGACCGGGCTGGTGGTTTGTTGGAATTTCATGACAAAAGGACAGGCGTCGTCCCAATTCCATTCCGATCCTTCCCCGGGCAATTTCAGCAAGAGCGTTCGAATAAAGTCGAATACGAGATTATTGACCGCAGGATTTCGTCGTTTCGCACGAGCCACAGCTAGTCGGATGTAGGCACGATCACGATCCATCACCTCCTCTGAGGGAGGAGGGGTGACATAGGTGCGATAAACCGGAAAACACGCAATAATTTCTCGGACGGCATGAATCAGACTGTTCAACGTAAAATCCCGAGTACGCCGATTCCGTTCCGAGAGCAAATTTAATTGATGGCCTAGCGCGTTGATTTCGCTCGACATGGAGCTACTCATGATAAGTTCTTTGCAACGGTACACCAGATCATCCCATTCAAATGAATGTTTGATGAATCGAGCATAGATCTGATCAAAGGCCCGTCTATTTTCTGTTTGAATAAAGATGTTATTCAGCAATGCCAAAAAGTCATAGCCTGTTGTCCCATGAGTAGCCCAATCTTCACTCAGGGGCTCATTTTTCCCAAGAATTTTTTCAACGAGGATAAAAAGGAAACGCCCTTTCGCATCGGCTGTTTGGCTCAGGTGTTTTTCGGCCCACAGTTGCCATTGGCGGAGGTAAGCCCGGGGATCATACAATCCATCTACATGATCAATTCGGATTCCCGTCAGAGATCCTTCTTGGAGAAACTGAAGAACCAATTGGTGAATTTCGTTAAAGACTTCCGATTCCTCGATCCGAATTGCCGCTAATTCATTGATATCGAAAAATCTACGGTAGTTAATTTCTTCTGCGGCAACTCGCCAATATGCCAGCCGATAGGCTTGATTGCTGACCAAGCCATCGAGCCTGTCGAAACTTGAATAATTTCCCTTGCTCCCGTTGAACTGTAGGAGATTTTCCTGAAGAAATGAAGCGATAGATGGGCTTTCTTGGGTTAAGGTGAGCAGTCTTCGGCTTATTACCTCCTTTTCTCTGTAGCGTTCTTCGATTCGCTGGGGATCATCTTCTGTTCTTTGAGGGAGGTGTGAAAGCGAGGTGATAATACTCTTGAGTTCCTGAAGATGGGCATCGGTTTCCGATAGGGCTTCAGCCAGTTCCTCAAGCCTGAATGAAAGAATGGGTTCCCACGTTCCAGGATCAAGAGGTAACCGGTTATCGAAATATTGAAGGTAAAAGAATCCATCTTTGAAGCAGAGTTGAATTTCTTGGTTTTCGAGAACGATCCCATATTGATCTCCCAGAATGGGGAGCAGGACCTTATCTTCAAGTTCTTCCTTGACCGGGGCCCAATCAATATCGAAATACTTAGCGTATCGGGAACTTGGGCCATTTTCCAATACATCTTGCCACCAAAGATTGGCAGGATGCGTGATTCCCATATGGTTGGGAACCACGTCCAAAATGTGTCCCATGCCATGGGTTTTCAATATTTGAACAAATTTCTGGTAATCATCCTTACTGCCAATTTCAGGATTCAAACTTGCGGGATCGACCACATCATACCCATGGAGACTTCCTGGCACCGCTTTCAAATAGGGCGAAGCATAACAGTGAGTGATCCCCAATGCTTGAAGGTAAGGAACCTGCTTCGCCGCATCGTTAAAGGTGAACGAGTGATTGAACTGGAGACGGTAGGTCGAAATCGGGATATGATGTTGTGGTTGTTCCATTTT
Organism: uncultured Nitrospiraceae bacterium; assembly: GCA_964525045.1. Taxonomy (GTDB): domain Bacteria; phylum Nitrospirota; class Nitrospiria; order Nitrospirales; family UBA8639. The sequence goes on along the minus strand of CAZGFD010000010.1, from coordinate 71,506 downwards.
TATCCAACAGGGATCACCTCTGCCTAACGACAATTCGGATCAATATTGGTCTCATTAAAAGGTGACACTCATCGATCAGAGCGGTTGTGGCATCGTGTCCTCTCAATCAAAAACCGAGAGGATGGGGAAAAGAAAACCTTAACACGTTGAGGACTGCCAGGGCGAGTGGCATGGCAACTTTCCACCAAACTGTTTTTCTGACAGGTCCACCAGTTGTTTTGGATGCTGCTCCCAGTTCCTACTCAGCGAGAAGGTGGTCACTATGGCCTTAATAACGAACGTCCACAATGAATAGAGGGGAATGGATGAATCTGATTTAATGACATTGTGTATTCTATTTGGATCACCTACTATACCACCTACTGTCATGTCCACTTAAATTAAGAAAAATGAACGATTGAAGTTTGCTGAGGAAGGCGATCCCTGATCCGGGCTTGGATCGCCTGTTGAAGTTCCGAACAGTCAGTCTGTACCCTTTATCCGGGTCTTTCTCCTCGAAGCCGTTTGGGCAGCCTCAACGAGGGTGGGTAACGCTGCGGGAGAAATTAGAGAGATGGGAGGGCCACCAATCCGCAAGGCCCTAGCCGGAAGGATTGGCGGCCTAAAAATTTTTACCCAAGGAGCCATGAAAAAAATACCTGTAATGAGATACCCCGTTCTCTTGAATATCCCCTCGTCCCGATAGGTTTGAGGGAGGATCAACGATGTCTCTATGAAAAAACGGATTCACAAGCCGTCAAAAAGAAAAAGAATTTCCACCCTCCCGCTCGTCATCGGATGGCGGGAGTGGATTAGCCTACCGGAATTGGGTGTCGACTGGATTAAAACGAAAGTCGATACGGGTGCGCGCACGTCTGCCCTTCATGCTTTCGATATTGAGGTATTCCAACAGGATGGAGGTGATTGGGTACGGTTTGCGATCCACCCCCAGCAACGCAATGATCAAATTGAACATGTATGCCAATGCCCAGTTCGAGAAACCCGCCTGGTAACCAATTCAGGAGGTTCCCAAGAGGATCGCCTTGTGGTCGTCACACCGATTACCTTGGGTGACCAGACATGGTCTATTGAAATTACACTCACCAATCGAGATGAAATGGGGTTCAGAATGCTCCTGGGCCGGACGGCCCTAAGAGGACGATTCGTCATTGACCCGGGACAATCCTACTGTCAGGGCCTGCAGAGAGATTTTGAGAATACAAAGAAAATCACAACGGAAAAATGGTACGGACGGGATGAGGAGGAATAAATGAAAATTGCCATGCTTGCAAGAAACCCAAAGTTGTATTCGCATCAACGACTGTTGGAAGCTGCGAAGAAATGTGGCCACACCATCGATATTATTAATACGTTGAAGGTCTACATGAATATCACCTCCCATAAGCCGGATCTCCGATACAAGGGGAAACAGCTGGTTGGGTATGATGCGGTCATTCCACGGATTGGAGCCTCCGTGACATTTTATGGTCTCGCCGTGTTGCGTCAGTTTGAGATGATGGGAGTGTGGCCTCTGAATGAATCTGTGGCCATTGGCCGGTCACGAGATAAACTTCGCTGTTTGCAACTGTTGGCACGGGAAGGAATTGGTCTCCCGGTCACAGCCTTTGCCCATTCGGATGACTTTGCCGATGACGTCATTGAAATAGCGGGCGGAGCGCCCGTCATCATCAAATTACTGGAAGGGACTCAAGGCATCGGAGTGGTGCTTGGGGAAACCAAAAATTCGGCTAAGTCAGTGATTGAGGCCTTTCGTGGTGTGAAAGTCAATATTCTGGTGCAGGAATATATTAAGGAGGCCGGTGGTTCAGATATCCGATGTTTGGTCATTGGGGATCGTGTGGTCGCAGCCATGAAACGACAGGGTGCAAAAGGCGATTTTCGGTCCAATCTCCACCGTGGCGGGAATGCGGAAGTGATAAAAATCACTCCCGAAGAGCGATCGACTGCGACGCGAGCCGCCCGAATCATGGGGCTCAATGTGGCTGGTGTGGACCTGCTTCGTTCCAGTCATGGGCCGGTCATCATGGAAATTAACTCTTCTCCGGGCTTAGAAGGGATAGAAAAGGCTACCGGTATCGATATAGCTATGGCCATTATTCAATTTCTAGAACACCATGCCAAACCCTATAAAACTAAAACGAGGGGACGCGGATAAAGTGAGGCGAGAAGCCTTTGAAATAGGTGGACAATCCGTCCTGCCAGGAACCAGACAGACGATCAATCTTCCAATGAGTTTACTCTCAAACCATGCCCCCATGACCATTCCCATCCATATCGTTCATGGGAAGAAAGAAGGTCCCCGACTCTTTGTCAGTGCAGCCATTCACGGCGATGAACTGAATGGGGTAGAAATTATTCGGCGTCTGCTCAATCTAGCTCGACTCCCCCAATTACGGGGAACGTTAATTGCCGTCCCAATTGTTAACATCTTCGGGTTTGTTGCCAACTCTCGGTATCTACCTGATCGTCGGGATCTCAATCGAAGTTTCCCGGGATCCAGTAAAGGTTCGTTGACGTCACAGTTAGCCCAAGTGTTTTTCAAGGAAGTGGTCACGCGGTGCACACATGGTATCGATCTGCATACCGGGGCTCTTCATCGCACCAATATTCCACAGATTCGTGCCAATCTCGATGATCCCGAAATGGAGCGCCTCGCACAGGCCTTTTCCGCCCCTTTAATTTTACATTCAAATTTTCGTGATGGTTCACTGCGTTTAGCTGCGACGGACAGGAACATTCCGACGATGTTGTATGAAGCGGGGGAAGCTCTCCGTTTTGACGAACTCTCTATCAAGATGGGAGTCAGAGGGATCGTGCGGGTCATGCAAACACTCAAAATGCTTTCACCCAGTCGTACCGTTAGGGAAAAGACCAGTGTCGTGTCCCGGTCTTCCTATTGGGTACGGGCGCCAACCGGAGGCATCCTTCGATCCCGAGTACGCATTGGCAGTCAAATTGATGCCAAAGACCCTCTTGGTACCGTTGGGGATCCCTTTGGAGAGACGGAAATAGTCGTGGAAGCCAGGGATTCCGGTATTCTCATTGGCCGATCAAATTTGCCCGTGGTCAATCAAGGGGATGGCATTTTTCATATCGCCAGAGTCCATAATCCTAATATCGCTGAAAAAGTTGTGGAGGAGTTTCATGAGGAATTGGAATTTGATCTGGAATTCGACCTGGAATATGATCCCTAGCTCTTTCGGTCATAACCGGGTGGCACAGAAATGAAAAGGCTTGGTCTCACCCATTGGGAAGAGAAAGTTCAATGTTAACCTACACTTTTTCACATCAGATTGACCGAAAAAGATCATTACCATTTATGGTCATACATTTTCTCAATAACTAATAATCTAGGATGACTGAGAGAATATCTGAAAGAATACCGGAGGCGACCAGAATGGGAAACCAAGTGTTTGTTGGACTAAGGCAAAACGATTGGGGGGGGAATTAGACCAAGTTGAGGTCGAGGAATATCGCTCATGTAGGGAATATGAAATTGTACTTGCGTCAAGGATAGCGATACCAGTAGCCTGTTAACCATGTCCCCACAGCTTGCTCAAATTGAACGACTGGTTCGCGCTGAGGAAGGTGATCCCTGTTCGTGGCTTGGACCGCATGTTGAAGTCCGTAACGGTCAGCCGGTAACCGTCATCCGGGCCTTTCTTCCCGAAGCTGCATCCGCGAGCGTGGTTCTGAACTTGCCAGACTCTAAAGTCTTGGTGATGTCCAGTTTGGATCCTTCAGGTATTTTCGAAGCGACCTGCGAGGTCGATGCTCGGGAAATTGGGTATAAAATTCGCGTCAAAGATCGTGATGGAACAACAAGAGAGTTTCATGATCCGTATGCTTTTTCCCCTGTCCTGTCCGATTACGATTTACATTTGTTCGGAGAAGGCAAACTCTATAAGGCCTATGAAAAGCTTGGGGCCCAGCCTTGTCAGCATAATGGAGTGAACGGCGTGAATTTTGCCGTGTGGGCTCCCAATGCCAATAGGGTAAGTGTGGTGGGCGATTTTAATCAATGGGATGGAAGGCGGCATCCTCTCCAAAGTCGCGGGGGCACCGGGGTTTGGGAATTGTTTATTCCGGATATCGGTGAAAGAGCAGCCTATAAGTATGAAATTCTTCCTCCGAATGGAGGCCCTCCTCTATTAAAAGCAGACCCCTATGCCGCAGCTGCGGAACTTCGGCCAAACACGGCCTCAATCATTCGAAATCTCTCCGGGTACCACTGGAATGATCACGACTGGATGACAAACCGGGGCGGGAAAGATCCTCTTCAGCAACCCCTCGCAATTTATGAAGTCCATTTGGGCTCATGGAAACGCGTTCCCGAGGATGGTGCCCGTTGGTTGACCTATCACGAGTTAGCCAAAACCCTGATTCCCTATGTAAAAGAAATGGGGTTTACCCATATTGAGCTGCTTCCCATCACTGAACATCCGTTTGATGGTTCTTGGGGATATCAATCAACCGGATATTTTGCACCAACGAGTCGTTTTGGATCACCAGAGGATTTTATGGCTTTCGTGGATGCCTGCCATCAAAACGGCATAGGGGTGATTATGGATTGGGCTCCCGCCCATTTTCCCGATGATGCCCATGGCCTGGCCTGGTTTGACGGTACCCATTTATATGATCATGCTGATCCTCGAAAAGGGTACCACCCTGAATGGAATAGCCGAATTTTTAATTACGGTCGAACGGAAGTTCGGAATTTCCTCATTAACAGCGCCTTAATGTGGTTTGATCGGTATCATGTCGATGGATTGCGAGTGGATGCGGTCGCTTCCATGCTGTATTTGGATTATGCGAGGAAATCAGGAGAATGGATTCCCAACCAATTTGGCGGCAGAGAAAATTTGGAAGCCGTGGAGTTATTGAAAGAACTGAACACGGTGGTTCACCAGGAACACCCAGGGATCATGATGATTGCCGAAGAATCGACTGCCTGGCCTGGGGTTTCTCGTCCGACCTACGTTGGTGGGCTCGGGTTTACGTTCAAATGGAATATGGGTTGGATGCACGATACCCTGGAGTATTTCAGCTTAGATTCTGTATATCGAAAGTTCCATCAGAATAAAGTCACCTTTGGCTTGATGTATGCGTTCTCAGAAAATTTTGTCTTGGTCTTATCCCATGACGAAGTGGTTCATGGGAAAAAATCCATGCTGGACAAAATGCCGGGTGACCAGTGGCAACGATTTGCCAACCTACGCTCCCTCTATTCGCACATGTGGGCCCATCCGGGAAAAAAGATGCTCTTTATGGGAGGAGAGATTGGCCAATGGTGGGAATGGAATCATGAAGATAGTCTTCAATGGCACCTGCTGGATTTTGAGCCTCACCAGGGTCTTCAACGCTACGTTGGCGACTTGAACCGGATGTACCAGAGTGAATCAGCTTTGCATGAAGTCGATTATGATTGGACCGGGTTTCAATGGATCGACCTTCATGATAGCGAGCAATCCACGCTGAGCTATATTCGGCGGGCAATAGACCCAGAAAACTTTATTGTGTGTGCGTTTAATTTTACCCCCGTGCCACGTGAAGGCTATCGGATGGGGGTCCCGAAAGAAGGGTGGTATCAAGAACGACTCAATAGCGATGCCGCTGCTTATGGTGGAAGTAATATGGGAAATGGCGGGGGAGTCCAAGCCGAAGCTGTTCCCTGGCATGGCCAACCCTGCTCTGTCGTCATTACCCTCCCTCCGCTAGCCGCTGTCTTTTTTAAACCCTCCTAAGCATGCAGGTAGACGACTCGTTCTTTTATTTCCTCTTGTGAGTGCCACGTATTTGTTTCAATGCTGATGCCAAGGCAAGCACGTCATTGGATTGCCGCCATTTGGTTAATGAATCTTCATTCCCACCTGTTTTGAGTCTCCAGACTGGGTATTGTTTTTTCGGGGCGCCCGGAATATTTGGTGTTTCCTCCAGTCCTAGAAGATCCTCCAAAGAAATGGCCATGAGGAAGCATGGCGTCTTGGCCAGAAACGTATGAATGGCCCGAGATAGGCTAGGGGTAAGTTTGGGAACGTGAACGGGGTCTAATTCTAATTTTTCTGGTAACAGGCCTTCTTTCTTGAGTGCCTTCAGTAAAGCGTTTTTTTCCGTATCCCGACTTTTTCGTTCCTTTTCTAGTTGGGCAGGATCTGAATAAAGCCCCAGTCTTTTTTTCCATTCAATATCGCGTCCAAGCCAGAAGCCAGCCAGGGTTGGGAGATCATGGGTCGTGACGGAAGCCATGGCCTGTCTTGGATATTTATTCGGAGAGAGGAAGCGTCCCGTTTTGGTTTTTTCGAAAAATAAAAGTCGATAGGAGAGTAAACCGAACTCCTGAAGTTGCCGCCGGATAAGGGGGGTAATCGTACCCAGATCCTCCCCAACGAGAGTGGTTTGGGCCAGATGGCTTTCCAAAGCCAAAATTCGAAGGAGGTCGGTCGCGGGGTAATTGACATAGGCCCCCTGAGCTGGCCTCCGATGATGAGGGATCCAGAACATCCTGAATAATCCCATAGCATGATCAATGCGGAGTAATCCCCCGAGTCGGAGAAGCGAACGAAATGTTCGGACGAACAGTTCAAATCCGTGACGGTTCAATTCGGATGGATTGAGAGGACTCAGGCCCCAATTTTGACCTTTGGGGGAAAACAGTTCCGGGGGAGTTCCAATTGTGGCACGTGTGATGAGTTGGTCCTGATACATCCAGGCGTCTGCACCCCGCGGGTCGATACCCACCGCGAGATCTTGATACAAGCCAATCGGCATGCCGATTTTTTTGGCCGTACGTTGAACCCGGTTCAATTGCTGCACGCATTGCCACTCGAGGTAACGATAAAAATTAATACGTGTCAGATGCCGCTTACACCATTGTTGGACATCAGGAGATGAGGGGGACTGATAGGGGCCGGGCCATTTTTTCCAATCGGCTGAGTACTTGGGAGTGAGAGTGTCCCGCAAAACCTGGAAGCAGGCAAAACGTTCAAGGTGAGGGCCTTGTTGACGGATGAACTGGAGAAATGCCTTTCCACGTTTGGTTTTTGGAAGCGCATGCCGTTTGACAAATGTCTTGTACAATTCATTCAACACCCTGAATTTCAATTTTGTTACTTGGTTGTATTGAACAATTGAATTGTGGCGAAGGAGGTTCAGGGCTTCCTGGAAGGAGGAGCGTGAGACCAAAACTTGAGCCCCAGGAGATTCTGAAAACTCTAGTATATCTTCTATATGGAGATACAATGGATTGTGGAAAAGTCGGCTTGAAGGAGAGTAGGGGCTAATCTCATCTGGAAGTAACGCATGTAGAGGATTCACCCCAACCATTGCAGCTCCGAGATCGCGACCCGCCCAGACGATAAGGTCCTCTAAGTCCCGAAAATCGCCGATACCCCAATTCCGGGCAGATCGGATTCCGTACAACTGAACGGTGATGCCCCATATACGACTTCCCCGTTTGTACGCCGGTGATACGTAACCCGAATCGGGAGTAACAATCAGTCGGCTGGATTTTTCCCAGTTTTGAGAAAAAGTCCGAGCTTCAATCTGAAAGGTGTAGTATCCTAAGGCCAACTTGGGTGGAAAAGGGACACGAAACTGGGAATATGGCACTCCCCCAATTTGTCTGGCCTTGAGGAATTGCAGTCTGGATTTCGCGAATTGTCCCTTAGCTGAAAGGCCTTTGTCAGGCTGTATCATCCACCGGATCGATAACTGGTGCATCGCGGATCGCCGAATAGGAAGAGAGAGGGTCCAGCCCCCGGAAAGGCCACTCTTAGGAATGACCATCGTTTCCGAGACAATTTCAGTCCAAGCCTCCACGTTCTTTTCCCGAATGAGATCAGTCGGCCCCTTACGAAATTGGACTAACTGCGAATGTGAAATTCCCATGAGTTCGAGAATTTCTTCCAGGCTATCCACTGATACTTTTTGCCGTTGACCCGCTTCGTTCCGGTAAAGGGGTTGAATTCCACTCGCTCGGGCTAGTTGGGCCAACCCTGCCGAATAATCATGTTTGATCCGCAGGGAAGGTTTGGTTTTTTTATTTGGACTCATCTTGGCAACTCAGAATTTAGGTTTCCTGCCCGCTTACATACACCCAAGCTGGGTAGGGAGGGATGGCAAAATTAAACTTTGATGACTTACTCAATGAGAGCTGTTCTGGCGCTAGGTGTAATCCTGCACCACCAAATTGAGGATCCTGGTTGTCGAGACGCCGGTGCCACAAGCCTTCTGGTTGTTGAAGGGTCAATGTTGCGGCTTGTGTATTAAATCCCAAGATGATCAAGGCTGCTGGACCTTTTTCCGCCTTTCGGAACAATACCAAAGTGTTGGCTTTGGGGTACGGCCATATTCGAAACTGATCGGTTTTTTTACGGGTTCCCAACGAGGGAATGGTTTTCCGCAATGTGATGAGAGATTGACACCAGGAAAGATGGGCACGTTGTTTAGGGTCTTTTTCTAAATTACTCTTGAGTCGCGATCGTTCGAAAGTGGCAATATCGTAGGGATCGGGGACCTCACTCCAACCAAAGGCAGCAAATTCTCGCTGTCTGCCCTGCCGAACCGATTCAATAAGCTGAGGATCGCTATGATCGATAAAATAGAGAAACGGTGCGGTTTCCCCATATTCTTCTCCCATAAAGAGCATGGGAATATTGGGAGACAGTAAGACAGCGGCATTCGCCACCTTGAGAGCTTCAAAGGGAATTAATGTACTGTGTCGGTCTCCTTCTGCGCGGTTCCCGATCTGATCATGGTTTTGAGCACAGATGACGAATTGGGCAGGAGTGCACTGTTTAGCAGAATTTCCGTGGCGCCGCTTTCGATGTTGAGAATGCTCTCCTGAATACACAAAATACTCTCGAAAAGCCTTAGCCAAGTGATGTAATTGACCAAAATCCTCGTAATAGCCTCCCGTTTCTTGTGTTAACAGGCAATGCAGGGAATGATGAAAATCGTCACTCCACTGCGCGTCCAGACCATTCCCTCCCCTCGAAGGAGGCGAAATAACCCGTGAATCGTTGAGATCGCTTTCGGCAATGACATAGATGTGTCTTCCTGATTGGATGGCTTCGACATGAATGGCTTCTCCGAGCTCCTGAAGAATATGTTTGGCGCTAAAGTCAAAAATTCCGTGAATGGCATCGAGTCGTAAGGCATCGATATGAAACTCACGAACCCAATACACGGCATTGCTGACAATAAAATCTCGAACGGCATCACTTTCAGGGCCGTCGTAATTAATAGCGCTGCCCCAGGGGGTTCGGTACACATTCGTGAAAAACGGTCCGAAATCATTGATGTAATTTCCTTCAGGACCGAGGTGGTTGTACACCACGTCCATGATGACGGCTAGCCCGTGAGCGTGACAGGCATCGATGAGTCGTTTGAGCCCATCCGGGCCACCGTAACTATTTTGCGGGGCGAAAAGGTAAGTCCCGTCGTATCCCCAATTTCGGGTGCCAGGAAATTGAGCGACCGGCATCAACTCTACGGCTGTGATTCCGACTTGATCTCGGAGATAGGGCAATTGTGGAATGATGGCCTCAAACGTTCCTTCTTCTGTGAACGTGCCTGTATGGAGCTCATACACAATATATTCGGCAAGAGGAATCCCTCGCCAGTTTTCATCTGTCCATTGAAAGATGGATGGATTGATGACTTGCGATGGTCCATGGACACCTTCTGGTTGATAGCGCGATGCTGGGTCCGGTCGCTCATTTCGGCCATCAATCAGGTACCGATAATTGGTCCCGGATGGGATGTCGGATAAGATGGCTTCCCAGTACCCACCTTTTCCTTTTGTTAGGGGGACAGGCGATTTGTCAGCGGCAACAATGCAGACAGATACAGAACGGGCATTGGGGCACCAGACCTTGAACCGAGTCTTCGTTTGATCTATCACGGTCGCTCCTAATTCGATTGTCCAAGTTGTCGATGATTTCATTCTGGATTTCGGCATATGGTGAAATTCCTTTCGACTTTTATGCTGTATGTAGTTGTGAGAATCACTCGGAAGGATATCATAAAGTGTCAGAACATAAAGAGATTGTGAATGTAGAAAGTCTTTGTTGCGCCCCGGAAAGGTTTACTATAGAGTTTGAGGCCGTTTACCTTCTCTTTAAGTCTAAAATCTAATTGTATACTGAAAGGGGACATTTCATGAGGTTGCGACCCGGACGTCCCTATCCCCTCGGATCGACGTGGGATGGGGAAGGTGTGAACTTCGCCTTGTTCTCAGAAAATGCCACCGCCGTGGAACTCTGTTTGTTTAATCATAAGGACCAAGATGAGGAGACCCATAAAATCCGAGTTGAGGAACGAACCGACCAGGTTTGGCATTTGTATTTGCCTGAGGCGCGCCCCGGTCAATTATATGGCTATCGGGTCCATGGTCCCTACGAGCCCCAAGCCGGTCATCGTTTCAACCCATCGAAATTACTCATCGATCCCTATGCCAAAGCACTTACCGGTATTGTGAAGTGGTCTGATGCCCTTTTCGGGTATCGTATAGGGGACCCAAAGGCCGACCTATCATTAGATGAACAAAATAGCGCCGGTGGCATGCCCAAGGGTATTGTCATTGATCAGGCGTTTTCTTGGGGGGGGGATCACCTCCTCGATATACCATGGTCTCAGACTGTCATTTATGAGGTGCATGTGAAAGGCCTGACGATGCGGCACCCCGATGTCCCGGAGTCCTTACGAGGGACCTATGCGGGACTCTCTTCTCCTCCTATCATCGAGTACCTACAAGCCCTTGGCATTACCGCTGTCGAACTGTTGCCGGTCCATCACTTTGTGAACGATAAATTTTTGTTGGATAAAGGTCTATCTAATTATTGGGGTTATAACTCCATTGGGTATTTTGCTCCCGATACAGGGTATTCGGCATTTCAAGAAGAGGCACGAAAGGTCTATGAATTTAAAACCATGGTGAAAACCCTCCACAGTGCGGGAATAGAAGTCATCCTCGATGTGGTTTACAATCATACCGGTGAAGGAAATCATCTGGGCCCTACGTTGAGTTTCCGAGGGATTGATAATGCCTCCTATTACCGACTGGTCCAGGATAACCCCCAATATTACATGGACTACACGGGATGTGGAAACACCCTCAATGTTCGGCATCCTCGAACGCTCCAATTGATTATGGACAGTTTGCGGTATTGGGTCACTGAAATGCATGTGGATGGATTTCGTTTTGATTTAGCCTCGGCCTTGGCTCGTGAACTTCACGATGTCGATCGATTGAGTGCTTTCTTTGACATTATTCACCAGGATCCGGTGTTGTCCCAAGTTAAGCTGATTGCCGAGCCTTGGGATCTAGGAGAAGGGGGGTATCAGGTCGGCAATTTTCCACCGGGCTGGGCGGAATGGAATGGGAAATATCGAGATGTCATACGCCGCTATTGGAAAGGCGATGGTGGAGTAATAGCAGAAGTGGCTAGTCGTCTAGCTGGAAGCAGCGATCTCTATGGGGCGAGCGGACGGCAGCCATATGCAAGTATAAATTTCGTGGTCGCCCATGATGGGTTCACACTTCATGATCTGGTTTCCTATAACGAAAAGCATAATGGCGCCAACCTTGAAAATGGTCAGGATGGGGCGGATGATAACGAGAGCTGGAATTGTGGAGTGGAGGGACCAACCGACGATCCTGAAATCAACGAATTGCGTGAACGACAGAAACGAAACTTTTTGGCCACTCTTCTCCTCTCACAAGGCGTTCCGATGATTTGTGGTGGGGACGAAATCGGGAGGACCCAACAAGGAAATAATAATGCGTATTGTCAGGATAATGAATTGAGCTGGTATGATTGGAATTTGACGAAAAACCAGCAACACCTGTTAGAATTCACGAAAGAAGTTATTGCAATAAAAAAAGAACATCCAGTTTTTCACCGAAGGCGATTTTTTCAGGGAAAGGCGCTCAAAGATTCCGAGGTCAAAGATATTGCCTGGTTTGCCGCAAATGGAAAAGAAATGGGTGAGAACGATTGGAATAAGGGATTACGAGCGCTTGGCATTCGACTTTCGGGTGATGCAATCGAAGAAACGGATGAATTGGGAAAGCCCATTACCGATGATACGTTTTTATTGCTGGTCAATGCTTTTCATGAGCCAGTTCTTTTTACGCTTCCGGCTCATAGAAAGGAAGTTCGGTGGGAAGCGATGTTAGACACGCGCGGCCCGCTTAATCCTAAAGATTTGAAGCCGTTTAAAGGGGGACAAAAGTATAATGTGGGTCCCCGCACGCTAGCCCTTTTGCGGCTCCGTTCAACATTAAAAACCTCAGAATCGATGGTTTAAGTTCAAGAGGGCTCGCTGGTTAGTCGGATTGGATGGTGGCGCGAAGCCTGTAAATTTGAAGACCATCATACTTTCGGTGCCCACGGTTTGGCGCTTGTGGGTCGTGATCCAATTGAAACATGATCGGGTGCGTGTGAAAGGAATTTGGAACTCTTAAAAGATGCAGGAAGGGACAGTGCCGGCGTAATTAAATCCCTTGTACTCGTTCTGTCACGATTGTCGGGCTAACATCCTCGGCATTGAGGCATAGAAAACCATCTTCATCCCAGTATGGTTTGCGGTGAGCTTGGGCTTCATAATCCTCGCAAGTCACCCATGTCTTGGTTTTTCCCAACAGGTACTCCAAGCGAGAAAACCAGAGATGATATACGTCAGGGTTTCTGGGATAGACCTTGCGACCACGTTTCCCCTTTAAGGCGACCGAGACAACGACTTGGGTGGAGCCTTTTATCGGAATTGCCTGAATTTCCCATATTTCCCTGTAGGTTGGGGGTTGGCGATCTGACACCGCGCGATAGACTCTTAACCGTCTGGTGTCCTGGACCATATCCATGTCCCCCTCATCTGCGAGGGTGAAAATTCGTTGTGAAGCATGAAAGACTTCCTCAGGTGTCACAGCCGCATACATCTTACTGTGGTTTTTCACGATATATTGGCTCTTCGGCTTTTTCTCCATAAGGTAACATCCTGCCACCATCAATAAACCCAAGCCCATCATTATGCCTGTTGTCGCTATTCTGCTATTTATTAGGCTTATGGAGGTTATCATCAGGAATGGCTCTTTCCCGGATGAAATTTACAGTACGAATCGCAATGTCGATCAATAACCAATTCTGAAAAAAATAAAAACCTAAGTTTACCTACTTATTATAGGTTATATTAACCTGAGGGTATGTCAAGGGAGGGAGGGGAATGAAGGTATTCACCGGGGCTCTTCCGATGGGGGTGGTAGGTAGGTGATGAGTGGAAAATTGAATTGATTTTATGGGTGGGATTTTTCGTAATCTGAAAGACTTTCGAACCAACTCAAGTTCAACTGAATTCTTGCTCCCATGACCAAAGCATTGGGAACGGCAGGGTTAGTGTCCGGATTGATAATGTACTGTAAGTCCGGTTGGATAACCATGTACGGTGAGACATTGATGGCATAGGTGGCTTCCAAAGCCACTTCCGCTGTGTCAACATTCTGTCCTGCCCTTTCCTGGCCTTGTACAAAGTTATCCCCATGTACGGTTGAAACCACCCCGAAACCCAAAGCATCTAAATCCCGGCCAGGGATCAATCCGGAATAGACAAATCCCCCGCCGTAATACTGAGAAAAACGATTGACTTTCGGATCTGCAAAACCCACCCGCGCGAACAACGTGAGCCCTTGATAGTCTTGTAGGGTTTCAAGAAAAACATTTTGTTCCGCCAAGGCATAAAACCCATATGTCCCATTCCGAGCAATCGGATTCCCAGAGCTATCCACCTCACCGACGTCATTCAATGAGGTTGTGTACCCCCAAAAGCCCACAGCGTATTTTCCGTCATACTCCACGGGGGCTGCCCTTCCGACGCGCTGGAAGACCAACCGCAGGGGCCGTTCCCTAAGGACGTCCTGACGGACTTTTTCATCGGTCCTCACTTTGTGGATATAGTAGGATAATTCCCCGTTGGCAAAGATGCCATCTTGAGCGTCAAGGATGACCTGGGTCCCACTTTGGTTGTCCGGATCGCCTGGCACTCCGTCCGCAACCACAGCCCGGACGGCAAGCGATTCCGTGACAAACGCCTGCCCCCGGAGAGCGAGCGAAGTGTTAGGAAAGGTGGACGGGCCATTTCTTCCGCTGGCCGCGAATTCTCCTCCCGTGCCAAAGGAGCTATTGAGAAAAAGTTCGGAGGAACTCCGAACGACATCAAATTCAGACGTGACATCATAAAGGCCCAGGAGCAAAGAATATCGTTTTTCCATGAAATTGTGCTGGTACCAAATTTCAAATAGTTTCCAGGTGTTCGAGGCAGCAATGCTGCTGACTGACTGAAAATCGCCGACATTATCACTTGGATTGTCGCCATAGAGGCCTAAGCCGTACAGAAAAAAGGTTGACTCCTCCCAGCCAAAAAGTCTGTTTCCGTCAAGGGTGAGGAGGATATCGAAATCCCCGGCCGCAGCGGTTCTTTGACGTAGCCCTCCCGATACAGTACTCAACACATCGATGGTATTGATCGTCTCCAACAAAACCCCTGTGTCATCCATATATCTTCTGAAAGCATGCCAACTATTGGAAAGCGTTTTTAGTTCTGGTAATCCGGGCAAATCTTCAGAGCGAGCTAAGGCGGGAAAAAGGAATGTAAGGACAAATAGGTAACACAGAGCCTTCTGAAATCTATTGAGGATGATACCTACGATCGTAAAATGACATCCCGGCCTTTGTAGCCTGATTCCCTCGATCATATTTGTTTAAGCCCTTTTCACATCCGAGAATAAGTTAATGAGGGGAACTCGTATTGACAGAATTCTAAATGAGAAATTCCCTTTTAGCAGTGCTCAATATGTACGAGTTGCCCTAAGAAAGTAAATCGTCGTTTGCTTCCAAGACGCATCTCAGAAACTGCTGCGAAATTTGGATTTTTTTCAATTTCGAAGTGCCCCAATCCAGGGATAAAAGAATATTCAATCATTTACTTACTAAGCGAATAATTCCCGAATCGGTAACATCAATAATATTCACACGAAGGGCTTTTAAGGCAGAGGCGTTGAGATTTAAGCCTTGCCCCCATTCGTTCTGCTTAATGCCTTGCGAAAATTTTCTAATGCTGCTGGTAATTTCCTGGATGGAAATGGGGCCGGAATAGTCGAATCTTACTAAGTAAAGAGGCGTTTCCCTGCGGCTTCCTGTATCGCCACCACTGCCGGGTGACGGATCTTACGTTCAACCGTAATTGCATAAAATCTCTCACGAATCGATTTTTCTCGACCAACAACCTGGAGTCGGTATTGGCGACAGGCATCAGAAGCGATAGCAGAATGCACCACACAGACCCCGTGTTTTTCTTTCCCGAATTCCAAGAGGAGCGCATTATCCTCAAATTCAGCGATTTCTTTTGGCTCAATCTCTTGTTGATCGAACCAGTACTCGAGTGACTGACGCAAAGTCGTATTGTGGGCCGGTAACAAAAAGGGTGCATCATTGAGACTTTTAGGGAAGTCTCGAGATAGTTTCCGGGCAAGTTGTGGTGGTGCAAGAAACGAAATTCCCGATTCTCCCAAAAGATGACTATAAGCCCGAACTTTCAATGTTGGTGGAACCGGGGTATCAGCCAATACAACATCAAGGGCGTGAACAGCAAGATCTGCCAACAACCGTCTGGGCTTTCCCTCGAGACAAATGAGGTGGACAGGTTTGGGGAATTCCATGGCAAACTCAAGGAGCCGATGAGCGATCATCTTGGGTAACGCATCCGCGATCCCGACCACCAAATTGAGCGGCCTACCCGAAGGGCGGCCCTTGATGGTGCCCAAAAAATCTTGACCTAAAGAAAAAATATCATCGGCGTATCGGACGGCCATACGTCCCGCTTCGGTTAATTCCAGTTTTCGCCCAGGGCGGGTGAATAACTTTTCCCCCAACGCCCGTTCAAGCTCTTTCAGCTGAGCACTAATAGTCGGCTGTGTTAACTTCAAGCGATGACAGGCTCGTTGGATACTCCCATCGCGAACCACCCTCCAAAAGTAATACAAGTGATTGTAATTTAAAGATTGCATGAGTGGGTCCTTATAGAAATTTTCTATCGAAAATATAGAAATTTTTTAATTATATAAAACTCAATTGATTTTTTTAAATATAATATAAAATACTTGATTTCTCAATAGTATTTATATAAATTTCTATATATTAGAATCTTGCATTCACCCACCAACTTGATGGAGGTCTGCTATGGACCGGCTTATCGAACAATTTTCCCCCATCCTTAGTTCCTATGTTCCGACTTTGGTCGGTGCCATTGGTATTTTAGTCTTAGGCTGGATTCTGGCTCGCCTTCTTGCATCGGGCACTCGGGGAGTCATCCGTCGCACCACGGCCGACACCCGACTTGCCGGCGTTTTTTTTCCGGATGAACCACCACGGGCCAAGGATATTCAAGACTGGGCAGGGAATATTATTTTTTACCTGGTCATGCTCTTTGTGTTGATTGGGGTTTTTCAGACTCTTCAGCTCACGCAGGTTAACGAACCTCTTAACCGATTGCTCCAGGAGGTCTTTCAGTTCCTCCCTCGTCTTCTCAGTGGGGCTCTTCTCCTTGGACTTGCGTGGTTTCTTGCCACGATCCTTCGGTCGGCCATTACCCGACTCCTTTCGGCGACCCGAATTGAGGAAAGGTTGCGAAGTCAGGCAGATCTTGAACAGGACAAAGGAAATTCCGTCGTATCTTCAATTGGCGACACAGTATATTGGCTAATCTTCTTACTCTTTCTGCCTGCCGTTCTAGGAGCATTGGCCCTGGAAGGATTGCTTGATCCCGTCAGGGATATGACTCAGACTCTACTTGGCTACCTGCCGAAACTATTCGCTGCTGCCCTGGTTTTATTTTTAGGATGGTTTTTAGCTAAGGTGATTCGACGAATTGTCTCCGGCTTGTTAAATGCTGCCGGGGCTGATCAATTCGCCCAAAGAATCGGGCTTTCTCGGGTGTTTGGCAACCAACCTCTATCACAGATCATAGGATTGATCGTGTATGTGCTTATTCTTCTACCTGTTCTGATCGCAGCTCTGAATGCCTTAGAACTCACTGCGATCACGCAACCGGCGAGTAATATGCTGGAGACAATTTTGGGAACGCTTCCCGATATGTTTGCTGCGGCCTTGATTCTTGCCATCGCCTATGTTGTAGGAACTGTGGTCGCTCCACTGGTCTCCAATGTTCTCGAGAGTATCGGGTTTAATGACCTGATGGCTCGGTTGGGATTGTCAAAATCGACCCCAGAATCATCGGTTCGCCCCTCTGCTCTTATAGGCACGCTTCTGATGATTGTCATTATGTTGTTCGCGGCTATTGAAGCCACGGAGGTTCTCGGTTTCGGACTCTTAGCGAATCTGATCACCGATTTCACCATATTCGGTGCGCAAATTTTACTCGGATTGGTGGTGTTCGGATTAGGGTTATTTTTGGCGAACTTGGCCCATCGAACCATTGAGGGAAGTCATATTTCCCAAGCACACCTTCTCGCCAAAGGGGCGCGGATTGCTATTCTTGTTCTGGCCACGGCCATGGCCCTTCGGGAAATGGGACTCGCCGATGAAATTGTGAGCTTGGCATTCGGCCTCACACTAGGGGCATTGGCAGTTGCGGTTGCCATAGCATTAGGTTTGGGTGGCCGAGAGATTGCGGCGACGGAATTGAAAGATTGGGTCAAATCAATCAAAAATCGTCGTGTGGATGAGGGGCGGGGGTGATTGGCGAGGAATAACAATATGAACATGTATATCTAACATATATTTCGCTAGGGGATTATTGCTGTGTAAGCAGCAGAATTATTATTCCTGGGGAGCATTGGGGCAACAATCCAGCGTGACCGGATAAGATTCAATACATACCCCTGAAACGCTCATGCTAATGTCATTAAGAAAACCCTCTCGCGAAGCTCGTATCGTCAAGGCACTACCCTTTTTGCTGTCTCAACAATCGCCCCCCTAGCTATCTTTGGAAATCTTGTTTCTGCTTGAGAGAAACCCGATCCCTGGCTTTCCTATCTACTTTGACTGGTAAGAGGTATGGCTATGCTTCCAAATATGGAATTTTGTTAGCAATTTTGTGTGCACCTCCTATCGGGTCACCCTCAGGTAGAACGAAATCATTTGGTTTAATTTAATGGGATATAGGACTTCGCTCTGAAATTAATCCCAGGATATCTGTATTATTTTTTGTGAGTGACTATGGTGATTTCTTGATCCGACTTTTCATTTCATGGAAACATAAGCATGCATTACTTTACAGATGTTTCCTAATTAGGAGGTAGAATCATGGACCTTTCAACCTGGACTGTCATGCTGCAAAAATCCCTTGTAGCAAACTTCCATCTATTTATGACGTATTTACCAAAGGCCTTAGGGGCCCTCTTACTGTTGGGTGTCGGGATTATTTTGGGAAAACTTATTGCTGCCGGATTAGGCCGTATTCTTCAGTTTGCGGGAGTAGACCAACTGTTAAGTGGAACTGGCTTGATGACATTGATTCGCCAAACAGGGAGCAAGAAAACCGTGTCTCAGATAATAAGTGGGGCCGCATATTGGGTTATTTTTCTGCTTTTCCTCATTTCGGCCACGGAAACGTTAGAATTGGCACTTTTGTCAAAAGCCCTTACCGGACTGGCCTACTATCTTCCGAAATTAGGGTTTGCCATTCTCATATTGGTTCTGGGTCTCCTTGCCACCAACTTTGTCCGAGAGCTGATATCCTTAGCATGCAATTCAGCTGGAATTCGTCAAGGCACGGTCATTGCACAATCGGTTTATGTGGCGGCCACCCTTTTGGTTCTTGTGACGGCCATCAATGAGCTGGGCATCGACACTTCATTATTCAATGAAATTATCGTCATTATTGTTGCTGGCCTCATTGCTGGGGCAGCTCTTTCGTTCGGGTTCGGTGCGCGTTCGGCGGTTGGCAATCTGATTGCCGCCCATTATCTGCAACCTATTGTTCGAATTGGAGAACAGATTCAAGTTGGCCCTCATTATGGGACAGTGACCGCCGTGACCCCTATGGTCGTTGTTCTGGAAACCGAGCGTGGTCGCGTAGTCATCCCGGCATCCCATTTTACGGAAACCTTAAGTGTCATTACCCCAGCTGAAAGTTAATAATATGGATCTGCAACAACGATTGAATCAATCGTATATCCAACTGCACCCACAGCAGGCCGCACGGTATCTTGAAACCATGTCTCCCATCCTAGCGGGAAATATTCTTTCTGATTCGGGTACGCAAGCGGCCGCGGCTGTCATGGAATATTTTTTGCCAAGGTCTGCAGCAGAAGTCCTCAGTCACCTTCCTTACGATAAAGGGGCAGAAATAATTGCGGCATTGCATCCTTCATCCGCCAGATCCGTTCTCAGGCAATGTGATCCTCAAATTCAAATTTCCATATTAGGACAAATCGAGCCTGCCATTGGAAAATTTTTGGGCCGCACTTTAAAATTTCCCGATCATACAGCTGGTTCTCTCGCGGATCCTCGCGTGCTTACCCTTCCTCGCGATATCACGGTTGCTGAAGCTCAAAGTCGTATTAGTGTCGAAAGCCGTCAAGCGATCTACTACCTGTACGTCCTAGGCCACAATTCGACCTTATGCGGTGTCGTGTTGATGAAAGAATTGCTCGCGAGCGATCCCCACCAGAGTATCGAAACTCTGATGACCGCCAAGGTGATGGCCATCCCCGCCGAGGCCCATGCTCAGGATCTCCTCTCCCACCCAGGTTGGCAGGTGTTTGACAGCCTCCCTGTCGTAGAGCAGGGAAAATATTTCTTGGGAGCCCTACGATATCGAGTCCTCCGAAAGCTGACAGAATCTCAGCCGGCAGACCATCAGGACCAATTTATCTCTGATGCATTGCTTCAATTATGGGAAGCCTATTCCCTTTCGGGCATCGAATTAATGACGGGTCTCGCCCAGGTTCTGAAATCCACCGGAGACCTGAAAGCCTCTGATACAAAAAAGGAGACGCCATGAGTCCTCAACTCCAATCGGAACCTCTCCACCACGCGTTTATTGCTCAATATCCTCACGAGGTTGCCCGAATTTGTGATTTATATCCGGTAGAGGAAATTCTTCGGGTCCTTCAGGCTGTGTCCGGTTATCAAGCGGCTCAGGTTCTTACAGCCATGACACCTTCTGTCGCGACGGAAGTCATAAGAGCTATGTCAGATGAGATGGTACTACATATTCTCCCTCAAGCCCGGCACTCATTGATGGCTACCTTACTTAAACGATTGTCAGAAGATGAACGCAATTCCGTTCTAGGTAAACTCCCTAAGTCCGTTTCACTTGAAATGGAAGCGTATTTTGAATTTCCAGAAGAATCGGTTGGAATGCTCATGGATCCCAAAGTCTTTGCTCTCGCACAAGACTTATCCGTTGATGAAGCCATTGGACAGATTCGTGCGCGCGCACCACGAGATATTCATGAGGTGTACGTCATTGACCGCAATCAAATTTTAGTGGGAATCATTCCGCTACGGGATTTGTTTCTCGCACCGCCTGATGATCGGCTGGATTCATTGATGCGACGAGATTTGCCCACCATTCATCCTCTGGAAAACCGTGAACAAATCGTGGATATTTTCAATGAATGGAAAGTGGTCACCATTCCGGTGACGGATTTGGACGGACATTTACTTGGTGTGATTCGAAATCAAGATATTATTCAAGTTGAAAAAGAAGAAGCGACCATTAGTATGCAAACGATGGTTGGGGCCAGTGCAGATGAACGAGCTCTTTCTCCCCCCATGTTTGCCGTTCGAAAACGGTTGCCGTGGTTGGAAATCAATCTGTTGACCGCATTTCTTGCGGCATTTGTGGTTGGGCTTTTTGAGGAAACCATAGCAACCTATACGGCATTAGCGGTCTTGCTTCCGGTCGTGGCCGGTCAGTCCGGAAACACGGGCGCACAAGCCCTGGCCGTCGTCATGCGCGGCCTTGCCTTGCGTGATATACGGCCTCGCCAATGGCTGACCGTGACTGCAAAAGAATCTTATGTCGCCTTGGTGAACGGGGTAGCCGTCGCCGTGACAACGGCGGCGGCAGTCTATGTGTGGAGCTCCTCCTGGGGGTTGACGATGGTCATTGGCGTCTCCATGGTCATATCGATGGTCATCGCCGGGTTTTCCGGTGCCATTATTCCTATTATTTTGAAAGCCTTCAATCAAGACCCGGCGCAATCCTCCTCCATTATACTCACGACGGTCACCGATGTGGCAGGCTTCTTTAGTTTTTTGGGGTTAGCGACGGTGTTCTCAAGTTGGCTTGCGGCTTAGTGTGAGAACGATTCGAAAATAGGGGAAGCTAGGGATGTGGGTCTTGAGCATCGGCCAAGCTTAGGAAGAAGGGGAATCATCTTTTTACGGAGGTATCATGCCTAAACAAAATAAAAGTTTAGAGATATTGGATAATGATCCACTCTGGTACAAAGATGCGATCATTTATGAATTACATGTGCGTGCATTTTATGACAGTGCGAATGACGGCGTCGGTGACTTTCGGGGTCTCGCTCAAAAATTAGACTATTTACAAGATTTAGGAGTCACTGCCATTTGGCTGCTCCCCTTTTGTGCTTCTCCATTGCGAGATGACGGTTACGATATTTCCGATTTTACCAATATCCATCCGGCCTATGGTACACGCCGGGATTTTCATGCTTTTGTGCGTGAAGCTCACCGCCGAGGCCTTCGGGTGATCACCGAGTTGGTGGTCAATCATACCTCGGACCAGCATCCCTGGTTTCAACGAGCCCGGAAATCATCCCCGGGGAGCAAATGGAGAGATTTTTATGTCTGGAGTGAGACTGGAGAGGAGTACAAGGACACTCGCATCATTTTTAAAGATTCCGAGCAATCAAATTGGTCATGGGACCCCGTTGCCAAAGCCTATTTTTGGCACCGGTTCTTTTCCCATCAACCCGACTTAAACTATGACAATCCGGATGTCAGGAAAGCCATCTTTGAGGTCCTGGATTTTTGGCTGGATATAGGAGTCGATGGGCTCCGGCTTGATGCCGTCCCCTATCTTTACGAACGGGAGGGAACGAATTGTGAGAATCTCCCCGAGACTCATCAGTTCTTAAAAACGCTTCGAAGCCATGTCGACAAGAAATATCAGAATCGAATGTTTTTGGCTGAAGCCAATCAATGGCCCGAGGATGCGGCGGCGTATTTCGGTAAGGGGGACCAGTGTCACATGAATTTTCACTTTCCCCTCATGCCCAGGCTCTTCATGGCGATGCAAATGGAAGATCGGTTCCCCATCATTGACATACTCCAACAGACTCCGGATATCCCTCCGGCTTGCCAATGGGGGCTGTTTCTACGTAACCATGATGAACTGACACTCGAGATGGTCACCGATGAAGAGCGGGATTACATGTACCGGATGTTCGCGGATGATCCCCGTGCCCGAATTAATCTTGGTATTCGGCGACGGCTGGCCCCATTACTGGGAAACGATAGAAAGAAAATTGAGTTGATGTATAGTTTACTGTTTTGCATGCCCGGAACCCCGGTCATTTACTATGGGGAAGAAATCGGGATGGGTGATAATTTTTATCTTGGTGATCGCAATGGCGTTCGAACACCTATGCAGTGGAATGCCGATCGAAACGCCGGATTCTCGCGGGCCAATCCTCAAAAACTGTATTTGCCAATTATAATTGATCCCGAATATCACTACGAGGCCGTGAATGTGGAGCTCCACCAAAATAATCCTCAATCGCTTCTCTGGTGGATGAAACGCATGCTTTCCCTTCGAAAGCGATATAAAGTGTTTGGTCGAGGATCCATGGAATTTCTCCACCCCTCAAATCGGAAGGTGTTGGTGTTCATTCGGCGCTTCGAAGATGAAACCGTTCTGGTAGCCGCAAACCTCTCACGTTATCCCCAGTGTGTCGAAGTAGATTTATCGGAATTTAAGGGGGCTATCCCAAGGGCCATATTTGGTCAGACCAAATTTCCGCCAATTGGAGACCTCCCCTATTTCCTTACCTTGAGTGGTCATGCGTTCTATTGGTTTCAGCTTGAATTACCATCGGTCGAGGTGAAGGCAACATTGAAAGATGCCACGATGGACATTCCCACGCTAACCACAAGCAGAGGGTGGGAGCATCTTCCAACCAATCGGGATAAGTCCCGATTGGAGGCCATCCTCCCTGATTACTTACAGGCTCAACGATGGTTTGGCGGGAAAGCCAGAATCATTCAGGAAGTGAACATTGTTGAAACCATTTCCGTCCCCAACGAAGATCCCCTGTATGTATGGTGTTTGTTGCGAGTGGAATATACGGAAGGGGAGCCTGATACCTATCTCCTCCCAATTCAACTCGTGACGTTGGAAGGGGCGGCGAGTTTAGCCGACACACCCGCCATGATGGCCGAAATCAAATATACTCATAAAGGACAAATACGTCAGGGGATCCTTTGTGATGCGGTGTGGAGTCCAACATTTCTGAATCATCTGTTGGACAGTATTGCCAAAAACAGACGGTATAATGGCCCAATGGGAGATGTTGTGGCGAGTTCTCTTCGAGAATTTCGTCGTCAGATCCTCACTCAGCGACCCCATTTGATCCCCACCCTCCATAAGGGTGAACAAAGTAACACCTCTGTGATGTACGGTCGGGAGTTTATTTTAAAACTCTTTCGACGTATTGAAAGTGGAGTGAATCCGGATCTGGAAATCGGAAGATTTTTGACGAAGAGGGGTTTTCAGTACACGGCGCCAGTTGCCGGGATGCTGGAATATCAGCAGGATGATGGTGACATTATGACCATGGGTATTCTCCAGCGGTTTGTGGCGAATGAAGGCGATGCCTGGCGCTACACCCTCGACGAATTAGGTCAATATTATGAAATGGCTTCCACTCACGCGGGGGCCTTGACATCCGCCATGATCCCGAATACCTCCCTACTCGGCCTCCTCAAAGAACAGGTTCCGGCAATGGCTCAAGAGTATATTGGGACCTACCTCGAGGAAGCGCGGCTATTGGGAGTTCGAACAGGGGATCTCCATTTGGCTCTGGCTTCGGATCCTGAAGATCCAAATTTTTCCCCTGAACCGTTTTCAGATTTTTACCGAAGAGGACTGTTTCAGAGCATGGTGGGCTTGGCGAACCAAAATTTGCCTTTACTCCGCCAACGTATGAAAACACTCCCCGAATCCATTAAGACAACGGCCAAACAACTCCTCGATATTGAAAGCTCATTGCGCAAACGGTTTCTCCTGATCCGAGATAAGAAAATTAAGGCCATGCGTATTCGAATTCACGGCGATTACCATCTCGGTCAGGTTCTATACACCGGTAAGGATTTTATTATCGTTGACTTCGAGGGGGAACCGGCTCGGCCGTTAAACGTCCGTCGCCTCAAAGAATCCCCCCTTCGGGACGTGGCTGGCATGATAAGGTCCTTTCATTATGCCGCATACTCAAGTCTCGTTGGACAAGTCGCCGGAATACGTCCCGAAGACTTTGAGGCCTTGGAGCCTTGGGCAAGGTTTTGGCAAGTTTGGGTCAGCGTGACCTTCCTCAAAGCCTATTTGTCCGTCGTGGGGAAGGGGGGATTGTTGCCCCAATCCCAAGAAGAGCTGCAAATTCTATTAGATGCCCATATTATTCAGAAGGCCATTTATGAATTGGGGTATGAACTCAATAATCGTCCCTCATGGGCAGGAATTCCACTCAAGGGGATACTTCAAATTCTGGATACCCCAGTTGGCTAGCTAAATGAATTCCAAAGAGAATGACAGAAATAGAGCACACCCTCTTGACTACCTGAGGAGGATAGTATGTCACGCCTACCAGAGACCTTAAACACCCTTATCATTGAGCACGTTGAACCCGAATTAGATTCAGGACGATATGCGATTAAACGAGAAGTCGGAGATCGCCTCCATGTCATGGCGGATATCTTTAAAGAAGGGCATGACACCATTGGAGCCGTGCTTCGGTTTAAAACGGTTCAAGAACCAGGATGGCATGAAGTACCTATGCACTTAATGGACAATGACCGGTGGGCGGGGTTTGTCGAACTGACGCAAAATACCCGATACCTGTATACCATCGGAGCGTACGTTCTGACGTATGAAACCTGGCGAGAGGAGCTGAAGAAGAAACATGGTGCGGTCCCGGATTTGTCGAGTGAACTGTTGGAAGGCGAATCGCAGGTTCGTGCGGCACTCGAAAGAGCAAAAGGAGAAGACAAAAAATCTTTGACCCAATGGTTAAAGCAATGGACATCGGAAAAAGATCAGGAAAAGAAAATTCACATTGCGTTGGATGAGGCGCTGGCCCTTCTGCTCCTGCGAAATGAAGAACGACATGCTTGGACCGTCTATGATCATGAATTGGAAGTCATGGTAGACCGTGTTCGAGCACGGTATGGGGCCTGGTATGAAATTTTTCCACGATCACAAGGCAAGGTTCCAGGTAAGGGCTCCACTTTTAAGGAATGTGAAGGACGCCTGCCTTATATCCGCGATATGGGATTCGACGTGCTGTATCTGACTCCCATCCATCCAATAGGCACCACGAACCGCAAAGGTCCCAATAATACTCTCAAGGCCGGTCCTCAAGACCCGGGAAGCCCCTATGCGATTGGAAGCCAGCATGGTGGATATGATGCCATCGAACCGAGCTTGGGAACTCTTAAAGATTTTGATCACTTTCAAAAGGCTGTTCGGGGCCATGGGATGGAACTTGCCCTTGACTTTGCCATCAATGCCTCTCCGGATCATCCTTATGTGAAGAACCACCCGGAATGGTTCAAGCAACGACCGGATGGAACAATTAAATATGCAGAAAACCCCCCAAAGAAGTACGAGGATATTTATGCCTTGGACTTTTACTGTCAGGACTGGAAGGCCATTTGGCAGGAAATGAAGCGAGTCATTCTGTTTTGGGTTGATCAGGGTATCAAAATTTTCAGGGTGGACAATCCTCACACCAAGCCAGTCCAGTTTTGGGAGTGGCTTATTAGAGAAGTTCAAGACCAACATCCCGAAGTCATTTTTCTTTCTGAGGCTTTTACCCGCCCCAAGATGATGAGAGTGTTGGGGAAGGCGGGGTATTCGCAATCCTATACCTATTTTACCTGGAGAAATTTTAAGCAAGAAATGACGGATTATCTCATTGAGTTGACCCAAAGTGAGATGAAGGAATATTTCCGGCCGAATTTCTTCTGCAATACACCTGACATTCTCCCGGAAATTCTCCAACAAGGGGGCCGTCCGGCATTTAAATTCAGGGTGGTATTAGCTGCGACCCTTTCTCCTTCGTATGGGATATACAGCTCATATGAGCTTTGTGAAAACCGGGCCTTACCGGAAAAAGAAGAATATTTGAATTCCGAAAAGTATGAGATCAAGGTCTGGGATTGGGATCGACCGGGGAATATTCGCGACTATATTACCCGACTCAATCAAATCCGAAGGGACAATCAGGCCTTACATGATTTCGAGAATCTCCGGTTTTACCAGGCTGATAATGATCACATTATCTTTTATGGAAAGAGCAATTCGGACAAAACCAATAATTTACTCATGGCTGTGAATATGGATCCTTTTCAAGCACAGGAGGCCGTCCTTCATATTCCCATTGATGAGATAGGCCTCAAGGATGATGAAACGTATCAACTTCATGAACTCCTCACCGACACACGTCACTTGGTCAAAGGTCGGACCTACTCGCTCCGGCTTGACCCCCAGACGGAACCTGCCGCTATCTTTGCTATTCGCCGGTGGACTCGGCGAGAGCAGCAGTTTGATTATTTTTTCTGATTTGAATGAGTCGAGGTGGAAGATGGATCGGTTCCCATGCGATGGAATGTGTGGAGTTTCCCTCGAAAGCGATCACACTGTGGGGATATTTTTTGCTTCCGGACAGTTTGATTGATTTTGGCAAAGGAAAACAGTGCCATCGGATACACTATCTTTCGTAAAACCAGGGGAGGCTAGCATGGAGATTCAAACATGGGTCCAGGCGATTCGGGATTTCATGCAATACAAGTTATTCACCGTCAATCAAACGCCAATTACCCTTTCTTCTTTCTTCATATTTTTTGCCACCTTAGCAATCATTTATCTGATCAGCACCCTCATTCGAGAAATTCTGGGTAAAAAAATTCTTGCGCGACTGAGGATTTCTCAAGGGACGCACTTCACGCTTTTGCGTCTGACCCAATACCTATTGTGGTTTCTGGGAGGGATTATTGCTTTTCAATTCATTGGCATTGACCTCAGCGGATTAGCGGTTGTTTTTGGGTTTCTTTCATTTGGGATTGGATTCGGGCTGCAAAACCTTACCTCTAACTTTATCTCCGGCTTAATCCTGCTGTTTGAACAACCGATTCGTGTGGGTGATCGGATCACAGTGGGAGAGATTGAAGGAGAGGTCTTAGAAATTAATATCCGGTCAACGACAATACGTTCGTTGAACAACCTCGCAATTATCGTTCCCAATTCGGAGTTTATTTCCGGCACCGTCATTAATTGGTCGCATGGAGACCTTCGAACGCGTTTGGATATTGATGTCGGGGTTTCATATGACTCCAATCTTGACCTAGTCCTTCAATCATTATTGGCGGTCGGCAAAGAACATCCTCAGGTGCTTGCTACTCCGGAGCCTGAAGTCTTATTTACCGGCTTCGGGGAATCTGCCTGGAACCTTCGCCTTTTAGTCTGGGTAGCAACTCCCAAGAAGCGTCGGCGAATCAGTTCTGATATTTACTGCGGAATCGTACGGAAATTCCGGGAAAACGATGTGGAGATCCCGTATCCACAACGAGATTTGCATTGGCGAACGCCACCCGTTCCTCTGAAAGTGAGTCAGGCCTGAAATTTCCCAGGTTTTATGGAGGGAGGAGTCATACAGGGCTTACACGATTTCACATTGCATTTCCTCAGAAAGTAAATCCTGTTCAATCCTCAAAACTGTTTTCAATATCCGATGAGTCTAATTAATTTTTTTTCATCTTAATTCTTTTGGGACTCATCATAGCGTTTACTGTTCAAAATTATAGGGTCGTTGAACTCCGTTTTCTCCCTTGGCGAATTGAGATGTCGAGGGCTTTACTGTTTTTCTTTGTATTCGCCGGGGGGGTGGTCGTGGGATAGATGATCAAAGGACAGAAATAAATGGACCTAGCTTTTACTTCAATTTTTATCTGGATCGGGATTGCCGCATGTCTTTGTGGTTCGGCCCTTTGTTCGGGCCTCACCCTGGGGTACTTCAGTCTGAGTCGTATTCACTTGGAAACCTTAACCGAACAAGGGAACCAATCGGCTCAGACCATCTTGGGTTTGCGTAAAGACGCCAATTTCCTCCTGGCGACCCTTTTATGGAGTAATGTCGCCGTCAATGTTCTCTTGACCTTGCTAACAGATACGCAGATGCATGGAATCATGGCCTTCATGTTTTCGGTCGTTGGTATCACCCTACTTGGCGAAATTCTTCCACAAGCCTACTTTTCCAGAAACGCGCTTGCACTCGGAGCTCGGTTAACTTCATATGTCAAATTCCTCCAGATGGTGTTCTTTGTGTTTGCGAAACCTTCGGCCCTACTCCTTGATCGGATCGTAGGTAAGGAAGGTGTTACCTGGTTTGAAGAGAAGGAATTGAAAGCGTTATTGAATCTTCATACCAAAGCCCCCGAAACAGATATTGGAAACGTTGAGGGGAGGGGGGCGGCAAATTTTTTGTCCCTCGACGATGTCTCCTGTCTTGATGAAGGGTCACCCCTCAACCCTCTTAGTGTGGTCCAACTTACTCCTAATGCTGAATCAGGAATATTTCCGAAAACGGTGACTGACATCCAGGACAACTTAGTCGAACAAATTCATCAATCTGGCCAAAAGTGGGTGGTCATTACGAGTCCTTCGGGTAATCCCCAGTTTGTACTTGATGCTGATTCTTTTTTGAGGGAGCTACTGGTGGAGAAAAAATATCGTCCATATTACCATTGCCATCGCCCTATTATTGTCACCGATCCGACATCACGGTTAGATCAGCTACTCCCTCGTTTAAAGGTCAAACCTGAACATGCTGAAGACGATGTGATCGACCACGATATCATTCTCATTTGGACAGACACCCACAAACGCATTATTACTGGGGCTGATATTCTTGGTCGGTTGTTACGGGGAATTGTGAGACGAGATGAGAAAGTTGTGCCTTTGCCATAGTCATTCTGAATAAAGTTATTCACTCTCCACCCTCAGCCCATTTTCGCTAATCATGTTGTTTCAAATAACCATGCAATAACGGGGAGGTTCCTATGACGATACTACCTCGTTTCCCTGCAAACAAGGTAACGAATGTCGGGCTTGCTACAACTTTCATTATTATTCTAATAACCCTTGGCATTGCCTCTTGGGGGCTTCACCGGACTGTAGGCAACTTTGAATCGGTTATTCACGTAGAGGAGATTTCTGAGCAATTATTACGGATGTTTGTCGATTTAAAGAATGCGGAGGATCACCAGCGCGAGTATTTACTTACCGAGAATGGTCGATTTTTAGAACCCTACCAGAAAGCAGTTGAAAGCACTCATGTCAGATTAGTTGAGCTGGAAAAATTGGCCCTCACGCACGAGCGGCTCAAACACGAGTGGCCAACCTTCAAACTCTTAATTACAAATCGTTTGAGTGCCCTTGAGAATGTCTTAGCCATACGGAAATCTGAAGGTAGCCAAGCGGCGGTTGGAATGATTCTATCAGGGGAAGGAATGCAATTGATGGAGAAAATTCAAAATCGAATTTTGGATTTTGACAGGAACACCGCCACCTACCTCATGAACCTTCATGATTCTGCCCATGACATGGAAGTATTCACTAACTACACGATGGCCTTTGGAATCCTCCTGATTTTCCTTGTTGCCTTGTTAACGCTCTGGAAACTCATGCGAGATCTGACAGAGCGTCAAATACTCGAAAGACGTCTCCTTGAAGAAGCGAAATTAGCCGAGGTCAGTCGCCGTATTGGCGACGTTGGACATGATATTAAGAATATGCTGACACCGGTCCAGATGGGAATGAATTTATTGGAAGAGGAACTCAATGTACATTTCCAACAACCTAATCGAGACGGAGAAAGGATTAAGGCCACCCAGGAACTCTATAAAGATATTATCGCAATGACTCGGAGGGGATCCTCACGCATCCAAGAGCGAGTCAAAGAAATTGCCGACGCAGTGAAAGGCCGAACCCGTGCCCCTCAATTTATGGCCTGTGAATTGAAGAAAATCGTTGAAAGTGTCCTTGAGGCATTACGGGTATATGCAGATGGAAGAGGGATTGAATTACGGACACAAGGATTGGATGGCATGCCAATCGTCCGGGCAGATGAGCAAAGACTGTTTAACGCATTCTATAATCTCGTCAATAATGCGATCCCCGAGGTTCCCGCTGGTGGTTTTGTCACAATAACAGGAGAAGTCACCCCCGATGGGAAGGAAATTATATTAAATTTCGAGGATACAGGGCGTGGAATGGCTCCAGAGGTCCTCAATACCCTTTTTTCATACAATGTGGTCAGTCACAAAGTCGGAGGAACGGGTTTGGGCACCAAGATTGTCAAGGATGTGGTGGATCTTCATGGAGGAACCATTACGGTGAAGAGCACGGAAGGACAGGGAACAACCTTCACCATCCGTCTTCCCAAAGACGGCCCCTTGGGCTTAGCTGCTTGATTTGGCTACCTCTGGTCACCACGAGCCCCAAACGAGCAGGCCTGCGATTCTGCCGTTCTTTTTGAAGGTAATTTAAATCGGGGAATCTTGAATTGCCGCATACCTGGCTGCGCCTAACAAGCCTGTTTTGTCATTTAAAATAACTCGCACGGGCATGGCTTCCAATAAGGGTTGCATCCTCCCCTTCGCGCGAAAGGCTGTCATAAATATCGGCTCCTTGAGTTTCTGAATAATTCTGGGAGCAATTCCCCCTCCAATAAAAATTCCTCCCCGCGCCATGACCTTCAAGGCCAGGTTACCGGCCTCTGCGCCGTAAATCGAAACGAAGAGATCTAACGCATTCGCGCATAACTCGGATCGATTCTCTAAGGCTGCCCGCACCACAGCTGCGGGATGGGCCTGTTGATAGATGACCTCAGTCAAATCAGGAGCCTCTTGGCCTCGATGAATATGATGGTGAAATTTGTAGATTTCAAACAGGCCTGAGCCTGACAAAATACGTTCGTAGCTGACTCGTTCAAACTTGGTTAACAAATAAGACAACAATTCCCCTTCCAACTGATTTCGAGGGGCGAAGTCGGTATGTCCGCCTTCGCAGGCAAAGGGATGGTGTTGTTGCCCGTCCCAATAACATGTGGCCTGCCCCAAGCCGGTGCCGGCTGCAATGATGCCGATGTTTCCACTCGCCGCAGGAGTTCCTTCGTTCAACGTTGCCAGATCATTATCTGTAAGTTCTGTCAGCCCATAACCGATCGCTTCCAAATCATTAATCAATCCGATCCGTCGTAGGCCTAATGATTTAGCCAGCCGTTCGGCATCCACCAACCATGCTAAATTGGTGGTTGCCACATGTCCATCGGTAACCGGCCCGGCAATGGCAAAGCAGGCTTTTTTGATTGAGATTCGATGCTCTCTTTGAAATTGACTGACAATGTTATCAAGGCTGTCATGTTCCTTACTCGGGTAAGTCTTAATCACCACGGGGCTGATCTGGTCGCCCTTTAGATCATAAAAGCCAAGCCGTGCGTTAGTCCCCCCGATGTCCCCAGCAAGAATCATGTTTCCTGCCCTTTTGTAGGTAGCCGATCATACAGTTCGGTCAAATCTCTTAACCGTTCCCCAACTTTCTCCGTAAGTTCAGATGGCCGAAGTCGCCACTCCCAATTTCCTTTGAGTGTGCCAGGGCGGTTCATTCGACACGCACTTCCCAATCCGAGAATATCTTGAAGTGGAAAAATCGCCATTTGGGCGACTGAACTCATGGCTAGTCGAATCATATCCCAGTGGATTTCCCGACCATCTGTTCCAAGATATTTCAAGGCAAGTGCTCGTTCCTCCTCGATCTCTTCCCTGGTTTGTGTCGTGGCTTTCCCTGGCTCATCGGTGAACCAGCCTACCGTCGTATTATGGTCATGGGTGGCCGTATAGACGATACTGTTCTGGGAGTAACTATGGGGGCGATAACTATGAGCTTTCGGGTCTTTCCCAAATGCCATTTGAAGAATCCGCATTCCGGGGAATCCAAATTCATCCCGCAACGCTTCAACTTCGGGGGTAATGACTCCTAAGTCTTCAGCAATGACCGATAAATCTCCGAGCGCGGTCTTTACTGCCGAAAACAACTCTGCACCTGGTCCTTTTACCCAACGTCCGTTAATAGCATCGGGTTCGGACGCCGGTATTTCCCAATACGATTCAAAGCCCCGAAAGTGATCTAACCTGACGACATCTACGAGTGCAAGGTTTGATCGAAATCGATCCGTCCACCATTGGTAATTTCCCTTGGCCCTCACATCCCAGCGATAGATCGGATTCCCCCACCGTTGCCCGGTGGCACTGAAGTAGTCTGGTGGCACCCCCGAGATTACAGAGGGTTGGCCGTTTTCATCCAGGTAAAACAGGTCGGGATGCGACCAAACCTCAGAACTGTCATGCGCAATGTAAATGGGAAGATCGCCAATGATTCGGATACCTTGGGAGTGGCAGTGCTGTCTCAATTCCGTCCACTGGGAAAAGAATAGATATTGTAGGTACCGGTGGAAGTCCAATGTGTCTCTTAACCGGCCGCTTTGCTCTTGGAGGGTTTGCGGATCCCGTTTAATGAGGTTGGCTTCCCATTTGATCCATGCGTGTCCTCCATGAGTTTCCTTGAGAGCCATAAACAGCGCATAATCTTCTAGCCAAGAGGCGTGTTTCTCCCGAAAGAGAAGGAACTGATTGGCATGATCGGCCGGTGGGTGAGTTTTGAACCGCTCGTAGGACTTCCCAAGCAATGATCGTTTGTATTGGATGACACGACTGAAATGCACATGATCACAGGGGTATGGAGGAGGTTTTTTTATATCTGCTGGATTCAAGAACCCGTCTTCCACAAGTTTTTCGGGGCTTATTAGCAAGGGATTCCCGGCGAAGGCCGAGAAACACATGTATGGGGAATTCCCGTAGCCGGTTGGTCCCAGAGGCAACATTTGCCACCAGCTTTGACCGGAAGCAGCGAGGAAATCGACAAAACGATAGGCTTCCGGCCCGATATCTCCGATACCCCAAGATCCGGGGAGGCAGGTTGGATGTAGGAGGATTCCGCTTCCTCTGGGATAATTTATCAATGCTCCATCTTTACATTTATTCTGGAAAGGCAATGGTTAATTAAACTTTATTCACCATCAAAGTGTCCAAGATGAGTTCATGGCTTTCTTGAAGGATTACGGGACTCCTTCGTTGTATGGGTTTTTTGCTTGAGGAATTCACGTTCCGCATTCAGCCAATCATCCAGAGCATGGCCATGAATTCGCCCTCGCTTTTCATAGAGTTCAAATGCCCGCTTGGCAATTGTAGAATGAAGGGCGGTTCGAATGGCGGAAACAATTTGACCGAATTGAAGATTGAAGGGTCCATCAACCCACTGCGGACCTCCGATGACCTGATCAATCCCGAGGCGGAGGGCATTTGGAATCTTTGAACTAACTGAACTCCCGGCCAGCACAATGACCTTGCCCTTGTATCCATGTTCTCGCAATTCACGCAACACTTCCAACCCGTCCGGATTCGTCACATACAAATCCAATAACACAACCAGGGGGTGTTGTTCTGCAACCATCGGTAATACATCCTGGCGATGTGGTGGGATACAGACCTCAAATCCTTGCTCTTGAAGGTAGGGTGAGACTTGATTGCGAAAATCATCTCTAGAAGTGATAACCATGATCATAGGAGCACCTTCCTCGGCCTTGATGAGGTTTTTATACAAAATTCTTACCATTTACCATGATAAGGTGGAAAATTACTAAAAAGCAAAATTTGAACAATAAATCTCTTCAAATTCCTTTTATTTTTCTCAGATTTTTGGGTAACGGGATTTGAATTCTCGCAAGGACAATGCAGAAAAAAAGATGGTGGGGAAAAGTTCTACAAGAGTGCCTTTAGCCTTTGACCAAAATTTACCACCATGAACAGTTATTTTGATAAATAGACAAAGAAACTGTAGATGAATTGGGTATAAGTTTTCCTCCTTTAGTTATGATTAATGCCTTTAACGTACAGGTGGTGCCATGCCGTCTGTTGACGAGGAAATGAATTGGGGTTTTTGTGTTATGTTTGAGGCAGTATTGAATGGGAAGCTTTTTAACAGGAGTGCTTAGGAAGGTACCGCCGGGTAGAAATTATTTAAATAAGGGCTGGGTTAAGTTCAACAGAAGGCTACCTCAAGAAAGAATTCTCGAAATTTGAAGGGGACCGGTTGGCTCACCAAAGCCAACCGGCCCCCTTCAATTTCATTATCAAATTTTTTCCTCAGGCGCCAACAACCTTTTTCCCTTTTTCTTTCCAGATCTCGACAGTTTCTTTGGCATCGTCTGTCCATTCATCGACTCGGTTGTAAGCATCCTCGGCCATATCTTGAAGCTGCTCCCGGGTGCGGCTACCGGCTTGGGGGGGCAAACAACAATCCCACTATCATGCCTGTAAGGGTTCCCATCAAAAATCCCATCACGATTTTGGTTACCGAACTCGTTCCTTCCGAACTATTTTCTTCCATAATTGTCCCCATCTTACTCTTTATTGTTGACTATTTGATTTCTCAAATTTCCGATAAACCGAGGACCGCGCCAAAACGAGCAGCCCTCGGGTTTCGGTCAACCATTAATGTTTACCCGTGGGCCTTTTGGGATCACCTTTTGGTTGTTGTTTGGGATGGTCCTGCGAAACCGATGGTTTGATCTGGCCAGGTTTATTCCCCTTTTGGTTATTGGTGTTCATGACTTCTCACCTCCCTTCCCATTGTTCATTCCAATGCAATAGAAGTGCCACGATGAATGTTTCAGTTGCATGTAAAAAGCAGCCATAATCGTGGCAAAGCCATCTCAAGACCTCATTCCTCCCATCGTTCAAGTCGCAATTTGTCCCGATACGAGACAACTTGTTGTTCTATGCTAGTTCAACAAACTTGTTTAAAGAAGTTTTTCCTTTTTTAGAGGAGGCCTGAAAATAATTATCTATTTCTGGCTTATGTGAGAATTTTGATGAGTAGGATTTTTGAGGGAGTCCAAAAAATTATGTGTGTCAGATTTTGGGAAGGCAGGGGGGAAATGGGAACTGTTCTCGTCCCATTTTTAAAAGGGAAGGGTTTCTTTTCTGGACACTATTTTATGCTGGAAGAAAAACCTCCGTTGATGTGGTTGCTACGGATTTTATTTGAATGTCAAGGGTTTCAATGTGAAAAGACAAACGATACTGTTTTCAAATGTTGGCTGGATTAGAAACAACCTGGATTTGGGCGCCAAAAGGCTCAAGAGAGACAAGGAGTCCTTTTTGGTTCAACTCCTCACTATGATATTGATATTTCTGGTCCGTGAATACATTGTGAAATACGTAATCCTGAGAAGGGGAAGCCTGGATTTCTGATACCTTGTGAAAAAGAATTCGTCCTTCCGCCACCTCTGAATGCAGATTGATGACCACAACGTAGCAGACGGTCTGATAATTCCACACATAGGCAATAAGATTTTGGTAGGAAAAATCCCCGGCGGTTTGAATATCCAGTAATTGCCACTGTCCATCATGAAATAGTTTGTGGTTCGTAATGTTTAGAAGGCGATCATAAAAATTCTTGGTCTCCTCATTAACTGACTCTGGCTCAGCCCGTCGGAGTTGAACCGGGATACGAAGCCGTTTCCCTTCTAACTGTCCTTGGTGGTACAAACGCAGACCGGGTAAAGTCGAAATTAAAGTGCTGACGGCAGGAAGGCGAATATTCCCAAAAACAGTGGCGCTTCTTGCCTCATCGTGGTTTTCCAAAAATCGAACGAGTTTCTTCTGAAAACTTTCTTCTGCCCTTAAATGAGATTCCACTTCTTGTGGCAAGGATTGTCGGAGTCGATCGTATAGTCGTTTATCATACGTAAACTGAAATCCCAGTTGCTGAAGATCCCATTCACGGTCCCAATAGACTTCAGCAATCCAAACAAAATCTGGAAACTGGGATAACGTTTCAGACCAAAACTCTTGATGCGGAACCTTCCAGGTTTCCAGGGACTCTCCCCATGTTTGAGAAAAAACGTCGTTCAAGACAAGCATCGCCATATCACATCGGACGCCATCACAATAAGGTGCGATTGCCTGGAGTTCTTGAAGCAATGCTTCTCGCATGTTTGGATTGAAGTAATTTAATTGGGCGGTGTCTGTCCAAGGCGGAAAGTTGGGGTCTTTCCCGTGAGCGAGAAAAAGCGGTCCGTGGTGAGTTTCGGCTTTGAAAAAATGGGATTGATGAGATTCCGAAACTACTTGAGGCCCCTGGATATAATATTCTGGGTTTGTGGTCACCCAATCATGATCAAGGGCGGTATGATTCGGGACAAAGTCTAAGATCAACTTCATTTCCCGATCATGGAGTTTGGTTAACACGCCGGCGACGTGATCCCAAGAAGCCAATTCTGGATCCGGGCGGTAGGCACGGATGGCGTACGGTGAGCCCACAACATCCGCGGGTTCCCACCCGGGGAGAACGAGGTCGAACTCTTTTTTTAAGGCAGGATCATTAGAGGCGATCTCCCGACTTCGAGAACTTCGCTCCCACATACCCATCAGCCAAATAAAATCAAAACCCTTATTTTTCAGATTGTCCCATTCCTCATCGGGGACATCCCCAAGGGTGATTTTCTTCCCCATCCTTTTAGATAATTCAGTTAACCAGGTCCATGTATTAATTTCGTAGAGGTGAGGGTGGGGACGAGTGGAGAATCGTGATGGTGGAGGAGGGGTCACGATATCACCGTTGCCAGGGAATATATTGAATTTCGCCCGGAATTTTGGCCTTAGGGTCAGATGGCCGAAGAAGGCGAGCTGTGTAGTGATTCGGTGTCGGAGATTTTGGAATAGTAGCCTGATAAAAGAAGGCATTGACCATGACAGGCATCGCCTTTTCTTTGGTCATAATAATACAAAAGGGCTCCCCACTTTTGGGAGAATTGGCGAAAAGCTCAATCTGAAACCAATCGGGGTCTTGGAGATATTCCCTCCGTTGGTTTAACCAAGTCTGTAGGTGGGCCCTGAAATTCTCGTTCTGAGCAACATCCTCCAACCGATTTTGTGCCACGCTTTGGAGGATGAAATAAGGATTTCTGGTCCGTTCCCAGGCCTCAGGATCCAGTCGCTCCCACAGTCGATCACTGAAGTGGCTCCACGTCCAACGGAGGTCCAAGGCCAAATCATGTAACCCTTCCAAGCCGGCAGGAAGCGGACGATTGAAAAAATAAGAAGACGTTGCAGGAGGATGCTGCTTCATGTTGTGTTACCACGAGTTCATTAAATTGCCGTCGGACTCTCTCCATGTCAACACGCCCAATTGGGTCTTCCTACAAGGCACTTTAGTAACACAGGAATCGAGAGACTACCTAATCAAGATCCATAAACCAGATGCCGGGGATAACTTCAACTTAGCAGGGATTTTCTCCTCGACTGAGACCATTCTTTAAATTTTACCGTGGTGGGATCAATGAATGTTGAAGATTCTTAACTTTTTGGGTTTCCTCCAGCATCTCTTCTAGTCCAACTGCTAAATCAAGGCCCCATCTAAAATCACAACAGTGAATGAATCGGGGTCGCTAGTGACGGTCGTTCCATGAAATATTAGCTCTAATTCTCTATCAAATTTAACCCGTAAAGCCCCTTTTCCGGGGTCACCCATGGAAATTCCTTGATATTGTCATGAATTATCAAGAAATCGCCATATATTTTGATGACCTTCAGCTCCTTTCCTGCATATTGGCAAACCAAGAATTTTGGAAAATTTCTATCAGTTTCCTTATGGCTGACCATTCAAATGACATAAGTGCAAAGGCTTTGGGAGTGCGGGGGAAATATGTTTTATCGGATTTCCTGGTTAGTTTTTTTTGAGGTAGGTGAAAGATTGAATTCCGCATAGTATATACGGGAATGAACCGAAAATTACCTGGGGGGGATTAAATTTATTGGGTTACACATTGAGGGTTAATGGGCGACCTCAAAGTGAACAAATGGCAAATCTTCTTTACTGAGGAAGGTTTGGTAGGAGCGACTGTTAGGCTGTTGATTTAAAGTGAAGATTAGATCGTCGGGATTGTTTTGCCCCATGTCACATGAGTTCTCCTCAAACGTCTATTCACCTGGTTTCTCTCCGAGTCCGGTGCTTTAGCCTTTTTCCAAAATTTCAAACCAACCTGGCAGGGCAAAAATTGGATTGAGTATGGAGTGTGGTTCCAATCATTTCTTCTCTCTTCATGACTACCAGAGACAATATAAAGTTTCATTCTTCGCTTTCCCTCTCTTTTTAATAAACCTTTAACCAAAACCTCTATTACCTAAGCATTAAAAATGCAACGATCATACCAAAAGGAATCCTAAATTAATGACAATTGAAATTCATAACCTATTGAAAAACTTTGATTTGCTGGCCTGGTCAAAAGAGAAGAATAGTTCAGCTAAGAAAAATATGTCTAAAAGTCGGACAAAATGTCTTAGGGAAGGATTGAGAAAAATTGCCAAAACGCAATGAGCGGGACTTGCTCACACAAAGATCTTTTCCTTGGCGGTTTCAGATATAGCGACCACCTCTGGTGTTTGAGGCGACGATCACCCGAAAGGATTAAACCGTTAAAATACCCTGGTCAAAGTTCAGATGAGGCCAGCTTTTAGGCGAGAGTACAGGAGAAGATTCGGCTTTCTAAAGCTAAAGGGTTCACATAGGTAATGGAATTCTATTTATGAAAGCTCGGGGGGGCACCGGGATGCCGTCGCACGAATGCAAACCTCGAGAGAAATTTTCTGATGATGGCTTGTTCGATACGAGAGGGAGAATGAGTAGGGCAAGGTATTCGAACCAGAAGATTAATTTGACCGGGCTCTGGGAATTGAATCGTGACACGTGGTTCTACAGACGGGGCGTCCAACCACAACTTGCCTTCCAATTTTTTCATTTTTTGTTTGGCTTCCTCAAGGTAGGGCTGGCATTCTTCCTTAGCGATTTCAAGAAGATAAGACTCCGCCGATTTCCAATCTTCATCCGTACTCAATGGAACCATAAATATATGGAGCCGGTAATCTTTGGAATAGGTTTCGTTCGTCAAAGTATGCTTCAGCAAGAAACTATTTGGGATAAATATCACACGGCCAGTATATTGATGAGAGGTGTGGCCTGGGCCAATTTCTAAGAGAGTGGTCGTGAAGAGATGATGGTCTATCACTTGACCGCGGATTTCAGCGAGTTCAATTCGATCACCAATTGAATAAGCCCTTGTAATCGCACGAAGCCCGGCCCCAATACTACAATCGATAAGCTCCTTTGTTGCAAGGGTGATGGCAAGTGCTATAGCAAATAGAGAGACGGCAAAGGTTTGGAGCCGGGGTGCCCAGATAAAAAGGAGGCCGACGACAAACAGGAAAATCAAAGCATTGCGTATATTGACGTTCCATCGCCTTTTTGTTTCAGCGGTTAATTCGGATCGTTCAAGAATACCGTGGTGAATTCCAGACCGAAGTGCAATTATGATGAAAAGAAGGATGAGAGTACTGATTCCGTACCGAAAGGCCGATTCGCCGGTCAATGCAGAAAAATTATCCATAAAAAATTAAAGAAAGTGTTCGGTTCTTCCTTTTCAATCTTTATAAGGGGATAATGAGGTGGTGTCAATGGAATCGCCCGTTCTGGGGAATCACAAGGATTAAGAAACGCCGATTTCCAGGGCAAAAGGACCCTCCTGATATTTCACAATGCATAAATCGAAGCTCAAAGAAAGAAATTTGCGCAGTTTCCAGAGTGACCAGGCCACCGGATATTCTCTAAGGGGAGAGGCCTCTTTCTTGAACTCCATTGGATACGTTCAGGTACCCAATATAAAAAGTTTGGCAATCCCTTGGCCTTAGGTGCTCTATCAAACTGGACACCAGCGTGAGACTATCGCCACTATCACGGACTTTTTCTTCTGCTGGAATATTGAAGAGTATGACTGCTAAATTGAGGTTGAGGGGTTATTGGTGAATATCTACATTTGTGAGATCTTTGCTTGAAATTAAATCTGGCTTAATACTCATTTACGCTTGAGGGAAAACTTGCCCGGGAGGGGGGGCGCATCCAATGAAAACGGTGGCTTATTTTAAGATTGTATTTCTGCTGTTAGGGTTATTGGGTTTTGCTGATATAGCCGGAAGTAATGCCCTATTTAACTTTCCGGACCCACAAGCCTTTGAGGGAATAAAGGCTGTCGTGGTCGGGCCGATAGCCTTGATAAAAATGGAAAATGTGAATGTAAACCCTGAGACCTTAAGGGCATCCGTGAAGACCCAATTGGGCAAGGGGGAAATTGGCCTTAAGGTGGAGGAGAGCCTTCAAGCCGGTGTCCCTCCTGTAGAGGCCCCTAGGGAAGGGGTTGGCCTGCTGGAAGCCGAAATTCGTCGGTGGGAAACCTCAGGTCCGTTGGGAACCACCATGAACAGCTTTGCGATTTCTCTTCGGTTTTTTCAAAAGGCCCGGCTACAGTCATCCCAGCGGGAGGCTTGGGTCATTACTTGGTCTGCAACCAAAAGTGTAATGGTGGGGACGAAGCGAACCCAAGGAATAGAAGATGCACTTGTGGAACTCCTCCAATCATTCATTTTGGATGTTAAGAAAAGAGCTGAAACCAGCTAATGTATTGTCCTTGCCAACCCAATACTGAACTGATTCTCCGGTGATCCAACAATGAGTGCTTTACTTAAACCCTTAAATCAGCTCCATATCAGACACCTTCCGAATAATCCGTTCGAAGTAGTAGATCTCAAAGTTCTTCCGACAAAATTTGCCGTTCTGCTGCTACCCAATCCTCTATGTCTTGGCCATGATACGCTCCTCGGCGTTCATAAAGTTCGTAAGCACGGGAACGAATTAGCGCCTTTACGTCTTGGGCTGGCAAGGAACTCCTACGAATTGACTCTTCGGTGTCGTGATTGGTGACCTCTAGGGTGACCTCAGGGGACCGAGATGTCTCTTTTTGTTTTTTTATCAGCCTAGATTTCGATTGTTTGGAAGGCGGTTCCCTTCGTCCAGACTCTGTTGTCTCATTCGAGAGATCTTTTTTCCTCCTCATCACGCCACCTCAATTTGTAACCTGGAAAATCCTGAACCAGGTCGAATGTTCATGTGATCAGTTGGGAATACAGGTTTCTTTCCGAGTACCCGAAGAGTCTCAACGATTCGTTCTGGCCTTCCCCAATCGCTCCAGACTACCCCTTCCAATTCCATTACCCCAACATGGTCGGAAATCCGCTGTAGAAAATCCGACGAGAAATTATAGTGAGGCATGTCCTGATAGATGGATTGGAGAATGTGACCTTCTCTCGATGTGCCAATCGCTTCTTTCAATCGTGCGAAACGGTCCATCAGGTCGGGAAATCCGTTCCATCCAAAATGCCAGAGGGCTGTGGCTTTTGTCACAATAACCGTTGTGTTCCAGAGAGCCCCCCTGGTCATCGCATTGAGCCCTTGATTGGCATCTGGTTTATCAATGAAAGACTCAACTTTGTACACTTGTACACCCAATCCCCCTCCGATGGGTACGCCCTTCTCCAGCCATCCATATTCCAATTCAAAGTAGGTTGGGGAGGCGCCAAACAAGACGATCCGGTCAATCATCAATTCTGCGACCTTAATAGCCTGCTGCAGGTTTTCCACAAACCGTTCTTCGGGAAACACAAAATGATCAGCCGGAAAAATTAGCACTGTGGCATTGGGATCCTTAGTCAGTACATACGTCAACGGAAGAAAAATTTCTGCAGCGGTATCGCAATTTTTCGGTTGTAGGATAATTTGGCCAGTCATGTGTTGCTCTAGATGTGAACAGGCCAAGTTCTGGTAAATCGGATCCACCACTATCACTTTTTGATCCTTGGGGGATAAGCGGTCTGCTCGACCAACGGTATGTTGTAGCATGGAGCGGGTCCCGACAAAGGTACAATATGGCTTGGGCAGCGGATACCCAAGCCATTGTTCAATAAACGGGTAAGATCGTTCGCCCGTACCCCCTGATAGAATGATTGACCAGAGTTGAGCCTTTGATGGGTGGGGCATCGTGGCATTCTCCTTGCTGGAGGGAAAAAATAAAAAAAATGTAAACTAAGCTGAATCGGGCCGGCCGTTAGACAGCGACTAATGACACATCATGAACTTTCCCCCTTTTCAACCTCTTGGGCAATTTGGTTGTTCCCCGTGTTGATCCATAAGGTGAATCGAGCACAAACATCTAGGACCATCTTAAGAAGCTGGCTAGGGATCCAGGTCAGGGTTTAAGGGACAAACCAAGCCCCGAGTAGGAATCCCGTAATGTTTCCCGACAAGAAACCGACCATGCCGGCAATGACCCACGCTGTTACTTCAAAATTTTTATCATCCATAAGAGGACTGGGGTTATTCATATTGATGAGCCGTTTCACACCTCACCCGGTAAACCGAGAATCGCCATAGCGCATGCGATCCTCGGTTCACGGCTGGCCATTAATGGTTACCTGTTGGTTTCCTTGGATCAACTTTCGATTCCTGTTTGGTATGGCCATGCGATACTTTGGGCTTGTGTTGGGATGGCTTTTTCCCAGCCTGTTTATTGGTGTTCACGCTTCCTCACCTCCCTTCAATGAAGGAAAGTTAGAAGCAAAAGTGATGCCAAAATTTGTGCCAAATCCCGCCTTAAAATCAGCCCTATTTCATGAAGTAATCCGATATTTCCTACTTATATTTCATTGATTAGCAAACAAATTGTCTCTGTCCGAGAAAACTTGTCGTTCTTTGTTGGATCCTTCAATAGGATTTGTTGATTCCCCATTCATTCTAGCCACAGACACTAGCGGTAAAAGTAGGTCATTTGGAATATTCTTTTGCGAATCCCACATATGTATTAAATAAAGAAAATTTACATGGAAGTGGGACTTATGAAAGGAGTGACCCCACGGTTTTGGGAAAGAATCTGCTGTCCCAGTGTGTGTGAATCGAGGATGCCAGATTCTGAACGGGTAGTGCCTCCGTTGGCATCCCGCGGAGCAAACGAAAAATTCAAGAGGAACGTTCGAAGGATGGCTTGTTCCTGGCGGGAAGGGAAACAAGTAGGGCAAGGAATTCGCAACAACAGGTTAACTCGTCCAGGTTCCGGAAGTTGGACGGTGATTCGCGGTTCGACAGAAGGTGCATCTAACCAGGTTTTTCCTTCCAATTCTTTCATTTTTCGCTTGGCTTCTTGCAGGTAAGGCCGACATTCTTTCTGGGCTGCCTCAAGAAGGATAGCCTCCGCTGATCGCCAGTCTTCATCAGTCGTTAGGGGAATCGTAATTATATGAAGTCGATAGTCCTTGGAATAGGTTTCATTTGTCAAAGTGTGTCTCAGAATGTAACTATTGGGAACGATCATTGCCCGGCCGGTATATTGATGAGATGTTTGGCCGGGTCCAATTTCTAAAATGGTGGTGGTGAAGAGATTATGGTCTACGACGTGACCTCGAATCCCAGCAATTTCAATTCGATCACCAATGGAATAGGAACGCGTAACCGCACGGAGAATTGCCCCAATACTGCAATCAATGAGCTCCTTAATGGCAATGGCGATCGCGACGGCAATAGCCAAGAGAGAAACGGCGAACGTTTGGAGTTGAGGAGCCCAGATAAAGGCGAGACCAATGATAAACAAGAAGATCAGGGCATTGCGAAAATTGACCGTCCAGCGTCTTCTGGTTTCAACTTTGAGGTCGGATCTTTCGAGAATGTTGTGATGAAGGCCAGTTCGGAGAGCAAAAATAATGAGGAAGAGAATGAGGGTACTTATTCCGTACCGGAAAACCTCTTCGCTTAAAAGGTCCAAAACGTTATCGATCATAATCAGGAAATAGTATGTGCGTTAGGACATACCACCAATGGTCCAACATTCGCAGTCCCGGCAATGCCCTAGAAACCTTGCCACCATTAGGGGGAAGTCTCCCAACATTTCGCTCACTCCCGCCCAATAGGATGAATGCTAGGAAGAACAATTCTTGGTAATAATGGAAGTCTTGAATTTATTCCCAATATACGGTGAAAAAGATCACTACCCCTTTATTAAAATGGCTGATCTGGCACTACCCCCATTGGTCACGACGTTTAAAAAGACCAGTCCGGCCTTAAGTTCTTTCGGGACCCTCACTTCAAATATATTATCCTCTAGCAGATTAAGATTTTCCCCGGGATATTCTCCAAACGTGACGCTATAGAGACACCTGGTTTTGGCACCAAAGTAATTACCCGTTACCCTAACTGTATCCCCTGGTCTTGCTTCATCAGGAGTAATGGTTTGAATGGTTGGCCGATGGGTTGGATCGCACAAAGGATCTTGTAAGACCTTCTGTTCATCGAACCCCTTGGTAGATTCAGGAATGACAAAAGCCCCCCCTTGTTCAAGTTGGACGTCTGGGTAGTCAGGTTCGGGAAAGCTATCCGGTTGCGAATTTTCAAGTAACGGGCCTACCGGTAAACCGGAATCCTCTTCTGATTCAGCCGTTCCATTGTTCTGGGCGGGGCTCAGGCCCGCTCCTGACCAAAATAGAATACTGGCACACAACAAGAACACGATATGTTTTTTCATAGCCCAATTCTCCCTGTAGAGGTTATTTTGGAGCAGTCTCCCAGAATGTCCTTCAACTAGGCCGCGTTGGAGAAGCTCCGTGCACGGTGCG
This sequence comes from uncultured Nitrospiraceae bacterium, assembly GCA_964525045.1. GTDB lineage: Bacteria > Nitrospirota > Nitrospiria > Nitrospirales > UBA8639. The sequence continues at coordinate 26,576 of CAZGFD010000010.1, read as the reverse complement.
AGGAAACCGAAAGGGCCTCACAGATGGCCTGATCAAAAAAAATCCGGCCAAATGAAGGACATGCCTGACGGTTCATGAGAATCGTAGGGTCCATTATGTCCCCACAATTCAGACACCGATTTACCATTGCGACCTCAGGCGGATCTGCTTGAAAACATTGATCGATTACCATTAACCCGGAACACCGTAAACATTTCACTGTCCTTTTTTCTCCCTTGATCAATGGCAAAGGCTTTGAATGAAAGCCCGACAAACACCATAATTTTAAAGCCAAGCAACTTATATGCCATTGTCACGTGGTCAATAAATTGCATATTCTTAATGGTTCCGTTCAAAAAATTCAGTAAAAAGAAAGATTTCCTTGAGAGGCTTCGATCGGAACCCAAAGGGATCGGACAACTTGTCAAATCTAGAGACAAACTGTCTCGGCCACACAAGTTCATGGAATGTGAAGACCCGCTTAAAAGAAAGGAAAGCTATACATGCCGTCTAATCGAGGTTCGAAGGGGGTTCGCACCCAAAGGGATAATCGTCGAATTCGTGCGAACGGAAAATCTACGGTGCCTATGGAGGAAAGACGCCTGGAAGAGTCAAAGAACCGTAAAAAACATTGGAAACGATGGGGGCCTTATTTGAGTGAAAGGCAGTGGGGCACCGTTCGAGAGGATTATAGTCCAGGTGGAACGGCCTGGGAATATTTCCCACACGATCACGCCCGCTCACGTGCCTATCGTTGGGGGGAAGATGGCATCGGGGGGATTTGCGATCGGCACCAAATCCTGTGTTTTGCCCTAGCCCTTTGGAATGGACAGGATCCGATTCTAAAAGAGCGGCTGTTTGGCTTGACGAATAAAGAGGGTAACCATGGGGAAGATGTCAAAGAGTATTACTACTACCTGGATTCGACCCCCACCCATTCCTATATGAAGTATCTTTATAAATATCCCCAGCAGGCCTTTCCCTATGAACAATTGCTTCAAGAAAATCAATATCGCGATCGAAAAGCGTGGGAATACGAGTTGCTAGACACCGGCATATTCCGGGAGAACCGCTACTTCGATATCGTCATTGAATATGCCAAAGCGGACCCGGATGATGTATTGGTGAGAATCACCATTTCCAATCGGGGGCCGGACCTGGCTCCTATTGTCCTCTGCCCAACTCTGTGGTTTCGCAATACCTGGTCGTGGAGCGGGAGTTCTGAAAAACCAACTTTAGTGATGGGACATACGGTAGCAGGGAAACAATTTATTGAGGCTCACCATACCTATTATGGGAAGCGCTGGTTGTATGGTGACGGCGATCCAGAAATGATTTTTACCGAAAATGAGTCAAACCTGGATAGGCTCTGGGGTGTGCCTAATCGAATTCCCTATGTCAAGGATGCCTTTCATCGATACCTCATAAACAAAGAGGAAAGTGCTGTCAATCCTGAGCAAACGGGAACTAAAGCGGCAATATGCTACCACTTGAATCTTTCGCCGGAGTCGGAGATTACCATCAAGCTGCGTTTGACCAACGTCCTTCTCAAGGGAACGCCGTTCGGTTCTTCATTCGACACGATCTTTTTAAAACGCAAAGCTGAGGCAGATGAGTTTTTCAGTAAGCGAGGCTTGGGTTTAACGGTTGATGCAGCAAATGTTCAACGTCAGGCCTTCGCCGGCCTGATGTGGTCAAAACAGTTTTATCATTACGATATTCAAGAATGGTTGAAAGGTGATCCCATAGGCCCTCCACCCCCTCCCAAACGCGGGGTCATCCGGAATGGGGAATGGACCCACCTTTACAATGCCGATGTCCTATCCATGCCCGATAAGTGGGAGTATCCTTGGTATGCGACCTGGGATTTAGCCTTTCACTGCATTCCTCTGGCTTTAATCGACCCTGATTTTGCCAAAGAACAGCTCATTTTGTTCCTGCGGGAGTGGTACTTGCATCCTAACGGTCAGTTGCCGGCCTACGAGTGGTCATTTGACGATGTCAACCCACCCGTACACGCTTGGGCGGCATGGCGTGTCTATAAAATTGATCGACGTATCCGGGGCAAGGCTGATTCAAAATTTCTGGAACAAGTATTTCATAAACTCCTGCTCAATTTCACTTGGTGGGTCAATCGAAAAGATCCACAGGGCAAGAATTTATTTCAAGGAGGGTTTCTCGGGTTGGACAATATTGGCCCATTTGATCGTTCGAAATCATTGCCCACCGGAGGGCATTTGGATCAATCAGACGGAACCAGTTGGATGGGGATGTACTGCTTGAATATGCTGGCAATGGCTTTGGAATTGGCTAAACACAATCCCGCCTATGAGGGGGTCGCGAGTAAATTCTTTGAACACTTTGTCTACATCACCCATGCCATCAATGGTCCGGGAGAAGACTGTCTCGATCTCTGGGACGAACAGGAAGGATTCTACTTTGATCTCTTACATTTTCCAAATGGACAACATCAGAAAATAAAGATTCGCTCCATGGTGGGGCTCATTCCTCTGTTTGCGGTGGAAACTCTGGAGCCCGATCTTGTCGAGGCTTTACCCGGCTTCAAGCGTCGGATGGATTGGTTCCTGGAGAACCGTCCTGAGTTCCTACGGCATGTTTCCATCAAAAAACGGAAAGATGGGCAGATCCGTCGAATGCTTTCAATTGTGGGTGAGGATCGCCTTTCCCGAATGCTTCGAGTAATGCTTGACGAAGAAGAATTTCTTTCGCCATACGGAATACGGTCCTTGTCTAAGATCCATCAGGCCCGTCCCTATGAATTTCACACCAACAGCCATACCTACCGGGTTGACTATGAACCTGCCGAATCGACAGTGCCTGATTTTGGAGGGAACTCCAATTGGCGAGGGCCCGTATGGTTTCCGCTGAATTATCTCCTTATTGAGTCTCTTCAAAAGTACCATTACTTCTTCGGAGCTTCGTTTGCGCTTGAATGTCCAACCGGATCGGATCGACGGATGTCGCTTTGGGAGGTCGCTGGGGACTTGGCGCATCGCCTCGTGCGAATTTTTCTACAGAATGCCCAAGGGCGCAGGCCACTTTATGGAGGAATCCATCAATTTCAGCAAGATCCTCATTGGCAGGATCTCATCCAGTTTCACGAATACTTTCATGGGGACAATGGGGCCGGATTAGGAGCAAGCCATCAAACAGGGTGGACCGCTCTCGTGGCCAAGCTCATGGAGCAATACCGATGCTAATCGTTTTACGGTACTGTGCATATTTATTCCTCATCCACAAGCGATTAGGGCGTTGATTTCCCTTTATGGCCGTTAAAAGTGGATTCCGTGCCTACCATCGGTCCTCCGGCGTTTTCTTCTTGTGTTTCATCAAATGGAGGCTCATAGGAAGTAACAGCAACCGCGATCACGACACCTAATCCAATTGCGCAAATGAATAACCATGTCATCATGTTTTATGCTCCACCATGGAAGGTTATGGCTTCCCGTGTATTCCTTCCATCCGATTGACGGAAAAGAAGTTTTCGTTCTCCAACGTTCATCACCTTTCCGCACATTAAGGAACCTTCCTCCCTAGGGTCATCGCTTCTGATTTTTCGGGTTCTTCCGCAATTCAATTTAGAAAAATGCAATTTGCGGGCCGAGAATATCAGGAGCTAGGTCCACTCATACCGTCGAAAATTATTGTGAAAAATGGATTGGTGGCAGAAGGAAGCCCACGGTTGGGGAACGAGTAAGGACAAAGTGTCCCGGAAGTCATGGGAAATATCGGAAAAGGGCCTGAATATTCCCAATTCCGATGGTAATGCTGTTGGACAAATTGTCTAAATCGTTGTGGGGATTATCCAGATCAGAAAGTCCGGGGATCGAAGATATGGGAAATTACTGAAGGCCGTATTCCTTTAGCTTTCGTTGAATGGTCTTGCGGTGAACCCCAAGCACTTCAGCAGCGCGTGCCTCGTCACCCTGAAAGGCATCCAGAACCCGAAGAATATGCTCGCGTTCAATTTGTTCTAACGTTTTCCAGCCAACCTTCTCTGGTTGCCTGGGCAGGCCCGGCGAGGAAATCCAGTCAGGTAGGTCTTGGGGCATGATGGTGTAAGACCCCGTGAGAACAATGGCACGCTCAATGGTATTTTCAAGTTCCCGAACGTTCCCCGGCCAGTCATGGTGCATCAATAAAGCCATGGCCTCGGTGCTTATGCCCGTCACGTGCTTGGAACTCGTTTTTCCATATTTTTGGAGGAAAAAGTCGATCAAGATCGGAATGTCTTCCGAGCGTTCTCGGAGCGGTGGTAAGGGTACGGACACAACATTCAGTCGATAATACAGATCCTCTCGAAATTTGCCTTCTTCAACTAACTTTTTAAGGTTTTTGTTCGTAGCGGCCACGATTCGTACATCGACTTGGATCGTATCCGTTCCCCCCACTCGACGAATTTCATGTTCTTGAAGGACTCGCAGTAATTTACTTTGCAAGTTCGGTGAAATATCGCCAATTTCGTCTAAGAAGCAGGTCCCATGATGCGCAGACTCTAATAATCCTTTTTTGCCTGATACCGCACCTGTAAACGCCCCACGCTCATGTCCAAATAACTCACTTTCCAATAAATTTTCGGCGAGTGTTCCGCAATCCATGGCCACAAAGGGTTCATCTTTTCGTAGGCTATTGGCATGAATGGCGCGGGCAATGAGTTCTTTTCCGGTTCCGCTTTCTCCCTGAATTAAAACCGTAGAATCGGTTGGCGCTGCCCGGGCTATCAGTTTGTAAACCCTAACAAGGGCCGGGCTTTTCCCTTGAATATTGCTGAGTGGATTGACTTCAGGGATCCGCCGGTGAAGAAACCGGCTTTCCTTAACGACTTTTTTGTGGTCCAATGCCCGGCGAACGCCGCCACGGACCTCATCCAGCACGAAGGGTTTACTAAGATAATCAAAGGCTCCGGCTTTGATTCCCTCAACAGCGGTGCTCAATGACCCATAAGCGGTTAATAGGATCACCTGCGTTTCAGGAATTCGATGGTGAATGGCTCTGAGCAAATCAATCCCATTCATTCCGGGCATCTGAATGTCACTCAAAACCACATCGGGGGTTTTCCGGATCAGGAGGTCCAAAGCGGTATGACTGTCATGTGCAGTTTGGACTTCGTACCCTTCCTTTTCCATAATTTCTTGGAGTAACGATCGCGTCTCGGCTTCGTCATCAACTATTAAAATACTATGTTGTGACATGGTTTTTCTCATTCCATATTGGCAGCCACAAAAGAAAGTTTGTCCCTTGTCCCTCTTTACTTTCCATGGATAACTTTCCATTATGTTGTTGAATAATTTCAGATGTAATGGCCAGCCCTAAGCCTGTTCCCTCACCAATATCTTTGGTTGTAAAGAAAGGTTCCACGATTTTGTCAAGTAGGTGCTCGGGTATTCCTACACCGGTATCTCGTACTTCTATGGCAACCCCCGGCTCCTCCACACCATTCCTTTTGCTGTCTTGAGGCCAAGCCCGCACAGTGAGTGTTCCCCCTTCCGGCATGGCGTCAATGGCATTGTCAATGAGATTATTGAAGGCTTCCTGAAGTTGTAATGAATCGGCCCAAGCTAGTGGCAGCGTCGATTCAATTTGGATGTTGAGAAAAATGTTTTGTTTTTCCAGAGTCGGAAGAAACAATTGCCGTGATTGTTCCAAGCATTGGGCAATATCAATGGGTTCGAGTGAGAAAGTAGGAGTCCTGACAAAATTCAATAGGTCTTTCATGACGGAGTTTAATCTTTGGGTTTGCTCGAACACGGTTTGGATACGTTGATGGAAATCAGAAGAAAGCTTCGGATCCTCCAATAATAATTGGAGATGTCCTGAAATGGCCGTTAATGGGGTCCCGATCTTGTGGGCTATCGTGGCAACCAGCTTACCTAACACCACGAGTCGTTGTTGCCGGAGCACTTCCCGTTGTTCGGTGGCCAGCTGTTTGTTTGGAAGGCTGCGTTTCTGCTTTCGTTCCTTTAACCCCATATTAATATTTTAAAGGGCCATTCCCCTTGTTTCTTAGTTCGTTCAATTAAATTACCTGCCTAAAAAAAGAGTTTCATTGGACGTCGGCCGGAGGTGAACTAGTATAACAGTGAAGTAGCCAGTGGCGATATCCTTGCCAACTTCGCAAAATTGCCAATCGATCCTGCAGCTTGTGTTTAAGGATCGTGTTTTCGGCTTGAAACGACACCAAATCAGGGAAAGAGTTAGGCTGCCCTCAATGAGGGTTCAAGCTTAGGGTGTTTTTTTTCATGTCGGATAGCAAGTTGATTCATGAGATCAAAAAGGCATACAGGGCAAAGCTCAGTTTGTGTCGTCAATTCATAGACAGTCTGAGAAGAATGCCGACTACATGATTCACAGATATTCAGCATGGTGACCTCCATATAGAATGGTTGAAAAGATGGCCCTGAAAAAATATTTTGGCAATAGTTTTTCGCCGCCTAGGGAAAAACTTGTTAGCGCTTGAGTGTTGGAGGTTTCCATAAGGAAACTGATTTTGTGATCTCAAAATTTTGTATGGACTTTTAAACGAAGGCGAAACGAGATCGTTTACATTTCCCTTTTTTATGAAACGTCATTCGGACGGTTTTTCGGAATTCATTGGGTTAGGTTTCAATCCCGCGTTGACGTTTTCTGAGTAAGGTCCAGAAATGATTGCTGGGTATCCGATATCCAATTGAATTGCCCTTCTTCTTTGAAAAGCGGTTAGAATTTGAAAACACTTTAAACTTACCAATTTATGGTTAGCCTTATTCTTTTCCCATTTGTTCAAAATTTTCCTCATCGAGTTCAATACTCACATTTTCTAACTGGCCGACGAGTTGATTTTTTTCTAGAACTGACAGTTCTTCCCTTAGTTGTCCCTCAGGTTGAAAGGAATTGTCATCTCGATTTCCACAACCACTCAATAGGCTACCCGTAAGGAGTAGAATTCCAGCAGTAAATTTTCCTCGAGACAAAATTTTTTCCATTTTTCCAATTTCCTGTTTCAGGCCCGCATTCAACAAATTTATAGAATTTGATTGGCTTCCAAGGACATATAAAGCAACCCACATGCCAAACCGTACGCTTTTTCAATTTATACTAGCTCGCAATGCCTCCAGGCTTTAATTGTCTCATCGACACTTCGGTTATGTAGGGATCTCGAGGAAGTCCATTTGGCGTCTGTGCAAGGCTGGCTATCCCTCACTTCACGGGCTATGCCAGACAAATTGTCTGCCTTTGAGACAATATGTTCTCAATTTGAATCCTGATGGGCTGCACACGGTGATCCTGTAATTGGATAGAAACCTAAAAAACTGGGTTTGGTTTGGGCAGGGACATGGAATGTTTATTGCTTTCTATTAGGTAAAAACCTGGTTTTCAATATTTCTTGTTATTCATAGAAAGAGAAGGAAAACGGACATGGCCAAAATATCCCTGCGCATGATTGTCTTTGGCATCGTTCTAGCGTTCAGCACAGTTCCCGACCTATTGGCTGAAAAGGATTCAGCCGGGAAGCATGTGGAGGCTGTCCTGGTGGAACTCAAAGAAAGTCAGGATGAAACTTCCGGGAAAGAGGATAATTTAATTAATGAAACGAAATTAGAAACCGCGAAGGATTCGGGAACGCATGAGCAAAATAACGTGGAAGATGAAGCTTCTTCCCAGGCATCAGGATCTGATCTCCCAGAAGAAGGCTAATTGGGAAGGGAATCATTGGATGGATAAGGGTATGTGAGTGATTTCTGCAGCTCGGGAATTTTCCCTCTGTCTTGCGAAACGTAAATATTAATACGTAATATAGAAAATGTCCCATCAAACCTTCATTCGCCCTTGCCTACAAGTCATCGAGCTCTCTCTACCCGTAAATTACTTAGTAGGTGAACATTTTCCCTAAGTAGGCTACACTCTCCCTAGGGAACCGATCCCTATCGCTTCCAATAAGGAATCTAAAATGATGCCAACACATTGGTACCTCAATCTATTTACCACGGTTTTTGTACTAGCTCTGTCCTTTAGTACGGGAGAACTCTCCACCGCGCAAAATCACAAACCCATCATTGGCTGGATTGAGAATGTTCGCATTGACCCAGAAGGGTTTGTCATTGACGCAAAGATTGACACTGGCGCCGACCACTCATCCCTAAACGTCTCGGAACTATCGGAATTTAGGCGAGGGACAAAACGCTGGGTGCGTTTTGCCGTCCTCACAACGGATGGAATTACCATGTACCTCGAAAAACCGGTGTTACGGTATGCAAAAATTAAGCAAAAAGAAAACAAATCACAAAGAAGGCCTGTGGTACAAATTGATCTATGTGTGGGCAATATTTATAAGCGAGCCGTACCCGTGAACCTTGCTAATCGACATAATTTCAAATTTAACATGCTGATAGGGAGAAGTTTTCTGAAAAATACCGCGTTAGTGGATTCATCTCTGAGGAATACCATCGAACCCCATTGTCCTTAAAAATTACGATTTATGAGTAAGCGTCACCTTTACATCCTTGCTCTCAGTTTATCACTAATCGGGGTAGGGCTGTTCGCTTACAAAGCAGTGGTTTTACATTTCCCCTTGATTGCTCAATCACAGGCAGAGTTGTGGGATGTCGAAGTCCATCTTTCGTTTTTCGCAAAAAACAAACCTGTCAAAGCCTCTCTTTTTGTGCCGCGAAACACTCGTCGGTATGCCATTGTCGACGAAAACTTTATTTCTCAGGGTTATGGTCTCACTACCGTTAAAGACGATCAAAATCGAAAAGCGACCTGGTCAATACGAAAGGCCAATGGTAAACAAAATTTGTATTACCGCGGGACCGTGCGTCGAGTGGAAATCGACTCACCACCATCCGACTCATCTCCTCCTACAGTTATTCAACCTCCTCTTGAAGGGGCATATTTAGCGGCTGCTCAAGATCTCGTGGCCGATATAAGAGGAAAATCGGCGGATTCTCCCACTTTTTTTGCCGAACTGATGTCTCGCATAAAACATCCGAAAAGTAACCCTAATATTCAATTGCTGCTGGGTAAAGACTACTCTCCGGAAAATAAACTTGAGGTTGCCACCTATATTCTTTCCCTCTCTCAAATCCCCAGTCGAGTGGTTCATGGGATCCAACTCGAAAATTTTCAGGGACCGGCGAAAATCGTCCATTGGTTACAAATTTTTGAAAATGGTTTGTGGAAATCCCACGATCCTCATTCTGGTAAGGCTGAAATTCCGATTAATTACTTCACCTGGTGGCGAGGGAATGAACCCCTCACAGTATTAGAAGGGGGACAGAAACTCGAAATGAAAATGACCGTGGCACCCAATGAGGAAGAAGCCATTCAGGCTGCAATTCTCAGCAGTAAATTAGCGGCGCCGCATCTTTTGGAATTCTCATTATTCAGTCTGCCGTTGGAGGCCCAGGCTGTCTATCGAATTCTGTTGATGGTGCCGATGGGAGCTCTGCTGTTGTTGGTCCTTCGAAATATAGTCGGACTGAAGACCTTCGGAACCTTTATGCCCATCCTCATAGCATTGGCGTTTCGAGAAACCCAATGGTTGTGGGGTATTGTCCTTTTTTCCTTGGTGGTCGCTTTGGGGTTGGGGGTACGTTTTTATTTAGAACACTTAAAACTCTTGCTAGTCCCGAGACTTGCGTCAGTCCTGATTGTGGTGATTATTCTTATGGCAATGCTGAGTGTCTTGAGTCACAAATTGGGCTTGGAGCGCGGTCTTTCCGTAGCTCTCTTTCCGATGGTCATTTTGACCATGACCATTGAGAGAATGTGCGTGGTTTGGGAAGAACGGGGAGCCAGCGAATCCATTCAGCAGGGGCTCGGGAGTTTGGCTGTCGCCTCACTGACCTATTTTGTCATGACGGCTCCCTATGTGGAACATTTGTTGTTTGTCTTCCCGGAGTTGTTACTGGTGTTATTGGCCGGTACCCTGCTTATGGGCCGCTACTCAGGATTTCGGCTTTCCGAACTCTACCGATTTAAAGCACTAGCTCGATAGTCATACCACTTTGTTTGAGAATTATGTTTGCCCTTGCCAGAAAATTAAAAGAACGAGGTGTGGTAGGGTTGAATCATCGGAATGCGGAGTATACCCTTTGGCACAACCCGCGTCACCTGTATCCCCTGGTGGACGATAAATTGACGACCAAAAACCTGGCAATAAAAGCCGGTATAGCCGTACCAGAGCTCTATGGAGTCATCGAAATTGAACGACAAATACGGGACCTCCCCCAGATCCTCCAACCTTACACAGATTTTGTCATCAAGCCGGCCCAGGGCAGTGGCGGTGATGGAATTGTCGTCATTTCCGGCCGCCGGAGAGAGCGGTATCGGAAGGCCAATGGACAATTGATCGCTCAAGAGGATTTAAACCATCATGTTTCCAATACTCTGAGTGGAATGTATAGCCTTGGGGGTCATCCGGACAAAGCCTTGATTGAATATCGGGTTCAATTTGATCCTGTTTTTGAGGCCATCAGCTACCAGGGGGTCCCGGATATCCGAATTATTGTGTTTCTTGGGGTGCCGGTGATGGCTATGGTTCGTCTTCCAACGCGAATGTCAGATGGAAAGGCCAACCTTCATCAGGGAGCGATAGGAGCAGGAATTGATATTGCCACAGGATTAACTTTAAGTGCGGTATGGAAAAATGAGATCGTGACCGAACACCCGGACACGGAAAACCCTGTTGTCGGAGTCCAGGTTCCAAGTTGGGATACGCTCTTACATCTCGCAGCCCGCTGTTACGAGCTGACGGGCTTGGGATACCAGGGAGTCGATCTGGTGCTGGATAGAACGCAGGGACCTTTGATCCTCGAACTCAACGCCAGGCCGGGTCTAAACATCCAAATAGCCAATAGTGTTGGCCTACTCCCTAGGCTGAAATCGGTGGAACAGGCTTCACCCCAATTGAAGACCTTGGAAACCCGCCTGGAATTCGCGAAAAGCCATTTCTCCGCTTCCGCCATCCCTTGAATCAAAACTCATTTCACCCGAGTTTGATATTAAGAATAAGATGAGTCTTCGACGAGTGTTTCTAATCGTTGGCTAGAAGGGTTCCCGGTTCTTTATTTTTTGTTAATCTTTCATTGGCTTTAGGAATGGGTTCATGTCCAGTTGAAACAAGGAGGTTTGTTATGATACATCGATCAACTGCAATTCCAGTATGTATTTCAATTGTAGTTCTATTAGTGGGAATTTTTATGTTCGTTTTTGGATCATTCGGGCAAACGACCGAAAAACCCAGAGATCAGGTGGGGCGTTATTCAGTGGCGGTCAATGGTGAAAGTGCCTATCTCGTTGATAGCGTGACGGGATGTGTTTGGCGGAAGCCTCCCCAACTTCCCTTCATCCTTATTTCCGTTGAAGGACTTATTGAAGTACCTCCTTCTCCTAAAGAGGAAAAAGATCAGGAGCGAAAGATTCCTGCAAGGTGTCAATGATAAAAATAGGGTATTAATATCAAAGATAGATGCCGGGGCCATGGAATGTTTTCCCAAAACCCTCTTGCCCCCTTTATTGAGAAAATTCGCTGAATGACATTGAATGGATGAGTCAAATCAAAATAACTGCAAAGGGGAATTGAATGAACCGTACCATTAACCTATTCTGTCTCATGCTCATTATTGGACTTCTATCTGGATGTGCCTCCACCCCTATCACCGATGGACATTATGTGAGACTGCCAGAAGGCAACACACCGGTGATTGTCTGGGGAAACCATCCGGCCGTGGTGGAAACCACGACCACGTGGCTAAAAAAACGTGGTCTTAGATTGTTCGATCCTGCAAGCCTGGAAAGCGTCTTAGATGAAAAAGCCCTCAGATGGGAGCATACGTTTGAGGACGAAAAAAATATTATTGAAGCTGCCAAAAAGCTTGGTGCCAAAGAAGTCGTCTTTGCCAATCAATATGGAGATCGTCGTGCCCCCTCGGTCTCCGTTCGGGGGTTAAACGTCGAGGACAACCTTCTTGAGTGGATGGGAAGTGCGCGATATTCAGGATTTCTCAAAGACCCGAAAAATGACATGTTGGCCAGATTAACCTGTCAAGCATTAGCCACCGCATGGGGTTACAGAAAGCCGGGCGACAAATGGTTTAAGGGTTCCTATGGTCTCTGTATGGTTAACGAAGAAGATAAGGGAGGGAAATAAATGATTGTCCAAAGGATATGGAATCTGAGTATGGCCCTCCTGGCTTTGACCGGCTTGGTATTGACAGGATGTACGACAAGCCCCAAGACGACCGATACGGCCAGATCGACATTGGAACAACTTCTTCTGTCTCAAGCCCTTGAACGGACTTTGGTTGATGCAAGGATGCCGATTGATCCGGCAGAATCCGTGGCCGTTGAAGCTGTTGGCCTGACGGGAGACGCGGAATATGCCAAAAGTATCGTAGAGGAATGGTTGCGCAAAAAGGGCTTATATGTTGGGGGAGAGGCTCCGAAATACCTGGTCCGGGTGATTCTTCATGCTTACGGAACGCAAAATACTGAAACCTTTATTGGCATTCCCCCGATACAGAGTACATTTATTCCTCTGGCTACGCCGGAATTAGCTATTTATAAGAATGTGAATCAGCGTGGATACGCTCGTCTTAACCTGGAGGTCTCGGATAAAAAAACTGGAGCCCTTGTTGCTGTGTCTCCAGTCTTCGAAGATGAAGTGTTTTTCGAAGATGTCGTATATTTATTTTTATTTGAACTCAAGGATACTGATATCGTTCCGCCGCCCTTATAAACGAAGAAAAAGAAATTAACGTGACTTGTGATAGACTTATACCTATTAAATAATTCGCTCTGCCTTCCGTTTTTAAACCCTCACAATCATATCCTGATTCAGAATTTCGGATTTGGTCCCCCCTTTGCATAATTTCCCTCCGTCCGCCCTTCCTTTGTGGGCTGCCCTAAAAGGGTATTTTTAAAGCTAAATTCCGCAAATGAAAATTCCTTTGAATAAACGGATTGTTCTGGGAGTCGAAATTGAAGCCTATAGTATTAATGTCGCGGACCATAAAATTGGTCGAAGACTGTCGCGGCCCCGCTCCGGCCTATCTGAGTCTGGAGAACGTTTTACCCGTGATGCATCAATTGGAAGTGAATACAATAGTCGCCCTTTTACCACCATCCGAGAAGCCTTCTTTTTGCTCAAAGCCGGCTTACGAAAATACCTTCGAGACTTGTATCGCGGGCGAGAAGAGGAATTGGATTTTCGCGTCCCTCTCTTGGTCGGAGGGTGGACGAATCGGTTTGCCGGAACCCATCTTCATCTCTCAGTGGCCAATTGCCATCTCACGAAAAAAGAAGCCAGTTCATTGGGATGGCATTTCCATGATCAATTGCCATTTCTCATTGCCATTGGGGCCAATTCTCCCGTGTGGGATAAACGGATAACCGGAAAAGCGTCCAATCGACTCATTCGAGGCAGTCAAGTATATTTTTCTCCTATTAGACGGGGACCATTGACTTCTGTCGACACTCGCGAAATGCTTTATAGCCCAGGGCGAAAAACAAAGCCAGGCACCTTGGAAATTCGAGTTCTGGATTCAAATATTCCGGAATTTATTGTAGCGGCATTGTGCGTCGTAAAAGCGATCGGCATGAGGTGGTTAAAAGGAAAAGGTGCTGCCAATCGGATGTCCCATGAGGAATATCTTCAGTGTCGCCTTGATGCGGCCACCATGGGTATGCGATGTAAACTTCCCTGGCAGGGAGAACTGCTGCCCGTTCCAGATTACTTGGATCGGTTTTTATGGGAACATCGGGAAGAATTCCGGCAAATGGATATTCCGGAAGAAATTTTTGAAGTCTTTCGATTACTCAAGCGCGGATTTAATGGCGCCCGACTCATGCACGATGCCGCCTTGATGGCTCGACATGAACATCCCCAGACCTGGCAACGGCGATTTGCCAGGCGGTACCGGTCCGGTCTGGTTCATCTGCTCAGTGGTAATACGTTAAGTGATTTTGCCCGGGAGTTAAAAGTTCCCCTCCCCAATACCGACCGGGTATGGCTCGGCAGAAAACGAGGATCGATCGATGGGTAAAAAACGCATGGCTCCATTAATCGGGATTACCTGCGAAGCGGTGTCGAATCGGAAGGATTTTTCCGATTATGAATTGTTGTGTGACCACCGTTATGCGGCGGCTGTGACAGAAGCCGGAGGTCACCCCGTGTTGCTTCCCATTGCCCATCGCCGGTCTTTATTAAATCGGTATTTAGAGGGGATTGACGGGCTTGTCATTGTGGGCGGAGATGACCTGGATCCCTCATGGTATGGAGAAAAACCAAAACGACGCACGAAAGTGGCCTTTTTTCAACGATCGGAGTTTGAGGCGAATCTTTATAAGGCCGGCGTTCATCGAAGATTGCCAATACTTGGCATCTGTTATGGCATGCAATTAATTAACGTTCTTGAAGGGGGGACTCTCTTTCAGCACTTAAAGCCTCCCAAAAAGGGTCCAATTGTCGATCATGAAGGGAAAAAAAACGGGAGTCATCGGGTGCACGTCCTTCCCGGGACCAGATTAAGTAAAGTGTTGGGAGCGGGATCAAAGAAGGTGGCAACTGAGCACCATCAAGGTATTCGAACGTTGGCTTCTTCCTTTACCCCTGCTGCGGTTGCCGCTGATGGAATTGTTGAAGCCATGGAGAGGCCTACTATGCCGCGCGTCTTTGCGGTACAATGGCATCCCGAACGACGTTTAAAAAGTCGGACTACGAAACGGTTATTTAAGGCATTTGTTAAAGCCTGTTCGAAGTACAAAAAATCAAAGGGTGAAACAAATGTCCGGCGGTCTGTCGTTAAAAAGAAAAAGTGATGTACAATTTTCTTGGTTACTTATTAGTGGGAGAGAATGATCAAATAATAGGGGATGAAGAAACACCCTAGGCTTGTACAAGACAATAGTGAGAATAGAGGGGAGCAATGACCTATTGTGTCGGTGTCAAATTGGAAACGGGAATGGTGTTTGCCTCAGATTCGCGCACCAATGCTGGTGTAGATCAGATCGCCAGTTTTCGAAAAATGGCAGTCTTTGAACGCCCAAACGAACGAGTCTTAATATTATTAAGTGCGGGAAACCTCGCGGTATCTCAGGTCGTCGTTCGAAATATGGAGGGTTTGGGCCTGGAGGACAAAGTCACGCTGTATAATACGCCATCGATCTGGAATGGTGCCGAGTTGGTAGGGGAATGCTTGCGGGATGTGCGGGCGCGAGATGGAAATTATTTAAAGGAAAACAACATCGAATCAAGTGCGAGTTTTATTCTTGGAGGGCAAATTCAAGGCCAACCACAGGAATTATTTCTCATATACCCGGAAGGCAATTTCATTGGTGCTTCTACGGAAACACCCTATTTTCAAATCGGAGAAACCAAATATGGAAAGCCGATCCTGGATCGGGTTATTAATCATGAAACCGATTTACAATCAGCTTCAAAATGTTTCCTCGTGTCATTTGATTCCACGATGAGAAGTAATTTGTCAGTTGGTCTCCCAATTGATTTGCTCGTGTATAAAAATAATTCCTTAAAGGTCGAACACCGCACAAGGATAAAGGAAGGGGATGCCTATTGGGGGAGTCTCCATCAACAATGGAATCAGGGAATCCAACAACTTTTTTCCACGCTTCCCGACCCAACCTGGGAGAATCCAGCCTAACAGATGGATTTCCTAAGGCGGATGAAGAACTCTCTCTCTTCCACCTTGTTGCCGAGATAGTCGTCCAACCAATCTTCCGTTGTCGACGGAGTAGCCCATCCTCCTTTTGTCATTTTTTTTAAGTTCATTTCCTCAAGGAGGTGATCGGACATCGCGGCTTATTACACCTACACAAAGTCCTTTGCCACCTTCCCTATCGCATGCCTCATCTTGCCGGGAGTTAGATACCAAAGATCTCTTTAGATCGACATCGAAGCCATGAAGAAAATTTTTAAACAGATAACCGTACTCACTGGCGATCCTCGGTTGCCCGATTCAACCAAACGAAATTCGCGATATAACGATGAGGACGTCCTGACGTTTGAGGCGATGAAAGCGGCCTTTCAAAGTTTGCCCGATTATCATTTTACTTTCTTAAATGATCACTCAACCCTTCTTGATCGGTTGCGCAAGGATGTGCCTGACCTGGTTGTGAACTTTTGTGATACCGGGTACAGAAATCAGCCTCATTACGAGCTGAATATCCCTGCCTACTTAGAACTTCTCGACATTCCCTATACCGGTGCTCCGCCGGGTGCCATGGACAGGTGTTATGACAAGGCTTTTGTTCGACTCGTGGCCCAAGCTCACGGGGTTCCTGTTCCGCAAGAGCAGTTTATTGAGGCTGAGGCAGGACCGGGGTCACTTCCCGCCTTTTATCCTGCTATATTGAAACCCAATACGGCCGATGGGAGTGTGGGAATCACGAAAGATGCGGTGGTACGGTCCCCGAAGGAGGCCCAACAATACATGGACTGGTTGCGGACGACTCTTCCAGGCCGGGATATCTTAGTCCAGGAGTATTTAATGGGTCAGGAATACGGAATAGGGGTGATAGGGAATATACAGACTGACCTACAGATTCTTCCTGTGCTTGAGGTGGACTTCTCCCGATTGCCGCACGAATTGGATCCCATTTTGTCCTATGAATCAAAAGCCGTTCCGGATTCACCGTATTGGACGGAAGTGAAATACTGTCTAGCGAATCTTTCGCCGGAAATGCTTAATAAAATGAAGGCTTGGACCCGAGTGTTATTCAAACGGTTTGGGTTGCGAGATTACGCGAGATTCGATTTCCGCGTCGGGGAAGATGGGGAACCAAAATTGCTGGAAGTGAATCCCAATCCTGCTTGGGCCTATGATGGGAAACTGGCATTAATGGCTGGTTTTGCCGGCCTTGAGTACAAGGGGATGTTGGATTTGATTGTAAAATCGGCTATCGAGCGACTGGTGAATTCTCCTGGTTAGATCAGTGAACGGGGAATGGTCAATGCCCAATCTTGTCTCTTGAAAAGGACACCTCCTTCATACGCTTCAAGTTCGCCACCAAACTGAAATGTTTCTTTGGTAGCGGTCAGGCGGGTTCGGCATTCAAGGCTGATGGACCAATCCCCTCGACTCATGACCGCAGTTTGGGTGAGCTCGGTTTGAGCAGATAACGGATCGTTTTCCAAAATCCGATATCGTTTGAAAAGTGTATAGCCCAAATTCAAATTGATTTCCTCAATTCTGGCCAAGGATGCTCCATCAAATTCCCCTCCGTCACTCCTCAGCGTGTACACCACCTCTGTCGTGGTTAAGTCAATTTCAATAGTTCGTCGCATGGGAAGTTGTCGAAGCTTTTTGTGAGAGGTTCCTGGCGCGGCCTCGGGAAGTTCAAAGGGAGAAAGTGTGTCATCATCTTTTTGCGGAGGTCTAACCGGGAGAGTCATGCTGCTGGTACCGGTACGAACCGTTAAGGTTACGGGTGTTGGTGATGGCCAGGCGATGGGCCAATAACTGGTCGAAATGGAAAGGCGGATCCGGGAGCCGGGAGGGAAGGCATGGGCCAAATCGTTGAGTCTGAGGTCAACCCGATACCATTGGCCCGGCTGTAAAGGTTCGGGTGATTCATGGCTATCACGATGGGTGAGATTGAGGAGGGCATAGGAGACGCGCAAGACTGAACCGTCAGGAGCCACTTCTCCGAGCCGAACAGCAATCATCGCTGCCGGTTGGTTCGTACAAAGCTCAAGGCAAACTGTTGGTGCTCCCAGCACTTCCACACGTTCCGATAAGGGATCGCTGTCAAACACGAGTGAACCCCCATCATCAGGTCGCTGGTCCCGAGGCATTTCCCCTTCGGCACCAAATCCGCACCATTCTCCAGCACGCATGCCAGTCGTCTGGGGTGAACAAAATGACAACACCATGGGATCCCTGGCTTCCGGGGAGAGATGACCAGATTCCAAATACAAGCGGTGGTCTTTTATTCGAGAACTTGGCCACATCGGTTCCGCTATCCATCGGCCAGGGCGCTCTGCATACTGGGGCAAGGGGGGCTGGCTTTCCTGCATCCAAATGCGAAATGCAGGTTCTTCCATCATTCCGGTGTCTTTTTCTAGAAGCCAGTGTGTCCACCATCGCACCGCTTCCTGGAGAAAGCCGATGGCCGGACCGGGGATGCCGTCGTGGGGAAAGGTATGTGCCCAGGGACCGATCAACCCTTTCCTGGGACAGGAAAGATTAGCCATTAACCGTGGTATGGCGTTAGAGTACCCATCCGCCCAGCCCCCAATAACATAGACTGGGCATTCAATAGCAGAATAATCCTCACAGACGGAACCATGCTTCCAATAGGAGTCTCTCCATTGGTGTCGCATCCATCTGGCGGGAAAAGGTTCGAGGTTGTCCAGTCTTTCTTTCCACATATCCCTCCATCGCTCACCCACGATTTCAGGATCGGGTGGAAGGGCAGAGTACAGGGTGAGCATAGAGCCCCACTGCATATTCTCGTTTAAGAGGCAGCCCCCCATATAGTGCGCATCATCTGCATACCGGTCATCGGTGGAGCATAAGGTTATGATGGCTTTTAAAGGTGGAGGTCTGAGGGCGGCGATTTGGAGGGCATTAAATCCGCCCCAGGAAATACCCATCATCCCAACAGATCCGGAACACCAGGGTTGTTCGACAATCCAATCGATGATTTCCAATGCGTCATCGTGCTCCTGCGGGGTATATTCGTCATGCAGCACCCCCTCAGAATCTCCAGTCCCTCGCAGATCAACTCGAATGCTCGCAAACCCACTGGCCGCAAAGTACCGGTGGATGGGTTCGTCTCTCGCCCGCATAAAATCCCTTTTACGATAGGGAATATATTCCAAAATAGCCGGAACGGGCACTCGTTCTGCAATTTTTGGCAACCACACGCGTGCCGCAATTCGGCACCCATCTGCTAAGACAATCCAGGTGTTTTCAATTTCCCTAATGCGATCCAGAATTGAAGATGAAGGGTCCATCGCTCGATGGTTACCGGGAGGAACCATGCCGTGAAGACACGAGTTGTCCGGATTTGGATTTTCGGGTGGAAAGGAGTTGTTGGGTTGACCAAAAACTCAAAGCTAATTGTTCTCGCACCTCCAATCCTGTTTCCAGATCCCAACAATTCACAATGGCAAGACGGAAGCCTCCCGGTGGCATGGAATGGTCTTCAGGCGGTCGATCCTCATGAAAGGTAATTTGAAGGCTGGATATGTTAGACGTGTTTCTTATCTGAAAGAGGAGGTCTTGAGGGGGATGCTGGTATTGAATTCCGTGCCCTCCAAATAACACCACACTGAAACCTTCTTTGCGATTGGAATCGTCAAATTCCCAGGATCCTTCACCGTACAAACGAATAAGGGCTTTAACCCAATCCGTGCCATACAAATCAGGCCATTGATCGGCAAACCGCAAATGCACTTCAATAATTTTGGCACCGATCGTTTCAAAATTAACCATCCCGGTGTAGGTAGGGAGATGTCGAGAGAGCCAATCCCCACAGTATGCTTCTATATCAGGGTCTGATTGCGCCAGAATAGTCCAATAATCAAACATCCCGCCTTTTAAGGATTTGCCCATGGCATGTCGCCACCATTTGGGTGTCCCGTGAACGACCGCGACGTCGGTGGAAATATGGTCTCCCTCCAACAATGGCATCCACATGTGTCCGGGTCGTTGATAATGTTTGTATTCTTTCAATGATCGCAATATGCGAGTTCCGGCTCCCATGCCCCGCATATTGTAAATAGGTTTGGAAAAGATCGGGAATAAGGAAGGGTCAAGACCATGTGGTCCGCAAGGGAAGCCTTGGGTTTCGGCGATCGTGAGCTTGTTATACACCCATTTGTGAAGGGGAAACCATGCCCAGGCATCCCCATCTTCAGTTGGAATCTTGACGCTTTCTGGACATGAGATTCCTTCAAAATATTGCAGTCGCCAAGGATCCGCTTCACAAATGGGCAAGGTCAGAAACCTTTAACATTGAAACACTCGTCTAGGTGGTATAAGAGGCAACAGGCTGAGTCTTAGGAGTCATGTCCCAGGACATGGTCTTCTTTCATTTCCACGGAATCAATCAACCATCCGCCGTCAAGTTGCTTTTTTAAATAATATAATTCCTCTTCAATTTGTTCTCCAATCACGGAAACAAAATGTCCTTGAAAGACCACCACAGCATCCTCTCCATCGATTGTTTCGGAAATCACCTTCCCGCCTAAGTAATGGAACTTGGAGACACCCAGAGATTTGTTGTTCGCCTCTATCCATTCGGTCTCGTCTTTGCCTTTCCGAAAATCTCGGGTTGTCAGGGCTGCCGCGGCTTTCAAGTCAGCAGGGTATAACTGAATCCATAGCTTGATCACTTCTGATGGGGTTAGGATGGCTCCCTGGGTCAGGAGAGGCACAAAAAATAAAACAAAACACGCCGCGACGAGACGGCTTGCGTGCTTCCTTGGCAATGACCTTGGTAGTACCATGTGAATAGTATGGGTCTATCAGGATCCTATAAAATCTAGATCAGCCAGAGTGTCAGAAGGTTTCTCTCATTTGATTTGCACGATTTTTTACGATCGTGCTTCAGGAGGCCAATCCCCCGGGAGTCTTTTCTCAATGGCTTTCCTTCACGAGGTTTTTGTTCCACTCGGGCACTTCAACAACAAGGTTTTGATCGCCATTAGGCACAGTTTGGCAGGCGAGGCGGGATTGTAGGGTAATCCCCGGGGCTTCATCTAATTGGTCATTCTCGTCATCGGTTGCTTCATTGCAGGTCTCCAGTCCTTCCTTCACAATTACGTGACACGTCGAGCAGGCACAGACCCCCCCACAAGCATGCTCAAGGTCAATTCCCGCCCCCATGGCAATATCCAGGATGCTTCCCGGTAACCCTGTTTCCCCATAGGGAATATTTTCCGGATTGACCTTAACCTCTTTGATTCCTTCCGGGGTTTTGAAGGTAATGGTGAAGGGTGTGGTGGCTACCTCAGTTTGGGTTTGTTCAATATATGGATTACTACCTCCCATTTTTATCTCCTTACATTTTCAACCAATTAAAAAAATTCCTTAACCGTTTCAAATAGTTTGTTCTTCCCATTGACCAATAGGTCCGTAGGGGACTAATTTAATCTCCGATTAAAATGATCTCCGACCATTTTAGTCTTGACTAGCCCCTGACGTCAATGCTAGGGTTTTTTTTAAGGATATGGTGATTATTTTACCCTGCACTTGATTATATGCTGAAACTTTCGAAAAAAGCGGACTATGCCTTGATGGCCCTCCAATACATGGGCTCGGTTCAATATAGCGATCTTCCCAAGGCCCGCCTGGTGAATACCAAGGAAATTGCTGAAGAAAACAATATTCCGGTTGAGCTTCTGGCCAAAGTGCTCCAGGCTCTTGCCAAACAGGAAATTGTTGAGAGCCACAACGGCCCCAAAGGCGGATACATCCTTGGCCGCGAACCGAGGGACATTACCATCGCGAAGGTCTTAGAAGCCATAGAAGGACCTTTGGGCATTGCCGATTGTTATCATGAAAACGATCATAGTCCTTGCGAACAGTTGGAGCGCTGTAACATTCGAACGCCTCTCCTGAAGGTACAAGAAAGTATTTATCAACTACTCAGTAGTATGACTATTGAAGATATGATGAGTGGACCACCTTTAATCATTGTAGAGTCTCGACAGACAGAAGGAGTGGAGTCATGAAATTACCGATATATATGGATAATCATTCAACGACTGCCTGTGATCCCAGAGTCGTTGAAGCCATGTTGCCATATTTTACCGAGAAGTTTGGCAATGCGGCCAGCCGCAATCACACCTTCGGATGGGAAGCGGAAGAAGCGGTCGATTCGGCAAGAAAGCAAATTGCGAAAATTATCCATGCTGATGCCAAAGAGATTGTATTCACCAGCGGGGCGACGGAATCAGATAATTTAGCCCTGAAGGGTGTGACCGAAATGTACCGGGAAAAAGGAGACCACATTATCACAACCTCCACTGAGCATCGCGCGGTTATTGATACGGCCAAGGCTCTGGAAAAGAAGGGAGTTAAGGTGACTTACCTTCCTGTTGATAAAACGGGGAGAGTCAGTCCGGATGATGTGAGAAGCGCGATTACCGATAAGACCGTGTTAATTTCCATCATGTTGGCCAATAACGAGATCGGAACTATTCACCCCATCAAAGAGATCGGAAAAATCGCCAAAGAGAAAGGCATCCTGTTTCATTGTGATGCCACGCAAGGGGTGGGGAAAATACCGGTCAACGTGCAGGAATTGGGGATAGACCTCATGTCCTTTACGGGCCATAAGATTTACGGGCCGAAAGGCATTGGCGCGCTGTACGTCCGTCGAAAAGCTCCTCGAGTCAGAATTGAACCCATGATTCACGGGGGAGGGCACGAGCGTGGCATGCGGTCGGGGACGTTGCCCGTTCCTCTGATTGTTGGTTTTGGAAAGGCCGTTGAGCTGTGTGAACAAGAAATGGCCACTGAATCTGTACGGATTGCCAAACTGAGAGATCGTTTGCAAGAGGGGATCATGGGAGCGATGGAAGAAGTGTATCTGAACGGGCATCCCACTGAACGATTGCCCGGAAATCTCAACATCAGTTTTGCCTTTGTGGAAGGAGAAGCCCTTTTGATGGGAGTGAAGGAAATTGCCCTTTCCTCTGGCTCCGCCTGTACGTCGGCGACGCTGGAACCCTCGTATGTTCTGAGGGCCTTGGGAGTGGGTTCTGATCTTGCCCACTCTTCCATCCGATTTGGCTTGGGACGGTTTACCACGCCTGAGGAAGTGGAATATACCATTGATCGCATGATTAAAGCAGTCAATCACCTGAGGGAAATGTCACCCCTCTATGAAATGGCTAAAGAAGGGGTGGATCTGAAAACCGTGCAATGGGCAGCTCATTAAGGCAATCATTGATACAATGAATTAAAGGAGGTAGGTGTCATGGCTTATAGTGAAAAAGTGATCGATCATTACAACAATCCAAGGAATGTGGGGAGTTTCAAAAAAGAGGAAGATGGGGTCGGAACGGGGATTGTCGGCGCCCCTGAGTGCGGTGACGTTATGAAACTTCAGATCAAGGTCGAGAAGGATACCATTGTTGATGCCAAGTTTAAGACCTTTGGTTGTGGGTCGGCGATTGCCAGCTCGAGTTTGGCTACGGAATGGCTGAAGGGGAAAACGGTGGAGGAAGCCGGTAAGATTAAGAATACCGAAATCGTGCAGGAGCTGAACCTCCCACCCGTGAAAATTCATTGCTCGGTCTTAGCCGAAGATGCAATCAAGGCTGCGTTAAATGACTATAAGAAAAAAGGAGAAACCGAAGGCCAAACCGAGAAACCCGCAGCTTCTGCCGGGTAACAACAAAGAATCAGGCTTGAATAGGAGAGCAGGTTATGGAGTCAACAGAGACCACAGAAACGACAAAAACTACAGAAAATCCAGAAACTCCAATTGTAACTCTGACTGAGTCCGCCCTAAAGGAGGTTAAACGATTGTTGGATCTTCAAGGGATTACCGAGGGTGGACTTCGCCTTGGAGTAAAGGGCGGGGGCTGTTCCGGGCTCAGCTATACGACCAATTTCGATGAAAAGATTGGGGAGTATGATACCGTGATTGAACAAGATGGGGTCAAAGTGATTGTTGATGCCAAAAGTGCCATCTATCTCACCGGTATGCAGCTGGATTTTCATAAAGATTTAGTGAGTGGGGCTTTTAAATTTATTAATCCCAATGCGAATAAAACCTGCGGTTGTGGGGAGTCTTTCTCGGCCTGATGCTCCGATCTGCCTGACGTAGATACCACATAAGGATTCTGTCACGGGCATGGGGCGGTTGACCATGCCCGTCGTATGAGAAGAAAAAATATGGATCATCACCACCAAACATCATCGGGTCGAGCCATTCCCATGGCTCGCAGCATGTGCTGGCATTGTCAATCGGAGGTGAAAGGGGAGTATTTATGTGGTCAATGTGTCAAGGTCCAGCCTCTCTCGAAGGACCTTGATTACTTTACCTGTCTGGGTCTCCCACGAAGGCTTAATATCGATGGAAAAAACTTGGAAGAGACATATTACGAATTAAGCCGTACATTCCACCCTGATTTTTATTCGACCAAGGACGATAACGAGCAAGCCATCAGTCTGGGTAATTCAGCCTTGCTCAATACAGCCTATCGAACGCTGAAAGATCCGATTCAGCGAGCTGAGTATTTGGTTCGATTAGAGGCCGGAGCCGTCAAAGAAATCCGTGCAAACCCTCCGGCCGATTTGTTTGAAGAGATTTTGGAACTTCAGGAAGATTTGGAGGAGTTTCGTTCTCTGGCTCCAGAGCAAAATTCCGATCAGTCCAACAAATTGCGCCTCAAACTTCAATCTGATCGTGAAACACTGGAGCATCGTCAGCAGCAATTAGAGACGTCCCTATTTGAAAAGTTTACCGCTTGGGATGTTCTGCAGCTGCAGGCGCCTGGGTCCCAGGAGAAGAGAGCTGAAAAAGATCAGATTTTGGGGGAGATGCAAGAAATTCTCTCCAATCGAACCTACGTTAAAAATATTTTAGTTGATCTTGTGGAAACCATTGGATAAGAAAATAGGTCAAAGTGTTATATAGATTGGAATGGTTATGAGTCGAATAGTTGGAATTGATCTTGGCACGACAAACTCCCTAGTTGCCTACATGGATGGTGATCAGCCAAAGGTCGTTGCTGATCAAAAGGGGCAAGCCAAAGTCCCCTCCATTGTCGGAATGACGGATAATGGTCTGCTCATCGGAGAGCCGGCCAAAGAGCATCTTGTCCGGAATCCGGCCAGGACCATCTATTCTGTCAAACGATTTATGGGAAAAAGTCTTGAAGATATTTCGGAAGAACTCAAATATTTCCCTTATACGCTCCAAGAAAAGAACGGCGTGATTCGGATTGCCATTGGGGATAAGACCTATTCTCCACCCCAGGTATCCGCCATGATTTTGAAAGAACTGAAACGACGTGCTGAAGAACATTTGGGAGAAAACATCTCCAAGGCGGTGATTACCGTTCCTGCCTACTTTAACGATAGTCAACGACAGGCCACGAAGGATGCCGGCCTTATTGCGGGTTTGGAGGTGCTTCGTATTATTAATGAGCCGACTGCGGCCTCTCTTGCGTACGGTCTTCAGAAGAAAACGCAAGGATTGATCGCCGTCTATGATTTAGGTGGGGGTACATTTGATATTTCAATTCTGAAATTGAAGGATGGCATATTTGAGGTCTTGGCGACCAACGGGAATACCCACCTAGGTGGAGATGATTTGGATCAACGCTTCACCGATGTGTTTATGAAAGAGATAAAAGATGCCCATGGAATTGATCCGAGCAATTATCCTGATCTGGTTCAAGCCATTCGATTGGCCGCAGAAGGAGCGAAGGTTCGCCTTTCGGAAGAAATAAAGACCGTTGCAAGTGTGGAATTACCTGATCAGCAAGGTACCTATCGCCGTGAATGTACCCGTGATGAACTGGAATCCTTGACTCGCGATTTAATCGAGAAAACCTTGCCGCCTTGTCGGTTAGCGCTAAAAGATGCCGGGCTCCAGGCCTCCCAAATAGATGAGGTCGTGCTGGTCGGCGGCAGTACCCGAATGCCCTTGGTTCGGCGTCTGGTAGAGGAATTATTCGGGAGGACGCCTCATTGTGAGTTAAATCCTGACGAAGTCGTGGCCCTAGGAGCGGCTGTCCAAGCTGATATTCTTAGCGGGCACAATAAAGAATTATTGTTATTGGATGTGACCCCACTCTCGCTTGGAATTGAGACCATGGGGGGGGTGATGAGTGCCTTGATCCGAAGAAACACGACCATCCCGACAAGCGCCAAAGAAATGTTTACCACCTATGTCGATGGGCAGACCTCGGTTGATATTCACATATTGCAAGGGGAACGGGAACTCGTGCGGGACAATAGGAGTCTTGCCCGCTTCCAATTGAAGGTGCCACCCCTGCCCGCGGCGGTTCCACGCATTGAGGTGAACTTTCTCATTGATGCCAATGGTATTCTCAATGTCACCGCAAAGGACATTAGAACCGGAGAAGCGCAATCCGTCCAGGTCAAACCTTCACATGGGTTATCGGATCAAGAGGTCGAAACGATGATCCGAGAATCGTTTCAATTTGCCTCCGAAGATGTCAAGGCTCGCCAGGTTATTGAAGCCCGGACAGAAGCCGATGCCATCATTATGGCCACAGAAAAAGCTTTGGGTCGCGCAAAAGCTATGATCACTCAGGAAGAGCACACCGCCATTCACAAATCTATAGAACTCCTTCAAGAGGTGAAAGGAACTGAGGACCACCGGCTCATTCGTGAACGTATCGCTGATGTCGAAAAGGCTACCCACCATCTGGCCGAAGTCCTCATGGATGCCACCCTCAAAGAGGCATTAGAAAACAAAAAACTCTCTGAGGTAACTTAGTTCAATTATTGAAAAAAGAACACTTCTTGCTCCTCCTCTCCTGATTAGGATTCCACTTTATAAATACAAAATTTCCCTCTCCCTGGTAGGGAGAGGGTAGGGTGAGCAACTGTGATTAATGTCAATGGGTATTAATACGAATT
>CAZGFD010000009.1:0-149704 GCA_964525045.1 uncultured Nitrospiraceae bacterium | reverse complement strand
TGGCGTAGCGTGCCCCATGAATTATGTAAAAACCAAACTAAAAATGGAAATGATGGATGACGGGGAACAACTCGAGGTGTGGTTGGATGCCGGAGATCCCATCAAAAATGTCCCGATGAGTCTCCGAAACGACGGGCATAAAATCCTGGTCCAAGAAGCCCTGGATCCCGACCAGAGCCATTTTAAAATACTTGTTGAAAAAGTCGAAGTGTAACGCTGAGCTATCATGAATACGCCAACCGAAGCCCGACTCACTCAGGAATCTCTCAACACCATCAACCAGGACCTGGAGGAGAAATCTCCTCAGGAAATTTTAGACTACGCCTTTAAACAGTATTTTCCGAAAATCATCCTGGCATGTAGTTTTGGGGCGGAGGATGTGGTGTTGGTCGATATGATGCTTCGACTTCATCCCAATGCCGAGTTGTTTTACCTAGATACAGATTTTTTATTTCCTGAAACCTATGAAGTCCGCGACCGAATCATTGCCAAATATGGGTTGACTGCCGGCCAAATTCATCAAATGAAATCGGAGCTGACCCCTGAAGAGCAGGCCCAACGCTACGGCGACGCCCTCTGGTCACGCGATCCTGATCAATGTTGCAAGCTTCGAAAAGTGGATCCGCTCGGTCGCGTTTTGAAAAATTATTCAGCGTGGATTACCGGTATTCGTCGCGATCAGTCCCCGACCCGCGCCAAAGCCAGGCTCATCGAATGGGATCAAAATTTTCAATTAATGAAGATCAATCCTTTGGCCGCATGGTCAGGGGAACAGGTCTGGTCCTACATTTACCGGAATGATGTTCCCTACAACATTCTTCACGAGCGTCATTACCCCAGTGTGGGATGCACTCATTGTACCGCTCCCGTCATGCCAGGAGATGACCCCCGGTCTGGACGTTGGAAGGATTCCGCCAAGACCGAATGCGGGCTGCATCGATAGGCAAGAAAAACTTTTCAACTGATTTAATTAGGCCCTTTAATAATGGATTCATTGGCGTACAAAGTTGAAGATCGAGCAGGAAGAAGTTAGCCGTCATTGTTGCTCGAGGCGGGGACAATAACCTTTTGAAGGCCGGTGGATTGATTACCCTGGATGACTCAAATGGCGTTCAAGTTGGGGTGTTGTTCCGCAACAAGACCGCCTCAAAAAATGTAAAGATTTGACGTGTTCCCAAGGGATATCGAAGGTGTGAAGCCCATCGGGAGGACCTTTTCCGGGAACAGAAAAACGTGACGTACCGGAACTCCTCCGGTCGGCAAAGGAGGCGGGTGGAAAATTTTCCTTGTGCCTTGATTTTATGGGATGTTTTGGCCCTCCTGTGGAAAAGTTGAACCCGGACCTGAAGGACGTGCAGCAGACCGAGACAATTTGGAATGAAGGAGTTTCAGAGCTGACTAGATTCTGACATGTTAATGCCATGATGAACGCTCTTATTTCAAAAATCGGTAAAGGGCAAAAAGGAGCCAAGGATCTGACTTGGGAGGAATCGAAAGAAGCGATGACGGCCCTCGTAGAGGGGCCGGCAACGCCGGCCCAGATCGGGGCCTTCCTCATGGCCATGCGAATTAAGATGGAGTCGATTACCGAATTGGCTGCGTTTACCATAATTGCGAGACAGTATGTGGCACCTGTGAAAGGCCCAGCCGGCGGAAATTTAATAGATCTCCCGATTTACGGCGAGAAACATGGCACCTACCATGCTGTGATCGCCGCCAGCATTGTCGCTGCCTCCGCCGGGGTCACGATTCTACTTCACGGGGTCGAAAATCACGCGGCTGCCTGCCAACTGTCAGAGGTGGTCAAGCAGGTCGGCATACCCATCCCGGAAGATCTGAACTCATTGTCCAGCGGGTTCTCCACTTCCCCATTGGTGTATCTGGACCTCGCGCTGTATCACCCCCCACTGGTTCGTTTACTTGATCTTCGCCAGGAATTAGGGGGACAGAACCTTGCCCACCAGGTTGCCCGAATGCTGAATCCCGCCCGAGCCCAATCTCAAGTGATTGGACTTGCCCATCCTCCCTATTTGGACAAAATCACTGAGGCGCTTCGTCTCATAGAGACGCCCCGTGCTCTGGTGTTTCAGGGTGTTGAAGGGTTTCCCGAATTGTCGATTACCGTTCCCACCCCCGCGCGCGAATTGCGGGGCGGTCATGTCACGCCGCTCACCTTCCGCCCACAAGACATCGGTATGCGATTCGGATCGTACCAAACCATGAGTTCCGCCTCCTTCAGCGGGGGACAGGGACGTCCCGAGGAAGAAGCCACGCTGGTGCTAAAAATCCTTCGAAACCAAATTCGGGGCGACCATCGGGCCTGGGTGTTATTAAACGCCTCCTTGCTCATTTATGCGGGCGGCCAAGCTTCTTCCCTGATGGAAGCCCTACCCTTGGCTACCCAGGCGCTCGACTCTGGATCCGCTTTTGACACTTTACAGAAACTGGCAGCTCAGCCTGCCAATAATCAATCAAACCTTTCTCCTTCCACAACGGTGGTTCCGGCATGAAACATTTGCGACAGCTCGAGGATCAAAGTGTGTTTATACTCCGTGAGGCTTACAAGCATTTCGATAACCTGGCCATGCTCTGGTCAATGGGTAAAGATTCAACGGTCCTTTTGTGGTTAGCGAGAAAAGCCTTTTTCGGGCATGTTCCCTTCCCACTGATTCACATCGACACCAGCTATAAAATCCCAGAGATGATCGAGTATCGTGACCGGATGGCCCGAGAGTGGCGCCTGAATTTAGTCATTGGCCAGAACAAGGAAGCCCTCGCGAACGGCATGAATCACACCATGGGTCGAGTCGAATGTTGCACCGCCTTAAAAACCAACGGCTTGAAAAAATTGATGGATGAAAAAGGCTACACAGGATTGATTCTTGGGGTTCGCGCGGATGAAGAAAGCACCCGAGCCAAGGAACGGTATTTTTCCCCGCGAGATAAGAACAACGAATGGGACTTCCGGGACCAACCCCCCGAGTTGTGGGATCAATTCAAGACATCGTTTCCGCCCAGCACTCACATTCGAATTCATCCACTCTTGGATTGGACCGAGATCAACATTTGGGAATACATCAGACTCGAAAGTATTCCCTTCCTGTCCAACCTGTACCTTGATCAAGGCACCGGAACCCGCTACCGAAGTCTGGGGTGTGCCCCCTGCACATTTCCCATTCAATCTACCGCCAAAACCGTGGATGACATTATCATCGAGCTTCGCAATTCCAACGTCGCCGAACGGGCCGGGAGAGCCCAAGACGAGGGTCGCGGGATGGAACTCTTGCGAAAAGAAGGATACATGTAGGGATGCCGACAGACGCCACAACTCAAGAAAGCATGAACATTGTCATTGTGGGGCATGTGGATCATGGCAAATCCACACTCTTGGGACGATTATATGCCGATACCGGCTCACTCCCCGAGAGCAAAGTAGAAAAGGTTAAAGCCATTTGCCGACAGCAAGGAAAAGAATTCGAGTATGCTTTTCTTTTTGATGCTTTCCTTGAAGAACAAGAACAAGGAATCACGATCGACACCGCCCGAACCTTTTTTTCATGGGGCGGTCGCCAGTACATTATCATCGATGCTCCTGGCCACAAAGAATTCCTCAAAAACATGATCTCCGGGGCCGCTCGTGCAGAAGCCGCATTGCTTGTCATTGACGCCTTGGAGGGAGTCCGAGAACAATCCAAACGTCACGGACTGCTCCTCTCCATGCTTGGCGTGAAGCAAGTCACCGTGGTTGTCAACAAAATGGATCTCGTCAACTATCGAAAAGATGTGTTCGACGGCATCGAAAAGGAATATCGTGACTTTCTTGCTCAATTAAAAGTGACGCCAGCCTACGTGATTCCGGCCAGTGCCAAACAGGGCGCGAACATTGCCTCTCTCCATGTGGAGACACCTTGGTATCAAGGTCCAACGGTCTTGGAATCCCTGGGGCACTTCCAGTTAGAGGCTGCTCGCGCCGAGCAACCGCTTCGTTTCCCTATTCAGGATGTCTACAAATTTGATGCGCGAAGGATTCTTGTCGGCCGGATCACGGCTGGGAAACTTAGGCTCGGGGATCGGCTCGTCTTTTCACCATCGAATAAATCGGCCAACGTTCAAACCATCGAAGCGTTCAACATCGATCCGGCTCCGATGCAGGCTCGAGCCGGACAATCGGTCGGAATTACTCTGGATGAACAAATTTTCGTCGAACGCGGTCAAATGATTTCACATGAAGACTCCGTCCCCCTGGTCTCGACGTGCTTGCGGGCAAACCTTTTCTGGTTGGGAAATCGCCCCCTCACCTTGGACCAGGCCTATCTGCTTCGCCTGGCCACTCGGGAGGTGGCGTGTGAAATTGTCAAAATTCATCGCATTGTTGACGCCAATAATCTGGACGATAAGTTCACCAACACGATCGTCGGACGGAATGAAGTCGCCGACATCACTCTTCGCACCAAATCCCCTATCGCATTTGACCTCTATGGGGATTTCGAAGTCTCGGGGAGATTCGTGCTCGTCGATGAATACGATGTCTCCGGAGGCGGCATTGTCACGGAACTGGTCCAGGATGAGCAGGAAGGATTAAGACACGAAGCCCGTGAGCGGGATTCGGCGTGGGTGAAGGGCGATGTTGGGCCCGAAGAGCGTTCACAACATTATGGACACCGGGCGGCTGTGGTTTTATTCACAGGCCCTGATATAACCGCCAAGTCCTTCTTAGCCAGAAAGTTAGAGGCCCTGTTGGTCGCCGAGGGTCGACATGCCTACCTCTTGGATGCTGAAAACCTTCGCCGTGGCCTAGATGCCGATTTGAGTGAAGCCAATCCAGGTGAAATCGTTCGCCGTTACGGAGAAGTGGCGAGACTTCTCACCGATACCGGGCTTTTGATTATTTCCACCACCAATTCTTTCTCCCTTCCCACCAGCCAAATTGTCCAGGCCATTCAAACCCTGGTGAACCCCACCCCGGTGGTGACCATTCATATGGCCAAAGAGACCCAAAACCTTCAAGAAGAAATGGATCTCACCTTCGCAGGGCCGGAAGATTTTGATGGCTGTTCCCGCCAGATTCTTGAGCTTCTGAAAGCCAAAGGGATCTTGGCTGAAGCCCAAGGCACCCGCCCCCATTTTCAATATTCTATTTAATATCCCTTGCGCGGGAAATTAAGGCGGCCTGTTCCCCATAAGCGCAAACTTAATATAATATTGAATCCGTTCAAAATAAATATCCAATATCGAACAAGGAATGTCGAATCATGAAGTCTTAAGAATGGGGTCTCTGGTTGGGTGGGGGAATTCCAAAAAGATTACCATCATTTCCTCGATTTCCTCTATCACTGATTCGATCGTTGCCGGAATCAAATTCTCTCTTTTCCTTCGAAATTCGTTATTCCTTGTTCAATATTCGATATTCTTTTCAATGGGATGATAGTGGAGAACAGCTCAATGGATGTTCATGAACTCGACGAATACTTCAACCCTGCGATTCCTCCGACAATAGCCAGAATACACAACAGCCGAAACGCATCTCGCGATTCCCCAAACAGGATCATCCCCAGAACCGCCACCCCCACGGCCCCAATTCCTGTCCAGACCGCATACGCCGTACCAATGGGAATCACTTTGAGGGCATAAGAAAGAAACAGAAAACTGACGCCCATTGCGACAAGGGTTCCCACGCTGGGCCACAACCGCGTGAACCCCTCCGTGTATTTCAAGCCGATTGCCCAGACAATTTCAAAACCTCCTGCAATGAACAACAATACCCAAGACATGGACACCTCCTCCTTCGTGACCTAAGCGTTCAGTGTATCTCTTTCAAGGTTGCCAGTCGTGCCATTTCATAGGGCCTTCCAGCACAACAATTGGCATGCCAATTGGCTCGACAGGACTCCGTGGGTAATCCCATGACACAGTTTCAACACCATGCCCTCTGGCAGGGGTGTGATAAGATGCTGGGGCTACCATTTTTGAACATTGAAGTTCCGTTGGTCAAAAAAAACGTCGGGTGGAGGACACCCTCCACCCGACGCTATACCAGTCGACTAAAGAAGGACTACTTCTTTTTCTTAGTCGTAGTCTTCTTTTTCGCTGCTGGTTTCTTTTTAGCCGCCGTTTTCTTGGCTGCTGGTTTCTTGGCTACTTTTTTCTTGGCTGCCGGCTTTTTCTTGGCCGCTGTCTTTTTCTTGGCCGGAGCCTTTTTCTTTGTCGCCAATGTACTCACCCCCTTTCTAAATTTCCGCGACCCTGAGGCCGCTGGCTAGTGCCCGCACTCCTTGATCGGGCGGGTTAAACTCACCCATGTCATCCAATGCCGCACGCGTACCATGCGTACTCTTTTCGATTCGGTTCTTGTAAAGATGAAATAAAAACAAGATCGATTATGAATGGTGAGTTTAACTTGGCGTGTTAGAGAAAAGTTTTTGACAATGTTGTTTCTCACATACTACATGTTTCCAACACATATTACTAGAAAAATTTCCTTGTTTCCATCTCCAATTAATTTTTTTTACTCGACCTCAGATTCGACCTCACGAGGGTTTCATGTTTCCTGTTTCAGATTTTACGTTGTCAGACAGGATTTTTTCTTGAAAAATCTTTGAACGCGAGATGTCGAACATTGAAATTCGGATATGGGACACGTATGGCTTTTCAGAATTCAAAACTGCACGACGCGTCCTTTGAGAATTTACAAATCGAAATCGTCTTCTTCTTGCCATTGTCTTTTTAGGGCCTTGGCACGTTGTCGCTGTTTCCTGAATACATACAACGCCAATCCTAGGATTCCTACCCACAAGGCAATGGTGCTGGTAACAGCCGGCGCCCATCTGGTCCAAACCGTTTGATGGGCCCAAAAGGCCGCTTCGGCTTGATGAAGCGATTTGAATGTTGCTCGGGAAAATGCTTCCTGAAAAGAAATGCCCTGGGAGATGAAGGTAAACATTTTCCGGGGCCAGTCCCGACCGAATTCGTGAATAAAAAATCGAACGAGAGCATGGGACAGGACATAGGCTTTTTGGGCGGATCCCGGATCCTCACGAAAAAGGGCGTCGAGGGTTTCAAGGGAGACGGGATTTCCCATGACGATGGCCCAGGTCAGCCGAGCACCATCTTCGAAATCCCAGACCCGGGCCGACACCATCGCCAAGCCTTCGTCAAACCATCTTGGAATGATTTGCCCTTTTGCAGCCCGGGCGTTGAAGATATGGGCAACTTCGTGAAATAGCACATTTTCAAGCGAGTCATACGGATAGGCAACAACCCGGTGAGGAAGAATGACGATCATTCCCCGACTCGGAATAGCATACCCTGAGGCCCAGATCGGAGCATGGTGCGCCCATTCGGATTGTTCGGAAGCCACCACCACTCGAATCGGATCACCGGGACGGGAGAGACCTACCAGACTCAAAATTTCTCGAAAACGGGATTGATCAATTCTTTCCAGCCGAGTGACAGTCGCCTGAAGAGAATCAGGAGCTTCAAATTTGAGAGTAGGATTTTCAAATGGGTGAACAACCGAGACAGAAAAAAGGAAGAAAAGGCTGGTTAGCCCATAAATGCCAATTCGCATGAAACCAAGCCTGGGGTTATTACTCCTTGATACACTGAAAAGAAATGGAGTAGAAATCTTGCGGATCCATCCTACATGAAATATCAATGAGATTGCCTATATCAACCAGACCCTCATTCCGGTCTTATCTGCTTGTGATGATCCAGCTCCTTTGCCTGGGAGGGATCGTGATCACTGGCCCGGTGTTGGCTTCGAGTGGGATTTACTTTGGATTGGAATTACTGGGCGTCGCTTTGGGGGTATGGGCACTCGTGACGATGACCATTCGAAATCTCAATGTCCTCCCGGACATTCGTGCAGGAAGTCGCTTGATCAGACATGGGCCTTATCGCTACATACGGCACCCGATGTACAGCGCATTGTTGCTCATGACCCTTGCACTTATTTTAGATGCCTACTCGATGGAGCGGTTGATGATGTGGATTCTCCTTGTAGGTGATCTTTGGGTCAAATTGATGTACGAGGAAAAATTGTTAGGACAACACTTCGGAGAATATCAAGACTATCAAAAACACACCAAGCGCCTCATTCCATTTTTTCTTTGCATTCTCCGTGAAAACAATCCATCGTGACCTCATGCCGACATTTTAGTCGTTCTCTTCCTTGAAAACGGAAACTTGAAACCCTTTTTTTTTCAGTTCTTCCTTTAAAGTGAGAGGATGAAACGTTTCATCATTTCGAATGCAAATCACAAACGATTGTTCTTCAGCCCCAAAGGGTTGCTGATTCCGAATTTGGTCTTCAAGGACGGCGACCGTGGCTTCGGATGCATCCAATTGGCTCTCTGCCCGGTTCCGCACTCGTTCTTCCATGGTTGATTTCGAAGACACGACATCCACAATGAGAAAGGACACCTGTTTTCTTTCCGCCAGACGTTGGAATTGTTGACGCTGAGTGGCCATGAGGAAGGCGGCATCCACGATGACCACACACCCCGCCTCCAGAATTTCCTCAGCCAAGTCCTTTAATAATTGATACGTCCTCTCAGTCGCCTCACTCCCATAAATTGAATAATCGCTGACCTGCTCGCTGCGTGCGTCAGGCGAAAGACCAAACAAGCGTTTTCTCTCAATATCCGATCGAATACGAATCGCGCCCAGGGTCTCTAGCAACCATTGAGCGATCGTAGTTTTTCCCGAGCCTGAAAGTCCATGCATGAGAATCAGGGAAGGCTGAGTTGGCTGAGAAAGCCGCTCGGCCAATTCCAAATACCCTTTTAACTCATTCTCTGTGCTTCGGCTTTCTGGCCCTCCCTTCTCTTCCTGCTCCAGACGGATTCCCGCTACTTTGGCCCGAACCATGGCACGGTACGTGAGGTAATAGTAATACACCGCGAGACCTTGATAATCCCCCGTATATTCGAGATATTTGTTTAACAGTCGATAGGCATAATCAGGACGCCCGCGATCGATCAAATCCATTACGATGAACGCCAGCTCGCTCATGACATCAATCCATCGAAACGTATCGTTAAACTCAATACAATCGAAAATGACGACACGGTCATTGATTAGGGCCATATTGCCAAGATGAAGGTCTCCATGACATTCACGAATGAATCCTTCTGATCTTCGTTTTATAAAAATTTCAGTATGGCGATCATGCTCCCGTTCCGTCCATTGTCGAAGAGCCTCAATTCGTTCGTCTCCGAGTGAGGAGGAAGCCACGGTAGGGAGGTATTGAAAATTGGCAAGAACAGGTTTCTTCAGTGCATCAGGGAACCCAGAAGAGATGTCCGGGCCAGCTACCCGGATGGCGGCATGAAAGTCCGCGATTCGCGTGGCCAAATCGTCAATATGGTCGGCGTGGAGTCGCCCATGGTGCAAGAGGTGAGTCAACAGATTCTGCTGAGGAAATTGTTTCATTTTTACAGCATATTCAATCGCCTGAGTCCTCCCCCCAATCTCAGGGGTTTCCCGATTCCCCGTTATGGCTACCACATCCAAGTAGACATCAGGCGCAAGTCGACGATTCAGTCGAAGTTCTTCGCCACAGAAATACCGGCGCCGCTCCAGGGTCGAAAAATCCACAAAACCAAGGTTGACCGGTTTTTTAATCTTGTAGGCAATGGGTCCGGTCAATAACACCCAAGAAATATGTGTTTCGATTATTTGAAATTCTTGGACCGGATGGTCATAAATGGATGGATTCTGGAGAGCCTGAAGCAGCTTGGTGGAGGATTCGAGTGGTTCTACGTGGGTCACTGATGCGCGAATCACATTGGAGGGTTAGGAGTTCGAGCGTTTTTGCTTTATGAGGTCCAGTGCCCGCTCACTCGTTTCCTTTACCAGAATGCCCATCTTGGAGTGAGACGGTTCGAGATCGACAGGAAATCCATGTCGCCGGAGCCTTTCACTGGCAATTTGTCCAATAGAGGCGATGACCATTTTGTCAAGACTCTGTTTAAATAACTCGATCCGCTGATGTTGTTCCAGAAGCTTCACGATATGATCTACCTGGACCGCATTGGTAATGAGCACCACGTCAACTTTTCCCGCCAGAATGCTATTAATGGTGTGTTCAAGCGGACCCGTATCTTGGGGAAGTGCCCAACGATACACCGGCACGGGAGTCACCAGACCTCCGCGATGGGTTAGAGCCTCTAAGAGATCTGGATTCGAGACACCATATTCCTGGACTGCGACTCGCAGGCCCCGTATTCCTTCCGGTTTGAAATCGTCAATGGCCCTAACCAGATCTCGCCATGTATTGGGTTCAGGAACTTCTACATGGGCCCTTAGTCCCAAATCTTTTAAAGCAACAACGGGCTTCGGCCCGCGAGCAACCAGCACCGTATCTCCGAGGGCCTTTTTTAGGGAATTGAGCGAGAACCTCGTTTGCAGCACGTCAATGAGACTTCTTGTTCCAACTCCAGTGAGCAATACCACCATATTGAAATGCCCCGCCACCAGTTGATCACCAAATCTCAGCGCTTGAGGGTTTTCCTCAAGTGGAATTTCCCGCATAGCGGGCGCCACGTACGGTTTACCGCCGAAGCGCTCAATTAATCGTCCCATTTCCTGCGCCATCCGACTTTCAAACGCCGCGACAGTCAGGCCGGAGAAATCTTTACGTTCCGTCATAGAGAGTAAGCGTTTTCGCCCTATTCTGCACCATCCCTGGCACATCGAAATCCCGTGGAGTGGTTCCGACTCAGGGGATCCATTTTGATACGCGTAAAAATTCTGACTTGCGGGGTTTCAACCTGCCAGCCTGAACTTCTGAGCACCTTATGAGTTCCTGTTTCAGGTCCTTTGGGGTTTTTGGCTGGGCTTTTAGAGTAATAATTGGGGTCGTACCAGTCCGCGACCCACTCCCAGACATTTCCCGCCATATCATAGGCGCCGTAGGGACTTTTTCCCGCTTCGTATATCCCAACGGGAACCAGGGTGGCCTCACCATGCCACACCTGGTTATAGTTGAGATGGCGATCGGTGGGTTCCACGTTACCCCACGGGAATCGCCAATCATTGGGACCTTTTGCAGCTTTTTCCCACTCGGCTTCGGTCGGTAGCCGTTTACCCGCCCACTGGCAATAGGATTCTGCATCGTACCAGTCGACATTGATCACCGGAAGGTCCACAATGGACTCCGGCATTGTGTTCCCCTTCCACAACCCTTTCTTGGAGTCGGTCGGATGCTGAGGCGTTCGATGCCCGGTATCGGTGATGAATTGCAGGTACCGACCGTTGGTCACTTCGTATTTATCGATAAAAAAGGTATCCACAAAGACGTCGTGATTGGGTCGCTCATCAACACCCCCATCCCGGGCCGCCTTGGGCACTCCCATTGGGAACGCCCCTTCCGGAACCAATACCATGGGGGCACCATCTTTTCCGATATATTCCTTGGATTCCGACTCAGCACCTATGGCAAAGGCTAGGAAAATGAGGGGTATGGTAAAAGAGATTATCCAAACGAACCATTTCATCCTACAAGGTACTTCTTTGGTCATGCCCATATCCTGCATCTGCCCCTCCTGATATGTTCCATACACTGACAATTAATTACTACCTCCCGAAAAATTAGAAAAAAGAATTCTATGGAAGCATACCATAAAGGGCTCTGCACAATTGAATGTCAACAGATCCCGGCCCGCCTGATTGATAGAGGAGGTAGCCAAGGGTTGCTCCATGTCATTCGTCTCGCTATGATGCGAAATTGAATGGACTTCTGTCTTTGAGGGATTTCATGAGTTTCGCCCCCCGAGACGCGTGCAACCCCCCATATTAGCAGCTAATCAAATTATTTAACTTGAATAGGCAGTTCGGTCTAACACTGACGCCAATCCGACAGTTGCTCATGACCTGCGGGCTCAGACATTTAGCACTTAGAGTTATCGATATCTCCAAATCCCATTCTTTTTATGAACGTTTCTTTGGGATGCAGGTCGTCTGGAAACCAGATCCCGAAAATATTTATTTGAGTTCAGGGACCGACAATTTGGCCCTGCATCAAATTCCTGTTGAGGAACTCTCCGCCTATCAACCACGGCAGGGACAATTTATGGATCATTTTGGATTCTTGATGGAATCTCCCGGAAGGGTCAATGAAGTGTTTCAACAAGTTCAAAAAGAAGGGGTGACGATTGTGAAACCTCCTAAACAACACCGGGATGGAAGTTACTCCTTTTATTTAGCTGACCCGGATGAGAATGTCATT
The DNA here is from genome assembly GCA_964525045.1 of uncultured Nitrospiraceae bacterium. Lineage (GTDB taxonomy): Bacteria > Nitrospirota > Nitrospiria > Nitrospirales > UBA8639. The sequence goes on along the minus strand of CAZGFD010000009.1, from coordinate 137,475 downwards.
CAGGTGTTATACGAACCAAATGTCGCCGAGGCCAAGAGGTAAGGAACGGCCTTGACACCATTCGATTCAATCGACTCATGAGTATTTGGAATTCCTTTTCCGCCGACCAATTTATCGGCTTGAACCCTTGGGTTTGGGTTCAGTTTGAGAGTTCGGAACCTCCGGGCCCCTTTCCTTTTTTGGGCGGGGTCGATCCAGCGGTTGTCGCCAGCCTGGATCAGGTTCACGGGACCCTACTCAGCTCCATCGAGACGGTGATCAGTGATATTGTCGCCCGCCGAGCGCCGTTAGATGATCCTGCCCTTCCCAGGAAGCTGGAAGACGCCTATGCGGAAGTTGTTGAGACACGCCCAAACTTGAAAAACCACATTCGGTGTGGAAGGCAGGCCGATGGTTCTTTTCATTGGAGTTTCCCTCGGGATCCCCGAGCGACCGCAGCCATGAGTTATCAGGGCTTGCGCGTGTTCAACGCCGTCACGCGCAATGCGATTCCCTTTGGATTCGAGCGACCAATGGCGCCCCTCGTTGGGAAGTTTATTGGATTCCTTAATGGTACCCATCGGATGGCCGAGATTCGAACTATTGCCATGGCCTCAGGACCGGACATGGCGCAGCACCTCAGTAGAATTTTTGAGGTTTTAAAAACCAATGACTGCTTGGCCGTATCAACCCAATCTTCGGTGCGGGAACATTGGCTGAACACTACCCGGGATCAAGATATGATTCATCTTGGTCATGCGGCCCTGATGTACCGCCAGCAAGACCAATTTTTCTGGTTTGATCCCTGGCTGATGCCGTGGTTTGCGGAATCAGCCGTGCCTTCACTTTGGGCAAATTTGCTCCCTCGACCGGCTGCCGTTTTTCTGACCCACGATCATGACGATCATGTCGACCCTCGCACCCTGCTCCATTTACCGAAAGACGTGCCTCTATTTGTCCCCAGCCGAAAAAATCGTCAGGGGGTCTATTATGATTATCTATCCCTGATGCGTGAACTGGGATTTTCTCACGTCACAGAAATGGCCCATGGAGATACATGGAAGTTTGAGGGTGGCCAGGTCGTTTCGGTGCCTTTCTATGGCGAAGACCCCTGTGATCTCTCCCTGCCCCGCAATTGCTACCTGGTGAACGATCGGTCTTACAATACACTGGTGCATGCGGATAGCGGCCCTACGAATGATGGAGAATCCGCCATAAAAAGTGGAATCATTACGGAGTTGGTGAATCGATTTGGGCCAATCACCACCGTGTTTGCCTCTCAACAACAGCTCAAGGAAGTCCGCAGTTATGCTGCGTATGCCTGCCTTTCTCACCCCGGAAAATGGTTGGAAGTCGGCGAGAACGGATTTCTGACCAATCAATATCTGGCAGACGTATGTGCAGCAGCCCAGGCCAAACTTTTCGTCTCCTATGCTACTGGCGGTGCCGATTGGTATCCCGACCATCTTTCCTTTATGTTCAGCAATCGCAATCCTGCTCGAACGGCTCTCCTGACCGCTCATTGGGACCAGCCGGAATCCTTGAGGACCAGTCTCGACCCAATCGGATGTGTCTATCATTTTGCCCAGGCGTTGGATACGGTCCGACCAGACTCCCATCGCTCGGTGAGGGTCTCTTCGCTTTCAAAAGAGCTTGCGCCGGTAACCCTTTTTCAATTGGACCATCAACTCCCTGGCTTCTTAACCCGACCTTGATGAAATTTTTTAAGTCCACGCGTCCTCAAAGGGCCAACTTGAAACCTAAGCTTTTTTATTCGGAGGAGTGCTTGGTCTCCTCGGCCAAGTCAGGTATGATAAGCATCCGCTAAACAATGACCTAATGATAGGTGCTTGATGCAAAGGAATCATCCATGACCGACCTCGAAGTAGAAGGCCCCTTTCCTGACCAAATTGCCGTGATCGGGATCAAAGTGAGAGATCGCGGTGAGGTAAAAAAATCCCGGACAAAAGATCCCACCGTGCGTGTGGGGGATTTGGTCATGTTGGAATTAGAGAATGATTGCACATTTGGCAAAGTGTACGAGGCGCCTACGTTACTCCCTTTTTCCCCCCCCATGAGGGTCATGAAACATACCCTGCGAAAAGCTACCGAAGAGGACAAGCTAGCCATTGCCAGGCATCAACGGTTGGTCAACGAAGCCCATGAATTTTTTTTGGAACGAACCCAGGCCCTGGGATTACAAATGAAAATCGTTGAAATCTATGGTTCTTTCCAGCGCCGCGCGTTAACCTTCACCTATACGGCTGAAAGCCGGATTGATTTTCGTCAATTGGTCAAAGACTTAGCCCGGCGGTTCGGATGCCGTATCGAAATGCGTCAAATTTCTACGAGGGAAGAAGCCGCAAGACTTAGCGGGGTCGACACCTGTGGGCTTATTTTGTGTTGCGCCAGTTTCTTGACCGACTTTAAACCTATCAATCCAAAGGGTTGGCGGGACGACGCCTCGTATTCTGGCATAGACAGCCATCGCATTGGGGTCTGCGGTCGCCTCAAATGCTGCTTGCTGTTCGAAGAAGAGGGGTGGTCCCTCACCCGACGCACTCAACCGCTGATACACCTTTCCCGGAATAAAAGTCCCAGAACGTAAGAGGCCCCCCTGACTATATGAGGCTGGCCAGTTAACGTGGGAAAAGACCCTTTCGACTCTGAGATCCTAAAAATGCGGTAGGAATTTCCAAATGGTGAATGTATGAATCAACGGCCTCGATTCGTAATTTTTTCTCACAACGCGACCTATGACAAGCTTCATCAAGTCGCGACACTTGGGTTGACGGCCGCTGCGATGGGAAAGGACGTGACCGTCGTGCTGCTGTTTTGGACCATTAAGAAATTGTCAGAAGGGAGACTGAACGAACTGGATTTTCCACCTGAATATCAAAAGCATTCTCTGGATGTCGCCCGGCTGATCAAAGAACGCAAGGTGCCCCTGATCACCGAGATGTTTGAAGAGGCTCGGAAGGTCGGGCAGTTCCGATTAATCGCTTGCAGTGCGGGGCTGGAATATATGGGGGTTGACTCCGCTACTGTAGCAAAAGGGGTCGATGAGGTGATGGGCTTACCTGCCATCCTATCACTCACAGCCGGGTCGGAAACCACATTGTTTATTTGAGAATACTTTTGAACTGTGCCCCTAGCATCGATACAGCAAGTGAATATCTCTTTTGAAGAACGGTTATTCACCCTGTTGGTCCTGAAAAGGGGTCACGTAGATTTTGGCCTTCGTCTTTGCTAATTCTTGGGCCCTTTTCAGGGCTGGAGGCTCAAGTTGTCCACCTGCCAGGTTTCGATATTGGAGGGCATTCTCGATACCGCGGATCGCGGCAGAATTAAACCACGCATAGGCCTCAACATAATCCTTCGACACTCCGCTGCCTTCGTAATATAACATCCCGAGACTGAACAGGGCTTCGGGAACCCCCTGGGAGGCGGCCCGAAGGTACCACGCCCGTGCTCTCACCGGATCTTTTTTCCCACCTAGCCCCTGGCTATACAAGTCTCCAAGGTAATTTTGAACCCCCGCATCCCCTTGCGCCGCCGCTTTTAGATACCACTCGCGCGCTTTTGCATAATCTTGCGGGACCCCCAGGCCTTGGGCATACAAATACCCGAGATTGCTTTGGCCTCTTGCATCCCCCTGGGTGGCGGCTTTGAAATACCACTCACGTGCCTTTATATAATTTTGCGGCACTCCCAACCCAAGTTCATAGAGAATCCCAAGATTGGTTTGGGCTGCGGCATTACCTTGTGCCGCGGCTTTTTCATACCACCGGCGGGCCTTTTCGTAATCTTTAGGAACTCCCAACCCCTTGTTAAATAAAACTCCAATATAGTTCTGGGCTTTAGCCTCCCCTTGCATAGCCGCTTTCGAATACCAAGCTCGAGCTTTTACATAATTTTTGGTCACTCCCTGGCCATTCTCCCAGAGAATCCCCATTTGAATTTGAGCTTCGACATCCCCCTGTGCAGCGGCTTTTCTAAACCAGCGAAGCGCCTCTGTAAAATCTTTTAGCCCACCCAGCCCCTGAGCATACAGCTTCCCCAGATTCCTTTGCGCAACGGGGTTCCCTTTTGCAGCCGCGACCATAAACCACTGACGCGCTTTGGAATAATCCGGTGGACGGTCCAGCCCCTGTTCATACAACCTTCCGAGAAGAACCTGCGCCGTGACATTTTCTTGTTTGGCCGCTTTCAAATACCATACGTGCGCCCGTTGATAATCTTCCGGCCCGCCAAGCCCCTCGTCATACAACATCCCCAGATGAACTTGTGCCAGGACATTCCCCTGATTGGCAGATTGAAAATACCACTGCCTCGCCTCAGTATAATCCTGGGGGACGCCGAGACCCTCCTCATATCTAAATCCAAGAAGATATTGGGCTTCTGGGACGCCCTCGGTCGCCCTCTGGCGAACCGTACGAAGTACATCATCGGCATCCGTCCCTGTTGGGACGGGAAGCTCATAGGAGAGGTCAACCGTTCGTTGAGCAACCAGATCTGTCACCACAATACGGATCCCATATGTACCGGCAAAATCCTGGACGGTCAGGGGCACTCCATTTTTTGAAACCCCAAGTGAATCCTCGGGGGGAGGGGGGGCTTCCCAGAGGGAGATCCGCTGTTGATCAATCACGACCCTACCTTCAGTGGTTGTGACGGATGCCGCTCCCCATACATTACAGTTCCCGTAAGTATCCGGTTCGCACCGGCCCAGGACCACCACCGCCTCCAGCTGGGTCCCTGGAGCGGCTTCTTCCAGCTGAGGAGCGGGGAGGTCCGCAGATTCGAGGTCCCAAAATTCATTCAGACCCCTCGAATTGTCGGTTACGATCATTTCTGCCAGAAACGGGCCATTGTGGCCCCGCCATGAGGTATCGGGAACGCGGACACCGTTCAAGTACCAACCAAAATGGGGGGGATCAGGATTGCGGCTGGCACAGCCGCTCATGATAAGAGCGAGGGCAAGAAGATAGAGCAAAAAATCTTTTAACCGCATGCCAACCCCAGCCATTCAGACCAACTTGAACGTTTTGGTCTCATCGGCCTCTTAGGGCTCCTTGCCGCAGAACTCTCTTCTTCATAAGAGGGGTCGGCATAATCGTTTAGACCTTGGGTTGCCCAACAAGGCGAAACGACCGTGACAATGTTCATCCTCTGGGCTAAATCGAAAGTGAAAAATTTTGAGATCGAATACGCAAAGAATTGCGAGGTAACCGTGGTCTTCCTCCAAGGCACCCTTGACGAAATTATCTTCTGACCTATCGGTGACGTTGCAGGGATTTGAGTGCTAAAACACCGAGGGACATTAAATTGGAATTTTTGGAGAAATCCTGAATTCAGAATGTAGAGGAATTGTAAAGTCTTTTTGGCCTTGACGCAAAACCCTGCCTTGCGGAAAACCTCATCTTTTCATACAGATTCTACCAAATTTGATGTAACCTATTGAATATTCGGTAACATAATTTCCTTTTCGGAGCAACTAGAAAGAATACGCCAGGAAGGCCCGGGAGTACCATTCAACGGGGTTCTGTAAGAATCCGTCGTCTGTCTGTACACAGCCCCCTGGGAAAATATCCGGAATGAACATGTGCGGATTACAGTGAACCGGATGGCGTCAGAGGTAAACGACTCCAAGTCTCTCCTCCATTCACCGTTCGATACAGTCCGCCCCCATTTGTACCGGCATAAAGAATGTTTTGATCCTGGGGACTCATCCGAATACTGCGAATGCTCGTGGCTTGGATGCCCGAATTCTTCCGCTCCCAGGTATTCCCGCCATCGATACTTTTTTGCACCCCCCCGCTGGTGGCAAGATACACGATTTGCGAATGGATCGGATCCAGTTGAATTTCGCTGATGTAGACGCCGTTCAATGCCTTCCCCACTTTGGTCCATTGATCACCCTGATTCGTACTTTTAAATAATCCTTGCGTCGTCCCGGCATACACAATGTCCGGGTTGTTTCCATCAATCACAATACGATTGACCCCTAACGCCATGGAAGCCATCTTGGCATCAAAAGCCACCATGCCTTTCGTGATTTTCTCCCAACTTTCTGTTGCATTCTTCGTACGATAGACGCCCCCCGTTGTTCCAGCATACATGATGTTGGGATGAGCCGGATCAATGGCCAAGGCGACCACAAAATTAATTTCCGTCATCCCCCCCATGCGCTCAGTCCAGGTTCGACCGCCATCACTACTTCGAAATACCCCAACGGTGGTGGCAGCATAGACGGTTTCACTTCCCAAAGGGTTGAAGACGACCTGATTCACAATGGCAGAAATCGTGCCTTTCTGTTGTCCAGCGTTAAATTGATGCCAATTGCGCCCCCCGTCAGGACTTTTGTATGTGCCATCTCCATTGGTCCCGGCGAAAACATTAGCCGACAACTGGGGGTCAATTGCCAAACTGATGACCCGGGTTCGCGCCAATTCCCCGTTCAAGCGCTTCCAGGTTGCTCCCGTATCACTCGATTTATAGACCGCTTCGTCCGTGGCGATATACAGAATGTTCGGCTTAGTGGGATGCAACTCAATAGCCACAACCGTATCGCTTCTTTGCCCACAGGCAGCGAAGGCTACGCCGATGAGCAATAAAAACCACCATGTCCTACGCAATAGATTCTTCATAAAAAATATCCAATTTCGAACACCGAATATCCAATTACGACGTTTTGCAGCGATTCCTCTGCTCGCGGAAAAGCATTTACCTAAAACCGAAATCAAATGATCCTAATCATGATTCAATGAATCGGCAGCAAAGGAATCTTCTTGCATCTCATTCTTCGATATTCATAATTCCTTGTTCGATATTCGATATTACCTTTCTCCCAATACCTTCCCACATAAGGTTGGGGATTATAATCCTGGCCTATAGGGCTCCGCATAACCCGTCAATTCGACATATCCCATTCCGGTAACCGGATCATTCCCGGACAGTCCCTCCACCTCTACAGCCCCTTCCCAGTAGGTGATCTGTGTACTCTTGGTGGTTCGAAGCTCCTGATCAGGGAGATGAGGAACAATGTTTAAATGTATACCAAAAGGTATGATCGTGAGAGTCCATCGACTTGGATATCGAGCTCCGCTCTCCTGGCTTTGCCAATGTTCGAGAACGTTCAATTTCAGATCGTTTTGGTCCAAATGATGCCACCCCCCGTCCGGAGCCACCAGTGTTCCGCTGGACACGGCGTCAAATGTTCCATCTTCCCGTCGAAGCCAGTAAGCCATGATTTCATATCCTGATTCAAGCTGAATGCTGAACCAGTCCCAACCGATCAATCCTTCGGCTAAACTTCCCGACCCGAATTCATGATCCATCCAACTCGTTCCACTGACTTCTATTTCCTCCCCATCTACCCAAAGCACCCCCTTGGTGGCCAGGCGCGTCAAAGAATAATAATGAGACGCCTGTCCTGAATGGCTTCCTTTCTGACTGACACCTTCCAAGCCGTGAATGATTGGAGGTTTTTGCAAGGCCACATTGAGATCAACGCCAAATTCGAGCGTGGAGGCTTGCAGGTGAAACTCCTGATGATCGGCGGTGACAGCTGCGGCAGACCAGTGGTCAATCCAGGAATGGAACATTCCTGTTGTTGCACCAGCTTTTCCTAAGCCCGCCCGGCTAATTTTCTCGGCAAAGCGAAATCGCTCGTTGTCCACCTCCGTCAGAGCCAAATGAGCAAAGTACAACTGACGAAAGGCCCAGCGTGATGGGTTCCTCCACACTTGTGGATCTTCCAGGGCGCGCCGAAAGAACGTGAGCTCATAGCCAAAACGCTCACCGTCGGTGGCCAACAAATGACCGGTGAAGTACCACCATTCGGTTAAAAAAAGGTCGTGTGATCCATGATCGCGAGGGAAGGCGAATTCGTAGCCGGGAAGAGCTTGTTTGAAGATTGGCGGAGATGCCAGTTCCCGCTCAGCGGCCAAGAGGGGAGTAAAGGTGAGGGTGATTCCAGTTGCACTTCCGATTAAACTCCAGGTCAAGGAACGTAACCAACGAGGACAATGTAACCAAATCACGGCTATCCTTGAAAGAAGGTGCGTTTATTGGGTCTGAATTGATTGGGCTTATACCACGCGGCTGAAGCCAACGCAAACCCCTTGTCTCACGCGGGATTTCGAAATTTTTCTGAATCCGTGGTGTGAGAGAATGCCGTTGACATTTCCAAAAATCCTCGGCTATCGTACCCCATGTCCTCCGAAGCCGCTTCCGCAAGTTCGCATATTGTCCCCATTCCAGAAGTCCTTCCTATTTTTCCCTTGCCCAACGTGGTTTTTTTCCCCTATACCTACCTACCCTTGCATATTTTTGAACCTCGGTATCGGAAAATGGTTGAGGACGCCGCTTCAACGGAGGAATGTATTGGCATGGCGTTGCTGAAAGACGGATGGGAAGACCATTACCACGACACGCCTCCCATATTTGAGTTAGGGTGTGTGGGCCAATTGGTGAGCGTCAATCCCTTGTCCGACGGTCGTTATAACATTGTATTGAAAGGACTGCGGCGTTGCACCTATCTGGAACAGACGGTGGACACCAGTTACCGGCAAGCTAAAGTGAATCTGTTATCAAGTCAGGAAGGGGAGAAGCTGGACATGACCCTTCGGGGTACACTCATGGAATCAGCTGAACGGTACTTAGAGTCGAAAAAGGCTCATGACTTATGTCAGATCATCGCGTCCGGAAAACTCTGCGACCAGACCCTCGTGAATAGTTTGTCGGCAGGCTTAGACTTCACAACGGTAGAAAAACAATTTTTGCTCGAATCTGAAAATCTTCTTCAACACACCCGCCGATTAACCGAACTTATCCGGTTCAAACTCCCCAACCTTCAGTCTCCGGCTCAAGGATAATCATGACGGGTTCCTCTGTTGCCATTGAAGTCACTGGCTTAGGGAAAACCTATGATGGTGTCGTAGCGGTTCAGGATCTCTCGCTGACCGTTCATGCTGGAGAAATTTTTGGGCTGTTGGGGCCAAACGGTGCCGGGAAAAGTACCACGCTTCGAATTCTGATCACGACCTTAAAACCGACGAGCGGTCAGGCTACGATTTTGGGTCATGATGTCCTCACGGAGGCTGATACTGTTCGTCGTCTTATCGGATATGTTCCCCAAGAACGGGCTATTGACCGATTTCTGACCGGAAGAGAGCACTTGTTGCTTTTGGGTGACCTGTATCATCTTCCAAAAGATGAATCAATCCGTCGCATCGGAGAGCTGTTAAAGTTGGTCGATTTAGAAGGCCATGCGGACCGCGTGGCCAAAACCTATTCAGGTGGCATGAAACGAAAACTCGATATTGCCTGTGGTCTCCTTCCCAGTCCCCGAATATTGTTTCTCGATGAACCCACTTTGGGGCTTGACGTTCAGAGCCGACTGAATATATGGGATTATGTGCGTCGGCTTCGGGACCAGGGCATCACGATCGTCATGACCACGAATTATCTCGACGAAGCCGACCAACTCTGTGACCGAATCGCCATTATCGATGACGGGCGCATCCGGGCGACCGGCTCCCCCAAAGAATTAAAAGCGGGCCTAGGGGGAGACGGCGTATCTTTGACCCTCCACGAACCCGACCCGACGATACTGGCCAAGCTTTCCGGTGAACTCCAAAGCTTTCCGTTCATCCGTTCACTCCAATCTAAACCCAACGGACTTGATATCCGGGTGGATTCACCCGAGAAAGCCCTCCCCGCCATCATTGAGGCCACCAGTCGAGTCGGTTGTCGTCTCGATGGGGTTGAATATCATCGCCCTCGACTCGACGATGTCTTTATTGCCTACACCGGACACTCCATCCAGGAGGAATCTCTCAACAAGGAATAACTAGAGGGTTAGGCCGTTCCCATCCTCCTTTGGCCGGAACAAGTGAAAAAATTACGATTACCGAACAAGGAATAATGAATATCGAACAAAAAGAGAGATTTTGATTTGGGCAACGAACGATTCATTTACTCCTGAATTTAATGACGAAACTGAAAGTTCTGTGAAATAATTCTATCCAATCCGATACATCACTCCTTACACTTCATGATTCGACATTCCTTCTTCGATATTGGATATTTCTTTCAATAAATTGATACGTAGGATACATGTTGATGAGGGCCCCTTTAGCAGGATAGCTATTGGACCTTTCGCTGATTCTTCTCATCTTCAAAAATAGGTGACATGATGCAGGATCAAATACAAGAGGTATTAGCCCTCACCATGCGCTGGGTCCGGAGGCTCAGCCGGGAAAAATTCAGTATGTTGTTCACGCTGATTCAACCCATGTTGTTTTGGCTGATTTTTTTCGGGAGCTTGTTTCAACGTGCCGCGGACATCCAAGTCGTGCAGGCACCGAACTACATGAGTTTTCTGGCTGCGGGAGTCGTCGTCATGACCGTCTTGAATAATGGCCTCGCTGGGGGAGTAGACCTGTTATTCGACAAAGAGAACGGATTCCTCGAGCGCTTGATGGCTACCCCAATTTGCCGGACCTCCGTGATTCTAAGCCGATTCCTTTTTGTGATGGCCATTACCGGCATGCAAATCTTAGTCATCCTTGCCGTCGCATTTCTTTTTAATGTGCATCCGGAAACCGGCCTTTTAGGTATTGCCGTTATTTTATTCATCGGCATGATGTTTGGTATTGGTCTGACGGCCATTTCCATGGCCATGGCGTTTTCAGTGAAAAGTCACGGTGACTTTTTTTCTGTGCTTGGGTTCCTCTCGCTTCCGATGATTTTCTTGAGTTCCGCATTAGTCCCCTTGGCCGCCATGCCCGCATGGATGAAAACGTTGGCTTGGCTCAATCCCATGACCTGGGTCATTGATGCAGTCCGGCCGCTTATTATTGCCGGCTGGAGCGAGGCCATTCCCCAGGTGGCCATTGCCATCGGAGTATTGGTGGTCTTCGATGCGGTGTGTCTCTATGGAGGCGCCCGGGCTTTTCGGCGAGCCGTTGGGTAGAAGTCACACGAACGGAGTGCGGGGAGAGTCAAACCCGGGGGGAAGCACTTGACTGACAAATTTACGGTGGCATGGATGATTTGATGGACAAGAAATTCAAAGCCCTGCTGCGACTGTTGTCCGATCCCAATGAACAAGTGGCGACGACGATTCAAGATCAGTTGGTCCAATGTGGCAAATCGGTATTACCCTATCTCACGGAGGCCGAACGACAGGACCCAACCCTCAGCCCACGAGCCGCTGATGTCCGAGAAGAGATCCACTTTTTGGATTTAAAAAACGAATTTCAACAATGTTGCCGGGTGAAGCCGGACAACATTAATTTAGAGATTGGGGCCTTTCTGATTGCCAAATCCGCCTACCCCACTTTAGAGGTACCCAATTATATTCAAATAATCGAGAAATTGGCTGAGGAGGTCCGCCATCGTTTGACACCAACGGATTCTGCTGTACAGAGGATTCACATATTCAATCAATACCTATTTAAAGAAAAAGGATTTCGAGGGAATCGAACCGACTACTATAACCCCGAAAACAGTTTTTTGAACCGGGTCATCGACCGCCGAATGGGCATCCCCATCAGTTTGTCCGTGTTGTATCTTTTGCTCGGATTGCGGCTTGGCCTTCCGGTTAAGGGTGTGGGCATGCCAGGCCATTTTTTGGTCAAGGTGGACAGCTCCCCACCCTTTATCTTTGTTGATTGTTTTAATGGCGGAATCCTTTTACAAGAATCAGACTGCAAAAAGTTTCTCACCGATTCAGGGTTTGGCTTTGAGCCAATGTATCTCGAACCAAGTCCGAACTCATTGATTCTGGAAAGGATGCTCCGAAACCTGCTGGGAATCTACCAACAACGACAAGAGCCCCGTCGAGTGAAACGAGTGAATACCCTGATGGCGATCCTCAAATCTGCTTCAGATCCCTCGCTCAACTAAAAAGAGCCACAGTGGACGTTGGATGGGATGACAAGAAAAGGGAGGGGTTAAGGGAATGATAATTGGTTACACAGAGAGGGTCAGACAATCTCTGGCACGAATAATTTTCCCGCGGAACACCTGAGCCGCTTGTTTTTTCACATCGAAGCGGTCAGCAATCGGGTAAAAATGAGACAACACTAAGCGTTTCACCCCTGCCTCCTGCGCCACTCGTCCACATTCCCCTGCGTGCATATGCGATTCTCCTGGGCGATTTTTTGGGAAGGAACAATCTAAAATGGCGAGATCCGCATCGCGGCAGAGTCGAATGAGGTTGGGAGCATACGTGGCATCACCGGAGTAGGCCAGCGTTCGCCCTTGAAACGTAATCCGATACCCCAAACAGGTCTGTCGACCGGTATGCGTGACCGGAACCGGAGTAACCAAAGTGCCTCCGATCGAGATGGAACGCGTGCTGATTTCTTTAAGGGTCACCTTAAATTCAGAGTCGTTAAAACCGGGGAACGTCCGCAGAATGGTTCTAAAAAGCGCCTTGGTTCCTTTAGGACCGATGATCCATAAATCCGCGCGGGGAGAAACAAATTTACTGTGACAAACCGCATCAAAGAAATAGGTAATAAAATCTGAAAAATGGTCTGCATGGTAATGGGTGAATAAAAGATATTGTATCTGGTGCCGGTCCACACCAGTTTTCAACAGATTACTCAGCGTTCTGGGGCCAAAATCCATTAGGAACAGATTGTCGGCTTTCACAAGATATCCCGCGGCCGCACGACGCGGATGAAGATTGGTCCCGGATCCTAGAATGGTGACTTGCATAACATTGCTTTCAACACTTCTCAGGAGTCGAAACGGGTCCGAGGTTAACTTGAAACCTGAATCCCGAAACTTGACCCCCTACCCCATGGCGATAAAACGTACACATTTTCCGACAGGATTGTCATTCTCAGAAACCCAAGCTAAGGTTCTTTATTCGTTGTGTCAAGAATAATGAAGAACGATTTTCGACAATCGGGGCAAATTAACATCCTCGCTGCTCTCATGATCATTGCTCTGGTGGTAGGAGGAGTCTGGGTATGGAACCATCTTTCCTTTGATACGCAAGACCTGATTGTTGAGGACATTTTGCCGATTGTTTTGCTTGTAATGCTAGCCGGAGTGGGCATCTGGTTGATGGTCCGGAAATTTAACCTTCATCGTCACCGGCAGGAACAACGAGAGCAATTGATTAACCGATTTAAACAAGAGTCTTCGGCTCAGAAACGGGTGGATGTGGCTTTCACGCTGGTTGAGCTGAATCGATATGAAATCAAGGGGTTGGAAGCAATAGTCGAACCCATGGCGAAATTATTTATTTGGAAATTAAAAACGGCCCTGGGCGATAAGCAACACCGGATACGGGGCATGGCCGCCAGTTACCTGGGAATTCTTCAGCATCAGCCGGCTATTCCCCTCCTCATCCAAGCTCTTCACGATGATCACGCCCACGTCCGTGCCTCAGCCGCCTTGGCTCTGGGTCGAATGCGGGTGGCAGAGGCAAAAATACTGCTTGAGCAATTAATGAAAGAGGATTGGGATCAGACCGTGCGCAGCCGTGCCCGCGAAGCCTTGGAACGGATTAAGTAGAAGAGAGTTTCAGGTTTCAGGTTTTTTGGTTTCAGATTCGGCAATGGCCGGCAAATGATGCTTCTGCCTGGCAGGGTGTTATCCTAATTCCCGATTGAGGGCTTCCTGGTCGGCGGTGGTAAATCGATAGCCTTTTTCTAAAAGGGCTTCCATGCTTCTGACTAATGGCTGAAGTTCCGTGTTGCCTCGAAGATTGTCAAACTTTCCATTGAGGCTTACAAGGTATGTATCCGAGGGAAGACGATCATCAAAATTCATTCCAAACGATTCAAACACATCCTTCAACTCGCCCCCGTTATACTGCCCGTCGTCATCCTTATCCCCCACCAGTGCAAACTCATAAAATGTGAGGCTAAATGAAAGGGACTGTTGCGTGTGACTAAAGTCCTCCCTGGCGGCTTGCAACCCTTCCAGGCCATCGGGGTATCGAGTGGCACAATCAAATTCGTCTTTGGGTTCAGATGAAAAATAGAATGAGATTTTTTCAGGCTTGGGGCCGGAATTATTGGGTTTCTTCTTCATTTGATCATACAACCAGGCAATACAGGATTGAGCTTTATAAAACTCTTGTTTATCAAGCCGGATTTGCTCACTGATGTGGGACGTAAACCCTCGAAACACCTCAGTGCCGGTTGAAGCGTACCCTTGTCTCCCCGGCCCATAACACAGAACAAGCCCGATAAGGGCCATTACGCAAAATAAGGCTTTTGTTTTTCTTTTCTGGGAAATCATTTACGTGAAGGCGACTCCTCTGTTGCAGTATACCATCCGAAATTGTTCCTTACCAGGTGAGAATCCTGCCCTTCATACCTTATTTTCTGAAAAAAATACTCCTTGAAATCTATTCGAGAGTGCTAAAATAAAAATGTGGAATCAGAAACCGTCACGCTTCAAGGCCATATCATTGACTCGCTCATCCTGGCAAAAGTCCTCGATTCGATTGTCATGCTCGGCGGGCAATTCGACCTCACCGATGTCACTATTGGCGCATCGAAGGAAGATTCCTCCTTCGTCAAAATTCAGATCAATGCGCCCACGCGCGAATTGCTCGAGGAAATACTCGAAGCCATTCAACCACATGGAGCGACCCTAGAAGTCGAGGCCGATTGCCTATTGGGAGTGGCTCCTGCCGACGGCGTCCTCCCTGATTCTTTTTACGCAACAACCCATCTTCCCACACAGGTGAGATTACATGGCCAGTGGTTGAATGTGACGGGTTCTGAAATGGATTTGGCCATTCTGGTTCAAAAAGATCCACCATCGGCACGCATGATTCCTATGGCCGATGTAAAAAAGGGCGACCTCATTACGACCGGTCGTGATGGCGTTCGGGTATTTCCGCTGGAGCGGCCAAGGGAGCGAGATGTATTCTGCTTTATGGACGCACAGGTTTCATCTGAGCGACCCTACCAGCATGTCATCAGCGATGTCGCCAAGCGGATGACGGTCATCAATGAGTATCGACAATCCGGACAAATTGACAAAAAGGTTCTTTTCGCCGGAGGTCCGGCCATCGTTCATGCTGGAGGAAGAGAGGCCTTGGCCTGGCTGATCGAGTCCGGGTATATCCATGTTTTGTTCTGCGGGAACGCTCTCGCGGCACACGATATTGAGGCCAGTCTGTTTGGAACGTCACTAGGCTTTAACCTTGGCGTTGGCCGAGTGGTTCCCCACGGCCACGAACACCATCTACGGACCATCAATCGAATTCGAGCCATCGGGAGCATCCAGAAAGCGGTCGAATCCGGGGTAGTGAATGAAGGGATTATGGCAGCCTGTATCCGGCAAGGAGTCAAGGTCGTCATGGCCGGTACCATTCGTGATGATGGCCCACTTCCCGACGTGATTTCTGACTCCGTTGAGGCTCAGGCCGCCATGCGCGCAGCCCTTCCCGGAGTGGAATTGGCTCTCCTGGTGGCTTCGACACTCCATGCCGTGGCCACCGGAAATCTCCTGCCCGCAACCGTGCCGACCGTGTGCGTCGATATCAATCCTGCGGTGCCGACAAAACTCAGCGATCGGGGCAGCTTTCAGGCCGTGGGGCTGGTAATGGACTCCTCATCGTTTCTTCGGGAATTGGCCCACGAGCTAGGCTGGAAAGGATGAGCCGTTTTCTCGTCTGTCCGCCGGACCATTTTGGAATTGAATATGAAATCAACCCCTGGATGCGGGTGAGCAATGGTTCTGACTCCAAACGTAGCCAGGTTCAGTGGCAGGGCTTAATAGGCACACTTGAAAAAGAGGTTGGTGTCCAGCTTAAGCGCATGGAAGCCATCCCCGGATTGCCGGATCTGGTATTTACGGCTAACGCAGGAATTATTGCAGATGGTAAAGCGGTACCTAGTCGGTTTCGTCATCCGGAGCGGCAACGGGAGGAAGAATATTTCGAACAATGGTTCGAACAGCAGGGGTACCAAGTCATTAAATTAGAGCCCACCCTCTTTTTCGAAGGAGCCGGGGATCTCCTTGGTTTTTCTGATATCTGGTTTGGCGGATATCGTCAACGAAGCGACATTCGTGCCTATTCCCGAATTACCGAAATCTTCCAAAAGGTTATTTTGCCATTGGAACTCGTGGATAGTAAGTTTTATCATCTTGATACCTGCTTCTGTCCGCTCAGTGGTGGAGACTTACTTTACTATCCTGGAGCCTTTGATTCTTATGCCCAAACGGTCATTGAATCGAGAATTGACAAGCATCACCTCTTAACCGTACCAACTCACGAAGCGGAACGATTTGCCTGTAACGCCGTCTGTGTGGATCACCATGTTGTTCTCCCATCCGGATGTCCCAACACCATGAGGGTCCTCGAAGAGCGAGGGTACAAAACTCACCCGGTCGAACTCGATGAGTTCATGAAGGCAGGAGGCTCAGCCAAATGTCTGACGCTTGCATTAGATTAACTCCATTCCTCACAATCCTGTTCAGGGGTTCCGTAGTTGCAGAAACTAATTCTGCCCAAAAAACAGCAGGAGGTCACTGACATCACAAAACCAATTTCCGCGCAACCCGCTGTTGAAGCATCGGAAGAGGCGCCATTAGATGGCGCAACTACAAAAAAAGAATAGGACATCAAGAGACTCGCCATGTCCCAAGAACCCTATTTTGAAATCGACTACGATCCCGACTTAGCCAGGAGTATTCGTAAGGAACGGGATAAAGCGCGCGAACTCAAAAAGACCCCCTGGTGGAAAAATAAACTCCATAAGGGGTTGTGCCACTACTGCGGGCAACGGTTTTCACGGGATCAATTGTCCATGGATCATATTGTTCCCTTGGCTAGAGGTGGGAAATCCACGAAGGGGAATATTGTGGCAGCTTGTATGAAGTGCAACCGGAAGAAGAAACTGGAAACGCCGGCTGAGGCTATCTTAAGAAAGATATCAGGGCCCTCAGTATCGGAACCCAACAGCTAACTCAGCGAGAGGGCTATTCAACACGTCAAGGCTGAATGGGCTTCGGCGCATTTACTGAAAAAAATCGCGGTTACCGCCGCATGATCGCGATCCAGCGCCAGAGATTGAGCAAGCTGGCCATTGAGCCCGCCACATAGGTCAATGCAGCAGCCTTCAGAATTCGCCTGGCCCCATAAAGATCTTTACGGGACAAATACCCGCCTTTTTCCAAAACAGGCAGCGCCCGATTAAAACTGGCGTCCCACTCGACCGGCAATGTCAGGAAATGAATAAGCGTTCCAATCCCCATGGTGGCAACTCCCACAAAAAGTACGAACAATCCCGCCGCAGGGGTTCGGGTAATTCCAGCGACGATCGGAATCCCCAACATGCAAAACGAACCGACTTTTTCCGCCCCCTGGGCGACACGGACTAATCGCGTTCGCTCGATCAATGGTTGATACCTGGCTTGATCCTGCAAGGCATGTCCCACTTCATGGGCCGCCACCGTAGCTGCGGTCAAGGACTTCCCGCCGAAATTATCCTGGGTAAGCCGAACAACTTTGGAGAGTGGATCGTAATGATCTCCCAGTTCAGTGGTTTCGACCTTAACATTTTGAAGATTAAAACGATCAAGGAGGTGCCTGGCCAATTCATACCCAGTTCCCGGAAAATCTTCCCGATTCTTCCGATATTGGGTAAACACCCGTTGGACCCATATCTGTGGTCCAATAAAAACCGCCGCAAGAATGAGAATCATTAATACAATACGCACGACACCGACACCTGTTGAATGTTGAGGATTCTTTTCATCTACTCTCCCCTCGAGGGGGGACCTGCCTTCATCGGCCTATTTCGCCGCATGGGCTACGACGGCTGAAAGTGGCTTCGGGCAGTCAGGGGAACAAGGTGAGGGATGAATTTCTTCATGATGAACAACTAACAATGATCTGGGCACTACCAGGGGGCGGGGGAGCGGCATATTCATCCATTCCGGACCGTTCACTAAAAGGATCGCTCAACAGATTCAGCAGTCGATCAATTTCCGAATAATCGTGATGTTGGGTTGCCTGGGAAATGGCCTTTTGAGCCAAATGATTTCGAAGCACGTATTTCGGATTAACGCGATCCATTCTCGCCTTTCGTTCCTCGTCCTGGCTCTTCTCTGCCAGAAGGCGTTCCCGATAGAAAGCGACCCAGCCGTCAAAGGCCTCCCGATGAAGGAACTGATCTCTCAATGCCGAACTTGGTTCATCTGAATTCACCTGAAATTCGTTTAAGGACCTGAAAAACGAAGTGTAATCCACCCGGCTAGAATGCATGAGATTCAATAAATCGGTCACAAGTTTGTCATCACCAGCATGACTTTCCGCTAACCCTAATTTGCCTCGCATTAATTCCGAATATCGCTCGATCATCGCCTTTTCGTAAATATCAGGTGCCAGAAGCCCGTGATCCTGTTTCATCAAGGGCGATAATGCCTGCGCCAGGGCCCGGATGTTCCAATATCCGATATCCGGCTGATTTTGAAATGAATACCGGCCATGGTGATCGGAGTGATTACAGATAAAGGCTGGATCATACTTCTCCATAAAGCCATAAGGGCCATAGTCCAGGGTCAGCCCTAAAATTGACATATTGTCGGTATTCATCACTCCATGGGCCCATCCTACAGCCTGCCATTGGGCAATGAGCTCGCCGGTACGAGCAGCCACTTCATGGAGCAATCGGGCATAGCAATTTTCCGCTTCAATCAAATGGGGATAATGATGTTGGATCACATAATCAGCCAGAATTTTGAGATTGTCCTGCTGGCGGCGATAGAAAAACACTTCGAAATTTCCAAACCGCACGTGGCTTGGAGCCATCCGAACGAGCATGGCGCCAGGCTCGGGAAATTCCCGCAAGACGATCTCCTCCCCACCGATGATGCATAAACTTCGGGTAGTCGGAATACCTAACCCATGGAGTGCTTCTCCACAGAGGTATTCCCGAATTGTGGACCGCAGCACCGCCCTGCCGTCACCATCCCGCGAAAAGCGAGTCAAGCCTGCGCCTTTTAGGTGTAAATCCCACTTCTCGCCTTTTTGGTTTCGTACTTCTCCGAGTAAAATCGCTCGCCCGTCTCCTAATTGAGGGACGTAATGCCCAAATTGGTGACCCGAATACAGCATGGCGAGAGGTTCGCTGCCGGGCAACAACTTAGCCCCGGAAAAAAACTCCGCAAACTCCGTTCGAATGGCCTCTCCCGGATCCAAATCAATTAACTCGGCAGCAGCGTGATTAAAACTCACGAGACAGGGATTGGGAAACGACATGGGTTTGACCCTTTGATAAAAGCTTTCGGGCAACCGGGAAAACGAATTGTCAAATGTCAGATTTTCAAGCGCTCTCATAGGTTCATCATGGCCCATCAATCCCGAATTCTTCAACCCTTAGTTTTATTGCCAGTTATTTGCACATATTTCTTCATTCCTGCGCCTACGCGGAGGCTTCGACGCACAGGTGCGAAGGCAGGAATCCAGGTCGAGGCCTATCACCGGTAGGAGATCGCCAGTGGTTTTCCGATGTTGGTTGGGTCTCTGCCTGAACTGAGACGACGAATGGGAGTAAAAGACTGGTTTTCTCTCCTTCCTAATCATTCCATTATCAAGAACTGGCACGATATAATCCTATTAGACTTTTTGAGTACCTATGTGAGAATCTTGTTGATAATGAATTTTCAAAGTGCTGCCGGATTTGCCATTTTCTGGCTTATGGTTCTTCCTTTCGGAGGAAAAACGGCTTTGGCAGCACCCACTTTGGCCCCCTCGGATCCTCATGTGGCCAGGGACATCGTGGTGAATATCAAGACTCGAAAGTTTGAACCTGCCACGCTATCCCTCCTATCAGGGGAGAAAGTCCGTCTCATTTTACGGAATCAAGATGTCGAGCTTCATGCCTTCGTTCCAATCAGCTTATTTCAAAATGCCACATTACAAGTGAGTGGGAATGGAGCTCCGGATTTTGGACCTCAAGGACTCCTTCGGATCCTGCTCCCCTCAAAGGGGCAAACCGAAATTCTGTTCGTTCCTGAACGCCCCGGGACCTACCCTTTTTTATGCGATCTCCCGGGCCATGTGATGAGTGGAACGATCGTGGTGCAAGAGCGATTGAATATGGTAGAGTGATTGTTTGGTATTTTAAGGATGTATGAAGTAGGTATTAACCATCATTTGTATATTAAGAGGAGTAGGGTTCCATGCATCAGTTTTCTAATCCAGATCAGATAGCTTTTTTTCAACGCCGTTTCATATCCAGACAGGGACTGTGGGAGCGGTGTATTATGTGCCTGTTCCTTGGGGTTTTGGTGATCCTTGGTGGGGGCGCCCTGCTTTCCCCCGCCATGGCGGCCGAGAACGTTCAGTTTGATCCACAAACCCTTCTGACCACCGTTCAAGAGTATTCCCAGGCTGTGGCCCGAGGAGACTCCGTCCAGGCGGGCCAGCGTGACTTCGTATGCCTTTATAAAATGAAACTGGAAAAAAAGGCTCTTGATGGTCAATTCGCCGATCCCACGGATCCGATTTATGACTGGTGTTCACAACGCCGAGTCGAAGCTCACGAACGGGCCATAGCCCAGCGCGACCGAGCCCTGGATGCCGTGTGGCCAGGCAAAGGAAAACTGGTTGATTTTGCCGACTTTCAACGATTTTTCATCGCCGAGACGGGTAGCCGGGAATTGTCTCCCTCCTTTTTTGTCATGCGCCAAATAGCCGTAATTGAACCAACGAACCCTTTTACCATTGAATTAATCAAGACGGCCCCCCTTCCTCATGCTTCATTTCAATTTGAAAACTACGACCCCGTCCAGGCGACCCCGACCACCATGGTAACCGTGCAAATCAACTATCCCAACCCCAATACCGCTCCCGTCTCCAATGCCTCGGGCACAGAAGACTGGGTTGTGCCCTATAAGAAGCGTCGGGGGGTCGTGAAATCCGTCAAAGTTAATTGGGTGGTGCTTTCCGATTTAAAAAAATTAGGTTTCCCCACGGACCATGCGGTTCTTGATATTCCCTTGGAGGGAGAATTTGGGACAACCATTCCTTTTGTCATTGAAGCCGGAGGCTTTGCCCCGCATTCCACTGAATGGTGGGGGCCAGGAGAAGCACCCGAAGCCTTACAAGCTGCGGTGGAGCAAGCTCAAACTTCTTCGGATTCCTATGAAGCGATTATGATTCTTAACCGGGTCCTTCTCATTGAACCTCAACACCAGGGTGGCTTAGAAGCCCTGGCGCAACAATTGTACAAAGGGATGTTAGCTTATGGGGAGCGGATCCATGGCGTCCATCTCGGCCAGGAAGAATTGGCTCGACGTTTCAATGAGTTGTATTGGACGGTTATCTCTCAGACAGATCGATTTGACTTGTCGGTCCATATGGAGATGGGGGGGAAAGCTGAACCGATGCCGGCTGATTATCTTTACCGAATGATTCCAGTAATGGAAGCGATTGCCTCACTGCAGCCTGGGGATTTTGACAATCGCCTTCGACTCGGTATTGCCTATCGATGGACCAATGATCAACTTGCGGCAATCAATACGCCTCAAATCCTGTTAACGGAAATTCCACCTGAACAGGCCGACCTGTATGCGAGAGTCCTCCTTGAGCTCGCCTGGTCTCGAATCGGAAAAGTGGCCTGGAACCGACACTTCGATGATCCCGATATTATGAAAGGCTATGAGGAGGCCGAAAAGGCTTTCAATATGAGCCACAACCCCATTGATAAATTTGCCGCAGCCTATGCGATGGCTTATAGCCTGGCGTTTCATGTGACTCATGACAAACAGGCCATGGTAGACCTTCTCAAGGAGGCCCGAAGTTATTTCCAACAGTTGCCTGGCGCGACTCCGGAAGCATGGGCGTATCTCCTTCAGAATGATACGCTCAAGGGGTTTGTTGAGACAGATCCGTCCTTTAAGGCATTGTTGGCCGCCAACACCCCATAACTGAGGTTCTCCCTTTCTCCCACTAGAGGCTGATTCCATCCTGAATAGGCGATTAATCAGGGATGGGAATCGCCCTTTAAAGTCCTTTACCTCAATGGAGCTCGATTTCCGAAAGAATCCAGGCATTCTGAGTAACATGGTGGATGCCATGGCCGACGGGGTATTCACTGTCGACAAGACTGGAAATATTGTGGCTTGGAGCAGTGGGGCCGCTCGGATAACAGGCTATTCGAGTCAGGATATCGTAGGAAAACCCTGCCATATGCTGGAGGGACAAAACTGCAAAGGCTTCAGCTCGGTCACAGACATATTGGCCAATCCTCAACCCTATCCCTGGGGAATTTGCAACCAGGAATGTAAGGTGCTTTCAAAGGACGGCCGGGAATTGTATCTCTACGGAAATGTCACCTTGATCAGAGATGAAGAAGGCAAGGTGGCAGGGGCCATTGGCACATTTACCGATTTGACGTCATTCATCCTCGACAATGAAAAAATTACCGTTCTGGAGGAACAAACCAAATCACGTGATGCCTTTCAGCAACTAATTGGCAAGAGTCCGGTCATGCAGGAAGTGTTTCGACGTTTACGCCTGGCTGCCCAGAGCGACGTCACGGTCTTGCTGACTGGAGAATCAGGAACCGGCAAGGAACTCGCCGCTCGTGCCGTTCACGCCCTCAGTGGTCGAAAAGACAAACCTTTCTACGCGATCAACTGTTCGGCCATCCCCGAAACCCTTCTGGAAAGTGAACTGTTCGGTCACGTGAAGGGGTCTTTTACCGGTGCCATTCGGGACAAAGCGGGCGTGTTCCAGGCCGCTGACGGAGGCACGCTGTTTTTGGATGAGATCGGTGACACCAGCCCATTGCTCCAACTCAAACTCCTTCGGGTTCTTCAGGAAGGAGAAATACGTCGGGTCGGTGATGAGCGTGGCATCAAAATCAATGTGCGCTTACTCACGGCAACCAACCGGGACCTTAAAAACCTTTTAGCCTCTGGCCAGATACGGGAGGACTTCTTCTACCGTATCAGGGTATTTGAGATTAAACTTCCTCCCTTGCGGGAGCGGCGTGAAGACCTTCCTCTTTTGGTGAATCACTTTATCGGGGAAGCCTCCCGAGTTCAGCAACGACCAATCAGAGACATAGCCAAGGATGCGATGCAACACCTTATGCAGTATGGATGGCCCGGGAATGTTCGCGAATTAAAAAATTCGATTGAACATGCGTTCGTCACGGTCAGCGGCGACTGTCTCACGCTTTTGGATTTGCCTTCGGAGGTCAGAAACGCCGGGGGCGGGGCCACGACCTCCTCCTCTTCTCCCTTGCTCCACTCAACCCCTGGCGAGGATGCGGAGCGAGAACGAATTGAGGAAGCCCTAAGGAAGACTCATGGTCACAAAATGGAGGCTGCCAGGATCCTTGGCATGAGTCGGGTCACCCTCTGGAAAAAAATCAATCGTCTAAGAATTGAAACCCCCCATTAAATGTAACTTGTTAAGTTAACAAGTTAACTATCTACTGTTAACATCACTTCTTTTCTTTTTTTTCCAATCGAATAGTGTTTTCATAAGTGTTTGTTTTTTATAATTTTTCTATTTTTCTCCCAATTTATTTAATCTGGCACTCCATTTGCTAATTTATATGTTCATAATGATTACTAGTTTTTGGTGAAACCAGCATAAACGAATAATATCATCTATAAGCCAATGAATTATTTAGAAAAATTTTCTCTCAAGATCTTTTTGTGGTGACTCTTCCAACGGTGGGGTTAAAAAGGAACCTCTAAATTTCGTGGGAGTGGAAGGCCTTAAAAAAACCTATTCCAAATATAAGGATCCGAAAATAAAGAGAAAGGAAAACACGATGAACCTCAAACAATATTACCTAGGATGTCTGGCACATGCCTCCTATATGATTGCGGATGAAAAAACCAAAATAGCCGCCGTTGTCGATCCACAGCGCGACATTGATCAGTACATCGAAGATGCAGAAAAAAATAAATGGGACATCCGCTACGTCCTTTTGACACATTTTCATGCGGATTTTTTGGCAGGGCATTTGGAGCTTCGCGAAAGAACCGGAGCTCAGATTTGTTTAGGCGCCAAAGCCACAGCCGAATACCCCTTTCGAGGGCTCAAAGATGGTGACACCATCAATTTTGGCGAGGTTCAGTTGCGCATTTTGGAAACTCCCGGCCATACACCAGAGGGGATTTCCATTCTGGTTTATGACTTGAGCCAAAGCACCGACAATCCTTATGCAGTTTTGACGGGAGATACCTTGTTCATCGGTGATGTCGGTCGCCCTGACCTCATGGCCTCAGTCGGGGTGACTGCCAAGGAACTCGGCGGAATGCTGTATGACTCACTCCACCAAAAATTAATGGCTCTCCCAAATGAAACATTAGTCTATCCAGCCCATGGGGCAGGCTCCATGTGCGGGAAAAACCTCAGTACCGACACGGTTTCCACTATTGGAACGCAACGCTGGTACAACTACGCATTGCAACCAATGAGTCGGGACGAGTTCATCAAGCTGGTGGCCAGTGACCAACCCGAAGCACCTGCCTATTTCGGCTACGATGCTCAACTCAATAAACAAAATCGGGAAACCTTGGATATCGCCCTTCAGCACCAATTGAAGGCCCTCTCTGTCGACGAAATGATGAACCAGGTCAACAAGGGGGCCCAAGTCCTGGATGTTCGAGAGCCTGCGGATTTTGCCGGAGGCCATCTGATCAATAGCATCAATATTGGCCTGAGCGGGAAATTTGCCACCTGGGCCGGCATTGTGCTTAATCCAAAAACCCCAATGGTGATTGTCGCAGACCCGGGGCGCGAGCCGGAAGCCATGACTCGTCTGGGCCGTATCGGATTCGATCAAGTTGTGGGTTATCTCAAAGACGGTATGATGGCTTTGAAATCCAGGCCTGACCTTATCAGCCGAACAACCAGGATCACGGCTGCCGCCTTAGCGGAAACCCTGACCACCTCTGAACGGCCAAAAGTGATTGATGTAAGAACAGAACGGGAGTGGCAGGAAGGGTCAATTGAGCATAGTGTGAATATCCCTCTCCCTCATCTTTCTGAACGACTGGATGAACTCCAAAAGGATCAAGCGATCGTCGTTCATTGCGCGAGCGGGTATCGCTCTTCGATTGCGGCGAGTGTATTGGCCTCTGAAGGTTTCACCCAGGTAATGGATTTGGTCGGAGGTTATGATGCCTGGATGAAAACCTGGGGCCGGCAGAACAGTAAAACAACCATTGAATGTATCGCAAGCTAAAGTCTATCCAGGAGGAATATCATGACGTCCACGGCTGAAGCCAGGCAAAAAACCATATATGCGGTCACTCTGACTAATGAACATGGTTCCCAGGACCATCCGGCGTCGGGTTCATCCATCTTCATCGATGTTCGCACCCCCAGCGAATTTGAGGAAGTTCATATTCCGGATTCCAAAAATGTCCCTTTGGCGGACCTTCCCAAGTTTCTACCTGAATTACGGGAAACAGCAAAGAGTCAAACTCTTGTTCTCTTGTGCCGTACTCAAAATCGGGTTCAAATGGCCTATAACCATCTGGTAAAGAATGGGATCACCAATTGCCGAATGCTTGATGGAGGAATCACCAAATGGATTGTCGACGGTAATGAGGTTACTCGTGGTCGAAAGGGCTTTTCCCTTGAACGACAAACCCGCCTCATTGCCGGATTTCTCATTCTGGTGGGGATTGGATTAGGCGTCACGCTCAGTCCTTGGTTTTTGCTCATTCCTGCTGCAGCGGGAGCGGGCTTGTTTCACGCCGGTCTCACTGATTCCTGCCTGATGGGATTGATGCTAGGCACGTTACCCTTTAATCGTCACAAAAATACTTAAGTAATTGCAAACCATTTCCAAGCCAAGACCTTTCTCAACCTTGGACTTGAACCTTTACATTCTTTCTACGCATAGGGAGATACACCATGAATTGTTCGAAATGTCACGGATTAATGGTCAACGATCGGGTCTATGATGCAGAAGAAGCCGTTTTCGACTTATCCATCTGGCGATGTCTGAATTGCGGAGAGACCGTTGACCCGTTGATTCTCCAAAACCGGTTGAAGCAGGAACAAGAATTGAGCGCCCTGCCTATAAAAGCGGCTTAACCGGCAACCCATGCAAAAATTTTAGTTTTGCAATTGTCCGAAACAGCATATAATGGTGTCGGCATTCGGACGTTCGGTTTTTTTGGTCTCTTACACTCACTACCCAAAAGGAGGTTGCCATGCTTCGATTGATTCAATCACTCACGGTCATTGCATTTATCAGTCTTATAACGGTTGGGATGATGGTCACTCCCGCCTTAAGCGGAAGCGATGGCCCCGCCCATGGATATGGAATCCACGTGCAGGCCCCACACATGATGGAAGACGGAACCGTCGGTGGCCCTTTTCATCACTATTGTAAACTGTTGGAACCCAAAAACCAGGTTTTACAGTGTTTGTTATTTGAGACCACAGATAAAAATGCGCCGCTGGTTGCCATCGAGTACTTCGTGGTGAAAGACCTGTCGCGCACGCTTCCGGTAATTCAGTGGCACCGGTTTTTCCATGACCATAAGGTCGAAATTGCCACCGGCCGGGTTCAAGTTCTGGAGCCGACCGATCCCGAGACGGTCAAGGGAATTGTTGAATTTGCCTCTCAAACCGATGGTGTGATTTACCATCTTTGGCAAAAAGGCCAGAAGTTCCCGGACGGATCAGTCAGCTTTCCACAATCAATTGGCCACAGCTTTCCGCAGCCCGAGTAAGGTCACCCGTTGCACGGGAGACTCATCGAATGTCTCCCGTGCCCTGATTGTACACTTTCCCTTCGCTTCTCTTCTAAAAAATAGGAGACGTTTTTATGATTGGCAGAGCTATCTGGCTATTAATTGTGTTCACATGGTTCCAAGGTTTTCTGCCCCTTGTTTCACAATCGGCTGACCTTGAGGTTCTTAAACCCAGGGTCCCACCCGATCAAATGAATGAAGCACGCTCGTGGGAGAATCCTTTTTCCCCTTCCCCTGAAAATATTGAGGCTGGCAAAAACCTGTTTGAAGGGAAGGGGTTTTGTGTGACGTGTCATGGAAAGGATGGCAAAGGACTGGGCAACATCCCGGGGCTGCGAGGCAAGTTGCCTCGAAACTTTACTGACAAGAAGTGGCAGGCGACTCGCACGGATGGAGAGCTGTTCTGGATATTGAAAAACGGGAGTCCTGGCACGGACATGGCCCCGTTTATCCCACTGGTGTTGACCGAAGAGCAAGCTTGGCACGTCGTGTTGTATGTGAGGTCGTTCGACCAATAACCATTGAGCAGGACATTCATGAAAATTGTCATAATTGGCGGGGTGGCGGGCGGGGCCAGTGCAGCCGCTAAGGCTCGCCGAACCAATGAAGCTGCTGAAATCACCGTTTTCGAAAAGGGGCCATTTGTGTCCTTTGCGAATTGCGGATTGCCCTATTATGTCGGTGAGACCATCCCTAACCGACAAGACCTTCTTCTTCAATCCCCGGAAAAGTTTTGGAAACGGTTTCGCGTGTCGGTCAAGATTCGGCACGAGGTCCTGACCATCGCGCGTCAGCATAAGCAGGTAGAGGTGAAAAACCTGCAAACAGGTGAGAATTTTTCCCAGCCGTACGACAAACTCATTCTCGCCCCCGGAGCGGGGGCGATTGTCCCCGACTTACCAGGAATTCGTTCCACCAATATTTTCACCGTCAAAACCGTTCCCGATTCGGACGCCATTCGATCCTTTCTCGACAACCATCAGGCAAACAAAGCCTTGGTCATCGGAGGAGGATTTATCGGGCTCGAAACGGCTGAAGCCTTAGTCAACCGGGGCCTGGAGGTGACGGTCGTCGAACTGGCCCCGCAAATTCTTCCACCTCTCGATCCCGACATGGCCGCCTTAGTCACCGAACATCTCATCAATCGTGGAGTGGCAGTCATTACTGGAGATGGCATCAAAGGCTTTTTTGGAAAAGAAAATTTTGCTGTGGAAGCGGAATTGGAAAGCGGACGTCGCCTACCAATGGATCTGGCCATCCTATCCATCGGTGTCCGACCGGAATTGAGGCTCGCCAAGGAAGCGGGGCTTGAAATTGGCCCGGCAGGCGGGATTGCCGTCAACGATCATCAAGGAACGTCGGATCCGGATATTTTTGCTGCCGGCGATGCCGTCGAAACATTGCACCTGGTTACCGGCAGACGAACTCGTATGCCCTTAGCTGGTCCAGCCAACAGGCAAGGGCGAGTGGCCGGAGCCAACGCCGCCGGAGGTGATCTCCAATTTCCGGGGGCCCTGGGAACCGCTATTGTTGAAACCCTTGGAATCGTTGCTGCCAAAACAGGGCTCTCGGAAAATGAAGCCCGGGCTCAAGGAATCGGATTTTTTGTTTCCGTCACCCACCCTTTAGATCATGCCGAGTATTACCCCGGCGCTGAGACTCTTCATATCAAGATCATCGCCGAAAAGGAGACAGGCAAACTCCTTGGTGCTCAGATTATCGGAGAGCAAGGAGTGGATAAGCGCATTGATGTCTTGGCAACAGCCTTGACGGCCGGTTTTGGTGTCCGGGATCTGGAACATCTGGATTTGGCCTATGCGCCGCAATTTAATTCGGCGAAAGGCCCGATTGTCATGTCGGGCTTCGTGGCGGCTAATGCTTTGAGGGGAGAAGTGCAGACCATTACCGGAGAGGAATTGCGGAAAAAAATGGAGAAAAATGAATCCATCCAAATTCTGGATGTCCGCACTCCCGAAGAATTTCAAGAACTCCATATTCCTCAAGCACGCCTGATTCCCATTGATCACCTTCGTGACCACCTCCTTGAATTAGACTTTAACAAAGAAACCGTCGTCTATTGCCGAGTAGGCCTACGAGGCTATCTCGCCTCTCGAATCTTGCTTCAACACGGTTTTAATAAAGTCTACAACCTCACAGGGGGCATGTTGAGTTTTCCCCATGAGGCTTAAAAAAATTAACTGGGGGAATACCCTTTCACCACACAATTTGCTTTTCGGGTTTACAGGCTATTTCCTTGATAAAAAGGTTAATTTTCAATAGAAACGACTGATGCTATCCTGTTTCTCCCCAGATCAACTGGCATGGCATTGTAACCCCTTTAATTTCCTATCAAAACACAGCTCTGCTGAAAGGAGACCACGCCCATGAAATCAATTCCAGTTTCAATGAAAACTTTTTTTGCCGCCTGTCCGGTTATGATGGCCTTGACGTTCGGAATGTCCAACTCTATGACATTCGCTGAGGACCTGCCACGGAAAACGTTTCTCCCGGTGACTTTGGCTACCCAAGCGGCTACCGCAGCAATGGAAAAGTGCAAAGCCGATGGGTATCAGGTGAGTGTGGCCGTCGTGGGACGGTCAGGAAGAGTGAAGGTGTTACTCCGAGAAGACGGGGCTGGTCCCCATACATTGAACAGCAGCCGAAAAAAAGCCTTTACGGCTGCCAGCATGGGTCGGCCGACTAGTGAATTCGCTCAGTTGATCACCCAAATGCCTGCCATACAGGGGCTTCGGGATATGGATCCCGATATTCTTATACTTGGCGGTGGCCTCCCTATAATCCTGGAAGGAGACATTGTTGGTGGAATCGGGGTCGGTGGAGCCCCAGGAGGGCATTTAGATGATGCCTGCGCCGAGGCTGGCCTCAAAAGTATTGGCGCGGCCATCAAAAAGACGAAAAAGGAGTAGGGGAAACCAATATAGTTTCGGGTTCCGGGTTTCGGGGGGTTCCGGGTTTCGGGGGGTTCCGGGTTTCGGGGGGTTCCCGGTTTCGGGGGGTTCCCGGTTTCGGGGGGTTCCCGGTTTCGGGGGGTTCTCGGTTTCGAGTATCCAGAGCTGAAGTGAACAATCCATCCATTTTAAAGCTAAAATTAATAACCTAATGACCTTAACCTGAATCTTAGAAACTCAAACATTTAAAAACCCCAGCCCCTGGCGTTTACCCTTTCTCGTTAACATGTTAACAGTTAGCGGTTAACGATCAGTTCTACCCGTCCAAATTAAGTTTGTCCATATAGACATACGATATTGAAAAATATGAAAATTTTTGTTTTTTTAGTGAGTTTTCTTAGTGAAATGGTAATGGTCCGGTAATTGCTCATTAGGACTTCAGGTGAATAATTTGTTTCTCATTGGAGGGTTAAAAAATGGATAAAAGGGTTAGTTACCTGAGGACCTGGCAGGGTTTTACCTTATTCATGAGTACATTTTTTTTGATCCTAACTTTTTCTGGCCTGCTGTGGGCTTCGACTAGTCAAGAGGCGGAAACCATAATCAAAAATCTGTGTTCAGCTTGCCATAAGTTCGAAGGTGAAGGGGAAAGCCGGTTCAACCTCAAAGGCCCGGACCTCATGTGGGGCGGGAGTAAGTACCAACACCAATGGTTGATTGACTGGCTCACGGGGAAAGAGGAAATGCTCTACGCCAAAAGTTATCGGTGGGACCAGGGTCAGGAACCAGACGTCCACATCACCGTGACACCAGAGCAGGCGCAAGCTATTGCCGATTATTTTGAAAAGCATTTGATTGACCCCCGTGTGAAAATTGGCGCATTTGATCTTTTAACGGTCACGAAACAGGAAGTCGAGTTTGGCAAGCAAGCGTATAAAGACCATGCGTGTCTCGGTTGCCATACAATTGAAGAAAACGGCCAGTTGGTCGGCGGACCTCAAAGTGTCAATCTGGCCCATTCCGGAAGACGCTATAATGCAGATTGGTTGTTCCGCTTTGGTATCAATCCTCAAGATTATACCCCGCACAGTGGGGAATTCTTAGCCGATGCCAGTGAACTCGGGTTACGCTATATCATTGCCTATGTGGCGACCCTCGGGGTGAAAGACTTTCAATATTATGAGCCTTGGAAATCCAAAGAATTTGAGAATGCGAGTGTCGAACGGGGAAAGGTGGTTTATAAAGAATATTGTGCTCAATGTCATGGGCCCGATGGGAATGGTGACGGACCAGCGGCTTCCGGTCTCAGCCCTAAACCAGCAGCCCATTCCAAGATGGCCTTTGAGAAGCTTCCAATGGAGTACCTGTATAATGTGATTTACCACGGGGGAAGGAGTGTTGGAAAATCCCCCAATATGCCGTACTGGGGACTGACGATCGGTCAACAGGGAGTCGCCGATGTCATAGCGTACCTTAAAGTGACGTTTACAGGAGTGCCCCAGCTAGCGGAAGCCGATGTAGGAAAAGGCCCTTCAGGCGTTTGTCCCCAACCTCGAAAGACCGTCCGGGCGCCAGGCAAATTCCGTCGGATGGAAAATCCTCTTCCCTCCACCTCGGACAATATTAAAGCGGGTGAGGCCCTGTTCCAGCAAACTGCCCAACCCATTGCCTGTATGAATTGCCATGGAACAAAAGGTGATGGACAGGGGCCAATGGGAGCAGCCTTGAGTCCTCCTCCACGGAACTTTACCTGTGGGGAAACCATGAACACTATTCCTGATGGACAACTGTACTGGGTCATTAAAAAAGGTTCGGCAGGAACAGGCATGATGGCATTTCCGGGTCTGTCGGATAACCAAATTTGGCAATTGATTCATTATATTCGTACCTTGTCGAAATGAATCTGAATGATTGAATGAAGGGGTGATCTTGATGGCCTAGCACATTTGGTGTAGGGTTCCAGGAAATCCAGTGAATCATTTCACATCAAGGGAGCGCAAACTTGGACCCTGAGATCATCTCTTCGGGCGGGACCCGAACGGTCGGAGAAATAGTCGGAAGCAATAATCTACGTTTTCATGCCGGCCAAAACGGGCTGGGAATTGCCGTCCTTTTACTTTCCACACATACGCCAGGAGCGCCGGTTGTTGACGGGAAAGGCAAGTTTTTGGGTTTCATCAGCGAATTTGATGTGCTTCGAGCACTCGAGGCAGGAAAAAACCTGCATCAACTCACCGCTGAAGACTTGATGGTAAAGGACCGCGTGGCCGTCACCGCTTCAACAACTCTTGCCGAAGCCGTCAAAATTATGGAAAAAAACCGGTTTCTCAATCTCCCGATTGAAAAGGATGGCGTGGTGGTTGGATGTTTAACCCGGCACGATCTCCTACATGCCTGGATCGGAATAGGGTTGGGAATCGCCCAGGAGGTTGATGATGAAAGGAATTGAAAGTCCGTTTCAAGCTGACGGATACTCCACCCAACAGGCCTTCGAACAACTCAAACGGCAGCATCAACTTATTTTAAATGCCGCCGCCGATGGAATTTTCGGTCTTGATCTTGATGGCCATCATACCTTTGTGAATCCTGCTGCCGCCAGGATGTTGGGTTATCAAGTCGATGAACTCCTGGGCCAACCCAGTCATGAGACCTGGCATCACACCAAACCTGACGGGAGCCCGTACCCCCGGGAAACGTGCAACATTTATAGCGCCTATAAGGATGGAACCGTTCATCGCAGCGACCAGGAATTCTTTTGGCGAAAGGATGGCACAAGTTTTCCTGTCGAATACGAAAGTACCCCGATTCGGGATGAAGGAGGGGCATTGCTAGGAGCGGTGGTAATTTTTAAAGATATATCGTATCGGCGCCAGTGCGAGGAAGCCGTTGAAATAGAACGTCAACATGCCGAAAAAGAACGTCAACATAGTACAAATATTTTGAATGCCGCAGGAGAAGGAATATTCGGGCTTGATACTGATGGAATACACACTTTTGTCAACCCGGCCGCGGCGAAAATGTTGGGCTATGAACAGGAAGAGCTATATGGTAAACCCAGCCATGTTACCTGGCATCACACCAAGCCCGACGGCACTCCTTATCCCCCGGAAGAATGTCCCATTTATAAAGCTTACAAAGATGGAATGGTCCACGAGGGCAATGATGAAGTCTTCTGGCGAAAAGACGGCACGAGTTTTCCGGCTCAATACACAAGTACCCCCATTAAGGACGACAAGGGACGTCTAACCGGAGCGGTCGTCACCTTCTTGGATATTACCGAAAAAAAACGGTTAACTGCAGAAGCCGAAATAACCAAACTTCTGGGAAACATTGGGCATGATATAAAAAACATGTTAGTCCCTCTCATTATGGGCTCGGGAAACCTACGTGGTGAAATTGAAGAGCACTACAGTCGTCTACCAAGCTCCACTGCGGAAGCTGAAGAGGACAGTAAAGAGAGAGCTATGGTCTACCTTGACATGATCGTCAATAATTCCCGTCGCATTCAAGACCAGGTCCGGGAAATGGCGGACGCCGTCAAAGGGGTGACCACCCCGCCCCAATTTGCTTCATGTAAAGCCGATAAAATCATTGATGAAGTGTTGGAAACACTTCGAGTCTATGCTGGTGAAAAAGGGATCACACTTGATTGTATGGGACTTGACTCCCTGCCTACTCTTGAAGCTGATGAACGGCGTTTGTTTAACGCATTCTATAATCTAATTAATAATGCCATTCCCGAAGTGTCTTCCGGAGGTTCGGTGACCGTCTCTGGCATGGTCGACCAGGGTGGAAAAACGGTCAAGATTTCCATTACCGACACGGGCCGAGGCATGCCTCCAAAAATCCGGGACAGCTTGTTTACTCAACAAGGAATGAGTCGGAAAAAGGGGGGAACGGGACTTGGGTTAAAAATCGTCAAAGACGTTGTGGATGCTCATAAAGGCCACATCACCGTTGAGAGTGAGGAAGGCGTAGGGACAACCTTTCATTTGATCCTGCCGATTAGCCGCACACCGTGATTCATTCCGGTTTCTTTATTTCTATAGACGCACCATGAATCACCATCATCATTCCCAATCCGATTCGGGCCTGACCCGTCGTCATTTTCTGCGAACGGGCCTAATTTTAGCAGGATTGAATGGACTCGGGACACGAACATCCAACGCAAAGAAGACTGCCTCTCTGGCTCTCCCATTTGAACGAGGCAGCCGTCCGCTTGTGGCGTTTCCACAAAAACGACCATTAATGGTCATGACCACTAGGCCTCCGCAGTTAGAAACCCCCTTCCACCTTTTTAATGAAAATATTTACACGCCGAACGATGCATTTTTCGTGCGGTGGCATTTGCCTAATATTCCCACTTCCGTTGATCCTCAGACTTTTCGATTGAGCATTAGAGGGCAGGTGAAAACCCCTTTTTCTTTAAGCCTCGAGAATTTGAAGCGGGATTTCGAACAGGTGGAAATCGCGGCAGTTTGCCAGTGTTCGGGGAATAGCCGTGGCTATTTCACCCCCCGTGTTCCCGGTGGGCAATGGGGCCACGGCGCAATGGGTAATGCCATCTGGACGGGAGTAAGATTGCGGGATCTTCTGCACAAAGCCGGATTGAACCCACAAGCCATTCAGATTCGATTTAACGGCCTCGATCAACCCGTTGCACATGTCACTCCTGACTTCCGTAAATCCTTGGCAGTCGAAGACGCCTTGGACGAGAACGTGCTGATCGCGTATGCCATGAATGGCGAACCCCTGCCAATGTTAAACGGGTTCCCTCTCCGACTGGTCGTGCCGGGATGGTATGCCACCTATTGGGTCAAAATGCTTAGCGACGTGGAAGTCCTCAAGAAACCTGATCGGAATTATTGGACGGAGCACGCGTACAAGCTTCCGGATAACCCATGTCATTGCGTAACGCCTGGCGAGACCCCAGATGCCACCGTGCCTATGGGTCGAATGACCGTTCGTTCCTTTATTACCAATTACGAAAACGGGGCTTCTGTTCCTGCAGGTCAATCGATAACGGTCAAAGGCATTGCCTTCGATCAGGGGGTTGGAATTGATCGTGTGCTTTTCTCCTACGACGGAGGGGCTAACTGGCAAGTCGCCAAATTGGGAAACGACCATGGCGACTTTAGTTTTCGACCCTGGGAAACGCGTTTTAGCCCCCAAGCGGGTAAAACCTACCAACTTCAGTCGTTGGCCATTAATCGTATTGGCGAATCTCAACGGTTCAGTGCCCGTTGGAATCCAAGCGGGTATTTGCGAAATGTAATTGAAGCGGTTCAGGTAAAGGCAACCGGGAAATGAAGCCGGTTACTCGGGGGGGACATGCGTGGATCTTTAGTATTCTTGTTCTCTTCATTTGCCTCTTGCCTTTGGCCACGGCCAATCCCAATTCAACTCCTGAAAAGCCCATCGTCTTGCCCAGCGATCCATTTTCCTTTCAGCCCGGTTCGGGGAGTGCCATTGCTTCATCATTCTGCGGAGTCTGTCATTCGGCCGAATACATTTATATGCAACCACCTCACTCAGAAAAAACATGGACGAACATTGTAAAAAAAATGAAGTCCGCCTTTGGATGCTCCATTCCTGACGACCAAATTTCCCCCCTCGTCAACTACCTTGTCCGGCAAAATGATATCCAAGCGACCTCGTTAATCAAAGAGGCCCAAGCCCAACCACAGCTTTCTCCCCAACGCGAAGGGCATGCCCAGAATGGGAAAGCCGTCTACGAAAAGAATTGTGTAACCTGCCACGGAACGGAAGGGAAAGGTGATGGTCCCATTGGTAAGGTGCTGGTGCCGCCCGCGGGTGACCTTACGGCCACCGGGAACAAGTCTGATCAGGATCTGCTCGACACGATTCAGAATGGCCGACCCGGGACGGCGATGCCGTCCTGGAAAGGCGGGCTTACTCCTCAAGACATGCAAGATGTGCTGGCTTATATCAGAAGTTTAAGCCAGTGACCAAGCCCTTCATTCTCTTTCTTTCATGGTCTTCCAAGCGCTACTAGCCATCCTTTCGGGTAGTATGGTGGGCCTGCTCCTTGGAGCTACCGGGGGAGGAGGATCGTTAATTGCCATTCCCTTACTGGTCTATGTCGTGGGAGTTCCGGTTCAGAAAGCCACCGCGCTGTCTCTTGTGGTAATCGGCTATTCCGCCTTATTCGGGGCGTGGCGGGCCCACCGTATCGGAAAAGTTCGTGGCCTTGCAGCGGTCCTATTCAGTGGAACAGGGATGATCGGAGCCTGGCTAGGAGCCCATGGGCAACATCTGGTTACGGGCGAAATGGTACTTTTTTTGTTTGGATTCTTGTTGTGTGGCATCAGCATCTGGACATTGTTGAAAGGTCGAGGGCACAGGCCTCTCAATGTGGAGGAAGGTTGCGCAAAGACCTTTTCGTTTAGTTGTGCATCGAAAGCTCTGGGGATCGGTCTGGGGGTCGGTCTGCTCACCGGATTTTTTGGGGTCGGAGGAGGATTCCTCATTGTCCCAGCTTTGTTTTTCGTAATGAGTTTTCCTATGCAAGTGGCGATCGGGACTTCCTTGTTGATTATCGCGTTGATTTCCATTGGAGGAATTATCGGTCACTTGGAAAAAACTCCGATTGATTATATGTTGGCAGCTCTGATTCTTGGAGGAAGTCTTGTCGGCATGCTTATCGGAACTCGAATCGGGAAAACCACCGATGAGGAATTCATTCAAAAAGTCTTCGCGTTTCTGGCAGGCGGAACCGGGCTGTTTCTCCTCGTTGATAACGGAGCCCGGTTAATGTAGGAGGAACCGGTTTCAAGTTTCATGTTCCAAGTTTGGTTGGGAAGATTCAAAAATCCTTTGCACCTGAAACCTGAAACTTGGAACCTGAAACTCTAAATTTGACGTTAGAGCGGCCATACCCAAATAAGGGTCGGAATAGAAACCGCCACAATCAGAAATTCCAAAGGTAGGCCCATCCGCCAAAAATCCCCGAAACGATATCCTCCCGGTCCCATCACCAGAAGATTGTTTTGATGACCAATTGGAGTGAGGAACGCACAGGATGCCCCAATGGCCACTGCCATGAGAAATGGATCCGGATTGACCCCCAAATGCTGGGCCAGGGTCCACCCAAACGGGGCCATCACCACGGCCGTGGCAGCATTGTTGAGTACATCAGAGAGCATCATCGTCAAAATAAGAACCAAGGTCAGTATCACGACGGGAGAGAAACCCGATGCAACTCCCAAAAAACTTTCCACCACCAATTTGGTTGCACCCGTCTCTTCTAAGGCTTGCCCAATTGGGATCATCGCTCCAATCAGCACGACAACCGGCCAATCAATAGAATCGTACACCTCTCGGGCCGGCACAATGTTTAACAGAACCATTATTGTCGCTGCAGAAGCCAATGCGATGGGTAATGAAAGCAATCCCAACGTGGCACTCGTAATGGCAAAGCCGAACACCAGCGCGGAAAGCAGAGCCAGGTTCCGTTTCACAAATTGAAGCTGGCGTTCAGCCAGTGGCAAACACCCCAACCGAGAGATAACTTCTCTCAGCCGATCTTCTTCTCCTTGAAGTAAAAGCACGTCCCCCGCCCGGAAACGAAACGATTTCAATCGTCCCCGATGCGGTTGCCCCTGACGGGAAGCGGCAAGTAAATTCACGCCAAATTGAGTTCGGAGTTTGAGTGATTTGGGAGTCTTCCCAATCAACCATGATCGTTCGGGTGGGATGACGGCTTCCATCAAGGCTCCATCTCCGGAATGGAGGGCTTCGACCTTTGGTTTTTCCCGCTCTTCCTTTTCTTTCCCCTTCGCACTCGGCAGCTCTAGCTCCAATGTTCCGACAAACTTGTCGAGGCCTTTCTGATCTGATTCAAGAATGACAATATCCCCGGCTTGAATGCGTTCTCGCCACGCCGCGCCCAAAATCGATCGCTCTCCCCGGATGAGGCCAACGACCAGGGCATCTGAGTCTTCAGTGGCTGACTCAAGTTCGTTGAGAGTTT
Organism: uncultured Nitrospiraceae bacterium; assembly: GCA_964525045.1. Taxonomy (GTDB): domain Bacteria; phylum Nitrospirota; class Nitrospiria; order Nitrospirales; family UBA8639. The sequence continues at coordinate 99,858 of CAZGFD010000009.1, read as the reverse complement.
TTCCTATTGCCTTGGATCCTTCGGGCACTCTTACTTCCGCCACATAATCCTCAATCTTGAACAGTTCTTGAGAGGTATTCTGTTGTCGACGTGCAGACGGAATGAAGCGCCATCCGATTACTGTGACAAATATGAGACCGACCAAGGCGACGGTTGCACCAACAGGCGAAAAATCAAACATGTTGAAAGGTTCCCCGGTGACTTCCCCCCGATAGGCGGCCACGATGATATTCGGGGGGGTTCCGATCAGGGTAACCATTCCGCCCAAAATCGTTCCAAAGGCCAACGGCATGAGAATAACAGCCGGCGACCGTTTTGCCTCCACCGAAGATTGCAAAGCTACGGGCATTAACAAGGCCAAAGCTCCTACATTATTCATAATCGTCGATAACAGAGCGCCTAACCCGGAAAGGGCCGCGATATGGAAGGTAGGTTTGGGAAGGGCAACTTTGACAAGGCCGGTCGCGATTCCCACGACGCCCGTGTTCGTCAGGGCCCGACTGATGATGAGGACCGCCGCGACCGTGACCGTCGCAGGATGCCCAAACCCGGAAAAGGCGGCCTGGGGAAGAATCACCCCGCTGACCGTGGCGATCAATAACGCCCCTACCGCTATGACATCATACCGCCACCGTCCCCAGAGAAAGAGCGAAAAGACCAGGCCGAGCAGACTGAGAAGCAGGATCTGGTCGTTGGCCATCCGATCAACATGTCCTTTTCAGGTGTAGGGGGATCCGTGCGGAAATTCTCTGTTCATCAATGGGAGAAGAGGATCTGATGTCGGCGGGTATGCTAGGGATAAGAATATCAAATTTCGAACTAACAATTATCGGGAAGGAAAAAGTTTGTGTTGGAATTATGCTTACCATCAGCTCAGAACGCAATAATTGACAAGAACAAATTGCAAATACTTTTGCACTCCTTTGCATGAAGGTCAGAGAAAAATGCAGTGGTGAATCAGAACAGTGGTCAATGCCCACATTACATCTCGTAAGGCCTGAGACGTAAGGTGTATTTGAGTGACGGTATTACGATGTGAGGATTGAGGAAGCCCGGGAGGCTTCATTCGGAAAGAAAGACTTTGCTTTAAAGAAAAGTCGCGTACAATTTAAAACAAAGGATTTATCTGGGTGTGTGAGAAGGGAAAAGGGAGGGCTTTGTGGGTATACAAATATCTCCCTAAGACCACGGAAACTTGTGAGAAAAACCCTTGTGGGTTCCTGGCACCGTTGTTTTCTGAATTTACCTCGTACTTTAGAAACTCGTCAGGCGGTCAAACGGGCCACGGGAGTTCTAGGTGCCCTTCTGACTCGATTACGATAGGGTAGAACCTGGGCCCTAAATCCATCCCGGTGACGGTTAATGATCGGATCGATAAGGTTGCCACACATGACACATCGAAGGGCTCTAATCCATAATTGGCCTGGTTCCCCTTTGGTATCTAAGCAATCTTCCACCACCATAAATCCGTTACAGCGACTGCATTTCATAGCCCCACCTCCCTAGCTAACAATGTAATGCTGTTACCGTAGGATTTTTTACTTTGCACGTTGCGTGCCAGTTATTCGGTTATAAAAAAATTATTTTTTATTTAAAGGTAAAAGTTAAATTATTTAGCGGGTTTGGGAAAAAAAAGAAAACTAATTTTTAACAGGTTTAATAGATATAATGAAATAAGTACTCAGAAAATATAGGGAAAAAGTGTGGACAAATTGATACAGCGTTGCTAAAGAAGTTGACACTTTGTGTCTTTTAAAGGTCAAAGAAGACATACCTAGGGGAAAAATAATGTAACATTTTATCCAAATAAATCACACCTTAGGGTATTTTGGAAGGAGATAAGGGAGTTTGACTGACTGTTTTGTCAGCGTAAGTGTAGGCTACAGCCATCAGGTAACCCTTCGGTTTTGAACAGGGCTACATCGAAAGTGCTTCCTAACCTGGCTGGATTAGACAGAAAGAAAATTTCCTCTTCAGCTGAGCGACTATCCTCAACCACCTTCGAATAGTCCCGTATCCCCAAGTTGGTGAGCCAGGTTCCTTGTGGGAGACACCCAGTGAATTGAAGCCCAGCTTTCCTTGCTGCCATTTTAAGGGCCGTGAAATCGACATCTGCCGTTATATCTTGGGCACCAACCCACTCAAAGGGATTGAAGACAGCCTGTTGAGAACGAAACGATCGGAGGGTCCCATTTCGTCGTGAGTGGGAATATAAGGACGATGCCTCCTCACCATAATCGATAAACATGAGGTAACCCTTGGAAATCGGCCGAGCAACCTTTTCCATGAACCCATCAAGGTCCAAACAGATCTCAGCAATTTGTCCACGCCCTAACATGATTCCCTCAGTTTGAAGTCGTTCAGACAATAAGGGGGTCGAAGCCACGTCTGGCTGTTCAATAAACCCTCCGTTTCCATCAATGGCGACATAAAATTCGAGAATGTCACCCGACCCATCCCCCATCACCCAATGCACCGGAAGGGCGTCAAGAACTTCGTTCCCGAAGGCAAACGTGGGCGCGGGAAGAAGACCGTCCGCAGAATCCATGACCTGAAATCCCTTCCGTGTTTGCTGGGCTCGAAAACCAGGACTGATGTCCACAATAACGTACTCGTGGGGAGTTGAAAGAAACGATCGCAGGTTTGAAGCCAGTTTTGCTGTCCCCCCGCCTAACTCCACAATTCTGAGAGACTCCCCGACAAGACCTTCAGCATGTTGAATAGCCCGGGCTAGAGCAAAAGCGAAGGCGGGAAACATCGCATTGGTATTAAACATCCCCGTACGAATGCCGATTCCCGGCCCCTTAGTATAAAAACCATGGTCGGGATCATAGAGCGCTAACGCCATAAAATCCCGAAAGGTCATCGGGCCATACTTGCGGATTTTATCCTTAATTTTCTTGGCAAGCAGGGTTTCCATGAAAAATTATGCCGAACATTCCAGGTTTCCAGACCCGTTCGCCTGGGTGCGACGGGACAATGGCGGGTAAGGTGATGAAGAACAAAAATTGAAGAATATCGAATTTCCAATAATGAATCACGAATCTTGAAGTGAAAAAATTAAGCTTTCTGGTCCTTCCCTTTCGATATTCGTTATTTCTGGTTCGATATTGGAAATGGCTTTTAAGGAAGCTTCCATTGCTGCCCATCCAGACATCGCCCGCAAAAGTAGGAAAAACAAAAAAAGGGAGGTTGCTACTAAAGCAACCTCCCTATCCATCATCACCGCTTTTGGGGGAACTATTTAATGACTGTCGAGGTGGCCCCAGCGGGATTTATATTGACCTTATTGAGAGGACCTTCTACCTGTGGAAGCCGGCCGGCACCCATCGATTTCTTAACCCGCTCTCTGTTTGGATCCATCACTTCATTCTTGGCGGCCGAATCAAGTGACCCGGCTGCTCCGCTTAAATCAACCACATTGGTTTGGCCTTGATCATTAGCGGTTGGTTGGCCAGTTGCTGGTGATGTCCCTTTTGCAGGATACCCAGGGTGTTTGGGGAGCAAAGCAGGATTAGCAAAGGCCAAAGAGATGGCAACTACACTGGCACCCATCGTGCCGAGAAGAATTCCAAAAGCCTTCATAAGTCCACTCCTTTGTTATAAGCTGGTTAACAATGGAAGAAACTCTTTATTCAAGATGACAATTTCTTGTAAGGGGTGCAATATTATTCTTATTCTTACCAGAGTGTCAAGTTTAATTAAAAAGAATTGGAAGCCTCAGGTAGTTCGACGGGTTCTTCTCGTCACCTGTTTCCCCCTATAGGGGACGCGTTGCCGTGGGATAGGCATCCGCAAAGTGACGGTTGTTCCCTGTTCCGGTCTACTGGCTATGCCAATGTGCCCATGGTGTTCCTCCACAATCTTTTTTACGCTTGCTAGCCCGAGACCGGTTCCGGATCGCTTGGTGGTGAAATAGGGCTCAAAGACCTTATCCACCACTTCAGGCGGAATAGGGACTCCGTCATTCTCAATTTTAATGACCACTTCGTTCCGGCGGCCCCGATGTAGCTTCACGGACACGCGGAGGTGACCACCTGGAGACATGGCTTCCAGTGAATTCTTAAAAATAGACAAGAACGCATGTTGCATTTTTGCCTCATCCCAGCGCACTGGCGCCAGACGGGCGGGATAGTCCTTTTGGACTTCAATCCGGTTGACCCTCAAGTCCGTAGAAATGAGAGACAAGGCATGGTCAAGGAGAGCCTGGATACGACACGAACGTCGATCCAGGGTTAACGGCTTGGCAAAATCCAACACTTCATTGAGGAGGGCTTCAATTCGCATGAGATCCCGCATCGCCGTTTCCACACGGGTTTGGGAATCAAAATCTAAATGGGCCTCGCTCGTAATCTCTTCCATTTGCGCCCGAATAAATCCCATGGGTTCTCGGATTTCGGTCGCCAAAAATGAGCTCATTTCTTGAAGGGCCACTCGCCGTTCTTCGCGACGGATGGCGGTTTCCGTGGTGTCACTCTTCACTTTATCCGCTTGTGGTTCGGATGGAGATTCGGGGTCTGAGAGTACGGAAAGCCTGGCCGAAGGATCCTCAAAGAGTTCAACCAACTTGGTGGTCACCGGCTCGACTTTGGCGAGGTCAAATGCATTGATGTCATACTGCGAAGGAGTTTTTGAAGCTAACGTGACGGTCCCGGCGACTCGTCCTCTCACAAAAAATGGGACGACAAGCGTTGAAGCAAAGCGGTCTTTGTACAATTGCTTATAATCTTGGAAACGCCCCTGCGTAGAAGCCAAATTTTGATCACACCGATGTTTCCGGTGTCTGACTGCCCAGCCAGAAGCCGATTCATCGATCGGGAGACGATGACCGGGAGCCAGATCACGTTTCTGGTTCCCAACACCACCCAATATTTCCAAAGAGGCCACAATAGGGTCATAAATCGTTACCCACGCCCGCTCAAAATCTAAAGACTTTTCCGCGTCATGTAGTAGGCCAGCTACACGTTCTTGGACGTCGGGGTTGGTATAGGTACGGAGTTGAGGGACTTGAACGCTCTCTCCCTCACCTGAAGCCGGTTCATGAGCCACCATGGATGATCCCAATATCAAGGGAGATCCGAACAAACCTGCCTTCTTCAGTTCCTCCGTGATGTGACTCCCACTTCGGACAATAGTGGTTTTCTCCCTTTTGGGGAGGGAAGCACTTTCTCGTTTTCCCACCACGAGAGTTCCGTAGATTCGACCACCAAATTTTAAGGGGACAGCTAAAATAATTTTGCTTCCCGGGGTCACCATGCGAAGCCGAAGAAGGCCGAAGGGATCAGCCTCAGATGATTGATGATTGAGACCTATGCCCTTTCCATAGTCCGCCCATAAGGCTCGAAGGATGGCCCGAATTTCTCGAGAGGAAAACCCCCTGGATACCTGAGGAACTAAAGAACCTTGATCATGGGTTTTAATTCCTATAAAAGCCGCTTCCATGCCCAGATCATTGACAGCGGAGGTTAAAACCTTTTGCAGGGTGCTTTGTTTCGTGGCAAGCGGTGTCTCGACGACGTTAACCACCCCAACGTTTTCCTTCTTTTGATTTTCCGATTTTTTTGATCTACTCATGGCAAAGGAGAATGCAGGACTGGCTGACCACAATAATAGTAGTTGGTTGTTGAATTCCTGAACGCGGGGATTCTAGCGACCTGAGGGGGGGTTATTCAATTGATATGTCGAATATTCCGGGGTCGGTGTGTCATCACCACGTCAACTCTGCCTTTTTCTGAAATCCAGAAGTTGAGAACTCCACTGACCAAACTGATGAAAATAGCCCCACCAACGGCAGACCAAAAGCCTTCAACAACAAATCCTTTAACTAGCATAGCAACCAAATTCAACAGAAAAGCATTGATCACAACCATGAAAAGCCCCAAGGTGAGCACAATAAAGGGGGCCGACAACAGATAGAGCAAGGGACGCACCATCGCATTAAGAAAGGAAAGGACAATCACCGCCACGAGACCGGCTGCAAATCCATGAATTTCAATTCCTGGAATAATCTGGCTGGCCAACAGTACAGCCAAGCCCGTTACCGCACATCGAATGAAAAATCCGTTCATATGCCAATCCTACCCTACCCTGGGGTGACAACAATCAACCAGGGAAGGCGATAGAGTGCCGAAGGTAGTGAATCCTTATGTCCTTAATCATACCGGCGCCACTCCCCTGGCTCAAGTTCATAATGAGATTGTTTTTCCCTTCCCCGTTAACCAATGTATCAAGATATGGGAATAAGAGAGTCAAAGGGGTCCTATATCACTTTTCCCATTCATCCTTTGACCTGTTTTTGGAACATAGGCACATATCCCAAGAATTTCAGGATGAGCAACAAGGAAACGGGTAAATAAATTAAACAACCGACCATGCCAATCAGCCATTCCTCAATCCAAAAAGTGACCCCTAAATTAAAGGCCAAGACGCCGTAATATAGTCCTACGCCTACCAAAAGATTCCCTCTGACAATCATTGGTGGAGAGGGTACCCTCTTCAAACAACATTGATCCATCACCCGATACAGCATCATCGAGACGAACCCTACAAAGGCCCATCCCAAAAAGTTCGCGAGGGGAACGCCAAAATACACTCCGGGATGAGGATAGCCGTATATTTGCCCCAGAAACCAACGATCCCCGCGAAGCGCCACAGGATCAATGACAATATCGATGAAGGTAAAGAAGACCGTGGTAAGCAGAACCACCGGCCACGACAATCTTCGAGATTCCGGAAACGACCACCCGCTGAAAGGCGTGGGGGGTGCCGCCGGGAGGGTAAATCCAAGGGCGAGGCAATAACTGGCGAAAAGAAGAAAGGTAAAGGAGAGGGAATCCATAAAGGGGATATTTGAGAAATATAATTCCTGATTGGTGGTCGACCCTGTGTAGTAATAATCGCCAAAGGGGAACCCAATGCGGGTTGATGAAAATTCACAGATAAAGGCCGTGATCCAGGTGATCCCAAACATGGCGGCGGTGCGTTTCCACCCGAGGAGTCGACTCGCGGAAAAGAGAGAAACGCCAAGAAAAATAAAGACATAGGGGCGAAGGAATATGGTTTGAATGAAGAGAGTCACATATTCCATGAAAAAGGTGATTGATGATTATCGGCAAAATTGGACGTTTAGGCTTCCGCGTAGCCGTGTTCGCGGAACCATTTCACGGCTTTTCCCAATGAGACTTCTACTGGAGTCTGAGGAAGCTCTAATTCGTTCAGAGCCTTTGAACAATCGTAATGCATTCTATATTTCGCCATACGAACTCCTTCCAAGGGAATCCGGGGTGGCTGATGGGTAAGGTAATCGGCAATCCATTTGTTACAATAGGCTAATGGCAAAACAGCCCTCCAGGGTAACTTCACACGAGGGGCTTTCACGCCGGTGATTTGGCTTAGTAATTCACAAATATCATGGAAGGTCAGATTTCGATTTCCCAGTATGTAGCGTTCGCCAAGCCGGCCTCGTTCCATCGCTCGCAGATGTCCAATGGCAACATCCTCAACATCGATAAGGTTCATCCCGGTTTCAATGTAGGCCCACATTCGCCCTAACATAAAATCGACAATGATTTGACCCGTTGGTGTCGGCTTGACATCACGTTCCCCAATTGGAGCTGTGGGATTGACAATGATCACTGGAATGCCAGCTTTAGCCAATTTCAATACCTCTTGTTCAGCCAAATATTTAGACCGCTTATAATCCCCGGCCAACTGTGTAGGTACCAGTGGGGTCTCCTCCGTGCCAAGCCCACCCCCCTCCGGAAGTCCAATGGCCCCGATGGTACTGGTATACACCATCCGTTCGATGCCAACCTCTGAAGCCGTTTGCAAGAGACATCTCGTCCCCTCGACGTTTACACGGTAAAACACCGAAGAATCCTGATCCCAAAGCGCGTAATGAGCCGCAACATGATAGAGTTGGTGACATCCACTCAGCGCCTGACGAAGCGAAGAAGGATCTTGGAGATCGCCTAAGACGGATTCTACTTTCAAGCCCTCCAAGTTTTTGAGGTTGCTGGAAGGACGTACGAGCACCCGAACGTCAATGCCGGAATGTAACAGCGCACGCGTCACCGCGGCCCCGATAAATCCGGTTGCGCCTGTGACTAATGCTTTCATGGGATGCCGGATAATTGTGAGTGTTTTAATTTACTGAAGAGGAGACCCTGGATTGGCGCAGTTTGGGGTTTCGGGTTTCGGGTTTCAAGAAAAAAAGACTCTTTGTCGTTAAACACGAAACCCGAGACTCGAAACTCGAAACTTTTTTATATCTTCAATTCCGTCGACTGATAATATAGTCGGCGATCGCGCGTAAGGGATCGGCTTTCTGATCAAATTCACTCAACCGCTTAAGGGCTCGTTTGATACATTCCTCCGCTAAGTCCCGGGCTCCCTCTATGCCATAAAAGGTTGGATAGGTTTTTTTCCCCCGCTTGGCATCAGTCCCGGCGTCTTTCCCCAGCTCCTCCCGGGTCCCCGTCATATTCAGCACATCATCAGCAATTTGAAAAGCCAACCCAATATCCTCCGAATAGCCGGTCAAAGAGTCTAACTGCGAGGACGTCGCGCCACCAAATATTCCTCCGATTCGCACCGAGGCCCGGATGAGCCGGCCAGTTTTAAAGGTGTGAATGGTTTGAAGGCTCCCGAGATCAATTTCCTGATTCTCGGCTTGGATATCTAACACCTGCCCGCCAACCATGCCACCATGGCCTGACCCGACGGCCAATTCCCGGATTATTTGCACCTGGCGATCTTTCGGAACGCAATCTTGTAATTTGGGATTACTGCACAATTCAAAGGCCATCGTCAGGAGTGCATCCCCCGCCAATATCGCCATCCCTTCGCCAAAGGTTTTATGGTTGGTGGGCCTTCCACGACGAAAGTCATCATTGTCCATGGCGGGCAAATCATCGTGAACCAGTGAATAGGTGTGAATGAATTCCAGCGCCGCAGCAAATGGCAGAATATTGTCGTCTTGAGACCCAATCGCTTCAGCCGCAGCCAACGCCAAAATGGGCCGAATCCTTTTTCCTCCCCCAAGGAGGCTATATCTCATCGACTCATAGAGGATCTTGGGTTCCGCCTGGCCATCAGGAACCGATTGATCAAGAAACCAATCGATTTTTTTTCGTTGCCGTTCTAAATACTTTTGGATGTCCACCATTTGGTCAATTCAGATGATGAAGGTTGTTGAGCAGTATAAAAACAACAAGGATTGTTGAGAAAAGGGGCAAAGACCCTTGCACGACCCTACAAAAAGGAGGGCTGTAAGCAGAGCAGGAGCCTACAGATTAAATTATTTCCTGTCAAACTCAATTGAGAATTCCAACTCATCCTCAAAATGTTAGAAAATGTCAGGATCGGTGGCTGCAGGAGACTCCATCCCGACCAAGATTGTATTCGACGCGTGGTGTCAGTATACTTGAATACCATGAGCATCAGGAACCGCGGAGGGGAATGGGAGTCGCTTGTTCTGGGGATTGAACCCGAGTCGTGCGGGGTGTGTGGAGGGGGGTTGTATCGAAATTTGACTCTTCTCAAAGGCGGATGGTCCCGGTGTTCCGTTTGCCAACATTTCGTTCACTATAGTTGCCTCGCAAGTGGAAAAATTTCATTCCTGAAGATGCGTCCCCGAATATGCAAAACCTGCCAGGCACACGCCTCCTCGTCTGAACACCCTTCACCTGACAAGTCTCTGACTTCCGCCGTTCCTTCATGAGTACGGAAGCCCACCTAGGCCCGAAGTCTTTGGTCACCCCCCTATTTCATCAGATTATTCGGTATGCCATTGCCCCTCTCGCTCTCGGTTTTAGCGGTTTTCACATTACGGACTTTCTGCTGAGCGGAGTATATTCCTGGCCCAGGACAAGTCGAATCCTCGCCCTTGGACTGGCAATCCTTATTCTTAGCTATGAATTTGTGTATAAGGAAACCATTTCCAAAATACCGCCAAGGTCCAAGATGATGGGCCTCAAAGTGGTCCTCTCCTCCTGTGTGATTCCTTTTTTGGTGGGAAGCTTCACACTCATATTTCTGTTGGCCCTTTCACAATGAATTCCTTTTCATGGCATTTGCTTGTTTCAACGAAGGGAGGTTTCTATGAAAAATGTTGAGTTGAAGGTGGATGGGACGACCCTGACCATTTCGGTCGATCTTTCCAAAGAATTCGGTCCTTCCTCTTCCGGTAAAACCACGATTATCGCCACCACGGAGGGCAACGTCTCTATTCCTGGAAGAGACGAAAAGATAGGACTCAATATCTACAAGAAGAAAACTTCATGATGGGTCGACTACAATTGGCTTTCCTTTAGGACTTGGCCGGTCCAAGACTCGGGGACCAACATGATCTGCTCGGGAGTCCCTTCTGCCACAATCTGTCCTCCTTTTTTACCTCCCTCTGGCCCTAAATCCAGAATCCAATCCGCATTCCGAATCACATCAAGTTGATGTTCAATGATCAAGACGGTATTGCCCGACTCCGCCAGGCGATTGAGCACATCAAGAAGTCGTTGAATATCCGCAAAGTGGAGGCCGGTGGTCGGCTCATCCAATATGTACAGGGTTCTCCCTGTGGCACGTTTGGAAAGTTCTTTTGACAGCTTGACTCGTTGGGCTTCCCCTCCCGAGAGGGTGGTCGCAGACTGTCCAAGCTTAATGTAATGCAGCCCGACATCGGCCAACGTTTGCAATTTCGCTTTAATGGGTGGAATGTGAGCGAAAAACTCCAGCGCTTCCACGACCGTCATGTCCAGAACATCAGCGATCGTTTTCCCTTTATGGCGGACATCAAGCGTTTCCCGGTTGTACCGCTTACCCTTGCAGGCCTCACACGACACGTAAATGTCCGGCAAGAAATGCATTTCGATTTTTATGAGCCCATCGCCTTGACACGATTCACACCGCCCTCCCTTCACATTGAAACTATAGCGTCCAGGTTTGTATCCCCGAACCCGGGATTCAGGAAGATTCGCATACAGATCCCTTATGAAGCTGAAAAGCCCCGTGTACGTAGCAGGATTCGACCGGGGGGTTCGCCCAATCGGCGATTGATCAATATCAATGACTTTATCCAAATCCGTAACCCCCTTGATGCCTTCGCACCCTTCGAGTTTGGGCTTCTTGTGATTTAACAATTGGGAAAGTGAATGAAACAGGACCTCGACGACCAGCGTGCTTTTTCCCGATCCGGACACACCGGTGATACAGGTCAAGAGGCCTAAAGGAATTTTTACGGTAATCCCGTTGAGATTATGTTTTCGGGCGCCTACAATCGTGAGATGGCCCTTGGCCTGCCGTTGGCGGGGAGGAAGAGTGACTTGCCGGCTCCCGTTGAGATATTGGCCCGTCAAGGACGGTGGGTTGTTCATGATCCCTTGAGGGGACCCTTGGGCAACCAGATAACCACCTTCGACACCCGCTCCCGGACCGAGATCGAGGATATGATCCGCTGCCAACATGGTTTCCGCATCATGTTCCACGACAATGACAGAATTCCCCATGTCGCGAAGCCGAAGCAAGGTTTGCAGTAATCTTCGGTTATCACGGTGATGCAACCCGATGCTCGGCTCATCCAGAATATAGAGTACGCCGACCAATCCAGAGCCTATTTGGGTAGCCAGACGAATTCGCTGTCCCTCTCCTCCTGATAAGGTCGCTGACGGTCGATCCAAGGTGAGGTAATCCAGTCCGACGTTGATCAAGAATTGCAGCCGCTCACGTATTTCCTTCAATATCCGTTGGCCAATGAATCGCTCACGTTCACTCAAATCCAACGAACCCACAAATTCATTCGCATCCTGAATTGAAAATCTGGTGATATCGGCAATGGAGTGGTGAGCAATCTTTATCGCAAGACTTTCCGGTCTGAGCCGAGCCCCATGGCATATCGAACAGAGATCGGCGAAGGTGACGTTCTCAACCTCCGGGCAAGCCGCACCCACCGAGAATCCGATTCCATCACAAGCCGGACAGGCCCCGTGGGGACTATTAAAGGAAAAAATCCGTGGAGTGATTTCCGGGTAACTCACTCCACACTGAATACAGGCTAAATGTTCACTGTAGAGCGAGACCTGACGATCTTCGGTGAGAATTCCGACCAGACCATTCGCTAATTTCAATGCCATTTCAACGGAATCGGCCAATCGGCGGGAAAAGGCCTCATCGGATTTCATGATCAACCGGTCAATGACGATTTCGATCGTGTGCTTTTGCTGTTTATTCAGACGAATGGTTTCGGCTAACTCGAACACTTCTCCATCAATCCGCACTCGCACAAATCCGGCACGTCGGGCATCCAGTAATTCCTTCTTGTACTCACCCTTCCGTCCTCTTACAATCGGAGCCAGAACTTGAATTTTTTTGCCAGATGGAAGGTCTCTGATACTGTCAACCATTTGTTGGACAGTTTGAGCTGTTATAGGCTCACCACAGTTATGACAAAACGGATGGCCGATTCGAGCAAAAAGAAGCCGAAAATAATCATAAATCTCCGTGACCGTCCCGACCGTGGATCGGGGATTCCGGCTTGTATTTTTTTGTTCAATGGAAATCGCTGGGGAAAGTCCTTCAATAGAATCGACGTCGGGCTTTCCCATCTGCTCGAGGAACTGCCGAGCATACGCCGATAACGATTCGACATATCGCCGTTGCCCTTCGGCATACATCGTGTCGAATGCCAGTGAGGATTTCCCGGACCCGCTCAATCCGGTGATGACCACAAATTGATCCCGAGGAATCTCCAGGTCAAGATTTTTGAGATTGTGTTCCCGGGCGCCCTTTATAATGATGTGTTTACTCATCGAGACCAGGGAGGACTTAAAAAAGTGTCGGGGTTCAGGCTCAGGACTCTTAAACTTATCTACTCTTCAATTTCGTGGGCGAACTTTAGAATTGCATCTTTAAACGTTTTTTATGAAGATGAGAATTTTTTAATTTTTCGCCCTCATTATAGCATAGGGGGAATGGGACGGTTTTCCTTTTGAAGGTGAAAACCTCCTCTGAGTATTTGACCTAGGAAGAGCCGTTGTATACAATTCCTTAGGCCCACGAGCTATTTTGCTTGCTTAGATTTTTTCGCACAGTCCATTCATCGTGGTCTCATCTCTCACCTCTATCTTAGGGGGAACGCATGCGTCATTATTTCAGAATGTTTGTCATCGGTTTGATGGTCATAGGCGTCATCATCCCGTTGAACCAGGCCTTGGCAAAGAAATACGAACTCACGCGAAACAGCGTTGAAGACCCTACGGCCATTCATGCCGAAGAAGTTTCTCTTTATCGGGTTAAATTAGGCGATCCTGAAGCCAAGGCCGTAGAAATGTTAATCGAAGAAAGAATTTCTGGAGTCCGCGCTGAGCAAGAAGGAACGTTCATTCTTCTTTGGGATAAACAAAAACCGACAGGAGCCATGGCGGGAGTGCGAATCATGGATGGGAAAGTTGACCTGATTTTTGTCAATAATCGATTCGCCCATAAGGTCCGTGGAATCTTCCGCCGGGTCCTGACTTCTAAAACGGCGCAACAAATCCGGGAACTCCTCGGGAAGGAAGATTTTCCAAACGAAACGCTGATGGGGGCTAAACTTCTATACGAGGAAAAAGGGTTTATCGTGAATTTTCTCGATCGAAGTGTCAATATCGAATTTTGTTTGGGTTGCTCCGATCTCTATAACCCCTTTTAATCTGAATCTCGCATTTCTAGACCTTCTCCACTGCCACTAAGCGGCGAACCGAACTTTTCCCATTCACCCCTCGTCACCTCACCTCTCCTATGAATGACCGATTCCTTTCCAGCCAGATGCTTGAAGAGGAGCAGAATCTTGAAGGTTCCCTTCGACCGCAGCGTTTAGCGGAGTACATTGGCCAAGAGCGAATGAAGGAGTCGCTTCGGGTGTGTATTGAAGCGGCGACTCGACGGGGTGAGTCCCTGGACCACGCCATATTCTATGGCCCCCCGGGATTGGGTAAAACCACGATTGCCCATGTCATCGCCAGGGAGATGGAAGGGAACATTCGTTCGACATCAGGTCTCGTCCTCGCCCATGCTGGTGATTTGGCCGCAATTCTTGCCAATCTCCAAGAACGCGACGTTCTTTTTATCGATGAAATTCACCGCCTCCCGCCAGCCGTGGAAGAAGCCTTATACCCGGCAATGGAAGATTACCAAATTGATCTTGTCATTGGGCAGGGACCCTCCGTCCGAACCATGAAACTTGACCTTCCACCATTTACGTTGATCGGAGCCACCACGAAGGCCGGTTCTCTGACCTCTCCTCTTCGGGAACGATTTGGCCTCGTCTATCGGCTGGACTTCTATTCACCTGAGGAATTACAGACCATTATCATACGTTCGGCTGGATTGCTTGGGATCCCGATCGATACCGAAGCCGCGACGGAAATCGCCAAGCGTGCAAGAGGAACACCTCGAATCGCCAATCGATTAATCAAGCGGGCCCGAGATTTTGCGGAGGTGAAAGCCCAAGGACATATCACTCAGCAGGTTGCACAAGATGCGTTAGCGTGGCTGGGAGTCGATCAGGCCGGCTTCGATGAGATGGATCGAAAAATCCTGCTCACGATCATCGAAAAGTTCAAAGGAGGCCCTGTGGGAATCGAAGCCGTAGCGGCTGCGGTCCAGGAAGAAAAATCCACGTTGGAAGATGTGTATGAACCCTTTCTCATTCAATCAGGCTTTTTGGATCGAACCGCACGCGGACGTCAAGCCACGACACGGGCTTTAGAATATTTTGGGAAACTCAACAGTTTATTTCACACAGGCCCTCATCAATAAAACTAAAAGACTCGTTTCCTTATAAAGGAAACGTTTCGGGTTTCGGGTAAAAAAATACACTTTCTTTCTTTTAACTCGAACCCTTAAACGTGAAACTCGAAACTATTTTTACGTGGGATTAAGAATCAGATCGAGGTCGCGTAAACCTGTTTTGGCCCGGTGGACGTACGATTGGTAGGGTTCGTCCTGATAACTTTCGATAACTCGCTGATACGTCCCGCGAGCCTCCTGGTATTGTTTCTTTTGAATAAAATAGCGCGCCAAGGAAAGCCAATTTTCTGCCGCCGCTTCATAGGCCATTTTCACCAGAACCCACTCTCGGACCTTTTGATTATTGTCATACCGATCCGCATGCCGGAGAAGAGCCGTTTCTGATTGATGACCGAGGGCCTCGATCTGCTCATTTTCCAGCACCGCCTCGGCTATACGCCCTGCCTGTAATTGCTCGAAAAAAGCCGACGTATGATCCTTGATCAGGTCAGCTCGCTGCTGGTACCGGTCCTTGGCACATCCAGGGAGGAGAAGGCCGATAAAAAATAGAAGGAAGGGAATGCCTCCCAAACGGAATGGATGAATCATACATTCATCTTAGCACAAGCCGATTTGATTCCGATTCACATGTCAATGGTTATGAATCAGGGGTGTAAGCATTAAATCAACAAATGATCATAATGAGATACTTAGCCCATGCCTTTTTTTAAAAAACCTTTGGCCACCTGGCCTTCTAACTTGTAAGCAGAAATCTGAAACTCAAAACATTCTACATTCGGCTTTGAGGGGAATCCCATTAAAGTCCGGACTCAAGGTCCCCGTGTCAAAACCCTTTGCCGTTCCTCACATCCTAATGATCTGTGTGGTCGCCCTCGCTGTCCAGGTAAGTCTTGGTTCCGACACAGCAGGGGCGTCCATAGTGAAGAGTGAACCACCACCTGAATTGGCACAGCACCTAAAAGGGATTGCCAGGTTTGCGCAACCCTCGCCTACGGTCACTATCCCCGCCGGTGAGTTTTTGATGGGGACAAACCGGAAAGATGATGACCCCTTTGGTTTCGAAACCCAATTTGACGATACTGAGTTTCCCCAGCGACGTATTTGGCTGGACACCTTTGAGATGGACCGGTATGAAGTCACCCTGGGAGAGTATTTAGCTTTTCTCCAGTCAGATGGACGAACGGTATCCCACAAACTGAAACATCTTATTTGGCATCTCATCAGCGTGCATTTTATTCCTGACCAAGTGTTGGCCCCCTGGCCGGCCCTGTATGTTACCTGGGAGGAGGCATCCGCATTTTGCCATGCTCACACCAAACGGTTGCCGAGCGAAGCGGAATGGGAAAAAGCCTCGCGGGGCGAAAATGGCAATATATTCCCATGGGGATCAACCGGACCAACCGAATCCATCGCTGTTTTCGGCCAGTACCACGTTCATGAAATTCCCCTGGTAGCCGCCGTTGAGAGTTATCCTGAAGGCCAGAGTCCTTGGGGAGTGCATCATCTGGCCGGCAATGTGGCAGAATGGGTCAACGATTGGTTTGGATCGGATTACTATCCCATTATGCCAACACGCAATCCACCCGGACCAACAAGGGGACGATATAAATCGGTGCGTGGGGGGTCATGGAAAAGCAACCCACGGATGTTGCGAACCGCCACCCGTGGCGGAGCCTTTCCACATCAGCGGGAGGCCACCATCGGTTTTCGTTGTGCCCGGTCGAATAATTCTCCTCATTGACGCTTTCACTTCAATTGTCGATTACCTCCAGGTTCTGTGTTCATTGATCCTTGAAGTCAGGGTTTCGAGTTGTAAATTTCGGAATTCAGGTGTAGAAGCAAGAGAGTTTTCCTCCTGACACTGAAACCCAAATCCATGAAACCTGAAATTCTTTAGGTCTCCCCCAAAAACCAAGTTATGCGGATCGGGCAGGGCAGCCGAAATTCTTGGAATGAACCCGATCACCCTCCTTTCCCGCATCAAGTAAATGGGAATGACTAAACCCGTTTCAGGCTGAAGAAGTTCGAGAACGTAAGGAGCACGAAGACGCCTGGCTTGGGGCCAGGTATTCTCGGCTTCGTCTTTTGTCATTCAAAGGGAATCTATTGATCCCCCGGCTTTCTCGACTCCAGGGTAATTTGAATTTCCTCCATTTCCCCTTTTAAGTCATAGAACGCTCCAAACGTTTTCCAATCCTTCGCAGTCACCTGAATTTTGACGCGACCGGAGGGAATGTTGATTTTTGCCAGGCCTTTTGTATTCGTGGAGGTCTGAAGATCATTATGATTCTTGATTGAGACAAAAACTTCCGCTCCACGGATAGGTGTTAATGCCTCCGCATTCCCCTGGACCAAGATAACAACGTTCGTGACTTGGTCTTTCTCACCGACATCAGAAGTCTTTTCCCCAGTCTTTGACTCGGATTCAGGGGAAGCCGAATCTTCAATGACCGGCGCGAGATCTTTTTGCCCGATGGTTGATTCATCCCCGGTCCCTTCCTCACCCTCTTCTGACGGTTCCACGATTGGTTCGGAACTAAGGGGTTCGGCCTCTTCAGGGGTCTGTGCAGGAGAGGTGTCGAAATTGGTTAAGTCCTCTGCGGTGGGTTGGTCGTCACTGTGCGCCATAGAGGTGGAACCGTGACCTCCAAGAAAAACGATAACGAGGAGGAGAAACACTACCCTAAACGTAGATTTAGAATCGGGATCCCTCAAAAAGGGTTCAAAATGAAAATTGCCGGCCCCCATCTACTCTCTCTTCTTTTAGGACTTCTCGAGTACCGTTCGGGTTCTAATCAACTCCTCTATGACTTCGTCGTAATAAGGTTTTTCCTTGAGGCTGGCTCGAGACCCTGGGAAATAGACTAAACTGAGTTCAGCCCGTATCTCATCCCATCGTCGGAGAACAACCGCGACCCTTTGGCCACCTGCTAATCGGGTATTATCAATCATTGGGAAATCAAAAAACCCGACTCGGAAGGTGAGGTCGACTTCGTTTTGATAGTCTGCTTCGCCGGTTGTCCTCATGTTTTGAGGTGTCGTCCTCCTATCAATGGCAAGCCTGACAAGAAGTTCTTTCTTGCCCTCCACAGGTTTAATCACCTCCAAAGTAAAAAACCGATCCGGTTCGTTGGTTGCCGCCCCCGAGGGTAATTTCAAATTTTCAGAATTAAGCAGAATAAACTCGCCCGCCGTTTCCTCAAGGTCTTCATAAAACACATCCTCATTTCTGACAACGGCGACATCATTAAGCGTCGCGATTTGACTGTCGACTACTTCCCGAGCAACGTTCTCTAATCTTTTCTTGAGTGAATGACGATTGTGGGAGGATATGTCAGAAATACGTATATTGACATGCTTGAAAAGGGGGCCAAGATCTATGACATCATGGAAATTATAGGCGATGAGTTCGAGAGCCAATACCTGGCTATCGAGTTTATTCATCCTAAAGGTTTCAGAGTTTGCCTCCAATTCAGAGGTTTTCGTCCCCACTTCCAAAAACGCATCGAGAATCGAGTTGAACATTTCCTTACGAAGGTCACTGTCCGCTTTTTCCCGCCCGCTCATGAGCTGGGCATAGAGTCTGACATTGGTCTCGGCCGTTTGCTGCTTATTGAGATACTGAGTTCCAAAGAACCCAACAAGCGCAACAGACACGGCCGTCAGCAAGCCTCCCACCGGCTTGAGGATGACGTCCAACTTCTCCCACCACGTGTCTTTAATATCTACCTCCTCTTGAGGATAAAGCCACTTTGTGTTTTCTGCACCGTAAAATCATACCGGACGGGATTGTTCGATGAGGCAATGGAATGTTTTGCATTTTGCATTCCTGGAAGGGTGAATGAACAACGCCCTCTCTTTTTGACATTGATGCTGTAGGATCCACGTTCGTTCGTGACTCCGGAATATTTTTCTTCCCCACAAGTGATGACAATCTGGGTATTTCTGAGCGGTTTGTTACCTTCTCGGATTGTCCCATTAATCGTACCGGCAAGAGCGAAAGGCAAAAGTATGAATGAGATAAGGGTGAAAGTGATCCCTTTCACGGCAAAGTTCGGTCTGGCACTTACCCTATCTTTCCTAATTTTCATAATCACTCCCAAGCGGATCGGAATGGAAGGGAACGGGGTGGAATGGGGTCCGCCCTTTAAAATAGAGAAGCTCAAGGTGTTCGGTTGGTGATTTCCAGAAGGTGATAACCGAATTGGGTCTGAACCGGGCCATGGACCTTTCCGACCTCCCCACTGAATACCACGCTGTCAAATTCCTTGACCATTTGGCCTGGACCAAACTCTCCAAGATCGCCCCCTTGTTTCCCGGAAGGGCAGGTTGAATGTTCCTTTGCCAAGGAGGCAAAATCTCCTCCGGCTTCGATTTGCGTCTTCAATTCTTCGCATTTTTCCTTTGTGGACACCAAGATATGACGGGCACGAGCTTTCGCCATGACGGTTCTCCTTATTTTGAATGTTTCGAAAAAGGCCTCATCCCCATTATTCTTTATCCCCCGGCCAATGTCCACCCCGATCCCATCGTAAATAGGTGAAGGGCATGGGTTCTCCCTTATAAGGTTCGTACCCAAAATTTTGATATAATGAAACGATTGAATTTTCACTCAGATTGGTCGAGAGTGAACTGGTAATTCATCCTTTCTTTTGTCATTATTTTACTTAACGGGGAGAAACTCTTATGACGAACAATCAACCAATGTGGCCGGTTTTGGGATTCAGCGTATTATTGCTGGGAAGTGTGACATTTATCGGTCTGGCCGTGGCCGATGAGGAGGGTGGATCGGGTCAGGGGATTCCTCATCATTCGGGGATGATGGGGGGGTCGGGCATGAAAAGCCATGGGAAAATGTCCCCCCATATGTCCTTATCGCCTTTGGCCATGAAAGACAAGCTCGGGTTGAAGGAGGATCAGGTTAAGGCCATCGAACCATTAGAGATGGATTACCGGAAACACGCCATTATCAGTCGAGCGGACGTTCGCGTGGCGATGATCGATTTAGGATCCCTTCTTGACCAACAGGCCCCCAACCGAAACGCCATCTCGGCAAAAGTTGATGAGATCAGCGGTCTTCGGAAACAGATGATGATGTACCGCGTTGATACGCTCTTGAAACTCAAGGACATTCTCACCCCCGAACAATATGCGCAGTTCCGGGCTCAAATAAAGGCCCAAATGGAGCGCGGTATGGGCCGACAGATGCATGGCACGGGCGGCATGACGGGGCACGGAAAGATGGGTGGGTATGACCGCGAGAAAGACGACGATTAATTCAGGGCCCCGCTTACGCGTTTCCCCATAATTCTTCTAGGCGTTGGACCCGGCCACAGTTCCATTTGTAAAATTTGTATCTGACTGGATTCCTTTTGTAGAAATCCTGATGGTAGTCCTCAGCCGGGTAGAACGTGGTGGCCATGGTGATTTCGGTCACAACCGGTTCTGCAAACGTTTTTGTTTGCACAACTCGTTGCTTTGATTCCTCGGCTAATTGTTTTTGGGGACCATCAAGATAAAAAATGGCCGAACGGTATTGATCTCCCTTGTCACAAAATTGTTGGTCGGGTGTCGTCGGGTCGATATTTTTCCAGAAAACATCTAGCAACTGTTGATAGGTGACTTTGTCCGGATCGTAGACGATTTCCACAGCCTCCGCATAACCGGTTCCCCCGGCCGATACCTGTTTATATGTCGGATTCGGAGTTTCTCCCCCGATGTAGCCCGAGGTTGCAGATAGGACTCCATCCACCTTTTCAAAGGCTTCCTCCACACACCAGAAACATCCCCCAGCAAAAATGGCTTGGGCCTTTGGACCATTTTTTTGTGTTTCCGTATCATTATTCATCCCACCAATTGCCACCCCTCCTGCCAATACTATCAAACCAATGACAAAAAGAAATTTGATATTTTTCAGCCACATGGTTAATTCCCTCCTCTTGTCAGAGCCTGAGACCCACTTGGGTTGAGTCCATTTTTTTCCACGTTCCCCGAATAGTCTTTTCAACCCCCACTATCATTACATAACGTTTCCCCGGTATTCGTCAAATCAGGGTTGTTACGCTATGAATTAGAGCAATAGTCAAACCTTAAAGCAGGCAAGATTATTGTGAAACACCCCCATTACATTCCTAGGAGACATGGTTCCGAGCCTTTTAACCTGAATCCTGAGCTTGAAAGTGATATAAGACGACCAATTTTCACATCCTGCTAGGAATCGCTACATCCAGGTTCCTGACTTTCCACAATCCAAAAAGTGTAATGGTCGCAGTCGTCCGAAGATGGCGGTTGCGTAGGAGGAATGGACTTTTTAATGGGTGGAAGCGTCCGGAGGTATGCAATCACTGCTCGAAGGTCCTCCTCAGACCAATTGGAAGCATGGTCCCAGATCATTCCTTGCCAATGCAGCATCCGACCGTCAGGTGTCACACCACTTCGAATGGCTCGGCTGACCTCACGATCCGTCCAATTTCCTATACCTGTTTCCTTATCTGCGGTAATATTTCGAGTCCACAGGCTTCCCAAGGGCTTCATACTGATTTTTAAACCTCCACGGCCATCAGGGCGGTGGCACAGTCCACAAGACGCAACGGAAAAAATCAGGCGGCCACGCTTGACCATCGCGGCATGTTCTGGACTGGTTAATGCAGTCGGGACGGGTTGCGGAACTTGCTCTAAGACCGATTGTGCCACCTGTTCGGGTGGAAGCCCGCTCAAGGCGGGAAGCTGGTAGAGAACGTTTATCCCAGCAATCATGACGCCAAGGGCCAGCAGCTCGAGAAGAGTGAACCCTAAGGCCCGTGAGTTTCTGTACCCGCCACGCCCGGTCAACCTGACCCAGAAAAAGGTGAAAACTGCAATGACCCCGACAAGGCTTTGGAGTAAGACTAAACTTTTCTGAACATAGATGCGGGGATCAAATTGCCCGGTTTCGCCAAAATTCCCTTCAACGAAAATCAAAACCTTTGGTGGAAAGGCCGGACCCGACCGAGTAAGTTTAACGGCTAGGGTTTCCAGCAGCCCGTAATGCAATGGTGGGGGAATGAAATTTCGAACTGGTGGAAGGGTTTTTAAAAAACTGGCTATGGCTATAGCATCGTCCTTCGGATATGCATGGAGCCAATGCCAGGGCATATCCAAGGGGTTTAAAGGACGTCCCCGAGCGTTCCCATTCTGCAACGCTTCGACAATTTCTTCGACCGACCAATTTCCGAGGCCGGATTCGGGATCGGAGGTCAAATTCCGGCTCACATACCTTCCATGTGGATACACATCAACCCGCATGCCCCCGGCTAGGTAATGATCATCTCCTCGATAAATTCCTGTCTTATTGATTTGAGTATGACAAAGCCCGCACATTTCCGCATGCACCAAATACCGCCCTCGAGCAACGGGATCGCTCTGTTGTCCCGGCCCATCAAGAATTCCGCCGGATTCCCAGGGAGGGGTTCGGGCCAAAGACCGGATATAATTCACCATGTCCCACCGTTGTTCTGGTGTCAGAGTATGGTCAAAGGCCGGCATGGGCCCCGGCGCTAATCCCGTACTAATCCTCAACCAAAGAAGCGCGGGCTCACTGCCTCCCCGAAAGGTCCATGGAGCGGTCAGGTCTCGAGATACGACCGGGTATCCTTTGGCATCCTTGAGGGAAATACCCCCGCGGCCTCTTGGGCCATGGCAGGCGACGCACCCGTGTTTGGTATATAACGAACGTCCCCGCTCCACACTGTCAGCATGGAAAGGAACTCTCGGGGTGATTTGCAACGGTACCGGAGTTGGACGATTGGATAGGTTGGCCAGACCTTTAATGAATTCGGCCACTTCTTTGATTTCTTTTTCGGTTAACAGATCACTCCAATAAGGCATCGCACTGGATTTCAACCCGTTGGTGATTGTGTGTATCAGGTCTGCATCGGTAGGGGGGTGCCCAGGAGGGGTTGATTTGTATTTAAATTGTCCCTGAGTAAAGTCGCGCGGGCGGGGAATTAGCGATGGAGCTGCCGGTCCGTTGCCACGACCGTCGGGGCCATGACACACCGCACATCTGTGACGATATACTCGTTCTCCAATTGGGGTGCCGGGAGGAATATCAGATCCAGGCGGCCATGTGAGGTCAGCATATATATGAGGTTCAGGTTGCCATAATTCGGTAGGTTGTGCATATCCGATACGGGCATAGAGGGAACGGGTCATATCCAGAATAACTAACAGCCCCAGACACATCCAAAGGATTCGGCAGGGAACGGTTCGACTTTTCATCTCACGTTCCCTTTTAGGTAGACCTGCCGTTTTCGTTCAGGGAAGCGTTCAATGGCATACCTCAGCATGGTCCGGGGCATCTGGTGAGCGTGGATTGCCAGAAAATCCTCAAGAACCCTTTGATCCTGTTTCCCAACCTCGCGCAGCATCCACCCGACGGATTTGTGCATCAGGTCTTCCGGGTCTTTCAGGAGCCAACCGGCAAGTTTCAATGTATCGGTAAAATCTCCGTGTTTGATGAAATGAAAGGTGGAGATCATGGCGACCCGCCGATCCCAAAGTCTGGATGAACTCGCAAGCCGGTACAAAATGGCTCGATGTGTTTTATTTTTTTTAAAAAGATCAGCTCCGAGAATGTACTGGGCGCTCGAATCAACTAAATCCCAATTATTCACGTATTCGAGATTAGCAAGGTAGGCCTTAACGATTTGCTCCTGGGTCGCAGGAGCCCCGCGCCTGTATTGCCTTACCAGGATGAGTAAGGCCAGCAATCGTTCTTCATGAATGGACGAGGATAAGAGGGTGAGAACTTTTGAAAGATCTAAATTTTCGAACTGTTTCGCCACCTGGCGAATGTGCGGGACCACCACGCCGATAAATCGATCCCCTTCGGCATATTCTCCCTTGCCGGTTTTAAAAAATCTCTGGAGTATTTTGGCCTTTTCCGGGTTCGCAGAGGAACGAAGGGATTGGCGGACAGCACGGATCATGGGAGGATGCCGGATTACTGATTTTCCAATCCTCGCTTTCGCATTTCCTCTTGCATTTTTTGAATTTGCTCCATCATGTTCTGCATATCGGGCATGTCCGGGGCCTGTGGTTTAGTTCCCGCATTGTCCTCAATTTCTTTCAATCCCTTTCCCCTTGAACCATCTGATTTCGATTGAAATTCGCGCAGTTGTTTAAATGGGTCTTCCCCTTGGACAATTTTGACATTTGGCGGAAGGGAGAATCGGTTATCGGGGATGTGTATAAGTTGAATGTTCACCGCTGTGTGGGTGATCTGCATGCCTTTCGGTCCGGCAATGGTCTTCAGGCCGATGCCCTTCCAGATACACGATTTACTCATTAGCTGCTGGATTTCCCACCAATCACAGGCTTTTCCTAGCATGGTGTCCTCTCCCACTTTTTTCCCCCCCATGGCTTTCATCATGTCGGCTCCCGTCTCTGGCAAACTTTGGCCAGTACGTTCGGAAAGTGCGGAGTAAAATGGATTTTTGATTTGGGTGGCGGTGTTTTTAGACAGATCCACATTATAGACCCATTCCCCGTCGATGATGGTGAGTTGACGGGTCTCTTGGGTCATTCCCATTATACTGACGGTGTGTACCGATCGCGTAGCGGCTCTCCTTCCCCAATCCTTAAACTCCAGGACTTCGGATCCTTTGGTCATGCCAGAAAGCTCAAATTCAATTCGTCCTTCTTCGATTTCATAGGGTTTGATAGTCTGAGGGCTGGCGGCATTCGTTGAAGTGAACGACCCTAAGAGAACAATGCCTGCGACGAACATAAAGACAAGCGTTTTTTCTGCGCGATTCATCATAAAATACCTCTTTAAAGGAAAAAGAATTCCACCTTCATCATTCCAGGCTAACAGATTTGCTATGCTTGTGATATGGCTAAAAGTCCCAATGCCATTCGAGGGATTCCATCTCAAAGAAGGCTCACCAATTACGTGAAACCTTAAAATTTACGAATGAGGACTCAACCGTGCCAGCAAGGAAGGTGATACAAGCTTAGTGGTGAGGTGGCCCAAATTCAAATTGGGATGATGGTAGAGGATCAGAAGATTCGGACTTGTCGGGATTGGCGGTTTTGGCGGGTTTCGTTTTTCGCACCGGAAATTTCTCCGGGGAACTTTCATTTCTCTCGTTGGCTTCCAATTCCTTCCCTAAATGCAAAAGTACTTGCTGTTGGGAGGAGACAAGCGCCTTGAGTTCTTCCATTTGGGCCGTCACCCGAATAAGTTCATCCTGATGGGTGGTTAGTTGTGTACGAAGGGCATGGACTTCTTCAATAAGCATCTCCCGTTGTTTACTTCTTTCCTTTTGCAGTGATTCGCTGACGATGGGCTTCGCTCCCTGGGTCATTTCAGACCAAAGCTGCTTTCCGGAGGACTGAATCCCACCGGTGTGCCTTTTGGCAGGCTTCCTGACCTCACTGCCAAGTGCTTTCCCCAACTGGCCAAATTGTGACATTCCCTGACCGAGCCGGTGGAGGATTGCTTCCAGACCAGCCGTGATGAAATGGATGACTCTTTTTATTTGATGCAAAGACCATGATCCTAATTTGCCAATCCCAAGCAAGGTCGTATCGAAAATACCGACCAATCCTCCAAGCGATAGCAGTGATCCTGAAGCATCTTTTCCATCTAATTTCAGTTTGAAATGGGGTGAAGCCGGGTTAAACTTATGAGACGGCGAGCTCCCCTCTTTTGGAGGAAGGATTCGAATAAGATTAAGTGGAGATTCCTTGGTTTTGCGGGACATAGAGAACCTCACTTCCCGCTTTCGCAGGTTCGTTGAAGGGGTGGCATCATATTAATTCATTGTTTTTGGTGAAATTACGGTACTACGGTTAGACAACTATATTTTTTTACTCTTCTCGTGACCCCATAGTCAATGGGTATTTCCCGCTCCAGGCGATTGACCGAGTGAGCTTTTTCCAGGACCATACTTTAGAACTTTGTGACACTAGAGAAATTAAAATCGCGGATTTTCATAGCTGGGACCAGGAGTTTGCCGATTTCCGATGAGGTGGCCTCTTGTGGGGCTGTGAAGGCTTCAATCTGATTAAAGACACGCAAGGGGCTGTCATGAAAGCGGAAGTTTCGGATGGCCTTGGTAATCCGTCCCTTTTCGATAAGGAAGGTCCCGTCTCGGGTCATACCGGTTAAGGTCAGATCGGTGGGGTTGACAGGCCGAATATACCAAAAATTGGTGACAAGAATCCCTCGGGTGGTTTGCCGAAGGAGTTCGCTGACACCCGCACAAGCCGAAGTATCACCTTCCAAACAGGGTGATTCCAAGGTGGGAATGCTCACCACCCCATGCTGTCGGGCAGTGAACCGATCATAGTCAAGTTGTTTTAACACCCCGGATTCAATCCATGCCATTTCATTAACCGGGAGTCCTTCCTTGCTGAACCCTTCCCCTAGTAAGTCCGGATGGCCGGGACGATTTCGGAGGGTCAATCGATGGTCGACAATGGTTTTGTTCAGTTTTCCGGAAAAGGGACTGGTTCCTTTGACGTACGATTTGGCATCTAGCATCCACAGGAGCCACGATAACAATCCTGCCACCGCTGGTGGTTCAAGAATAACCGTGTACCGACCCGGAGAAACTTCTTCGGGATTTTCCCCTGAAGTTGCCTTCTCGATAGCGATTTTTGTGCGATCTGGGACATTGAGGTGATCAATAGAACGATGCCATGCTGCCGCCCATCCCGTCGCGTCCCCTGCTTGTACCGTGAGGCTAAACCGGGAATCGGTCCGCTGTTCGTGGGCAAACAAACCCGTGCTTGCCGCTATACCCACGTTCAATGTTGACGAGGCAACAATCCCGGCGGCTTTGAGACCCTTTGTTTGACATTGATCGACGGACTCTCGAACCAGCGCCAGCCGTCGGGCGGGATCAGCCGTACGGGTTTCTTGGCGAGACGTGGGCCAATTTTGAAAGGTCTGCGCTTCGACGGGAGGAAGAAATTCAGGATCGTCTGGTGAAACTTGGGCGATCCTTTCGGCCTGTTTCAGAGTTTCTTGTACCGACCCGGCTGTCAGGTCCGTGGTACACGCCGTTCCATGACGTTGCCCAAAGGCCGATGTGATGCTGAAGGAAAGTTTTCGAAGATTGAGGTTTTGGATAATCTGATTGTTGGCGAACCGAGAGGTGCCACCGTTTTGGTCCTGCAGCACCATACCCGTATGGTCGGCAGTCGCATGCTGAAGAACGAGGTCGACCAGAAAGCGAAACTCATCCCGGGAGGTCAGTCGGGGCCAGGGTTGGCTGGTGTCCGCGTTCACGATTCCGCTTGTCCCCGGATCACGTTGATATGGCGAAACCTCGCGTGCGATGCCGCATGCGTCATCCACCCCGATTGTCCTGGCTGGCCCTTTCCGCATGTTATAAAGCCAAAACGCTGTCGATGGCTCCGATCGGCTACCCCATCACAACTGCCCCAAAACTCAGGCGTAATGCCATGATAAATAACGTCCCGCAGCATGTGGGTCCGCTTGCCCTTTTCTATAAGCCAAAATGCATCACCGCCAAACTGAAAGTTATACCTCCGTTGATCGATGCTAAAAGAATCATGCCCCTCTATATAGATCCCACGCTTGATATCGGCAATGAGCTCCGCAACTGAGTTTTGTCCTGATTCCAAACCTATATTGGCTATCCGTACCATGGGTATGCTTCCCCAACTGTCGGCCCGATTCGATCCGCGGGATCGGGGTTCCCCAATCCGTGGCGCCACTTCCCGATTGGTGCAGTAATCGACAAAAATGCCTTCCCTCACAATATCCCAACGTTGACAGGCCACTCCGTCGTCATCATACCCTGTGGCTGCCAGAGTTTCGGGCTCCGTATTGTCGGCAACCAAATTCACCCAAGGTGAGCCATACCGAAACCGTCCACGTTTTTCCGGTGTGAGAAAGCTCGTTCCCGCATAGTTGGCTTCGTACCCAAGCGCACGATCCAGTTCACTTGGATGTCCGCAGGATTCGTGCATGGTTAAGGACAAATGCTCCGGATCAAGAACCAGATCATAGACACCAGGATCAACAGACGGGGCCGTGACCTTTTCCACAGCTTCGTCGGCTATTCGGCCAGCGACAGAAAGGAAGTCGGATTCCGCAATCAACTCGTACCCTTTTCGAAGATGGGGTGTGTTGAAACTTCGAGAGGCAAATCGACCCTCCCGGATTGCGGTCCCCTCGAATCCTCCCTGTACGGCTAGTAAGTCAAAATGGATGTGTGAACCTTCCGTGGAGGAAAATAATTTTTGGTCCTTGCGGGCCCAGAGGTGAGCCTGACTCCGAACAATTCCCGATCGTTGATGGAGAGACTCCATCGTATTCAATAGAAGGGTGGTTTTTTCTTCTAAAGGAATACGGAAAGGATCGACCTTTATAGATGTTCTGACGGAATCATGGTGGACGGGCTCCTCTGCAAGTTTCACCGGCTCATTCGTTAACGTCGCGGAGGCTTTGGCAATATCTATGGCGAGATCCACCACTCGCGGGATTTCTTCCAGAGACATGATGGAACTGGCAGCAAATCCCCATGCTCCTTGGTAAAGAACGCGCACCCCAAATCCGCTATCCCGAAATTCCCGTACTGTGGCAATCCGTCGATCCTCGCCTTGAATGGTTTGGGACGTACTATGGATGACCCGGATGTCACCATATTCTGCCCCCGAGTTCCGCACACCCGATAACGCCAGCTCCGCCAGATCATCCCAATTGAGCTTATCCATGGCCATTGATCTTGCCAAAGTTGCCTCACACGTTCAATACTGTCCCTGTTTTTACCCTGAAACTTGAACCTCGAAACCTGAACCCAAGTTTTTTCATGCTCCCCCCCGACCAAACACCACGCCAACGAATCAAGGCATTACTTCATGAAAAGGCCCTCTCGGCTCGGGAACTGGCTCAACACGTCCGTATTCCCGAACGCCAGGTGGAGGATCACCTGGCTCATATCCTCAAAACCGTTGGGCGGGACCAAACGAAGCAATTTTGGATGACACCACCTGAATGCCTGGACTGCGGATTCATTTTTCATGATCGCCAGCGGCTGACCTGTCCGAGTCGCTGTCCGAAGTGCCGCAGGGAGAGCATTTCTCCACCCCGATTTGAAATTAAGGTGTCCTCTTTTTAAAAAGTGACCAAGAATATGGCTTCCCAAACCCCTCCCCCCCTCCAACTCAAAAGTGGCACCTGCTTTGCCGTCTTTGTCTACGACATTGGGACAGCCATCAAGCTTGATGAAGCCGATCGACAGATTATCGCCACCAAGGAACGTGGGCGTATTAAACGAAGGCGGCCGGCCCCTCAATACTTCGATTATTATCCGCCGCCCTTGAGAGTGACACAGGAATTTGAACCTTTATCCATCGAGACCTGGAAAACGAACCGAAATGTCGATATGGTGTTGTACGATTTTGGAGCGGTTTCGGTCACCTACCAGATCCCCCTTGAGGGGAACTTTTCTTCACTCCTCCAACTCAGTGAAGCCCTTTATGAAAATGCCCAATTCCTCACGGAATCACGAGACCGGATTGAGCATCTCTTCAGAACCATTCGTGGGACAGTTGAGAAGGCGGAAATTTCACCCTTTGTCGAGGACTTCTCTATTTTTCATATCGAACAATTCCACCCGGCTTATCAGGCCAAGGAATTGCTCAATACCCATGCTCAGGAGTTGGCGCAAATCCTTCGCTGTGAAGGGGAACAGCTTTCGGATGAAGAAGTTCAAGATGCCACATCGTGTCGGATCTCCTTTGGAACCGATGATGTCACGGTCATTGATTGGAATGGGGCGATCATGGTTGGTCAGGAAATGGAAGATGTCCGGGGGGTTCTCGAATTTGCCAACGTCGAATTGTTAGAACGACGGTATCTGGATCAGCAATTGGATTATGCCCTGGATGAGGCCTACGAAGTGCTTGCTAAGCGTTCGTTTGCACGAACTTGGTGGCCCGGTTCGTTTCATTCAGACTTAGCGCGCATTGCTCAACTTCAAGTCGACAGTGCCTTCTTGTTTGAACGGGTGACCAACACCCTAAAACTTCTCGGAGACCAATACCTGGCACGAGTCTATCGGCAAACGTCCCAGCGGTTTCATTTGAAAGGATGGGATGAGAGCATTCTTCGAAAATTGGACACGATCGAAAGCATTTATGGCAAGGTGGCCGACCAAACAGGCAATCGACGGATGGAAGTCCTCGAATGGATCATCATCATCTTGATTGCGATTTCGATTATTCTCCCGTTTATTCCGGGATTCCCGGGATATTGATAGGTAAGCGTTTCGCGTTTCGGGTTGGAAACCCCGTAATTTTTTCACTTAATTAGAGGAATTTCTGTTGTTCCACCCAGGTGGAAGATCTTTAGCTATTTGGGGGCTTGGTCAAAGAAAACATTTCTTTTTTAAACGCGAAACTCGAATCCCGGGACTCGAAACTGGGACTGTTTCAAGGTGGAACCAATGAACCTCCCACTAGGCCAGTACACCCTGCCGATTGTGATCTGTCACATCACGAGTCCTTCGTTTTCGTGTCAAGCAGTAGTGCCCTGGCTCTGCGAATTTGTTCGCGGGAGCCCAGTATGACCAGGACATCACCAACATCCAAGACAAGGTTCATTGGAGGGTTGGATTGAGTCACCCCATTCCTGGTGATGGCCACAATGGAGCTTCCTGTTCGCCGGTGAATTCCCACTTCTGCTAAGGATTTCCCTAATGCGGGGGAATCTTCTTCAATTCGGCATGTTTCAACTTCAACATCCGCCAAGGTGCCTCCCCGAAGGTGGTGCGCGAGTTCAGGCAACTCACCGCGGCGAAGCAAAGCATATCCCTCTCGACGTATATTCTCAGCTTTCTGCAGGATGACGGGTTGGGGAACTTTGTATGTCTTCAACACCAAGGTGAAAATTTCAATTGAAGTTTCAAATTCTTCCGGAATCACCTCGTTCGCTCCCAGGTCATGAAGCTCTTGTAGTTCTTTTAAGTAACGAGTCCTGACCATTATATGCAGATTAGGATTGAGTCCTCGTGCCTGCTTGACAATTCGTCTGGCTCCAAATGGATCGGATGCCGCGATGACCAAAACCCGAGCTTGTTCAATACGCGCTTGTTTCAGCACTGTTGGGTTGGTGGCATCTCCATACACAATATGTACACCTGCTTTGGACGCTGATTGGACAAGATCCGCACCAATATCCAGCACGATATACGGAATTTCCATTTCATGGAGCACACGAGAAAGATTTCGACCATTTAACCCGTACCCGACAATAATCACATGGTCTCGGATGGTGAGATGACGTGTTTCCGGTTGGGATGATAATCGGGTCGGAAACCAACGACCTAAACGCTGCAAAGCTTGCGTTCGCCTGGCCAGTTTGGGGGACCATTGAATCAAAAACGGAGTGATAATCATGGAAATGACGGACAGGGATAAGAATAAATTATAGGCATTAGGGGCTAGAAGCCCGACTCGTTGGCCTTCTTGGGCCAGGATGAACGCAAATTCCCCAACTTGGGCCAGGGCCACCCCGCTCAGGACCGCGGATCGAAGTGGAGCACCCGCTGCCAGGACAGCCACGGCCCCGGAGAATAATTTTCCGGTTAACACAACGGCAACCAAGGTTAGAATGAGCACCGGGTGGTCCAGGAGAACGCGAAAATCCATCAACATGCCAATCGACACAAAAAAGAGGCTTATAAAACTGTCACGGAACGGCAGAATTTCTGCCAGGGCTTGATGACTATATTCCGACTCTGAAATGAGCAAGCCGGCTATAAATGCCCCCAAGGCCAGCGACAATCCAACCAATGAAGTTAGCCACGCGGTTCCAAGCCCTAACACGATAACGGTAAGGAGAAACAACTCTCGACTTCGGACACGGACAATATGATCCAACAACCATGGGGCTACCACCCGGGCGCCAATGACAATCAGAATGATGGCTACTATTGACTTTGCCAAAGTCAACGCGATTGGTTGAACCCCTCCTATGACGGGGGCAGCTAATAATGGGGTGATCAGGATCATTGGAACGACAGCCAGATCCTGAAAAATTAAAATGCCGACAGTGGAACGTCCATGAAAAGTATCAGCCTCCCCTCGCTCTCCCAGAGTTTTGAGCACGATGGCCGTGCTGCTCAATGACAAAAGAAGGCCCCAGAAAAACGCCTCTTGAATCGGAAGTCCCACGATCAATCCTGCCAGAGTACCTAACACCACCGCCCCTGTGACTTGAATCGACCCCCCGACAAGGAGCAATCTGCGTGAGGCTTTCATTTGTTTTAAAGAGAATTCTAACCCGATAGTAAACAGGAGCAGTATGACTCCGACTTCGGCAAGAGTTTCGACCTGCTCTCGTTCCGAAACCAAATTGAGTCCATACGGACCGACGAGTGTTCCCGCGACGAGGAACCCGGCAATGGAAGGGAGGCGGAGTTTTTGAAACAGGAATACGACACCGATAGAGACGGTAAAAATAATTAGGACATCTCGAAGAAAATGAAGTTCCGTCATGGTGTCCTCTGACTTCTAAGTAGAAATTATTCTATTGCTTGAAAAACTCTCCCGGAGCTCGCGTTTTGTACCCAATCAGGGCCTGGAAAGTTTTGTTCATCGATCGTCCCTTTAACCTAAAGGACATTCCGAAGTGTACCATTTATATTCAATGTTCAACGATGAGAATGCCTGGAATGCACAAGAGCCACCAAGTCTAACAGTAATTACTTCAATGAGGAGATGGAAGTCGCGAGGGGGGCAGTCAGGCCCAGGGGATGGGAGTCAATCAGCTTCCACAGGAAGAAACAGCTATGCTGTTAGGTCTTTGAACAACCAAGGGACTTCTTGCACCCGTCGTTTTTCATAGGCAGAGATGGCCTGCTCATGTTGCAGGGTCAATCCAATGGCATCAAGACCCCTGAGGAGACAATCTTTTCGAAACGCATCAATGTCAAATTGAAATTGCACTTTTTCAGGAAGGGTGACGCTCT
Source organism: uncultured Nitrospiraceae bacterium (assembly GCA_964525045.1). Lineage (GTDB taxonomy): Bacteria > Nitrospirota > Nitrospiria > Nitrospirales > UBA8639. The sequence continues at coordinate 67,084 of CAZGFD010000009.1, read as the reverse complement.
GTTGCGCGAGATCAACTGTAAGTTGAAAGCCCTCGTGGTGCGTAGCGCGATCGAACAGGGTCTGAACCTCTTGAGGTCGAAGCACAATGGGTAAGATTCCATTTTGGAAGCAGTTATTGTAGAAAATATCGGCAAAGCTCGTTCCGATCAAACATCGAAACCCATAATCAAGAAGAGCCCACGGCGCATGCTCCCGTGAAGAGCCACAACCGAAATTGTCTCCTGTCAGGAGAATCGTTGCACCTCGGTAGCGGGGTTGATTCATAAAAAAATCCGGATCCGGCGTTCCGTCCGGCTGATTCCGCCAATCGGCAAACAGTCCTTCCTTCAAGCCAGTCCGGTGGATGGTTTTTAAATATTGTTTGGGAATAATTTGGTCAGTATCGACATTCAGTCGATTTAATGGCGCGACTAACCCCGTATGCGTCGTAAAAGCTTCCATCAGATTAACCGCTGATCAGTCGGGAGTCTCCTAATTCCCAAACAGGCGTTTTCACCCTGCTAAGGCTTTCCTATTCAAAGTTAAAAAGTCTTTTTACCCGAACCTGAAACTATCCGGTGCGGGATCCTGACAATATTCCCCTCCAAAGACCAATCATCCCATTCGGCAATTGGACATGAGGACCCATCGGTTACCAATCCCGAATATCGACAAAATGCCCCTCAATGGCAGCCGCAACCGCCATGGCTGGAGAAACTAAATGTGTGCGGCCTCCCTTTCCCTGTCGTCCTTCGAAGTTTCGATTACTGGTTGAGGCGCAACGCTCGCCTGGTTGGAGGACGTCGGCATTCATGGCCAAGCACATGCTGCATCCCGATTCCCGCCACTCGAACCCTGCTTCACGAAACAAACGATCAAGGCCTTCCTCTTCGGCCTGTTTTTTTACAAGTCCGGACCCGGGAACGACCATGGCATGCACCTTCTTGTCAACATGTTTTCCCCTTAAATACTGTGCTGCCAGCCGAAGATCCTCGATTCGGGAATTGGTACAGGAACCAATAAACACCCGGTCAATGTTTATTTGGTTTATAGGGGTGCCTGGCTTAAGATCCATATACGTAAGAGCTTTTTCAGTCGCTATTCGAACTTTTTCATCTTGCAGATCGCGTGGATCCGGAACTTTGCCGTCTACCCCGGTGACCATGGCCGGGTTCGTTCCCCATGTCACCTGTGGAGCAAGCTGTTCCGCCTGCAACATTACCACTCGGTCGAACGAGGCTCCCAGGTCGGTCGCGAGCTTCACCCAGTGTTGTTTGGCCTGTTCAAACAACTCTCCTTGTGGGGTCATAGGGCGTCCCTCAACATAGGAGAGTGTTTTATCGTCTGGTGCCACCATACCAGCCCGAGCACCACCTTCGATCGACATATTACACAAGGTCATTCGACCCTCCATCGAAAAATCGCGGATCACAGATCCCGAATATTCCACCACATGCCCGATTCCGCCGTCGGTCCCGATTTTCCCAATGATGGCCAGAATCACATCTTTTGGAGAGCAATAGTCAGGCAATACCCCTTCCACTCGAATTTCCATGGTTTTTGGTTTTTTTTGCACCAAACATTGGGTGGCCAATACATGCTCAACTTCAGATGTGCCGATTCCAAAGGCCAAAGCCCCAAATGCTCCATGGGTGGAGGTATGGGAATCGCCACAGACAATCGTCATGCCTGGGAGCGTAAACCCCTGCTCGGGACCGATAACATGAACAATCCCTTGTCGATAATCACTCATACCAAAGAGGGTAATGCCATACTCCCCACAATTGTGTTCCAGGGTCCGGACTTGCTTTGCGCTCATCGGATCCGTAATGCCCAAACGCCGGTCAGTAGTCGGTACATTGTGATCGGGAACCGCGAGGGTCGCGCCTGGTCGTCTGGGGTGACGTCCGGTCATTCTTAATCCCTCGAAGGCTTGGGGTGAAGTGACTTCGTGGACTAAATGCCGATCGATATACAACAAGGTCGTCCCATCGGCTTCCTCGCGCACAAGATGGGATTCCCAAATTTTTTCAAACAACGTCTTGGCTGCCATTGAGTCCTTCCTTCTCCTTTTCGTTTACCATCGAGTACCATTAGTCTGTCAAGCCTGGCAGGATAAAGAGGCCGTTTCGGGGTTCGGGTTAAAAAAAAGAAGAAAATATTTCTCTAGAAACCCGAAACTTCGATCAGCAATAATAAGGATGGGCAATAGTTATGAAACTTTCAGTTTGGGTCGGAGAATTCATGTCCGAACCTTTTCTCTCTTTGTGGTCATCAATGAGATTTGTTATACTTTTTTACTTCCCAAATTGGAAAGACGCTGACAACATTGTGCTTGAAGAACTGTGTGATCGGAGACCCAATCAATCTAACCCATCCGCATTGCTAATCTGCGGTCCTCCTGTCTTCCTCAATTGGGAATTTTAAGAACAGCATCAGGCGCCACATCTACGATTTCAGATAAAGAAGGTCGGTGTCGCAACTACTCAAGCGTGACACGTGAACCAATTATTGCTAGAACCCACCACAGAAAACCGTTTCAGGTTTCGAGTTTGGGGGTGGAGGAGTGAAGGAGTCGCAGAGTCGAACTATTTGAAATAGTGGGGGAAGCGAAATCATCATCATTTCTGTCTCCTGGAACTCCTTTAAATTGTGCCTCTTCGCCTTGATGATTCTTTGACACTTCGATCTTTTAGACTTTGGCATATTAGAATTCAGACCTTGAACATTCTTAATATAATTCAGGAGTAACGATTCGTGGGAGTCATGGGTAGTTTCCTCAGTTTGTTTTCCAGTGATATGGCAATTGACCTGGGTACTGCCTCCACCTTGGTCTACATTCAGAAAAAAGGGATCGTGCTGAACGAGCCATCGGTGGTCACAGTTGAGATGCATACCAATAAGGTCCTGGCGGTTGGAGAAGAAGCCAAAAAAATGATCGGCAGAACCCCGGGAAATATTGCGGCAATTCGACCTATGCGAGAGGGTGTCATTGCTGATTTTGACATGACCCAGCGCATGTTGTCCTATTTTATCCAAAAAGTTCACAACCGAAGCATGTCCGTCCGTCCTCGCATTATCATTGGTGTTCCATCTCGAATAACTCAAGTTGAACAGCGAGCGGTCAAGGAATCAGCGGAACTGGCTGGAGCCCGGGAGGTTTATTTAATTGAGGAACCGGTTGCCGCCGCAATTGGAGCTGGTCTGCCAATCACTGAACCCTCGGGGAACATGGTCGTCGATATCGGCGGAGGGACCACCGATGTGGCCATTATCTCTCTTGGGGGAATTGTGTACAGCGAATCGGTCCGGGTGGCGGGAGACCAAATTGACGCCGCAATTATCGGGTATTTGAAGCGAGAATATAATTTGCTCATCGGTGAACACATGGCCGAACGCATCAAGATCGAATTGGGGTCTGCGTATCCCCTGGCAGAGAAGAAACAAATGGCGGTAAAAGGTCGGGATTTGATTTCCGGCATCCCCAGAACCGTGCTCGTTGATGACACTGAAGTGCGGGAGGCCTTACAGGATTGTATCACCACGATCGTGGGGGCCATCCGGCTCGCATTGGAAAACACTCCACCTGAATTAGCGGGAGATATTATTGACCGAGGCATCGTCCTTACCGGGGGAGGGTCTCTTCTCCAGGGACTCGATGAACGGTTGCGTGAGGAAACCGCCCTTCCCATTGTACAGGTCGAGGATCCGCTCACCTCTGTTGTTTTGGGTGTGGGAAAAACGCTTGAAGAACTGTCCCTATTACGTAGTGTATCATCGATGTCCTCTATCGGTAGCTGATAGACAAGACCGAACATACGTTTGAAGCTCCAAGTTTCCAATTTCGGGATTTGGTTTTGCGCCCTGTGAAACGGGATGGGTTCTCCTTGAACGTGGACCGTTGAACAAACCCTTGATCGTAAAACCGTCATTTGAACAATAGGTGCAAGTTCGTTTGCACTCCTCTGTATGAGCAAGCTTGGCCTGACTGTCAGCATCGGCCCGAGAACGAGACGCGTCTTTTTTGCCCTCCTCACCCTTATCATTGTCACCATCTTTTTGCTGCCACGCCAAACGCAGAAGCTGCTCGGGAATCTTGGAAATCCTATAACCCAATTCGTGGCGGTTCCCCTGGAAGGATTCACAGCGATAGATGACGCTGTTCGTGGGATTTGGAACCATTATATCGCTCTGCAGGAAGTTCATGAACACAACCTCGCCCTCAAAGAAGATATTGCGCAGCTAAAAGAACAGCTCACTCAACTCCGCGAACAAGTCATTATTTCTGAACAACTCACCCAACTCCTCGATTATCAGCAAGGTGGCCCTATACAAACGGTGGCCGCGCGGGTCATAGGGCGTAATGCGACCAACTGGTACCGGACTTTAATTGTTGATAAAGGCGGACGAGAGGGCCTTAAGGCAAACATGGGAGTCATCACTCAGGCTGGTGTTGTCGGGAGAGTTGTCAAAATTCATCCTTCCACCGCCATTGTGCTTCTGCTCACCGACCCCAATGTGGCTGTACCTGCGATGATTCAAGGCAGTCGGGAGGAAGGGATCGTGCACGGGACCGCCCAGGGGTATATCAGAATGAAGTATCTGCCTCCGCTTTCCCCCGTACAAATCGGCGAAAATGTCGTGACCTCAGGGCTCACCGGAGCCTTTCCCCGTGGTCTTCAAATCGGACAGATCAGTAGCCTCAAAAAAACCCACCCAGATCTTTTTCAATCTGCGGAGGTTCAACCAGCTGTGGAATTTCAAAAATTAGAGGGTGTGCTCGTCATCACTTCCCCTGGCCCATTGCCCCCTTCTGGGGTATTTCCCGAAGGACCGACATCCCAAAACCAGCCAAGCCTATGACTGTTTTCCTCTACAGTGGCCTTTTGTTATTGCTTCTTCCGATTCAGACGACCCTCCTTGAACATATCAGCCTATGGGGCGTGAAGCCCGACCTGTGTCTTGTGGCGACCTGTCTGACAGGATTTCAAGGTGGACGCGCAAGGGGACTGTGGCTCGGATTGGGGCTGGGGTTTATTCAGGACATGTATTCAGCCGGTGGCATTGGATTAAATATGATCACCAAAGGGTTAGCCGGGGTCGTCTCTGGCACTGCCGCCAAAATATTATCGGATACCAGCCCGCCGGCTATTTTCCTGCCGACCTTTATCCTTTCTTTCGCTTGTGGTCTGGTCTCATTAATTTCTGCAAGACCCCAAATCGATTGGTTCCTTCTCATCCAAGATTTTCGTTCCATCCTCCTTCCCCAGGCAGCCCTTGATGCTATGATGGCGTTGGGGTTCAATTGGTTAATCGCTAAGTATCTCCCCCGGCTCTCCGTACTGGCCCCATCAAGCCTCCGGTAAGAGTATTGACAAAAAACGGGTTCTAACCATTGGAAAGCAATGATGATAGAGAGTGATCAACAGGCCAATGGATTGGCGGACATTCAAAGTCGTTTGGCCTTTATTAAAGTTGGGCTATTGATTCTCATTGCTTTATTGGGCCTAAGAGTCTGGCAGCTTCAAATCCGGGACGGCTATTATTATCAAGAGTTAGCCAGGGATAACCGAACCCGCTCTATCGTCCTCAAGCCCGCCCGAGGCCTGCTGTATGATCGGGAAGGACAGTTACTGGCGAATAATGTCCCGAGCTTTAACTTGTATGTTTCATTGGAAGACGTGAAAGATCGTCGCGCATTGATTCAGCAGATCAGTGAACATGTACCCATTGATCAAGAGAGGATTCAGAAAAAACTTTCAAAGCATGGACTGAAGACCCGGGTAAAAATTAAAGGTGGGCTGACCCTTAAAGAAGCGGCCATGATTGAGGCGCATCGGTTGGACCTCCCAGGAGCGGTCATTCAACCGGAATATCAAAGAAATTATCCTTTGGGAGGCTACGCCGCTCATTTGATTGGGTACGTTGGAGAGGTGTCCGAATCTCAATTGAAACAAGAGGCATTCCGCGATCTCCACCGTGGTAGTGTGATAGGGCAGTACGGAGTTGAGCGGTCTTACGACCAATATCTACGGGGGCATGCGGGCCGGGAGCTGATTGAAGTGGATGCATTAGGACATACTAAGCAATCGATATCTGTTAACAGACCTCGACCGGGTGATGATTTCTACCTGACGATAGATATTCGACTCCAAACACTCGCCGAGGATTTGTTGGGAAACGAATCCGGAGCCATTATCGTTCTGAATCCCAAAAGCGGCGAGGTTCTCTCATTAGCGAGTCGACCCAGCTTTAACCCGACCGCCCTGTCCGGAGGGTTGCCGGCTTCCCAATGGCAAGAACTTATTCAAGACTCCAGGCATCCGCTCACGAATCGAGCGATTCAGGGCCAATACCCTCCAGGCTCCACCTTTAAAATTGTCATGGCAGCCGGAGTGTTGGACACCGGGACCTTTTTAAATTCCGATCATGTTTCTTGCAAGGGTGGATTCCAATTTGGACGCCGAACGTTTCGCGATTGGAAACGTGGGGGACATGGCCTTGTTAATCTGACCAAAGCCCTTGCGGAATCATGTGATGTCTATTTTTATAAGGCCGGGAATCGATTGGGAATTGAGACGATCGGCTCCTACGCCAGGCAATTCGGTTTGGGTCAGAAAACTGGGATTGATCTTCCAGCCGAGCGCCCAGGTCTTATGCCGACGGCTGAATGGAAATTGAGGGTGAAGGGAGAGCCATGGTATCCAGGAGAGACCATCTCGGTAGCCATCGGACAGGGTTTTCTGATGGCCACGCCGATCCAAATGGCGCAGGTGGTGGCTTCGGTGGCAACGGGAGGCTACATGGCACAACCTCATGTTGTTCGGGCAATTCGCCATCGAGCAACGGGGTTGATTCAAGAGTGGCCCGTTCCTCCACCCAAACGGATCGATCTATCTGCCAAAACCTTTTCTGATATTCGGAAAGGGCTGACGGCCGTCGTCGAACGAGGGACGGCCAGAGGGATGCGATCATCCCTGGTTTCCATTGCGGGAAAGACCGGAACGGCTCAAGTAGTGGGTCTTCGAGCTGGACCGAAACATGACACCCCGAAAGAATTAAAAGATCATGCCTGGTTCGTGGGATATGCTCCTATGGACGATCCTCAAATTGCCGTCGTGGTCTTGGTTGAACATATGGGGCATGGTGGATCGGCTGCCGCACCGCTGGCAAAAGAATTGATTGAAGCCTACATACGAATTACCTCGAAGGCCGAAGTCCTTCATGGGAATGATCAAAAGAATTCATCTGTCACAGACCCAGAATGACAAATTCCATAGGAGATAAAGTTTTTGAAGATGGGAGAATATCGAATTTCGAACAAGGAATAAGCAATGTCAAAGGAAAAGCGATTAAGAACGGGAGCGATGCCCCTTCCCCACTTCGTGATTGGATATTCCTTGTTCGATATTGGATATTTTTTAAGGAATATTAGGTTGATTGACCTCAGCGCCGATAGAACTTCCCGGGATGGAAGGATGATTTCAAAATGGTAAGACGAAGCCGTCACCGACACAAATTCGACACCTTTGACTGGTGCTTTCTGGGGACCATTTTGGGAATCTTGTCCATTGGACTCATTTCGATCTACAGCGTGACTTCCTCAAATCCCGTCAGGGGCATGCCGATATATCTCAAACAAGCCATATGGATGCTTGTCGGCTTGTTGGCCTTGGTAGTGGCATCGGGGATTGATTACCACAAACTCGCACGGTTTTCGTATGTCCTGTATGGTCTCGGACTCGTACTCCTGATCGTGGTCCTGGTGGCTGGAAAAAGTAGCCGGGGCTCCCAACGCTGGATTCCGCTTGGAGCTTTCGCCGTCCAGCCATCGGAATTGATAAAAATTCCACTCATTCTAGTCTTAGCCACCTATTATGGGTCGAAACCACGCGAGGGTTGGCTTCAACGATTGGTGATCCCGAGCTTGATCGTGTTGCCGGGATTTCTTCTGATTCTGAAACAACCTGATTTGGGAAGTAGTCTAAGTTTCTTATCTATTTATATCCTTCTGCTCTTAGCCGTTGGCGTGAAAACTAAGGCATTTGGCCTTGTCCTGTTAACTTCCCTGATGCTGTTCCCCTTCGCCTGGGGAGGGGTGTGGGGATCATTACAGGAATATCAACAGGAGCGTATCATCAGTTTTGTGGATCCTGACTATGATCCGGGTGGGAAAGGGTATCACGGGTTACAATCCCGCATCGCTATTGGCTCCGGGCATATCCTGGGGAAGGGCCTTTATGGGGGAACTCAGACTCAATTTAAATTCTTACCGGAGGGCCACACAGATTTTATCTTTGCGGTTTTTGCCGAAGAATGGGGCTTCTTAGGAGTGGGCATATTGTTAACCCTGTATATCAGCTTATTTCTCATGGGGTTGGAAATCGCTACCAAAGCCAGGGATACACTCGGTGCTCTCCTCGCACTGGGTGTAGTGGGGATGATTGGGTTTGGTTTCGTAGTGAATATGTCCATGACCGTTGGTTTGGCGCCAATTGTGGGCATTCCCCTACCCCTTATGAGTTATGGGGGAAGCGCAATGATCATGTCCCTTGCAGCCTTGGGGCTGCTGCTCAATGTAAAACGACGACGACTTTCTCTGGCATAGGAGGTAAGGGAATTGGACATAGAGCAGGAACACACAGTAACGTACATATAGAATTAAGAATGTTTTGGATTTCAGGTCAAGAAAATGAAGAGACGTAATTAAAACCATAAGTTATTGAAATTTTGAGTTTTTTCTGAATTGGAGGTTGGTATGGGAGTTGAAATTGCCATAAATGTCACCACGGAAGAAACCCGTGTGGCTGTGTTGGAGAACAAAATCGTTACGGAACTCTATGTGGATCGTGCCAAAAAGAAAGATTTTGTCGGAGATATTTATAAAGGTAAAGTGGTGAAGGTGCTGCCGGGGATGCAGGCAGCCTTTGTAGATATTGGCCTCGAACGTGCCGCGTTTATGCATGTTTCCGACCTTTCGGTTGAAACAGAGCCCGGCGACACCCTCGTCGACAGCGATGAAGATGACAAAGGACCTGAACTGCCTCGACCAAGGCGACAAACGATTCGCCCAATTGAACAGTTATTGGAAGAGGGCCAAGAGCTTCTGGTCCAAATTTCCAAAGGACCCATCGGTACCAAGGGGCCCCGCGTGACAACGTATATCTCATTGCCTGGCCGCTTTCTGGTGTTCATGCCCAACGTCGATCACATCGGAGTCTCTCGACGGATTACCAACGATGAGGAACGAACTCGTCTTAAGGAAATTATGCGACGGCTGCGCAAACCCGGAAATGGATTCATCGTCCGTACAGTGTGCGAAGGGGTTTCGGAAGAAGACCTGGTGTTAGACGTCAACTTTTTGGGTGCCCTTTGGCACGACATTCTCAAGAAATATGACCACGAGGGAACCCCCTCCCTTCTTCATACCGACCTGTCTTTAACGTTGCGGGTTGTCCGAGACCTGTTCACCAACAAAGTTGATCGTCTCTCAATTGACGGGAAACCGGCTTTTGAGGAAGTCAGAGAATTTGTTCGACGCTACCTGCCAGAACAAACCTCTCGCATCTACCATTATGATAAAAAAGACACCGGCTTGTTTGAATATCTGGGAATCGAATTGGAGATTGCTCGCGCCCTAAGCCGAAAGGTCTGGCTCAAGTCGGGAGGGCATATAGTCATTGACCATACTGAGGCTATGACCGTGATCGATGTGAACACCGGTCGATTTGTTGGAAAACGGGACCAAGAAGAGACCATTCTCAAAAATAATCTGGAAGCCGCAAAAGAAATTGCCTATCAAATTAAACTTCGGGGCATCGGTGGGATCATCATTATTGATTTCATTGACATGGAGCGGGAGCGAAACCGAGAAAAAGTGTATCAAGCATTAGTCGATGCTATGGCTTCTGATAAAGCTCAAACCAGAATATCTCGGATTTCTGAGCTCGGGTTAATAGAAATATCTAGGGAACGCGTCCGAGAGGATATCCTTCGTACATTATCGGAAATATGCGGCGATTGCGAGGGTCGGGGATACACCAAGTCCGCCATGACTGTGGTGTATGATATTTTCCGAGACATTCGACGGATTGGAATTGGTCGAGAACGACAACGGGTGGTGGTCGGAGCCAACCCTCGAGTAGTCGAATTATTATTTGATACCGAACATCGGGGGGTTGAGCAATTAGAGGAAGAGTATAATCACCAAATTCTCATTGAATCCGATCCAATGCTTCATCTTGAACAGTATGATATCGTGGTACTTGGAGAAGGATCCGAACGTTCCGATGCACGGTCGCTGAGTCGCTCGGCGTAAAAAAGTTTCGGGTTTCGGGTTTCGGGATAAAAAAAGATAGCATATTCCCTTGAGAGCCTGAAGCCATTTATTGTGGGATTTATTGATGGAGTCGTTGCTGGCGTGGAAGACACTACAAGCTGTCAAAGGGTTGGGCAATGGGGCCATATCCCGTCTGGTGCTTCGATTCGGGTCGCCTGAGGGAGTTCAAAAGGCCTCAATTCACGAATTAACGGCCGATGGAGGAGTCAGTCATTCCGTTGCGAAACGTATTCAGAAAAGGCCGGATTCTGATTTACTCAAAGACGTTCGCATGGAAAGGCAGTCACTGGAGCAAGGCCATTTTTCAATAGTGACCATTTTAGATCCGATTTATCCTCATCGGCTCAAAATGATTCCGGATCCTCCTCCCTTGCTCTATATGACTGGAAACCTTCTTGTAGCTGATCACCAGGCAGTGGCCATTGTGGGGTCTCGAAAAAACACCAACCATGGATGGTCTGTTACCCGGCAACTCAGCGGGAATCTGGCTGCATTGGGATTTACGATTGTGAGCGGTTTGGCTCGCGGAATCGATGCGGCTGCCCATCAAGGTGCCATCGAAGTGGGGGGGCGAACCATTGCCGTTTTAGGTTGTGGAATCGATCGAACCTATCCCCCGGAACATAAACACCTGCGCCAACAGATTGAGGCTCATGGGGGAGTGCTTTCTGAATTTCCTCCTGGCACCGCCCCACGGGGACACCACTTTCCTGAGCGGAATCGAGTCATCAGTGGGATATCGATGGGTGTGGTGGTCACGGAAGCCGCAGCGCAAAGTGGATCATTGGTGACCGCTCGTCTTGCTGCCGAACAAAATCGTGATGTGTTTGCCGTTCCCGGAACCGTGAGCAATCCGATGAGTCGGGGCCCTCATCTTCTTATCAAACAAGGAGCAAAGCTGGTAGAAGGCCCCCATGACATTCTTGAGGAATTGTTACCCCAATTGGAAGCACCATTTCGCAATCGACTCAGTTGTCACAGCGGTCCATCTTCCCTCCCGTCCTCTCTTTTGGGACCGGAGGAAGAGGCCCTCTATAAGTGTGTCCCACTTGAACCGACCTCTCTGGAAGACGTAATCTCTCTGAGTTCATTGGCACCGGCGGCAGTGATGAGCACTCTCTTAACCTTAGAAATCAAGGGATTTATTCGGCAATTACCAGGGTCTCAGTATGTGAGAACGCTACCCCAACAAACGGAAAAGTAAAAACAGCCTGACATTAACCAGGGCAAATCTCCAGGTGAAAGGGTCATTAGAGAAGACGATTTTTGGGGGGTTGAAGGCTGGGCCTTTTAGATTGTTTGACCCTGCAACTCTTGGACTGGTAGACCATTTTGATTCATGGAACTTTTCAACTCTTAGAATTGGGCTCTTTTATCTTTAGACATTGACCTTTGAACATTTTATTTTGGCGAGAACTACATTCAATAGGAGTGCCATTTGGTGGCTAAATCAGTAAAGAAAAAGGATACAAAAAAAACTCCAGCAGGAAAATCGCTGGTGATCGTCGAGTCTCCGACGAAAGCCCGTACTCTCACCAAATATTTAGGACGAGGGTATCAGGTCATCGCATCCGTCGGCCACATCAAGGATTTGCCCAAAAGCAAATTGGGAATTGACGTCGATCATGATTTTCAACCTCAATACGTGGTAATTCGTGGGAAAAGCAAGTTTTTGACCGAGATCAAAACGCAAGCCAAAAAGGCAAAAAATGTGTTTTTAGCTCCCGACCCTGACCGGGAAGGTGAAGCGATTGCTTGGCATATTGCAGAGGAACTTAATGGGAACGGGAACAATGTGTATCGAGTCCTTTTTAACGAGATTACCGAATCAGCCGTCAAGCGTGCCCTTCAATCACCAGGAAGCATTGACATGAAAAAAGTCAACGCGCAACAAGCCCGACGGGTTTTAGACCGAATTGTGGGATATATGCTCAGTCCGCTCTTATGGAAAAAAATTCGTCGGGGGCTGAGCGCGGGGAGGGTCCAGTCGGTAGCTGTCCGGGTCATCTGTGAACGTGAAGCTGAACGGGAGGCCTTTCAATCGCAAGAATATTGGACGATTAATGCCACACTCCAAGGAAACCACCCTCCTGCTTTCAAGGCAAAGGTTCAAGAATTCCGGGGAACGCGTATCGAAATTCAGACGGCCGACGAGGCTAACCAAATCGTTGAAGCTTTGCAAACCGCCCCTTTCACCGTCAGAGGAATCGAACAAAAAGATAAGCGACGTAATCCTTCCCCGCCGTTTATTACTAGCCGTCTTCAGCAAGAAAGTGTCCGAAAACTTCGCTTCTCTGCCAAAAAGACTATGGTTCTGGCTCAACAACTGTATGAAGGGGTGGAAGTCGGTCAGGAAGGTCAGGTGGGATTGATCACCTATATGCGAACCGATTCCACTCGAATTGCCCCGGAGGCTCAAGCCGAAGTGAGGGAGTATATTCAGGAGAATTTTGGTCAACAATACCTGCCATCGAAACCCAATGTGTATAAAACTCAAAAAGCGGCCCAAGAAGCTCACGAAGCCATTCGACCGACATCGGTTCGTCGAGATCCAGAAAGCCTACGCTCATACCTGGAACCAGATCTCTACAAACTGTATCGACTGATCTGGAACCGTTTTGTGGCTTCTCAAATGACACGGGGCCTCGATGTGGTCACGGGGGTAGATATTCTGGCAAATGAGTATCTACTGCGGGCGACCGGTACGGTAGAAAAATTTGACGGATATCGGCGAATCTATATTGAGGGGATAGACCAATCCACAAACACCACCACGTCGGAATCTGAGAACCCTGAGGCTGAGGAGAATCGACTGCCGGAACTTACGGTAGGTGAGGCGTTAAGACTTTTAGAGGGGCCTGATCAGGGTGTAATCCCCAAGCAACATTTCACCCAACCTCCTCCTCGTTACAACGAGGCACTCCTAATCCGAGAGTTGGAAGAAAAAGGGATCGGGAGACCCTCAACCTATGCGACCATCATCTCAACGATCCAGGATCGACAATACGTTGAAAAAGAAGAATTACGATTCCGTCCCACCGAATTGGGGCGTATCGTGAATAATCAACTTGTTCGCCATTTCCCGGATGTCTTTGATATAGAATTTACGGCCAGAATGGAGAGCGAACTCGACAATATCGAGGAAGGTGATAAAGATTGGGTGACCACCGTGAAGGAATTCTACTCCCCCTTTGCCAAAGATTTGACTGTCGCAGAAGATCAGATGGAAGGCCTAAAGGGAAAAGAGGAACCGACCGATATTATCTGCGATAAATGCGGGCGGAATATGGTGATCAAATGGGGACGTCATGGGCATTTTCTGGCCTGTCCAGGTTACCCTGATTGCAAGAACACTAAACAGTTCAAAAAGGATGAAGAGGGAGTCATTCACATTGTGGAAAAACCAGTCGAGATTGCCGATGAGGTCTGTGAAAAGTGTGGCAGTCCCATGGTGGTCAAACGCGGCCGGTTTGGTGGATTTTTAGCATGTTCTCAGTATCCAGAATGTAAAACCACGAAGCCCTTAAAGGTGGGGGTGCATTGTCCGGTCGAAAATTGTGAGGGAGAACTAGTCCAGAAACGAACCAAAAAAGGACGAACCTTCTATTCCTGCAGTCGATATCCGAAATGCAATTATGCTCTTTGGGACCGCCCGGTGAATCGCCCTTGCCCCAATTGTCAGTCTCCGTTTCTGGTTGAGAAAGTTAAAAAACAAAGCGGGGTAAGTATTTACTGCCAAAAGGAAGGCTGCGGCTATCAGGAGGCGGGGTAGGAATATGACCACAGTTCTCTGTAGGCTGGGGTCATCACCAGGCCGCTACAGAGTAACTATTCGAAGTGACAAAAGAGAATATTGAATTTCGAATACTGAATTCTGATTGTCGAAGGAAATCGGGACGGTTGGCCATAATCCCTCTCCCTCCAACACTTCGTGCTTCGACATTCAGTGTTCGATATTCGATATTGAATTCAGAGAACAGATAGTCGCTTGGAAACTGAGAAGCGCGAGGCTTTGAAACTCCCCAAAAGCCTAAGATCCGACCGCGGGTTTGATCCCCTTTTGTTGTCCCAGTACCTTAATCGGTTCACCCTTCCCTTGAATAACTTCTTCGGTAATCAATACTTCCTTGATATCTTTTTGCGAAGGGATATCATACATCACATTCAGCATGACTGATTCAAGAATGGCACGGAGCCCTCGAGCTCCGGTTTTTTGATGGTAAGCCTTTTGGGCAATGGCCCTTAAGGCCCCCTCGGTGAATTTGAGCTTGACTTTATCAAACGACAGCAGTTTTTGGTATTGCTTGCTCAGAGCATTCTTGGGTTCAGTGAGAATCCGCACCAGGGCGCGTTCGTCCAATTCCTCCAAAGTGGCAATGACAGGAAGTCGGCCAATGAATTCTGGAATCAGGCCATAGTGAAGGAGATCTTCTGGTTGAACCTGGGCAAATAACGCATTGGTATTCCCTTCCCGTCGTGCTCGAGTTTCGGCTCGAAATCCCAACCGCTTTTGGTTGAGCCGCTGCTCAATAATAGATTCTAACCCCACAAAAGCCCCTCCACAGATAAACAAAATGTTGGTCGTGTTGACTTGAATAAATTCTTGATGAGGATGCTTGCGCCCCCCCTGAGGAGGGACATTCGCTGTCGTTCCTTCAATGAGTTTCAGCAAGGCCTGCTGAACACCTTCTCCAGAGACATCACGCGTAATGGAAGGGCTATCTGATTTCCTCGTAATTTTGTCAATTTCGTCAATATAGACGATCCCGCGCTCAGCCCGATCAACTTCATAGTCCGCCGACTGCAAGAGTTTTAATATGATGTTTTCCACATCTTCCCCAACATAGCCGGCCTCGGTCAGAGTCGTCGCATCGGCAATGGTAAAGGGAACATCTAAGTATTGAGCCAACGTCTGCGCGAATAACGTTTTTCCCGTGCCCGTTGGGCCAATCAGGAGAATATTTCCCTTTTGGAGCTCGACGTCATCGAGTTCATTTGCCGCAATACGTTTGTAATGATTATAGACGGCAACCGAAAGGGTCTTTTTGGCGCCTTCTTGGCCAATCAAATAATTGTTCAGATGCTGCTTGATTTCAGAGGGTTTTCGCAGCTTAGCCGAAATTTCTTCTTTCGCTTCTTGCCATTCTTCAGAAATGATGTCGTTGCACAACCCCACACATTCGTCACAAATATAGACTGTCGGACCTGCAATCAGCTTTCGGACCTGATCCCGGCTCTTTCCACAAAACGAACAGCGAAGGCTTGAATCTGATTTTGCTTGTTTAGCCATTGTTCCCTAATTAATAAAAGAAGAGTCCAACATTAAAACGTCAAAGGGATCGACACTCAAGGAAACTCTCAAAAGACACTATTTGATGACCTCTTCGACCATTGAACCCTGAAACATAAAACCTGTACCAACCCCACTGGGTCTAATATATTCGGTAACCGGCTTCCCTACCGCTTAGTCCTTCCCCAAAGACTTTTCACCGGTCTTATTTCCATTTTTTTGACCAATTTCAGGACTTCGGACAATCACTTCATCAATCAACCCATATTCTTTGGCCTCATCTCCAGACATAAAATAATCCCGCTCGGTATCCTGGGCAATCTTATCCAAGGGCTGGTCTGAGTGCTTCGCGAGAATTTCATTTAATCGTTCCCGAATCTTAAGGATTTCCCTCGCATGAATATCGATTTCCGTGGCTTGCCCCTGGAATCCCCCCATAGGCTGATGGATCATCACTCGCGCGTTTGGAAGGACAAAGCGTTTTCCTTTTGTCCCGGCCGCCAGCAAGAGAGCCCCCATACTGGCGGCTTGCCCCAAGCAGATGGTCGTAATCGGTGACTTCACGTATTGCATAGTGTCATAGATCCCCAATCCAGCGGTCACACTTCCTCCAGGGGAATTGATGTACAGATTGATATCCTTTTCGGGATCTTCGGCCTCTAGAAATAACAATTGCGCAATGATCAAATTGGAAAACACATCATCAATCGGAGCGCCCAAGAAAATAATTCGGTCTTTCAGAAGTCGGGAATAAATGTCATAGGCCCGCTCCCCTCGCGTCGTTTGTTCAATTACCATTGGTATAAGCATTCCCTGTGTTCCTCCTCTTGATCTTGTATCGGTTCTACGGCCCTGCCAATCTTTTTGCCCATGCCTCTATAAGAATAAGGCTGCCAGCAGGGGTTTACCGTCCAACCTTATAAAAAAGACTCCGGTCCTCTTCCGATTTGTAAAGTTGGACTTGGACCTTTGAACGTTCCACTTTATCCTTTTTATCCTTGAATGACGGAAAATTGATAGACCAATTGCAGAGCCTTTTCGGCCCGTAATCGCTCTTCAAACTCTTCACGGGATTTTCGACCACCAGCTTCCACCATTTTCCGGACTTCTTCCTCTGGCAGATTTGCGCTCTTGGCCAGTTTTTTGATTTCCTCTTCGATCTCGTCGGGTTCGACGGTGAGACCTTCCTTGTCAGCAATCGCCTCTAAGACAAGACCAATTTTCACCCTCCGCTTAGCCTCTGGCTGTAACTCTTGCTGCAAGCGTTTGGCCTCTTCCTGCAACCGGAGAGTTTCGTCCAACCCCACTTTCCCATGACGGTGACGATGCTCTTTGAGCAACTTTTGACGAACCAGTGTTTGAAGCTCGCGTTCGATAAGTTGTTCAGGAATATCGAAGTGGTGCATGTGACTCAGACGTTCAAGAATTTGCTCTTTATAGCCCTCTTCAATGTCTTGTTTGATGAGGGCTTCGAGTTGGGTTTGAATCGAGGTTCGAAGTTGGTCAAGCGTTTCATAGTCTCCGCAGTCCTTCGCGAATTCATCGTCAAGGGCTGGAAGATTTTTTTGCTTCAGGGAGTCAATCGTTAATCGAAAAATCACCGCCTTCCCGGCTAGTCGATCATCGGGATGTTGTTCGGGATAGGTTTGAGGAATCTCGATCTGTTCCCCCGCCCGTTTGCCAATGAGGTACTTGTCAACTTCTATTCCGAGAATGGGGGCATTGGATCCAACCTGATGAAGATGCCCGGTTTTTTGGGCTCCTTCAAGAGGGTTACCATCCAATAGGCCTTCCAAATTCACAATGGCGTGCATGCCTTCTGACAAGACGGCATCATCCGGTGCGGCCTCAACTTGGGCATGTTGCTCACGAAGAGTTTGCAGGGCTTGATCGATTTGCTCGTCCGTCACCGTCCGCGTATCGGGTTTTAACGAGATCGGATTTGGAGGACGATAGTCGCCCAGTTCGATATTGGGTTTGATTTCCACTGTCGCCGTAAAAGTGAAAGCCTCATTACGTTTGATTTTCATCCGTTCCAGTGGTGGAATTTCAACCACGACAGGAATCACACCGGCTTCCTTAACAGCTCGTTGATAGTAGTCGGGAACTAATCGTTGAACAACATCCTGCTCAACCTCACGGGCATATCGTTTTTCCAAAATTGCAATAGGGGCTTTGCCTGGCCGGAAGCCGGGCACACGGACTTGACGCTTGAGTTGGGTATAAACTTGTTGAAATGCGTTGTTCACCGCATCTTCAGGAACTTCAATCTTCAACGCGCGCTTTACGGGTCCTAACTCGGTCAATTCAAGTTTCATATGCGAATGGATCCTTTTCAGAGGATAGGGAATGGGTAGGCATCGTCACCGCTTCTCATCGTTTTGGTGCGAGAGGGGGGACTTGAACCCCCACGGTTGCCCACGAGATCCTAAGTCTCGCGCGTCTGCCAGTTCCGCCACTCTCGCCTCGTTTGACTGTCGGTGGTAGGTATTCGTTTTGTTGTGTGATTCTAAAACAGATTTCCCCGGTTAAAGATGAAGAAAGCCCCTTTGAATATTCGGGGCTTTCATCCTCCTACCTTTTTACAATTCATCCTAGTGGACTGTCAACGACGGCAATTTCAACATGGCCATGGACACTCCGGCTCCTTTCAAAACGATTGTACATCAAGAGCAGTTTTCCGCTTAGTCCAAAGGCCAATCAGAAACGATTTCCGAACTTTCAAGCTTTTTCATAAGCCGGGCGAATTTGAGCACCCGTTCCTTTCATGTCAAGCAATTCCGAAATAAGGACGACCGAACACCACTCGGTGAATGCCCGCTGCCTCACTCACAAATGGGTTTTGGTTCTCGTGAGGTGTGTCTCCAACAGAGCGATGAACGAATATTCAGAATTGGACTGTTTGGACGATTGATCAAAGCGGAAAAAAATGGGAAACTTGATTCAGGGCCATTCTACGGCCAAACGTTGATTGGAAGCGAAAGTTCGTTTGAGTACGGCTGATTTCTAAGACTTTTCATGTTCCTGTGGGAAATCTCGGTTTAACAAAAAAACAGCAAGGTGGGTCGACGATGGCTATTGTGACGACTTGGTCAATTTTGGCTACGACCGGGATAGCTGACTATTCGATTACGGGACTGGAGGTCGGCACATGAATCGAAACGGAATCACTTCGCGAATGCGCGATCTCGTCAATTTGGTCAAACCCATCTATACCTTGAATCATGTTGGCCGGATTTTTTTTAAAACAAGTTTCACACGAAATTTCCCACCGGTCAGGTCTTTCATAGAAAAAAAAAGATTCCACTCATGGGCAACATGGGCTTCACCCAGACACAAATATCTGTATGTGAGCGTGCCGAAGGTTGCCTGTACGAGGGTCAAGCAGATCCTCCAAGAATTTGAAGGATATCCGGTCCCGGAAGATCTTGCCGAACTGCATAACCGACCGGATCGAGGTAAACAATGGGTTCCCAGTCTGAGCGACCTCAGCGTTGATGAATACAAAGAGGCACTCGATTCCGCGGAGTGGTTTCGATTCAGCTTTGTCCGCAATCCCTACACCCGACTGTTTTCTGCCTACAAAAACAAAATCCGATTCTTAGGGGATCCAGATCCTGTGTTTGGGTACGTGAGAGATGAAATTTACAGGACCTATGGGTATCCTTCTCGTTCTGACAAGCCGGCGAGAGTCGTGGCCTTCAGAGATTTCGTACACTTTGTGTGCGAGGCACCGAGAAATAGGATGGATGCGCATTGGGCCCCTCAGACCCAGTTGCTGAGACTCGATTTAATCAAGTACGACTTAATTGGACGATTTGAGAACTTCCAGTCGGACTTAACCCAAATCCTCGGTAAACTGGGCGCTAGCCCAGAAATAAAGGAAAGAGCCCAGAAAAAAGTCAACCAGACTTCGCAGCGTTACTCCACCCCGCCTTTTGACAGGGAGACAGCAAGCTGGGTCTATGACGTCTACCGTGACGACTTTGTCAATTTTGGCTATGAACGGGATAGCTGGCTGTTCGATGGCGAACCCTAGACTTCCTGCATGAAGCGATCCAAAACCCTTTGGATTATTTTGGGAAGAACCTTCTCACACCAAGAGCCCGGCTGGATGTTCACAAAGATCCCTTCACCGGCACAAAGCAGCCATCAGCCTTGGTAGCCAATTCGGAGAACTAGGCCCGATTAAGGGTGGGAATGCCGTTGGCCTGTCGGCCAAGGCGTGAGGCGCCTGCACACCAGAGCTGAGGCCACCGGTGGGCGCGTAAACTGACGTATTATTTCAACAACCCGCGAGAGATTGCATGTGCAAAAGAGCCGGCTTGCTTGCGGGAGATAGGGTGCGTAAGGGGACAACCGAGGTCTCATGCGAATTGTTGCCAAAAAAAAAGAAATATTTGTTAATTCCTTAGTCCTCCTGGTTTCAATTTTTGTGTCTTTTTTAATAGCGGAAATCATTTGCAGGTATTACTACTTTGGAAGGATATCAATTCAGACAACATCCCCCTCAGGCCAGTTTTGGAAATACGATGAACGACTAGGATGGTCACCCAGACCTAACTCAAACGGCTACTTCTTAAATCCTGCAAACGGGATTGAGGCCTACGTCAAATTCGATGAAAACGGAATACGAGCGAACGGTAACCCGAATGACACAGCAGGCTCGCCATCTATTCTGGTACTCGGAGATTCTACAACTGTGGGTTTGGAGGTTGATAATGACAAAACGTATGTTGCCGTTTTAGAAAGGCTGTTATGGGAAAGTAATTGTAGAATCCGGGTTTACAATGCGGGAGTGCGGGGATATGGAACAGACCAGTCATTTTGGAGGATGCAACATTTATATGATCGCCTAAAACCTGACCATGTATTATATATGTTCTCAGACAATGATTTCGTCAATAACAGAACTATTAAAAAGCCTCGTCGGGTATTTGGAAAGCCGGTTTTTCTCCTGCACGATAACAAACTTCAGGTGTTCAATCAGCCCGTAAAAAGATTTGAAAAGGGCTATTTCGCATACGTCAAGTATGATAACAATGGCCAACATTCCATCATAGACGGATATGTCATCGAGAAGGTGCTGGGGTTCGAATCCCTAAAAGAGGTGATGAGAAATAACCTCGCCTTGTACCATCCGTTACAATCTGCTTATGATATGTTTTCCTGGACCCGAGAACAGTTAGAGAAGCGAGCACGGCTAGAAAACTTAAAACCATCAGCCCCCCCCCAAAGATCTGAAAAACCTCAACAAGTAACAAAACCCCAACGATTAGAAAGAGTCAGGGAGGACATAGATCTTATTGTTCTTAAATTGATCCTGAGAAAAATGAAGAACGTACATGGCACATTGTTCTTTACCTCTTTTACGAAGGGAAGGGACGTGCGCAGTGTGAAATTTAGAAAACTATCCGATGAGTTAAAAATAACTTACTTAGACCTTGGAGATTTTTTTGGCGAGGAGGCACATGAATATGAATGGAAAACAGACCGGCATTGGAATGAAAAAGGCCATGGGCAAGCTGGGAAAGGATTATACGACCTTATGAAAGGTCACCTTTGCCTGCACTCGACAAAGACCCCCTAAACCAAGTCATCTTGCCAGACGGACCGGGCTTGGGTAAGGTAGGTATTATTATGTCGCTGAAAAACCTCTATCAAGACATATACCAGAAATTTCTCGAAAAACGTGATGCCTATCAAGGGTATAATTTCCAGGATTCACCTTCGGGCAGCGCTCCCCCACCTCCTGTGACCTTTCGGGAAAAATTGAAATGGTGGACCCTGAATCGTCCGAGCCGCCTAAAAAAGATCGAGCAGGAACGCGATCGGCGTCAACAAGAAATCCTTGCCCTAAAACATCCGCCTCAATCCTAATCTTCATTATCAAGATGTTGAATAAATCCTCCTGCCTTCGCCAAGGCTACGGCAGGCAAGCCAGGTTTAATGGTCAACCAAGCTAAATGACTATTAACGAGTATCATTTTCGAAGTGAAGACTTCCCGCCGAAGCGATGCTCTGGGTTTGCGCAGGCAGGTAGGCCCTTTTTGAATATCCTTCACGGCCTTTGGTGCAGTAATTTTTTGTGAACAATCGTTAAGAAATCTTGATATTGTGACTATACCACCAACCGGTGATTGTCCTTTTGGGTGAAGCTCAGTGGCAGACTTCATTTGGTCCACCATTCAACTCTATCGCCAGGCGGCTGAAGCGACACTCATCTCGTTTGCTCGAAGCTGGATCCTGACAGTTATAGTCATGCTGTTCGGGCTCTTCATGATTATTATGACGAGTCTGGTTGCACCACTCGGAATGGCAGGAGGCCTTGTGATTGGTGCCGCCAATGCGTTGGTCATTGGCGCAACCCTTAATCTGACGGAACAAGCTGTATTAGCGGGACGTCCAATTCGGTGGTCTGACCTACCACACAGCGCCGGTCAGTATTTTTGGGATGTGATCTCAGTGGGATTTTTAGTGTGGGTTCCCCTTCTCATTTTGCAAATGGCATTGCAAAGCAACCCGTATCAATCGGTGTTGACCACTGCCATATTTCTCCTTGTGTTTTTGTTGTTGAATCCTGTCCCGGAAGTTATTTATCAGGTCCGACCTGGGTCAGCAATCGATGTAGTTCGAGAAAGTTACGAGTTTGTGCTTGAAAACTGGATTGAGTGGTTTCTTCCGTTAGCTGTGGTCTTGGCCCCATTTGGAATTTCATTTTTTTTCCAAATTTCTCGTAACCTCGGACGAAGGGGCGGTCTCGATTTCTTTCAACTTCTCGCTCTGCCATTCAATCTTGTGACCAGCTGGTTGGGATATTTTGGAATATCGGGTTCAGTCAGTTCATTTCTCGTTTTGTTGTTCACACCGGTCATATCGGTATTGATATTATTATTCCGGGGACACCTGTTTTCGGCTCTCCATGGGACTTCAAGGAGACAACGTCTTTTTCGTTCGCGAGCTCTATCCCGATAACAGGTCCAGGGCCCTGCGTCCTCAATCAAAGAGGGAAACCAAGGGGTTGCTTGTCGCCTATTAGACCCCGTGGTAAGATGCGATTCCTGGAAATGCGGAAATTGCGGAGAGGTGCGAGAGTGGCCGAATCGGCGTGCCTGGAGAGCACGTGTGCTGGCAACGGTACCGTGGGTTCGAATCCCACCCTCTCCGCCAGCCTTCGCCAAGGCTTCGGCTGGCAAGCCAGCTATAATGGTTATTTGGCTACCGGATAATGAAGAATTGCAGATTCCAGGGCGAAGGCTGCCCGCCGAAGCGTCAGCGTAGGAGAGCTCCGAATAAGACTTGATTAGATGGGGTGGGATTCGAACGGGGGTTGTGAAGGGGGTATTCCCCTTTCATGGGGTGACCGCAGCGAAGCGGAGGCGCGAGGGGGCTGGCCCCCTAGCGGGAGCGCTGGAACCCTTGTCCAGCGCGACTTCGAATGCCCACCCTCTCCGCCAGCCTTCGTCAAGGCTTCGGCTGGTAAGCCAGCTATAATGGTTATTTGGCTACCGGATAATGAAGAATTGCAGATTCCAGGGCGAAGGCTGCCCGCCGAAGCGTTAGCGTAGGAGGGCTCTTCATTCGCAAGCCTACAACCAGCAAACTAACAAACGTGACGAATACATTTGAAATTTGTACTCTGAAATCTTTCTGAAAAAGGGGCTGGGCCCTGTGCGACAGAATCTTGTGAACCCCGCCAGGTCCGGAAGGAAGCAACGGTAAGCAGGCTAGTTTGTGCGCCGCAGGATCACCTGGCCCCGACTTCATAAAGACGAAGCCCGACCTTCGAGAAAATCCACAGGAGCCAAGAACTGTGGTTCAGATTGGCCTTTTCGAGCAATTCAGCAGAAAAAAATTCGCACCACCGACCATGTAAACATCAGCCTCACGTAAAGAAGGATTCTAGAGCGAACATTATTGAGCTGTTTGCACCCCTCTGAACCGTCATGGAATATCAAGTCTCCGCAAGAAAATATCGTCCTGGCACCTTTGCTGAAGTCATCGGCCAACCTCACGTAGTCAAAACCCTTAAGAATGCGGTAGACCATAATCGTGTGGCCCATGCCTATGTGTTTTCGGGTATGAGGGGAGTCGGGAAAACCACGGTAGCCAGAATTTTGGCTAAGGCATTGAACTGTGAACACGGACCCACCAGTCAGCCCTGTGAGCGGTGCCCAAGTTGCGAAGAAATCACCAAAGGACATTCCGTCGACGTCATCGAAATTGATGGAGCCTCCAACACTGGAGTCGATGACGTTCGCGAATTACGCGAGAACGTAAAATTTACTCCCTTTCGAGGCAGTTATCGAGTTTATATTATCGATGAAGTCCATATGCTTTCGAATTCGGCCTTCAATGCGTTGTTAAAGACATTGGAAGAACCACCCCACCATGCCGTCTTCGTCTTTGCCACGACAGAAGTTCATAAAATTCCCGCAACCATTTTGTCGCGTTGCCAACATTTCACATTCAGAAGAATGACCCGACTGGAAATCATGAAGCAACTCAAGCATGTGGCCCGAGAAACCGGCGTCGTCATCGAAGATCGAAGTCTATCGGTCATTGCGAGAGCATGTGAGGGAAGCATGCGAGACGCCCTCAGCCTCTTGGACCAGGCGGTGGCGTTTGGAGGAACCCACGTCCGACACGAAGACCTTGAGGCTTTGATTGGAACCGTCCCGGAAGAGCTCGTTCGCAGTTTGGTGGAAGCGATCCTTCAACAGGATGTCCAAGCTGGCGTGTCCGTGGTCAGCCAAGCCATCGACCAAGGTTATGATGTAAGAGTCTATTGCCGTGAAATGGTGGAACAGATGCGAAACCTCATGGTAGCTGCCGTCGTTCCATCAAAAAAACAACTCCAATCCTTGCTGGAACTTCAACAGGAAGATATCGATGTAACGATTGATCAGGCCAATCGAGTTGGCGAAGGACCGTTACGGGAATGGTTTGAAATTTTTTCACATGCCGAAAATGCCCTAAGAGGAAGTTTGCATCCTCGATTTGTGTTTGAGGCCGCCGTGATTAAAGCGACATTGGCCTCCACTTTGTCCCCAGGATCGACCCCGGGAACCGAGCGTGCCTCAGCTTCCCATACGCAATTGTCGGCGGGATCGGCACCAAAAGGGAACCCGGCGACAGAACACCGTCCACTTCCCCCTTCCTCGGAAAACCCTCATCATACCCCAAAATCTCAAAGGCCCATGCACGACAAGGCGGGGGGAGGAATTAACACATCTACGCCCCGTTCCACCCGTTCAATGGAAACTCACTCGAAGGATGACCGCTCCACTCAACCGGCTGCCGTGGCGTCCCCTAACCGGGAAGTCCCGACAGAATCTGATAAAAAAGGAGATCTTGACTGGGAATCGGTCATGGATCGCCTCAATGAACAGCATCCCAATATCGGAAGTTTCTTGGAAATGGGAACGTTGGTGAAGGTGGAATCAGATCAGGTCGTTATTGGATACCCGAAAAGTGCCTCGGTGGCGAGATGGCGAACCGATAAACCGGAAAATCGCACCTTGGTAGCCAAGATCTGTGAAGAGGTGGCCGGCCGGTCCATGACCGTGCGGGTGATTGAACTCAACAACCCCAAGACAGCCGGACCGACCATCCGCCAACAACAGGCTACACAAAAAGAGAAAAAAGACCAAGTTTTGATAAATGAAGTCCGAGCCCACCCGTTAGTGAAACAAGCACTGGAGCTTTTTGGCGGAGATGTGGTGTCAGCCCGCCGAGTTCCCCCAAAGGAGGAAAAATCGTAATGTCCAAGAATCCATTAGGAAATATGGGCAACCTTTTTAAACAAGCCCAGGCGATGCAAGAACGCTTGGGGAAAATTCAGGAAGAAGCCGCCAACAAAGTGGTGGAAGCTTCGGCCGGTGGTGGAATGATCACCGTCAGTGTCAGTGGGGCTATGCAGGTCACGAAAGTCGTCATCGATCCTGAAGTCATGAAATCGGAGGATCGGGAGATGCTCCAAGACCTGTTAGTCGCCGCCACCAATGAAGCCCTGCGAAAATCCAAAGAAATGATGGCGGAAGAAATGAAATCGGTAACCGGAGGAATGGGCATTCCCGGACTGTTTGGGTAAACGGGAAAGGAAGAAGGTGTCAGTGTCGACTTCCAAAAACGGGCCGGAATGAGTGCACAACAACCAGGGATCTTAGCCCGCCTCACACGGGAGTTAGTCCGACTCCCAGGCATCGGACAAAAAACAGCCCAGCGTTTGGCTTTTCACCTGATGAAAACTGAAAAGGATGAGGCCCTCCGGTTGGCTGATGCCATTCGAGAAGTCAAAGAGCGGCTCACCTTTTGCACCCAATGCCGAAATATTTCTGAAGAATCCCTATGTGAAATCTGCCTTGATCCCAAACGCGACAAGGGAAGTATTCTTGTGGTTGAGGAGCCTAGCACCCTCCACGCTATTGAGCAGAGTCGGGGATTTAAAGGCCTGTACCACGTCTTATTTGGTTCCCTGTCCCCGCTCGATGGAGTCGGCCCATCAGACATCCGGGCCCATGAATTAGAAAATCGGGTAAACGCTGGGGGGGTGGAGGAAGTGATCATTGCGACGAATCCGACCATCGAAGGGGAAGCAACCGCTATTTATATCACCAAGATGTTAAAACCGTATGGAGTGCGTGTCTCTCGAATTGCCTATGGCATCCCGGTGGGGATGGATATTGAATATGCTGACGAAGTCACGTTGATCAAATCCATTGAAGGCCGCCGGGAACTCACTTAAAAGGAAGTGGAAAAAGCTCCCCAGCCTACGCTGAAGCTTGGGCTGACAAGCCAGCTTTAGCATTCCAAATCCCCCCCTTCATCCTTTGACAAAGGGGGCGAGAAGGATTTAAAAAACCTTACTCAAGGGATAGCGGGTCTCAGCGGGCCAGGGATAGGAGGGCATGGAAGGGTTTAATCTCGGGTTAACGAACGACAAAGTGTCCCCGGCGATTCTTTTGCCAACATTCCAAACTATGGTCGGTGCAAAACGGTCTTTCTTTTCCGTAACTGACCACCTCTAAGTTTTCTTCTGGGACTCCCAGGTCAATTAAGAATTTCTTGACCGATTCAGCCCGTCGCTTGCCTAGAATCATATTGTAACTTTCGGTGCCTCGCTCGTCACAATGACCTTCTATGACCACCTTCTGATCAGAAAATTGGTCGACAAGCATTTGGGCATTCTCGTTCAATTTGTTTTTGTCATCGTCACGAAGGCTAAACCGGTCATAATCAAAATACACATCCGCTAAGGATGTAATGGAAACCGGTGGGGCCCCAGGGGGCATTTTGACCACATCAAGTGGTTTCTCTTCTACTGGCTTCCGGGGTGGGACCACTACTTTCTTCCCTTCTACCGGCCGACCCTCTCGAAGGGTTGGGTCAGGAGGCAAATCCGGGTCAACCCTGAATGGAGCAAGACCTGAGTCCCTCGGGGTTGGCTCAACCTGAGCTGGGGGGATCACTCTTTCCTTCTCGGGAACTTTAATGGATTCGGGTTCGAGCATCGCGACTTCTTCTGAAGCCCCAGTTCGGATAGTGGGTTGAGGAGGCATCTCCGGACCAAACACCACGGGAGGAATCCCTCCAATTTCGGGTCCAACAGCTGGAGAGGGCTCAGGGGACTTATCTGCCTCTCGCACTTTGGCAGGTGGGATGGCAGCAGCCATTTCCGGTGAATTTGCTCGAATACTCGGTTTGGAGGGTTCTTCGACCTGGATCTCACTAGGAGAACCACCTAAATCGCTTGGAGTTTCTACGGGCGGTTTGCCTAAATCCTGCTCACCAAGTGTTGTTTCTCTGACCACAGGTTCCGGAGGAGGGACAGGTTCTCCTTCAACCTCAGCCACATCGGGCTCAGGGGGAGCTTTCTCGCTGAGAATCGTCGTCTCCAATTGAGAACTACACCCGGCCATTACCCACAGGAGGGCTATCCCCAATATTAAAAACCCAAATCTACATTTTTTTTGGCTCACATTTCACCTCATAAAACAAATTTGGCCTAAAAGAACCCTGGAAGTTAGGGGATAGAAATCGTTTTCGCCAGGGCGCCTTCTTTGGTTTTTTTGTAAGTCAGTGTAACCCTCTCCCCTTCACTAAGCTGATCTAAGGGCACAGACTTTCCTTTTTTTTCAATCCTCGTCTTGTTATCGACGAGAGCCCCAACCACCATTTCCGCTCCGGCTTTGGTCCTGACCCGCAGAACCAGAATCTGAGGGGCCTCCTTGGTATTTAAAGCAATGACCTCACCCTGAAGCTTTTTTGATGTGTCGCGAGCTTCAACACTTGACAGGGACCATCCCGTCACCTGCCCAAACAATAGAACCCCGATGATTAAGAATAGCCTCATTAACATTTTACCTCTTCCTTAATATTCACCCATTTTTGAGCAGCCAACTCGTTGTGGTACTGAATGGACTTAAAAATCAGAAAAAACAAGGAATTGTGAGAATCGAAGGCGGAGATGATTTTGGACTGCTCTGTAGTATAGTCTTGCTTTAGCAAATTTGGGGCGAAAACACAATCCCTTTTTTCTGAAAAGCATTTTCGATAACTCGAAAAATCTCATTCACCTCAAAAATCTCAGATTGAACAAACCACCGCTAAAATTCGTTTACTAGATATATGATAACCACAAGAGAATTTTTTTGCCAAATAAAAACATATTTTTTGAGATCTGTTCCCCCAGCAAATGATACCATTAGGGAAAATACATCTTCTCGCCTGGCGACAGGTTGCTCACAAGATTTTAAGCCCGGAAGCGATGCACAAGGGTTTCTCTTGAGCACCAGGCACTCCCCCGAAGACCATCTGGGACGGTGCACGACCTTTTACTACTACCATTTCATTGATAGTTTCAGCTTAAGCCCGAATGAAAGATACTTCGATCATTGAAGCAATCATGACGGAATTCGCCGACCAGTCGGGTTTGACTCCATCCGGTCGACTAATTCGGCGCTATTTGTGGACCGATGCTTTTGCAGTTTGCAACTTTCTGGAGCTTTTTCGCAGGACCGGCAGGGAACGGTACCTACAGGATGCCTTTACCCTCGTGAAGCAGGTTCATACAGTTCTGGGCCGACACCGTGAAGACGATAGGCGCAGCGGATGGATCAGCGGACTCGGTGAGCAGGACGGGATGCAGCATCCCACGCAAGGTGGCTTAAGAATTGGGAAAGAGATGACCGAACGAGGACCGGAAGAGCCTTTTGATGAACATCTGGAATGGGAGCGGGATGGACAGTATTTTCATTATCTGACCAAGTGGATGCACGCACTGGATTCTCTCGCGCGGGTGACGGGAAATTCATCGTATAACCGGTGGGCATTGGAATGTGCCAGGACGGCTTATGCCCGCTTCACTTATATACCATGGACCGGCGGACCAAAACGCCTTCATTGGAAAATGAGCATCGACCTTTCCCGCCCCCTGGTTCCCTCCACCGGCCACCACGATCCGCTCGATGGACTCATCACGTTTACTCAAATCCAAGTGACCGCCGGTAAATTTTTCAGGACACCAGTTGAAAGCCCACTTGCCGGAGAGATTGCAGAATTGACAGCAATGTGCAAAGGCACGGACCTGGTTACCGATGATCCCCTGGAAATTGGTAATCTCCTTACCGACGCCTACAGGTTGTCACAATTAATCATCAGCGGCAATTTAGGTGATTCGGAAAGATTGCTATCCCTAGTTCGGGATGCTGAGCTCAGCCTGGACGCCTTCGCCCCCACGAGCCATTTGAATGCACCTGCCGATTACCGCCTTGCTTTTCGCGAATTAGGACTGTCCATTGGCCTCCATGCCGTTGGAAAGATGCAAAAAACAATTAATCAGCACCCTGGGAGCTTTTCGGACCAACACCAGTTGATGTCCGGCCTGACCGGACTGGAGCGATTTCTTCCAATGAGCCAACTTATCGAAAGCTTCTGGCTGGAACCGGACAATCAGCAGAGCCGTAGCTGGACCGCGCACCAAGATATTAATAACGTAATGCTAGCCACGAGCTTGGGGCCCGATGGCTTCCTCGTACTACCGTAGTGGACACTGTACCCGGGTGTCCATGAGGTAACACTTCAACCGAAGGAGGGAAAAATGTTAAGGCTTTGTCGGCTGATCATCTCAATCTCGATTTTAGGTACGGCCGCCATGGGTACTTTTTTTGTAATTGGACAAGCCAGCTTAGCCTCCGCTTTTGACTTAGGTAGCTTAGGAAAAATCAGTGCCGGTACCTACCTGGCCGTCGAAAACGATGAGGTGACGATTATGCAAATCAATCAAGACGGCAACCTGAGCCTCATCTTTTCAAATCAATTCGGAGGGGGGATCCTGAATGACCCGTTTAGTAATACGTTGGGTTCCTGGAAGAGGAGCGGATTACGCGAGTTGACCGCCACCGCAGTAGATATCACTTTTAAAAGTGACGATGGTGCTTTCGTCGGAGTGGCCGCCGCGACCTATATCATAAAATTCGACAGGAGGTTCCAAGCAGCCGGAGTGACCTGCGCCGGAGCGATTTTTGCTCCGGGGGTCAACCCTTTTGCGCCCGGGGCGGAACCGATCAGCGGAAGTGCCTTCACCTGTGGAGAGGAGGCGCTGATCTTTCATCGGGTTCCGAGGCACTATCAGGTACCTCAACAATCTATGGACTAAGTCCCTGACAGGCGCCCTCAGCTTGGGCGGGTTCATTAACCACAAGGGGTAAATCCAGCTAAATCATACAAACTGCTGAGGGAGAAAGTGCCAACGATTGGCATTACCCATCGGTCAGATTCAGTGGACCTGTGGGGACGTTGTCGTTGGCGTGTTTACAAAGAAATCGATCTTCGTGCCCCCATGTTGGATCTCTCAATAGTTTAGCGTGATATTGATTGCACGTCATCCAATTCTTGGAAGCGCCAAGCATATAGTCCAGCCTGGCAAAGAATAGGTGGTAGGCTCCTACCCCCCGCGGGTAAATTTTGGAACCCTCCTTATCAAACTCAGCGGAAACTGTCACAAACGTTGATCCATCCTCTTCACGTGTTTCAACCTTCCACCGTTCCCATGACGACTTGTAAACTAATGAATCGTGAGATCGTTTGACCTCCAGCACCGAGGAACCACGGGTGATATTCATGTCATTTCCATCGGCCAATTGAAAAATCTTCTCAGAGGCTTTCAAAACCTGCTGAGCAGTAATACCAGGGTAGTCCCGTGAATGTGCTCTCACTCTTTGGGGCTCCTGGGTAGTGGGCCCCTGATTGGGGAAACAGCTGGTAAGGCATGCAATGAAAATGACGAGGGTTAGCATGCTCATGCTCTCTTCACGCACCCTTTCCCTTGACTTCGTTTCCACCATAATCGCCCCCCCACCCCACTTTCTGAAATTCAAATTCCCGCCTGAATCCCGTCAGCTCCTGCTTTCTATGTCATTCAACCCTGGTATCTGACATGTTTTAGGCAAAAAGCTTTGTCCAACAGGGTTCACTCAACTGACCCCGAACAAGTAGCTTGCCCCATTTTTTTGGTTAGGGCAACTCCTGAGGCTCACACCCAAAGAACATAGTTTTGGATTGGCTATGTTGACCCCGAAGGTCCTATCCTCGGAAGAGGATTAGAGGAAGGATCCTGAAAGAGTCTCTTAGAAGGGTCAAGGGAGGGGATATTGCGTTATATCGTTCTAAGTTATTGAAAAACGGGGCTGGGGACTGGGGTTCGAACCAAGATTCTCAGATAAAAAATCGAACCCAGGCTAAGTTCACCCAGAATGATCGGGATAAACTGCCATTCTCCGCCTTTTAACACAGGGGGTTATCAACCAAGGCGCTTTTCTGTCTGGAATCATTGGTGTATTCTTTCTGACCGGAACTCTAAATTGTTCATATAAAAAAGAGTTTTCAGGCCGGTACTTAAGCCCAACTGATGGTTCGCCTTTGATTCAGGAAAACACGGCTCAATCAGGAAACATTTATGACCTAGGTTTCAATACTTGTATATGACTGTTTGAGCACGACCTAACGAACATTGTCAATGCTCAAAGCGCTGAAAACGATGCCAACCAACAAATGGTGTTGGATAAACAAAAATCGAGGCGAGCGTCAGCCAAACTTCCGCCGTTGCCGTGCCCGTCGGGCATAAAATGAATGCCGGCCTTGGGTGGGTTCCGCAATGGCAAACACCGATTTGGGAATTTTCATAACAGTACATTATGATTGGTTTCGGCAGACCTATACCTCAGTTTTTGGGGAGGAGTCAGGGCACGGAACGTTTTTCATAATCGGTGGTCCAACATTGGGGCCACTCCTTCTCAGAACCTGACATTTGGCTCTTTGGATCATATTAAAGGGCGCATGACAGTGATTCTGAAACCAGGAATTGGCTCCACATCCCGTATAAATGCTTATAAATTGTAGAGAAAAATTTAACCCATTTTGTTAATATCCCTCTTTCACCCCCCGAAAACCGGTGAAAATCAGCCGCCCAGTGGCACGAATGGAAATCCAAATCCATGGGTGAACAGATGGCCGCACAGTAAAACGAATGGCAAACTGATTGCGATGACACCCGATTGGCTACATATCAAGTTCAATTCCTCTCAAGTGAAGGGTGATGTCTTTGGGGGCCTGACTGCGGCCATTGTGACCTTGCCTCTGGCCTTAGCCTTTGGGCTGAACTCGGGGCTCGGTCCGGTCTCAGGCCTGTATTGTGCAATTTTTCTCGGAGCCATCGCTATTGTCTTGGGAGGCTCCCGCATGCTGATCAGTACCCCCACTGGCCCTATGACCGTCGTGGCCGCTCTCACAATTTCCCAAGCAATTACCTTTGCGGGGAGTTTGGAACGCGCCCTTGGCGCGATTCTGGGGATTTTTATCCTAGCGGGTGCTTTTCAAATCCTCTTGGGCCTACTGAAATTCGGCAGCAATGTCAAATATATCCCCTATCCTGTGTTGTCCGGCTTTATGACCGGCATTGGCATTATCTTGATTCTCTTCGAGATCTATCCGTTGATGGGCGTACATGCTCCTTCAACGATCCGGGATGTATTCATGGAGTTCCCTCAAGCCGTACGAGACACGAATGTTCACGCGCTGGGGTTAGGTGGCCTGACCCTGTTGATTCTATTCACGGCGCCAAAAATCACTCAAAGAATTCCCGCTGCTTTAACGGCCTTAGTCGTTGGAACGGCCATTGCGTTCCTAAGCGGGATGACTGTACCTCTCATTGGCCCTGTAACTCAGGGATTACCCGCCATTCAGCTGGATGCTTTATCGCGAATTGAGATTTCCAGCATTTGGTTTATCATCAGTGCGGCCTTGACCCTGGGGGCGTTAGGTTGCATTGACACCTTATTAACCGCAATGATCGTGGATAAAATTACTGAAACCAAGCACCAAAGTAACCGGGAATTAATTGGACAAGGCTTAGGTAATATCACTTCTTCACTCTTTGGAGGATTGCCCGGAGCGGGCACCACCATGTCCTCCATCGTCAATGTAAAAGCGGGAGGACGAACTCGTCTGTCTGGCCTTGTATCAAGCACCTTCCTCCTCGCCGTGTTATTAGGGTTGGGAGCCTATGTTCAATATGTGCCCATCCCCGTGTTGGCTGGAATATTGATCATGGTCGGAACAGACATCATCGACTACAATGGCCTCAAAGAAGTCATGAAGGTTGACTGGGCCGAGGGCGCCATCCTTTGTATTGTGTTACTTCTGACAGTGTTTGTAGATTTGATCACAGCCGTTGGCATTGGAATGACCCTGTCCGTCTTTGTGTTTATGAAGAAAATGGGGGCTATCGGGGAAGAAAAAATCGTCCTTTTTCCTCTTCGGACCTTAAAAGTGAGAAAACCGTGCGACTTGAGGGACGAATTTCTGTTACCCCCGGATTACTTGGATCAAGTATATATCAAGTCGTTTTCGGGCCCGATTTTCTTTGGGTTTTCCCAAGTTTTAATTGATAATCTCAAACAATTACCCTCCGTGAAGGTCATTATCTTTGAGATGAATCGTGTTCCCTATCTGGACCAGTCTGCGGCGCATGCCTTGGAATTAGTCTTTGAATATATGCAAAAACGCGGGATTCGTGTTTTTCTAGCCAACATGAATAGCCAACCGTTAACCATGCTCCGTGCGGTCGATCTGGTGCCAAGAATTATTCCCGAATCTTCTATTTTTGATGATATTTTTGACTGCGTCCAATGGTTGGAAGAGGAGTTTGTCTTCAAAAAACCCCCCGAGGTCCCTCATCAACAATCATCCACGGCCTAAAATGAGAAACAGGTCACGGCGAGATTTGAAAATTTGTAGATTCTCATCCTTTATGATAGAACGTCAGTCGCCAAATCATGACTAACCCCTTTTCAAAAACAGCACTTCTGCCGAAATCCACCATCGCGTATGGCTTGCTGATCGTCGGATGCGCTTTGGCCATTTCCATTGTTGATAGCATGCTGCCTCGGGGGGTGTCTATTGGCGAAGCCTATGCCATTTTGGTGTTAATCGGCCTGATGGCCAAAGACAGGCGGCTGATCATTGGTGGGGCCATAGCGGGAACAATCCTTACCCTCGAAGGGCTTTATATTTCCGATCCAGGCGTGGCCTTATGGATCGTCTGGACTAATCGTGGCCTGGCCATCTTTATCATCTGGTTAATTGTGGTGTTTGCCATCGCTCAACTGCGGTTCTTGGAGGAACAGAAGGAATCGGAAAAGATGAAAGCCGCGTATGAACTATTGAAACAAGAAACAACGTTTCTGAATTTGTATCAAGAGGTTGCCATCATCTCCAATTCCAATGATCCAGTGGAAGATGCGTTAAAACAAAGTATGCAAAAAATTTGCGATTATACTAATTGGCCTGTCGCCCATTTGTATGTCCGTGATGGCGATAACGATCTGCTCAGTCCCAGTAAAATTTGGATTCTCAAGGACTGGAAGCAATTCGAGGTATTTCGAACAATTACAGAAAACACGAAATTTGTTCCTGGCGTGGGTCTACCGGGGCGAGTGTTAGCGAGCAAAAAGGCGGCCTGGATCAAAAACGTCAACAAGGATTCCAATTTCCCCCGTGCCCGTCTCGCCGACGAAATTGGGCTGAAGGCAGGATTTGCCTTTCCTATTCTCATTGGACCAAAGGTTGCGGCAGTCATGGAATTTTTTGCTGAGGAGGCATTGGAGCCCAATTCCAAGCTGATCAACGTCATGGAAAATATTGGATACCTCTTAGGTCGGATCTTTGAACGGGATCATGCCGGGTTAAAGAAAGGCGAATATGAAGATCACCTTAGGCGTCTTTATGTGAGAATGAAAGCCGTACGGGATTTCGAAAGCAGCGTGGGTAGTGAACAGCGCGTGGCCGAAGGCATCCATGAGGAATTACGTTAATATTGAATTTCCTGAGCCCAATCCCTTGTAGGTGCCTAAAGTAGACTTTAAAAAAGAAGAAAATTTTGAAACTTTGATTGTTTTTTCTTCACCTTAGTGCCTGGTGGGAATGTCCTCCAGACCTCTTCCCCTTTTTTGCCTGTCGGTATCCAACGTCATACAGCCTGGTCAAATATTCGGGATCCATTGTTTCTTTAGCCTCTTCTTAACAATCATCAAGAACATTGGCCAGATGGTAATCCATGCCATCCAACTTGGCTCCTAATTACACCCGGTATATTTCTTCGTTTCCTTGCATTCGAATTTTGAACCTAACTTCCGGATCGGCCACGATCTTCCTGACGACGGCTACCCCATAGGCGCAGTACCCAAATTAGGGGGAATATACTTTTCGGGATTGGCTTCGTACCTTTCTTGATGCTCTTTACCGGGTAAAAGGCATCCGCCCCGCCGTCTTGATATCAAAACGATGCCAATCCTTATACCCAATGACCCCACCCTGTTCCTTAAAATACAGAAGGACAAGCCGCCTCAGTTCGCTGCTGGGATCAAGGTTTCTCATTTAGGACTCCTTTTCGTTATCCGTCTCGTCTCCCCGGATGAAGAGCCGGCCTGGGATCCACTACTCTTCCCGGACCACTGTTTCACACAGGATCAAATAGGGCGGCTCATTAAGGACGGGTTCCAGTTGGATGGGCTCGACCGTGATGAATCCTTCGTACTTGAGCCGCTCAAGGTCTTTCTTTCCCCCATCGAGATCCCAGTTAAATTGATTGACTTTTTTCCAGATGCCACTCATGGATTTGCCCGCTCTTTTCCTTGGCTCTCCGACTCCGGAAAGTCATGTTTCACCGGATTGCCTGATTCCCCCGGCGTGTCCTTTCGGATATCACCCCACTGGATGATTTTTTCATGATAAGAGAATTCCCGAGATAGCCCTGCTGGACTAGAAAGATCCGTCACCTCATTCTCAATCCGAAAATGCCTGAGGCCGTGAACGGCCTAGCATAGACGGCCGCACACTCTTTATTTTTTTGGGTATTCTCCTACTTCGTCCTAAAGAACTTAGGGTATACCATTTTTGAAAATAACAACTGGCAAATACCCTAGAACTTCAAATGAGCACCTAAATTTTTTAAAGTCCCTCATTTTGCCCCATCGGAACCTGAGCGAGTCGGCCAACATTGAAGCTGGTCACCCTTCAATCGAACTTTAGACTCTTTAATAAAACCAACCTCAACTAATCAATTCAACAAGAAGCGAACTGTAGTACTTCCAACTCCCGCTAAGCTCTCACCAGCCACCAACCCGGCCGCTAAAGCCAATAAAAATCGATCTGCCCAGGTCTTGGCGAATTTGATTAATATAAATCCGAGCAAGGCCCCAAGAAAGAGAGAGAGAGAATTCCAAGCGGGAATAATAAATCCCAGTCCCATGGTAGAGGCGCTGGGGAGCCAACGTGCGAAATTTGGCGGGAGCATTTTTGTTAGAAGAACCAATCCTACCCCGGCGACACCCGCAATGAACATTGCCTCCAGGCTTCCATCAGGAATTGCCCCAAGCCCTTCTTGAAACACTTCAGCTACGGCTTTCCAAGTCGCAACCGCTGGGGCCGGCCACTCTTCCGTCAATAGCATTTTTTGGGGTTGAGGAATCAGAAACAAATATACGGCGCTCCCAACTAGCGAACCTGTTAGCACCCCGAATATTTGGGCAATGGCTTGAAGACGGGGAGAAGCCCCCAGGAGAAGGCCGGTCTTTAGATCATGTAGTAAGTCGGCGCATTGGCCAGCCGCTCCACCAGTGACGTTTGCTCCCATAAGGTTAGTTGTGACATTGCTTGGGAACAAGAATCCGAGAGTAATTTGCGTGACCTTACCCATTGCCCCAATTGGTGTAATGCCGGTTTCTCCGGACACCCTTCCTGCAACCAGCGCCAACGCAAAGGTTAAGACAACCGCAATGATTGCACCTATTACCGATATGCTGAAGATGGTAATTTGAGCAATGATCGCAATGGTCAAGGATCCTCCCAAACCAAAAAGAAACCAATTTTTTGGGATCTCCCAAGAATTCCCTCGTTCATGGTGGATCTTATTAGCCCCTGAGGATAAAAGGGCGCTCTTGGCAATCGACCTTAAGGACCACCCGAAGGACGTCAGCGACGCTGTCACCATTAAAGTAACTCCTGGCCACAACAGCCATTCCACTAGCGGACCGAACCAAAATTTTGAGGATGCGAGGATCCCCAATTCTATCCAACCATTTGAAAGGGCCCATGGTCCTATGACCGCCCAAGCCAAGAGGGACCCGAACAAGAGAGAAATTCCTGTTCTCAGTCCAACAATGACCCCAAACCCTACCATCAGAAAAGAGGGATCAAGGACAAATCCCAGGTTTTGGAGGGTGGGGATTGGAACGCTTGTGAATTTTAAAAATCCTCTTGTGGGGAAAAACGATTCAATTCCCACCCTTGGTAAAGAAACAATAAGATCATTGACGAGTTTCATACCTGCGGATAAAAAACTTGATCCAATAAGCACTTTTACCCGGGTCAGGGCCTCCCCACCTTTTCCATAGATTTCTCTAACCGTTTCTGCCGTGGCTAAGCCTGCTGGAAATGAAAGCCGATCCCTAATAAGCATTTGGTGTCGTAGTCCCATTGCCACGACAATTCCCAACAGGCTAACTGAGAAGATCCAAATGGAGAGGATAGGCCACGGCAACTGCTCCCCTGTGATCATTGCTAAGGCGGGTATAGGAGCAACTAATCCCGATGAAATAATGGAAGCGGCCGAGGAGGCTGTCGTCTGGTTGATATTATTTTCGAGGAGACCCCAAGGCGGTGTGTTCGTGGTCCATTCC
The DNA here is from genome assembly GCA_964525045.1 of uncultured Nitrospiraceae bacterium. Classification (GTDB taxonomy): domain Bacteria; phylum Nitrospirota; class Nitrospiria; order Nitrospirales; family UBA8639. The sequence continues at coordinate 29,237 of CAZGFD010000009.1, read as the reverse complement.
ATTGCCTTCCAGAAAACAAAGCCTAATAATGCCGCAGAAATGGACATATTGAAACTCCAGCCAATTTTTAATCCGGTGTAGACATTACATGGGGTGAGCAATGCCCCGAGCAACATGCCAGTGCAAATGGCTCGTAGAGTCAGTTGGGGGTCAGTGAGGTTGGGAGTTGGAAAAACGCTTGAGGGAAGTGATTGACTCAAAGATCTTGTAGGACGAATAAACGTTTTTTACTAGTTAAAAAAGCATGGTCAAATTTCAAAATTGAAAAAGACGCACCCTCAATTTCAAGGCCATTTCTTTCGTTCTGGATCATTGGGGCTATTCCTCTGACTCCCCTTTTTCCTGAGAACTTAAGAAACTCGTTTCTGGATTGGGGAAATCCTCTTCTTCGATGGGTTGGATTGGAAAATCTTTGACTGATCCTAAAGGTTGACGATCCCGCCAAAATACAGGTTCAGACCTCATGTTCAAACCCAACAAACGGGCAACGCTGACAATAGAACTTAAATGAGTACGTTCAAACCCATGCGAAGCATCCACCCCAAAAGTGACGAGCGCAGTCCGGATGTCATTCCCCGCTTCGACGGCGGAAGCGCTATCACTCCGATAGTCACAAAAAATGTCCCGTTGGAAGGGGATATCATTCCTGACGCAGAGGCCGATCAAATGTCGAATCAAATGATAGTCGAAGGGTCCAGATGAGTCGGCCATTGCGATCGTGACTCCAAATTCACTTGAGGCTTGCAACGGAGCAGGTGTCCCATTATCAACAGACACCATTTCAGAAACATCTCCATGCAAAATGGCTGAAGCGCCAGACCCCACTTCTTCGGAGATGGTAAATAATAAATGGCAATCCACGGGGAGAGTGATTTGTTCAGCCACAATTGATTTGGCTGAGGCCAAAATCGCGGCAACTCCGGCTTTGTCGTCTAAATGTCGACTATTGATGTAACCGTTATGAAGAAACTCCGGGTTGGGATCAACTGCGATAAAATCTCCGATATGAATGCCCAAGTCCCTCAGTTCCTGCTGATTTTCCAAAGGTTGCAACTCGCCCTTCGTATTGGAACCGGCCTCATCAATCCTGACTTCCAGATTGCCCCAGCTCACCGGTTGCGTGTTAATTTCTTCTCCATACGTATGCCCTGAAGCTTTTAGAGGAAGAATGGTTCCCCGATACAGCCCACTGTCTGTGAATATCGTGACCCGGGCCCCCTCCGCAAAACGGCTCGACCAAGTTCCAATTGGCACAATGGCTAAACGGCCATTGCTTTTCAGCCATTTGACCATCGCGCCTAAGGTATCCAGATGGGCAATAACCGCTCGACTTGGTGTACGAACTCGCCCTTTAATAGTCGCGCGAATCGCGCCCCGCCTGGTCAACTCAAAGGGAATACCCATTTGTTCAAGCTCCTGTCCAACGGCGTGAACAATTTTATCGGTATACCCTGTCGGACTTGGAATCGCCAGCAACGTTTGCAACACACGAATGAGATACTGGGTGTCAATTTTAGGTTCAGTCATGTTCGGTTTGATAGCAATGGCTATCCTGAAATATTTCTCACAATCGTTTGAGGAAACAAAAGATCCAGGAAGCGCTCAACAGTCGGTTGTGGTTCATGATTTGCCAATCCCGGCCGTTCGTTTGCTTCAATAATGACATACTCAGGTTTTGAACAAGATGGAACGATAAAATCAAAGCCCACCACGGGAATTTCGAGTGCTTTGGCACTTGCTATGGCGGCCAATGCCAGGTCAGGATGGAGCCGTTGAGTGACATCGTGAAGCGTCCCCCCTGTATGGAGGTTTGCCGTTTTTCTGACAGAAAGGATTTTCCCCCGAGGAAGGGTGTCACCCAGGTCATATCCTTTCTGTTTTATACACCGTCGAGTTTCGCTATCCAACGGAATGAAGCTCTCTCCACCGGTGGCACGAGACCGTCGTTGGCTCTGCCGTTCGACTAATTGACCAATCGAGTGTTTTCCCGTTCCGACGACCCTGGCGGGGCGTCGGATTGCCGCCGCCACCACGTGGTAATTAATCACGATGATGCGCAAGTCCTCTCCTTTCACGTATTGTTCAAGGAGTACGCGGTCTCCGAACTTTGCTGCATGGGAAATGGCTTTTTCCATTTCTCTGGCCGTTCGAACCTCGACACTGATTCCAGCTCCTTGTTCACCACATGCAGGTTTGACGACGATGGCACCACATTGCCGAAGAAACTTCCCATTTTCCTTTCGGCTTGCGACCTCCATTTGATGGGGAACGGTTAACCCCGCACGTTTTAGTATATGTAAAGTCAGTTTCTTATCCGCACACCGGCTCATCGCAATAGCGGAAGTTAATTCGGAGAGTGATTCTCGACAGGTAATTTTTCGTCCACCAAACGACAAACGAAAATACCCGTTTTCCGCATCTAAGACATCCACGTCAATGCCTCGGCGCCGTGCTTCATTGACAATGATGGTCGCGTAGGGATTAAGGTTTGGATCCGGGGAAGGGCCGGTAAAGAGTTTTTCATTAATGGGATTGCGATTTTTTATTGTAAAAACTGGAATTCGTTGAAACCCAAGTTTTTCATATAGCGCTATGGCTTCATGGTTATCGTGCAGGACGGACAGGTCCACGTAGCAGCAGCCACGTTTCTTCATCCGGATAACAAGTTCTCTAATCAATGCTTCCCCCACACCTGGATGAGACGTTTGCGGGTCGACCGCAAGGCTCCAGATGCTACTCCCCCGTTCGGGGTCTTGAAATACCTGACAATGATCAATGGCCATGGCCACCCCAATGACCTCTTTTGTAGATTGATCCTTTGCCACGAGGTATGTCAATTCTTTGGTTCGACGGTGTTGACGAAGAAAATTCGGATCTACTTTCACCATCTTGCGAGAAGCATAGATCCGATTTAAGGCAGCAATATCGGATTCAGATTGGATGGAAACTACCACGAATCCATCCTGTTGGCCTTTAATGATATGGGAGTCGGTTAACCATAAACGATAAGAATGGGAAGGATCGAGAAAGAATTTCTGGGGCTTGAGGGCCAGGACGACATGAGGGTCCCGTAAATAGAAAGCGATATCGCGGGCTCCCTTTCGTTCTTTGACCAACTCTGAAACGACGGCCGCAGGTGAGTGGAATGTATGCGCAAAGAGCAATCTCCCCCATCCACATTCTTGTGTGACATTCGATTGAAGTTTCTTGCCTTTATACCGTGCCGGGCCCCCTTCCCAATTCTTAATTGTGGGGCCAATGGCTGAATGGCGGGAATTTGATAATTGAAAAAGGTGAAAAGCCATTTTGTCAATTGAGAAGGGTTAGAGATTGTGGGTTTGAAGCCATAACTCCAACACCCCCAGCTGCCATAATTTAGACCCCCGCAATGGGGTGATATGGTCATCAGGGTTTTTCATCAGCTCTTCAAGGTAAGGAGGTTGGAATAATTCCCGCCTTTGGCTCGTTTGAGAAAACAGCGCTTCTCGAACAAGTCCCAGGTAAGGGCCTCGCAAATATTTCAAAGCCGGTACGGGGAAATACCCTTTGGGGCGATCGATGACTTCGGACGGTAGGATCTTTCGGGCTACCTCTTTAAGGATTCCTTTGCCCCCTTGGGCGACTTTCAGCTCAGACGGAATCCTGGCAGCTAATTCAACGACTTCATGATCTAAAAATGGAACGCGAGCTTCCAAGCTCCAGGCCATGGTCATATTGTCCACTCGTTTAACCGGGTCGTCAACCAGCATGATGGTGGTATCCAGTCTTAAGGCTTTGTCGATGGGCCGAGTAGCTCCCGGTTGAGCAAAATGACGCTTAACGAAATTGTAACTAAAATCCCTATCATGGAACCGTGGATGAACCATGCGTTGGTACTCCTCTTGGTCTCGATCGAAAAAAATCTTCTGATAATCTTTAACCGGATGACGACTTTCGAGTAGCGGGGGATACCAAAAGTATCCAGCAAATATCTCATCAGCCCCTTGTCCACTTTCAACCACCGTGACATGCTTGGCGACTTCCTTTGACAATAAATAAAAGCCAATCGCATCATGACTGACCATCGGTTCGGACATGGCCTGGATACACCCTTCAAGATTTGGCAAGACGTGGGTCGTGTTAACGGGAAGTTTGTGATGGCAAGTCGAGAATTCTTTCGCGATGATGTCTGAATAGTGAAATTCATCGCCTTTTTCCTCCCCGACTGTTTCAAACCCGATTGAAAAGGTATTCAGTCCTCTGGCACCTTCTCTCGCTAATAGACCCACAATGAGACTAGAATCGAGCCCTCCTGACAACAATACCCCTACCGGTACATCGGCAATTAATCTTCGCCGAACAGCCAATCGGAGCGATTCGTAGACGAGTTCCTGCCACTCCTGTTCATTCAAGCCGGAATCTTCATCTCGTTGACCAAAGCTTAGTTCCCAATAACTCCACTGCTTCCGTGTACCGTTGGGGTCAATGATCATCATCGTGCCTGGTTCGAGCTTCTTTACCCCATTTACTAAAGTGTGCGGCGGCGGGACGACTCCATGAAACATCAAATAGTAATGCAGGGCGATAGGGTCGATATTGGTATCGATGTCGCCTCCTGCTAAAAGAGCCGGCAGGGAGGAGGCAAATCGAAACCATTCCTGCGTTTCAGAAAAGTACAAGGGTTTAATTCCTAATCGATCACGCCCAAGAATGACACGCCCGGAATCTCTTTCCCACATGGCGAAGGCGAACATGCCATTCAAACGGCAGACGAATTCATTTCCCCACGCATGGTAAGCCTTAAGAATGACTTCCGTATCTCCTTTTGAGAAAAACTGATACCCTTTGGCTTGTAATTCTCTTCGTAACTCAGGGTAGTTATAAATTGCCCCATTAAAAACAATGCCTAACCCTAAAGTAGAGTCAACCATGGGCTGATCGGCAGCAGAGCTCAGGTCAATGACTTTTAACCGCCGGTGTCCGAATGCCTGTCGGCCCTGAGCATACAGTCCAGACCCATCGGGACCCCGTTTCTTCATTATCATACTCATTCGAGAAAGCGATGTGGTATCAACCAGTTCCTCTTTGAAATTTATCTGGCCTAGAATTCCACACATTTTTTGAGCTCCTTCGTTCTTCCTTGATTTCTCTTACACATTCTTACATTGGGGTCAGCAGTCCGAAAATTATTGGTATGTCCATCCAAGGCGGAATTAGGATACCTCAGGGCGTTTTGTCGGAATATGAATTCTTCCCACAAAAGATTGAGCATTGCAACGACAGGAACATTGGGGAGCGCGATGCGCCCGGTTTCCCGTTTTTTAGCCATTCATTTTAAGCAAAAATGGCCTTGGTAGTATGCGGTTTAGCTACAGGAATCCATTATCCCGGGGGCCCCACGTTTCATCGGGATGTGAAAGGCCCTACTTTTCAGGTTTAAAATGCTTTGTAGGTTTGCCAGGATATCTTTTTTTTCTTCGATACTTAACAATTGATTTGCCATCAAAGACTCTGGGTGGAGATGTTCCACGGTTTATGGATTTAGCGATCCTTCTCAACACCCCACCTCCTCTCTAAAGTTTACTTTTGCAGATACCTGAATACTATTTACTGGCAAATCCATTTCTTAGTTTAATGCAGACATTTTCAAAAAACCCTTGGAATTAGTCCAAGACTCCCCTTGGCGCGCGCCGAGCCAAGAAATTACCTCAGCGCACATTTCTCTACTTGGTTGGGAAATAACTGGAAAAAACGCCCTCAGTAGAGAGGTGAATTTTCTTTACTGAGGAAAATCGATAATGATTTTGTTGCTGAGTAACAAAACCACGTTTTTAGATCTTATCCCTTAGACGACGCCAACCGATTGTGTGTATTAAAGATATCTCAATCGACTTAAACCACAACTGGCAAAAACCCTAGTTTACCAATTGGAATTTAGTTTGTGTGGGGGTTCATGGTTATAGACCCACTTCCACCAAACCACGATCACCGCGCTTCCTTGCCATCTCGAACTCGTTTCCGCCATGGAAACTAAATCTTGAATTGGACTAAACCACTAGGGAACAGTAACCCCATTTATTAGAGATTCGTGACAATGCGAGACTCAGGCACAACCCTTTTTTGCCTAATGCAGACTAAAAATTCGAAATTAATAGGAACTTTATTCTTGACAGTGTTGAATTTCCGGTCCCTGGATGAACTCGTATGAATTGAGACATATAATGACGGCTGCCGAAAACTTCGACCGTCACAGAGGAGGAATTTTTCAATTTTGGGCGCTTCTTTCGGTTCACTTTCTTTTTTCTTGTTCCTGAACGGGAGCATTCCATACACTCTTGCCATTGGGTCCGTAAAGCACAATACGTGGACTCCCATCTTTGAGAAGATGCACTCGGTAACGGGGAACATCGAATTGGTCTCTCAGAACGAGTTCCGGCAACCTGTCAGCCTCTAATTCCAAGGCAGCCCTGCGTTTGCAATCATCTCCGAAAAAGGCAAATCCAGCGCGCTCATTAGGGTAGACCGAGAAAGAGGCTCTTCGGTCGCAAACGTCATCAGATAGAATGAGAGCAGGATGCTTACCATCCCACAATGCCAGACTGGCCCGCACTTTTCCCTCTTCGTTCACCAAACGAATTCCTTGTGTTGTGATAATGCCCCGGTGACCTGGTTGAGCTATCACATGGTCTGTCCATATGAACTTGCTTACCAAGCTGCTCCCCAAAAGGCTTGCCACACCGGTCATGATTAGTATCCCGATATATTGTTTACCATTCACGATATCCTCCTTTTTTCATTTAATCATTTCGATTTGAATTTATTTTCGTATCGTTTTTCCGCATCCTCATTGAAGGTTGACTTTAAGGATGTAGAAAATCGCCACCTTTGATGCTCAGGCTTACCAACTAGGTTTTCCATATTTTCACATTATCCCAAACATTGTGAAACCTTAACTGGGAAGAACCCTAGGGATGTCAAAAGGCCCGATGGACTGAATTGGCCATCAAGCTCCAAAGAACAAACTTGTTTTGGAGCAACTAGGGTTATTGCCAGTTGTTGTCTATGGAAATGGGAGTATCCTGTTAAAAAATGAATTTTTCTTTTCGAACGCCAATGTCAAGGCTTTGCTTTTTGAGAACAGACTCCTGAAGAGAGGTATTGCCGTAAGATGATCAACCAATATATCGATGATGTGGAGAGGATACTTTCTTTTTAGTGAAAAGAAGAATGTGGTAGGAGGGATGACAATGGCAAAACAACTGTTAATTCTTGAGGAAGAGAAGAAAAATTTGGCAGGCCTCCAAAAATACTTAGGGTCGAAAGGGTACGGCATTTATTTAGCCGACAATGTGAAGCATGGGTTAGAGGTTCTCCATACCTTTCGAATAGATGGTGTTCTGCTAAGCCTCGATATGTTCCAAAGAAATACCCTTATGGTGTTAAACGACCTTCGATCCCAGTATCCAAGAATTCCGGTTATTGCTATGTCTTCGAATCCCTCCAGGAATTTAGTTATGGAGTCTTTCGCGGTGGGGGTGAAAGGACACCTTTCAAAACCAATCCTGCACAAACAACTCCAAGAAGCCTTGTTCATTTTTGAAGGGCACCTCAATTGATCTTGACATGATTTAAGATAAGTTGATGCCTTTCGATCAATTCCAATTTTCCGCAAGGCCGCCTGAGGTCAATTACTGATAAAACCTAGAATTTAATTAAATTTTATTTTGGGAGGTCCCAATGGTCCGGGTTCAAAAAGGAGATAGAGTTTCCATCCACTATACGGCCAAACTGATAGATGGAACTGTCGTTGACAAAACCTCCAGTCAGGAGCCCCTGACCTTTACTCAGGGTGAAGGGAAGGTACTTCCAGCGGTTGATAACGCTGTATTAGGTATGGGCCCTGGAGAGAGCAAAACCGTCCAGGTTTCTGAAAAAAACCTCTATGGGCCCCACAATCCTGATTTAGTGGTGGAATTAGAACGCGAGGAATTTACCAAGCGAGGGATAAAACCCGAAATAGGGCTAAAACTAAACACCAATCAAGACAATGAAAAGTCCATGGTGGTAAGGGTCACTGACATCTCTAACACCACAGTAACCCTAGACGCCAACCATCCGCTGGCCGGGCATACTCTTTCGTTCGACCTTTATTTAGACACGGTTAGCTAATTAAATTCATTTCTTTATTAAAATCAAGGGAATAAGGGGTAAAATTCTTTCAAAAGTCGAAAATAAAACAGAAAAAGTAAATCGGAAGGACAGGCTCGAACCATGACCATTGAACAAGCTCAACAGTTGCGTGTGGTTTGGCAATCCAGAGAATTACCTGATTGCCAACATCCGACCGCTGAGCAAGAATATTATCCTAGTGGCGAACCGACGGGTTTGTTGGTATGCTCTAAGTGTGGCGACTACTTAGGAGGAGAATCGGGAAATCTCACTGGAACCGGGGACGTTCTTTAAATCTCAAAACCGTTTCTGGCAATTTCTCTTTGAAACGACACGCTATGTGGAGTCCATTCCGTTCAACTGTTTTTGTTTTGTGGAGTATTCTGATCGCGGGAATTCATCCGGCCTTCGGGCAATCGACCACGATCGCTCCTGAAGAGTATTTAGGCGAGACGGTCATTCCCGAAGCGATCAAAGGGTTTGATGAGAAAAAAGTCAATGCCGATCCAATTTGCGATTCAAGCAAGCGCCCGGAAATCATATCCGTAGAACCGAGTGAAGTTAAACCAGGGGATAAGATCCTCGTTACAGGGAAGTACTTTGGAAAGAAAAAAGAATGTTTATTTGGGCTGACCATTGGGGTTGAAGAGGGAAAAGATCTGACATATATCAGCGATCAAAAGCTGAAGGTGACGGTGCCCGATACGGTCGGTACCGGGCTGTTGTTTTTAAGTATCCAGTCAGGGGGTGGATCGGCACGTTCGGCTATTTTAATTAAGGGGGCACCTTAAAAGAGGTAGGAACGAAGGTACGGAATTTTCGGGGTTTCCGGATGCCACTAAGGGAAAAGGAACTCCCTTAATTAATATTGGAACATGCCGTATTTGAGGAGTACCCCTTGTCATCAACAAGAGAAGAAGATCCAAGAACCGACCGGGGAAGATACAAATCCGGTTGCCATCCTTCACCTGAATAACAACGATTCAAAGGCCAACGCGTCTCGGGGAGACATCAATAGAAGCAAAAGAAAAACTTCTGTCATGAAAGTCCGAGATCTTATGAAAAAGAATGTGACGGTGTGTGAAACCCATACCAGTTTAGCGGCGGCGGCTGTGATGATGTGGGACAGTGACTGCGGTGTCCTACCGGTCGTGGGGCCGCAGGGTCAGGTCGTAGGAATTATTACCGATCGAGACATTGCCATCGCACTCGCCACAAAAGGCAAACCAGGTTCGGAGATAAGCGTAGGCGAGGTGACCAGTGGACGAGTCGATTCCTGTTCAGAAGATGATGATATGAAAAGAGCCCTCCAGATCATGGGGGCGGGAAAGTTCCGACGCCTACCGGTGCTGGGTCACGATGGAAAGCTGCAAGGTATCATATCAATAAATGATGCAATCGTTCATGCACATCCAGACCATCCCGAACTTTCCAATGCTGACGTCATGATTGCGCTCAAAAGTATTTGTGAGTTTGAACCCGCGAAAGCAAAATGACAGAACACAGCAAATTAAACTTCGATTACGTATTGCCTTAGATGCCTGTTACCTCCATCCTTTCCAAAATAAAAGTCGCAATGGAAAAATATAATAGTAGGCTCGTAATGTCTGCAGTTGAGGTGACCATAGGACTACTGGCCACTGCTGGATCGATTCGAAGCTTGGTCATAATGACCGGAAACAATAGCCCGAGTAGATTGGACACTAATACAATTGCCCCCATGGCTAATCCGACCGCTATCCCAATGACCCATTCCCCTTCGAGATATCCAATCAGGCCAACTCCCATTCCCAGCGTGACGCCAAGCGTGATCCCAACTGCTATTTCCTTAAACAACGCGTTGAGCCATTGCGATCCTCTAAAATCTTCCGTGGCCAAGGCCCGAACCATAAGAGTTGCGGCTTGAGATCCCGTGTTCCCTCCGCTCCCCATTAGGAGCGGAATAAAAAAAGCTAACGCCAGGGCAGAAGCCAGCGTTTCCTCATATATCGCGATCACCTCTGATGCGGCCAAATTGACGAACATTAAGACAACAAGCCAGGGGATCCGCTTTTGATACAAAGCCCACACGCTGGAATCTCGATAGCTGGTCTTCAAGGGTTCTACAGCCGCGCCTTTTTGAATATCTTCCGTGGCTTCTTCCTCGGCCACATCAAAAGCGTCATCAGTCGTGACAACACCGAGGAGGATTCCCTTTGCATTAACCACGGGAAGGGCCAGAAGATCATACTTTTGCATTTTGCGCACCGCTTCTTCTCTATCCTCTTGAGCATAGACGGCGACAAAGGAGTTGTCCATGATCTGCTCAACCCGATCCGAAGGGTGCGCCAGGACCAAACGTTCGAGTTCCAGTGCGTCCAAGAGTTTCCCGCTCACATCTGTCACATAAATGACCCCAATGGTCTCAAAGCCCTTTCCGTGCTTTCGAATATGAACAAGGGATTGTTCAATTGTCCATCCGGGAAGGACGGCAACGTAGTCGGGAGTCATCAACCTTCCGACACTTTCTTCCGGATATCCTAAGAGTTCGCGAGCTTTGTGGAGGTCTTGTGGACTGAGAAGATTGAGAATGCGGGACAGCGTCGGCTTCGGAAGGCTTGCTAACAAGACAGTCCGGTCGTCAGGTTGGAGTTTGGCTAACAGCTGGCTGGCGTTTTCATTAGTCATTTCGTTTAATAGGAATTCTTGGAAATCCTTACTCAAGTATGAAAAGACTTCCACTGCCTGCCAGGGAGGTAACATGTGGTACAGCAGCACTCTATCGGCTTTATCTACATTCCCAAGGACTTCGGCAACCTCGGGAGCAGGCACGGTTAAAAGCCGTTCTTGTAACCCTTCCCAATCCTTCCGGTTCATCATTTCTTCAACAGTGACAGTCGCCATAGTCTGGTCTCCAACCTTATTTTTATATTCGTGAAGAAAAGGATTTCACCTTCTTTTTTTAGGGACTCACCCCCCAACTCGTGCAATTGTTTTGATGTTGAAAGCCGTGAAAGAAGAAACGTGCACTCAAGGGGCTAGGGAATAAAAAATGGATAATATCCTAATCATGAAACACCTACTTGTGAGTTTAAGACGACAAGCGTTAAAAACAACTCTACATATCCCTAGTCTGGGAGCAAATGGGGATTCTCTTGTCCGTTTTTGTAGTCCAATTTCAGCAAAATTACAAACTTCGCTTCTGAATCAATTGTCTTCAAATTATTTGTTTCGGGACTAGGGTTTTTGGCAGTTATCGATGTTCTCCAACTAAGGTAATTTTAAGCTAAAAATCAAAACCTTACCTGGCAACCTCAGAACGATGAGAAAGATTACCGGAGCTAGATGATCACTTGATGAACATCTGAACCCGCTGCTCGAAATAAAGAATGTCCGAAATCAGGAAAATTTGAAAAATGGAAAAAGTCCACACCTATAGAGACCACTCTATTACGTTAGAAGCTGAAATGAGAAAATCAGGATGGATTTGCAAATGGCTCGTGACCCCGTTAGATGCCCAGGACACTCGATCCCATTCAGATTATTCTACGGCCAATTTTTCAACGGAGGAGGAGGCGGAACTGGCCGCCTTAGAAAGCGCGCAGCGTTGGCTCGATCATTCTTCTCCTTCGTAAATGGTAATGGTTAGGTGAAACTAATGGATTGTGAGCATCTGACCTGAACAAGAACAACTTCAACAGTTGTTTATTCTGGGCCTTCGCTTGGCGATTCTGAAATAGAAGACATTCAAACCGGGTTCTATTACCTAGAAATTTCCTTGACTTTCAAAAATCAACATGACGTCTATCCATATGGGGCTTTCTATCAGGCCTGATCGCAAACGGAACGCCAGGAGAAGCAAACTTTCGTGTTTTCAGCAGCGACCTTAACGTTTTGGGGGGTTCGGGGTTCCATCCCATCGCCTGGGGTTGACACCATGGTATTTGGTGGGAACACCTCGTGTGTCAGCATAGAGTATCAAAATCACATTGTGATTTTTGATGCGGGAACGGGGTTGCGGAATCTAGGGAACCAACTCATGACCCGGGGCGACCTAGAATCGTTGAAAGGGAGTATATTTCTAACCCACACTCATTGGGATCACATTCAAGGTTTGCCCTTTTTTGTCCCTGCCATTTCACCGGGAAACCACTTCACAATTTATGGGGAAAGCAAACGCCAGAATAGTCTTTTCCAACTCCTTGAGGGGCAATTCCAGCATCCGTTTTTTCCAATCGAGATGAAAGATCTTTATCAATCGAATTTGCACTTTCAGGAGATTGGATCCAATGACACTGTAACCATTTTCCCAGAGGTCACAGTCAAGTCATTTCGCCTCCGGCATCCGAATGCTGCTCTTGGGTATATATTGGACTTAGAGGGAGTTCGGATTGCCTACGTCACAGACCATGAACACGAGGTTGAGACTCTTTCACCAACCGTACTCAAAGAGACTTCTGGGGTCGATATTCTAATCCACGATGCCCAATATACCCGGGAAGAGTTACGAAAAGACAAAAAGGGATGGGGCCATAGCGCCTGGGAGGATGTTGTCCAACTGGCCGTTGAGGCAGAGACTAAGCAACTTTTTTTATTTCATCATGATCCGGAGATGACAGATGAACAACTCGATAGGCGACAATTCATGGCTCAGCAGATATTTCCCCAAACGTTTGTGGCCCGAGAAGGGTTGAAACTTCCCCTCTTCCTCCCCAAAGGGTAAAAACGACGATAATTTGAGGGACACCCTCCAACCCCTACCGACCTGGCATTCCCCGCGACGTTTCAATTTTTCTCCGAGATAGTCAAGCAAGGCCGAACTACTTTCGGGCCCTAGGGTTTTTGGCAGGTCACAAAACTATTGCGGAATGGTAGGTTTGACTATTGAAATAGATAGTCTTCCGAAAAGTAGGAATAGAAAACCCGAACAGTACGGAGGATGCCATGGCGTATAGGGAAAATACTAAGTCCAGCCAAACAAATCTTCACGCTGAATATTTAAAATTTGAAGGTCAGAATTCAGTTAGGTGCTATCGGTGTGAGGGATTAATGGCGAGGGAGTTTTGTTTTGATCTACATGACGAGACCGGCAACAACGGCTTCTGGGCGTTCCGATGTATGCAATGTGGAGAGATTCTTGATCCCCTGATACTTCAAAATCGATTTGGGCAGCATCCTTTTGTCCTTAAAAACCGAGCACGACGAAAAGAGGTTATAGCCACCCTAAAATCTTAAGATTCGATTTATGAAATTAATCTAGGTGAATTGGCTGAGGACAGACTTCACCGCCTTTTGAGTGTCATGATCTGTTGGACAATCACAAGCCACATCTCGTTTATGGCACCTCCATACTATTTTAGACCCATACACTGGGGATTAGTCTGTCAAAAATGAATCGGTTTCCGCTTGGCGGTCAATGCCGATGTGGACCATCCTGTTCCGTCCGGTTCCTATCCAGGCCAATTTTGGTATGAGGAAAGTTTGGAGCAGGCTGCAATAACGATGAGATTATAGCCGATGGCCAAGGCGAGGAACAGTCTGTATGGATAGAACAAAAGAACTTCCCTGGAATGAGGAAGGGAGCCAGCCTGCCGTTTCGGAGGCCGACACAATGCACATCGCGGCGATGGGAGACTTACATTGTCCATATACAGATACGGAATTTTTAAAATCGCTCTTTGACCAAATTGATAAAGAAGCCGATGTGGTACTCCTTTGCGGGGACTTAACCCATCACGGCGCTCCTTCCGAGGCAACCATGTTAGCCGAAATACTGGCTCCCCTGCGGTGTCCCATTCTCGGCGTGCTGGGCAATCATGATTTTGAGTTGGGGATGGCCGAGACGGTGACCCACATTCTACGTGAATCGGGGATGATGGTGCTCGACGGCGATGTCCAGACGATAAACGGGGTGGATTTTATTGGTACGAAAGGATTCGCCGGGGGATTTGGAGATTATGCTTTGAAGCCGTGGGGAGAACTATCCTTCAAAGAAATGGTGAAGGAGGGGCAAAAGGAAGCAGCCAAATTTGAAACAGCGCTCAATAGGTCCAATAGTATTTATCGGATTGGTCTTCTCCATTACGCGCCAATTCGCCAGACGGTCGAGGGGGAGCCCGAAGAGATTATTCCATTCCTTGGGTCCAGTATGTTTGAGGATGTATTGGTACAGCATTCTATCAATGCGGTGTTTCATGGCCACGCCCATCACGGAAAATTGCAGGGAGTGACACGAAATAACATTCCGGTTTTTAATGTGGCGATGCCCCTTCTTCAACAAGCTAACCCCTCCCAGGCGCCATTTTTCTCGTACCTCATGCCTTTGAAGGGTTAAAATGGCCCATGAGTGTAACTGTCATGAAGACAAGTCTTAAAAAAATGTCTCCGGACGTTTTGTCAAAATCCCGTGAGGGCAAAAGTCTCCCTTTTGTCCCAGAACTGAGTTCCATTGCTTCATTTCGGGATTTTTATCTCGGTGTCCTGGCCCTGCTTCGGTGCGCAGGGCAGAGATTTTTAATCGGCGGATCGTACGCATTTGCGGCCTATACCGGCATCGCCCGGGACACGAAAGATATTGATCTTTTTGTGACCCCACGGGAATTTGAATACGTTTTGCACATGCTCGCTGACGCCGGCTACACCACCGAAACCACTTTCCCCCACTGGTTGGGCAAAGTCCAATACCACGATTATGTCATAGATGTTATCTTTAGTTCGGGGAATGGCCTTTGTGATGTCGATGAAGGGTGGTTTCGCCATTCGATATCTCGAACGCTTGATGGACACGTCGTTGGCCTTATTCCCCCGGAAGAAATGATATGGATGAAAGCCTACGTGATGGAACGCCATCGCTATGATGGGGCTGACATTATTCATTTGATTCAGGCTTGTGGCACACAGATGAACTGGCGCCGATTGCTGCGGCGGTTTGGGGCCCATTGGGAAATTTTCTTCAGTCATTTATTGCTATTTGGCTACGTATATCCAGATGAAAGAGAAAAGGTACCCACGTGGGTATGGAAAATACTCATGCACCGCTATGAGCAGAAAATGCATGATTCTTCTTCCCGGATACATAAAGGCGTCTGTTATGGCCCCTTCCTCTCGGGAGAGCAGTATGTGGTGCCCCTGCAGGCCTGGGGGTATCAGGATCCCCGCCTTGTTCCAAAAGGGAATCTGAGCCGCAGGGACATCTCAGGGTTCACCAAAACCGTCAAAAAGGATTCTCATAGCAAAGAGCAATGGTGGGCCAAATCTTAATCCTCTTATAGACATTAACGAGGTAAAATTGTCTCGAAGGGGAAGCGCTGGAGTCTTTCAGAATAGAAGGAATTCAGAAGGAGGGAATTTATGACTGTGCAAAAATCCCCAACCATCCAACCCTGGCACCAATCCGTGGGTGAATCGCGCGGGTATGTCCTTCTTATAGAAGAAAACTATGACATTCGCCTAGCGATGAGAAATGCTTTGACCCAAGGCGGCTTTGGAGTTATAGAGGCCACGAATAACACTGAGGCTATTGAAGCGATTCATTATGGAAATAACCCCTTGTTGGTCGAAGTGGTGCTAGTTAATACAAACAATTCGAAAAATAGAGAGACCCTCGATTATTTCAATAAGCAATTTCCCAGTATTGCCTTAATTGGCCTGACAGGCCCTCCCTCAAGCAAAACCGAGACCACAGAACATCTCAACATCGCAATTCTTGGAGCTGGAAGGGGAGGAAGCGCCTTGCTCGAAATATTGAGGCGGCTTCCACGGATTGACATTCTGGGAATTGCAGACAAAGATCCTCAGGCTCCCGCGCTGGGGAAAGCGAAGGAGCTGGGTATTCCTATCGCCGCTCACATTCCAACTCTTATTTTAAACAGGGAGGTGCACCTTATTGTGGATGTCACGGGAGATGCTACGATGCAAGACCTGATTGGAAAACATAAGCCTTTTCATACGGAGATCTTAGGAGGGACGGCCGCCAAACTGCTTTGGGATGTTGTTCAGTATGAGGCTGAAATGTACGACCAACTAATTCAAACCAGCAATCTGGCAGCTCTGGTCCGTGAGGGTGTATTAGCCGACTATTTGGTGGAGCCGGTCGAAACAGAGAAACTCGTTCGTTCTGTTGCAAAGGCCATCGAGAAGCGAAAAGTCCACGAAACTTAAGTGGTCGAGGGGCCAGCCATTCTCAACCTACTGGGACATACGGTCGAGTGTGACCGCGCATCGAATAATGGGATTCTTTTGATAGGACAAAAGGCCCAGGTCCTAAACGGAATCGTCATTGCGTGACGGGTTTGAGTTTGAGGGTGAGGAAAATTAGGATTAGCTATAATCGCGCCATTCCTGGTGACAGAATTGGCTTTAGCATCGATGGCAATCGCAATAGGCTGACAGAAATTATTGCACAAGACAACGCCTTCGATGGCCTTTAGCTTCTTGACGGATCAGGCAATTAAATAACAGGGTATACGGCGAAGCACAACCACATTGGGATTTGGCTCGCGAGAGGAGTGGTTAATAAGAAGGTGCTTGAAAACAGGGCGTTTAATAACACGACCTATGATCTTGCGGACGGGAATGCCGGTTGCGACAGCAATCACTGGATAGCCAACGTGTTTCGGACAAGTGATCCCGGTGGCTGTATTCACTAGGGGCATCATCAATACGACCAGCTAATGTCACACTATTTGCTTTCCATCCAAAAGGCCTCGGTCTGCACCGAAATCTTTCTGTCCCGGATCACAAAGGTGTCGGTGCCAAGCTTTACGTCCGCATCCTTATTAATGGAATGCCACACGATATACGCGACGTCTCCCACAACTTCGATTCGATCCATCGTCATGGTATAGGTACCGGGCTTGAAAAGGCCGTCAAAGAATGCTTTGTAAATTGATCGGATAGCATCCGGGCCTCTCAGAATGACCTCAGGTAGGAAAAAGACGGAATCCTCGGTAAAGTCCTTGATAATTTCCTCGGCCTCCCCAGTGGCAAACGCTCGTAAATGGCTATTAAGAACGTCTATGGTCGACAAAGCCGCCTCCTCGGTTTGGTCCGTAATTGAAATCAGCTAAGTTGCTGCAGTTCTTCGGCATTGTCATCCACCCAACGAACACGGTCAGACACCGGCTCGGCTCTTCCTTAAGTTGATTGAGGGGCCACAGATTGGCGTAAGAAGAAAGAAGCTGGTGGTACAGTCTCGTCTACCGCGGCCTCCTTTGCCTGAGTCGCACCCCTTTAGTCCTCCTGAAATGGCGCTTCACACCGAATCCAATAGGCGTCCTCATCAGGCACCGGGTGCAGTTCGATGGGTTCAATAAGCACAAATCCTTCGCGCCTCAGTCGTTCGAGTTCTGCCTTGCCCCCATCGTTATCCCATTTCATCCCATCAACTTTTTCCCAGACTTCACTCACGTCCTCACCTCCTTCGTTTCTTACCTTTCCCCGGATTCGGGGACCGTTCAGCCTGGGTGGCTACTCTGATGAGAAAAAAGCTCTCGGGGTTCGGTATTTTTTCTCATCGTGGGTCGGTTCCCACAGGATCATAAAGACTGGCTCATTGAGGACTAACCCCGGTTTGATAACCTCAAGGTGATAAAGCCCCGGCGTATGGCCTGAACAATTTCCTCTTTTCCCACAATAAACACAATAGCCCTGAGGAAATTAGACACTTTCCTTGTTTCATAGAATCTCTTATTTTTTTCTTCGACAATTTCTCCACAGATTGTTCCAACCTTTTATCCAATAGGTTTACAATTTTATTCTGGTCTCCCTCTTTCTCCGGGGTTTCATAAGGGAGGGCCTCGGTTAACCAAATCTCTCGTCGATGAGAAAATATTGCCGGGCGAATTTAGAACAACGCATCCGCCCGGCTGAAGTAGATTACGATTGTACCTCTTTCGAGGCCGATTTTTTATCTGAAAATTTGCTTTTGAAGTTCTTGTTGAATGGTCTTGTCTGAATCAAATCGGAATTTATGAACAGCGTCCGCCCAACTTTTTCGCGCCCTCTCCATCGCCTCTAAATCAGACTGATAGAGTGTTTTTGAGTTGAGATATCGGTCTCGCGCGGCTTCGAATTGGGCCCGAGCGGCGGCCAGCTCTAATTCCGCTACCCGGTCTGATCCATGATATTCCCTCGACTCAAGAAACTCGGCCGGTTGGGTCTCCGTTTCCTCGGACAGTTCCCAATACGCCCGGACATCCATCACAGACATATCACGGCCAAAGGTGGGAATGCGAGCAAGCTGAGCACCCGTGACATCCAGCGTGACAGGATCTCCAGTGCGCCCGTTTTCGACTAACTCCCACGGCACGGGCATCAAGCTGCCCTCGGCCACTTCCATGCCATTGGTGGTAATGGACCCTTGATTCAGAGCCACGATCGCATACGCAATCTCGCCTTTCTTCGAATCAAGGATAATTTTCTCTAGGCTTCCGATTGTCACTCCATCCGATGATTGCACCTTGGAGTCTATGGCATCGGAGGCCATTAACACCCCCTTCACCACTGGCAGAATAAAATAATCTTGCGGGAGCCCTAAGCGCTCAGTGGTGGTGGGCATTTTCCCGGGGCCCATGGTTCGGAGATAACTGGCTTTGCCTAAATCATCCACTTCCGCCTTTATATACTGCCCGGGTTCGGGTGGACAATCGCCAATGCGAAACCCTTTACTGGTGTGAGGGGCTTTCCCACTTCCTGTGACGTCTGGATTTTTCTGTCCATTCACCGGTGACTCACAAAACATATTGGTGTCATGGGAAACTCGTAACCGGATTTTGTCACCATTGGACGTTCTAATCCAATAATAATCGCCCTGAATATTGATGAGTTTCCCTTTGACGAAATATTTTGAACCTCCCAGCATAATCTGGGCTTGAGTTGGCCCGTCCGATTTCGCCCATGCTCTTTCCGTCACTACTGAAAATCCGCTCATCAACACGACCCCAAGGATCCCGCAGAAACTCAAGACGGATCCCCATCGGTCTTTATATGTATTGGATTTTGCGCCTCTCATTATAGCACCTCCTTATTTTCAGGTTACAATTTTGGATAGCATAGGGCTGACAAACAAAGCATTAAAAACTGTTTTCACAATTGTGGAGGTCTCTTCCATGTATGATATTTTTACTTTCATTAACCCTATTCAAACCATATCCACATCGACCTTAAAAATTCCTCACTCTTACTTTCACAATAGTTCTCTTTCTTCCGATTAACAACTGGCACAAACCCTAGATGTTGTGCGAGAAAGGTGGTTGATCACGCACAAGCTATAACTGGCGGTGCACTAGATGAGGCTAGAGGGTACTTAAACCGTTGGATGGGCTCGATTGACCATCGATTTGGCGGAGGGAAATTTCTTGCCTTCCTTTTCACCTCCTTCTCTTTCAGCTTAAGAAGCCGGCTATAATAAAACCTTCAAGTCCTGTCTATGACCACGATAATTTAAAATAATAGGAAAAGGGTCTCATATCATATTCATGAAGGAGGAATGCCTGTGACGAAACAATTCAAAATCGAAGTGGTAACCGAAGGGTTACTCGGTAGTCTCTTTTTTGGAGCCAGTAAGCTCCCAATTGCAAAAATGGAGGAAGTGATGAACAACTATGGTCGACAAGGATGGGATGTGACGTTTATGCTTATCGAGAAAAAGCGACTGTGGCTGTTTTGGGAACGAGAAGCGGCGATTATCACTTTTTTTCGGTCTTTATAACGTTCCCGCTTTTATGCTGTTTCAGCGTCTCAGTGTCGAGATCAGCGAAAATCGCGCTCACGGTAAGTGTCATGCTCCAGAACCTGCACCTAGGAGCTACGACCTATCCCTCACCCTAAAAAACCGACCATTATTAAAAGGTTGTCCATTTCATTTAATTCCCTCGACGTAGAATTATTTTGGTGGGATTTCGTTTCGGACGTTAATATATAGTTCCCAACCACCCAAAGGCTCATGACGAGATGTTGGCTAATCAAGAGATAATTCCGATTCCTCAGTACTTCTCTGACGATATCGAAGAAAATTGAATCTTCCCCGGGTACCAGGCACTCTGGAAGCCATACTTTTAGGATCGTGCTGAAGGGGGCAGTGTCTTTCCTATTCAGAATGTCTTAACGACAAGGTCCAACAGAGAATCAGACTCTTTGTGTTAAGATCCATGGTGGGTTCCGGTACCGAGGGTACGATCCATTTACCAAATGTTGAGCCACCTGAAAAAACGGAAGAGAGTTGAATAGACGGGTGGACAATCAAGCAAAAGCCGCTACGTCTTTCAATGGTGTGTCATGTTCCCGGAGCAGGACGTTCATATACTGCTCTTAGAATGCCGTGGTCATGAATGGAGAGATAATACTAGCTATTAATACCTAGTTAAAGTATCAAATGAAAAATCGAAAAAATAGAGTCCGTTACTTGGTAAATTTGCAGGATGAAATCGATAGCGCGGCTTTGTACCAAGCGTTAGCACAAATTGAACCGGAAAAGCAGGTCGCGGAAATTTATTCTCGAATGGCCAAGGATGAGAAAAGGCATGCAGAAATTTGGGAACAAAAGCTTCGAACCCTCGGCTATCCTGCGCCATCTCTCCACCCCGGCTGGCGGCCACGACTATTGATTGTTTTTGCTAAGCTCTTCGGTCCCAATTTTATCCTCCCAGTTATTGCGACGATGGAAACAATAGGCCACCCGGGGCTTGATATGAGAGAGGATGATGACAGAGAGGAAAAAAGCTCTAACCGGTCTCATGCCAGAGCGTTACGAGCTATCCAGAAAGGCTCGCGGGAAGGGCTGGAGGGTAGTGCACTTGCTAGGATTGAGGGACGTCATCATGCTATCGGGGGCAATGCCTTGCGAGCAGCTGTGTTGGGTGCGAATGACGGGTTGGTCTCCAACTTCAGTCTTATTATGGGGGTGACGGGCGCAGAATTTTCTGAACATTCTATCGTGATTACTGGCTTTGCTGGACTTCTCGCGGGTGCGGCCTCGATGGCCATGGGTGAATGGATTTCGGTACAGAGTTCCCGGGAATTGTCCCAACGCCAGATTGATATTGAGGCCGATGAAATTGCAGAAATGCCTGAGGAGGAAAAGGAAGAGTTATCCCTGATCTTTCAGGATAAGGGCCTTTCCATAGATGATGCACGCACTCTGGCTGAAGATATGATGCGTGACAAAGACAAGGCCCTTGATACGCTTGTCCGTGAAGAGCTGGGAATTGACCCCAAAAACCTCGGAGGCTCAGCTTGGACTGCGGCCGCTGCTTCATTTCTTCTGTTTGCCCTGGGTGCAGCCGTGCCTCTACTGCCTTTTGTGGCCATGGGTGGGAACCCAGCCATCTTTATAAGTCTTGGGGTTAGTGCTATGACTTTGTTTTTGTTTGGGGCCGCTGTCACCCTTTTAACGGGCCGGGGCGTATTGCGTTCCGGCCTCCGGCAATTAGGATTAGGTTTAACGGCGGCCGCAGTGACTTACGGAGTTGGACGGCTTGTCGGAATTATCCTTGGTGGATAAGTATTCCGTCTTTGACTTCTCACAAGTGAGAATATGGTTAATTGGGAATTTTCTTTAACACCAAAGACGTGACTTGAGTATTTAATTTTCGTTCGGAAGTTCTTGAATTTTAGTCAGAGGCGTTGGACAAGCTGAATATATACTGAACTTAATTTAAGAAGGAGTATCAATGGCGAATTGTAATTTGTCACCGGACCGGTGGTGCCCTGGAAATTTATGCCATAATTATTGGATATTCCGAGAAGGTGAGATATCTCCGCGTTTGCAGTTTGGCAACTCGCCAATGGCTTTAAGCGGTGGATGAACTTCCAGCGGAACAAGAGCCTTTTTTTGTGTGACCCAGGTCCGGTTCAGAGCCAGAATGGAAAACTGCGTGGGAAAGGTCCGAATCGTGGGCGTTTTGCCAAAAATGTCATGGAGCCATCGAAGGGGCCTCCCCTAAGGAACCCTTTCTTTTAAGTCCCCATTAGCACACCAGTCAGACGGGTCCTCTTTTGGAAACGGTGGAACATTTCCTTAGTCTGGGCGCGTCACTCGTCCAATCTTATGCGCCGATACGCATTTTACCTATTCTCTTATATGATACCGGTTCGTACTCTCAAATCGTAATTGTTTTTTTGGTTATTTTCAAGCGGATTATATTCATTCTACTGCGAATCCGCTGTCACGAAAATTGTACCATCCATCCTTTCGTCAGGTTTGTCCATTGGTTTAAGTGAAGCATCAAGCTTTTCATCTCTTCTGTGTAACATTCAGAATGTCTGAAAGAGTACAACGCCACGAGGTTGCGAAATCCAGGCGATTTTTCAAACAAGGGTAATTAATAGGTGTTAGAACTGGGAATTGAGGGTAAAGTAAATACAAAGCACCTACTTATGAAATGGCTGAGGGTAAATGGAATTTGCAAATTACAGAAGGCTCGGTTGAGAACTCTCGTAATTACCTAAATTCAAAAATTGGAAAATTTTCTTCGAACACGATAACCACTGGTAGACTTAAAACTGATTGTCTCATCTTCGGCATAGATCCAGAAAAATGTTTGATTCGGCTCAAAAACGACATGGAACCATCTTGAATTAGATATTATTCCTTGCTTTGCTCAAAAATTTGGAGTTTATTCAGCATGAACCGAAAGGGGAATAAGTCAAAATCGTCGATAGAAAAGACAACGAAAATGGAAAATGTTGAAATCGCCCGAATACTCAATGCATACGCGGATTTGTTGGATATCAAAGGGGAGAATCCCTTTCGCGTTGGATCTTATCGAAAAGCCGCACAATCGTTGAAAACCCTGTCCCGGCCGGTGGCCGAACTTTTCCAAGAAGGCAAAGATTTCACCGATATACCTAGTATCGGGAGGAGCATGGCGGCTCACCTGAAGGAAATAATCGAGACAGGTAAATTTTCGAACCTGCAAACCCTCCAAAAAAAATTTCCGAGGTCTTTAGTGGATCTGATACATCTTGAATATCTTGGTCCCAAAAAAGTAAAGCAACTCTACAATGACTTAGGAGTCTCCTCCCTCAGCAAACTGAAAAAGGCGCTGATGTCTGGAAAAGTTGAATCCCTTCCCGGGTTTGGAAAAATTTCGGTTAAAAAGATTCAACGAGCCATCAAAGAATTTGAGCAGCATCACCAACGGTTCAGAATCGCCGATGCCGATCAACTGATTCGTCCCTTTCTTGATCACATGCGCCAGGGCCCAGGGCTTGAAAAGGTGGAAATCGCAGGGAGCTACCGCAGACGAAAGGAAACGATCGGAGATGTCGATGTTCTGGTCACCTGCCAGAAACCCTCGCCAGTCATGCAACATTTTAAAAAGTTTCCGTTGATCAGGCGAGTGGAGAACGCCGGTTCGACCCGTGGAACCATCTTATTGCGCTCCGGGTTAAAAATCGATCTTCGAATTGTGCCACCGGAAGCCTATGGTGCCGCCTTGCATTACTTTACTGGTTCTAAGGCCCACAATATTACCGTCAGAAAACTTGGTGGGAAGAAAGGCCTTCGCATCAACGAATATGGGATCTTTCGGTTGCCAAGAGGGAAAATGGCTGAACAGAAGAAAAAAAATCCTGGGAAACGCATTGGAGGATCTACGGAAAAGCAAGTGTATCAAGCGGTAGGAATGATTTGGGTCCCACCGGAATTGCGCGAAAATCGCGGAGAGCTAGAAGAAGCCAAAAAGGGAGTGCTCCCCAAGTTGATCGAACTTGAAGATATTAGAGGTAACCTCCACATGCATAGTAAATGGACAGACGGACAAAATACTATTGGAGAAATGGCGCGAGCCTGTCAAGATCTTGGATACCAATATTGCGCGATAACGGATCATAGCCGGTCTACGAGGATTGCTGGCGGGCTCACCGCCAAGGATTTGAAAAAACAGTGGACAGAGATTTCAAAAGTACGCAATGGCCTTAAGGGCATTCAGCTGCTGGCCAGTGCCGAAGTAGATATTCTACCCGACGGTTCGCTCGATTATTCAGATGATGTCTTGGAAAATTTGGATATTGTAGTGGCGTCAGTTCATTCCCACCTCACGATGTCGAAAGGTCAAATGACGAAACGTATTATCAAAGCTATTTCCAACCCTACCGTCGATATTATCGGGCACCCGACCGAACGCCAAATTAATGAACGTGGGCCAGTCGAAGTGGATTTGGAAGAAGTATTTCAAGCAGCCAAAGAATATGACGTGGCCCTAGAATTAAACGCCCAGCCCAAGCGATTAGATCTCAATGATGTGTATGTTAAGCGGACCAAAGAAATCGGAGTAAAAGTTGCCATCAATTCTGATGCGCATAGCACGAACCAGTTGAGTTTTATGCGATATGGCATTGACCAAGCCCGACGAGGTTGGTTGGAAAAGTCCAACGTGGTCAATACCTTGACGTGGGCTATGTTTGAGAAATGGTTGCGTCGAAGGAGGTAACCTTATGGTTTTAAGAATTAAGACCTGTTTCTCAAAAAAAACTAAAAAATAAAATGGATAAAGCACCACGCAATAATACCAGTGCCCATTCTTTAAATCGTGTGGCATTCAGTGCCACCGTTCATTGTTTGACAGGTTGCTCAATGGGTGAGGTACTGGGAATGGTCATCGGCACGGCATTGGGGTTGGGTAATTGGGATACCGTTGTCATTGCGGTTGTCCTGGCTTTTCTCTTTGGCTACCTTTTAACCATGCTGCCCTTGTTGAGTGGCGGCATAGGACTCAAAACCGCTCTCGGGGTTGCATTCGCTTCAGACACAGCTTCTATTACCATCATGGAAATAGTCGATAACGCCGTGATGCTGGTGATACCTGGTGCAATGAACTCCGGGTTGACAGAGTTTCTTTTCTGGGGAAGTCTTGCCCTCTCGCTCATAATTGCTGGAATGGCGGCATTTCCCGTGGTCCGCTGGCTCATTGCCCGAGGCCGGGGCCATGCGATTGTACATAAATTTGATGCCGCCGATACTGAACAACACTCCACTCACCCCTCAGCTTAACACCTTTCTTATCTGAATTAACGCTTGCCGTTCACTGCGCACTTTGAATGCGGTTTATTGGACGAACCGGTCGATTAGAAGGAGAATTAAGAAGGGATAACGAGCCCTTAAAGAGCCAGACAGCCAATTGGCCGGCTCCTTTCTAAAGGAAGCGGGGGAAGGGAAAGGCCTGAGAATAACTCATCCGGCTTCTATGGATGTGACAAAATTAGGAACTGTGAAAATTCCTAGGGGCCCATTTGGGGATCTAGGGTATTTGCCAGTTGTTTCTTTCAAAAAATGGTATACCCTAAGTTCTATATGATGAAGTTGGGGAAATAGCCCAAAAGACTTTTTTGAGCATGGATGAACCTTCACTTTTTTTAAATAGGGAATCTTCCGCCAGAAATCTTCATGAGGAGTTCGCAAGGTCAATAAACGGATGAATCGTAGGGTTTAGTGGGGTAGACCCGATATGGGCAATATTTTCCACAGGAATTGACCAACCGGATGTAATAGGAATTCCCGGCGGGGAAGAGTCAAGGGAAAAAGCGGGCAATCCCATGAGTGGCATCTGGAAAAAAGTTGATCAATCGAGATGGGATATCGATGGAGGAAAAGTAGAACTCGACAGGCTCAAACGTGAGGGGTTTATCCCCGTTGAGCCAATTAAACCGGAACCCCTGCTCAATGAACCATCTTATTTGATCTTGTGTGAACCGCCGCTACAGGAAAACTGGAGTGAGGCACAGGTCTCAGACGAAGACGGCGGGAGAAGCTGATGCCGAAATGCCGATTCCGCACTCTTCCTTCAATGCGATCACCCATCCAATGCGAGCGGGAATTCAATGGCCAAGAAAACAAAGGGGCTAACTTTGTCGACTAAAGACGTGTTTATAACCATCTTCAAGCGTTTGCCTCAGGCGATGCCGCTTCCCCAACGGGACGACGGCTTCGTCAAGAACCGTGTCAGCCCACTGCTGCCCCCCGTATTCCCCAGCCGCAATCACACCTGCAACACCATGTGCAGATCGGCCACAAAGGCAATCTACGGCTGACTTCTGCAGATTGTAGCCGCGGGCGCGGTGCCTTCTTAATTCCCATATCGTATTAGTACCGCGGAATCGAGATCAATTGTCACCGTCGTGGGAGTGATTTGCTTCCAGAACCACTTGGCCCAATGCACACCCATGGCAGGGGGCTTTCCAGGTATACAGCATTGTTCCGTGGGGGATAGTGACGAGAGGGTCGTCGTTTCATGCGAATCCGGACAGGAAATTAGGGGAAATAAGGGTTTTAATAATTTAATAACGATAGGGGCTTTTCCTCGTTCACCCTCTTTTTGGGGCGATTGGGCCACGGAAACGACTCCTAGTTTCACTCCCGATTCTGGACTATCAGGATCGTACACCATCAAAAATATAATAATGTATATCCCTGTGGTAGTAAAAAAAATCAGGAATTCCAAACCGAGGTCGTTGTCCTATGTTCAAAAGGTCGAAAGGACACAAAGAGGAGAGGCAAAAGCGTCAGATCGACCACTAAGGCAGAGATCATCGCAAAACCGGTCAATAGGCCAAAGTAAATGGTCGGAACAAATTCAGACAAAGCCAGGATAGAAAAGCCGAGGGTAATCGTCAGGGTCGTATAGTACATTGCACGACCGATACTCTTATGAGCCCGCCGAATCGATGCCCAATAATCACCATCCTTTTGAAACTCGGTTTTATATCGATGAATATAATGAATGGTATCGTCTACGGCAATGCCCACGCTGATGGCGGCAATCGTAATCGTCATGATATCTAAAGGAATCCTAAGCCAACCCATGATTCCCAGAACTAACACAGCCACCAACGAGTTCGGAATAATGGCAATCATCGCCACACTGATCGATCGAAACAAGATCGCAAACATGCCGAATATTGCGAGAAAGACAAATCCCAGAGTGACGATTTGAGATCGAAACAAACTCTGGAGCATATTGTTATACAACACCATCATTCCGGTAAGATGGACTTGTTCCGTAGTCAAGCCGAATTCCCGAACGAAGTGATCGCGAATGTTTTCGAGCAAAGTCTGTCGGTCCAGGGATGTGTTTGATTCATACACTCGTACACTAAACCGAATCTGATTACCCTCTTCAGAAAAATACGGTTTGATCAAGTGTTCATCAATTTTTTGGGGGAGACGTTTATACAACACGGAGAGAACCATATCATCAAGCGGGGCATCACGGTTCAATTGTTGTAACATTTTCATGGCTGTGTGAAGAGACAGGACTTTTCCTGTGTCTGTTAAATTGTCCAAATACACGTGCATGTCGGCGATATCGTTGAGTTTGAATGAATTGAACCAATAGCTGGAAGTAGTCATGCCCGCACTTCCAGAAGTCTCATCAGCAAACGGATCTTTCGGGACATTCTGCTCCTGCACTGATTTCCAATCCTCAGGTGCATCAATAATCACATCCAGGGGAGTCGTCCCTCCGAGTTTCTGATCGATTCGTTCCATCCCCTGATAAATCTCCGTTGACGGCTTATAGTAATCGATAAAGCGATTTTGAACATTTAAGCGACTCATACCAAACACACACACGACCGCTAGTATCACCCATATCGTTAACGTTGATTTACTCGAAGTCCGAATGACTCTGGCAAAAAACCCGGTGAAGGTTTCCGTCAAATCCTTACGCGAGGTGGCCGCCCCAGGGGAGGAGAACATCAATCCCGCGGGAAATAGCGTGAAGGCTAACACAAAGGCTATCAAAATGCCGATGACCATCATCCAACCAAAATCAATCACGGGACGAATATCGCTGACAACGAGTGATCCGAATGCCACCATGGTAGTGAGAGCCGTATACATACAGGGCACGACCTTCGTACGAATGGTTGCTTTGACCAAGAAAGATTGATCCTTGTGAGGATGTTCTTCATGCAGTTCCCGATACCGAACAATCAGGTGAACCAAAAGTGAAAGGGTAATGATGAGCAATAAAGAGAGAAAATTGGAGGAGACAACCGTGACCCGCCAATCCAGCAATCCCAGGATCCCCATCATGACCACGCCTGTCGCTATGCATGTGATGAGGGGAAGGATGACCCAACGAGGCTTCCGAAAGGCTATGGCCATGATGATGATGATAAAGCCCAATACGCCGGTTCCAAACACTTTCAGATCATGACGGATAAAGGCAATCGAATCAGCGACAATCATCGGGACTCCGCCCAGATGCAACTCGGCGGTGTCTTGATGACGATCCATGATTGAACGAATGGTGGCAATGTCTTGAGCTTGCTGATCCAATCGTTCTGATGTGTAGATGTCAAATTGCTTGGAGACTGTCGTTAGTTCATTGGCCTCTTCAACTAACAGGTTGGTGTGAAGCCGCTTCTCACGTAGCTGGTTTCGCTTGTTCAGGAGGCGATAATAAGTTTCGTCTCGCTCAAAATTGATCTGAAGCGCCGTCGTACTTCCCTCGGGGCTAATCAATAGGTTTCGATAGATAGGACTCGAAAGAAGTTCGCGACGAGCCAGAGTCGGATCGGTCGCAGGATCTTCAAGAATGGGCGCGCCTTCGCTCAATTCCGAAAGGGTGAGTGGCGGGCTTTGAATCAGCGGGACATCGAGAATGCTGGTGGCAGAGGCGATTCGCGGTAAGTTCTCTAGTGCATCTCGTAATTTAGTGAGGTCGTCTAAAACGGAGGATGTAAAAAGATTCTGTTTCGGCGAATAGGTCAGTAGCAGATAATCATCGGAACCATATCGTGCTCGAATCGAACGGTAATAGTGAAGCCCTTCATCGTTTTCTAAAATCAGCGAATCAGCCGAGGCATCCAGTTGGAAATTAAAAGCAAAATACCCGAAAAAGACGGTAATCAACCCAATGACCACCAAGGTGGCAATAGGCTTTCCAAGCACCAGCCGGCCATACACGCCAATTGGGGAAAATGACATATAAAGAAATGCCCAAGACTTCAACGATCACGTATCGGAATCTCATGAATAGCGCATTTCAGGACATAAAAGATTTTCGGCATAAATATCCTTGCTGCGAGAGGATCAATCAGTGGCATTGTCAGGTTAAGCGAATTTGACTAGAACTTTAGCCCCTACACGATTTCATATCTCATTG
>CAZGFD010000008.1:0-155512 GCA_964525045.1 uncultured Nitrospiraceae bacterium | reverse complement strand
ATGGCAAGAAATTCGTATTAATACCCATTGACATTAATCACAGTTGCTCACCCTATCCCTCTCCCCCCAGGGACGAGGGGAAAGAACCTTATTTAGCCTGATTCAAAAGGTAATGAATAAGAAGCCGAGTGCCAATTGCGGTCGGTCCTTTGCCGATGTAGGGCCGTTCCGAGTTACTCCAATCCGTACTGGCGATGTCTAAATGCACCCAGGGGTAGTCACCGACAAACTTGCTGAGAAACATGGCAGCCGTGATCATCCCTCCGCCTCGACCGCCAATATTACGCATATCCGCCACATCGCTCTTGAGTTGTTCGAAATACTCGTCCCAGAGGGGCATTTCCCAGACGCGTTCGCCGGATTGCTCTCCGGCTTCTTTGAGTTGGGCTTTGAGTTGGTCATTATTGCCTAACATGCCGATGGCATGTTGTCCCAATGCCACCATGCAGGCCCCGGTTAATGTCGCAATATCAATAATACATTTGGGTTTCAACCGAGTCGCATAGGCCAGTCCATCCGCCAATATTAGCCGGCCCTCGGCATCGGTATTCTGAACCTCAACCGTTTTGCCTGACAGCATATGGAGAATATCCCCCGGCTTGGTTGCCCGACCTCCCGGCATATTTTCCGTGACGGGCAGAATCCCAATGACATTAAGGCGAGCCCGCAATCGGGCGACGGCCAGCACCGTCGCCAGGACTTCGGCTCCGCCGGTCATATCGGCTTTCATTTGTTCCATATTCTCAGCAGGTTTGAGTGAAATCCCACCGGAGTCGAACGTCACGGTCTTTCCAACCAGAGCCACAGGTTTTTCTTTTTTGCCCGCGCCGGTATATTCCAGAATAATAAACTGAGGCGGTTCCTCGCTTCCCCGGGAAACCCCCAACAAACCACCCATCCCCAACTTTTCCATTTTTTGTCGATTCAATACGGTCAGCTTGACTCCCCGCTCTTTGGCAATTTTTCTTGCTTGCTCTACCACGCGGGCGGGATTCATGATATTCGCGGGGGTATTGCAAAGATCGCGGACCAGGGATGCCGCTTCGGCGGTGATGGTTCCCCGGTGGGTGCCCGTTTTCGCCTTACTCGATTGAGAGTCGGTTACCAGAAGGTTCATGGTATCGACGGATTTTCCGTTATCGGATTGATTCGTTTGAAATTGGGTAAACCGGTAGGCACCGAGGATGGCCCCCTCAACCATTGCTTGCGAAAGGTCGGACACGGACTGACGGGCGGCCTCCACACCAAGAAGCGAACTTGTAAAAGACCGAGCGCCGGTTTGGCGAACACGTTTGATCACGGTCCCCATAGCTTGGCGGATGCCGTCCAAGGTCACCTTCTCTCGTTTTCCAAGCCCCACCCACAGAATGCGCTTGGCTGGCACCGATCCCTGTGAATGCACCAGAACGGTTTGATTCATCTTCCCCTGAAATTCGCCATTCTTTCGCATTCCAGCCAATTGGCCATCAAAATGGCGGTCCAGCGACTGGAGCGATTTCTCTATCGTCTTTTCCCCTTCGTATCCACCGACGACGAGCACTTCGGTAGCTGTGTTGGTGAGACTACCGTGTTTGACATGAACTTTCATTTTTCCTCCATCTCGGAAAATAAAATTGTAAAAAGGCGTTTCTTCCTTGATCCATTCTAGACCCCACGCATCTGGGGATCCCAAATATATTTATGCAATTGAACCTGAAAACGAATCGGGAGTCGATCCTGCAAAATCCATTCGGCTAATGGTTGAAGAGATAACTCCCCGAAGACCGGACTGAACAACACCGTGCATCGATCGGATAATTGATACGTTCTGACGACATCGACCGCCCAGTCATAATCGAGGCGGTCTTTGATCACAAACTTCGCTTCATCTTTTTTCGTTAATCTTCCTAGATTGGCCCAATTCATTCGATCGGTCATTCCGCTCCCGGGACATTTGACATCCAGAATAACATGGGCCCGGCGATCGACTTGGGCGATGTCGATGGCGCCACCTGTCTCAATCAGCACTGTCAGCGATCGGTCGCATAGTTGGGAAATCAGGCTAAATGATTCTGGTTGATCCAATGGTTCTCCCCCTGTGATCTCGACTAAGGGGGTTTGATAACGCTGGACTTCCTGAATGACCGCGTCCACCGTCATTGGTTTCCCGCCAGAAAACGCATAAGCCGTATCGCACCAGGTACACCGCAACGGGCATCCCGTTAACCGGACGAACACACAGGGTTGTCCGGCAAAGGTAGATTCACCCTGGATGCTATGAAATATTTCAGTGACCTGCAGTTTGGAGGATGCGTGTTCCATTGCGCAATTAACTTAAATCATAAACGAGGAAACCGTTTTCCTGTTAAGGTCGTCCCGATCAAAGCCTTTTTTGGGCACCTGAAACTTGAAACCTGAAACCTGAAACAAAATGAATCCCCTCCCCCTTACACCCAATGAGAGACCGGCCATCCCTGCTGACGAGCCATACGAGCCATGCCCCGAATCGGGTTTATGACAAAAGGGTGCCCGACAGCTTGCAAGGCCTGAAAGTCACCGGGACTGTCACCATAGGCATAGCTTCGCTTGAGATCGAGGCTGTACTGTGAGGCAAGATTCTCCAGCAACCGGCGTTTTGCCGGTCCATAGGGAAGGGGGGCGATGACTCGACCTGTATAACCATGGTCCGCTGTCTGAAGCCGGGCAGCCCGCACCACAGACACGCCTAAGGTTTCGGCCAGAGGTAAGACCAAAAATTCCGGCGATCCACTGATTAACGCAATCGTATGACCTTCACGCTGATGGCGAGCGAGCACGGACCCTCCGCGAAAGGACAAACGCGGGCAAATTGTGGTTTGAATAAACTCTTTCGCCAAAGGCTCGATGACCTCAGGGTTTTGTCCCACAAGATACGGCTTATTTCGGCGTAAGGGGCTCAAGGACAGGGGAGGAACGTGTTGGAATAAAAACCACGCACTTTTCAAGAATTGTGGAAGTCCAATCAACCCTAATTTCCAAAGGTGTTGAAAAAAGCGAACCTCGGTCGAAGGCCCGGGAATCAGCGTGTTATCGACATCGAAAAATGCCCCTACCCAACTCTCTTCGGAGGTTGGAGTTGTGAAGACAGGTTCCGGGGTGGCCATAAGAATGATCTGAAATGGAAGGGGAAAAAATGGCCCGTGAACGAAGTCTCAAGGGAAAAACATCAATCGGGTCTGAGGGGAATTCTACCCATGCAATCATTTCATTGACAAGGGTTTCAAATGCAATCCATAATGCCGCGGAGTTCGTGCCGAAGTGGTGGAACTGGTAGACACGCACGTTTGAGGGGCGTGTGGGGAGACCCATGCGGGTTCGAGTCCCGCCTTCGGCACCAAATCCTCTCTTCTTTTTTCTTCTCAATTGCTTAGACTATTCTTATCCCAATTTAGCTAGCTAACTGCTATTAATATTTAGGTGGTATTTCAATTGAAAACCTTTATTGCGAGAGTAAAGTTTTTCACCAACTTGGAATAATTTTAGGCTAAACATTGGATAGATATATAAGCCTAGTAAAAAAGATTTACGAAAAAATATTGGTATTTATTTATGGAAATTGACAAAATCCGAACAATAGAAGGGAGGGAGATTCCAATCAAGAAATTTACTGTCCTAGTAGGGCCAAATAACGTTGGAAAATCCCAGACACTAAAAGATATTCACGAAAAGCTGACAAAGGGTGTCCACGCCCGTCCAATAGTTGTTAAGGAGGTAATCATTAAAAAGCCAGAGAGTTTGGATCTTCTTTTTTCTGGGCTCGACCGCAGTGAGGATCCTGATAATATCGGCCATCACATTGTCCGAGGAATTTCGTCCAATTTAATGAGTGGCGAAAAAACAAGATTGTCGCTCAAAGACTATGAGAGGCAATTTAGCAATTCAGATAATTTGGATTTCGCTCTTAGAGGCATTGGAAAGTATCGAGTGTCATACCTGGACGCAGAGTCCAGGTTAAAAGTAGCCAGAGGCCTTGAATCTCATAATCCGCAACAGGGCCCTCCTCAAAACTTGCTGCAAGCTTTGTTTGAAGCAGGAAGGCAAACTGAATATGATCTGAGGGAAGTCTTTAATGAAATCTTCGGGATGGATATCCGGCTTGATTATAGTGGTATGACACACTTAGCCATGAGGGTAGCCAAAGAGTTTGGGGAAATTCCCGAGGATCCTAGAGAAGCACATTCACTTTTTTCCCAGTATCCCACCCTAGACGACCAAGGCGATGGTTTTCGCAGTTTTGTAGGCGTTGTTCTTAGCTTGCTATTGTCTCAAGGACGAATTGTTTTGCTTGATGAGCCAGAGGCATTTCTTCATCCGGCCCAAGCAAGACAGCTGGGGAATTGGATTGCTGAACATGCCAATTCAATGTCTGGCCAGATACTGGTAGCCACCCACAATGCCAATTTCCTATCTGGGATCCTATCGAGTAAGACCCCAGTTGAAATTTTTAGAATTAACCGCACTAATGACTCGACGATGTATGTCAGAATACCGCCTGAAGCGACGGCCGATCTTGCTAATTCTCCGCTCCTTTCAAGTCAGAGAGTACTTGAGGCTATTTTTTTTAGAGGGGTCGTAGTTTGTGAGGCAGATGCCGATCGGGCTGTGTATCAAACGGTGGCATCACGGATTTCCTTGCAACAAGATGTTTTATTCATTCACGCCCACAACAAACAGTCGATTCCCAAAGTTGTGGAATTACTTCGGTCCGCCCAGATCCCAACGATAGCCATAGCAGACCTGGACACCCTAAGTATGGAATCAGATTTTAGCTCAATAATTAATGCTTTAGATCCCAAGGCCGAGGGTTCGACAGTATTTGAACTCCGCGATACAGTAATTTCTGCTTTAGGAGATCAAAGCAACGAGAAATTTGTTCTTAACAATTTAGCAGGTAAAGTGGAAGAATTTCTTGATCAACTCAAACAAGATAAACATGATCTGTCGGGTGCGCGTGGTGCTCTAAATCGACTCCGTAAAGAAGCCGCAACCTGGCACAAGATCAAACTTCAAGGAATTCAGGGATTTCCGGATACTATCAAAGAAACTGCCCTCAAGCTATTGGATGATTGTAAAAAGTATGGATTATACCTGGTACCGGTTGGTGAACTCGAAGGTTGGATAAAGGTTGGTACTACTCGAAAAAACGAATGGATTGTCCGTGCCTTGGAAGAATTACACAAGGGGCAATCCTCTCCTCAGCTTGATTCGTTTGTCCAAGAAATTCTCATGCGCTTTACTGGGCAAAGCAACCCCAAACAGGATCAAAAGGAAACAATCTCTCCTAAGTATCATTTACATTAATACCGCTGCCACTATTCCGCCGCGGCCTTTTGCATCGACGGCATTGCATGGGCATAGAGATCCAAGGTTGTCTGAATCCTTTGTGCCTTGACCGTTCCTGCACCACGTGAACCGGGACTCCTGCCTGCAAGGACAACGTGGCACTGGTATGGCGCAACCCATGAAACTTGATGGGCTACAACCTTGCCTGTTTGATGAGTTTGGCATTTTCGCGTTGGCCGAGATTATTCCTTGCCAAGGGATCGCCCGCGTGAGCCTGGGCACCAAGGCCCACCTTATCCCAGTTTCACAATGAGAATTAAGTACTGTTCCTTTCTTTTGCTAAAAAACGGCTACCCCGGGGGCTAGTAAGTAAAAACCTCAGTACGGTTGGCCACCGCCTGTCCCCATATCGGATTGTTGAGAAGCCTATGGATGAAGAAATACAAGCCCTCTATGGGGGATCAGATTATATAGAACTCTGCTTTGAAACCGTTTCGCTGGGAAATTTAATAGATTATGACCTCGAGGGATTTGCCCCCAAATATAGGGGAAGTTTTGAAAAAGGAGGAAGTTATGCACTGGCTGAACATTGGAAAGGGGACATGGTGGAAGGAAGTTTTAGTTATCAAATTCGCGGCCGGGTGGGTAGCCCCGACCAATGGGCAGGGTACAGTCTAAGAATGCAGGTTAATCAGTCAGTCCCCCCCTATGGGACAAAGCATGAAAGTGAAGGTTTCTTAGGGGATGGTTGGTGTGGAAATGGCCAAACGGTATTATTTCTTGATGTCAGGCCACAATTTGCAAGGGATATCCTAGACATGATGGTTTTCTTTGAAAAGGAACAACGAGAACCACGTCTATTTTATTGTCACCTTGTGGAATTAAAGCGCCCTTCTAACTATAAAGGTGAAGGCACTCCTCCTATTGAGTTTAAGATATTAAAAATAAGATGTTCTTTATCCTGAGTGTGGGACGTCGAAAGGCTTTCACTTATATATTTAAGTTCTGCACCGGCCTTGCCTTAACCATGCAACATTATCAGGCCCTGGATACCAAAATCTTTTTTCTTGAATTGTTTCATCGAGTTACGAACCCCGTTCCTTTCTTTCGCTGACAAAGTGCTAACATTTGATAACTCTTCTATAGGAACCTGCAAATGAGACCCAGAAGTTGGATGGCAGGCATGACTGATTATACTAGCGTCCCGCTTAGTGATATCCTCGACCAGCTTTCCGATTGGCGGTTTATTCTAGTTTCTGACATTGACAGTCTTGAGGTAAAAAAATCGAAGGTAAGGGAAGCGAACTCATTTCTGGAGAATCCACAGGAAGTGCTCCGGTATATCGATTATTTCATTGATTTGCTACAGCGTTATAAAGGGGATATTGAACGCTTATTAAAAGAATTGCGAGATGGGGTAAGCGACCGCCATGTCGAAATAGTCATGCAAATTGCCCAGAGCCTGGATATTGAGGAAACAAGATGCATCCGTTTCAAAAGGAATGAGATCCAAAAAAAACTGCGATATGAAAAGATGCGCCCCCTTCTGGACGAGATCTATAGGGATTCTAGGCAGGCACTTATTGATCTGAAGGATCTATCAAATATTGCACCACGACTTCGCACATATATTGATGTGAAAGCCACCAAGCCAGTCCTAGAATTAAATCCCAATTTCCACGGCATAGGGGTGAATCTAAACGCCATGTGGCCTAAAATTAAAGGTTGGTGTTCCGATCTAAAAAAATTTTTCAAATCTTAGGATCTTCAACATAATCGCCCAAAACAAAATGATTTTATATATATAGTTATTCAAATGACCATATTTATTTCGTAATTGTGCCTTGTTTTTTCTTACCCATGCAACACCGCCCCCAACTTTGCCGCCGCTTCTTTCTGCATCGACGGGATCGCATGGGCATAAATTTCCAGCGTGGTCTGAATTCGTTTGTGGCCTAACCGTTCCTTTACCACGTGAACCGGAACCCCTGCCTGCAAGGACAACGTGGCACTGGTATGGCGCAAGCCATGAAACGTGATAGGCCGCACCCCTGCCTGTTTGATGAGTTTGGCATATTCGCGTTGACCGAGATTGTTCATCGACAAGGGATCACCAAGATGATCCGTGTGTCGTTGTCGTTCCCCCCATTCTTTGGCAAATACGAGGCCATGATCGTGATAGTGGGGACCATTGGCCAGTTTTATTTCGGCTTGGTGAATTCGGTGTTTGGCCAATAGGGCCAGGGTCTGACGATTAAGATCAATAAATCGCACCTTCCCATTCTTGATGGGACCAAATTTCGGCCCTGATCCCGCTTTCACGAGTTGTCGTCGAATACACACCCGACCGTTCCCAAAGTCGAAATCCGCCCATTTTAAGCCACACAGTTCGCCTTTCCGTGCCCCCGTGTCCAAGGCCAAGGTATAAAAGGCCGCCGGTTGTGGCCCGGCTGCTTTGGCCGTTTCAAGAAATTGTCGAGCCTCATGCTGTTCCCAGCAATTGTCTTGCACGTCGTCATGGCCTTCTTTTTTCTTAGGCTTTCCCACCACCAACGCGGCCGGATTGCGGGCAATCAGTCCCCGGTGCATGGCCGCTTTCAAGGCACTGTGCAACATCGTGTGATGTTGATTGAGTGGCGAGAGATGGGACCGGGGTTTCCCGATAGTACCGCTCTAAATGGATCGACTGAAGACTTTGTAGAGGCACCTTCGCCAAAAAGGATCCCTGGATGTGTTTGTGAATGACACTCCGATAGGTTTCATAGGTCCGTAATCGTTTCGTTGGGGGTTTCATGGCGATCTCTAACCACTCCTCCAACCATTCGCCCAATTTCATTTTGGATGGCTGAATATACTCATCCTTGCGTACATCGTTTAGCAGTTTGGCGAGTTCCTCCTCAGCTTGACGCTTGTTCCCCTTCACTGTAATCCATTTCTGCTTTCGCTTTCTTCTACCAGTCTCCGGATCAAACTCCGTCCCGATATCCAAAACGATATTCCAACTGCCTTTATAACGTTTTTTTAGACTTCCTCGCATGGTTAGGATCCTTTCGGTTTGTTGTGCGTTGGTCCGAGTTCGCGTTCGAGAAGGGCGCGAATGAAGCCGCTCGTGGAGTAGCCCTGCCCCCGTAAGCTATCAAGTTTTCCTTTAAGAGTATGCGGTAATTGGATCATTACCCGTTTCATTTTCATGGGTTTCCCCCCTTTCTCATGTGACGTCAAATGCTAGCATAACACAGTAATGTTGTCAATGTCGATATTGAGGTTTTAGTCCAGCTTCGTTAGCATTCGGCCCATGGCCAAAAAGGATGGGGGCAAGGACACCACCGTTCTCTATCTCAGGGAATTTCCGGTAGACTTATCTCGAAAGCTTCGAGCGGCCGCTGCGCTTAGTGGTAGCCGTGGGATGCGCACATATTTGATTGAAATCCTTCAAGCGCATGTCGCCGAACTTGAAAAAAAAGGGCTGCTACCCAAAGGAAAGGGGTAGGGGCGAGCCTGCGGACCCATTCAAGGTTGGCAAAATGGTCGAGGATTGTTATGTGTGAGTGAGGTGAAGTTCTATTGGTTAGAAAAGGAATGTTTTAAGATATTTACAGCTATTCTTGTCTAAATTTAACCCCTATTGGTGATTCTAGAATTAAGAAGCATTAGACCATGAAGAACCAATTAATCTTCGTTTTTTTGTTTTTCTTATCCCTAACCGTCTTCGCCTGTGCACCAACCGGCTATGTTGACGCAACCGCTGTTGATTCATCTGGAAAAGGATATTCTGATACGAAGCTGGATGAAAATGTCTTCAAAGTTTTTTTTACTGGCAATTCAAGAACAAAAATGGAGAGAGCTTCAGATTTTACTCTCTTGAGAGCTGCGGAAATCACATTGGAACACGGGTACTCGTATTTTGTTGTGGTAGAACAGCAATCCATTATGAAGCCATACCTCTATAGTGATGGTTATCAAACATATGGCGGGGCACTTCCTCGTCATGTCATTACCATAAGGTGTTTTTCAAAGAAACCACAAAATGGTGCCACGATTTATAAGGCTGAATTCATCAAACAAGAACTATCAAGAAAGTATGGGCTTCACCTAGCAAAAGAGAAGGATGCCGAAAATCTGGAAAATCCCACCCTTGGGCGGGCGGACTTTCAGGCAGGCAAAGAGGCCCACGACCGTGGCGACTATGAAACCGCCCTGAAAGAATTGCGACCACTCGCTGAGGATGGCCATGCGGGTGCCCAGAACGAACTGGGATTTATGTACGCCCAAGGTCAGGGGGTACCCCAGGATTATGCCACAGCAGTGAAGTGGTACCGTTTGGCGGCCGAGCAGGGGGATGTCAATGCTCAGTTCAATCTGGGGTTTATGTACAGTGAGGGTAAAGGCGTGCCACAGGATGGTACCCAAGCAGTGAAGTGGTACCGTTTGGCGGCTGACCAGGAGGATGCCAGTGCCCAGTACAACCTGGGGGTGATGTATCATGTTGGCAAAGTTTTGCCCCAAGATTATGCCGAAGCGGCGAAGTGGTTTCGCTTAGCAGCCAAGCAGGGGAAAGCCAAGGCCCAGTATAATCTAGGGCTGATGTACGGCCGTGGCCAAGGGGTGCCCCAGGATAACGCCGAAGCGGCGAAGTGGTATCGCTTAGCGGCGGAGCAGGGGAATGCCAATGCCCAGAACCTGCTGGGGGTCCTATACGCCCATGGCGAAGGGGTGCCGCAGGACGATGCCGAAGCAATGAAGTGGTTGCGTTTAGCGGCGGACCAGGGGAATGCCGGTGCTCAGCTTAACCTGAGGATGTTGTACGCCCGGCAAGGGGTGCCGCAGGACGATGCCGAAGCGGCGAAGTGGTTGCGCTTGGAAGCCGACAAGGGGAATGTCAGTGCCCAGGTATCCCTGGGCCTGATGTACGCTACAGGTAGGGGTGTGCCGCAGGACGATGCCGAAGCAATGAAGTGGTTTCGCTTAGCGGCCGACCAGGGGGATGCCGGTGCCCAGGTACAACTGGGGTTCATGTACGCCATAGGCGAAGGGGTGCCGCAGGATTATGTCGAAGCGGCGAAGTGGTTTCGCTTAGCGGCCGAGCAGGGGGATGCCGGTGCCCAGGTACAACTGGGGCTTATGTACGATCGTGGCCAAGGGGTGCCGCAGGACTATGCCGAAGCAAGCAAGTGGTTTCGCTTAGCGGCGGAGCAGGGGAATGCCAATGCCCAGATAATCCTGGGGTTGCGGTACTTCCATGGCGAAGGGGTGCCGCAGGACGATGCCGAAGCAATGGATTGGTATCGTTTAGCGGCTGAGCGGGGAAAGGCCGATGTCCAGCTTAGCCAGGAGGGGATGAACAACCGTAGCCAGGGGGTGCCGCAGGATTATGTCGAAGCGGCGAAGTGGTTTCGCTTAGCGGCGGACCAGGGGAAGGCTGATGCTCAGGTACTCCTCGGTGTGAGGTACGACCATGGCCAGGGTGTGCCGCAGGATTATGTCGAAGCGGCGAAGTGGTATCGCTTAGCGGCGGAGCAGGGGAATGCCAATGGTCAATTTGCTGTTGGGGAAATGTATTATAAAGGACGAGGTGCACCAAAAAACTATGTTCTAGCACATATGTGGCTAAATCTGGCTGCAAGTCAAAATGCAAAATATGCTGAACAACGAGACGCAGTTGAGAAGGATTTGAATCCCCAACAACTGGCTGAAGCTCAACGAATGGCTAGGGAATGGCGGCCGAAAGAGAAATGAGCAATTGGCTTGACATCCCCATTCTTGAGAATCTCGTTCCTTCACTCCTCCATCCACCCTTCTTTGCGATACCACCCCTTTAAGTATTCCCAGTGACTTTGCCCCGTCGCTTTGTCCAAGAGCGGTAAGCCTGCGTTGGGAATGGCCTTTTGGTTAGAGCCGAGTATCTGGCAGGCTTCCGCATAGAGGGCCAGAACTTCCTCATTGACTTTAATCACCCCATCCATAGCCGCTTCCCGTTTCCGCATGGTTACCTGAAATTTGGATTGGAGGGGCGCACTGCATTTGATGCTATCGGATCGTTGGGTTGCTAAATGGATCTTTGTTGGTCATGGATCAGTGTGGAAATGATTAACAATTACAATTGAGTAATGTTGTAACTTTGAGGTTTCAGCTAAGCAACAATTCCTGCTTTGCAAGCAGAAGTAATGTACCGACAATCCCGTTGCGTTAATTCGCATGAAGAGCTTGCACGGGATCGATGGACGCCGCTCTATGGGCTGGAAGGAGACCGGAACTGATCCCGGTCAGGGCACTGATAGATAATGCGGCTAGAATATAACCGGTGTGAAGTTGAGTGGGTAATCTCGGTACAAAATGAGGCAAGACGGTGGAAAGGGTGACGCCGAACCCGAGTCCAACTCCTCCTCCAATCACCGCGAG
This sequence comes from uncultured Nitrospiraceae bacterium, assembly GCA_964525045.1. GTDB lineage: Bacteria > Nitrospirota > Nitrospiria > Nitrospirales > UBA8639. Next base: position 143,812 of record CAZGFD010000008.1, on the reverse strand, counting down.
CATGAAGGCCTCAAAAAGAATCAACTGGTAAATCTGTCCGGATGTGGCTCCTGTGGCCTTCAATAACCCTATTTCGGCTGTTCGTTCTTTGACGGCCATCCACATCACCGTCAAGATGCCGATGGCTCCCACGATTAAGGAAATCCCGGCAATGATGCCCACCGCCGTGGTCACAACATTCATTACGCTGTCGAGCGTATCGAGCATGGCCGCTTGTGTGGTAATCGTGAAGTCTTCTTCGCCTCGATGCCGCTCCATGAGCAACTGCCGAATATCCTCTTCGACCTGGTCCACCGTCCGCCGATAGCTGAACGCAATTTGAATTTCCATTAATTCATCCAGATTAAACATGCTCATTCCGGACGCGACGGGCACGTATACCGCGTCGTCAATATCAAAGCCGAGAAGGTGCCCTTTGGGAGCCATCACGCCCAGGACACGAAATCGATACCCTGCGATGCGAACAAATTGTCCTAACGGGTTGGCGTCGGCAAATAATTCATGTTTCAATTTTGGTCCGAGGACGGCGACGGGTTGCCGGCGCCGGACATCTCCCTCCGGCAGAAACGTCCCTTGCCTGACCGAAACTTTCCAATGCTCGGGTGTTTCAGAGGTGACCCCGAATACCGATACGCTCCGTCCACGGCCATCCGCTTCCACCCTGGCACTTCCGGCAATCGTTGGCACTACTCGTTGAATGCCGTCGATCTGTCGGATCGCCTCGGCATCGTCCAGGGTCAATTTATGAGTCGTGCCGCCCAAAACGCCCGGAATGCCAAGCGTCTTCACATTTCCCGGAGTGACGGACAGCAGATTGGTGCCGAACTGGCTGAATTCATTTAGAATAAATTGACGAATCCCTTCGCCGATAGAAGTCAGTACAATTACGGCTGCCACGCCAATGGCGATACCCAACAAGGACAGTCCGGACCGTCCTCGTCGAGACATGACCGATCCAAAGGCTAGAGCGAGGGTGTCGGAGAAACTCATCATGTAGCCTCAAAAATTCAAATATCTCATCACGCTGAGTACCCTCAACCCACTGAATAATGCATCAAGGAGCTAGAGGGGATGTTCAAAATGGCAGTCCAGCAAGGCCGCAGAGCTTTTGGCGCGTGGAGCGTACAGGCAGTACGTGAACCCGACAAAAGCTTGAGAACGCCGCCGGCGGGCATTTTCACCATCCCCATTATGTCCTGGGTTCCATGGCTTCCACTGGGTCAAGTCGGGCGGCCCGTCGGGCCGGAAGTACTCCAAAAATCATTCCAATAATAACGGAGGCCAGGAGAACGGAACCTGTCGCCCATAAAGGCGTAGAGGCTGGAATCGTTGGATAGAGAGTCGTCATAACCGCGACAGTCCCATAGCCCAAAGCGAGACCAATTAATCCTCCCGCAAGTGTCAAGAGTGTGGCTTCCGTCAAAAATACCGTGAGGATTTGCCGATTCCTCGCTCCTAGCGATTTAAGTAAACCGACCTCTTCTGTCCGATCAGACACTGCCATGAGCATGACGTTCATGACTCCGACTCCGGCGACCGAAAGAGAGATGGCGCCAATGGCGGCTAATCCAAGGGTCAAAGCTGTCAATATGGTGGAAAACGTCGACACCACGGCAGCTTGGGTGACACAGGTGATGTCTTCCTCCCCATGACGTTCGATGATAATGCCGACCACTTTCTCGCACGCCGCTTTTAATTCTACGAAGGAATGGACCTTGATCAGGATACGAAACAATGAGTGGCGGTTAAAAATTTTCATCCCGGTCGCAACCGGAACGAAAACCACGTCATCCATATTCATCGCCAATTGAGTTCCTCGTTCGGCAAGGACTCCAATCACCCGCATTCGCCAATCACTTATTCGAACCAGCTCCCCTAACGGATTTTTGTCCGGAAAAAGTTCATCGGCGACTCGCTTACCCAAAACGACGATCGGAGCGCCGCGATCCAGATCGGATGGGGGCAGAAACTGTCCAAGCCCCATCTGAAGTTTGCGGGCGTGAATAAAATCGGTGGTCGTTCCCACGACAGGCACCTGGCGCCTACGCTCTTGCCTACGGACGGTTTCGGTTCCCACGGTAATCGGTGCGACAAATTCAAGGCTTGGGATCTCGCGACGCAGCACCTTGACATCATTGAGCGTTAAATCGTGTGGGACCCCTCCAAATCCAGGTAACGCACCGGTGGTTTCGGTCTTACCTGGCAAAATAATGAGCAGGTTACTCCCAATAGCTGAAAATTCACTGATCACATATCGACGGGCCCCTTCACCCAAAGCCGTAAGCATGGCCACGGCGGCGACACCAATGGAAACCCCGCTCACGCACATCAAAGTTCGCACAGGATGACCGCGCAAAGCCCTCATCGCGAATGCAAAGTAGTCGCGAAAGCTCATGAGATTTATTTGACGGCTGGATGTAAGACGGGATCCCTGATCAGCGCCTCAGACTTGATTCGTTGAACAATCTGTCCGTCGTCGATCACCAGCACCCGTTCGGCCCGGCGGGCCACGTCCACTTCGTGGGTAACCATAATCAAGGTTTGGCCTTGGGCGTGGAGCTGATCCAGAAGCTTGAGGATTTGTTCGCTTGAGGCGCGATCAAGGTTTCCCGTTGGCTCATCGGCGAGGATGAGCTGAGGTCTCATGATGGTTGCCCGAGCAATGACCACACGCTGGCGTTGTCCAACAGACAACTGGGCAGGGAGATGTTTGGCTCGCTCAGTCAGTCCCACGGCTTCTAAGGCCTCCCGGGCCCTTCGTTGTCGTTCAGATGTGGAAATACCGGCAAACATCATGGGGAGTTCCACGTTGCCGGCCGCGGTCAATCGAGGGACCAAATGAAAGGACTGAAAGATAAATCCAATAAACCGTTGACGTAAACGGGAGAGTTCCACTTCGCTGAGTGTTCCGATGTCTTGACCGTTGAGAATATACGATCCGGCAGATGGGCGAAGGAGACATCCGAGCAAATTCAGCAATGTTGATTTGCCGGAACCCGAAGATCCCATGATCGCGACAAACTCTCCGGTTTGAATGTGTTCCGTGACATCAACTAAGGCATGAACCGGCTGATCTCCGACTTCATAGGTCTTAGAGACGTTGGTGAGTTGGATCATGTATCGGTCATTTCCTCGATGATGACTGGGTGGCCGATTTCAATGTCGGCCCGATCCAATGAAGAGACAACCGCCTCGCCCTCCTGTATCCCACTGACCACCTCCACGTAGTCCCAATTCTTGAGACCCACTTGAATAGTTTGTTCAACCAGGCGATCTTGTTTCACAATCCACACCTTACTCCCCTCCAGCAAGGCAGGTCGCGGAATGCGGAGAACATTTTTCCGAACTGACAAAATCACCTCCACATCCGCAGATGTGCCTGGGAGGAGGGTTTTTGCAAAGTCACGGTCTTCTAGTTCAACTTCGATATCGACGGTCCGATTTTGCTCTTCCACATCGCTCACAAAGGCCGAAACTTCACTCACGTGACCCTTGAATGCTTGTCCCGGAAACGGATCAATCGTGACCCGCACTTCCTGCTGAGTGTGAATTTTTGCGGAATCTACTTCATCCATCGGAGCGCTGATAAAAATAGATGTAGGATCAATCAAATCGAGCACCGGTGGAATGGGAACCCCCGGGGGAGCGGGGGTGATCCATTCACCAACATCCACCTGGACCTCTCCAAGGATCCCGGAAAATGGAGCGCGGAGGACGGTCTTGTCGAGTTGCGCTTGGGCTTCCTGTATGGCCGCCTTCGCTCGATCAATTCCGGCTTTCATGGCTTGACAGGCTGCGGCAGTGGCATGGGCCTTACTCGCCACCCGATCAAGCTCGTCTATGGAGACGAGTTCTTTTTTGGACAAGTCAAGAAACCGGGCATGTTCTCGCTTGGCTCGACTCGCTTCCAGACAGGCTCGATTTCCCTGGGCCTTTACCACCACAAGATCACCACGCGTTCGCTCTAAAGTGGCTTTTTCGGAAGCATCATTTAATCGAAGCAAGATATCCCCTTTTTTCACTTTGTCGCCTTTTTCAAAAGGCACAGCGGTCACTCTCCCGCCAATTTCAGCGGAGAGGTGAGCACGTTGGCGGGCCGTGACGGTTCCGGCTCTGGAATTCGTGACGGTTTCTTCCACCCGGCCGATTTCAGCCCGGACCACTTTCACGACGACTGGTTCAGGCTCAAACAGCCAGGCCCTCACACCAAAAATGAGTGCGACGGCTCCGACAAGAAAAAGTATTCGGTATGACCAGGTTTCCATCACTTCGAGTTTACCATAATGGGGGTAAAATCTTCGTTAGGACCGTTGTCCCCCGCCTTCATCAGTGAAAAACGCACTTCCTTCTCTGTGGTAGGGAGAGGGACAGGGTAAGGGTTGAAAGGAAAAAAAACGATGACGCAATACAGTCATCTGTCCGTGTACCAGACGTCCACTGCGTAATTCGAGGCCGCCATGCCCACCGTACGTCTGTCGAAATGTTTCGACGGGGGAAGAATATCCCGTTAGACCTTGGGAAGGGTCGTTTCGATCTCGGCAATAATACGCTCGGCGGCTTCTCTTCGGTGCTCGGCATCCCGAATCGGACGCCCAACGACAAGATAGTTAGCCCCACCTTGAATCGCTTCACTCGGAGTCAAGGAGCGCTTATGCTCGTTGGTGGAAGAACCGGAAGGACGAATGGCTGGTGATACGATGACGACCTTTTCTTTAAATCGGTCACGGAGTTTTTGGACGTATTCTCCTGATGCGATGAGACCATCGCATCCCTGAGCCACGGCTTGGTCAGCCCGCCACAACACGTAGTCATCCAGGCTATTGAATCGCGGGGTAAATCCTTGGATAGGACCGACAAGGAACAACTCTTGTAAATCTTGTTCATTCCAACTCGATAGGAGGGGAACCGCAAAGATTTTCAAGGGCTGATTTCCTTTTCCTGAACAGGCCGCCTTCACTGTTGCGCTATTCCCATGGATAGTCAGAAAGTCCACCCCCAACTTTGCCGCATTGGCCACGGCCCGTCGAATAGTTTCATCCACGTCATGCATCTTGAGATCAAGGAATATTCGACAGTGGCGCTGCTGCAGTTCATCTAAAAAATCTCCCGTGCTCGCCAGAAATAATTCGAGACCAATTTTATAAAAACTGACCACTCCCTCAAGCTCATCCACACACCGTCGAGCTTGATCACGATTAGAAAAGTCAAGGGCGACAATCAGTCTTTGTGCTGGATCGGTATTGTTCACGTGGGCCATAGTGATTGGTACGAGATAGTCGTATTTATAAAGAAAAAAGGAAACCAAAGATAGGGGGTGAATAAAGAAACTTTTCGTGGGGTGCCAGCTCCGCTTTCGACTTTACATCCCTGAGAATTCCCCACTAATTTCTCTCATCCAAATGGCAATTTCGGCGGTCTGATCGAAGTAGGTGTAAGCAGGCTGATCCGGTAGCCATCTTCCATCGGGGCTTTGGGTATGGACTAAAAAATCAGCAATGCTTGTCGCCAACTCCAAATAATGAGCATCTTTGGTGATTCTCCCCACTATCGCGGCTCCCCAGGCCACCTTATGACTATAATGAAAGGCGCGAAGGTTACCCTGACACCCTAACAAAAATTCCAGATAGTCCTTGGCGGTGTCGATATATCGGGAATCGTTGGTTGCAGCAAAGAGTTTTCCCAAAAAGGCGATGGGATACCCTAGCATGAAATAGGCCTGATTAGGCTGGGTGGCATGGACTTGAAAGAACATAGAGGAATCCTTCGCAAAATTGGTGATCAGTTCCCCGTCATCTTGAAGGCGAAGGTAGAACCCATGTGGTGGATGGGGCTGGCGAAATAACACTGTTTGGAGAAAATGACCGGCAGTTTTTGCCTTGGTGAGGTCGCCAAGATATAAGGCAACCAACCCTAAATGTGCGGAGGTGAGGACATCGCTGGTATTGTCGTTCTGCCCATAGGGTTTTTGAGTGGTAAATCCTCCATGCCGTGGATGATAAAAGGATTGAAGATAGTCGTACGCCCGGTAAGCCACATCAAAGCGTCCCATCTTCTGAGCCGTTAAAGCGATCCAGCCGTTCAGATAAGCCCAGTATTCAATGAAGTTTCCGTTAACACTTTTAAGGGCTGAGGAAGTGGTAAAATCCCCATTCTCTTGTCCAAAGGCCCGCTGAATGTAACTCAACAGATGATTGGCTTCCTGAATTTTTCCCGAAATGTATAAAACGTAAGGCGCTTTGTAGTAGAAAGCCAGGTCCTCCATGGCCACCTGAAAAGTCCCATCTTCTTTCATTTGCTCAACCAACCACTTCACCGCGCGGTCAGCGCTTTGCTGGTAGGTCCTCAAAACTTGTCGATCGATCAATTCTTTCTCTCCTTGGTGGGGGGGGGAAATGGTAAATGGAAACAACGAGTTTCGGAGATCAATGGAGCAACCGAAACCCTCATGGTAAAATAATAGTAATGCCTTTTCTATATCGATGGGAGTTGTTAATCCCCTAAATTTGTGGATAAGTCTGTGAGCAAGTTTAACCACTTTGAATTATTGCCCAGGCTGACTGGTATCTTACCAAGTTGCCTAATTCTTAAGCATAGTGGTCTACCCCTTGGCTAGCCACCAAATCTGGGAGCCCTGGCTTTCCCGATATTGATGGGTAGGAAGGGGATTAATTTCAAGTTTCAGGATCTAAGTTTCGAGAAGAAAGTGACAATCAAAACAAAAGTGCGGAACCATGGATAAAAATATTGCTAAGAAACAAAAACTGATATTGATCGTAGACGATGAGCCTGCTGTCCGCAGGACAGTGCGCTCAGCTTTGGAATCAGCCGGGTATGATTGCGCCGAATCTGAAAACGGGGCAGCAGCGCTAGCGTGGCTTGAAGAACATAAGGCCGATGCCATCATTGCTGACTACAAAATGCCGGGCTTAAGTGGATTGAAACTTTTAGAAAAGGTACGTGGGATCTTGGATGGAAAATCTCCTCCCGTCATCATGTTGACCGGGAGTGTGGAAGACAAAGACAAATTAAAGGCCAGAGAACTTGGGGCTTACGCCGTTGTCGACAAACCTTGCAACTTTCGAGAGCTAGTGATCACCGTTGGGGAGGCACTTGACTTGTAAACTGGCCGGGAAAGTGAAATTAGCCACTTTACATGAGTTTCGGGTTTCGTGTTTTGGGTTATAAGAGTTGAGAGGGGCATTTGGCTTGCAAAAACCAGAGCCGTTAAAAATTTTCATTTTTTCACGTTTTCTCCATTCAGAAAAGGCCTTTGAATCCTTTTAAGAACTCTGAAGCCTCTTTCAAGAATCCACCCAGCTTTTTTTCCAGCTTTTTCAAATCTGTTCCCACCGGTATTCCGCTTTTTGAGAGTTCTTGTTCAATGGTCTTTTGAGTTTCTGAATAGACCAGGGATGAGATTTCTTTGAGTGTGAGTCCACCGGATTCCTTCCCAATATCTCGAATCTGAACAACTGGAAGTCCCATGGTAATTATTTGGTCCTTCAGCAGAGGTGTGCTGACTCTTACCCGCCCATTATTTATGATAAATTGATCAATTCTGATTTTTTGTTCTTTGGAGGATTTCTCTTGAGATCCTTCATGCTGTCCAGGCTTACGCCTTCCCGATTCGTTTCCAGAATCGCCTCTGGAATCGGCGAAGGAACCGATGTTTTCATGGATGATGCTAATATTGCTCCCTTCAGGGGTACTTTCAAACGAGATTTCTGGAGAATCAATAAAGATTTCCTGAATAAGAATCGTATCAGACCATATCGATTTGAGATCAGCCTTTACGTGGACCTTCCCCAGGTAAAAAGCATGGTCGGATTGGAATCCGGGAGGATTGCCAATCACCAATTTTTCCAATCGCCCTTGCCCGGTAAACAGAGAAAGGTCAACATCTTCTATCGTCACTTCTGTTCCGGTGATCGCTGGCCCTATTCTTTCTACTCCTACTCGGATGGTTGAGTTGAGAGCAACACTCAGCACCACCAGCACAATGGCCATGAGGATCAGAATTATCCCACCAACTTTTAGGATAGGTTTCATTATTTAACTCTTCGCCACAAGGGGTCTTTCTTGGCTATGATTTTCTATCTCATGGTATACACCTTTCCGGAGTATTCGAAAAGGGGTCAGGAGGGAAGGTTCGGAAATGATTTCATGGAAAAGTAGAGACGCTTCATTTTTCCCTTGCACCCTCAAACTAAGGTTGGAATCCAGGCGAAATGTCAAGGTAAGCTATTGAGAAAAAAAGGAATTTTGCAAAATTTTCGATTAATGTGTAAACTTACATTGATGCCCGGTGAGGGACAGGCAGGTAAAAACGAAATGGTCCTAAGATAGTAGAGGATACTTTTGATGTTGAATAATCTCCATAGGGGTGCGACATAACAGATGTTGGTTTCCTTCCCTACGATTATCTCCTGTGTGTTTGCCGCCTATCTCCATGGTGGGCCCGATTTAGGCAAGCATAGCTACGAACCCATCATGAACCCGGAAGAAGGTTGCCGGTTTGCCGCATGGATCAGGGAAGGGGAATTTCATATTGAGAGAAACGGCCAGGAAGTTTTCATACCGGTTCCCAATCACACAGGTTGGTATCGGTTTCAATACTACTGGGGGCAGGATTTTGCTTATCTTTCCGTACCAGGCGGAGAGTCCTGGTACAAAATTCCCATTCGGATAGGTTCTGCTGATTTCTATTGAGCAGACCCACCAACCATGCCCTGCGAAGACTCCAGACACGGATTTGACCCTGTACGGTGACCACACCGTTCAATTCTTTTCTGCCAGTAACCGCTGGATTTCTTGTTCGGTTCGTTCGTAGGCTCCCTCCCCAATCTTGATGTATTGAATATTCCCTCTTTTATCAATCAAATACAAAGTTGGCCAATACCGGTTTTTATACTTCCTCCACGTTGTAAATTCATTATCGATAGGAACCGCATAGGACAATTTATTGTCCCGAATGTACTCTTTCACTCGATTCACGTCATGCTCATATTGGAATTCCGGAGAATGAATGGCAATCACGACGAGGCCTTGAGAAGCATATTTTTTGTGCCAGGCTTTGACATATGGTTCAATATTCCGACAATTCCAACAGCCAAATGTCCAAAACTCCACCATCACGACTTTTCCGCGAAGTTCAGCAAGCCGCAACGGTTCCGAGTTCAACCATATTTCGTTCGATATTTCAGGGGCTGGTCTTCCTAAACCTCCCTCTGCAGGATGAAGGTTCGTTAAGACGCCGGCAATCATTAGAATTCCTCCTAATAGGGCGACGGTGGATGTCGAAGCGTGAGATTTCATCAGATCCTCCCATTCTTATAAGGATAGGTATTTCTGGAGACTGAGTGCCATGACAATATATTTTACCCCTTAAAATCACTACCCAAAGGTTTTGAACAGATAGAAAGTCACCCGAATTTGTGATCTGTTACAGAGAACTCTCATCATATTGCCCTGATCAAATCATTCTTACCCCACACCTCCTTCCTTCACATGGATCATTTCTTGACAAACCCTCAAACCCGGTGCTACCTCCTCAGAATGACTTCCCTCTTGGAAAAACCGGCTAAATCGACGACCGGGCAATCGGTTTCCAACTGGACCGGCCAGGACAGAGAAAAGGCTGTTCAGAGAATGTTTACCGCCATCGCCCGGTTTTATGACCTCAATAATTCCTTGTTGAGTTTTGGTCTTCACCATCATTGGAAACGGGTGGCCGGATCCTGTGTGCCTGCGACTGAAGGCGGTTGGGCTTTGGATGTGGGTGCGGGGACAGGTGATTTGGCGATTGTCATGGACCAACGGATGAACCACTCAGGGCATGTCATTGCCGCTGATCTCAATGCGGCTATGCTCCGAGTCGGACTCCGAAAAATCCAAGATCGGGACCTTGTTGCAAGGATTACGTGTTTTCAAATGAATGCTGAACATTTGACGTTTTCCGATAATGTGTTTAATACGGTGACCGCCGGATTTTGCATTCGCAACGTTGGAAACCACATGAACGCCTTTACCGAAATCCGTCGGGTACTGAAACCGGGAGGGCGGTTCGTCTGTTTAGAATTTTCCCGGCCCGTTCGCCCCTGGATGCGGAAGTTGTACGATTGGTATTCATTCCACTTGCTGCCCTGGATTGGCACAAAAGTGGCGAGAGATGGGACCGGGGTGTATGAGTATCTTCCGGCTTCTATTCGAACCTTTCCTGACCAAACACGCCTTTGCGAACTTTTACGCTCCGCCGGGTTTCAACATGTAGAGTATCGAAATCTCAGCGGGGGTATTGTCGCGATTCACACGGCAATCAAGTGACCCTATGAATTCCCTTCTTTACGTGTTTCTGCCTTGTAAGAAGGTCTATCCCACCGGCATCACTTATCTGGCCGATTTCATTCATCGTCGGCGTCCTGACGTTCGGCAGCAGATATTGGATTTATCCTTATACCCGCTAACAGAACGCGCACAAGCCCTGCGAGATCTCGTTTCGTCCTTTCAACCCGAACTGGTGTGTTTCTCGTGGCGGGACATACAAATTTTTTCTCCCCACGAGGGGGATGCCTCGCTTGAGCACGCCTTTAATTTTTATTACGCCAGTAATCCCCTGAAACGCATCGCGGCTTCATTTCAAGGTCTTCGGAATCTCTACCGGTACTACAAAGACATTCAGAATAATTTGTCGTATCCCTGGTTAGTGAGAAAAGAGTTCCCTTCCGCCCGGATCATGATAGGAGGAGGGGCCTTTACTGCCTTTGCCGATCAGCTCATCGAAAAACTCCCTGAAGGAACGATTGGAATTCTTGGGGAAGGGGAGGATGCGATTCTCAAAGTCTTAAACAATGAGGAATTGATCGACGAGCGTTTTATCATTCGAGAAGGGGGAACCGTTTCGAAAGGGACCAAACACACACCGGCCCTCCTGGATTCGTTGACCGTTGATTTGCCCTATCTCACCTCCATTTTCCCTCAATACCCAGCGTACGTTGGAGAATGCATTGGCGTGCAAAGCAAACGCGGGTGCCCGTACGATTGTGCATTCTGTCTGTATCCCTATATTGAAGGAAAACGGGTGCGGTATCGTCCTCCCGAAAACGTCGTGAGGGATATTTCGCAGTACTACCACCAATGGGGGGCACGTCGCTTCTGGTTTACGGATGCGCAGTTCATTACCGGGAAAGAGGCCTATCCCCAGTGCACCGAGATATTGGAGCGAATTATCCGGGAGAAATTGGACATTGAATGGTCAGGGTATATCCGGACCTCACTGATCAATGCCGATTTGGCAAAGCTCATGGTCAATTCGGGTGTCGGCGATCTGGAAGTTGCGATTACCGCTGGTTCGCAAAAAGTGTTGAACAGCCTGCATATGGGGTTTAAACTCGAACATCTTTATGACGGCTGTCGACATCTGCGAGATGCGGGATTCAACGGGCGAGTCATCTTGAATTACTCGCTGAACTCACCGGAAGAAACTGAAGAGAGCCTTCTCCAGAGCATTGAGTCTTATAAGATGGTGGCCTCGATACTGGGAGAAGGCCGGGTGTTCCCGTTAATGTTTTTTCTCGGCGTACAACCCAATACGGATTTAGAACAACGGTTGCTGTCCGAAGGGTATTTATCTCATGGTTACAATCCCCTGAGTTTAACTCCTTGGAACATTAAGAAGCTTCTGTACAATCCCGCCCCTCTGAACAAGCTCATCGCGAAAGCCTGCCTTGCTGCCTGGAGCCGGAAACATGGAAGCCATGATCCGCGCCCCTGGTCCGGTAGCCTCAGCCAGAGTGCGACACAGCAACAGGGCCACAACTACGCTGATAGCAGTCTGACCAAAGGCCTCGAAGCCAATTCCGGTCGCGATGCCCTCTTGACGCTCGAACAAATTCTTCGAACCAACAAATCAGGTACGCTTCCTTCAGTCACGGATACTGCCACCAGTCCAAATAATTGAACCTTCCCTTGTAGTTGCGCCATCTTATGGCGCTTCTTCCAAACACCAAGACAAGGAGGTCGGTGGGGAAGCAGCATGAGATGCTGTCACTACAAATTTTGGGTCAAGTGTTTTTTAGGGTGGTTTTATCTGTAAAACTGTTCACATTTTATCTGTTCTGCAAGGGGGTTATTTTCAATGTACTCCCGAATTTTTTGTAAAGCTCGCTCGTTTCGGATTACATGTTCATAGTAATTGGATTGCCAAATGGGACGTGGCCCTTTGAGTTCTCGTGTGACCCAGGATTTCAATATTTGAATCATTTGACTCAGAGATTTACTCGAAGATTCAAATGCAAAGATGATGTGAAGATGATTGTCCATGACAACAAGCCAGTCAACGACAATCCCGGGGTAAAACCGTTGAATTTGATAAACCCTCTCCAGGATGAGGGTTTTGATCGCCTCGCCAGCGAATCGCGGTTGACGATTATGGGTACATATCGTGACAAAATAATACCCGTCTGCTTGATAATCATACTGAGTTAACCGAATGTGTTTTCGATATTGAGTAGTGCGACTCAATTCTAACGGGTTGTCTGTTGGAGGTTGCTGAATTTAAAGAGGAAATACATTCAGTATTTTTATCGGAATTGCGAAAGACTTTTTGTAGCTGCGCCATCTCATGGCGCCTCTTTCCGACCCCGATACAGACAGGTCGATCGGGGAAGCAGCATAAGATGCTGCCACTACAATTTTTAGAATATGAAACAGAGGGCAGCATGAGATGCTGCGACTACGAGTCCAAATAATTGAATGGCCAGAAGTGAAAAAAATCGAGTTTTAGGACTGACCCTTGGGGTGGAAGGAGTCGAAGGGGTCGAAAGAAAGGCAGGGTTCTTAAAGCTTGGCTAAGGCTTCTGTCTACTCTTTGATGGTGAATTCCAGGGTACCAACAATGTTGGTGTCATGAAGTTCCTGCCCTGGACTGCCATAATACACTTCAACCAGGTACCTGCCTACCTCCCATTTTGTATTTTGCGGTGAAAGAATGAAGTACCCGTATCGCTGGTTCATTTCCAATTCGAGGACGTCCTTACCCAGTGGCTTTTTGCCTGGGACCTTCCCGCCGGCTTTTAGATACCATGCCGCCGCGAATTGTCCTGGGGCATCTAACGGTTGGCCTTCAAAAACGATGAAAATTTCCGGCGTGTCGGGTGAAAACTCGGTCACCCCCGGGTCAACAGGTTCGACGTAGGCATCTTGCGTCAGCCACCCTTGTCGTCCGAAAGAATCCCACGGAATATTATAGCCGCGAGCCATGGTAATCCAGGAAAATACCCCTTGAGGCCGTTTCCAGTTGACCTGGTCAAAGGCGAGCCCTTTCTGTTCTTCAACTTCCATTGTTTCGTCCTTCGGTTTCTCGAACGGGTCGCCTGCCTGAAGGGTTCCTGGAAAGGATACGATAACCACGATCCCTATCAGCATTACAAAATACCCCACCATTCTCAGGTAAATCTGTTTATCTTTTGAGTGCTTCTTTCCTGTCTTCATCTTTTTTCCCCCAGTCTCTAGCCATCGTATGGGAGTCCCTTTTAAAACCTTCTCCTTTTACCCTACTCAACCCTAACCTCGATGTGCAATGAGCCCCCAGAGGGGGCCACCTCAAATCTCAGATCACCAATTTCTTACCTTTTTCAGATAAGCAAGAATGAAAACTCGAAAAACGGGAAATCACCAAATTTACCGTTTGGAATATAATATTCTTGTCCTTAGATTATATCTGAAATTTGAGATTTGAAATCTGAGATGGTTCCCGCTCAGGGTGTCGGAGCGGGAACCCGTGTCCCTTCCACCCTCTGACGCTGACCTTCCAGAATTTTATCAGCGATTTCGGTGATATGCTGTTCGAGTATCATGCGTAAATGGCTCCCTGCTCTATAGTCTGCGGGCGCCATGAAATGTACCCGATCGGCATGTCGAGCCAATTGGTAGCATTTTTCAAACGACCGGCGGCTTTGATCTGCGGGATTATACACGGCGACCGCAAAGCCGCCGTTTTTCTTCATCAGTGTGAAGCAGGGGACATCGGTCGGCCCATCCCCCACATACACCATGTGGGTAAAGGGTACTCGACGAACCTCTTCCGGCATGTGGTCATTGACATCCTGCTCTAAATCGAGCAATCCCTTATTAACTCGAAAAAGAAACTGGGTTTTTTGGGTGTGGCTGATGGTTCGCCTTGGGAAACTGATATGACCATCTTCCTCATCAAATTCGCATCCGAAAATGGCTTTGACATGTTTGGCAATCCGGCTCCCATCGAGAATCGCTTTGAGTCCGGAACTGACCACATAGTGTTCTAATCGGATTCCCACTTCTTCGTACTTGCGGGCCTGGACCAAATCTTGTAATTCATCGAAACATTCCGGCACTCCAGGGAAGAAAGTCAGATCAGGCCCCATCTCCTGCAAATCCTGATTCGAAAAGGCCTTAATTGGCTCATGTTCAAGCATGCGTTTCATATAGGCGAGTTCCTGGTCGTACCCTTTATCCTTAATGAGAGCCGTACAGCTTGCCCAAAACTCTTTCGGATCAATCTGCGCTCGCCGGAGAATGGTATGATCCTGCATATAATACGGGCTCAACGTAAGATCAAAATCATAGACGATGGCGAGGATGTTTTGCGGTGGATGCATGGGGGGATCGACCCTCAAGATTCCATCAAAAGCCATTCACGTTAAAAAATGGCTTTGACGAGTTCTTGAATGCTACGTTGCATATCCGGGTCATCGGTGATTGGCCGGGTCACGGCCGCGTCACACGCCTGATGTGGCGCCACACCTTTTTGAATGAGGGAGCCTGCGTAAATCAGGAGCCGAGTGCTGACTCCTTCCTCTAATCCATGATTTCTTAAATTTCGAATTTTTTCACCGAGTTTGACAAGGCGTGTGGCGATGTCTTGGTTGACTTTCGCCTCATGCTCAATGATTCGGCTCTCGATGTCTTTGGGGGGATAGGTGAATTCAAGGGCTAAAAAACGCTGTTTGGTGCTTTGCTTTAAATCCTTCAGGACGCTTTGATACCCGGGGTTATAGGAAATGACGAGCATGAACTCGTCCACCGCCTCAATGACCTGCCCTTTCTTCTCGAGGGGGAGAATGCGCCGGTCATCGCTCAAGGGATGAATGATCACCGTGGTATCCTTCCTGGCTTCCACAATTTCATCCAAATACACAATGGCGCCGTGCTTGATTCCTAAGGTCAGCGGACCATCCACCCACACGGTTTCTTCACCCTTTAATAAGTATCGTCCAACGAGATCCGATGCGGTCAAATCCTCGTGGCAGGCCACGGTGATGAGGGGACGACCTAAACGATAGGCCATATATTGCACAAATCGGGTTTTCCCGCATCCTGTAGGGCCCTTGAGCATGACGGGCATTTGGTTTTTGGCCGCAATGGTCAGCAGACCGATCTCACCATTCACTTCCTCGTAGAACGGTTCCTCGGTTAGCCGATACTGTTCAATTCCAAGTTCTTGCCCCTTCATGTCCTGATACGAATCCTTGTCATGAAATAATGGCCCATTGGAGATTCGGCATTATACTGGTGGGATTTCAGTGAGGACAAGCACCGGTTCATGGGCTGGCGATATAATTGGCCACCATTTGAGATGGATGATAGGCGCGTTTTGATTTAGCCAGACTTGGGAGCCCGGAGTCATCCATCGTGTTGATATAGGGGTATTTCGTCATTTCCCGACAAAATTCCCTAAAAAGGAACTGGGCCAGTCCATAAACCGTTCGATCCGTCACTTCCAACAGCACACAAAACACTTCCGGCGACCGTTCGAATCCAAAAGTGTATCCCCGAATCATCCCATTCACCCAGGCCACCCGTCCAACAAGACCGAGCTCTTGGAAATGGTATAAGGCCGTCCGGTGTGCCGAGGCAGCATCCGCTATCATATAGCGAGCAAGGGCATTGGTCTCCCGGTCATAGGGAAGCGGTGTTTCCTCTTTTTGAGCCATCCACCGCTGAAATAAGGCCAGGCAGGCGTCCCGGTCAGGCACTCGGTACTGGGTATACCGAATCCGATGTGCTCTCAGAAACCGGTTATAGGCGGCCCGTGGAGATTTATATCGATCCCCCTTCAGATTCACCAAATCTTGCGTCTGATACAGGTAATCGGCGTTTTTTGATGCCAGTCGGTATCCCAATCGCTGAAATTCCTCCTTTTGCTCTTCTGGAATATTTTCAATCCGCGTGACGCAAGAACCTCCGTTTTGTATTTTCATGAATTCCATCACTTGGGCCAGGACATTCTTGAGCGGACCGGGGGTTGAAGATCCCACCCAGGAGCCTGGTCCCAGGGGAGGCAATGGCATGTATATGCCGTCGGCATATTCAGCAAACAGGCACCACCATCCATCTAACTCCGTCCAGGAATAGGAAAAGAGCTCTCTCCAAATATAATGAGGGGGAAATGCCCATGAGGCCAAAGGGGTTTGGCCGCCCTGCTGTGTTAGGGCGACCACACGTTCTAAGCGAGGACGATCATGTAAAGCTAAGGGCGTTAAATCAAGAGTCATATTTACCCCTGTGGGGTAATCTCAGATTTCAAATCTCACATCTCAAAATAATCTTGGCCAGGCAAGAATGAAAATTTTTCTGAAAAATGAAATTTTAGATCTGAGTTTACGCCTCTCCAATTGATTATTTCCTGTTAGAGAGGAGTACACGGGTCAAACGCGGCAGTTTTTGAAGCAGGACGACATCCTCTTGGAAATCCATCACCAACTGATCATTGGCAGACAAGATCTTGATCATTTCTGGAGACTCCATCCTTTCCGCCATGGATTGGGTAAAGCCGGACAGGTTTTCCGGAAGAGCAGACAATCGGGTCGCGTTCGTCAAGCGGCTCTTATTGAGTTCGGCGGATGAAGACTGGCTCATCAAAAACGGGCACTTTGTGTCCCATCCCAAAGACACCCCCTCCCGTTCTTCATCCCACATCAACACGAAAGGATAGATCTGGCAGTCCAGCGGCCTCACCGCATAAATGCGACAATGCGAGGTTTCAGGATCAAAGGCTGGACACAGATAGCCCTCACCAAATGGATTGGGTACTGTCTCGACCTGACTTCCTGCCGAATCCGAAAAATAGTTCACGTCAATCCCAAATGCGATGGCCTCCTGAATTTCGGATTCGGTAAAAAAGGGGCGAAAAGAGCTATCCTGCTCCGGAAAACGACAACAGACGTCACATTTCAAGCACACCTGCGATGGAACAATTTGGGGGACGCGAATCATCGGGATGGTTTTGGTAGGCCTACTCCGGTTTTTCATCATAATTTTGCATGATATCGTCGGTGTGATTGAGTGGGCAAGAAACCCGTCAGCACAATCTGAATAGCCGTAAAGCGCTCACCCAAGATATGTCAGGGAATACCAAGGCGGGGAGAATGTCGAATATCGAACAAGGAATAATGAATGTCGAAGGGAAGAGGGCTTTCGAAACGGTGGGCAATGCGCACCCTACACTTCAGGATTCGACATTCCTTATTGGATATTGGAGATTGAATTCGGAGGGTGTAGGAGGGGCAGCCAATTGGGCAAGAAAACGGTATTGCCTCAATTCCCTTGTCTGGCTCATTTGGTGCATGATACGATCAACACGACTTACCCCTTACCCAACCACTCTGAAAGGTAAGGGGCCACTGCTGGCACCCCGCTTTACCCATACCGATTAGCCCAATGTCTCAAACACTGAAGGATTCCTCATCTCCCGGTCTACCGACGGAAGAGTCGATCCTGGGAGACTCTTCTGATCCCTATCATGCCATCCGGGACGTCCTTGTGGAGGATGGCCTGTTTGAGGCGGAACAACCCAATCTGTGGCGTATAGCTCGAAATCCCTTCCCTTTATCCAGTGAGGAGCTTTCTTTCTTCCAGGACTTAGGTCACCACCTCCTAGGATTTTACCGGGCCCTGAACCGCCTCTACTTTGAAAGTCTACGGGGTCATCAGCCACCCTGGGTTCATGCCTATTTGGATCAGGGCAAACCCGAGGCTTTGCTTTCTTTTGCAAGGATGAAACGATTCCGGGACCTTGTTCCGGGCGTTATTCGTCCTGATGTGATCCCCACAGACCATGGAATGACCATCACTGAATTGGATTCCGTCCCTGGGGGCATCGGTCTGACCGGGAGTCTCGGGAGAGCGTATGAACGGCAGGGCTATGGGATCGTTGGCAGAAAGGATGGAATGGTGAGAGGATTTGCCTCCATGATTGGAGAGTTTGGGGATAGTTCTCCCTGTCCTTTGGCGATTGTCGTATCCGATGAATCGGCATCCTACCGCTCCGAGATGCAGTGGCTGGCCAACCGTTTGTCACGCGAGGGGCTTCAAGCTACCTGCGTTCATCCCAAGGATCTTGAATTTACTGAAGAAGGTTTATTCCTTCCGGAACAGTATCCGGACAGGGCTGTCTCCGTGGTGTATCGTTTTTACGAACTCTTCGATCTCAAAAATATTCCAAAATCCGAATTAGTGATGTACAGCGTTAAAAAAGGGAAGACTGTTGTCACTCCACCCTACAAGCCCTGGCTCGAAGAAAAGTCGGCCTTTGCGTTAGTCCACCACCCAATGTTAGAACCGTATTGGAAAAAAGTCCTTTCTCATGAAACATTTGACCTCCTGAGAAGACTCATGCCTCAAACGTGGGTCCTGGATCCCAGTCCCATTCCGCCGTCCGCGATTATTCCGGGGCTCCGAGTGAGTGGTCGGCCGGTTTCCGGTTGGCGGGAACTTGAAATAACGACTCAGAAGGAGAGGCAATACGTGATTAAACCATCAGGGTTTTCGGAGTTAGCTTGGGGAAGTCGGGGTGTCTTTGTCGGTCATGATCTCCCTCAAACCGAATGGTCTGCAGTGTTGCAATCCGCCCTGGATTCTTTCCCGACCACACCTTCAGTCCTACAGGTTTTCCATAAGGGGAGGCAATTCACATTGGAATACTACGACGAGCAGAGTAAGAATTGGAAATCGATGACTGGTCGAGCCCGTTTGTCTCCCTATTATTTCGTCCATGGCGATCAAGCTGAACTCGGGGGTATCTTGGCTACCGTGTGCCCGAAGGATAAGAAAATCATTCATGGGATGCGGGATGCCATTATGGCTCCATGCATGTCCTTTTCAGAAGGGACCCCTTCACCATGAAACTGTTCCACACCGAATGGTGTCCCGAATGCATGCTGGTCCGCGATAAGCTGGAAGAACTGGCTCTTCCCTATGAAAGTGTGATCGTTCCAGACGTTCGCCCCTTTCGCAAACAAGTGTACGAAGTCTCAGGCCAGTATTACGTGCCTGTGCTAGTAGATGGAGAGACGGTGTTAACCGAAACCGCGGATATTTTGACGTATCTTGACGAGTATCCCTTCGATCCAAAGACTGAACCCCTGCAGGAGTCCAAAAACCGGCAGTTGGGAAGATGACACATACCAACACACCAATAGTGAGGGCCACTTAATGGAAGAATGGAAACGCGTCCTAGCCGAGAGCATTACCAAACCAAAAGATTTAGCGAAACATCTCGGTGTAGATCCAAAAGAAATCGAAGACGTCGTTGGTCCCTACCCGATGCGGATCACCCCGACCGTTCTTTCCACGATTAAGGGGAAAGGCGATGCTATTTGGAAACAGGTGGTCCCCGATAGCATTGAGATGGACGATATCGATGCCCCGGATGATCCTCTGGAAGAAGATACCGACAGCCCGGTCCCGCACCTCGTTCATCGATACCCCGACCGGGTGCTGTTGATGGTCACCAACCAATGTCCGATTTACTGCCGGTTTTGCACCAGGAAACGATTGGTGGGGAAACCCGGATTCCTCAAAAAAGGGGAATTGGATCAGGCGATCGCCTATCTCCATGAACATACGGAGGTCCGTGATGTCATTCTCTCCGGGGGAGATCCGCTGCTCCTTCCGGACAACCTGCTCGAACGGATTTTAAAGGCGCTCCGGACTATTCCTCATTTAGAACTCATCCGGTTCGGAACGCGGGTGCCGGGAACCTTGCCTCAACGAATCACGCCCGAACTCTGCGACGTGATTAAAAAATATCATCCCATATATATGAATTTGCATTTCAATCATCCAGACGAGCTAACATCGGAGGTGAAGGAAGCCTGCGGCCGATTGGCCGATGCAGGAGTGCCCCTCGGCGCACAGACGGTTTTGCTGAAAGGGGTCAATGATGATCCTGACATTATGAAGCGTCTGATGCATCAGTTACTGTTGGCCCGAGTCAAACCCTACTACCTCTACCAAGCAGATCTTACCAAGGGAACGAATCATTTCCGAACGACCGTGGAAACCGGCTTGAGAATCATTCAGGCTCTTCAAGGGCACACGAGCGGAATGGCTGTGCCTCATTTTGTGATTGATGCACCAGGGGGAGGAGGAAAAATCCCCATTTTGCCATCTGATTATTTGTTGAATTTGGATGAAAACGGGGCGGTCCTCAAGAATTACGAAAATAAAACTTACCACTACCCTCAGCCCGACGAAGATCGGCATAGAGAATTGCCCATGGTTGGGATTCATTCGTCGAATGGGTTGTGTAATGCCGGCGCAAAGGACGACCTCTGACAGGATGTTGAAAAAGGCCCTGTGTAAACCGTTTCGGGTTTCGTGTTTCAAGTTTCGCGTAACATGCTTTAGAGTTTGGGCTTGCAAGGATCATTTGTTTGCATCTCATTGGTCAGGATGTTTTTAATCCTGAGTCGCCACACTAACCGCTAATGCCAACTGCACGGAAAACAGGGATTCTTCCTTATCAGGATTTGAAGAAACTCGCGGAAACGGGTGCGATTGTCGCTGACCCTCCCATCGAAGCCTGTCAATTACAGCCGGCCAGCATCGATCTCCGTTTGGGGACAAAGGCCTACAGGCTATTGAGTAGTTTCCTTCCGGAAAGCCCGGATACGTTTGGCGATCAGTTGAATTGGGTCGATGCGTTTCAGTCGGATCTCGTGATGTATGACATGGATATTTCCAACGGGGCTATTTTGGAAAAGGGGCATGTGTACCTTGTCCCCTTACTTGAACAGCTTCGCCTCCCTCAGGACATTCGGGGCAGAACGAACCCCAAAAGTTCAACCGGCCGGCTGGATATTTTTACCCGGGTGATCACCAATCTCAATGTGGGATTCGATGAAATTCGACCCGGGTATGAAGGTCCGCTCTATCTTGAGATTGTCCCACGATCATTCACCATTCGGGTGCAGACAGGGTTGGCGTTGAATCAATTACGCCTGATGGTCGGACGGCCCGGCGTGTCGGATTCGGACCTGAGACTCATCCACCGGAAAAGCCCTCTTCTCTTTCATAATGGCGACCCTGATATCCCAAACCCACGGGTGGCGCCAAAGGAAATCCGGGTCAATCAAGGCTTGTTTCTTGGTGTGGATCTTTTGGGTTCTCCAGAAAAAAGCCATTCTCCGATCGGCTACCGTGCGAAAAAAAATAGTCACGTAATAGATCTGTCAAAAATCGGGCACTATTCGGCACTCGATTATTGGGAGCCTATTTCTCGACATGCCAACGGATCCTTGTTGCTGGAGCCGGAGGAGTTTTATATTTTGGCTTCGAAAGAGCGTATTCAGGTCCCCGGAGGGTATGCTGCGGAAATGGTGGCCTACGAGGCCGCCTGTGGAGAGCTCCGCACGCATTATGCAGGGTTTTTTGACCCGGGATTTGGCGTCGTGAAGGGAAGCCGCAAGGGAACGCAAGTCGTCTTGGAAGTCCGTCCCCATGACGTTCCCTTTTTGATCCACGATGGCCAGACATTTTTTAAAGTGGTCTACGAAAAGATGCTCAGTCAACCAACTCAACTCTATGGCTCTGCCCTGGGATCGTCCTACCACCAGCAGGGCCTGACCTTGAGCAAACATTTTAAGTGGTGATCATGTCTGCCGATTCTGACGTGAACCCTCCTCCCGATCCCCAGCCTCAGTCTTCACCCCAGAAAGGACAGCCCCCTCGGCCGCCCAGGAGGGGAGAAAAAGATGACGAACACGAAGACCGGCAAATGAAAGTCGGAATGCGAATGATCGGCTCGGCGATGGTGTTCATCGGCTTTCTCCAGGTGTTCCTCTCAGCCAGTACGGGTGCAGAAATCACGGTCTTTCCGATGATTCTTTATTTCACCGGAATGGCGCTGTGGGCATATTCCTCTGTGGAGAATATCACCATTCGGTATACGGTCATCGTTTTGTCGATCATTTGCGCCCTGGCCTTTATTCAGATTGGCGAGGTCTTATTTTGGCATAAATACGTCATTTATTGGGGGACCATTGCCATGGTCGTGTTTTTTATGTTTAAAAATCCCGTTAAACCCCCAAGCGATCAATAATCGGTACCCCTTAAGCACCACTCCCCTTCCTGAAGCTTCATTGGCCCAGCCCACAGAGTCGATGTGTTGATGTGAGTATCGGTATTATCATTCCCACCCTTGATGAAGAACGTGCGCTTCCTCAGACGTTGGCGTCCCTGGAGTCGGCAAATTTCGACGAAATCATTGTGGTTGATGGGGGAAGCCGTGATCAGACCCAGTCCCTTGTGGAATCGTATCAAGGGTCTGTTCCTTCCTGCGCCATAAAAGTCATCGAGTCCCTACCCGGCCGAGCTCGTCAGATGAATGCCGGTGCTTCCGAATCCCGCGCGGACATTTTTGTTTTTTTACACGCGGATACCAGATTGCCGGTGGATGCTCGCGCAGCCATTGAGAGGGTGGCGTCGGACTCTCAGTTCGTAGGAGGCCGGTTCGATGTGCAGTTTGAACAGGATCGGGGGTACGCCTGGGTGATAAGCCGCATGATGAATCTTCGCTCGCGATGGTCGGGCATTTCGACCGGAGACCAGGCCCTGTTTGTCCGACGGACCGCGTTTCAGCAGCTCGGTGGCTTTAAAGACATTCCGATCATGGAAGACATTGAATTTACTTCCCGCCTGAAAAGAGTCGGGAAAATCGCCGCCCTCCGCTCCAAGGTCATCACCTCTTTCCGTCGGTGGGAGCAAAGAGGCCCGCTTCGAACCATTATCAACATGTGGACCCTCCGGTTGTTATACTGGATGGGAGTCAGGCCTCATATCCTGCATCAGTATTATGGCAACATCAGATAAATCCAAGAGAGAGACAGCCCGCACACGTCGACCCGTTGATTCCGCGGAGTCGGCGGAGGCAGCCTTGATCATTTTTGCCAAAGCGCCCATCCCCGGGCAGGTCAAAACACGTTTGTGTCCCCCACTCGCCCCCGACGAGGCTGCGACCCTTCATGGGACTATGGTGCTGGATACCCTGGAACGCAGCCGAAACCTTTTGGGATTTGATCGATTTTTAGCCTGTGCCCCGTCAAAACAACATCCCTTCTTTAAGGCGGTGGGCGCGCGACAAGATGTTCATCTGCTGGAACAAATACAAGGCGATCTTGGTCGCCGAATGCATCAGGCGTTCACTTCGGTATTTGACTCGGGATATCGGTCGGTGGTTGTGGTGGGAAGTGATCTTCCAACTGTTCATGCTGAATTGTTTCGTCAGGCGCTTAAAGAACTTGCTGATCATGATGTCGTGTTAGGCCCTTCAGTGGATGGGGGGTATTATTTAATTGGGTTAAACAATCCGGCCGTCGACCTGTTTTCTGATATACCATGGTCAACCGATCAGGTCTTGACCTTTACCCAGGAAAAAGCTCAAGGTCTCAAACTATCGGTGCAACTCTTGACTGAGCAGCGGGACCTCGATACCCTGACCGACTTACAATTTTTCATCAAAGAGACCCAAGGTTCGGGGAAAAAACTTATTTCCTCTCGAACAGCCCAGGTGCTGAAAACATTATCCAACCGACTTGGAACGAGAGATTGACAATAGCGACGAATTTCGTGTTTTCAGTTTAATGTAGCTGCGCCATCTCATGGCGCCTATTCGGGAATTCAACACCCTGTGGCCACGGTATGGCAGCATAAGATGCTGCAACTACAACCGGTTGGCCCACCATCAGGGAGGGAGTTATGCCTGATCGTGTTGCATTAATTACAGGTGGAGCCAGGGGGATTGGACGCGGAATTGCATTGGATCTTGCTGGAGCCAAATGGTCAGTGGCCATCTGTTATCGATCCAGTGAACAGGATGCCGCGGATACGAAGAGGGCTATCGAGGAGAAGGGTGGGAAAGCCTTAGCGCTGCAATGTGATGTGTCGGATCCGGGTGCGGCGAACAGGCTTGTCAAACAAGTCGAAGAAACATGGGGACGCATTGATGCCTTAATAAACGGGGCCGGTCCCTATCACCGCGTGAATTTGTTTCAGGAGACTCCGGAGGGCTGGTCAGAAATGTTCACCAATAATCTCCATCCCATCCTGTATTTGGCCCAGGCGGTTGCCCCTGGGATGCGAGCACGAAAAAATGGTCGTATCATTTCTTTCAGTATGGCCAACGCGGATAAAATGGAAGCCCAACCGCAGGTGACGGCTCACTATATCGCAAAGGCAGGTGTCCTGATCCTGACCCGAACCTTAGCGAAAATGCTCGCGCCGGAGGGAATTACGGTAAATGCGATCTCCCCAGGGTTCATCGACTCAGGGAGTGCTCCACCAGGAGAGCTGGACGGGATGGCCAAAAAGGTTCCGGCGGGGTATATCGGAGACATTAACGATACCCTTGGGGCGGTTCGGTATTTCCTCTCGGACGAGGCACGGTATGTAACCGGAGCCAATTTGCACATCAGTGGAGGTTGGGGAATTTAAGTGCAAATTAAATTAGGTAGCCGGTGCCCATGCTACATAATTCGGAAAGTGTCGAAGCTAGGAGAATTTCGAATATCGAACATGGAATAATGAATGTCCAAGGATAAGAATGGGTGAAATTCGGTCTGAGATCGATTCATTAATTCATGGAAGGGATTTGGCGTTTTCTATCCTGATGGGAATTCATTAAAAAGCAGGGAAAAAACACTCCCATCACTTCATGATTCGACATTCCTTGTTCGATACTGGATATTGATTTTTTCTGTTAAAGCTTCTTCTCTTCGCTCAATCTCCACTCCAGCCCAAACACCTTCCCGAAATGATGTGTAATTTGTCTTTTTACCTCAGTAGCATCCAGGGGCTTTCCTAATATCATTTGCATGGAAGTCACTTGACATCCCTCTATTCCGCAGGGGGTAATCAACTCAAATGGCTTCAGGTCAACGTTTACATTCAGGGCAAACCCGTGCAATGTGACTCCACGAGTAATGCGAACTCCGATCGCCGCAATTTTTCGCAGGTCCCCCGAATGAAGAGCCCCCTCACCTTCACCTCTCCCCCCAAGGAGGGGAGAGGAAATAGAAGGGAGCCCTTCTCCATTTCCCTCTTCCGTACCGGTAGGCGAGGACACTGGAGAATGTGCTTCTCTTACGCCCTTTCCCACTTCGGGGGAGAGGGTTAGGGTGAGGGGGGATGCACCAAAATGAACCCAAACACCGGGTAGCTTTTCGACCCGCCGTGCCTGAATTCCCCATTCCAGTAAAACCCGAATCACCACCTCCTCCAACATGTGAACATAAACTTTTGGGCCGGGACAGTAATCTCGAAGCCGCAGAATCGGGTAGCCAACAATTTGACCGGGCCCGTGATAGGTGATCGAACCACCCCGTTCGACCTCATACACGTCATATCCCATTCGTTTAAGTGACGCACCTCCTCTGCCACAATGTTCGGGCTTGGCCCGACGGCCTAAGGTAAACACCGGGGGGTGCTCGACGAGGATCAGGGTATCAGGACGGCCTTCCTGAACCCTCTTACGACAGAGTTCACGTTGAAGCTCCAGGACCGCGCCGTAGTCTTGGGAGGGGGGAAATTGAATAAGGCCTTGGCGGCAACGGGGAGAATGATGGGATTGTGTCACGGTTATAGCAGACAAGACTCAGTTCTCCCCTTCTGAGATTTGAGATCTGGTATTTGAGATCCCGAGTTCCTCAAGGAACGAGGGAGCCAAGCGTTTGACTTTTCCGTGAGGGCCAACCGTGACGAGAGTGGCTGATCCTTCAACGATAAGACGATGACTCGTGAGTTCACGGATTTTATGCGAAAAGGTAATAGATGCCCGGCGATGAGCGGAGAGGGTGGTGGCGATGTTGAGGGATTCTCCATAGGTAGCGGCTGATCGATACCGGACTTCCGCATGGGTCACCCGAAATTCTAGGCCTGCCTTGAGTAACTCCGTGACAGAGAGGCCCCGTTCCTCAAGGTAATGTGTCCGGGCCCGCTCAAAATATTTGAGATAGTTGGCATAATACACCACTCCACCGCAGTCGGTGTCTTCATAGTACACTCGGATGTTCATGAATTGGAGAAAGGCTTACAGGTGCATGACCGGAAACCTGGGCAGATCAGCCTCGTTGATTCCGGTGATTTTGAGTACCGCATCGAACAATTGCTGGTATCGTTCTGTTTTAATGGGTTCAAAGCCCGCACCCAGCACGGCATGATCTGCGGCATCAAACAATGATTTTATTTTTGGCCAATGGGCCAGGAAGGATTCTCCCATGGGGTCCCCCAATCCTGCCAGCGTCCGGAATTGTGCCTGAAGAGGCAGGCGAAATTTTCCGTCGACCTCATTGCGGAAACAGGTTTGACACGTTTCTTTGAGCGCCTGAGGGAGTCGTTCCGGATCGACGTCCCAGCTTTTTATCCTATGTACAGAAAAAAGCTGTGATTGGGCGAACCCTTCCAGCGCACGGAGGAGAACCCGTGTGGCCACTTCCAGATCACGGTGACGATCGGCTCTCCGCTTGGCGTGAGCTAAAAGGTCCAGTGCCACTTTGGGTTTGATTTCTTGGGGATCCAAGACGATTTGTTCCACAAAACGGAGGTTTTCTTTTACCGTACGCAGAAAAGAGTCAATTCCAACAGGTCCTCCCCAAGCGGAAGCCAAGTCCAAGGCCTTTATTCCGGCTTTTAACTTTTCCCACGCCTGTCGATAGTGAAATTGATCCCACAGCCGGTACCCATCTGCGATATCGGCCAAAGCCCGATACAGAGGTTTCAGCCCGCCACTGACCCGCGATTCAAGGAGCCGAAAGATTCGGGCAGCGACGCCGAAGGTTCCGTGATTAAAATAATCATTGGCTTCTTGCCGGATTCGAGGGGTTTCATCATCCCAGGGATTGCTTTGCGTCGGTCGCCATAATTTTTTCCCTATGGCGAGGATTTTCGGGTCCGCGAGTTGATCGGGGCCGGCTTCACTCAGGGCCATCACTTTTGCTGCATAAGGGAACCCTACTAAAGCCATTGCGGCTGCCATTGGCGCGGTCGTGCTGGCCAGATCGATCGTCAGTTCTCCTCCTGACACGCCCCAGGTTTGGAGCAAAGGCGGGAGTTGTTGGGCTAAACTTCTATGACAGTCGGCAAAACTCTGGGGATCTGGTGAAATTATCCAGTCCCATCGTTGGGGCATTTTGGGAAGTTGGGCGGGGATTTCGGTCTCGACGATAGATTTGCTGTTTTCTGGTAGAAAAAAACACACCATTTCCGGCGAAAATCGCTGGAGAGAAGCGACCGCCGGCGCAGGATCTTGCGCAATGGTGAGAAGGAGTGCTTTGACGCGGCTTTCTGCACTCACGGTGGGATAACTATACCATCATGGGGTGATTCCTACAAGAAAGGAAATGAAGCCAGTTTCAGGTTTCAGGTTTCAAATAAAGCAAAAATTTTCCAGTTCCCTTCTGATCTGAGCTCTGAATCCCAATTTGAGATATGAAATTTGAGATCTGAGATCTGAAATTCACGCGAAAGTGTGAATTTCATGTGGTATCCTGGTAAAATCGCCCCCAATGGATAGGCAGTTTGTCATAGAGGCCTTTACCACCAGTGCAGAGGTGAAGCAACAGTTTGTTCAGACGTATGCTCAAAAAATTCTGGACATCGCACAACTCTTGATTCGGGCCTTTCATGACGGCCGTAAGGTTCTCCTGTTTGGCAATGGAGGGAGCGCGACCGATGCCTCGCATCTTGCAGCAGAATTTGTGGGTCGGTACCGACGGGATCGTACCCCATTACCTGCCATGGCCTTGGCCACGGATATGGCGGCAATTACCTGCATTGCGAATGATTATGATTACCACGAAATCTTTGCCCGCCAAATAGAGGCTCATGGTCGAAATGGCGATGTGGCTATTGCTCTTAGCACCAGTGGAAATTCCCTGAATGTCCTTCAAGGGGCGGAGGCTGCTCATGCCCGGGGATTGATTACCATCGGATGGACCGGTTCGACGGGAGGAAGGCTGATCGATCTGGTTGATCATTGTTTCTGTGTTCCATCGACGGATACCGCCCGGATTCAGGAATGCCATATCACCATGGGCCATGTCCTGTGTGAATTAATTGAAGAGCAACTTTTTGCGCAAACGCCCTAGACACAGCACGGCTACTCCTCCCTCACTGAACCTCTCGCGGCTTCGGACTTACCCGCTTCGTTCGCGTCACAGCAAAGTCAAGGTCACCGACTTTAGTGTTCCATGGCGTCGCGGGAAGCCATTTCATCGTTTTCTGGATTCCCTTCCAGAGATTTTAGCGGTTAAATCCCTCAAAGAGGTGGTTCAAGCCATTGTCAAAGCCCATCATCGCGGGAAACCGGTTATCCTCGGAATGGGTGCGCATCCGATCAAAGTCGGACTTAATCCCATTCTGGTCGATCTCATCAAACGAGGTATCGTCACCGCTATCGCCATGAACGGGGCGGTGATTATCCATGATTTTGAATTAGCCTATTTGGGCCATACATCAGAAGAGGTCGACGCTGAAATCGATTCAGGACGATTTGGAATGGCGGAAGAAACCGGGCGCATATTGAATTCAGCCATTGCCGAAGGATGGGAAAAGGGGATGGGCATTGGAGAAGCCGTTGGCCGGTATATGTTACGCCACCCTCGTCAGTTTCCCAATAGGAGGCTGAGTCTGTTGGCCACCGGTGCGAAATTGGGAATCCCCATCACCGTCCATGTCGCCATCGGGACCGACATTATCCATATGCATCCGTCTGCCAATGGTTCAGCCATTGGCGGTGGATCGCTCATCGATTTCCGAAAGCTTGCCGCGGTAGTGGCAGGGATGGAGGGAGGGGTATATCTCAACCTGGGTTCGGCTGTCCTCCTACCGGAAGTCTATCTCAAGACGGTGTCTCTCGGCCGGAATTTGGGACGCGCCTTAAAAAACATCACGACGGTGAATATGGATTTTCTCCCCCATTATCGCCCTCTCACCAATGTTGTCAAGCGTCCTACCCAAAAGGGAGGTCGTGGGTATTCGTTGATAGGGCACCATGAAATCATGGTCCCCTTGTTGGCTGCGGCAGTGATTGAACAACTCAAGGCTTAATTGACGAGAGTCTATTCACTTGTCCATTCGTACGAACGGGCCCTATTTTTTCCGATTCGGGAAGAAAGAGGAATTCTGAAAACTCTTGCAAGACCAAGAATATTCCTTCAGCCTGTGCATTTCAGATTCCGGGAACAGGTTCAGGGGGAATCGTTAATTTCGGAGGGCCGAACTTAACTAAGGGGATGAATATGAAGAAGAAAATCCTCATTGTGGACGACCATGAAGATATTGTCCTCATGTTGAAGGACCGCCTCGAAGCTGCCGGCTACGAAACCCTCTCAGCTTTCGATGGGAAGCAGGCCCTCGACATCATTGAAAAAGAATCACCGCATTTGGTGTTTCTTGACCTTGAAATGCCTCGCATGAATGGGATGGAAGTTCTCCACCACCTTGCAAAAAAAAGGGGAGATGGGGGCATGAAAGATTCTCAATCTGGTCAAGTCCCCTCAGAAGGCTTAGAAACTCTTATTGTCGTGATGACGGCCCATGGGACCATTGCCAACGCGGTGGAGGCGATGAAAGCCGGAGCCCATGACTTTCTCACCAAACCCATCGATTTCGATCACCTGGCCATTGTTGTGAAAAAAGCGCTCGAACGCGAGGTGCTCAAACGGCAAGTAGCCGCTCTCCGCACCGAAGTCGAAAGCCGTTACAGTCAGATCGTTGGTTCCAGTTCCCGCATGAATGAAGTGGTTGAAATGGCAAAGCGGGCCGCCAATTCGAATGCCACCGTTTTGCTCCTGGGAGAGAGCGGAACGGGAAAGGAATTATTTGCTCGCTCAATCCACCAATGGAGTTCCCGGCGAAATATGCCCTTCAGCATTATTAACTGTGTGGCGTTAAATGAGAGTCTTCTGGAAAACGAACTGTTCGGTCATGAAAAAGGGGCATATACCGGCGCCGATTCCCGGCAAAAAGGGAAAATCGAAGAAGCAGATGGGGGGACAGTCTTTTTGGATGAAATTGGAGATATGCCCCCACCTCTCCAAGCCAAACTGCTTCGGTTACTTCAAGATCATGCCTTTTATCGAGTCGGCGGCAATCGCGAAGTGAATGTCGAAATTCGTGTGGTCGCCGCAACCAATAAGGATTTAAAACAAGCGGTAAAATCCGGAAATTTCCGTGAAGATTTATACTTTCGCCTGAATGTTGTCAGCTTAGACCTCCCACCGTTACGGGAGCGTCCGGATGATATTGTCCCCCTTGCGGAGTTTTTCTTGGAACAGTCCCTTCGCGAAATGAAAAAGCCGAGTCGGAAGTTTACTCCCGAGGCGATCAAGGCCATGAAGATGTATGGGTGGCCGGGAAACGTTCGGGAGCTGGACAATGCCATTTCCCGGGCCGTAGTATTGGGAGAGGACGAAGATATTTCCTCTGAGTATTTGGGGTTCTCGCATGCAGGGGTTGAGCCTTTGCCGGAGGGGGAGAATCTTCCTTACCATGAAGCCCTGGAGCGATTCAGCCGCCACATCCTAGAGCAAGCTCTTCGAAGGACCGGCTGGAGCCAAACCAAGGCGGCCGACCTCCTTCACCTTCAACGCACGTATCTTTCACGCTTGCTCAAACAGAAAAACATTCATCAATCCCCGCCAGAAAGTTGAGAGAGGCGCTATTCAGATAGCACCCGAAAGTGCCATGAGTTATCGGTGTGTGGTCACCGGTGATGATGGGCCAGGCATGACCGGGAGGAGGCAGTTTCAAGTTTCAGGTTCCAAGTTTCGAGTTTACAATCGTTGATTCTGGTTGTGGATTTTATCGGTTCCGTCCATGCGGTTGGCTTACAAGAGTTCCATGAAATTTTAAGTGAAGGCCAGAGGCATCATGGCTGCTCTTGACTTATGGGAAGGGAGATGCGAAATGTGGTCCCTTTGCCGAGTTCGCTTTCCACTTGAATAGTTCCGCCGTGGAGATCGACAAAGTTCTTCACGATAGCCAATCCGATACCCAACCCCTTTTTTCTATACTCAAGTTGCGGGTGTGCCTGATAAAAAGGATCGAATAAATTGGATATCGATTCCTGGGGAATCCCTGGGCCGGAATCGGAAACGATGATGGTCGTTGCGCGGCTTTCTATAGGTTTGACCTCCAACCGAATGTTCCCGCCCTGTGGAGTAAACTTTATCGCGTTGTCGAGGAGATTGAGTATCACCTGACACAGACGGTCATAATCCGCGACAATCGTGAAATGATCCTCAGCGCAGACCACCGCGATAGTCAAATCTTTTGGCTCCGCAAGTAATTGCACCTGTTCGACCATTTCTCTTGCCAACTTCGGTATATCCACATTCCCCCAATTCAATTTGAGTTTTCCTGCGGTAATGCTGGATAGATCAAGGAGGTCGGAAATCATTCGAGTCAAACGCTCGACATTGGAGTTGATTCGATCCAGATAATTCGATTGTTTATTTGTTAAGGCCCCGATCGTCCCCTCGAGTAAGTTCGTGGCGAGACCCCGAATGGCCGTCAGAGGCGTGCGCAAATCATGTGAGACATGAGAAAGAAATTGGGTTTTGAGTCGATCCATTTCCTGCAATTGTTCATTAGCCCTTTCTAATTCTAATGTTCGTTTCTGCACTTTATTTTCAAGATCTAAATTTAACTCTTCGATTTGCTGGTACGCTCGAGCGTGATCTAAGGAAATCGCGATTAAATTCCCAAGAGTTCCCATGAGATCCAAGTCTTCCTGATGCAAGACGTAGCTCTGAGTCCGATCAACCGTCAGTGATCCTATGATGCTTTCCCTAACTTTTAACGGAACAGAAACAAACGCTTTCGTCTGCAATTGCAGGGCAAGATCACGATTGAATGGATGGAGTTGGTCCCAGACTTCACTCACATCTTTAATCAAGACCGGCTGCCCTCGTAACAACACCCTTCCTTCAACCGTGTTGGGGTCGGTTACGGAAATCTCAAGATTACCTGCCAGTTTTTCTACCTCAGGGGAAACTCCGACAATACGGGTACTATGTGCCATCCCCCGGTCAGAGTCGAAAAATTGAATCATCACTCGATCGTAAGGAAGTTTTTTAATAATGGCCCCCATGGAAACTTTGAGCAAGGTATCCTGATCAAGGGTTGATATGAAAGCCAGGCCGGCTTCATGAAGCGCCGTCAATTGATCGACCCGCCGTTGTAGTTCTGTGGCATTTTGTTGGAGCTCCAGGTACGCTTCATGAATTTCCTCATGGCGGTTTTCAAGAGATTGAAGCTGCTCATTAATCACTTTTTCACGGTCTTTAATTTCCTCATCGAGAATGCGCCTAGCCCAGCCTTTGGTGAGTTTCCTCAAGGGGCTCAAAGATTTTCCTCTGGTCCAGGTTACCTCCCATTCACAGAATTCATCTCCTTCAGCGAGACACTTGATATCTTTCATGGTCGCTTCCGGCTGATTATGGACCATTTTGGGAACCATAGCGATTCCGATCTTGAGGGCGTTACACCAGATCTTTCCACAGGCCTTACGATAGGGACCGAATTGGTGACAGGCCCTTTCCGTGAGCGTCATCCGCATGACTGCCGAATAGTCGTCAATATGAAGCGTATCCAATTTGTAGGAATTCTTGTTGTAATGCTGAACCCACCTTGCCGCCGCTTTGAAAATGAGCTGGGTGGAAAAGGGACGCATGAGGGTTTGAATGATGGGAGATATCAGGTTCTTCCTCCCCATATTGAACTGAAATTCCGGGTCCCCGGACAGTTCCACACACAACTCTACCAGATAAGCGACAAATTCATTGGAATATCCGGTCCAGGGATTCTTTAAGAAATCAGCGGTCACATGATACGCGTGATCGGAAATGCGTTCATTCAAAAGAGTGACCAACTTCTCCACAGCCTGGTTCCCAGCTTCTGCCCCATGAGTTCGGCTGACGGCTTCTTCCAAATATTCGACATTGGCACGGATGGAAACGCCGCTAAGATCACGGATCGTCTCCCCGCTTGGTTCCTTCCCAAAAGGCCGAAAAAGCATATGAGGTCTTTCGAGAATTTTGTGAGAGGTGGAAAGGAATTCAACCATATCGTCTAAAAATTCACTCGCAGGCCGATACCCCCGGCATGCAGTGATGTTTCATATGTTCCGTCCACCACGGGTTGCCGATTGTTGGAGATCGTTCGCGACTCATAGAGTTGGTTTACATAGGTAAAATCCAATCCAATCGCTTTGGTCAGCGAATTATGACATTTCAATAGGCCAAGGAATAAAGCTTGTTCTTTGCACAACAGTCCTAAGCCAACTGAAAACCCATTAAAGTCTGAATCAGGGACCAGGGGCTCAAAGGTGAATTCCGGCACGGGGGTCTCTGATCGAATATACCCTCCACGCACCGCAACGACCCAATCTGGCAGGTGCGAGACGCGAAGCCATTTATACTCGGTCCCAAGCTTTACCACAAAGGAGCCCTTCCAATCGCGTGGTTGAGGAGAAATGATGGCGCCGGAATTCGCTTCGCGAATATCGATATTCTTGAACGAACTCCAGTCGGCATAATCCAGGTCAACTTCCACTTTCCATTCCCGTTCTTTGTCACGGAGCGGCCAACCGGCTATTCCCCACGTGAACACTTGGGGGAGGTTGATGTCGAATACCGAGTCAAACAATTTGGTCCCACTGATCATAAATTCTCCGGTCAAATTGAGTGTGGTTTGACTTCGATAGACAAACGCGAGGTTAAGGCGCGGTTGGTGGTCTGCATTTCGCAAAAGGCTCAAAAGGGCTCCAATGTTCCAGCCAATGGCGGTATCTTTGCCATTGACTTCAACGAGGGCCCCTGGGGGAAAGGTGGTCCCTGTTCCAATAGCCTGCGCTTCAACATGACCCTCTCCCAAGAAACTCGCAAATGTGTAAATATCGAGTCCTCCCCCAATGGACAAGTATTCATTTAAGCTGACTGACATGGTCGGCTTGATATCAATGAGAGGAAGAGTGCCAAAGACATCCACTTCCGAAAAGGGAACATCATCCGGCCATCGGATAAGCAGGCCAAAGGGCGAATTGAGGCCGATACCAAGGGTCAGATCTTGAAAGGCTTCGTTATCGAGATTATCCAGATTGGCGGTCAGGTAAAAGGTGCTTGGGGGCGGCACTGCAATGGCGCCATCCAGGTTTCCCGTAAAAGGCTGGCCGCTTGGACTCGTAAAGTCGTACTGCCCGCCGATCAGGAGGGTGTTGGCATAGAACTGAAGGCCTTTTAACTGAGACATCCCAGCCGGGTTGTAAAATAGAGCGGAGGGGTCATCCGCCTGGGCGGCAAATGCATCTCCCTGGCCGGTGGCCGCCGTTCCTTGATGAAGATTTCGAAAGGCTTCTCCATAAACAATGGTGGCAGAGGTGAAAAGAAATAAAAAATAGACTACAACACTTACAGTCAGGCCTGTTGGTCGAGAATGGTTGATCATACATCACCCCGATAGGATTAATAGTTTTCCTAAGACGGTGAAGACTCTTCCCGGTCCTCTATTGACGGATTGATGAAAGGAAATCCTCATCGACGTTGTCATCTAGGAAGTCACCGTCCAGGTGAAACGAATGAGCCCTCTTTCAAATCGCATTTGTCTCAGCCATTAGTCCTCTGGGATTAACTTTGGTGAGGACCGGTTTAGGCATTGAACTCAAGGATAAAATTCGTCGGTTGCAAGTCGCGAGGGTCAAACTGAGAACCCGCAGCCCGTTTAAGTCCTTCCAGTGTCACGATGTTTTTAACCAGAAGAGGAATTTGAATCTCGCTGATCTGTTTGCCCAGGCATTCATGGGGCCCGTGTCCGAAGAAGATGTAGTCTTCGTCAGCCCGGTCAATCTTAAAGGTGTATGGTTCTGATACGGAGTCGGGGTCAAACATAGCGCTGAGGTTTGCGGCAAACACCAAGATAGGCGCTTCCGGCGAGGCCTTAATGGTCCCCGTCTCCCACCACGTCCCTTCACCCAGCTTGAAATCATCAATAGCCAACCGGAACAGCACATGGTTTTGGGGGTTGAACCGCATAGCTTCCCACACGTATTTCTTAAAATGTTTGGGGTCATGTTGATATTTGTATTCCAGAGCTGCTTCTCGGGTCTTCTCCAACTCATTTTTCCGATCAGAATACAAGAGCTGGTCGATCGTTCTTGGGACCGCCTTCAAGGTGGTCTCCACCACGCCAATCACCATGCCAAAAATATTCCGTCGCACGCCATTCCATCCGTCTTCGAATTTATCTCCAGACCCCTCCTGCACCTTAATCATTCGGGAAAGGACCGTTTCGGGCATATTGGGGAAGGCCTTGAGTTCTCTTCGTTTCGCATCAATAAGATCAGTCAAGTAGTCGTTCATCTCTTTCACGGCGATGTCGGCGAGTCGGGTCCAGTCTCTATCGTTCCGCAAGTTAAGAAATAAATCCGTATAAATATCCCGGCTCCATCGTTTGAAGGTGTCGAGTTCCTCTCCAGGCCCCGGCCCAGGAACGCCGAAATATTCCCCATTTAAGCGCAGCGCCACTGGCCACACTAAGTCCCCGATGACATCGATTTTTCCTTTTCCTCTATGTTTGTTCATTTCCTCATTTGCGAGTCGCTCGACGGTATCGTAAATCGTTTGGCCCACATCATTTGACGGATACACCACATCACGGAGGATTTGAATTTCCTTTACATATTGATCAGAAAAGTATTCCATACCTAAAACGAAGGGGCCACGGGGATCCTTCATTTTCAATTTATAAGGGAAAACGGAAAAGGGTGGTATGGCATTAAAGGTCTGCTTTTCATTCTTCAGAATTTTCAACACATCGGGGAACTTGGTGGCGATAACCATGGGTGGTTTCCCCAGGTCGGGTAGTGCTTTGGGGGGAGGAATCCCGGGCACCTGAAAAACCTTGTGTTCTTTTTTGGCACTCTTATGCAATTCCTCGAACATTTCCTGAGCCAGTTTAGTCAACCATTCCCTTCCAACCATTTGGTATAGGGTGGCCCTCCCCCTAAATGAAGCGGACATGGATTCCAAGGCCTCATAGTCGGATAAAAAGCTCGAACGCTTCGGGAATGCCCCGTCCGCAAGTTTTTGTATAGCCCCAAGGCCCGGATAGAAAAAGTATTCTCCCCCTTTTTCCACGACAAATTGCGCCAAATCGTAAACGAATGGGTTTTCGGCTCCCTGCACGGTCATTTTGGCCTTCCCGTC
Source organism: uncultured Nitrospiraceae bacterium (assembly GCA_964525045.1). Lineage (GTDB taxonomy): Bacteria > Nitrospirota > Nitrospiria > Nitrospirales > UBA8639. Next base: position 107,297 of record CAZGFD010000008.1, on the reverse strand, counting down.
ATCTTTTTTTCCAATGATGGGATCCCGGTTGGTGTTATCCTGACCGACATGTTCGCCTTGGTTGACCCAGTGTTGTTGAATAAATTCAAACTGGCGACTAATGCTGGCATTGAGGGCCATAAAAATTACCCCGCGGTTATCGTCATCATTACTAGCACCGGTGTACTCGTCCCCATAGGGCAGTCCACGGCGGATGATGCGGTGTCGATTCAGATGGTAATTGTAACTCTTCTCCCTATCGAATATATCCTTGGGTGCCAGGAGCAAATGGTCGCGGGGATTAATTCGTCTGATGTGCGCACCCAAGGGGCACCGTGCACCATCTTTATCTTCTATAGTTTCTTCGGTTCCATTTCCCTTCGAATGAACAAACGGTTTATTGAATAGAAATTGATTGTTTCTCTCTCTGTTTTTAGCAAGATTTTCGTCGTCCGCATCTGGAGATAGCGTAATTGGACATCCGCTTGGCCACCGGCCCATGAATTTGGCCTTCACCAGGCTTTTATAATGTTCAGGCTTTTTGTTGAAGTCTGATGGCCACAATTCTTGGGCAGCTTTTAGGCAAAATTCCTCGAATGCCTTCACCTTTTGCTGGAGCTGTCGTAATACCAGATACGTGCCGTTTTTTCTCAGGTCATAGTGCCTGGGCCTCACCGCCACCTCTCCAAATTCGTCCTCGTACCCTAAAATGAACTCACCCGGTTTTAGATTTCTCCATTCTCCTACTTTCTCTTCTGGGGTCCCTTGCCCGGGCAAAGCCCCCTTGCCACGAAAGACCGCTTCCGAGCCTTCAATAAATGGTTGGCTAATTCCGTCCGTGAAACCAAAATGTTCCTTACGATCATTGGGTTTCGGGCGTCGTTTCCCTTCAATGCTACCCAATACGGACAGGCCTGGGAATGTCTGCTCGAGGGTCTTCAGGCATTCCACTCCCTCTTCTTTTTCGGCTTCGGTTTGGCCAGTGACAATCACGAGGGCATGGATGGTTTTCTCGTCACCTTCTTGTAAAAAGATTTCTTCCCAATTTTTGGGGGTGTCCTTATCCTTCCCAGATTGGCCTTTGGGCTCATCACCCAGGATTGTGACAGCTCGTTTTCGCATGCCCTCCCGAAATTCCACTGGAAAAGTAGTCAAGACTTCCTCGGGTAACCCCAATTGTTCAAGGCCGGGATGGCTGAATGCGATGTTCACAGTAAAGGATGGCCGCTCCCCATTCGACCAAAATTTTGAGTTTGTTATTTTTAAATTTTCCAAAGGATCGCCGGCTGATCTCTTTTTAAGAAATTCTTGAAGCCAAGCTCTCCCGCTCTCTTGGTTCTTGAGGTGATAAAATCGGTATTGAGCAAAAAAAGGTCGATACCCGCGAATCACGTTTCCTTGTAAATCGTCAAGATTGTTTTTCAGTTCCTCAATCTTTGGCATTTTCCCTCCTCATGCTCGGTGAGAGCCATCCCCTTCGTTTTCGAAGGTTTGGTTGAACAGACGATTACGACTTCGGGAATTCCTCATCTTGGCGTCGGTTTTGCCAGGTCATTCAAGTAGTCGCTCGCCACCTTTTCCCATTCTTCTACGGGGTTACCTTTCATCCCTTGCACCCTTTTGATGAAAACTTCGGTCTTGCCCTTCCATTCAAGGGCTCTATTGACTTCGCCAACTGTTGCCTTTGGATAATTGGCGTAGAACACATTAGCCGTGATTTGATGATCCTTCACATATTGGATAAATTTGTCCGCGGGTCTTGCCCCTGGCCAACCCATACAGTGACCAAAAATCAGATTCAGCGGTTGCTCATCCACGGCTGCAAAATCCTCAAGATAGCCTGCCATGAGGCCATCAAAATTACTGGTAAACAGGACATGTGGTCCATCAATGCCAGGAAGGACGTTTGTTGTTTTTTTGGAAACCTCTTCATGTTCATCAGGGGGTTCTAAAATCACCCACCGTGCGTAATGAATAGTGACCATCTTTCTAATTTCTGATTGCCTGTGCTCGTGGGCCCATCCCAACACGGCCTTAAAGTGTTCAAGCCATGTCATTGTTGGCTCCTTTCCTGGAGCCTGGAGATGGGCAAGCCATGTAATGGGCGGGTCCGTTCCAGGAACGTTTTGGGTAGAGAGCCAAAGCTCTTGCCCGGCCGATTCTATCGCCATCTCAACTTTGAGGCGGTCCTTTGGATACTCTCCAACATTGATCCTGGCAATCGCTGTCAGCTCAGTGATATTTGGTTTTCCTTTTACGGGCAACCGTTTGCCCTTTTCTTCTCCAGGATCTGTCCCGTTTTCAGCCATCTCTCACCCCATAGTTAAAGGAAAAAAGTAAATGATGAATTTGACTGTATCTCCGCTTTAGTGGTTGCCTGCATTTTGAGGGTCGATTGTACCGCTTGCACTATTTCCCTTCGGTAGTCCGACAGTCTGGAGTCGAATAAGACAATGCCCGTCCGACGACGGTGGTGAGCTCCCGGACTTTATAGGGCTTAGCGAGGGAGGCGTACGCCCCGGGAATATCGAGGATCCCTCCTCTTTTTCCTATGGAAGTGTAAGCGGTTAATATGACAACGGGGAGCCTGGGTTCCAGGTGGGTTAAGGTACGCAGGACAGTCAGACCATCGATATCCGGCAAGCCGACATCGAGAAGGACGGCGTCGAAGTGATGACGCGTGACCTGGTCCACGGCTTCGGTTCCAGTCCCAACCGCAGACACTTCATAACCCTGTTCCCCAAACAGGTCAACTAGGGCCATGCGGATGTCGGGGTCATCGTCCACAACCAAAATGGAGGATTGGGGGAGTAGAGTGGAGTGTGAGGCACTGCAGGACATCGGGGCTTCTAAGCCTTTAATTGAATGTATTTGTTCGTTGATTAACGCATAAAAAAATCTTCATCTCCCGCGTTAACCTGAGAATGAGCAACAAGGATGCCATTTAGGGAAAAAGGTCGAAGAAGTGCAAAACCATCAAAATTGGAAGCCTTTTGAGTTGGTTTTAGGGAGGAATAAGGAGAAGAGATGGAAAGCAAAGGTATCCATTCAGATACAAGAGTTATCCAATTGGATACTGGATTGGCTGTTGGGAATGAAAAAAACGCTAGGAAGAAGCAAAAGGAATTGAAAAGGAGAATTAAGGGAGTTTTGGTTGGGTCGGGATAGTAAAATGAAAACAACTACCATCCCCGGGAATACTTTCAGCCCAGATTTTGCCTCCATGTAACTCAACCAGGCTTTTGGAAATCGCTAAGCCTAACCCTGACCCTCTGGACTCCACGGCAACCGATTCTCCTCTATAAAACCGTTCAAAAATATGGGGGATCTCATTGTGAGGAATTCCACAACCTGTATCCTGGACGTTGATTTGAACCATCCTATCGCTTGTCAGGTGACAATCAAGCTTAATCACACCTTCCGGCTTAGTGAATTTAATCGCATTATTGATTAAATTCGTCATCACCTGGTGAAGCTTATCCCGATCTCCAAATATTTCAGGAATTCCCGATTCACACTGGATCACCAGCGACAACGATTTCTCTCGGGCAGCCGGCTGAAGCGTATCCACAACCTCAGTGGCAAGATCAATGACGGAAAGGGGGGTTGGGGACAGTTGCATGCCGCCCCCTTCAATTCGCGACAGATCCAGTAACTCGTTACTCATTCGCGTTAATCGCTCGATGTTGTGTTTCACTCGTTCCAAATAAAACGATTGTCGATCTGTCAACGTTCCCGTTAATCCATCTAACATGTTTTCAACCAATCCCTTCATGGAGGTCATGGGTGTACGAAGTTCGTGAGATACCGTCGAGACGAACATTGACCTGAGGCGGTCATGTTCGCGCAATCGCTCATTGGCCTTCTCGAGGGCTTGGGTTCGATCTTGAACCCGTTGTTCTAGCGTTAAGTTGAGTTGCTTTAACGCTTTATAGGAATTGGCATTGTCAATGGCGATCGACACGTGATTGGCGATCGTCATCAACAGGTCGAGGTCCTCCTGGGTGCAGGGATGAGACCCCCGATCAGCCGCTAAATATCCAAGTATCCGGTTCTGGCTCTTCAGGGGGGCGGCGACAAACGAGACCACACCGACCTCACGACATATCTGTAAAACACGAGGGTCCAGACGGTCGGCAACTTTTTCTATATTTGGGGCTAGCACAGACTTGCCATGGATCAACAATTGCGCATCGATACCCCCGTTATGGAGGATCGGAATTTGAACTTTCTTGGCCATGGCCTCCATCTCTTTCGAGACGCCCGTAACTTGCGCAATGGTTCCTGTTTGTTGATCCGGATCAAAAAAGACTAAGGCCATGCGAATGAAGCCGAGATTTTCTACCAAGAGTTGAAGCACCGTCGAGAGAAGCTTTTCGACATCAAGGGTTGAGGTAATCGCCACCCCTGTTTGATTCAAGGTCGCCAATTGCTGGACTTGTCGTGTGATGGTTTCCACATACGTGGCAATGGCTTTCTCTCGTTGACGAAGGGAGGTCGTCATTTGGTTGATGCTGGTAGTGAGTTGTCCAACTTCGTCATTGGACTCTGGGATAACAGGGCCTGAAAGGTCCCCATCTGCGATTCGCCCTGCCACCGTTGCCAAACGGCGGACAGGCGTAATAATTTGATTGGCCAAGAGGGTCGTGGATGTAATGCCGATCAGGATGATTAATAGTGTGAGGACTACTACATTCCAAATGGTCGTATTCAAATTGTGCATCATAAGCGAATTGGTAAAACCAATTTGAATGATCCCATAGATCTGAGAAATGGGGGTTCGGCCCTCTTGGGGTTGCGGGCCTTCCTGAAGTTCTAATGATAATGGTCCGAGCAATGAATATTCGGGAGGTCGACCGCGGATGGGCAAGGCAAAATCATAAATCGTTTCTCCCGGTTGGGTGAAGATTGAGGAAACCGATCCCGCTTTCCCTCGATTGGAGATAATTTCATAATCCTGCCCAACGGTTGTAAATACGGTCATCATGGGACCCTCGGGCGATGTACTCAAGATTTCCTGAGCCAGGGATGTGGGGGGGTAGAGGGGGAGTTCGCTGGAGCGACTTGCCTTCCCCGGCTCGGTTAACTCCCCTTTCGTAAGGGCAATGATCGGGTGACCTTGAGGGTCCAGGGCGACCACATAGACAACCTCTTCAACGGATAAGGCCCCCTCAAGAATCCTACGGAGGGAGTCGGTATCTTGGGTAATAAGGCTATACCGGCTGTTGTGAGCGAGATATCGTACAAGGTTGAATCCATGATCAACCAGCGAATTGTTCAGAGAGTCGGCCTGTTGGCGGACCAAGTACCAGCTTAACCCTGAGCACACTCCCACGATAACCAAACTAGTGAATACGACCAGTTTGGTTCGAAGACTCAATAATATCTTTGGTTTGGCATTCATATTTCTAGCCTTAAGAGCTTACTCTACACCATCGAGTATCAATACCGTTCGTCAAACTCTTTCAGGACATTTGGGGGGATATCCAGTCCCAGAAAATGGGCGGTGTTGAGATTGATGGCCTTTCGGAATCGCGTTGGAGCCCTGATCCTTTTACCATTTAAGGAATGGCCATTGAATGAGGCTTTGGCCAACATCGCTGCCTGTTCACCCACATCTTCATAATTGATGTAAGTTCCAACCAGGGCGCCCTTTTTGACTAAACCGGAGGAGAACCCCATGACCGGAAGTTGTTTTTCCAAAGTCTCCTTGATGAGGAAATCGAAAGAATCTTCCGTCAGGACGGTGCTATCAGGAAAAAGACATATGGCGTGAATCCCCGGTAGTAACTGTCGGAGAGCTGTTGGGAAATCTTTCTGGGACGATACTTCTTGTCCGGTAAGCGTTATTCCTAACTCTTGAGCTTGGGCTTTACCCTCTTTCACAAGGTGGCCCGATTTATCGGGATCGTACAAGACTCCAATCCGACTTAGCGTGGGGATAATCGATTGCAGGAGAAGGACTTGCTCCTTAAAAGGAATGGCTAAGCTGATCCCCGTGAGGTTTGGAGCTTCCAAATTAAACTTCTTGGGATTCAACACCATGCAGAAAATGACCGGAATTTCAGAAATTTCCAGTTTGGCCACTAAGGTGGCCTTCAAACCAACGGCTAAGACAAGATCAATATTCGAGTTGAGAATGGTCTGAACGATATGGGGTCCGTTTTCCAGGTCTCCCTCAAGATTGTATTCGTAAACATGAGCTTGCTTGTTGGGTAAATTACTCTTGAAGGCTTCAATGGCCTGGTTGTAAGGAGCAATATTTGCGGATTTGAGAATCGCCACTCTTTGGGTCTTTGTCTGTGCAGTGGTGCCTTCCGGAAAAAATACACTGACGGCTAAAAGAATAGAAAGCGCAACCCATGACTTTCTCAGGAAGAGAGAACAATCCTTAGCCATCACCCGGACATCTCCCCAATTAAAAAAAAGGTTCTTGAAAGCTCAGCATGGTGCGCTAGGATTCCTCATCTTCCAAATTTCCATTTGGCGTCAGAATTTTTCCTATAGTCATGTAGGATAAACAGCAAAGACTATACCAAAATGTTTTTTTAGACCATCAACATTAATAAATTTGGTCACTTTCCTGAGGCATGGAGGGACCTTTGGGTTTTTTCTGTAACCCATTATTTTTTAATAGTAATATTCTCATTCAGGCCGACAGTCAATTATCACGAAAAGGGATGGCGGTCCAAAAAATAAAGATCGTATCCTTTTCTAATGAACGAGTGTTCGAATCTAATTGAGAAGTCTTTCTGGTCTAAATATCTAATCCGATACAAGACGAATAGGGTTACCGACTCCTTGAAAGTCTGTACCACTCAATTCCTAAAGATTATGATTGTTCAAGCCCCTTATGTTCCGATGCGAGACCCAATCGCAATGATGGATGGGAAAAAATGTTGGTCGTAAGGTTTCGAATGGTGCGCATTTCCTTACTGACCCCAACGGTTCGATTTCCCAAATGGGGTTGCCATCCACAATTAATACATCGTATTTCCATTATTGGAGAAAGGGCAGTATGGTGGAGCACTAAAAATCCCTTACACTTTGGACACCTGGGTATGGAACCGTTCTTGTCGTGAGGAACAGGCGAAGACTTGCGTTTTGGCGGGGAAGAGGGTATCCCCCTTCCTTGTTGTTTTCGTTTGCGTGATGATTGATTCGAACGACTGGGGGAATGTTTTTTCATAAATTCTCCCTCTAGGGTTTCCAGCCTTGCCCCATTTCTCATCTTGAAAAAAAGATGCCGCGTTATTTGCCATAGGTATTAAAAGCAAAGCTGGTGCCTACTGCCGATTCATTGAAATAGGCCGGATAAACCCAACGATTTCAACAGGATCCAAATTGAAATTGGTGACGAGCTTTGAATCTGTTCAGATACATGATGTATCCAAACGGATACGGCGATGAACAGGGAGGAGAGTAGCAGCTAATGGAAGGCGAGTAGACAGGGAGGCACCGAAGGAAACCCGTTGAGCCTTTTGGTCTTGAAGAAAACCACAGCCATTTTTCAGTCGAGAGGTTCACAGCATGTCTTCATGGCCACAGAGAATTTGAAATAAACGGCGGTCTTCCAGACGGAGCGCCACCAGTTCCTTTCCCCAAACACAACCGCCATCGAGACAAAGCACATTGTCTTGAGACACGACTCCCAAGGCTGACCAGTGGCCAAAAATAATTGTTTCGTTTTGATTGGCTCGCAGGGGAATTTGAAACCAAGGCTTCATACCGTGGGGAATATGATCCACTGGACCCTTGAATGAAAAATCGGGGACCCCTTCTTCCGAACATACCCGAATCCGGGTCATCACGTTGGTGGCTAATCCCCAGCGCTCCTGGACGGAGAGATCATCGTTCCATACTCTCTTATGGCTTCGAAAATAAATGAAAGGCAGGTTCTTCGTTAATTCATCCGATCGGAGCACAGTTTCAACTTCTCGGGCCAGTATCACCGCCTGGCTTATCGTCCATTGGGGAAGTAATCCTGCATGGACGAGAAGGAACCCATGTTCCTGGTGGATTAAGGGTTGGTGTCGCAACCAATCGAGCAAATCGTTGCAGTCCGGTGCCGACAACACTTCATGAAAGGTATCCTTTTTCTGTAATCCTGTGACGCCCATCGACACGGCTAACAGATGCAAGTCGTGATTTCCCAACACGGTCACGGCCGAGCTGCCAAGCGATTTCACGTATCGAAGAACGGCCAGTGAGTCGGGTCCACGGTTCACCAAATCGCCAACGAACCACAGTCGATCCCGATTCGGGTCGAACTGAATTTTATCAATCAATTGATGCAAGGAATGCATGCACCCTTGCACATCGCCAATGGCATAGGTTGCCACGTGAGCCCTCACAATAGACAATGAATCGGTTTTCTCCTTAAAAGTAGCGCGGGAACCTCGTGAAAACAAGAGGAACAACCAAAAGTTGCTGGTTTCAAGTTTCAGGTTTCAGGTAAAAAATCAATGAGGCGATGCGTGAGCAAGGAGAAACTCCAAGTTGATTTGGGTTTTTCATAAGGGCATCTGGGTATGTTAGATCAGCATTTTGTCTATTTCCCGGCTGGGTGGACCGAACGCAATTGGCGTCAAATAAGCGGGTTACCGCTTGAGGACGTGTGGATTCCAGTCAATCACGGTGTGCGAGTGTTTGGGTGGTTTGTTGACGCTGGTCCGAAGAAACCGGTGCTCCTTTGGTGCCATGGAAATGCGGGAAACATTTCTCACCGGTTGCAAAATCTCTATGACCTGTATCGGGGAGAATTGTCGGTGTTTCTCTTTGATTACCGGGGGTATGGGAAAAGTACGGGATCGCCAAGTGAGCCCGGACTCTATGCCGATGCGCTGGCCTCCTATGAATATCTGATTAGAGAGCGAGGGGTGGTGCCAGAACGGTTGGTGCTCTTCGGTCGATCATTGGGCGCCGCGGTCGCTGGGGAGGTCGCCACACAACGGGCGGCCGCGGGACTTATCCTTGAAAGTGCCTTCCCTTCAATGCAAGCCATGGCTGATGAGCATTATCTCGGCCTTCCGGCCTCTTGGTTTGTGAATGCGGAATATCCGCTCAGCCAAAAACTCGCAAAGGTCAGGATTCCCACATGCGTGATTCATGGCGAAAACGACCAAATCGTCCCTTTCGGCCTTGGGCAACAAGTGTACGAGTCGGCACGCCAACCGAAAACCTGGTACCTGGTCCCCGGCGCAGGTCATAATGATGTTCCCTATGTAGGTGGCCGGTCTTATTATCGTCAGATTTTTAGCTTTATCCAAAAGGTTGTTCCATAAGAGGTACAATCTTGAGGTTTGAGATTTGAATTTTTCGGATTGAATTTGAGATTTGAAATCTGAAATTTGGGATCCGAAAGTGGCCAGGCCCCTTCCGTTGCCCCCGTCAATCAGAATGTTGTAACTTTCAGTTATATAATATTGAGTCATTCTTGCCGGGTATATTGGGCAAGGATCCATGTCCTGATAATTATTAATCTGAAATGTATTTGAGATCTGAAATTTGAAATCTGAGATCCCCCTTTCGGTTCCCATTCTCTATCAAATCAATACATCCCAAGGAGGCGTCCCGAAGTATCCTGTGGAAAAGGCCTGGCTCTCCTATGATGGTGTCGAAGGTGACCGCCAGCAAAATCGGGTTTACCATGGTGGGAGGGACCGTGCGCTCTGCCTTTTCTCTTGGGAGCTCATCCAAACCTTGCGTCAAGAAGGCCACAACCTTGAGGCAGGCTCCACCGGAGAGAATCTGACACTAGCAAAGGTGAACTGGGAGCAGCTCCAACCTGGGAACCGTCTTCGTATCGGAAGGGGGGTGCTCATTGAAATTACCAGCTATGCAGATCCCTGCCGTCACAACGCCCGATGGTTTGTGAATTCCAATTTCAAGCGGATTTCACAAAAAGTCCATCCAGGATGGAGCCGTGTTTACGCCAGAGTGGTTTCCGAAGGGGTTATTCGATGCGGGGACTTGATTACTATTTCTAAAGAAACGGCGGCAAAAGCTTCATGATGGATCGTGTATTAGAACCGGAACTCATGGTGGACCCCGAACAGGTCCGTATTTATAGCGAAGCCGACTTTGAGGAGGAAAATCAAGGATTCGTCGATCGATTTTTGAGTTCTTGCGGTGATCTCAATCATGGAATGGTCCTTGATTTAGGGTGTGGCCCGGGGGACATTCCGATTCGGTTGGCCCGAGGCCATGCGAGCGTCAAAATCTTAGGCATCGATGCCTCACAACCCATGATTGCCATTGCGGAGCAAGCCGTTCGAAAGGCTGGCTTCAGTCAGCGCATAACCCTGCTCAGTCAGCGGTTTCAGGATGTGCGCCTTTCCAATCCGGCAGATGCGATCATCTCGAACAGTCTGCTCCATCATGTGCCGAATCCTTTTCAGTTCTGGTATGCCATCAAAAATCTGGCCAAGCCCGGAGCCCCGGTCTTAGTCATGGACCTCATTCGTCCCGACTCCCGGGAGGAAGCTCAGGCCATTGTGGACCAGTATGCCGCCGACGAACCGGAACAATTACGGCAGGATTTTTTCAATTCCCTGTTGGCGGCTTTTACAGAGGATGAAGTAGCGGCGCAGCTGGCGGAGTTTAATCTAAGCCGCCTCCTCATCGATGTGCCGGATGATCGACATTGGATCGTGGCCGGAAGGGTTTTTTAATCAATAGAATTGCGTACTTGACTGAAAAGACGTCAAGCCTTATCGTGTATTCCGGTTGGGGGATCGTCCAAGGGCAGGACATCAGATTTTGGATCTGAGAATCTAGGTTCGAATCCTAGTCCCCCAGCCAAGAAATTTCCCTCAAAAATTTAATTCCCTCTGCACCAACTCCTTTACCCCTTCGAACTCATTTCCCTTTGTTCGCCCAACCTCTTCAGGCTCATTTTGCCTTTAATTTCCCCGTTCCCATCAATTAACAGCTGCCCCCATAGCAACAGCGTACACTCAAACAAAGGGTAGTGTCCGGAAGCTCTTGGGGAGGGGCGCCTGAATTGTGAGAAATCAGTAGATGTTCTGCTAAAGAATTGGCGTCTTACGCAGGGAGCTGGCGTTGGGTGGAATGGTCCGGGGAATGGCTGGTCCAGTCTGGTGCGAGAGAATTAACAAGAAGAAGGTATAGAACTCAGGGGTTGAGCAATGTCCAGAACCGACCCACTTAAAATTTTCTTCGTGAGCGGTTGATCCATTGTCACCACATCATCCATGGCGGGAAGGCCCAGCCTGAGCCGAACGGTCCCTCCCCAAATCAACAATTGAGATAAAGTCTAGAGGCCAGTAACTATGAAGTGGATGGCGTACTCGGGCCTCGGATCTTTTGGTGGTTCCAGATCGGGGAGGCAAACATCTCAAGGATTTACCCCAGTGGTTGTGGATCGATCACCGGAGGACGCTCAAAATATGGCACGGGTTTCCCTTCTAAGCGCTAGGGGGAGGGAAGGGCAGCGACCGGGGGTGGGCCCTTGGCGGGTGTCAGAGGAGCCTTCCTTGACTTTTTTCTCAGATAGATTATCCTAGTGGCGTGATTCTAAGCTCACTTATTTAGGCTCAATTATTGATAGGTGGCTTCATCAAATAAGGCATTCATTCAACCAACCATGGGAGGTCTTATGCGGTTCTCAAAACAGGTTGTGATTGGGCTGCTGGCCGTCGTATTCGTGTGTGGGTCGATCGGACTGGTACAACCCCCGCCGAGCCAGGCGGAGGTGGAATTCGGGGGCATCAAAAAAATCCTCAAGAAGATTTTTCCTCCGTGCGGACCGGGCACGCGCGATCAACGGTTTGTGGTGAAAGGGGACAAGGTCTGCGACAACAAAACAGGGTTGTGGTGGGAGCAATCGCCGAGTGGGAGCCTGTTCATCTGGGATGACGCCAAGCTGCATTGCGAAAACCTGACGACGGGTGGGAAGACGTGGCGGCTGCCGACCCTCGAGGAAATGCAATGGGACAGCCTGATCGATTACAGTGTGTCCATCCAATCTGTGGCTTTGAATGCGGGCCCGTTTGACAATGTGCAGCCGTCCGGCTATTGGCCGGCGACGGAGTTGGCAGGCTCTCCCGCTAACCTCGCGTGGGTCGTGTTCTTCAGCAGCGGCTTCGTGAGCAACGGCAGTAAGGTCGTCAACTTCGGCCGCGCGTGGTGCGTGAGCGGTGGCCAGGATGTGCATTGATGATTTGATCATTTGAATTATTTGGTGATTTGGGGGGTGCAGGGGGTCCGCCCCCTGCTTGCCCCCGTTTCCTGATGGAGGATCTCGTTCGATGGCACGGTGCGAGCACCTTCCAATCTATAAAACGGCCATGGACTTGACGGTCTATATCGAGACGGTGGTGCGGGGCTTTAGTCGCTACCACAAATATACCTTGGGCACGGACCTGCGAAAGCAGAGCCGGGAGTTAGTGACCGTCATCATTCGCGCCAATTCCGCGCGCGATAAGTTGCCGGCGCTGATGGATCTTCGTCAAAAACTCGAAACTTTTCAGGTGTTGCTGCGGATTGGGAAAGAAGTCAAGGCGTTTTCTCGGTTTGGCAGCTATGCGCAGGCCGTTGAGCTAACGGTAGCGCTCAGCCGACAGAACGAGGGATGGATCAAGGGTCAGGCCCGTCAGCGTAGGAAGAGTGAGGAGGCCTGAATTGCCGGCCTGATGGGCAGGCCGGGGAGCGTGCCGAGTTGTATCCTGGTGCGTCTGCCCCGCCATGACGATCCGTTATGGCATGCGCGGACAGGACGGCGGTACCCTCGGGTTGGGGATCTGCGTCCGGTGAGGTCGGTGGCGGAGGGTTGGATGATGAACGCCTTCACGCATCGGTCGAAGTGGGCAGACAATTGTACAGCCGAACTTCTACTGGTCGGCGACGGATTTGGCCGGCAATCCCACCAACGCGTGGAACGTGAACTTCAACAATGGCAACGTGAACAACAACAATAAGGACAACAACAACCACGCATGGTGCGTGAGTGGTGAGCAGGATGCCCTCGCTTTTTTCGCTCGAGAATCTCTATCGCCAGTATCTTCGGTGCCGCCGGCAAAAGCGAGAGACGCGCAATGCCCTTCGCTTTGAAGCGCGATGAGAAGAGAACCTCGTGCGGTTGCACGAGGAGCTGGAAAGCCGGACCTACCATCCCTCTCGTTCTGTCTGTTTTCTCCTCAAACAACCCAAATTCCGGGAAATCTTTGCGGCGGATTTCCGCGACCGGGTCGTCCACCATGTTTTAGTGTCGGCTGCCTGCCGGAAGGGCAAAGGGACCCACCGGGCCGTGCAGCGACTGCAAACGTTCATGCGTCGAGTCACCCACAATGGGACCAGGCCAGGGTATGTCTTACCGTTGGATATCCAAGGGTTCTTTTTTCACATCGACAAAGCTATTTTGTTTCAGATGCTGGCAAAGCGGATTCCGGATGAACAGTTGTTATGGCTGGCCCGGACGGTGATTTTTCATGATTGCACGCAAGCGGTGGTCTTTAAGGGTAATCGCGCCCTCTGGCGCCATATCCCGCCCCATAAAACGCTCTTTGGCACCGAGAATCGGCGGGGCCTGCCTATCGGCAATTTGAGTAGCCAGTTTTTTTTTAATGTCTATCTGAGCGAGCTGGATCAGTTTGCCAAGCATCAGTTGAAGGTCAAGCACTACCTTCGCTATTCGGATGATTGTGTACTCGTGCATGAGGATCCCGCCCAACTGCTGGCGTGGAGAGAAGCGATGGCAGAGTTCTTGCGCAAGCAGCTGCGGTTTCGCCTGACCAATCCGTTGGCCCAGCCACGATTGATCAGCAATGGATGAGATTTTCTCGGGTATGTGGTCCGACCTGAGTATCGGTTAGTCCGCACCTAGGGGGTTACTGCGGGCGCGGTCCCCCGCATGCGAAGACCTCAGGAAGGACCCGTGAGGCGTGAAACGGCAAGGGCTAGGCTCTGGCCTTCTCATTGATACACCTAAGAACCCTTCAAGGTCTGCCGTTTCCCTGTAAGAAATTCCTCTAGCGGGTCCGGAGTCCGATCAGGAGGCATTACGACTTTTGATCGTGAAGACGGCGTGAGCCCGAATTCCACCAGGATAGACCTGAATCGTTTCCAGCCGTCAGAAATAGGTGGCCACCTGCGCTTTTTACCGGTTTCATTGAGGGCTTCTCGATATTCTTGATAAGCCCGACATCCCGGTTCTAAGGCTCGGCGATCGGCCGTGGTCATCACCCGCATGGCATACAGTTCATCTATGAGTTCATCCCAAACTTGGTCACCGTAGCGTCCCAAACCCTCGGGCTTTTCTGGCTTGTCCAGTGAGGGCTGGGGTTCCTGTGGATTCAACGGTCTTCGTCCCGGATTGCCTTGCAAAATTTTCAGTTGTGTGGGTTTTGGTCGTCTGCCCGCCAAACCTGAAGGTCATTTCCGAAAGTTTTCATTTCGCGAAAACGTGCGCGTTGCTAGGCTGCGGTCCTTATAGAAGGAAACCTTTTGAACTTTTGAGCCTCCCTCCCAAATCCCATTATCTGTTCCCCTCGCTCCGATTTGTCCCCCATTTAGTATTAAGCAGCCAGAATTGCCAAAATCTCCGACCCGGGTTTTTCAATCCGAAAAGTTGGAAAATCGTCCAGTAAGCCCAGCAGAATTTGGGGTTTTTTGACTAAACCGGTATCGCCCACCGGACCCTGTACCCTGGTCTTGCCATTTCCAAAAAAGTCGTAGGGGAAAGCCTACGGAAATTCATGAAATCCCTACAGGGGGCAGGAAAGGCTTCTGGACTACTTAAAGGTTGAAGGACATTTTTCATTTCTGCAATCAAGACGTTATCCCTATCTTGGTTGGTTGACCAGGGATAGGCATACATCCTGCTCTTAGCTGTGACCTTATGAGGAGGTGTCTGAAACTTTCTCAACTTAGTCACCAAACAGTGTTGAGGTTACAGATCTTCTCATGAATTACCATTTTTCTTCATCTCCCCCTGTGTAAGCCCTCTTCAAGGTACCTGACCCAGGGGATTGATTCGAACTGCGTTCCTGGACTTGAACGTTCAGCAAATTCGGATATAGGAAATGAAATTAGGAAAAATTCTTTTGTGAAGCTTCTTTTTGCGAGAAGCCAAGATTCCCAACCAAACAAAGAAGAAAACATCATGATGGCGAATGAAAACCAAAAATCTCTACACCAAAACAAAGTCGGAAATGCGCAAGTGACGATTGGGGAGACTTTTTCTTGATTGACAAAACTCAAAAGAAAAAAAGAGGCATGTAAGTAGGAAAATACAAATGTTTATCAAAATCACTAAATGGAGGATTTCATGAAGTGTTACAACAGAAAGTATCTGTCGGTTGGGCTCGCCACGGTCTTATGCTGCACAGCGATGCTGGAGGTGACCGCGGCGGACCCTCGAGGAGGAAATGGAGATGGAGGAAAAGATACTGTCCATCATCCTGCCCGCAAGCGGCCCCCAACGTCTGAGCAATCCTTTACCCGAATGTTTCCCAAATTGCCACCTTACGCGCCAGCGACTAATGAAGCCCGTCAAGCGGCCGAAGAGCTTGGCGAGATTGGAGGGGTGCTGGACGCAGGCGACCAACTGACTGATCCCGTGGCGTCAATTGTGGCTCCAGATTTAAATCCGGATGGAACCGAAAAAAATCCGAACAATCCAAACATGACGGCGGGGGTGACGTTCTTCGGCCAGTTTTTGGACCACGATATCACCTTGGACCTGAAATCCCCGTTGCATGAACCAGCTGACCCAAGAAAAACGACGAACTTTCGCACAGCGGCGTTCGATCTGGATAGTCTGTACGGAGGTGGACCACAAGAATCTCCGGAGCTGTATGACCTGAGCTCCGGTGATGTAAAATTTCGGGTGGATGAAATTCCAGGGTCAGAGGATGTCTCTCGCCTGGGAGCGGTTCGGTTTGACCTTCCCCGTGACGCCGACCACAACGCCATCATTGGAGACAGCCGGAACGACGAAAACATCATCATCGCCCAGTTTCACCTGGCGATGCTCCGGTATCATAATGCCGTCACGGATCACCTCCGGAAATCTAAGACCTACCGGAAACAAACGGCTCAGGAGGTCTTTCAGGAGGCCCAACGCCTCGTTCGCTGGCACTATCAATGGATTATTGTGCATGAGTTTCTCCCGTTGACGATCGGGAAAAAGCGCGTCAATGATCTTTTGAGGAATGGATTACGGTTTTACCAGACAGACCGTTCTTCAAAGGGCGACGCCTTAATCCCAATTGAGTTCTCGGCGGCGGCGTATCGATTCGGCCACTCGCAAGTCCGTCCGAGTTACCGTGTCAACTTCGGTCCTAATGACGATGAGCAATTTTTTGCCTTTGTCTTCTTAGATGAAGACCCAATTGAAGAGGACCCAGACGATATGCGGGGTGGGAAGCGCGCCCCCCGTCGGTTCGTGGATTGGCAAACCTTCTTCGACTTTGGAGATGGGAATTCGAGACCCAACAAGAAAATTGATACCAAAATATCGAGTGTCCTAATGCAGTTGCCAGGCTTTCGTGGCCCCGCACCGGGTTTACCCTCGGACGGCGTGCAATCCCTGCCCTCTCGAAATTTGATGCGCCATGTCAACTTTGGGTTGCCGTCTGGACAGGCGGTGGCCAAGATTATGCGCGTTCCTGTCTTGGACGAAGGCAAACTCGCCGAGCTCGAACCTTATGGCATGAAGACGAGCACTCCGCTTTGGTACTACATCCTGAAGGAGGCAGAGGTCATGGAGAACGGGCTCCGCCTGGGACCGGTCGGCAGCCGCATAGTCGGCGAAGTCTTTATCGGTCTTTTGAAGGCCGATCGGTCGTCATATCTGGCTAAAAATCCGCGTTGGAAACCAGTGTTACCGTCAACGACACGAGGTAAATATCGTATGACCGATATGCTGAAATTTGCGGGGGTCGTGCCACCGCTAAACTAAGAGAGAGATACCCATCCCATAATTAGTCCAGAGGGAGGTGGGGCTAAGGGAAGGCCCCACCCTCTTGCAATGAACATGAGCTGTAAGGGCCCCGCACGTATTGCTGCGGAAATGTCCGCTTAGCCGCTTGAACATTTCACGAAAGGATTGTGCAAAGGGATTCTGCAACTCGGAACGCGCTCTTTTGACAAGGAATGAGAATCCGTTGCAGAAAGGTGCCTTTCTGCAACGGAACTATTGTCTCTGAGTGTCCGGTATCGGCCATTCTACGAAGCGCCAACCGATTTTCTTCCTTGAAGCCAGAGCAATTCCACACCATCACCAATCGATGTCGACGATCGGTTGGCCCTCTTCAGCCGAGGTGGTGAGATACGCTGGAACCTTAACTGGAGAGGAAGGCATGGGTACCCCAACCTTCACGCCTCGAATCAGATCATCCGCGGTCATACCATAGGACTTTAATCCTAACCCTGTCACGACAACTTCAACATCGCATAACAGTGGGGGATTGACAGGGATCCGCCCTAATAATTTCCGGACGAGACTGGCCTTACCCCGTTGGATGCAAAAAGGCTTAGGGATAGTCTAAGGGTGGTACTGGGATTGGGAAAAAACGATCATGGAAAAACTTTTTGTCGAACGCCTATGGAGAGGTCCGGGAAACGAGGAGAAGGTAGCCAAGCACTCTACCCCAAAATGACGATTTTGCTCCGTATAGTCTCTTCCTCCTTTTTCGGAGGAGGTTGTTGAAAAATCTATTTGTTGGGGAATCTGCCGCCAGTGCCTGTGCCGCTTGGTCCTGAGTTTTTGTTGGCTTCAGGTTAGGAAACCCTCCACTCTCGCAAGATCTATCAGGTCCCCCAAATGGAGAAATACTCAATTGATCACTCCGGCATCCTGGACTGGGTTCGAACGGAACGCCCGCTTCATCAGCTAGCATACATGATTGGTCGAAAGGGTCAAGGGGAAGGGCGGAGGTGACGTTCTCCCAGAAAACCGGACCAGACAAAGGTGAAAAAATATGCTGAGCTAACCGCGAAACAAAGGGGGGGCGGATAAAGCAAACGAAGTTTTCGGAAGGCAGGTTTGGTGGGAGGGCAAGGGGCTGACGCCTCACGGTTTCACCTTTAACCCCACTTCATGCACATAGGCCGGAATTGGCCGCATTGACGGCAGGACTTTAATCGGCATTGGCAGCCGCAACTAGACCGCGTTAAGTCCCAGGTGTGTGGTGACGGAATTACCAGAGGCGTGCTCATCGACCTTGGGGGCAAGCAAAAAGATTCGATCGGGCGTTATGCCTCCCTCCGACACCAGATAGTCTTGAATTCGTTTGGCCCGTCTCTGGGCCAGGAGCCGGATTTCATCATCGCCAACCTTTATGTCTTTGAGGAGCTGGGCCTTGAGTGAGACGGTCGAAATAGGCTGAGTTGTTTGGGGTTTTTCTCCAGGTCGAGCCGGAGGAGGGTCAGGAAGACGGCCGAATTTTTTTATATAGAGAGCCTTGATGAGTTCTTCCTTTTCAGTCGCGGTGAGTTGGAGAGTCGTGGGCGGTGCTTCCGGATCCGGTTTGCCTTGGGTCCGCGAGCTTCCCGGTTTGACCGAGAGCAGTTCTCGAGTCAATTTGGCCTCTGCCAAAGCAGCCCGATCAGCCTCGGGATCTGCTGCGCCCGCCACGTCGAGGCGGAGCCCCGGCCGATCTACCAGCGCTTTGGCGAGTGTCTTGAGATTCGCTTCACTCGCGGAGGACAAGGCGTCACTTCCGACTGGAAAGACGACGGTACTCAATTCTTCCCCACTTCCCCCTACCAAACCTGCGACGAGATTGAAGGGCGAAGTCACCGCCTTGGTCACCAGGTTGACTAGCACATTTATAATCACCTTCCCATAGTGGAATTCCGGATCATTCAGATCTCCCCGAACGGGGAGGTCAATATCGATTACCCCATTCCGGTCCTTGAGCAGGGCAATAGCAAGCTTGACGGGCAAGGATGTTGCGTCGGGGCTCTCCACCTTCTCTCCTAGCTGGAGTTGATCAATCACCACTTTATTCTCGGCTTCCAGCAGGTGTTTGGCGAGCTTGTAGTGCAACTGAAGGGAAACCTTTCCCTTTTTAATCGGATGGCCGGCAAACTTGGTCGAGTAGGGGGACACGGTCGTCAGTTCGACATTGTTGAATACGACCTGGACGTCAGTAAAAGCCTCGCCTGTGAGTGGATTAATCTGGCCCTTGACCAGGACCGGCGCATATTTGTCAACCTTCCCTTTGACCAATACATCGGCTTTGGATAAGTTCTGTGAGGACAGGCCCTTGATAATTCCATTCATGCCGAAAATCCCTGTATCGATGATGGGCCGCAGCGACAAATCGGCAAAGTGGGTGGACCCGTCAACAATTCGAATGGCTCCAATCTTGATCGGGATCATTCCTTTCTCTCCAGGTTTGGCCTTGGCAGCGGGAGTGGGGGTAGGTTGGCCTTCGTCCGCCGACGAGTCCGCGTTCGGTTTGATTAGAATTTCTTGTAGATTGGTGGTCCGATCGGGTCCGATAATAAACCGAACGTAGGGTGTCTTGGTGACGATCTCCGCAATTGCGACACGTGTGGGTTCCACTTCCAGCTTTAATCCTTTCACCGCTAATTCATCCCATTTGAGGAGGTCTTTGTTGAGGATGGTATCCTGGGTAGATAGTCTGGTTATGCTGACCATACCGTCGTATCGGACTTGAGGACCGGTGCCATTCGTTCCCGCGTAAACCAGGTGGCCCTTCAAGTTGGCCGCGCCATCCTGAATGGTTACGTTGGCGATCGGATCAACATAGGGCTGGAAAGGAGAAAAGGGAATCTGCGATACCGCAAGGTTGAGGTCGGCAGAAAGTGGCTGCACAGTAAAGTCGCCTGTGGCCCCCACGGTCCCCGTGTCATTGATTCGGACAAAAAAGTCCAGGTCAACCTTGGAATCGAGTTGGCTACTGACATTGGTCAGTTTTACTTTGAGCGGTTCCAGGGAGAGACGGACGTGTGTCGCAGGGGTTCGATCCTCAAAGGTCAGACCATAGTCGTCGATTTCGATGGAGGAGATGTTAAGGCTCCATGGGTTCCCGGAAGGGCGGGACGGGGTTGGGGACGTGGAACCCCCAGGAGAGGCCGCCTGTTCAGCCTGCCCTCCAAACAAGGTCTGGTAGTTCACCCGACCTTTGCTGTCCAACCAACCCGTGATTTGGGCCCCCTGTGAGCGCACTGCGGCGATCTCCACTTGTTGGTCAGCGAGGTCCGCTTGTACCCCTTCTATGCTGAACGCAGGAATGGACACCAACGAGTCCTTAGCTCCTTTTTCCGTTAAAGAGAACTGTGTCAACCTGAATTCCCCTTCCTTAACCGTTGCCTGCAATGTGCCATTATCAAGCTTTGCCTGGTAGCTGGTCTTGAAGTCTATCACCCCGTCCGTGATTTCAAATCGGACCAGGTCTTGAATGTATTCCCATAGAGTGCGAATTTTAATGCCGGTCAGGGTCAAGGTTCCTTCCGATTGGGGGGGCTGTGCATGAAGGGTTCCTTGCCATTCTATCTTTTCCCCATGATCCAATTCGGCCTCAAAGATCAAGGTATGGTCATCGTGGGGAGGGAGGTGAGTGCTAAAATTTTTAAATGTGAAGGAGAGGGGCACAATGTCGGCACGGAACGGCGTGGGTTTGGAGTCATCATGAAACTCCAGAATCCCCCGTTCGAATAGCAATTCCTTGATGATAATAGGAGGGAGGTCTTCGACTGCTTTGCCCGATTCATCCGGCAAAGCCGGCTGGGTATCGGTAGGGAGAGACTCAGTCGACGGAGTGGCTGGTATCAAGTCGAGAAGATTTAGCTGCCCGTCCTTACGGATCCGAATGACGGCATAGGGTAACTGGAACCGAATCGAGTCGAAGGTGAGGGCCTGGTGCCAAACCGACGCGAGCTCCAGGTTTACGTAAAGTTCGTCAAAGCCGACAAGGGGACGCTGATCGGGAGTGGTGATTTCGAAGTCCCGAATGGTCAAAGAGAACGACAAGGGATTAAGGTGGACTTCTTTGACTGTGACGGGATGTCCCAGCTTGTCAGTAAGGACGGACTCCAGCTTGGAATGAATGATCAGCGGGGCAACGAAGAAACCTACCAGTATGTACACCACAAAGCACGCTGCCAGAATGAGGGAAGCTTTTGCAGATTTTCCGGGGCGCTTTCGAGAAAAATTCAGTTCTTCGTTTGACTCGGGCTCATCCCTCTCTAGTTTAGTAGGATTTCCTCTATCTTCTTCGGTCATGTTTCACACTGGCTGAAAAGTCGTTGTGAGGGTTTCCCAACGAAATACTTTCTATACTAGGCTTTTGTCCGCGGATTATTGAGAAAGATAAGAGGATTATATAGGTGGTTGGGCCACCCCATTTGGCTGATCCTGAAGGGGATCAAATCCTCTGACGCACAGCATACTCTATAATTATAGTTAGAACGGGTATTGTCAATATCGGCTGTTGTAAAAAAAGGGGACACCCATTAGCCAGCCGATGTCAATAGGTCATAGAAAGCCACTTGGGTCCGGTACCCAAAATCAGATACGGCAACGGAGCCATGACGCGCACCCAAAACTATTCAAAGCGTGGTTACGGCACTGAACCGCACCAGACACCCATCAGGATCAAGGCGGTCACGAAAAGAGATGGGTATTGTGCCGCCCCTGCCTCATGTCGAGGCCCAGAAGATCATTGGTACCCCATCGCGTCCAGGTCGTATTGACAGATGTATGGGTCACGCCGCGCGTGTCCAGTCTCCGAGTGGCTCACGATGAGGGCGAGTCAGTCACCCAATTGCGAAAGAGGCGCATGCCAGTACGTCCATTCAGATTTGTGGTTATCCCATCCCCTTTGTTGGCTTGCGCTGGCATGCAAACCGTTACCCGAACACGCGTTCGATATTGAATGGCACGTGATCTTTCATGACATAGTAAGCGGCGCGGGCCAGCTTGTGAGCCAGCGCCTTAGTCGCTAAGGCGCCGTTGGCCTTCGCGCGTTTGCGCTGATAGAAGCGATGGGCGATCGTGTTATGACGAATGATGCTGTGGGCGGCTTCAATAAAGGCCCAGGACAGGTAGCGGTTGCCGTTTTTCTGGTTATTGGTGCCTTTCTTCTTGCCATTACTCAGGCGAGTGCTGTTGACACAGCGCGCATAGGAAGAGAAGTGGCCGACGCTCGGGAAGCGATGGATATCGCCGCATTCGAGCATGATGGTCAGGCCCAGGATATCGCCGATGCCGGTAATGGTGAGTAAGGCCTGAAATTCGGGTTTGAGGGTCATTTGCTGTTTGACCGTCTCCTCGATCCGGCAGATTTGCTGGCTGAGCGTTTGTATGAGCGTCAGATTACTTTGAATCGCCATCGTGATATTCGGGTCGGCAATGAGAGCCAGTAAGTCTGGGGCCGGCTTTTTGATCGTCTTGGCTGGAATGTTCAGCCCCGTGGTCCGCCAGAGTTGATTCTGGGCGCTCAGGATATGCGTGACCCGATGGCGCACGAGTTGCAGACGTTTACGCAACAGGTCGCGGACAGCGCGTTCTTTCGGCGGATAGATATAGCCGGTTGGCAAAATCCCGAGGCGCATCAGATGAGCCAACCAGCAGGCATCAGAAAAGTCATTGGTGTGTTTGAGGCCTTCGTACTGTTTCACGGCGCAGGTGTTAACGAGCATCATGTGGTAATCGTGTGCAGCCAGGCCATCAACGAGCCAGTACCAGTTGAAGGTTGACTCGATCGCGACACCGTAGAGATCTTGTCGAAAGGGGGCTAGCGCGGATAACACGCTGGTTAATTCATTCGGTAATCGTTTTTGAAAGAGGATTTTGTCGTGCTCATTGATGACCACAGGTATATTATTGGTTGAATGAAGATCAATCGCGCAATACAGGGACATAGCCGCCTCCTTTAGTTTAGCGAAACGTTGTGGTTGTACGGAACAACCAGTTTACCGCTCCAGTAGCCCTAGGCTACTAGAGGCTGGCTACATGATCTTCAGATTTATTTTTGGTGTTGGTATCCTGCGGCGCTATGCCCCGTTCCGCCAGAATCATTCTGCCGAACTTCCCGCATCATGTGATTCAACGAGGGCATAATCGCCAGGTGGTGGTTGCCGCTGAGGACGATTATCAGTACTACCTCGATAATCTGTGGGAATGGAAAGTGAAGCTGGGCTGTCGGGTCTATGTCGACTGTTTGATGACGAACCACGTGCACCTGATCGGGGACCCTGGGGGAGAGCCCTCGCGATTCAAGCTTACTCATGAAACGGCTGGCCGGACGGCAAGCGCGGTATGTGAATACCCTCGAACACCGCAGTGGGACCTTGTGGGAAGGACGGTTGAAATCCAGTCCGATTCAACGGGATGCCTATCAATTGGCCTGTTGCCGGTATATTGAACTCAATCCGGTGCGGGCCGGTTTAGTGGCCTCTTTCCGTTTCTCTCGGCATTACTGCCCGCAATCGAAGGGACCGGGTTGAAGCAGGCATAGGTTAGAAGGTGAACGGTCAAAAATTCAGGAGTGATGGGAGTGATGTCCGGTGTCATGGACATGAAATTGGTGTATCACCGCGTGACCCCGGCCCCTTGAAATTAGCCAACGGACCACGGGAAACGCGGCCAACCCAGCAAGAATGAGAGACAGGGCCAGGCTACCCCAAAACCGAAACTCGGTCAAACCGGCATCCATCGCACCGGGTATCACAAGAATCACAGCGTTATCAACAATTTCCATAATTGTGATAGAAACCGTGTCTGAGGCAAAAGCAAGCCCGAGAGCATTTCTGAATTCAACACCTGCACGCAACAAAGGCAGCATGGTTAATAGGTACCCAAAGAAAAAGGCAAGCACGACTGCAAGCGCAACTGTGTTCCAATTACTCAATCCTAGGGCTGTGCCGATAACCATCCCCAGCACCTCACCAATTGAGCATCCAGTTAAACAATGAACGGTGGCGCTGAACGCGAGATTATTTAAGGAACCTGAATTAGTACTGTCGGGTGTTTTATCCATTTATCTTATTCAGCATTTCCATTTTGGCAGTATTAAGGCCTTAATACTATCGTTTAGTATATCATCCCCCTTTTTCACTTACGCCACAAAACTCGCCGTGGTGTTGGCTTAAAACTAGGGCGAGACGGCCATTGTCTACCCATGTTATTGTTTAGAATTCCATGGAGCATACCAGTTAGCTGGCATGGGACTCCCAACACTGAAAAAAATCTAGAAATGCTAAGAACGTGGTCAGGAGATCCAATAAGAACAAGAATAAGAAAAAACCTGAGCCATCACGAAAATACCAATATTGGGGACCCGACAATCTTTCGATTAATAGCTTAAGGGGTTCAACCCAATTAAGCTCTTCGCTCTTACATTCAGATAGCTGCTGGAATTTGAGGCTGGGGCACGAGGAGGTTTCTGTGCCAGTGGTAAGGGAGAAGGGATTGACGAGACTCAAGGTTACCACACACAAAAATGGCTTTCTGATTTTTTGGTCCGACTTGAAGGCGTTGCTCGTACCATTCATATTCGACAGGGAGACAAGTCGGTAATGGACATGGTAATCCGTATTCTCACCAAGGTGTGGGAACTCACGGCAAGGATTCCTCGCGTCAAAGGCATGGCGGGCCTTGGGTGGGAACGATGAGAATGGGTACAGACATTTAACCGGAAAACGATGAGTCGGGTGCTGTTTGCCCTGGAGCGAAGGCGGTCGATGCTCGTGCGGCGGTGGCATTGCCTGTTTGCCATGACAGTGGTGACGTTCGCGCGGTCATAGGCATTGCCCATATGGATGAACGCGACTTATCTCCATCAGATCTCCAAGTTCTTTTATAGAATGCCGCCAGGTTGTTGTGAGTGTTCTTATGATATCAAAAACCAAGTCTCGGTATTGCCTTGAGTTGGTCGGATGTCAGTGCTCCCCCTCGGGACGGGAATGGCTTGATGATGTCTACGCCCGGCTCGGGCCTCCCTTCGATGCCCGTCTTTTCGCCACAGCCTATTCTGGTGCCAGACGTCGTTTAGGCAAGCCAGTTGTCGAACGAGAATCCAGTGAGGTGCTGAAGGTGGAGAATGAAGCGTTCTCTGTTTTCGCGGGTTCGACAGCGGACGAAATTGGACGAGCGGTATTGCTGCTGCGAGCTACAGAATCCCTCCCAGAGGGGGCTCACCCTCACTTTGTACACGATGTCTATCAACGTGGTGACAACCATGAACGGAAGGCCTTACTCCGTGCCCTATCGGTTCTTCCCGACCCTGGCCGTTTTCTCCCGACCGCGGTCGAAGCCTGTCGGACCAACATCTCGACGGTCTTTGACGCGATCGCCTGTGAAAACCCGTATCCTTTCCACTATTTCACTGACCAACATTTTAGCCAAATGGTTCTCAAGGCTCTTTTCATTGGGACTTCTCTTTCGCTAGTGATTGGCTTACGGGAACGTATCACCCCTGACCTGATTGGGATGGTTGAGGACTATGAAACTGAGAGACGCGTAGCCGGGCGTTCAGTCCCCGGGGATATCACCCTCATTACGAACAGGACACTCACACAATGAACATGTTTGATCCCCATATTCATATGACGTCCAGGACCACGCGTGACTATGAGGAGATGGCCAGGGAAGGTATTGTCGCCATCGTCGAACCAGCGTTTTGGGTTGGCCAGCCCAGGACTCATGTGGGAACGTTCGAGGATTATTTTCTTTCTCTTCTCGGATGGGAACGTTTTCGTGCTAGCCAATTCGGCATCACCCATTTCTGTACGTTGGCGCTCAACCCAAAAGAAGCCAATAATCCGGCGGTGGCGGCTGGTGTTCTCGAACTCCTTCCCCGTTATCTGGAGAAGGACAGCGTGGTGGCCATTGGTGAAATTGGGTTTGATGATCAGACCGAGGCGGAAGAACGCTATTTCCTCGAACAAATGAACTTGGCCATGGAATTTGACCTGCCGGTGTTGATTCACACGCCTCACCGTGACAAAAAACGGGGGACCGAACGCAGCCTCGCTCTAGTTCGGGAAGTCGGAATTGCCGAGGAGCTGGTACTCATCGACCACAACACCGAGGAGACGCTCCCCATGGTTTTGGAGAAGGGATGTTGGGCAGGTCATTCCATTTATCCTCAATCAAAAATGGACGAGGCTCGAATGGTGTCGTTAGTCAAACAATACGGTGGGGAGAGAATCCTGATCAACAGCGCGGCAGATTGGGGCGTGAGTGATCCATTAAAAGTGCCCAAGACCGTGAAAGCCATGAAGGAAGCCCAGATTTCCCAAGAAACCATACGAACAATAGTTTGGGGGAATCCCAAGGAATTTTTCGGAAAGAGCGGCCGTCTCGATGTGAGTGCGCTTGAGCAGGATCAATCTATTGACCAGCGAGAGCTATGGGAAGGCAACTCGGTCCTGCGAGGTCAAGACCCAATTGTCTCAGAATAATTTGAGTAGAATGAGTCCCACGGTTGTGCTCAATGTCGTGGGACTCACCAAAAATCTTCTTGGTCCCCACACTCCCAATTTATACAACCTAAGCAAGCAGGGCGGACTCCATCATCTCCAGACCATCACGCCCGCGGTCACGTGTTCCGTGCAAGCAACCATGACGACGGGGCTTCTACCTCGAGACCATGGAATCGTCGGAAATGGCTGGTATTACCGCGACCTCAGTGAAGTCTGGTTTTGGCGTCAATCCAATCGGCTGGTGGAAGGTGAAAAAATCTGGGACGCGGCTCGTCGCATCAATCCTGGTTTTACCTGCGCCAAGCTTTTCTGGTGGTACAACATGTATTCGTCGGCCGACTATTCGGTAACTCCGCGTCCCATGTATCCTGCCGATGGTCGAAAAATTCCGGATATTTATACTCAACCGTCCGCGCTACGAGATGAACTCAACGCGAAATTTGGGGCATTCCCTCTTTTTCGATTTTGGGGACCAGCCGCAGACCTTGTTTCCAGTCGATGGATTGCTGACTGCACGCTTTATATCTACGACACGTATAAGCCGACTCTCACGTTCCTCTACTTGCCTTTCCTGGATTACAACCTGCAACGTCTTGGACCTGATCATGAAGACCTTCAACAAGATCTTCGGGCCGTAGACGCTTTATGTGGTGAAATAATCAAGCGCGTTCAAGCTGATGACACGCATGTCATTGTCCTGTCTGAATATGGGGTGACGAAGGTCAATGGTCCTGTCCATATTAACCGCGCCTTGCGACAAGCCGGGTTCCTCCATGTTCGAGAGGAGTTGGGCCATGAATTACTTGACGGCGGTGCCTCGGAAGCCTTTGCCGTGGCAGACCACCAAGTTGCGCATGTGTATGTTCAGTCGCCTGATCGCATAAAAGGGGTTAAAAATCTATTAGAAACCCTGGATGGAGTGGAGGCTGTCCTGGATGAAGAAGGGAAACGCCAATACGGGCTGAATCACTCTCGATCTGGGGAATTGGTGGCCATTAGTCGAGTGGACCGGTGGTTCACTTATTATTATTGGCTAGAGGATAACCGGGCGCCAGATTTTGCTCGAACGGTTGATATTCACCGCAAACCGGGGTATGACCCGGTTGAACTGTTTCTCGATCCGACTTTATCATTTCCAAAGCTGAAGGTCGGGGCGCGTCTTTTGAAAAAACAGTTGGGATTTCGAACTTTAATGGATGTCATTGGATTAGATGCATCCTTGCCTCAGGGTTCTCATGGACGGGTCACCGACAAACCCGAAGCCGGGCCGCTTCTTATAACTTCTGAACCAAGTTTGGTCCCCAACGGTTCAATTTTTGCAACACAAGTTAAATCGATTATCCTTCAACATCTTTTTCATTGACGACATGTGAGAATGGTTTTTTCTGACTCAGTTCATTTTTCTCAGCGTTGTCATCCGATACCATGGTTGGATTCTGAAACAATTGATGCTGGAAAGTAAATTTCTTGAATAGAAAAACGAAAAACTAACGATGCCTGCATTACAGCGATGGCTCGGATTATTGTTCAGCCTTTTCCTCTTCATTATTATTCCATTCATCATTTTTGAAGAAATCACTACCAGGGTCTTCCAGGACACTTTAGCCGCCAACCAAGATCCCAATTGGCTTGCTGGATTTATCGCTATTCTTTTAGCTTCAGATGTAGTTCTTCCTATCCCTTCGAGTATTGTGAGCACCACCGCTGGAAGCTTACTAGGGTTTGGGGCTGGCACTTTAACCTGCTGGGTGGGTCTGTCTCTTGGGTGCGTGATGGGCTACTGGCTTGGCACGACCATCGGCACTCCTGCCGCACACTATTTGGTTGGAGAGCCAGAGCTTGAAAAGGCCAAACGACTTGGCCATCAGTATGGTGCGATTGTTCTCATGGTCACCCGTGCTGTTCCGGTTCTTTCCGAGGCATCCGTGCTTTCGGCGGGATTGACCCAAGTTCCTCCGCGGATGTTTTTGATCGTGACCGGACTCGGGAATCTGGGGATTTCCCTTGTGTATTCTGCAATTGGAGCCTTTGCCTATGAGGCGAATTCATTTTTGATGGCGGTTGCCGGAGCCATCCTGGTGCCTGGGGTTGCGATGGTTCTTGCCGGCGTCCTGTTTTTCAAAGGAAACATTCGAAAGGCCTGCTTCCTGGGAGATCGGGAAACTAGGAAAGAGCGGGTTCCCTTTGAATGGATTTCAGGAAATGTGGAGGCCCGGTTTTCCATTCCCTTTCAGTATCAAGTCTTCTTTACGAATCGAGTTTTCGACCCCACAAATCCATTGCTTGTTCGAACCCTGGCTCAAAAAGAACCTACTCGCCGACACGGCCTGACTGTTTTTGTGGACAGTGGGGTCATCGCGGCCTGGCCGAATTTGGAACAAGATATCAAAGGGTATATTGAGGCACACGAGAAGCATTTCCGACTGACGACAAGCTTGATCACGGTGCCGGGTGGTGAGGAATCCAAAAACAATCCCGAAATTCTTCAGATGGTGTACCGTCACCTATTCGAGGTCGGTGTTGATCGACATTCCTTTGTCCTGGCAATTGGGGGAGGGGCCGTGCTGGATACGGTTGGATACGGGGTGGCCACCACTCATCGCGGTGTGCGTTTCGTTCGGTTGCCGACAACAGTCTTAGCGCAGAATGACTCGGGGATTGGAGTCAAGACAGGAGTGAATTTCCATGAAGCAAAGAATTTTATCGGGGCGTTCGCTCCCCCTTTCGCGGTGATAAATGATTTTCAGTTTTTGATGACGCTCTTGGGTCGTGACCGCCGCGCGGGCATTGCCGAGGCCGTGAAAGTGGCTCTGATAAAAGACTCAGACTTTTTTGAGTGGCTCGAACGCCAGGTTTCGGCACTCAATGAATTCGACTTCACGGTCATCTCTTATATGATTCGACACTGTGCGGAACTGCATCTGAATCATATTGTTCACGGTGGTGACCCTTTCGAAACTGGCAACGCTCGACCACTGGATTATGGCCACTGGTCCGCCCATAAGTTAGAGTCATTGACCAAACATGAGCTCCGACACGGAGAGGCCGTGGCCATAGGCATGGCCATGGACTCGCGATATGCATCGCAAATTGGGCTTCTTCCCAAAGGAACGGAATATCGGATTTGCCAACTGTTAGAAAATATGGGATTCCGACTTTGGCATCCAGTTATGCGCGAAAGAAACGGTAATGGGCAATTACGACTCATCGAAGGCATTCGAGAATTTCGTGAGCACCTCGGCGGAG
Source organism: uncultured Nitrospiraceae bacterium (assembly GCA_964525045.1). Lineage (GTDB taxonomy): Bacteria > Nitrospirota > Nitrospiria > Nitrospirales > UBA8639. Next base: position 77,648 of record CAZGFD010000008.1, on the reverse strand, counting down.
ACCTTTCCATTACGCTTCTTACGGATATTGGAAAAAGCGTGGAAATACATGACCTCAATCTCAAAGAAATCGAAACGGCCACGCTCTGGCTTGAAGATCGGGAACGAGGGCTATGAGAATGGCGGACTCCAACAAGGTCCACTTGACCTACTGTACGAATATTCACCCGGGAGAGTCTTGGAGTGAAATCCGTTGGAATATTGAAACCTACGTGCTTGCCGTGAAAGAGCGTGTGGCGCCCACCAAAGCCTTTGGTGTGGGGCTTCGGCTTTCAGCCACGGCCGCGGATGAGTTGAAGACTCCTGAAAACCTTAAGGAGTTTCAAGCCTTTCTTTCGGCTAATAATCTGTACATTTTTACGATAAACGGGTTCCCCCATGGAAAATTTCATGGGACCCATGTGAAGGAAAAAGTCTACCTTCCTGATTGGCGTGATGAAGAACGATTGCGTTATACGAAAGTGCTTGCGGACATCTTGGCAGCGCTTCTTCCCCTGGATCCGACTTTGACCGGGAGTATTTCGACTGTCCCTGGCGCTTTCAAGCCAGAGGTTCACCGGCTCGCGGAAATCGAACAGATGACCGAGTTATTCCTTGAAGCCGCCATCTATTTCGCTGAGCTCAAGGCTAAGACTGGCAAGACCATCTCATTGGCTTTGGAACCGGAACCCTGTTGCTTTCTAGAAACCGTGGACGAGACCATTGCATTTTTTCGCGATCATCTTTTTTCCTCATCCAGTGTTCAACAGGTTGCCTCTCAAATTGGAATGCCTATCTCCCAGGCCAAGGTAGCACTGCAACGTCACCTCGGTGTCTGTCTTGACCTGTGTCATGCCGCTGTGGAGTACGAGGAAGCCTCTTCCTGCATTGAGGCCTTACGCAACGCCGGTATTTACATTAATAAGATGCAAATCAGCGCAGGGTTACGGTTGCCCGTCGTCAGCCCAGAGAAGGTTCAAGCGCTTCGTCAATTCGACGATCATGTTTACCTCCACCAGGTTGTCGAGCGTACCGGGTCTACTCTGGTCCGCTACTTTGATTTAGGCAAGGCCATGAGAGCATTCAAACATTCCGATGGAGCTCGAGAGTGGCGCATTCACTTCCATGTTCCAATCTTTCTGGCTGACCTTGGTGCATTTCATTCCACACAAGGGTTCATACGAGAAGTGCTTGAAATCCATCGGACACAACCTGTTTCCCCTCATTTGGAAGTTGAGACATACACCTGGGGCGTGACGCCACCGCAATACCAAAACGGCGAAGTTGTTCATGCCATATGCCGAGAGCTCGAATGGGTGCAAGGCCAGTTGTAATCATGAACTTGTCAGTAGCCTTGAAGCTCGGGCGGGTTTCCAATCTTCCCACGGTGTGGTCAAACATTTTAGCTGGTGTGGCGTTAAGCGGCGGCTACGTGTGGGATCTCCGTATTGCTCCGCTCATGCTCGCCTTGTCCCTATTTTATGTCGCAGGCATGTTTCTTAACGATGCCTTCGATTCGGAGATTGACGCTGTCGAGCGTCCAAACCGTCCCATTCCGAGCCAGGAAGTCACAGCAAAGACCGTCTTTCGTTTAGGTGGGGTCATGTTAGCAAGTGGGGTCTTGATTCTTGCCGGGATCGGTTACCTGTCTCCAACGAGAACTGGCCCTGCCCCGGTTATGGCTGGGGTGATTCTATGTGGTTTGATCATGTTGTACGATTGGCATCACAAAAACAATCCCTTCAGTCCGCTCATCATGGGGGCTTGCCGAATGATGGTTTACATCACCGCGGCTTTCGCCATCTCGACTCACCCATCCTCGGAAGTGTTTTGGGGGGGATTGGTATTAGTCAGTTGGCTCATTGGTCTGACGTATATTGCCAAACAAGAAACCTTGGACCGTGTGAAGAATCTTTGGCCGCTCGGGTTTCTCGCTTTACCTTTTCTCTACTTTTTCCCCTATGCATTAGAGGACGCGTTGACAGCTGTTGTCTGGTGTGGGTTGTTAGGACTAGCCATCTCCGTCTTGTGGTTGATCCAGCGACGTCACCCTGGTGATATTGGCCGTGCGGTTAGCACTCTGATTGCGGGAATCTCTCTCCTTGATGCGATTTTCATCATTAAGTGGGGCAGCCACAGTTCTGGGCTTTTGGCCATTGCGGCTTTTATAGTGACCCTTGCCCTTCAGCGATTAGTCCCCGGCACCTAACGGATCAGAAGTGATGGGAAACACAAACTGACCGTCACTTTATTTTTCCCCTGAGTTGGGAACATGAAGGATTGGTCTTGCTCCGAAATTGTGGACACATCTGAAAGGATTTTTAATTTGAATCGCTTTTGGCAGACTGGGCAGCATGAAAAACCTAGCGCCCAGCTACCAGCGTTATCGCTTTCCCGCCGAGATTTTCAGCAAAGTTCTAAGATCGTCCAATAGCCCCAGCCAAAAAAATCAATAATTGACTATTTATAATTAAATTGAAAAAGAAATATGGAGACTAAATCCCAATAATTATCCTGCGTGTAATTTCCCCTTTTAATCCCCTCCCGTATAGGCGTCCTAACTCCGCTTGTTGCCAATTGAGAATTATCTTGCGGCGTTTTGTTTGCCTTAAAAGACTTACCATAGTAAGAGCGATTTAATGGAATGAAATACCCCTGCGGGTGCAAATTTCTTTTTTCATTTTCAACTTGGGGCGACGCAAAGACCTTATGCGGTTCAACATACTCTGCTTCCTTCATCCTCCCCTTTCGGTTCATCTCCAGCCTATCCGATTTCTAAAGTTCTGGCCGGTCCGGTTTGGTGGGAGAGAGTCACTCAATTGAGGTCATTTAACTGATGGCCTGAGGTTTGTGTTGAGATGCGGGTCCAAGTTGTGGCATCTGGCGGTGTGGTTGATCTGCTCTGGGGGTTACTCCTCGAAAATAGAAAATCTGTTTACGCTCGCTAGATGATCCAATCCCAAGGTACTCCCGGTACTTAGTAATGGTTCGTCGAGCAACCTGGACTCCCTCGGAATTTAATAGTTCCTTAAGATCGTTGTCGGTTAGCGGCTTGTTCCAATCCTCCTCCTGGATGAACTGTTGGATCTTCTGCTTGATGAATTTCGAGGAGATGTCACCCCGAGCTTCGGACTCTATTCCGCTGTGGAAAAAGAACTTCATGGGAAACAGGCCTCGGGGGGTGTTCATATATTTGTTGGAAACGACACGGCTGACCGTGGATTCGTGCATTTTAATATCTTCTGCTACATTACGCATAACCATTGGCCGCAAGTGATCGATACCGTTGTCCAGAAAGTCACGTTGTTGTTTTACAATTGAGGCGGCGACCTTGTAGATGGTGCATTGCCGAAGATTCAGCCCCCTCAGTAGCCCGATCGCGGACCGCATCTTCCGCTTGATGTACAGTTGAGCCTCATTTTCTAATCCCTGGGTGTGCAACGCCTTCAGCATCCTGGGGTAGTCACGACAAACCCGAAGTCGGGGCAGCCCATTGTCGTTGAGCTGAATAACGTAGCTGTTGTCGACCTTCAATATATAGACATCAGGTTCAACATAGTGGGTGGGGGTGTTGTTGTACTGGCGACCAGGATGTGGTGAAAGGGCGCTGATCTTTTTGAGTTCAGGTTGTAGGTGGGCCAGCGGTAGAGAGAAAGATTTTGCGATGGTTCCAAACCTGGCATGGGTCAGATCGTCCCACATTTCCGCCACCATCCGGCGAGCAAGAGAATGTTCCCCCTCTCCCCTGATGGCGAGCTGCCATAGTAGGCTCTCTTGCACCGTTCCAAATGCAATGCCAGGCGGGTCGAGGCTGCGCACTATTTCTAAGGCTTCCACAACCGCCTCCCGGGTGTATCCCCTTCCCGTCCCTGAGCCATTGTTTCGGTCTGCACAGGAATTGACGCTGGATCGGCCCATTGCCTGGATCTCTTCGCAAGTGGCGACGAGAAATCCATCGGCATCGAGGTTTCCGATAATGTACTCTGCCAGTTCACGTTGCCCGGGGGTTAGATGTAGCATATGGAGTTGCCAAAGTAGATGATCGCGCAAATCTCCTTCGTAGACTAAGGTGTTTTCAATCTGGGGAACCAGACCATCCTCCAAAACCGGCTGTTGACCGTGACCGTCTCCATCAACAGGATCGCCAAAAAAGGCATCCAGGTTGATATCTTCAAAATCCTGATTGTGTTCTTCCTGAGAGAAGTCCTCATCTGCCCCCCTGTTGTCTTCAATGGAAAGTTCCTCCTCCTCCGGGCTTGGTTCGTTTTCCTCAAGAAGAGGATTCTCTTCCAATTCCAGATTGATCAGCCCTTGGAGCTCCAAACGAGGAACCTGCAGAATTTTAAGGGCCTGTCGCAGGGCGGCTGTCATCACCAGTTTCTGCGTTGGTTTGAGACTAATATCTATATGTGGTGTCATTCCGCAGCCTCCGTCTAAACTAACATCTTTTTACTCTGTAGCCATTTTTCCCGGTGAATCCTTCAGTTGGCATGAAAAACAAAGCCTACCATTTGCAATGATGCCCCTTCGGCCCCCAAAAGCTATTTCATTTTGCAATAACCTGAGAACTTCGTACGCGGATGCTTAGACCCAATTCATGGTTCGGTGCTCAATGGCTTGTTCCACGGAGGCTCTAAGTTTTTCACTATCGACGGGTTTAACCAAATAGCTGTGCACACCCTGTTGCATCATGGTGGTCGCCATCTCAATATCCGGAAATCCGGTTAGTACGATCAGGGGCACACTCGGCCATTCTTTTTTAAAATAGGTAATGGCTTCAATCCCGTTGACATTTGGCATGCGGATATCTGTGATAATGACGTCTAAGACCATGGGGTTTTCCCCGGTGTGAATAGCTTCCATGGCCTGTTTCCCGTCTTCTGCCTCGACAACATGATAGCCAACTTTTTCCAAGGTCATACGGACGACCTTTCGAACGTCCGGTTCATCGTCCACAACTAATACCCCGCCACTACAAGTCTTACCCGGAAACATTCCGGCAGTTCGTTGAGAACTTTCCTCAAACGAAGGAAGTGTGCAGGTTGAATGAGGTGATGTGTAATCACGTTCCATGGTGCCCTCCTGTTGGTTAAAATAAAGACTTGGGTTTGTTGTCCAGCCGAGTTTCACAGACTTTCATCCTCACTCCTTTTTATGGTCCCAATGGCGTGCAACCCTAAAAAAAATCACAATGCTGGTTGCGGTGGCTGCTGACCGGGGTCTGGAAGTCATGTTTTTGTCTCCGAAGAGCCTCCAAAGTCTGGAAATGTCTGGTTGAGGTGACCTGCCCCTTTTGGTTTAACCGTTCGTCGTGTTGTACTTGGCTTGAAGGAATAGCAGGAAGTATGCCATGAGGAAACACGGCTTTTTCTTATGATTCTGAAGATTTTATATGAGAGAGTTGTTAAGAAATGGATACTTATTGTATCTCTTCCGATACCGTTTAGGAGGAATTTGATAATTTCGAATAGCCCTTTACCAATTTTGCAGATCGATCTGGGGCTCAGTCGATAATTTATAGAAATATCAGGCTTTTCCCAAGGTGATAGAGTCTTTGGTATTTCAGGACTGGTTCATGTGGTAGGCGAGCAGGCCCCCTCTGGCGACCCGGTAGAGAGATTGGCACTGCCTTTGCTTTTATGAAAGGATAAGGTACCTAAGCGAGGGGGCGAGCGGAATGGATTCTCCAACAACAACACAAAATGCGATGCGGAAAAGTGAACATAGGTAACCGACAATGTTCCAGAGTTATGAAGAATCCATAGCGCCCCCCCTCACCCAATCAAATGGCAGGAGCAAAGCACGACGGGATGGCAGGGGCCTTGAAAGGTCAAACCTATCTATTACAAATTTTGCTTCGGGCGTTAACGTTGTCTCAGAGCAGATCCATTCCCGTACTGGTGCAGTTTTGTTGTAGATTGGTGGCGGTGGGTCTATAACCACCAATGCCACGCCCCTCGCTGTCATTTAAAACTCTTCCTGATAATGAATCGGCAGCATTTGGAGACTGGCCTGCCCTGCTCGAAATGATCCAACTTTTTGGGTTACTTAATTAAGAAGCCTCATTCTCTGGGAACTCCTCAGGAGCCCATCCGCCTCCCAGGGCTTTATACAGCTGGACCATTGCCACCAGTTGGTCCCGCTGACTGAGGGTGAGGGCGATCTCAGCCTGAAACAGTTCACGTTGCGATTCCAAAACATCCAGATAGGTCGCAACGCCATTCAAGTACTCAAACCGAGCCAATTGCAGCGCGTCCCGGGAGACCCTGACATGCACTTCCTGTTCCGTTCGTACCTCTCGGGATTTGTGAAACGCAATAAGTGCATCTTCAACTTCGCGAAAAGCCTGCTGAATGGTTTGTTCATAGGTGATCAACGCTTGTTCTTGTTGAGCTTCCGTGACTTTTAATTCCGAACGGAGACGCCCAGCGTTAAAGATTGGCAAAGTGATCTCTGGGCCAAATCGCCACACCCGCGCTGGGGCCGTAAAGAGGTCGGAGAAGGCGACGCTTTGAGCTCCATAAAACCCGGTCAAGCGGATTTGAGGAAAGAAGGCTGCTCTCGCAACACCAATCCGGGCATTGGCGGCAATCAAGATATGCTCCGCCTGTTGGATATCCGGCCGTCGCTCCAAAAGGGCTGACGGCAGGCCTGCAGGTACCTCTAGCGGAATCGTTTGAGCAGTGAGTGATTTCCCCCGTATCACAATACCGGGATTTCGGCCTACCAGTATGCTGAGTTGATTTTCAACCTGCGCGACTTGCCGTTCCAAGTCGGGAATCACTGCCGCCGCTCTGGCCACTTCTCGTTCAGCTCGACGGAGATCAAGAGCCGAGGCCATTCCCATCAGTTTTCGTAGTTTGACGAGTTGTACCGAGTCCTCTCGGGACTTCAAGGTTCGCGTCGCGATATCCAGTTCGAGATCCAAATCCCGAAGCTCAAAATAGGCCCGAGCAATGTCACTCACCAAGGTAAGGATTACTGTCTGCTGGGTCCATTCCTGAGCCAGGAGATCAGCCTGGGCTGCCTCAGTGGACCGTCGTAATTTACCCCAGATGTCAACTTCGAATGCCAGATCGACGACTCCCCTATATTGGGTTGATTGATCTCCCAATCCAGGTGGACCCCCAACCTGTTGGGCTACCGCGCCAGAGGCTTGATTTCCAAAAACCGCAGCACTCCCGCCTAAAGTGGGAAATTGATTCGATCGGGTTATCCCGGCCTGGGCTCGCGCTTCCTTGACCCGCGCCACCGCCAGTCGCACATCTTTGTTTTCGATGAGGCCCCTCCGAATAAGTGCCTGTAGTTCATCATCTTTAAATAAACTCCACCACTGGATTTCTGCTAACGATGAAGCTTCTTCAGAATCCTGAGTCTCAAACCGAAAATTCGAAGGAGTGAGGACCTCAGGACGGTCATAGTTGGGTCCAAGTAAGCAACTCGGCAAAGCCAGACAGAGGACGAGGATCAGGATGACGTGTTTCTTTTGAAAGAAAGTGGCCGTCTCCATGCGGGGATTGGAACCCGCCCTAACCATAAACATCACGCTATTCCGATACACTCTTTTATTTACGCGATAAGGGTCCATGAGTCAGACCTGGGAAGATGGACGGTCACTACCAGTCCGCCCTCACGAGCATTGGCTAAAGTAATATCCCCTCCATGGTTTCGAACGATTGAGCGGGCGATCGACATGCCGAGGCCAATTCCGCCTGTGGAATGGCTGCGGGATTCTTCCAGCCGTACAAAAGGATGGAACACCCGTTCAAAATCCCTTTCCGAAACTCCTGGACCCTCATCATGAATCAGAATGCGAAACTCCGTAGGGGACGTCTGTAAGGAAACCCGTGCCCTGAGGCCGTAGGTCACCGCATTTTCGATCAAATTGCGAATGGCGCGTTTTAGGCTTACCGACCGGCAGGAGTAGGGGGTTCGATTTGCCCCATCGAAGGTGACTTTCATCCCGAGGTCGGTACAATCTTCGCAGAGACTATCGAGCAGGGCCGCAAGATCAACCATTCGGGAATTCTCGCTTCTCGCTTCGTCCTGGGCGAATGCCAGTGTCGCCTCCGTCATCTGTTCCATCTCATTCAGTGTGTGAAGGATCTTGGTTCGAGATTCTCCATCCGGAAGGAGTTCCGCCCGCAATCGAAGCGACGTGATGGGAGTCCGTAAATCATGACTGATAGCCGCCAACATTTTCGTACGATCTTGCACAAACCGCTGGAGCCGTTCGTACATTCGATTAAAGGCTCGAACGGTCTGTCGAATGTCACTCGGGCCCTCCTCGGAAATAGGGGAAATACGTTCGCCTCGACCAACTTGCTCTGCAGCTTCCGCAAGACGGGTCAACGGTCTTGTAATCCGTCGGACCATTATTATCACAATCGCACAGATGCTACCCGCGGCCAGGGTCATGGATAGGAGGGTGGGTAACGCCAGGCGGCGCAGTAATGGGTTGACCCCCATACCCACATTAAACCATCGTCCATCTTTCAAACGACTTGAAATGAGAAGTTTGGGAATATCTCGGTTCGGCATATTTAAGGAAGAGAGGTCAATACGGTCTGACTCGATGGCATCGTCCTCACCCAAGCCCTCTTGGGTCTCAAACGGCCAGACGCTCCAAGACCTTTTGGTTTGAGTGGCGACCATCATCCGAAGATCTCGAGAATCCTCCTCGCCCAGCAAGTGTTCCAGGCGGTCGCGCAGCTCATGGTCAACTTCTGACGAATTCATGGAAATGGAACTTGTTTCACTAAACCAGAAATACAGCTTATGCGAGCTAGCCGCCTCCAACATCTGGTGATGAAAGGATGGTGGACTAGTCTCAATTAACCGAATAAGGGAAGCGGTTCGCTCCAGGATTTGGGTCCGTTCCACCGATCGAATCGCGGCTCGCCGTTCATCCATAAAGATCAGAAAATTTGCCACCTGCGCAAAAAACAACGCAGCCAGAAGTAAGCCGATCAACTGGCCGGCGAGACGTCGAGGCCACAATCGGGAAAATACGGCAAGTGCAGGGTTCATTCGTATGTCGGATCTATCGATAAAAGATATCCGCCCCCCCAAACGGTTTTTATTAACGTGGGGTTTTTGGGATCCCGTTCAATTTTTTTGCGCAAGCGACTCACCTGGTTGTCAATGGTGCGATCGAATACCTCACCTGCGCGGTTTCGGGTCAGATCAAGAAGTTGATCCCGATTGAGGACCATATGCGGGTGATTCAACAAGGCGGTAAGTAGCACAAATTCCCCCGTACTTAAGGGGATGGCTACTCCGTCCTCGCCAAGGAGCTCCCGCCGGGAGACCTGCAATACCCACTGGTCAAAGCGAATGGTACGATACGCGACGGGTTTCACTCGCTGCGGTAAGCGATTCGCTCGTCGCAAAATCGATTTGATCCGAGCTAACAGTTCCCGAGGATTAAATGGTTTGGTTATATAATCATCAGCACCGATTTCCAGACCGATAATTCGATCGGTTTCTTCCCCCATCGCCGTCAGCAGGATGGTCGGGGTATCAGTAGTCTCCCGCACATAACGACACAGGGACAAACCATCCTCGCCCGGCATCATAATATCCAGGATCACAAGTTCGATCGCGCTCGTTTCGAGAATTCTTCGCGCGTCTTTTGCGTCCCCTGCCGCACTGACTCGATATCCTTTCTGAACAAGATACTCGGTTAGGGGATCCCGAATGTTCGGTTCATCATCGATAATAAGGATATGCGGGGATGAGTCCATGTATGACCTTGAAGGAAAGAGTTATACGCAAATTATCCCGTTTTGGGATCAAATTGCTCGTGAAAAATTGTATCAAAGTATCTCCAGCAAGCGGATGAGTATGTTTTGATACAAAAAATGTTTCATCTCAGAAGATTTTCCAAGAACAATCTGCTTTTATTCTAAGAAGTTGCCTCACCATGGAAGAAGGCCAATCATCACACCGATATAGTTCACACAGCATGATGGAGAACAAAGGAAAGACTCAGTCCGTCGGAGACCGCTTTGGCCAGGTTCAAGGGAACACCAAACGAAAGGTAGCGGTTGTCATTCCGCTTCTCATCCTGATTCTTGCGGGAGTCATTGTCCTCACATTGTTCACGACTGCCCCTCGTCCGGAACGACAGCCGAAACCCCGGGTCGCTCCCCTGGTGGAAACCCGGGAGATTACCTTGGGCCCCCATTCTATAAATATTGAAGCCTGGGGGTTTGTCCGCCCTGCTCAACAAATTACGCTTCGTTCCCAAGTTGACGGGACAATCATAAAGATCAATCCCGAATTCACACCGGGAGGGCACTTGGCACGCCGGGAAGTCATTCTTCGTATCGATCCCTCGGACTACGTTTTGGCTGTTCAGCAGCGGAAAAGCGATCTGGAGAAAGCGAAGGCCAGTCTGCTTCTTGAACAAGGCAATCAGGTCGTCGCTCAACAGGAGTTTAAGCTCCTTGGAGAATCTATTAGCGAGCAAGAGCGGACCTTGGTCCTTCGAATTCCACAGCTCAACACTGCCCGGGCCTCCGTGATTGCCGCCACTGCCGCCCTTCATTCGGCCAAGCTCGACTTGGCGCGGACGGTGGTAAAAGCCCCATTTGATTCCACCGTGCTGAGGCGTCACGTGAACCGAGGAACCTACGCCACCAACACAACCGATCTCGTGACGTTAGTGGGAACCAAGATGTATTGGGTCGAATTAGTTATTCCTCTGGCTCAGTTGAGGTGGATCGAAATTCCCAAAACATCCGGTCAAGCCGGTTCTCCTGTTCGCCTGTATCATGAGCACATTTGGGGTAAAGGGAAGTTTCGCACCGGTCGAGTGATCCGTTTGCTCACCGATCTTGAAACGGAAGGTCGCATGGCTCGCCTTCTCGTGGCCATCACCGATCCTCTCAATCTGCATGGTGCCAAAGCCGATGCCCCTCAAGTTTTGCTTGGAACGTACCTTCGTGCAGAAATTCTCGGCCGGCATATGTCACATGTTGCGAAAGTGGACCGGCACTGGATTCGTGATCACGATACCGTGTGGCTCGTCAAAGCCGACCAGACTCTTGAAATCCGCAAAGTGAACATGGTTCATCGTGGATATCGTCATGTGTTTGTTTCCGAAGGACTGCATCAGGGGGATCGCCTGATTACCTCCAATCTCCCCTCACCCAAAGAGGGAATGGCTTTGCGTGTCATGAAGGCGGACCTCCCTCTACCGCCACTCAACCCAAAGGATGAAAAGTAAGGCCATGTCGCCTCAACAGTCCCGGGAAACCGGGCCCCTCGCCTGGATGGTTCAAAACCGGGTCACGCCGAATCTGCTGATGCTGGTGTTGATCCTCGGGGGGATTTTTATGGCGACCCAAATTAAACAGGAAGTTTTCCCGGAATATGAAAAAGACACCGTCACCATTAGCATCACCTATCCTGGAGCCAGCCCCGATGAAGTTGAACAGAGTATCATTTTAGCGGTTGAAGAGGCGATCGATGCCCTTGAAGACATCAGCGAAGTCCAAGCCACCGCCTCTGAAAATCAGGCCACGGTCATCGCGGAACTCCGGCCTGGATCCAATTATCCCAAGATCTACCAGGATATCCAGCAGGCTATTGCCCGCATCACCACGTTCCCGGAACATATTGAAAAACCCCAAATCACTCTCGACGTTCGACGTCGGGATGTGTTGACCTTACAGCTCTATGGGGAGGTGTCCGAATGGGATTTACGTGGTGCCGCAGAACTGGTTCGGGACCGGCTCCTTCAAGACCCTAACATTACGCAAGTTGAATTGGAAGGCGCGCGGGCTTACGAGATTCATATTGAAGTCGCCCAGGAAGATTTGCGAGCTCACGGACTGACGCTTGAGGATATTGCCGGGACCGTTGCCGCCACCGCCCTCGACCGATCCGGGGGAACGGTCGAAACCTCAGGGGGGGAAATCCTGCTTCGAATTCAGGAACGACGCGACTGGGCCAAGGAGTTCGCCAGCATCCCCATTATCGCCAATCAGGCCGGAACGGTTCTACGTCTCGGGACCCTCGCCACCGTGTCTGAGGGGTTCGAAGAAAGTGATAGTTTTGCCACCTTTAACGGATTACCGGCCATTGGAATCGAGATCTACCGGGTGGGAGATCAAACACCGGGAACGGTTGCGGGCAGCGTTCGATCAGCGATGGCACAGATTGTCCAGGAACTGCCCCCGACCCTCCATTATGCGATTCGCAAAGACCGGTCTGAAATCTATAAGCAACGGCTCACGCTCCTCCTTAAAAATGGCTTTTTGGGGCTGTTGCTGGTGTTACTCATCTTGAGCGCTTTTCTCGAATACAAACTGGCATTCTGGGTTACTGTCGGGATCCCGACCTCCTTTCTCGGCACAATCTTGTTTCTGCCGATCTGGGGGATTTCCATCAATATGGTGTCGCTCTTTGCGTTTATAATCGCTCTTGGGATTGTGGTCGATGACGCCATCATTGCGGGCGAAAATATCTACCAATATCGCTTACGTGGTGAGGGGTTAATCAAAGCCGCTATCCACGGAGCCCGTGACATTGCCATCCCAATCAGTTTCAGTATCCTCACGAATATTGTCGCGTTTTTGCCTCTCCTGTTTGTCCCCGGTTCCTTCGGCAAAATTTGGGCGGTTATTCCTGCTGTGGTCACCACCGCCTTTGTCATTTCATGGATCGAGGCGCTGTTTGTTCTTCCGGCTCATCTGGCTCACGTCAAAGAAAAATCGGCCACTTCCATAGGGGCGAAGCTTCATCACATCCAACAACAATTCAGCCGAGGGTTCAGTCAATTTGTTGAAAAAACATACGGTCCGTTTCTTTTTCGTACAGTCAAAAATCGCTACGTGACCCTGGCCATTGGTCTTGGGGTTTTTGCCATTGTTCTGGCTTATCCGTTGAGCGGTCGGCTGGGCTTTATTCTGATGCCCAAAGTGGAATCGGACTTTGCCAGGGCTACGGTTATCCTACCCTTTGGTAGCCCTGTCGGCGCCGTAATTCGGGTTCGCGACGCCCTCATTGACTCAGTTCAAGACGTCATAAGTGGTCATGGCGGAGAAGGGGTGGCCACCGGGATTTTCGCGCTTGTTCGAGAAAACACCATCGACCTGCGGGTCTATTTACCACCGCCAGACAAGCGTCCGCTCAGCACGAGTCAATTAACGAAACTTTGGCGAAGATCGACACCGGAATTGCCGGGAGTGGAGCTTATCCGATTTGAATCAGATAGTGGGGGGCCCGGTCGTGGCCCTTCGATCAGTCTTGAACTCAGTCATCGGGACATTGGGACGCTTGAAAAGGCGAGCGCCGACGTTGCGGCCAGACTCAATGAATTTGCAAGCGTCAAAGATGTGGATGACGGGTATTCTCCAGGGAAGCCACAACTCGTTTTTCATATCAACGAGGAAGGCCGAAGTCTTGGATTGACCGCCCGTGAAATTGCGAGGCAAGTGCGAAATGCCTTTTATGGTTCGGAGGCTCTCCGGCAACAACGGGGTCGCCATGAGATCAAAGTCCTTGTCCGGTTGCCAGAATCCGAACGCACCAGTGAGTACCATGTGGAAAATCTCGTCGTCCGCACCCCGGCTCAACGTGATGTACCTTTGTATCAGGTGGCCGAGGTGGAAAAAGGGCAAGCGTATAGGGAAATTACCCGTCGTAATGGGAATCGGGTCGTACCGGTGACGGCAAATGTTCAACCCATCAAAGACACCAACTTGGTTCTCACTACCCTGAAATCGGAGATTCTTCCCCAATTGCTCAAGGACTACCCCGGGTTGAGTTTTAGTTTTGAAGGACGTCGTGCGGAATTACGAGATGCCCTTCAAAGTTTTCTGTATGGGTCTACTCTGGCTCTGATTGTCATCTATGTCCTCCTGGCTGTTCCCTTTCGTAGTTATCTCCAGCCGATCATCGTGATGGGCGCTATTCCGTTTGGAGTCGTGGGCGCGATCATCGGCCATATGATTATGGGCTATAACATTAGCATTATTAGTCTGATGGGAATGATTGCGCTTGGTGGAGTGGTGGTCAACGATTCCCTGATCATGATTGATTACGCCAATACCCAACGTCGCCAAGGTTTCACTGCCCTGGACTCGATTGTCCAAGCCGGTGTTCGGCGATTTCGACCTATATTACTTACTACCATGACGACATTTGGCGGTCTCGCTCCCATGATTTTTGAAACCTCTCGTCAAGCTCGGTTCATGATTCCCATGGCCATATCGTTGGGGTACGGGATTCTCTTTGCCACCGGCATCATGCTGATACTCATTCCTTGTCTCTACCTCCTTGTCGTGGACTTCCAAAAGTTTTTTCTTAGGAGTTACGAACCATCCCAGGAACAAGATGGCCTTGATAAAGAACCCGTCCCCGGGGAAGTGTGATGAAGAAATGAGTGGTCAGGCGAGTGACTTGTTATCTCCCGGTGGGGCGTGGAACCTACGAGAACTACTCCCGGTTCGGGATCTGTCGGAATCATGCTCCATCACACACGAAAAGAGGGAATAACCTGTGTCCAAAGGAATATTATGATACTCCATCGCACTCAGCCATTATTGATCACTCTTCGTTTGATTCCGATTTCGGATCTGAGGGTTTAGGTTCCAATTCTAGTCCCCCAGCCACGATTATCGGTAACTGTAAGATTTGAAAAAATGACCATTTGATTTGGAGATTCTAAGAAGGCTAAATTCCCATGTTTGTCCTCAGTTAAATATCCTTTTTAATTTCGTGCCCTTATCAAATCCCGAAACCAACCTTTTCCTCCCCGGCAGGTGTGGGTTTCGCCAATTAAACCAAATCAATCCAGGGCTAAAGGTTGAGGGTCAGAGATTCGAGAAATTAGCTCCACAATTGGAGCAACGATAGGAGCACATCCAGGAACCCTTGGCATTTTTCAATAAGTCCATTATACTGGACATATGGACATAAGAGAAGCACTGGCTGCCTTCGATGCGCTCGCCCAGGATACCCGGTTGCGGGTATTTCGAATGCTCGTTGAGTATGGCCCTGAGGGAGCTGCTGCCGGGACATTGAGCGAAGCACTGAACATCCCTCACAACACGCTGTCTTTTCACTTGGGTCATATGAGCCATGCGAAATTAGTAGGATCCCGCCGTCAGGGCCGTTCGATCATCTACAGTGCCAACTTTGAATTTTTCACCGATCTGATTCGCTTCATGGTGGAAGACTGTTGCCGAATCGAGTTCGCCAGTATTCGAGATGACAAAAAAAAACGATGCAGTATTATCGAACTGCCTCATTGTTGTTTGCCCCGTAAGCGCGAGAAGGCCTCATGAAAGAGAGGAACGCTTATTCCATCAAAGTCTTGTTTCTGTGCACGGGCAATTCGGCCAGAAGCATTATGGCCGAGGCGATCCTTACTAAACTAGGACATCCAAGATTTTTGGCTTATAGCGCCGGGAGTCGTCCTACCGGCAAGGTGAATCCTCTGGCGATTGAATTACTGGCGTCATTACATCATTCCACCGACGGGCTTCGAAGCAAAAGCTGGGCGGAGTTTGCTCCTGGCGAATTTTCAGACCTTGATATTGTGATTACCGTGTGTGACCGCGCAGCGGCAGAAACCTGTCCGATTTGGCCAGGCCTCCCTCTCAAGGCCCATTGGAGTTTTCAGGATCCTACAGCCGTGAAGGGGGACCATACCACGCGGTTGCGGGCCTTTACCAACGTGTATCAAGAATTGGAACGGTGTGTTCAATCCCTTGTCGAAATTCCACCTGGTCCCGTCAACCGAAGTTTGTTGAAGGTCTATCTTGAGGAGATAGAGAAAAACAGGCTCACGATATCGAGGAACTGACATGAATGGCACCTCTGAGACAACAGCCCAAGCTGCTCATTCAGGCACGATGGGAATCTTTGAGCGATACCTGACGGTTTGGGTTTTTCTTTGTATTCTTGCAGGCATTTCGCTTGGCCATCTCTTTCCTGCTCTCTTTCAAACTCTAGGGCGATGGGAATTGGCTCAAGTCAACATTCCTGTTGCTGTGCTTATCTGGCTCATGATTGTGCCGATGCTTCTCAAGATTGACTTTGGGGCTCTTCATCGGGTGAAAGACCATTGGAAAGGAATCGGGGTGACCCTGTTCATCAATTGGGCCGTCAAGCCCTTCTCTATGGCCGTCCTTGGATGGTTTTTTATCGGAAATGTCTTTGGCCCTTACCTCCCTCTTGAACAACAGAATTCCTATATTGCTGGCTTAATTCTCTTGGCCGCAGCTCCCTGTACCGCCATGGTGTTTGTCTGGAGTCACCTTTCCAAAGGGGAGCCGCATTTCACACTGACGCAAGTGGCCTTGAACGACATGATCATGATTGTCGCTTTTGCGCCCATCGTTGGGCTTCTCCTGGGGTTATCCGCGATTACAGTGCCCTGGAATACATTATTTCTCTCGGTGGCATTGTACATCGTGATTCCGGTGGCCTTTGCCCATGGGTGGCGTCAAAGGTTACTACACACCGGTGGGATGAAAAAGCTCGAAAATGTTTTGGCTCTAATGCATCCGATTTCCTTGTTGGCATTATTAGCCACACTCGTGCTGTTATTTGGATTTCAGGGTGAGCAAATTCTCGCCCAGCCATTGATTATTGCGATGCTGGCTGTCCCGATCCTGATTCAGGTGTATTTCAATTCTGGTCTGTCTTACATTCTGAACAGAACTTTCGGGGTGGCACATTGCGTAGCGGCGCCGTCAGCCTTGATCGGGGCGAGTAATTTCTTTGAATTGGCTGTCGCGGCCGCTATCGTGCTCTTTGGATTCGACTCAGGGGCGGCACTTGCCACTGTGGTTGGAGTTCTGGTGGAAGTGCCGGTTATGTTATCGGTAGTCAAAATCGTGAATGCCACGAAAAATTGGTACGAAAAGGGGTCAGCAGTCGGCGGGAAAATTCCACCTCCGATCTCCACCTTCACCGACTTCTCACCCCAAAAAGGTGAAATAAGCCGAGAACTGTAGAGGTTGCCTGTGTATGCCGTTTCCCGGGCACAAGACGGTATCTTTATTACTCCCCTTCTCCGAAAGCTGAGCCAGCGGCCTGAAAAATTCTGCACGGCATGACCATCTTCCAGAAAACCTGACCAGAGAAACTTTGCAAGTCTTGCTGGACTAACCACAAACCGAAAGAGCGGAGTGAGCCCTCCCTGCGGGGGGGAACAAGTCTAGCTTTGGGGAATACGCCGCCAGAATTGCCAATACCTCCGACCATGGTTTTTCGATGCGAAACCCCGAAAATCGTCCAAGAGGTCCAGCCAGCAAAATTCCCTCGTACACTTAAGCAGTTCTAGAACAGCCCCTTTTCACTTTCGAACTCCGGTCGATAAATTCTGTCATATCCTTCCGTATCCTTTTAATAAAAATTCCCCCTTTTCAAAAAATAACCTAAGGGCCTTCTACAGCCAAACCAACATCTACGATTGATTAGGCTTTCTAGTGGGGGAGAATTCACTCTGGTCTTTGCCGAATCATTCGATTATGTCCCGATCAACCGCCCATCCTCGTTTGTATCTGCTTTTAGTTGGTCATTGCGGAGAAATGGCCGGATCAATCTGGTGGGAGAAGACCAGCAAAAAGGAAATACAGGAATAAGGATGTGTAAAAAAAAGAAACGACCTCACAGCGTTGGGCCGATTTTTTAGCGAAGGGACTGTCTCCCATAAATGTTTTTTGATCCCTTTATAGGTCTTACATGGATTCCTTGAGGGGAGTTGTTTTCGATTAGAAAGTTGTTCATCTGTGGGCACCCGTGTCTATCAAATTTACATGGAATAATAATGTAACAAGCCTATGCGATGTTCGATTTATTGATTTAATTGAAAATTCACCCTTTCTGCAAGAGGCATCATTTTTGCAGTTTGACAAAATGATAGGAGTCGCCAGAATTGGCTGCTACTAATATCCATCCTGAACCTTGACCGATAGCTGACTGGTGGTTGAGCACAGTATTTACCCAACAGTGTCCGAGGGGTTTGGAGGCCCTGAAAACGAGTTCATTCTGGAATGTGATGGGTAACACGATACAGTTGAAACTTACCAAGAAAAGGAGGATTCACGATGCACTCGACACCACCTTCATTCCTTAAAGGGAAAGAAAGAAAGAAAAGAAATTCAGTAATTCCTAGAATGGTAGGGAAGAGTCTTTTCTTGATTGTTGCCTTTTTGCTAACGATGAACCAGGGGTGGGCGCAGGTTGGAATGGTTCAATCTTTTCAAAAGGTGAGTAATATGGATGGGGGGTTTCTAGGGAACCCGGAGGCAGCGGATCGTTGGGGATTTGCCTCGAAATTCATCGGTGATGTTGATGGGGACAACGTTCCGGATTTAGCGGTCGGGGCCCCAGTGGATGATGATGGAGGGAATAATCGGGGGGCCGTATGGGTGCTGTTTCTCCATCCCAATGGAACGGTGAAGAGTCATCAGAAGATCAGTGCAACCCATGGTGGTTTTACTGGCAGTCTGGATGATGAGGATTTCTTTGGGGTAGCGTTGGCGGGAGTCGGTGACCTCGACAGTGACGGGATTCCCGATCTTGCTGTCGGGGCACCGGGAGACGATGACGGAGGGAATCAAAGGGGAGCCATTTGGATCTTACGTCTTCACCCCAATGGCACAGTGAAAAACCACCAAAAGATCAGCGATCAGGTGGGAGAATTCACGGGAGGCTTGGATGATGAGCAATATTTTGGCTTGGCGGTGGCGGCAGTGGGGGACCTCGATAGTGACGGGGTTACCGACCTCGCAGTGGGGGCCCCAGGGGATGCCGGCGGCGGATTCGCCAGGGGAGCCGTGTGGGTGTTATTTCTCAATTCCAGTCAGACGGTGAAGAGTCACCAAAAGATCAGCGCTACTTCAGGCGGCTTCACTGGTACGATAGATGATAATGTTCGGTTCGGCTGGTCGTTGGCGGCAGTGGGGGAACTTGATAGTGATAATATCCCAGATCTCGCGGTGGGGTCTCCCCTTGATCATGATGGGGGAGTCGAAAAAGGAGCCGTGTGGGTCTTGTTCATGGAGAGCACGGGCATGGTCAAATTTCATCAAAAAATAAGCGCCCAAGCTGGCAATTTTACGGGGCACTTTGATGACTCTGACTTCTTTGGCTGGGATGTCACCGCTATCGGGGACCTCGATAATGATGGGGTCTCCGACATCGCGGTAGGGGCTCCAGGGGATGATGACGGGGGGCCTGACAAGGGAGCCGTGTGGGTGTTGTTTATGGAGAACAACGGGATGATTAAATTTCACCAAAAAATAAGCGAGGAAACCGGGCAGTTCACCGGTACGCTAAATGATTCTGATTGGTTTGGTTCTGGCGTGACCGGTGCCGTGGACCTGAACAGTGACAATATTCCTGACCTTTCGGTCGCAGCGCCGCACACGAGTGCTGAGGGAGCTGTCTGGATTTTCCATATGAATGGGAGCCACGATTAAGATAATTTAATTGATCAAAGGCGGTCTAAATAGGCTATAGATACCAAGGCCGGAGCATAGTCCCGCATTCAAACTATGGGGCCAGAAATTCCATTAATTCTGGCCCTGGCCTTATCAATTTGAAAAGTTCTAAGGTCGTCCAAGAGACGAGACCAATAAAATCAATAAGTTATAGAAATTTATGGTGTTAAAAAAAATTGAAGACAAAATTTCCAGCTCTGTCTTGCGTTTCATTTCCCCTTTATTTTCCTGCCTTCCACAAATAGCAAAGGAAACCTTTACCCCTCAACAGTTGTTGTTGTCACCATTAAATCCAATTCAAGCCAAGGCTACCGGTTAAGAATCAGAGATTCGGGAAGCTAGCTCTACAATTGGAATAAGGATTGGGGGTAAGGTCACCCTGCATGGTCGATCCAGAATCTTCACTAGTCCGGTTCGCGATTCCCCGATCGTTTTCTGAGATGATATTCCCAAGGATATGCCGGTTAGAGATATTTCTAGCGATGGGATATGCCGAAACCAGATGAATTCTGGAAACGATATAATGTGACGAGCAATGTATCTTCAAAGGTGCCATGAGCGTAAATTCATCACTGGCAAACCTCGACGATTGAACAATGCGGCAAAAAATGGGAGACTTCAAGGCCAATCCAATACCAAGAGTTGATGGTAAGGGCAGGTTCGTCCGATCAGGACTGATTGCTAAGACTTTTCATGTCTTTAAAGGATTTCTCGGATATACATCTGAATAAAGGCATTTCACCGAATTAGATTAAGATAGATAGATGAGTAAATCATCAAAAGAAAATCTCACAGACATCGGGTCAGGGAAAGATCTTGATCCTGGGGAAACCCAGGAGTGGATCGATTCTCTGGCGTATATTTTGAACAAAACTGGAAAAGACCGAGCGATTTTTATTCTCAACCGTCTTCAGGAGGAAATGAACAAAGCGGGGTATCCTCTCCCTTTTACGGCGAATACGGATTACGTCAATACGATCCCAGCCCACCAGGAACCGAAGTATCCAGGCGATATCGACCTGGAGAAACGGATTAGAAGTCTGGTGCGTTGGAATGCCATGGCGATGGTCGTTCGGGCAAACCGTATTTCTCCGGGAGTTGGTGGGCACATTTCGACATTTGCTTCGTTGGCAATGTTGTTGGAAGTCGGGTTTAACCATTTTTTTCGCGCACCCAGCAACAACTCCTCAGGGGATCAGGTTTACTTTCAGGGACATGCCTCTCCCGGAATTTACGCCCGGGCGTTCCTGGAAGGGCGGTTGTCAGAAAAACAACTGGAAAATTTTCGCAGGGAATTGCAGCCAGGGGGAGGACTATCTTCTTATCCTCATCCATGGTTGATGCCAAACTTCTGGCAATTCCCTACAGTCTCTATGGGGCTGGCTCCTCTCATGGGAATCTATCAAGCCCGATTCAACCGTTATCTCGAACAACGAGGTTTGCTTGATACCTCTCAATCCAAAGTGTGGGTGTTTGTGGGAGATGGTGAAACCGACGAACCGGAAAGCATGGGAAGTCTGACTCTCCCTACCAGGGAGAAACTGGACAATCTCATTTTCGTGATCAACTGCAATCTCCAGCGATTGGATGGTCCGGTTCGCGGGAATGGAAAAGTGATTCAGGAACTGGAAGCCGCGTTCCGGGGCGCAGGCTGGAATGTGATTAAGGTCATCTGGGGTGCTGACTGGGATCCACTGCTCGAAAAGGATCCAGACGGATTACTTCGTCACAGAATGGGCGAGGTGGTGGACGGTTGGTACCAGAAGTACAGTGTGGAATCGGGACAATTTATCCGGGAACATTTTTTCGGTGCCTATCCTGAGCTACTCAAACTGGTCGAGCATCTTACCGATGAAAATCTGCAGAAATTGAGACGCGGAGGACACGATCTGCAAAAAGTTTTTGCTGCCTACCATGCAGCTGTCAATTTCAAGGGTGCCCCAACTGTTATTCTCGCCAAAACGATCAAAGGTTATGGGTTGGGTGAAGCCGGAGAAGGAAGAAATGTGACGCATCAGCAAAAGAAATTGAATGAAACGGAATTAATGAATTTCCGTTCCCGACTGGGAATCGCCCTTGATGATAAAGAGGTTGTGGACGCCCCGTACTATAAACCTGCGGACGACAGTGACGAAATCAAATATTTGCACAAACGAAGAAAAGATCTGGGAGGCTATCTTCCGAATCGAAACTCCAAGAAAGCCCCTCCTTTGAGAACGCCTGAAAAGGATGTGTTTAAGGAGTTTTTCGAAGGGTCCGGCGAGAGAGAAGTCTCCACCACCATGGCCTTCGTCCAGATTTTTAATCGTCTTTTAAGAAATAAGGAAATAGGAAAATTCATCGTCCCGATCGTTCCGGATGAGGCCAGGACTTTTGGGATGGAGTCTTTATTCCGGCAATATGGAATCTATGCCAGCCAGGGCCAACTGTATGACCCTGTCGATTCCAAACAACTCTTGTATTACCGGGAAGCCAAGGACGGGCAGATTCTGGAAGAAGGGATCAATGAAGCCGGTTCCATGGCCTCGTTTATCGCAGCCGGAACGGCCTATTGCACCCATGGAATCAATACGATTCCCTTTTATATTTTTTACTCCATGTTCGGATTTCAACGCATAGGCGATTTGATATGGGCCGCAGGGGATATGAGAAGCAAAGGGTTCCTGTTGGGAGGCACTGCCGGACGAACCACCTTGAATGGAGAAGGATTACAGCATCAAGACGGCCACAGTCATTTGCTTGGCGCGTCGGTTCCTAATCTGGTCGCCTATGATCCAGCCTTTGCCTACGAACTCGCAGTCATAATTCAGGATGGTATTCAAAGAATGTATGAGAAGCAGGAGGACATTTTCTATTACATTACTCTGGGTAATGAAAATTATTCCATGCCCCAAATGAAGGAACAAAACCACGAAGGCATTTTAAGGGGGTTCTATAAATTTAAGCCGGGACCCAGGGGTAAAAAAATGATCAAAGCTCATCTGTTTGGAAGTGGGAGTTTGATCATGGAAGCCCTTCGGGCCCAGACAATTCTGGCAGAACGTTATCATGTCTCCGCAGATGTCTGGAGCGTGACCAGCTACAAGGAGTTGAGAAGAGAGGCTTTGGAAGTCGATCGTTGGAATCGTTTACACCCTAAGGAAAACCCGAGGATTTCATATATTGAATCGGTCCTGGAGAAAGAAAAGGGCCCCTTTATCGCTGTGTCGGACTACATGAAACTGGTTCCTGAGCAAATTAATCCCTGGGTTCCAGGTGGATTGATTGCTCTGGGCACGGATGGGTTTGGTCGGAGTGATTCCCGTCCCGCGCTACGTCGGTTTTTTGAGGTAGATGCGGAATGTATAACGTTGGCCACGCTGGATGCACTCAGCCGTCAAAACAAAATTGAAAAGAAAACCGTTCAACATGCTATCAAAGAATTGAATATTGACTCGGAAAAGGACAATCCGTTGACATCATGAGCGAAGAAATTGTGCTTCCGGAATTGGGCGACGGAATCGAAACCGGCGATGTGGTGAACATTCTGGTTTCCAAAGGCGATGACGTCAAAAAAGATTCCGTTCTCATGGAACTGGAGACCGACAAGGCGGTTATTGAATTCCCCTCACCTCAGGCGGGAAAAATTGAAAGTATTCGTATAAAAAAAGGAGATACGGTTAAAGTCGGGCAAGTGTTGTTCACTCTAGAAATAAGTGATTCATCAAGCGATAAACCAAAAACCGATACCAAGACCGAAAAAAAGCCGGAGAAAGCGAAAAAAACAAGAGAGGACAAAAAACCTCCAGATGAAGAGAATCGGGATACCCCAATATCCGGCGAACATGAGGAAGAACCTTCCCTGCCTGTTGACGAAAAGCCTGCGGAACAACTGATCCCGGCCGGACCCGCCACGAGACGAATAGCCCGAGATCTGGGGATTGATCTTTCGATGGTGAAGGGGACTGCGCGGGGAGGTCGAATTACCCCTGATGATGTCAAGGCTCATGCAAAACAGCTGCTTCGAACTGGTTCCTTTTCAGGTGGGGAACCCGTCGAGGCATTACCGGATTTTTCCCAATGGGGTCCGATCGAAACGAAACCCCTGTCATCCTTGCGCCGGAAGGTCGCCGAGAATCTTTCATCTGCCTGGCCCAGAATTCCTCTGGTCACCCAGTTTGACGAAGCCGATATCACTGAGCTGGAAAAAATGAGAAATAAGAATATAGATTATGTTAAGCAGAAGGGTGGCAAACTGACGATTACGGTATTTGTGTTGAAAGCGGTGGTTGCCGCTTTAAAGGCTTTGCCACAATTCAATTCCAGCTTGGATTATACTCACCAAGAACTCATATATAAAAAATATTTCAATATCGGGGTGGCGGTCGATACGCCATCGGGACTAATTGTTCCGGTTTTAAAAAATGTGGATCAAAAAAGTTTTACTGAACTCGCACTTGAATTGACGGAGTTATCCGAGAAGGCCCGGGATCGCAAAGTCTCACTGGAAGAATTGCGAGGTGGAAACATTTCTATCTCCAATCTGGGCGGCATTGGTGGAACCGGGTTTACTCCATTGGTCAATCCGCCAGAAGTTGCGGTGGTGGGTCTCTCGCGCAACAAGCGAGTTCCAGTGTGGAAACATGACAAATTCCAACCAAGATTGGTTCTGCCTTTCAGTGTTTCTTACGATCATCGGGTCATTGATGGCGCAGATGCGGTCCGTTTTTCACGACTGATTGCGCACGAACTGGAAACGTATCAGGAACTATTATTGGAGGGATAATGACGAGTACTAGCATGAGCAAAAAAACCCTTCTCGTCCTGGGAGGGGGACCGGGTGGTTATGCTGCGGCATTTCTTGCCGCCGACATGGGCCTGAAAGTCACCCTTGTGGATGCAGGACCAAAGCCCGGAGGAGTCTGTCTCCATCGCGGCTGCATTCCTTCCAAAGCCCTCCTCCACCTGGCCAAATTGATCCATGAGACCCGTGAAGCAAAAGACTGGGGAATCCAATTTGGCGATCCCGTTATCGATATCGGGCAAGTGCGCAAGTGGAAGAACCAAGTGGTGGATAAAATGGCCAGCGGTCTCGTGATGCTTTGTAAACAGCGAGGGGTAAATTTCGTGACGGGGAATGGAGTGTTTCAGGATTCCAATACGATCGTGGTTTCTGGCAAGGATAAGATAGGTTTTGATCATTGTCTCCTTGCCGTGGGTTCCAGACCCATTCTCCCGGAAATGTTTGATGAAATGGATCCGCCAGTTTTGGATTCCACCTCAGCTCTGGAAGTGGATAAGATACCAAAGAAAATTCTAATCGTCGGAGGCGGATATATTGGCCTGGAGATGGGAACGGTGTATGCCGCCTTCGGCAGCAATGTGACTGTAGTGGAAATGATGGATAGCTTGCTCCCAGGGGTCGATACGGATTTGGTCAGACCGCTCCAATTGAAATTAAAAAAGCAGTTTGAAAATATATATCTCAAAACCAAAGTCAAATCCGTTGAGAAAAAGAATTCTTCTTTCAAAGCCGTGTTTGAGGGGGGGATGGCTGAAAAAGATCATACGTTCGATCAAATTCTCGTTTCTGTAGGCCGTCAACCCAACTCACAAGGAATCGGATTGGAAAACACTCAGGTTAAGACCGATGAATACGGATTTGTCAAAATCGATAATCAACAGAGGACCGCAGACTCATCGATTTCCGCTATTGGAGATGTCGTGGGGGGAGCGATGCTGGCTCATAAGGCCACGGCGGAGGCTCGCGTAGCCGTCGAAGTCATTACCGGAAAAGAAGATAAATTTGATCACCGGGCGATCCCGGCAGTTGTTTTTACCGACCCGGAAATTGCCTGGGCTGGCTTAACGGAAACTGAAGCGCGAAAAATACAACGAGAAGTTAAAATCGCTAAATTCCCGTGGGGGGCTTCAGGAAGAGCACAGACTCTTGGAAGACCAGAAGGCTTTACCAAATTGATTCTGGATCCTGAAACCGGGAAGGTATTGGGATTGGGGCTGGTCGGTGCCGGAGCCGGTGAGTTGATCGGTGAGGGAGTGTTCGCTATCGAAATGGGTGCTTTAGCGGAAGATCTGGCTTACTCGATTCATCCTCATCCCACGCTTTCTGAAACACTTATGGAGGCAGCAGAGGTTTATCTCGGAAAATCTCCGCATGTGTATCAAAAGCCTTCCCGGCGGGCAGAAGATTAAACGTGACCCCTAAGACTAGGCGACTAGAAATGCCAACCATTCCGGCCCTGGTTTTTCAATCCGAAAAGTTCTCAAATCGTTCGTTAGCCCTTGCTGCTGGTTTTTCGCTCTATAAAATCAATAAGTTTTGAAATAATCCCTTGGGCCATCGAAGTCAGTAAGAGTAAAAAGGATCAATTCTCTCAGGCTAGGGTGAGAAAACAGACTGCTTACAAAAGTTTTACCGCCTTCAATATCCTTCGTCAGAGGCCTTAACCCTATCTATTTTTGTATGGTTTCTATCAGGTGATACTGCTCTTTTTCCAGTAGGCATGGGGAGGGGTTGTTTTGGTATAATGAAATGTGCCGATTCCTTTTGACCTATTTCAAGAGGCAACTTTAAATAGCACTTCAAGAACGCCGGAGGAATTATTGGCTCCTGAATGTTCTGGCACGTGTTCCTGACAAAAAAATTGTAGAAACACCAAACAAATAAAGCGAACCTCGGACAAAATGAAAAAGGGAAATAACTGGCCATAACAACCACTATTTTTTTATCAGAAAAAATTCTGTTTTCTAACCCAAAACCTTGGAGGATGTACCATGCTAGCGGAAATAATGCAGACTACACTTCAGGCGATCCCCTCTGGGACGCCAGTCGTCGAAGCAGCCGAAAAAATGCGACAGGAGAGAGTCGGTGGCCTATTGGTGGAACAAGGCGGGCGGTTCGTCGGACTCCTTACAGATACGGATATTGTTCGAAAGGGAGTGGGAGCCAGAAAAAACTTGGAACAGACCAAGGTGGAAGAATTGATGATCACAACCTTGCCCTCCATTCAAGTGTCGAGAACTTCCCATGAGGCATTTGACATGATGGGTGAACTTGGCATCAGGCATCTGGCCATTTGTGATGGAGATAAAGTCGTGGGGTTGGTATCCATGCGTGATCTCTTATTACACTTCAAAAGTTATGAGCCTGGCATTGGGGTAGATTAACCCTCCAGTTGGGATGACTTGGTACAGGTAGCCTTGGCAGTGTCTTTTAAGTTCAGGTTTAGGCATACCTGGGATTGGAAGTATGTCCAAGATATTGTTCACGGATGTCATGGAGTTCCGTGTTCAAAGCCCCATCAAAGTCTTCGGTGATGTTTTCTTCGCCAATATGTTAAATCACCCATAACTCCGTGAGGCTTCTGCGGACGTCGGGGTTCATCCCATGGACGAATCCCTCCGGACCCGATTTTTCTATCCGAAAATTTCTTAGTTCCTCCAAGTGCCCTAGCCAATACAATATCCATAAAAATCAAACTAATCTTTACTAACTTTTTCCCTCTCTAACCTACTTCGTTCTTGACTTTAGGACTCTTCCGGTATTTTTATCTTGGATCCTCTCGTCCGAATCTAAATATTTGATGCCCCCTTAATGCCGAATTTTTTTGGCAATAGCCGGGAAATGGCTAGTCCAGTTGGCGGGAGAGGGGTAGCAATAAGGCAAGGGCGGAAGGAGTATTTGTATAAAGTCAAAAAAGGACCCCCAAAGCTAATCTGACACCTTTTCACTTTGGGTTTGTTTTGTCCTGTGTAAAAACGAAAGGAACGGGAGCGTGTGACTTTACCGCCCTCAACCCCTGGAACGCCCTCTTAAGCCATGCACGCCGGTGAAAAATTTTTCAGTCACTGGTCTGCATTCAATCGGTTCCGGGTTTAGTTTGAGAATGGCTGTGGAATGGCGAGAGCGATTTTTTGGCCAGAGGATCATTTCTCGCAACCTTTTTTTATGGCATTATCGTCGCCTGCAAAATGTTTGAAACTATTTTATTTGGTGAAATTTTATTAAGTTGGTCCCTGTGGATTTCTGGCCATGCTCTCCTGAGAGAATCACAATTCGATCTCCTGCCTTGACCAATCGTTGTCGTTTGACAATGGACTCGGCCTTTTGAATCCGCTTGTCGGTATTCGGAATCCGGGCCAAAAGGCCGGCTTGCACTCCCCAGTAGGCTGCCATGCGTTTGAGAGTAGGTTTGGAAGGGGTAAGAGCAATAATAGGTACTGGTGGTCGTTGCTTCGACATGTGTAGAGCCGTTGCCCCTGACTCTGTAAAAACAAAGATCGCTCTGGCCTGTATATGTCGTGCGGCTAACTCTGCTCCCATGCAAGCTGATGCGGGAACTGCCCTCTTAAGCTCTTGATTAGTTTTTTCCGGCTCCCATCGAAGCACATTTCCCTGTTCAGCCGAACAAATCACCCGGTCCATCACCTTCACGGCCCGGACCGGGTGGTGTCCTGTTGAAGTCTCGGCAGACAACATCAGAACGTCGGATCCATCTAGGACCGCATTCGCCACATCAGATGCTTCAGCCCGTGTGGGGAGTGGATGCTGAGTCATTGATTCCAACATTTGTGTCGCCGTGATCACCAACCGATGTCGACGATTGGCTTCTGCTATGACTTGCTTTTGGAGAATGGGAACGGCTTCAAGGCTCATTTCAACAGCGAGGTCCCCCCGTGCCACCATCACACCATCGGCATGGTCTAAAATGGCGGTCAGGTGGCGGATAGCCTCAGGGCGTTCAATCTTTGCAATCACGGGTATGGCCTTTCCATATTTTTTAAGAATATTTTTGATGGCTAGGATGTCCCTCCCGGACCGCACGAACGAAAGCGCGAGGTAATCGACATGGTTTTCTATTCCGAATCGAATGTCTGTCAGATCTTTTTCTGTTAAAGCCGGGCCGCTCAGAGATGTGTCTGGCAAATTTAAGCCTTTATGAGAAGTAACTTTTCCGCCCACCTTCACAGAACATTCCACGACCTTGTTGGTGACCTTCTTGACAAGCAACTCGATCAGCCCATCATTGATCAGAATCTTATTTCCCGTTTTGACATCCTTGGTTAAGGCGGGATAGACGATGGGAATCGTGGGTGGTTGCCTATCGGGGGCTTTGGAAAGAGGTGGTTCACCTGAATGTGTCGGAATCAACCGAACAGATTGTCCGGCCTTTAGCATTATCTCACTCCTAGGGAGAGCGCCAACCCGTATCCGAGGGCCTTGTAAATCCAATAAGACTGGAAGCGGTGTTTTGAGCCGCTTTTCAACTGACCGAATGGCTTTGAGGGTATTCCGGTGCCAATCTTGAGTTCCATGGGACATATTCAGCCTTGCCATATTCATTCCGCTTTTGAGCAAGGCTCCAAGAATTTTGGGGGAGGCGCTTTTGGGCCCAATGGTGCACAAGACTTTCACCCGTCTCATTGAAATTTTTTTCTTCGGTTTAGAGACTGATGGAGGCGTCAAGAATGCTGGTGTCATAGGGGAGAATTTTCTTTGGCAATCGGTAATTGATTCCGGTCAAATCACACAATGTGTTTGTCAGTGCAGAGCAACCGCGTTTTCATGAATGCAAAGGGGTTCTGGGAGAAATTCCTAACCGAAACGCATTCAATATTGACCGGGCAAGCGGCATCTTTAGGAATGCAAAACTTGAAATCGGTCACGTGAACATCGCTACCAGGAGAAACCCGTACCTTTCGCGAAATTAAGGATAAACCCGGAAACACGTATGAGGGTCGGTCAGTCTGGCTGGAATTTTTCAATCTACGAGATGCAACACGTTCCTCACAATTGACCATCGAGGCTCCTTTTTTTTGGCTCCTTGACCTAAAATCCAATATTTGAAGAGGGGATCAATACTTTTTTCCTTCTTTTTTAACAGGATCCAAGCATTGACCCAGTCCACCAACTCTTGTTCGCCATGAGGCATCGGAAAAGCCAAGGGAATGGTAATGGGATCGGGGATGGGTACAACCACGCTATACTCTGGATATACCACCGTCCAAGCTGATCCGGGTTCTGCTAAGAATATCATAGCATCCAGATCCTCATTCGTTTGGGTGAAGAAATTTCTTGGAGAATCGATGTTCACAAATTTGGCTTGTGGGACAAGTCGCTCTGATAGTGAACGGTAATGTTGAGATTCCAAAGGAATACCGATCCTTATTTTGCCGAGTTTTTGAATGCTTTCCCAGCTTAAAAAATTGCTTCGTTGGTAGTCTTTAGCCAGAAAGGCGACCGTGGTGTCCAAATAGGGGATGGAATAAGTAATATTTTGAGTCCTTCCGGGAAGAACTGGTTGTCCGGTCATGGCAACATCACAGACTCCCTTGTTGAGTGACGTATCAAGTTTATCAGGGTCTTCTCGTTCAAGGCCCACGAATTCAAGCGAAACCTTTAATTCGTTTGCCAGGATATGGGCGAGTTCAATATCAAAACCTACCAGTTCTCCTTTAACGTTTCGAAAAGCCCAGGGAAGGCTATCGTCGAGATAACACACTCGAAGGCTGCCGCGATCAAGAATTTGGTCCAGGCGAGATGTTCCAGAATGCACTTGGGAAGGAGGGGAGGGCGGTGATTCAAGAACTGTTGAATTAGCCTCTTTATACATGAGGTCCATGTTGACCAAGGACTCGTACTTGGTATATGTGGGATCCAGAACTTGGTTTAAAAATACTCGAGTCCCGCCTAGAACACCCATCGCTAATATCACACTAAATACGAAAAAACCCAGCAATTTGAACCACTGAAATTTCAGTCCTTTCCCCATTGCGCAGGTCCCGAGAAGTGCCAGGGCCCAAATGTGCATGGCAGCCAATAAGGTTCCAAAGCGTCCGGAAAACACGTCGATGGTAACGAACAGCTCAAATAAATCTGCAGGAAGTCGTAAGAGATCCAGCAAAAAAGGTATGGCTAACATTTTGCGCCCAAACGCGCTGAAAATACCTGTCGAAAGGAATTCGGGATATTGAGAGAGTGAGAGGGAAGATCCCACGTACCAAGACGCAAAAGGAATAAAGCTTAAGGTGAGGAGAAGTCCGGTAGAGGGAAACGTGAAAGCCGTGGGGACAATCACTCCCACGACAGAGTCCTTTTCCTTTTTTTTGCGGTCGCTTTTGCGGAACAGTTCTCTTCCTTGCTCAGTAAGGAGAGGCAGAATCACCATAAGATTACCTGTTGCAAAGGCTGTAATCAGAGCGTCCTTGATGGTCATCACGACTTCACGATAGGAGAATGGGGTTAAATGTGTGACAAGGCCCGGCAATACCCAGAATGTTAAGAACAGCGAAGCCATGATGTATGTCACTAAATACACCTGTAACCGACCAAGGTCCTCCCATGCCATGGTTCCGGCAGCACTGGCGGAGATGGCGAACACTCCAATTGGAGCTAGGTGAAGCACAAATTCTGTTACCTTTGTCAAAATCTGGAGTATGGCGTTTAGATTTTCTAATAGGGCTTGCTTTCCTTTGACATGAATAAGGGCCATTCCTGCAAAAATACTG
This sequence comes from uncultured Nitrospiraceae bacterium, assembly GCA_964525045.1. Classification (GTDB taxonomy): domain Bacteria; phylum Nitrospirota; class Nitrospiria; order Nitrospirales; family UBA8639. The sequence goes on along the minus strand of CAZGFD010000008.1, from coordinate 46,693 downwards.
AATATGACCACGGCGGGGATGATCGAATTTGTAAGGGAATAGAATGGATTGTCTGGAATATACAATTCCAACAGGCTTATGCTCTCTTTTTCTTTAACGAGGGAAGGGCTGAAAAAGGAAGCTGACTCCCAATTGGGATAGGCCATTGGCGTAAGGATGACCATGATGATCGCCACCACCCATAATAGTGCGAGAAACCCCCCACATTTTTTAGCAAGTGAAAAAGCTTCACTCGCCGTGAGACGACCGACTCCGGTAATCAGGGAAAACATGACAAACGGAAGAACCGACATTTGTAGGAGTCGTATAAACGCCTCTCCAACGATTCCAATGGGTTGTATGATTTCTCCAAAGAAAATACCGAAGGCAATTCCGGAGAACAGACCGATAAAAATTTTAGTCGATAGACTCATGGCTTATCTGAGTGGGACCCAGCTTACCTGAATTTGAGTATTGTCATTTTCCCCCCGGGAGATACCGGTTTGTCATCATGTTTATTAACCGGTGACCATTATCCGGCGTCGGATTTGTCGGGAGTCGGTATACTTGAGCAATATCGGCCTCGTGTCGGCTAAGGCTTTCGGGTAAGACATATCTGCATTCATTAAATCGTCATTATTCCGCACATGCAAGGAAAGCGTAGGTTGAGATTCAGCCTCCGCCTCCGCAGTGGTAAACCAGTCTTCATTGGCCTATTCATCCGGCGTTCGTGTTCTGGTATTTTTGTACTCTTAAAGCCAAGAAAACTTTGGAAAGGTGGTTAAGACCCCAATAGTTAGGACATTTGGGGATGTTAAGAAGGAGAGGGTTGAAAGACGTTTTATGAATCGGAGGTTTCTCACGGATCAGGTCGGTGAGCCGACTTGCGCTCCCAATCATTTTCCCCTCCCTAAAGATTGTTCTCATTCGAAAGACAGGTATGGTCGTTCATCGAGTCATGGGAAAGTTGGGATTGTTGCTGGTCCTGTTCCGAAAGGATTGTTCTGGTTTTTCAACTTTCTAAAGAGACTCAAGGTCCAAAGCTTTATGGATGACGTCTTTCGGAAGGAGAAAATTTTTTAATGGGGAACTTCACGAACCGAGGATCCCAAATTATCTTTTATCTGCGTAAGAATCCATTGTTCGATTTTTGCGTTGGAGACCTCAGGTTCATAAAAACTTCCACAATCAACGAGGGCCTTACCACAAAGTCGAAAAAAGGGAATGCCGACTACCGTCCTTGAAACCGTTACCATTGTCCGGTCCGAGTCAATAGATTCCACTTTGATTTGAAATATGTCCTTCCATCTTCTAATTCGCTCCACATCCGCCATCTCCTCCTTGGATCTATCCACTCGATGTGTCCCGTGTAGTTCAATGGTTCCAGTTTTCTCGCTGATTTCCATGGTGGAAGCTTCATAGCGCTTCTTAAACCCCTTGGCCACATCCATGGTAACGGCCCACACTCCCTCATAGTCTGCTTGATACCGTTTCGAAACGCTAGTCGTTTCCAATTTTTCGGAAAGAGCACTTTTGGCCGAGTCGATTTGCATCCCTTCCGGGAATTCCTCCACCCGTTCGTATTCTGGTGGACTCGAACAGGCCATTGTAAAGGCCACCACACACCCAAGCGCATACTTTCCAAAATTAGACCAGAAATGACTTCGCATGGCTATTCCCTAATCAAGATCGGAGAGAGCTCCATTTGATCCGTTCAGGAACCTCCTAAAAATGATATTCAATGGTCTGCTCGGCACCATTCCCCTAAGGATGGGTCACCATTGTAATAGAGATTCATCTGAAGGGATACCTTTGTCTCTAAGGCTCAAGTCCCGTTTATTTCAGGACAAAAACCACCCGATGAGCGGGATGTTGACATTAACCGAAACCCGGAAGGTAAAGGTGTGAAAAGAGCCTGGCTTAGATAGAAGGACGCCGGCCTCTGAGTAGGCTAACGAGAAATACGATTAAGAAAACAACAAACAGGATCCATGCAATATTCGTAGCCGCTCCTGCTACCCCCGTTAAACCGACCGCTCCGGCTATCAAAGCGATAATTAGAAAGGTGACTGCCCAATTTAACACGGTATTTCTCCTTTTCTTTTGTAATTCTCGAAGATTTCATCTTCGGTATCAATGCTGACATTATCATGGGAATATCAACGTTTAAACTGTTCATTACCCTAGTAACATTATTTTTGTTCATTTCAGGCCTTGGGGAGCAGCTTACCATGGGCTTAGAAAGCAGTTGGGGAAAAAGGTTCAAAAGTTTCGACATTTTGTAGCTGACCTCTCAGGATTTGTTGTTTTTAATGGTGCGACCAGTTTCATTTTCCTCGCTCATTGGGGTTATCGGTCAACTCAACATCTACCCCGAAATTACAATTGAACCAAAGGGGATTATCTGGAAAATGGCTAAACCATGTGTTTAAAACGGAAAAAGATCAACCGGAGGGTAACGAGTTTTCGAATTGCAAAGGAGAAGAGGCTCACCAAAGATTTTTAAAAATTGTGGTTATTCTTCGGTTTTTTGGGGTTTCCATCGCTTTGTCAGTTCCGGAAGCGTCTTGCTTCGGGTGAGAATAACCAGTTCATCCCCATGCTGAAATTTCGTCTCGGCATCAGCAAAGTGAAATTCTTCTTTCCGATAAAAAAGGATGACCCTGGCTTCTTCTGGAAGATCCAGGTCTGTATTGGAGTTATCCCTCGATTTCTCAAAACAGAAGGAAAAGAAACGGGCATCAGCTTTCAAAATAGTGGAAAGTTCGAGAATATCGACATCTCGGATTGCATCGACAAGATACCGACTTATGGTTCGAGAGGGTATGATGGTACCCTGAAGTTCTAATTCCTGACAGATGCTTTCCAGGTCAGGGTCCTCAATATTTGTAATGATTCTTTCAAACCCCAGTGATCTGCCGATAAGACTGGCGATAATATTGGCCTGATCGTTATCAGTCAAACACATTAAGACATCGGTTTGTTTTGGTCCGACCTCACGAAGGATACTGGGTTTGGCTCCATCTCCATGTAAAAAGCTACAATCCAAATCGTTCGTAAGTTCATCAATCTTTGATTTTTCGGATTCAATAATGACGACTTCATGACCCTGTTCGAGCAGGGTTTCTGCCGTCCGTATGCTGACTTCACCCGCTCCGACGATGACAATTCTCATTCTGTTTCCGGCCTCCTTCCCCACCACGTTCCCGGGTAGATTAAAACGAGCCAGGCGAATATTTCCAATCGTCCCAGCAACATGTCTGCGCACAACACCCCTTTCAGTAACAGTGGGAGTTCAGGCCCCGTCACGCCTACAGACAGTCCTACCGTGCCGGTTGCCGAGACCACGTCGAAAAGGGCATCAAGAGGATCATACCCCATGAACACAAAGGTGAGCCATGAGAAAAAAATTATTCCCAAAAATATCAAGATATACAACATCGCATTTTGAATCTCTTCTTTCCCGATAGGCCGATTGTAAATTTTAGGCTCCATAATGGCATGCTTGGCCAACCCGGTTTTTACTAAATAGAGATACAGGATATACATGACTATAAGGATTCTGATGATTTTGATACCCCCCGCGGTTGAACCCGAGGCCCCTCCGAGAATCATCGCAGGAATTAAGGAAAGTTTCGAAATTGGATCAAGCGTTGAGAGATCCATTGTAGAAAACCCAGCCGTCGTATGGGCCGAAATCGTCATGAGAGAAGCTTGCTGGAAAATGAAATTCAACGAGCCCGATTCCATGGTCCATAAGCTCCAGCCAAAAAGAATGCCGAGGAAAATCGTGCTTAAAAGCAACGTACTCAATTCAGGTAAATTGGTCGAACGATGCCATTTTTTCCGATACAATTGATGATACAACGCGAGGGGAATTGCCCCTAATAAACTGAAGAGGAGAATGGTTGCCTGTGTAGAAAGATTCAGGTCCGCTAGACTGGTATTGAGAGGAGCAAAGCCTCCCGTCGAAATGGCAGAGAAAATATACAAAGTTGTCTCAAAAAAATTTAAGCCCATCATCCATAACGCCAACAACCCCATTAGGGTCAAGAGGCCATAAACAATGATGATCCGACGAGCATGCATCCGAATGCTCCCGACGAGGTCGTCGGTATCCTCTTCGGTTACCGCCAATCCTTTTGCAGTTGGACCGGGAGAGGTCAGCAAGGCCAACGATAAAACCACAATTCCCAAACCGCCGTACCATTGCATCCAAGCCCGGCCAAATAAAAAAGTAGACGGCAAATCCTCCATAGTAGGTAAGGTGGATAAACCTGTGGTGGTAATGCCGGAAATTGCCTCAAACACCGCATCGGAAAACGTCAGACCTGCTCCCATCATAGGGTAAGCCATAATCAGGGGACCCATCAAAAACGTCAGGGCCACGATAACCATTCCCTCATTGGCCTTCACCCGAATCGGGGCGGAGATTTTCGCCATAACACCACCAAACCCCAGTAATCCTCCTATCACCAATCCATAACGAAGGGTGATGTGAAAGTCCCCAAAGTAAAGTGAAACTAGAAGGGGGACTAAGGTCAGGCTGCCCATGGCGATGCATAGCTGTCCAAAATATTTGAGAACGACAGGTCCCCGGACAGCATATCTGAGGGGGTGGTTAATCATAAAAAGGAGAACGGAATATGAGCGGGAAACATGGGGTGGTGGAATACATCTAAGAATTGGAGAATGGTTGTGTAGGGAGAGGTAAATTAGTTAAGGATACGGCCCCATTCTCATCTTTCCTTCTTTAACGATACCTGAGCGGCCTTTTGGGGGCTGCTCGATTCAAGAGTATCCTGCAGAGTACGAAGAGGTTCTTTGAACGTCAGCGTTCGATAGGGGAATGGGATTTCTATTCCCGCCTCATCGAGCGCCTTTTTCACGGCAGCGACGACTTTATCTTTCGATACACGAATATCGAGCGGTCGTGCTCCCGTCCACCAGGTCACTTCAAAATCGATACTGCTGCTACCGAATTCTTTGGCAAAAATTTGAATGTCTTTTTCTTGGTCTACCGATTCTAAACCTTGTAGAGCATTTTTAATGACTTCACGCCCTTCGTCGACATCTTCCCCATAGGCTATCCCACAGGTAATACTGACACGGCGCCGATCTTGATCGGTTCTAACGGTGACGGGGTTTTTAAACAACATGGCATTTGGCATGACTACCCGTTGCCCATCAGTTAATCGGATATGGGTATCACGTATGGTGATTTCTTCCACAAATCCTTCAAAATCTTGACATTCAATGAAGTCATTCAGTTGAAACGGTTCACGAAAGAGAATCAGAATCCCAGCGAAAAAATTCTCAAAAATATCCTTGAAGGCAAATCCTACGGCAATTGACCCTAATCCCAAGGCCGTCAGAACTTTCGCGGGTGTAAGAGTCGGAAAAAGTATGATGGTGGCGACCAGGAGACCCAAAACCCAAATACCGATAAAACTCAGCTTTCGCAGCAGTTCAATTAACGTTTTCCTGAACTGGAATCTATTTAGGACCTGATGTAATACCTTTCCCAATAGTCGACCTACCCCCCAAGTTATGAGGAGGACTAACCCCGCAAAAAAAAGATTGGGGACGTGAGCCAGAAAACTTTCGGTAATAGCGCGTAAATCTGCAAAAATGATTTGTATCGGTTCCATCATGACCTTTTTTGAAAAGGACCTGGTTATCTTAATTCATGCCGTCCTGAATTTCTTCCCCTGCCTCTTCGAGAGTGTCACCGGTTTTTTCGACCGCTTCATCGATTTTTTCTCCTGCTTTTTCTGCAGGCCCTTCTTGCTCACAACCGATGAGAACTGTAAACATCAGGCTTCCGCACAGAATAATAACCATGAGTTTGGACAGGTTTTTCACGCTATCACTCCTTTCTTATTTGGAGCACATCAAGGGTAAAGAACACATTTCCCCCAACCCATTCAAGACCTCGAATTTATATTAAGATTTGTATCATCTAACGGGGTGAAATTTCGGGTATCCTGGACCTTCCAGCCGCATTGGTGGTCCTGAATTCACTTCCTTGAAAAGAGTTGCATCATGGTTAGAACAAATTTGGGGTTATTTGAATAGAGGTTTTTGGACACGGTTCATTGCAAAATTCTTTTCCTTAAGGTTTTGGCTTGCTTAAGAACTCGATTGACTTTCTTTTTGGCTTGCCCGACGGCTTTCCCTACGGCATTTCCGGTTTTTTTTCCGACCCGTTTTGCTTGACTTTTTAAATTTTTTGTCTTTTTTTCAGCCGTTTTCAATGCAGTTTCAGTCTTCGCATCCCCTTTCTTCTTCAAACGCGACAACTTTTTTTTGGTACTATTCATGGCTTCCTTGGCCTTTTTCACTTTTGGCCGAACTTTCTTTTTAACACGTTTGACCGCATTCTCTGTCTTCTTTTTGGCGGTTCCTCGTGCCTGAGAAATAGACTGCGAAATGTTTTTGGCCGTTTTCGTCACCTTCGTTTGAATTTTCATTAGACTCCTTCCTTTTGAAAAAATTCTTATCCTAATAATTGGAATCCCTTCACTCTTGCCCAATATTAAGTCGATCCTTGAGCCATTCCCATTCAATTTTTTCCGGGTGATTGATATAGTCAGCCGGACTCGTTACCACCTTCTTCAAATAACTTTCTTTTAAGGTCCAGTCCATCTCGGATACTTCCGTTTCGTCGGTAACAACATCAAAGGTTCCGCCGTTAAACCGTACCGTATAATGGGTAATGGTTAAACCTGAATCGTCCGGTACTACTGATATCTTGATATTTTTCCCTCCTAAAACGGATTCTCCGATTTCAAGAATTTGCTTATAGGGGAAGGCCTCCTTGTGTTTGTTCAAAGCCAGGTTACAAATATTGAGGTACTGTAGGAAATAGGATTTGGCGAGTTCGTTATCCATAAATTGTCTGCCCTAAACACTTCTTCACATGAGGTTAGGCATTTTCAATTCTTAACGGTTCCGGACTGGTACATCTTTATCTTGATATCCAAAATATCAAATCTTGATCTGGTAACAGCCACACTGCATAACAATAGCAGAACGACGTCCTTTATTATAATTTATTATAATTCTCCAAATGACGAATAGTAGCTACTTTTAGCTGTAATGCTCACCGTTAAACTCCTAGGCTTCAACTCTTAATTGTCAAACTTTATGATGCCGTTCTGAGGCCAAACTAGAATGGGAAAAGCCATGAGGACACGTAGGTATACTTATAGTCAATTAATCCTAGACCCCTTTCTCTTCAATATGAACTGGCAATAACCCTTGTCGGTTGCATTTGCGAAATTGGGGATTACCAACTGCTTGTAGTATGCATTTTCATCTTTTCCGCACCCTAATAATAATTGAATCGCCATTTGGGACAATTTGGCAAGCAGTTCGGATAATAAAGAAAGATGGACCCCCAATGCCCTTCTTTATAAGTAACTAGCTGCTTCAAGGGTTAATTCTAGTTTCAATAATATTGAAATGATATTAAAATAAAAAAGTCCCGATCAATTGGGAAACACCATCGTAGGCAATTTCGAAAGGAAAAAGGTGAGAAATTTTTTATTGTAAGAGCATCAGATGCTGACCCAAAAGCTACGAATTTTACTTGCCGATGATCATACCATTGTTCTCCAAGGCCTACGGAAACTCTTGGAGGCAAAACACCAGGTCGTAGGGGAGGTGACCGATGGCAGCCTGGTGCCTAAGGCCGTAGAAGAATTACGGCCGGACCTTCTTCTTCTTGATATTTCCATGAAGCCGGTCGACGGCCTTGAAGCGGCTCGCCAGGTCAAAAAAATTTCTCAAAGGGCCAAAATCATTTTCGTTACCATGCATACGGAACCAACCATGATTATGGAAGCGTTCAATATTGGAGCCTCAGGGTATGTGTTGAAGCAGAGTGCCGCCTCTGAACTGCATAGCGCCATCTCTACAGTTTTTCGCCAGGGGTGGTTTCTTTCGAATCAAATTAATGAAAAAGTTCGAGAACAGATTTCAGCGCAAGTTGAGGGAATCCCCACGGATGAATTATCTGGGCGGCTCACTGATCGGCAACGAGGGGTATTAGAACTTATCGCAAAGGGCTATACCTCTAAACAGATTGCGAATGCGCTGGGAATTTCCCCAAGTACGGTGGCATTTCACCGAACGAATATAGTGCAAGCTCTGGGAATTCGGACCGCGGCGGACTTGACCAGGTATGCAGCAGAGAAAGGGCTTTTTTCGAAGTGAATTGTAATTTACCCTCATATTGAATAGATGACCGCGGCATTGGCCGTGATGAGAAAAACCATTGATTGCAGCGAAAGACAGCAAATCCTCGATTTGTTGATCTTTTTAAAAAGCAAAAACGGGTGGAGACCTAGGGGGTCACTATTCGATGGGCAATAGCATATTGGGTCAGTTCTGCTGTTCCTTTAGCGCCGATCGTGCGCATAATCCGACTTTTATGAAATTCGATTGTTTTAAGAGATAAATTTAAAATGCCGCCAATTTCTTTATTTGAATAGCCTTCTGCCACTAACTGTAAGACCTCGCGCTGCCGTGGGGTGAGAACCCACTCCTCTGGTGTTTCCTTTGCTTGGGTGAGCAACGGTGCTGGTTGGTCTTTGCTCCTGTCGGTGGGAAACGAGCTAAAATACGTACGACCCTCAAGCGCCTCATGTATGGCGTAAATTAAATCCCGGGCCGCAGACTGTTTTAACACATATCCGCATGCCCCGATTGATTCCGCATCTTTGATAAATGACGGCTCCGCATGCATGGTTAAAAATATGATTTTCACCGCAGGGGATGTGGTTTTGATCCGATAAGCAGCCTCGATTCCGTTTAAAAGAGGAAGGGAAATATCTAATAATAAAATATCCGGCGGCTCTTTTCGAATCTTCTCTAGAAGGATGCGCCCGTCCTGAACAATTCCCATCAAATCAAATTCCGATTCAATGAGTTTTGCCACTCCCTCGGCGATGAGTGCATGATCATCAGCGAGAAGTATGCGAGGACGTTTCATTTTTGACCCTTCAGGAACGGAATTCGAGCAATTATCTCGGTCCCCTGACCCCTTTTCGATCGGACCGCCAATGTTCCTTTGACTAATCGGAGACGTTCTCGCATACTGATAAATCCGAGGTGCTGTTTAAAGGTGTCAAGCTGCTTCGAAGACAGCCCGACACCGTCGTCTCGTATTGATAAGCGAAGACTTTTTGAAAATCCCATGAGAGATACCACGACTCTTGAGGCCCGACTATGTTTTGCACTATTGCCTAAGCATTCTTGCGTTATACGATACAAACAGTTTGCGAGAGATCGGGGAAGTTCATTGTGAACATTTTTATGGATAAAAGAGACTTTCAATTTTTCCCGTTGGGTAAAATCTTCTATATACGATTCGATGGCCTTCACCGGACCCAGATAATCCAATACGGCCGGATGAAGCTGATGAGCCAGGGACCGAACGCTAGTGGTGAGAGCGGTGATTTTGTCGTACTGACCCTGAAGTTCCTTTTGTATCATTTCCGGCGAGTTCGGAAGGGTTTGTCCCAAGCTTTGAATTTGAAATGCCAACATTCCCAACTTCTGACAAGTATCGTCATGAAGGTCCCGAGCCAAACGTCGTCGTTCATCTTCTTGAATGGAAATGAGTCGTCCCGCCAGGATACGTAAGTCTTTGCGTTGTTGCCGTAATAACCTTACCGCCTGATAGACCTTGGTCTCCGCTGATCGGCGTTTTCGCACTTCTTTTCGGGCTATTTTCTTGGTTTTTCTCAGATCCTCCAGGCGGGAAAGCAATCGGTGGTGGAGTTGCCGTTTTTCGTATTCCAGCGTCTCTTGAACTTTTTTTCGTTTACTCATGTTGTGCCATGAAAATCTTGTGCAGAGAATCTTCCCCCCTTCATCCTCGGATCCCGAAAGCCGAAGACTCACCGGAACCTTCACCCCGCTTCGTTTTTGTAAATGAAGTTCCGCATCAGGGACGGACCTCTGTTTCAAAAATGTTTGGAACACTTTTTTGGCAACCCCCTGGCATGAGGGATGGTGAAGATCAAACACGGATCGTCCAATGAGACTCGATTTTTTGTACCCGATCGAGTCGGCAAGGATTGCATTGCATTCAATAATTTGTTTGGTCTTTGGATCGATGAAGGCTACCATATCTCCCCCTTGATCGTCCCACTCCAAGGTGTCTAGGTCTTTCATAAAAGTATCACAACTAACTGGCAGAATTAAGCATTTTTTCGATAACTAGGGTTTCATACAGTTACAGCGGCTAAAAGAAACTGCTACGGTCACTAAATGAATTTGCTGTCACCATTAGCATGATCATTGTTTCGCCTGTGATAGTGGAGTGGCCTGATAGTGGAGTGGAATGTGTAGTTAAGAAATACAAACTCCCATTCTCCCCAGAATAGATGATATGGCAATAAACAAAACTATTCATTCTACTCTTAATATTGTGGATTGGACAAACTGGCTACCAATGAAATTTGGAGAGAAATAGAATTTTGGAGAGAAAATAGAATACGAGAATGAATAAGGAGGTTCAGATGAAAATAACACCTTTTCGAGAAAAGTTGTTGATTTTTTTAGGAATAATCCTGATCACACAGGGAATGGTCGGGTTCAGCAAAGACACCGGTCACGGAACGGACGGCCAAACCCAAGGAGCGATAGAACGAAGATTGACCATGGACACACGGGTCAATTCTGAATTAATTGGAGTGAGTGTGGAAAACGGACATGTCAAACTGTTTGGAACGGTAGAAAGTTTGGAAGAAAAAGCCATGGCCAATTCAATTGCGAGTTCGGTGGTTGGAGTTCAATCAGTGATGAGTGCGATCAGGGTCAAACCAAAGGTGAGTAAGGATCAAAAAATTCAGAATTCAATACAGCACCTAATCCTGGAAACTGGCATTCATTCACCAAAGACAATTACAGTCCGCGTGGCTGATGGTGTTGTCACCCTTGAGGGTAATGTATCTCAAAAGAAAGATAAGCAAGCTGCTTTTCGATTAGCTCAATCTGTCAAAGGGGTCCGGGAGGTGGAAAATTTATTGCAAGTAGTAGAGCCGGATCGCCCGGACAAGGCAATTTATAACGATGTCATCCTTTATCTGATGTGGTCTCCGCTGGTGGATATCAATCAGCTTAAAGTTGAAGTCAAAAATGGGGTCGTGTCCCTTAAAGGTCGAGTGGATCATTTGGCGTATAGGGATGTGTTGACCATAGATTTGGAGAACATACAAGGCGTGAAAGAGGTGAAGGTTGGGAAAGTCATACCTCAACCATTAATGACCTCTCCATCTCCAGCTACCAACAACCACTAAAATTACCTGTGGCAAGGAGACATCTGATGGAGACAAAAGAGACATATGAAGGAAGAATCGACGGGCTGTTAAAGGAATGGAAGACTCAACTCCATCTCTACGATGCCAAACTGCAAGGACTAAAATTTCAGGCAGAGAAGCTCGACATGGAAAGGCGGAGTGATGTGCTCGAAAAAGTTTCGGTATTAGAAAAGAAAATTGCCAGTGCCAAGACCAAGCTAGAGAAAGGCCGAAGTCGGTTAGAAAAATTAAGAGCCGCGAATGATGACGCATGGGATGATCTCAAATCGGGCGGTCAACTGGCATGGGAAGATCTGAAAGGTGGGGTCGAGAAAGCTTGGGAGGATATGAACCAAGCATTTGATTCAGCGTCAACTCGACTATCAGACAAGAATGATTCTAAGTGACGAATTTACAGAAAAATGGGAATGGAATCGGCCCAAATGAAGGCACAGTGGCCATTTAGTATTGGAGAAACCTGATGAAACAAATCACGGTATTGAGAGCATTCCTGATCCTAATTCCGTTGGTCGCGGTGGGGTGCGACGATTCACCCTCCACGAGGAACAAGGAGTCTCAGGTCACCGCAGCGGATGTGGGGGAATCACTGGATGAGACGATGGAAACCACAGAGGGTTTTCTCGAGCAGAAGGCCGATAAGTTTCAAAAGAAAATCGAAACCCAATTACAAGCCTTAGAAGCAAAACACCAAGAACTCACCGCTCAAGCCAAGAAAGCGGGGACCGAAGCCAATGCGGAGTTGCAGGCGACTCTTGACGAATTAGAAAAGAAAAAGCAACGCATCCTCGAGAGAATGGGAGCCTTGCAAGAATCTAGTGGGCAAGCCTTGGAGGATTTGGAAGCCGGTATTGATCATGCAGTAGCGGAACTTGAGGAAGCTTATCAAAAAGCCCAGTCCCGCTTTGCCGACAAGGCGTAAATATTAGGTTGCCCCCGCTCACATTCAAAGTGCTTCCTAACGGGGAAATCATTTGATTGTTAGTATAGTGAAATTCCGAATAACCAAAAGGGAAAGGAGAATCAATCATGAGCAACAGAGAAGCCTACCAGCAACAAATGGAAGCGAAAGTGAAGGAATGGGGAGCAAAAATTGAGGAACTTCAAGCGAAAGCGGAAGGGGTGAAAGCCGAAACGAAAATTCAATTGAAAGAGGAAATTAAAAATTTGAGTACAAAGCAGGAGGCGGTGAAAGAGAAACTTCAGCAATTAAAAGGAGCCGGAGAGGATGCATGGGAGGACCTCAAAACTGGAGTGGAAAATGCGTGGGATGATCTTTCGCATGCGTTGAGTGCTGCAAAATCTAAAATTCAATAATACAATAGCGTGATTGTCAAATAGACTTTTTGACTTTTCTTTTATTTTGGGGGAAGGGGAACAAATGCAGACAGAAAGACAATGCATATTATTTTCTACGATGACCTTTTTTGCCGGTTTAGTGGTCGGTCTGAGTTCGGGAATCTTATACGCTCCACAGAAAGGAATCCGGACCCGGCAAAAACTTAAAAATTTAGCGGAGGACGCAGCGGAACAGGTGGAAGATTGGGCCGAAGATACCAAGCACACGATGGACGACATGGTAACGCGGGCGAAGAAAGTGGTCGAGCGCCGAGTAGGTCCCCCCTTAAAAAGTTAAACAGCGCCTTAGATTGTTAATCATGATGCGAACTCACCCGTGTTCTTTGATCAGGGAACGAGAAGCTGCCTATCAGATTAGAGTGAAATGTGAGTTTCTGGAAGACTTTAGATAAATTGGGGGATGCATGTTTGGTTCATTTGGATGGATGGAATTACTGTTAATCCTCATCATTGTGTTAATTATTTTTGGGGCTGGGAAAATACCCCAATTAGGCGAAGGCTTGGGAAAAGCCATAAAAGGCTTCAAACGGTCGGTTCATGAACCTGAACCGACGGAAGAGGGGGCCACACCATCTGGTACCGAGGAGCCTTCTGCCGATCCTTCAGAGTTAGAGACTAAGCGTTCCGATCCTCAAAGCATTCATGCGGATGTCCAACAATCGCCCCCACCTCCATTAGAACAGAATACCCCAAACACTTCTGAAAAAAAGTAGCGTGCAGGGTCATCCTAGAAAAAACCCCCATTCCAAGTAAGTAGAATCAGAAGAGAAGTAGCTTCCATCATGTAGGCATTTCCTCAGAGGACCAATTCGGGATGGTGTGTGTTCAGGTATCCGTCTGGTCCCTTAATATTGAACACAAAAAACAGGAAGAAGATCCTTGTTTTTCATTATAGCCTGACCTAAATGTATTGAGGGGAGTTGCGATGTTACCGCAGGTATATTTTGAAACCAACCAGAATCTGGTGAGTAAGCATTTAGCCATTTTTGGTGCTACGGGAGATGTCACTTCACGCTTGTTTTTCCCAGCGTTGGCCAGCCTAGTCGAACTGGGGTCCTTCCCGGAAAATCTCTCTATTCTTGCCCTTGCGAGAAAAGACTGGACGACGGAGCGGTATCATCAACATATTCGACAACGGTTTAAGGAGAATTCCCTTAATTTTCAGCCGGACACTATTGAGAAGTTACTAACCGCTGTCAAATATGTTTGTCTCCCGGATTTAAATGATCCTGCCAAAATTGAAAAGGCCTTCGAATCATCTACGGGTCCAATTATTTGCTATCTGGCCTTACCTCCCCATACCTTTCGCACGATACTTGAAACCCTGAACCAACTGAAACTTCCCCGGGAAAGCCGAGTGATCTTTGAAAAACCGTTTGGAGAAGATTTTGCCTCCTGCCAGGAATTGAATCAACTGGTCCATAAGATCTTCCCTGAATCCCAAATCTTTCGCATCGACCATTTCTTGGGCAAACAAACCGTGAAAAATCTTCTCGGATTTCGTTTTGCGAATCGGTTTTTTGAACCAATTTGGAACCATCAGCATATTGAAAAAATAGAGATCACTTGGGATGAAACGCTAGCCCTGGAAGGACGAGCGGCTTATTATGATTCCGCGGGAGCGCTACGGGATATGATTCAAAACCACCTACTTCAACTCCTCTGTTTGGTGGGGATGGAACCCCCCACGTCCTTTGACGAGCGTGATTTCCGGGAGCGAAAAGTAGAAGTATTGCGGGCGGTGCGTCGACTCTCATCTGAAGAAATAAAAGAATTTACAGTGCGAGGCCGATATGACTCAGGCCGGATCCACGGTCGGGAGGTGCCGGCCTATATGGAAGAAGATGGTGTGAAACAAAATCGGAATACTGAAACGTTTGCCCAGGTCACGCTTTGGATTGATAATTGGCGATGGGCAGGAGTGCCCTTCACGTTACGCAGTGGAAAAGCCCTCGCTGCCGACCGAAAAGAGATCGCCATCTTTTTTCGCCCGGTACCTCATCTTGCCTTTAAAGAAAGTCCTGAAGTAAGTCCTAACGTTTTGCGGTTCCAACTGGACCCCGATACCATCGCCATGTCGGTGAACTTGAATGGTGCCGGAGACCCCTTTCAATTGGAACCTCATGAACTTACCGCCGAATTGGGAAGTCAACGTCTCCCTCCGTATGGGCACCTCCTCCTTGATGTGTTGGATAGTGATTCCACAATGTTTATTCGTGGAGATGAAGCCGAGGAGTTATGGAAGATTGTGGATCCGGTATTGACGTCATGGAAGAAGGGGGATGTCCCGCTGACCAGTTATCCTGCAGGCTCCGATGGGCCTTCAAAAGGTGCCCCATCAGAGTTTAACGGTGGATAACCGATCCTTTACATAAAATACATAAAAGGTTTTGATGTGATCTGGTGGTTAGGAGATTCCCACTCGGTGAATTCGTTTGGGTGGAGGATCCCCGATGGGTTTTGGGTCTTGAGGCGGTATCTTATCTTCCCTGGACGGTTTGGGTGGTTCTTGGATGGGTGGTTCATCAGGCAACCGGTCGGGAGGCTTTATCGGATCCTTTTTTTTCGACGGAGACGGTGGCCGTTTTTTTGGTGAATTTTTCATAGGCGGAAAAAAATTCCTTTTTCGCATCCTTGCCAAAATTGAGAGAAGGGTAAGGGCGAATAGATCATTTAATGCTCAAAGTTATTTCGGTGGACTCCCCTTCTCTCCCGGCATGTCCTCAGCGTCCACATTTCCTGTTCCGCCGTCAGGATTATCCGGATAGCCGGGAAACGTTCGAGGATGCACCGCCATTTCTGGATCAATTTTAGGCGGGGCAATCACGGCTTCAGGGTTGGGATTTGGTGGTGGCTCATGGACTATTTCTGGATCCATGGCTGGAGGGGGCAAATTGGGAGTGATTGAATGTTCATCAGTAGCACCTGGCGCCTGTGAGGGATGTTGATCTGGTTGAGGAACAGGATGGTTCTCGATCTCCTGTCTCGTAAGGTCAACGGAACCCGATACAAGAACCGATTCGAAATTAAAAGCCTCACCAGTCTGAGGCACCGTTCCAGTGACCAGCAATCCGAACACTCCTACGACAATATACTGTCTCATGTTTCCACCTGTTAATTAAGTTAGAGAAGGTAATTAAGAAAAAATCTCTGCTCAAAAACGCCGACAACCCCCTATTTGTCACAATATGCCATTCTAGATTTTATGATGGTACTCTCAAGAACCCTAGGGCTGGGTCAAAAAAATATGTCTTGAAATTTCTATCGGCATCCATCAAGGCTGGTGAGAGAAATGAAGATTCCATTTTTGACCATTGTTCTTGGCCAATGATCAAGTAATTGAACTTGATCATTATATTATAATGAAGGATTCCAATATTTTGCTAAATAATAGATTCCCCAGACGAGAAGGCCGATCGCGACAAGTACAAGCCAAAGGGGAATTCTCCCGGGCCGTTCGCGTATTCCAGCCGATACAAAGAGATATTCCTCTTCTGCTGAATCTGCCTTTGATCCCTTCCGGGTGATTGCGTTCTTCTCTACAGAGGGATGGATATCCCCGGAGTTATCATTCATTGAATGTCCTTTCTGATTTCGGTCAATTGTTGGGCGGCATCAAAAAGCTCCTGACTTTTGGCTTTTACGATTTTCAAGTTTTTTCTTTTGGTTCAATAATATCGGTGGATAACCCACCCTCACGGCCTGCCACGTTTGAAAGCGATTCCCATATAGCCAGTCTGGCTTCCGTTTCCATTTTATCATCCAGACCGGCTGAAAACAGTTCTTGTACCTGAGCCTGGACCCGGAGAGATTGGACATAATGAACAAGATTCCAGACTTCGGCAGAAATGAGCTGGTCTTGAAACGCAGGCATGGGGTCGCCCCCTACACCGGTCATAATTGTGGTAAACAGATGTTTGCTATCGTGTCCTAGTTTGACGCCGCCAGGTTCCCCGGCCGGCAATGTAAAGTTCGCCGGTTGAATGGGATAGCCCCAAACATCGTTAACCTGTTTTGCCAACGGACCATCTCCCTTTCCCTCCTTCCCATGGCACAATAGGCAGTGTTGCTGGAACAGTTGAGCTCCGGCGTGAATACCTTCCTTGGTGATGGTGATCTCCGGCGGGATCGTGATTGATTCCTTGACATCTTCTTTTTCCCATCGATCCGAGAAAGTTTTCAGGTATTGAATGACCGCTAAACGTTCCCGTTCGGTAATGGAATACCATGGGGGCATGGCTGTGCCCCAAAGACCGTGAGTGATAGTCACAAAGAGATCGGAATCAGTAGGAAGGGAATTTTGCCCGGGCGTAGAATGAAATTTAAATATCCCCTTTGTGAAGTCCCGTGGTTTTGGATCAAGAAAAGGGGAAGCGGGTCCCTTTCCGTCGCCCCGGTCACCGTGACACCCTCGACATCGCTGTGTATAGACTTTTTTGCCAAAAATGATGAGGCCTTCTTGTTGTTGGGGCTTGATTAATGGGGAGGTTCCCTTGTGAAGACTTGTGGAAAAAAATCCTTCCCTCCAATCACCTATGGTTGTACCGAGTCGTTGAAGATAGGCGATGAGGGCTCTCCCATCCTCATTCAGTTGAGCCGGTTCTCCATTTTTGCTTGGCTTAAACAGCCAAGGAAATCGTGGCATAATTGACCCCGGGACCACATTGCGAGGATTCCAATGGTGTGCGATGTGCCAGCTATCACCGTACTTTCGCCCAACACGAGTTAGATCGGGGCCGATTCGACGGGTGCTGAATAAATGGGGGCGGTCATAGGCATATTCCCCAGTTTGGGACACCGGACCCCACCGGTATTCTTCCCCTGTCACAGGCCGGATATATTGAGAATGGCAGTACCAACACCCCTCCCTAATATAGACCTGCCGTCCATGTTCCTCCAGTGGAGAGTAGGGAGGGACTTCGATGCGAGCTGTTGTTACAGCATCTTTCACCGTCGTGACCCGTGTTTCGGCCATAAGTAAAGGCACAATGCCCTGTGTGCCTACTGCGAGAAAAAAGAAAATTATCCCTGCTGCGACGAAAACCGTTGACGGCGATTCCAGCCAATTTGGCTTTGCCAATGGTCGAACCGGTTGTTCTGGAGTTTGGGGTGCCGCAACAGTATTGGATTCAGTCGAAACCCCTTGGCGCCCCGTTTTAAAAAAATTAATGACCATCAGGATGAGTGCCACGTCCATGGCTATTCCCCCCATGGTGCGTGCGACCCACCAGGGCTTCATTGTTTGCATCGAATCGACGAAATTCGCACCATTTTCTAGCATCGAACCTTGAATAAATCCCTGGGCGGTTAACCCGGTTGCCATAACGGTGAAACCAACAATCGTTAACCAGAGGTGCCAACTTGCCAGCCGGGGGCTCCACAGTTGTCGACCGGTCACACGGGGCCAGATGTAATACAATCCACCGACCGCCCAGGTCACCATCGACCCAAATACCGTCAGGTGTGAATGCGCGATCACGAAATCGTTGAAATGGGTTAGTTCTTGGAGGCGGCGCAACGCTTCGACTGAGCCTTGGAAACAACCAAGGAGGTAATACACTGCGCCCAACATCAGGAACTTGGCAGCATAATCATCGGCGCGGCTACCGCCTAGAAACTTTCCCCATCGACCTTTGACCGTTCCAAAGAAATTGACGGTCACGGTCCAGACCGGAATGATCAACATCATGCTGGTGACAATCGATATCGTTTGAGTCCAATAAGGAATTGGACTGAACAAATAATGATGCGTTCCAACAAAGGGATAAAAAAACGCGAGCGACCAAAAACCCAAGAGGGAAAGTTTATGACTAAAGAGCGCTTCTTTGACGCTGAGCGGCAGGAAATAATAGATAATGGCCAATCCGGCAGGGGTTAACCACAGGCCCACTATATAGTGGATATATAACCCGTGCATGGCGGCGCTATTGACCCCGGTGATGTTACTGTAGGGCAACAGAACATTGCCGAGAATGAGGTTAAAGAGGGTCCATACCAAGGCTGCGGTTGTATACCACAACGAAACATAGAACCGAGGCTCGGTCCGTCGAAAAATTGTACCGAGGACCTGAATCGTAATAAGGGAGAAGATACCGAAGCGAAGGAGATTAAACGGCCATTCAAACTCCCCGGCCTCTAGGCCGAGGTTAAAGCCTGAGAGTAGAGACGCACTGCCGACTATGAGGAATGTATTCCAAAGCCATATTAGCCAGGGGCTCCAAGACTCTTTATAGAGACGGACGCCACATAACCTGGGGACATAATAGTAAAGAAGAGCGATGAAGGCCGTTGAAAAAGCGCCGAAAATGACTCCGTTCACATGGACGGGACGCAACCGTCCAAATGTGAACCAGGGATATTCATCCAAAAACTCTGGATTGTGGAATTTTACGGAAACGAGGACGCCAACGATAGGAAAAACCGTGAGCCAGACCAGTGCCCACCAGGCCCACGTCTTCACGAGGGATAGATTTACGACTGCCGATCCCTCATTGTGGCTTGTAGTTGTCGAATCGATCATGATTTCTAAAAGGAAACGAAGCCTGTGCTCGGCCAGTTCACCTAGACTATTTTTTCAAATCGAATCCTAAGAGTGAATGTTGGCTATGACCATTTTTCGTCGTGCTCGATTTTTAAAGAGGAGAGGATGCTGTACAAATCGATTTTGAAGAATGAGGGGATCAAGAATTTCTCCACATTGCATACACCGGAACGCCCAGAAACCGTAGTTGCCGGTCTCGTCCTGTATGTCAAAACAAAACTCTCTCGCCATTAATCCATCACACCGGTGACACCTAACTGAATTCTGGTTTTCAAATTTCAATGATCCAGCATGGAAATTGGTTTGGCCGGGCATCGTCTTTTCCCTATACAGCGTGGCATTCTCCCTGGGCTCCTCTCCTTGAAAATCTTCTTTCTTTTCCATATTCAACCCTATCAATTGCGCTATGGCTTTGTGACCTCCAAAAAACCCTAGCAGGCAAACAGATTTCGGCTTAGCGAGACTATCAAGGCGACATAAGGTCTGGTTGACAATGTGAAGGGATGAAAATCGAGAAAACGGCTAAGGCATTCCCATATCTTTAGAATGCGGATGGATAGTTAACAAAGAAAGCGGGCATTATCCCTTCATTAAGTCGGCCCGCTCCTAAACCAACTCCCGAACTTTATCGGATAAAACGGTTAAGGCAATTTTTTCTTTATTCGGTTCTCCCCGAACAAGAGATTGGGCAAACTTGGAAGCTTGTTCAAGCGTGACCTTTGGAGGCATGGGAGGCTCAAACGGATCTACGATGGCTTCTACGATAACAGGTCCGGGTGTTTCTAGTGCCTCATTGAGAATATCGCCGCACTCCTTAGGGTCATCGATGGTGAATCCTACTCCTCCACAAGCCTTCGCGAAGGCACAAAAATCTATTGGATGGAGGTCGCAACCATATTCGGGATTCCCTAAGAACACCATCTGTTCCCATTTAATCATTCCCAATGTATTATTTTTGATGATAATAACCTTCACAGGCAGTTGATATTTCACGCAACTTGCAAATTCAGCCATGAGCATAGAAAACCCCCCGTCTCCCACAAAAGCGACACATTGCCGGTCGGGAAACGCAATTTGGGCGGCCATGGTATAAGGAAGACCATTGGCCATAGAAGCTAAGTTACCCGAAACCGAATGCATTTGCGTCCCTTTAGTCGGAATCTGACGGGCCCACCAGGTTGCAATGGTCCCCGAATCAGAAGATACGATCGCGGAATCGGAGAGGCGTTGGCCTAATTCCCATGCCACGACCTGGGGCTTCAAGGGCTTCTGGGGATTCGTGCCACGTTTCTCCATCAATTGGTGCCAGGATTTCATTCCCTGCTGCGCTTCCTGAAGAAAACTGTTGTCCTCCTTCTGATTCAAGAGGGGTAAGAGTGCGTTAAGCGTTTTTTTACTATCCCCAACCAACCCGATTTCCACGGGATATCGTAACCCTATTCGCATTGGATCTACATCAATTTGTATACCCCGGGCTTGCCCCGGGCGAGGCAAGTATTCAATATAGGGAAATGATGACCCAACGATGAGCAAAGTATCACACCGTTCAAGAACTTCTTGGGAGGGTTTCGTGCCCAGTAGCCCAATGGATCCTGTTGTATATGGACTATCGTCAGGTACCGAGGCTTTCCCAAGTAATGCTTTCACGATAGGGGCCTGTAGTCGTTCTGCGATCCGTTCAAGATCATTGGTGGCCTGAAGGGCGCCACGTCCCGCTAAAATAGCTACTTTCCGGCCCGCATTGAGAATCGCGGCGGCAAAATCCAAATCTTTGTTGGTCGGGAATCCAGCTTCAATGGCAAATGCATTTGATGTATGGAAAGGGACATTGCGTTTGGTTTGTGGCCTTGGGACTTCTATGTCCTGAATATCAACCGGAAAAGTGATGTGAGCGACTCCCCGATAACTCAGGGCGGTGCGGCAGGCCAGATCAGTGACATTCTTGACATGGGCTGCGCCCATGACACGGGCATTGTAAACCGACACGTCCATAAATAACTTATCCAGTTCCACATCCTGTTGAGTTTTGGTTCCAATTAAATCATGAAATGGTAACCCTGTAATAGCCAATACTGGCTGCCCATCCAGTTTTGCGTCGTAGAGGCCGTTCAATAGATGGATTCCTCCCGGCCCGGAAGTCGCCAAACACACGCCTAGCTTTCCCGTATATTTGGCATACGCACATGCCATAAATGCGGCGGCCTCCTCATGCCTGACCTGGAAAAAACGAACATCTTGCTGTTTAATTCGCAACGCGTTCATAATGCCGTTGATTCCATCGCCGGGCATTCCGAAAATTATTTCCACTCCCCAATCATGAACCGTGTCTATTAGCAACTCTGCCGCCGTCATTTTCATTATGTAACCCCTTTCCTACTTAAGTTTCCATTCCCATTGCCAAGGTCTAACCATAGCTGGGTGTAAAAGGGATGTCGATTTCATTGTGCAAAAATTACAAAATTTAATTTGGAGGCATTAAAAAACCACCAGCTTTTCAACTTGCCGAACATTGTTTTCGCGACTTGCGTTTGAAGGAGGCTTGAAATTGTCATAGTTCTTGGCCCGTTGGGAAGATTGTTGCCAGTTCTCATTTCCGCCCCATCGGTTGCCGGCCAATTGGAGATATCCGATAGTTCAGGCACTTATGATTCCGAGTTTTCCTCCTCCAACAAAACCTGGCGTTCGGCCTCGATCCAATCGTCCACATCATGTCCATGGTCACCGCCGCGCCCTTCATAGAGTTCATATGCTCTTTTGGCGATTCGCGCACCCAATTCCTCAAATTTCTGCAATTTTGGATCTGCCTGGTTTGGATAGTCCTTCCCCTGCTTCATGACAATGTTCCCCTTTCTTTGCCTAGCTTTGATGGCACTACCTATTTTTTCTTTTTTGTCTTGAGCCTTTCCCAATGCGGTTTTTCTGACCAAAGGTTTTTTGGGGTCTTCCGCATTGTTTCGTTTTCTTGGTGGAGACTTTCCGGAATTCATACTCATTGTGTTACCTCATCAACATCAACGGAATTGACATTTTAAAAGTTTTTCAAAAAACCTTGGTGTTGAAATAAGACTTCATCCTAAGGCAGTTGCTACTAAGATTTAACTGATAAAAACCCTAGGCCGACGTCGGAGACTTATTAGGAGTCTTAAAAGAAGGAAGATAAAATCGTGAAAAGAGTTGGTACCACCTTCGCCCGTGTTAATGACAAACTTGATATACCATTCACCACTTCACTGATTTCAGGAAGTGTTCTATGGCTTGGCCGGGCCTACTTCATCGTGGATCTTCCATAGGACTTACGGACAAGGACACGCTAACCTCTTTTAAGTCAAGGGTTTTTCCCAGTTACGCCGTTTGGGATGAGATGGTAATTTCAGACGTAACTTTGTTTTCGCGACTCAGCCCATTGAGAGACATTTACCCGTCCCCTTAATTACGTGGTCAGGCATTCATGGATCCAGGTTCAGGTGTGTAAAGTGTCCAATCGTGATTGTCAACGCTGCAGAATTTGCTAGAGAACATTTCTATTTACTTAACTTAAATTCGTCATTATGGCTTCATCTTCTTCCCCCCAGTCTTCCTTAATAAAAAACCTTGGTTTCGAAATACACTCCAGGGTCTTTTTTGCCTCAGCGGGGGTCATTCTGCTTTGCGTGGGGCTTTCCTTAATCCACCTTGAGCATATCAGTACCCTTTTTGAGACCGTTGAAGAATTTATCGCGCAGAAAGCCGGCTGGTTTTATATTCTTTCAATCAACCTCTTTTTGGGGTTTGTGGTCTTCCTGCTCTTCAGCCCTTACGGAAGTCTCCGGCTTGGGGGCCCTGATGCGAAGCCGGATTTCACGAATTGGGGATGGTATGCCATGTTGTTCAGCGCGGGAATGGGCATTGGACTCTTATTTTGGAGCGTCGCGGAGCCTATTTCGCATTTCCACACTCCACCTTATGGCCGGGGGAAGACGATTGAGGCTGCACAGCTTGCTATGAGTATGACCTTTCTTCATTGGGGGCTTCATACCTGGGCTATTTATGCTCTCGTGGGACTGGGATTAGCTTTTTTCTGTTACAACCGCAAGTTACCGCTATCCTTAAGGTCAGTTTTTCATCCACTTCTCGGTGAACGTATCCATGGGCCAATCGGCGATTTGATTGATGTGAGTGCCGCTGTCTCGACCCTTTTTGGAGTTGCAACTTCCCTTGGTTTGGGGGCTCAACAAATCAATGCCGGTTTGGCTCATGTTTTTGGAATTGCGAACTCATCTTTCATTCAACTGCTCATAATTGCGGCCATTACGGCGGTTGCGACTATGTCTGTGGTATTAGGATTAGCCCGGGGCATCCAACGTTTAAGTCAGATTAATATGGGTTTAGCCGGCATCCTCATGTTTTTAATTTTTATTTTGGGACCAACGCTCTTCATTCTTGAAGGGTTAATACAAAATGTTGGTCAGTATCTTCGAGATTTTCTACAACTGAGCACCTGGACAGCGGCGTATCGACAGACAAATTGGCAACACGAATGGACCATTTTTTATTGGGGTTGGTGGATTGCCTGGTCTCCCTTTGTTGGAATGTTTATTGCCCGGATCTCCCGCGGTCGAACTGTACGGGAGTTTTTAGCGAGTGTCATGATTGTCCCAACCCTATTAACAGTAGGGTGGTTGACGGTCTTTGGAAATTCAGCCCTCTTTGTTGAGCTCTATGGTCAAGGCGGGCTCAGTCAGGCCGTGAAGGATGATGTTTCAGTGGCCCTGTTTGTTCTTTTAGAACAATTCCCTTTTTCTTTTTGGACAAGTTTGTTAGGCATTCTGGTGGTCATGATCTTCTTCGTCACATCGTCAGATTCGGCTTCGTTTGTTATCGATATGATCACAGCCGGTGGAAGAAAGAACCCTCCGGTCAAACAGCGGGTATTTTGGGCCATCACCGAAGGAGTAGTAGCGGGAGTTCTCCTTGTCGGTGGCGGGTTAGTCGCTCTTCGAATGGCTTCCATTAGCACAGGGTTACCGTTTGCCCTGATTCTTCTCCTCATGTGTGTCAGTCTGTGGAAAGGAGTTGGGCAAGAAAAAATTAGAGCGTCATCTCGCGGTCGTTCTTCGTAATGATTATAGAATTTTGAAAATGACCCTGGTGGTTTCATTGGTTTTTGAAATGGCGGTTCATAAAAAATCCATATAAGGGGGCATCAAAACTTATTCAACCTGGCTATTCCGTTTACCCTTATGAATATACTGACTTTTGACTTGGTTCAGGTACAAATTCTAGGACATGTGGCACTCGCCATGTTGTTGGGAGGGCTGATAGGACTGGATCGTGAATGGGCACGACGACCTGCTGGCCTGCGAACCCATGTCCTTGTGGCGGCAGGGGCTGCCTTGTTTGTCTCATTAGGTGATATATTGATCATGCAATTTAATTCTGCTATCCGCACGGAAATCCTTCGCTCTGATCCCATTCGGCTTATTGAAGCGGTGATTACAGGGATCAGTTTCCTTGGCGCAGGGACAATTATCCGTGATCAATCAAAAGGACGTGTTGAGGGTCTGACAACGGCAGCCTCCATATTGGTCGCGGCCGGCATTGGCGTTTGTGTCGCCATTCATCAGTACATTTTGGCCATTGGGGTCACTGGCTTGGTGTTGCTCATACTCCGTGGCCTTCATAATTTGGAAGCTCAATGGGGAACGGCGCCCCCAAATCAGGCAGAAAGGGGAAAGTAGTGTTCCCAATATTTAGCAGATTTTCAAGATTGAAAATCTGCTCATTATTTCTTTAATTCCAATAAATACGCTTTTATTCTTTTCCTGTTCCTCATTTAATAACTCTTCCTTTCAGAGGGTTGCTATTTCCGCCTTCAGCTTCCCATGCCCCTCTATTGTGAGATTAAATAAAACAAGAATAAAGAGAATAGAGCAGGGGTTTCTAGCAGTTGTCTTCTTTCAGAGACTGAGTAGAATGGCGCTAAGAGGACAGTAAGACAATTCTACCCATTAAATAATTATAGGAAGAGTTATGAAAAAGAGAATTCACATAGGTCTCATCGGAGGAGCTTTTTTAGTCGTAGTGGGTTGGGGAACTTTGGCTCTGGCTAATCCAGCTTTATTGCCCGACCACCCGGGGCACCCCATGAAACCCCTGAAGGATCCCGTGAACGGGCAATCCTTGGCTAATGACCCTGGCCGAAATTTATGGACGGGTGAAAAAGCGCTAAAGGAATCTACAAAATTAGAAAAACGTCGCGTTCCAGAATTTAATGAAAAGGATACGAATGTGAACTATCAGGGGGCGGGTGTATTGCCAGAACTCGCAAAAGACTACCCTGACTATTAAATCGCTCCCCCTGTTTCTGAAGCGACGAAAATGAAGAAATAATATTCAAGTAAAAATCGGCGCAGGGTCCAAAGAGGGGGAGGTGTTATGATCCTCCCCCTTTTCTAGAACAATTTGATTTTGAAGGCCCCATGCCAGTTCTCAGAATAAGGAACGATCTTACAAACTTCATTGCCCGTGGATGATGAAACGAAGCTACAAGAAATCCTAAAATCAAAAGTTCAGTGAGGTGACGCTGTGGATTTCTGATTTAATGCTTTCGGTTTTTATCGCGATTCTACTCTTGGGTTTCTTTATTTTGGTTCTTAAACCAACTCGAGAGGGTGAAGGGGGGCTTCCGGGCACTAATTTTCTTTTCCTTTGAATACTTCTTTCTATATAGTCTGGGGGAGTTTGGTTGGGTCCGGTAGGACCTACAATTTTGGGAGTGGATGCCTTTCCATTCTTATTCGTTGGGTTGGGAACCGCTTTGTTACTGGCTGCGGCTGCCCCTCCAATTAGGCGCCAAGATCACTGGTGACCATGCTGCCGGAAGCGGCGTCAGATCAAAAATTAATGACACAGTTGCTGAAATCCGAAATGAATATCATGCGTATCAATTGTGCTCATGATGAACCTAAAGTCTGGGCCGCAAGGATCGCCAATCTTAAATCCGTTGCTTTTTTGGATGATATCCTTAAGCGCATGCAGAAACATTAAAATAAAAAAATCCCACGGTTACGAAAGCTATCAGTTTCAAGCGTTTCTCCTATCGCCGAGCTGTATGGAAATTCCCTGGCGAGCTAATTCCCGCTTGAGTAGTAGGATAAAGGGAATGGTGAGCAGTGTAAAAAACATGCTGATATAGATAAAAATTTGGAGAATAAGGGTTCGTTCCTCGAGTACTCCGGCAATATCCAGCCAAGATCCAGAGAAAGCCGACAATAACCATGCCATGGCTGGTTGAGAGAAGATGGCATAGAGTCCTGCCCCAATCACTCCTTCAAAAATGTTGGTAACATTGGCCAGTGACATTAGGAACGCATAGCCTACCCCCGCATATTGTACTTTTACCGTTTCGCCGGCCAGCGTGAGAGGAATCAGAAAGGCGGGGATCGTTGCAAATCCGAAGAACGTCTGAAACAGTAATCGAAACCACTCATATCGGTTCCACTCTGGAAAAGGATTGAGGGTTGCTGGCCAATAAGCGAGTATTTCAAACGCGTCCCACCAGGAATGATCTGGATTCAGATAAAGGTAAAAACTCAAGGGAAAGGAGCATAAGCCGAGAACGATTACGGCATAAAGGTAATGGTCCCATTTAATCTTGGGAAAACGGGATACCATCCAGCGGTAGCTGATAATAGAAAGAAAAAACGTAAGTCCTCCCACAGACAAAATAGTGCCAAATGAAGTGGGTTTGAATTGGCGAACGTCAATTAAGTAACTCCGCTCGATAAAACCGATCGATGGACTAAATTTCCAAAAAAAGATGAAAAGAGTGAGATACCATATAACCCGATTGTTTTGCCGAAATTCCCAAAACCGTGTGGGAAATGATCCCAGGAAGGACCGTAAACGAGCCCAAGTCGGCAAAGAAACCCTTACCCCAAGGCCTTTCGTAGTGGGTGTTTCTTCAATGTAATTCCACCCGACCAGTGCTGTGGCAAGTGGTGGAATTCCTGTAATAAGGAAGATTATCCAGTAATCAAGATTCCCTTCAACGATCTGTTGCTGAAACCATCCTCCCAGGTACACCGCACCGGCATTTGAAAGTCCTAAAACCGTCCATTGAAAGTTAATAAAAGATCCCACCCGTTTGAGACGTCTGCCATTTTCCACCATAAGAGCGTCACAAACAACATCGACGAAGGCATAGGTCGTAAAGGCCAAATTAAACGCGAATAGGTACACCACAGGAATGCGGACTCCGGCAAGAGCTAGAAAAGCGCTACAGGACCAAAAGATCAAGGCAAGCCCGGCCATCAAAATGTACCAGGACTTTCGTTTGTAGTGAAAAAGTGGAATACGATCGGAGACAAAACCCCAAACCGGTTTGAACATCCAACCCATATACCGGAGTGAATCGAGTAATTGTCCGCCCGCATCGCCCATGGCGAGGACCTTCTTAATGAAGTACAGAAGAGGTATTTCGGTGAAGGAGCTTGTTCCTTGAACAAAATAGGGAATACCAATAACCCATTTTAACCGGGTGATGGTTTCATCTCTTTTTTCTCGAGTCATTGAAAACCCAATTGGTGATTCTTCCCTCTCAAAAAGGGGAATTGTCTATGAACCCTACCCAAATACTCAGTCAGGGGTCGTTAGAAATTTGCGACCCTGACCCCAAGTTGGACTTATTTTGACTGATCGTGAGAATGGTCACCAGACAATTTGCACACCTCATTGAATAGGGCTTCGGCAATCTGTTGAGGCGCTTGAGATTCTTTTCCGTTTTCTTTGAGACTTTTCACGGAGATTGGTGCACCGAATCGTACCGTGATCTGGCCACGACGTGGCATCCATTGATCCTTCGGTAATGCCTGATGTGTTCCTGAAATCCAGGCGGGAAGGACCGGAAAGGGTTCTGCGTCCAAAAGAAAACCGATTCCCGACCGAAACGGGTGGAGCTTCCCTTCCTTTGATCGTTCCCCCTCTGGAAACCAGACAAGAAAGTCGTCTTGCTTCAAGACGGTCAGTCCGAGGGCTAAACTTGAGACTGGTGCCTTCGTGGAATCGATGGGGAGGACACGAGTTGCACGGCTGATGGCTCGCGTCAGGGGATTGGTAAACATCATTCCTGTCCAGCCGCCCCAGTAGGTATGGACGAGCTGTTTATCGGAAAAGGTAGCAGCAATGGCCAACGGATCCAAGAGACTGACATGATTCGCCACAATGACCAGAGGCCCTTTTTGAGGTAAATGTTCCAAGCCGTAAATGGTCAGACCATAGATTTTTTGCATGAAAAGGCGATTAGCACGAAACAGCAACGATCCCAAGCGACGAAGAATGCCACATTGCGGTCCAAGCCATTGTCTTTGGCTAACGTCAAGGAGCGTATCGGGATTACGTAATTGATCACTCAGGTTTTCGAGGCCGGATGCCGATTCCGCGTCGATTGTCACCTGCAGCAAATCACGAACAGTCTGGATCTCACTAATTTCATTTTGATCAAAATCGAGTTCCACTGCCTCCCGCAATTCTAACGACAAATTAACCCATTCGAGGGAGTCGACGCCTAGGTCCAGTCGGATATTTGTATCCGGCCTAAGTGGAAAATTCTTAAATCGGGTACAGAGCCAATCCCATGTTTGTTTGCCTTGAGGATGACTGAGTAGGTGTTGGTCTTCAGGCGACATGCGTTCAATCGCCAGAGGACCACGATTCTGAAGACTTTGACTCCCTTCCTCTCTTGCCTGTTCATACAGTGATTGCAAAAGATGACGACGAAGTTTCCCCAGTCGTGTGCGGGGAAGGGGGTCGAAACTCAAAGCGTAGTTGGCCAGATGATGATGTGACGGAAGTTGATGGGATTGACGACTGACCTCTTCCTTGATGAGTCCTTGGATTTCAGTTTTATCACGTTCGCCATGAATGCCGGCTCTGGGAACAATGACGGCCACGAGTTTGTCGTTGACTTGTAATACTCCGGTTTCTTGAATATGTGTCCCCTGATTGAGTTGGTCCTCAATAAAATCGGGTCGAATGTTTTCACCTCCAGGTAACACGATCATGGATGAAGCTCGGCCGACGAGTTGCAAAAACTCTCCCTTCATTTTTCCGATATCTCCTGTGCGAAAATATCCGTCTTTCGTGAAAGCGGTTTTGTTCTTTTCAGGAAGGTGAAAATAGCCGCTGAAAACGTTGGGGCCTTTAACGAGCACCTCTCCCTGTTCGTCATCATCTTGCGACACTGCGATTTTTAGGTTGATCCCGGTAAGAGGTTGCCCGGCTGTATCAAAGTGGCCACTTCCGGGCTTGTTTAGAGTGAGAATCGGGGAGGTTTCGGTCAGCCCATAGCCTGTTCCTACCCGCCATCCGAGTCCTTCCAGTTTCCATGCCAGGTCGGGTTCCAAAGGCGCTCCTCCAGAAACCAAGGTGTGCAATTGAGGGCTTATGCGTTTGTGTAAGGCGGCAAACCACGCTTGACCGACCCGGATACCGATTCGACGAGCGAGGATGGTGGAAATGGCGAAGGCCAGGCGTAGAAGAGCAAAGGGAAAAGCTCCCTCCTGTCTCAAGCGTTTTTCAAGGGCTGAAACGAGCGCTTCATAAAGACGGGGAATTCCGATTATGGCGGTGGGATGGGTCTCCCGCAGCGCACGAAGTAATTGTGGACCGGTAAGAGAAAAAGGCATCACAAGGGGGATTCCAACGGAAAGTGGAGCCAACAGACCAATCATGAAGGGATAGACATGATGTAAAGGTAGCGGCACTAGGAGACGATCATTTTTGTTAATGACATCCAGTGTCAATAACGCATCCAGGTTTGAGACCAGATTGGCATGCGTGAGAGGAACCCCCTTAGGACGTCCGGACGTACCGGACGTATAAAACAAGACGGCTTGATCATCCGGTGAAGCCTTTGAAAATACCGTTTCGGTGTCTTTGACATAGTGTTGCCAACTTTGAGGGTGTTCCTTGTCAGCGTCGAGAAAAATGAGGTGAAGTCGGTTCGTAAGGTTGAGAGCGTGCAGGGAGGGCTCCAAATGGGTCGTAGTAAAAATCCACTGTGCCCCACAATCCAGCAAAACATGTTTCAAGTCATCACCTTGCATTTGAGAATCTATGGGGACGGGAATGCCCCCGGCTTCGATGATGGCACAAATAGCCATTACCCAATTCGTCTGATTCGGGGCAAAAAGAACTACAGGGCAGCCGGGAGACAGACCTTCCTGGGTGAGGCCAGCGGCAACGCGATGCGAAGTATCTCTTAGTTGCGAAAAGGTGGTAGTTTGACGTCCATCCCGGGTTAAAGTGATGATGGCGGGGTGGTCACCTTGGGAAGGGAACGAATCGACCAAATTCTGCAGTGTGCCAATTGCTAAGTTCATAGGTTGATTTTGAGAAAGCGTAGTTAGATGCACATAAATTAGCAGAATTGTGAATGATCATAACCTAGCTAAAACCCTTGAGATATATGATAAGGGTTTTAAACAGGTCAATTTTTCAGAAAGATCAGGTATAAGAAGTAAGGATATTCAAATGGGGTAAAATCATTCCCTCCAAATCCGTTGAAAAGAAAAAGGGGCAATACCGATGAATGGCTTAGCTTCCCATTTGCGGATTATCCCTGGTCTGACGTTAACACGAGGAAGTGAGATTTCATGAAGGTAGCCAATATCGGACATGACTTTCTGTCGTCCATTGTTGTGTTTTTGGTGGCGCTTCCATTGTGCATGGGAATTGCGATTGCCTCCGGTGCTCCACCAGTTGCCGGCCTTCTCACGGGCATTGTCGGTGGCCTGGTCGTTGGATTCATTGCCGGTTGTCCTTTACAGGTCAGTGGGCCAGCCGCCGGCTTGACCGTACTCGTCTTCGATTTGATTCAACAGTATGGAATGTCCAAGCTTGGGATCATTGTGGTCTTGGCCGGAGGAATTCAAATCCTGGCAGGGTTTCTTCAGTTTGGACAATGGTTTCGAGCTGTCTCCCCTGCAGTCATTCAAGGCATGTTGGCCGGTATCGGCGTGCTCATTTTTTCCAGCCAATTTCATTTAATGGTGGGGGACACGCCAACAGGAAGTGGAGTGCTCGATCTTTTGACTATTCCTCAGGCAGTCTGGAAAGGGGTAGTTCCTCAAGGCGAAGAGACTCAACTTCATTGGGTGGCCGCTCGCATTGGCGTCCTCACCATTGTCGCAATGATACTCTGGCAATGGTTAGTTCCCAAAAAGCTTCGATTCCTCCCAGCCCCCTTGGTCGGAGTCTTGATTGCGAGCAGTGAAGCCTATATCCAAGAACTCCCGATCGAGTATATCAATGTTCGAGACAATATCCTGGGTTCCATTCATTTACCAAACGTGGAGCATTTCACGATCTTTCTTGACCCCTCCGTTCTTACTTCTGCAGTAGCGGTGGCCTTCATTGCCAGTGCAGAAACGTTGCTGTGTGCCACGGCTGTTGATCAAATGCATACGGGACCGCGGACGCGCTACAACCGTGAAATGCTGGCACAAGGGGTGGGAAACCTTTCGTGCGGTCTTATCGGAGCCTTACCCATGACCGGTGTCATCGTTCGAAGTACGGCCAACGTCCAAAGTGGAGCTCAGACGCGCGCTTCGGCTATCTTGCATGGAGTCTGGTTGTTCCTCTTTGTGGTTCTCTTCCCGGAAGTGCTCGGGTTGATTCCTGTGGCCAGTCTGGCAGCAGTCCTTGTGTATACTGGGTATAAGCTCGTGAACGTGCAAGCGATGCGAGCCATTTACCGATATGGCTATGGAGAGGTGCTGGTATACGGCGTGACGCTCGTGATGATTGTCCTGACAAATTTGTTAACGGGGGTCTTGGCAGGATTGGGAGTCGCCCTCGCCAAATTAATCTATACCACCCACACCCTAGAAGTTTCCGTAAAACCGGGTCGTGCCAGTGATCCTGCTTCAATCCACCTTGAAGGGTCTGCAACCTTTGTCAGTCTCCCAAAGTTGGCTAATGCTTTAGATAAAATACCCCTTGGAAAAGATGTGAAGGTCAATTTTGCCAATCTTAAATATATTGATCACGCTTGCCTAAACCTCCTTAGTTCATGGAAGGAATTTCATGAAAGCCAAAAGGGGAACGTATCGGTTGATTGGGAGAAATTAAAAGCCAAATATCTAGATAAAAAAGCCGATATCAAGATTCCTGAAACAACTACGAAAGAAAAACGTGACCATCAGGATTGAGCAAGGCCTGGTTTGCTCCTCCCACACCGTCTGATTGCACAATTGGTGGAGCTTCGTGTATCGAGGAAACAAGGCGACCTTCCCTTTTAAAAATCTTGATAACTCGACCTTGAAACCCTGGTCTTCAATAGGTTTAAGAACCTTTACGCAAAAAACAGATAGAGCATCCCGCTGAGGTATAACACCAAGATTGAAAAACTTTCGAACCCTATATTCCCAATACCATGTCGTTCTCTCCGAATTAATCCCATGAGGAGAATGCTGGTCATGGAGATCGTTAAGCCCATGAGAAATATTTGATGAGGGGTTATGGCATGATAGATGGACCCTTGACTGAATGCCATGTCGGAAATGGCGACCAGAAGCGAGTCGAATGCATTTCCTCCCAAAATTCCGCCCACCGCTAAGGTTAATGCACCCTGTCGAACCGCAACAATGGTGGTCACTAATTCGGGGAGTGAAGTTGAAACGGAGGTGAATAAGGCACCTACTATAGTCTCGGACAAACCCGTCTTTTGCGTAAGCGAAATTCCTGCCTTAGCGATAAGCCATCCTCCCAACCCTACAATAAGAGCAATGGGGATAAGCTCTGCCCATAGCTTTCCAATCGGGATTTGCCTGGCCACTTGTTCGTCAATGTAGTCTTCCCGAGTCTCAGATGTTTGCTGGGGGCGCCACATTGGATCGGATTGAGCTTGAAAGACGTGGTAAAGCCCATAAATATAAGCTCCGAACATGAGGAGAGAGATGGGGTGAAAGAAAAATACTTGTGATATTGGCATTACGGCAGCAAGGATGGGCATCGTGAGTAACACAATGGCCAGCGTCCCTTGCATCATGTTCCCCACTGAAGCCGCAGCATGCTCCAGGTTGGCCCGTCGATAACTGAGGTCGGCCATGACCAAGAAAACCGTTTGTGCGGCGACACCACCCAGGGCATTGCTGACCGCAAGTTGGGCATGCCAGTTTATCGCAGCAGTTACGGTCGTGCTAATTTCAGGAAGAGAGGTCACGGCCCCCAGAAAGAAGGCTCCCGTTAGGGCTTCTCCCAGCCCTGTTCGATCGGCCAACCGGTCGGCCAAAATAGTAAGTCGATAACCAAAGATCCCAACCCCAACAGCCGAACAAACAAAAACCGACATGCTGGTAGAAAGACTCCATTCGGCAGTTTCATTGAAAAAGGTTGTGAAATCCATTGCACTTTGTTTCGACCCGCGAGTCTGTTCAGAATGGAAAAGGGATGGGGATTTGCCCGTTAAATTGAATCAGGGAAGGATAATAGACCCCCTGAAAAGATATGATTGGTAATTATTAAAATTCCAATAGGGCTGATAAGAGATTTCCATTCTAAAAAATTGAATATGCACTCAATCTCCCATTTTTTTGTCCGTCCCGTTTACTTTTTATCTGATCGGGAGGTTGTTTGAATAAGATGTTCTCCTGGTTTATATGTCACGTAATACCAAAGCCATTCTATAATGACGCGGACACGATCAAATCCAATCAAATACAAGACATGAACGGCGGACCAGAGAATCCAGGCAGTGAGGCCACACAGATGCCAGCCTTTGATCTCAGCGACAGCCTGGGCACGTCCAATTGTTGCCATTTGCCCTCGTTCCTGATAGCGGTAAGGCTCCCGATTTTTCTTCGTCGTCTGATTTTTTATGATTTTGGCCACGTAGCGACCTTGCTGGATGGCGACCGTTGCCAATCCGGGAAGGGGATGCCCTTCATCGTCATTAAACCGTGCGGCGTCTCCAATAACGAACACAAAA
This sequence comes from uncultured Nitrospiraceae bacterium, assembly GCA_964525045.1. GTDB lineage: Bacteria > Nitrospirota > Nitrospiria > Nitrospirales > UBA8639. The sequence goes on along the minus strand of CAZGFD010000008.1, from coordinate 12,516 downwards.
GGCTGTCCAGGTAAAGTCATATCTCTTTCCACTTGAATCCGACCAAGGTCGTCCAATTGGCCGCCAAGAGTCTTGAGCAAAGGGGAGGCTTCGTTTCCAGCAGCCCAAATCACATTTGCAGACTCTATAAATCGACCATCGAATTCCACGCCCTTTTCCGATAGATTGGTCACTCGGCTGTTGAGATGCACCTCTACCCCCAGACTCTCCAATGATTGCTTAGCATAGTCCGATAACCTCGGCGGGAAATCCTTTAGAATCCGTGAATTAGCTTCTAGGAGATAAATTGAAATTTTATGATCCTTAAGGGCTGGAAAATCTGGTCTAATACTACGAAGAGCGATTTCCCCAACGGCTCCAGCTAATTCAACCCCGGTGGGGCCGCCCCCGACAATTATAAAGGTTAGATACGGAACCGCGTTAGAATGGGGGACAAGGCGATCGGCAAGTTCAAAGGATTGTAAGATGTGATCACGAAGGCGAATGGCATCCGTGAGCGTTTTAAGACTCAACGCATGTTGGTGCCAGTTGCTATGACCAAAGTAAGAGGGCTGTGCTCCTGGGGCAAGAATAAGGTAATCATACGATATGCTTTCGTCCTTCAGATGAACGATGCCGTGTTTGCAATCGACAGCGCGTACTTCATCCATGATAATACGTACATTTTTTTGCGAACGAAAGATTTCTCGAAAAGGTGTAGCAATATGTCCTCGAGAAAGCGCAGCCACTGCCACTTGATATAATAATGGCTGAAATAAATGATGGTTTGTTTTATCGATTAAGGTGATTTTGACTTGTGCCCCTTTTAACGACTGAACCGCCGCAAGACCGCCAAATCCTCCACCAACCACAACAACCTTGTCAGGTTTTTTTACCAATTTCTTACTCCACGATCCTTCGATCGGAGATTTCAACTTAATGCGGTTCTTAAAGGGGTCAAGGCTTTGGTGGCCTCTGTAAAGCCTTGATGGCTTGCGGAATGGCCGTCTCGCCCAAAAACTCATTCACTGTGATGGTGGTCGATTGACCATACACCGGATGGATTGCGGAGATTGGAACAATCGACAAAACAAAAGCGGTTGAACGAGATTGATTCCGCTTGGATGATTATCGTTTTTCGCCTACCAGCCCATCCACCAGTGCCGTCAGCATTACAACACCCGCCGATAATATAGTGCGCTTGGGTATTGATCAGGGCTCCAGAAGCATGCACCATCTTAACGAGTGGCTTCACCCTTGGCGATGGTCCCCCTTAATTGGCCATATGCATAAAGGCGTGCTGATCTGCCCAATAAGCTTGCCTTTGTTCCATCAGGGGGCATTAGGGGTCTTTAGCTTTATTGTTTCTCGATAATCCAATAATCAATAACTATATTGTGCTGATTGACTTTCATTTTGACCTGATCGCCTTTATGAATGGCGCCTTTTTTCTCCGACTCACTCAGATCCAAGTATCGAGGGGTAATGCCTTCTGTTTTATCCTGATTGACCTTCACCAGATTTCTGGCCACATCGTCAACCGTGCCGTAAACAATACGTGTTGCTGCGGAGTCAGAACCGTTTTGAGCAGGAACGCGGGCCTTTGTAGTTTCCGCCGCAGTGCCTCCGACAGACAAGATCATTGTCGCACACATTAATACGGCCATTACAATTGTTGTTTTAATTTTTCTTACCATTTTCTCCCTCCCATTAGGTCAAAGCTTCCAAAACCGCCTAAGCGAGTTTCAAAAGATTTTTTTAAAATCATCAAATATGGACACGTTCAAACTATCACGAGGATCTTTCCTTTTGAACTATTAGTTTCCCTAGTTCAGTAAACATTCTATGGATGAGGTGTCATAATCATTAATTCTGATGGCAATGTTCAGTAAATATAAAATACGGCTGTGCAAAAATAGATTCTTAATACAAATGGGATGAACGGCCTGATGTAAATTGGGGAGCCCTTAGGGGGTACCTTCAATACCCCGCCGGAACTCTTTGGGGAAACTAATTTCTTTTAAAAGACTAGGGTTATCAACAGTTGAGGTCCTCTCAGTTTCATCATATATTGAGAAAATTAAGCAACGTTTTCCTAAAACTTTCTACAACATGGTCTCTGAAAAAAGCGAAATGAAGAGCATTTTCTTAGATTGGGAAAACGTTCAGTTTCGTTAATAGGGAGAAAACGGGAAGCTCATTCAACTGATATCTAATTGACAGATGGGATTTCTGGCTCCGCAAACAATAACAATGAACAAAACTTCAAAACCCTATTGTCTCTTTAACAAACATTTGACGCGCACCCCATAGGTTTCCGTCGCTTCCCATCTCTTTTTGACTTAAGGATTTTGGCAGGAGGAAAAGATGATGACAATTTGGAATTCAAAGACGTGGAAAAGAATAGATGGCGAATTGAGTACACTCACCTTAAGCCTGATTTTCACCATACTTGGAATCATCATGGCCTGTCTTCCGAATATTGGTGTGGCCGCTGAGTCCAAAATTGACGATGCCGATATTCGGCTGGCCGTAGAAAGTGCTCTGTTTGCTGATGATCAGATTCCAGAAAATAAGATTGACGTCGATGTAGAAGAAGGGATTGTTATTCTTTCGGGATCGGTTTCGAATCTCCTGGCGCAGGAGCATACCGTCCAAACGGTGGAAACCCTCAAGGGGGTGCGCGCCATTGTGAATAAGATTTCGGTGGATCCGGTGATCCCCTCCGATCATAAACTTAAAAAGGCGGTGATCAAGGCATTACTGATTGATCCTGCTACCGACTCCTATGAGGTTTCGGTGTCAGCCGAGACTGGTGTGGTTACGCTTAAGGGTAAAGTGGATTCCTGGCAAGAAAAGCAATTAAGTGAGGAGGTGACCAAAGGCGTCAAAGGGGTGGTCAGGGTGAACAACCAACTGGTGTGGGGTCCGGGGCCTAATCGGTTAGATGGCGAAATTCAGGCAGATGTGACCCGGCGATTGGAATTAGACCCCTGGGTTTCGGAGGAATTCGTTACAGTGGAAGTCAAGGACGGAAAGGTTATCCTTTCGGGAAACGTAGGGAGTTTGAAGGAGAAACGCCAGATCCGCGCGGATGCCTGGGTGTCGGGAGTCCGGGAGGTAAACGATCAAGAATTGACAGTGAAATGGTGGCTTCGAGACGACACGAAACGCGAGCTGGGTGCGACCGTGACCACAGAGGCGAACATTCGGGAAGCGATTAAGGATGCCTTCTTGTACGATCCTCGCGTGAATATGTTTGCGGTGGGTATTGAGGTCGATGATGGCTCGGTCACGTTAACCGGGGTGGTGGATAATGTCAAAGCTAAGCAAGCGGCGGAGGAGGACGCCAGAAATACCATTGGTGTGTGGCATGTGAAAAATTTTATTAAAGTTCGTCCCAGTCGAGTTGTAGCGGATGAAACCATTGCCAACAATGTAGAAAATATGTTGGCACTCGACCCGTTCTTGGAGAACAAAGATATAGCGGTGTCGGTGGTGGATGGCAAAACGTACTTGATCGGATCGGTGGATTATGTATTTGAAAAGAAAAGAACGGAAGAAATTGCCATGCGATCAAACGGGGTGACGCAAGTGGCCAACTATATAGAAGTTGATCGTCTCTGGACCTGGCGAGAAGATCTCGAGATACGCAAGGATATAGAGTCGGAGTTATGGTGGAGCCCGTTTGTGGATAGCGATCAAGTTACTGTTAGTGTGGATGATGGGGTTGCGACGTTGGCGGGAGAGGTGGATTCCTGGCTGGAACGACAAATTGCCGAAGAAAACGCAATTGAAGGTGGTGCAAAGGAAGTCAACAATAGAATAAAAATTCGTCCGCTGGAAGGGAGTACCTAAGAGTTGAGTAGTCCCACTAGCAGTCTAAAAATGGAGGTGGATGATGACCAAAAAATGCGCGCATCCTTCATGCACGTGTGACGTTCAGCCAGGAAGGGAATTTTGTTCAGAGGATTGTTCGGATGTTCGGACGGCTCCTCCAGGAAAATGTTCGTGTGATCATCAGGATTGCGAGGGAAATTCAACAAACCAGTGATCTGGGAGCAGATCGCTTTCGGAACCGGTTCCTAAGACCCTATTCATGACAGTCTAAGAAATCCTCATGTCTCATAAACCAACCAGAATGATATTAATGATTGTAGTCATGGTTTTATTCACCGGCTGTGGGGGCACCAATCGGGAGAAACCAATCTCGTACTCTGATTTTTCCCATCATTCTGAGGACTCTCTCATTACCTCAAATCTTAAGGCGAGGTTCCTTCGTGATCCCGAGCTTGAGGGACGGATGATTCAGATAGAGACGACGGATGGCACCGTCCATTTGAATGGTTTAGTCAACAATAATTATGAAGCTCAACGCGCCGAAGATCTAGCCAGAGAAATCCCGGGCGTCATATCGGTAAGGAATAACTTAAGAGTCGGGTTATCGAGGTAACACCCGGAATAAGGATCCCTTCCCTCTCCTCGGTTCTTTTCACAATTACGGGGACGATGTTCAGGAATCCGGTGTATTGCCAGAATGTTTCGAGATCTCATTCCATGAAACAATCCCAATGGCCTGTTTATTCTGGTTTAGGACTATCAAGTGACGTTTATTCATTTGTCTCATAATCTGCGCCACTTCTTGAATGTTTTGATCCTCTGAACACGTGATTTCGCCAACAGTCATAATATCCCCAACCCGGGTTTTCATCGGATCGTTTCCCTGGGCGGTACTCTTGTGAACGATGTCCTCTTCAGTAAGAATTCCAGAAACTTGACCATGGTCTACTACCGGTAACTGCTTTACCCCTAATCGCTTCATTATAGACGCTGCTTTGTCAATCAATGCGGTTCCTCTAATTTTTTCCACAATGGGGACCATGATCTTGCTGACAACCATTTTTCATCTCTCCTTTTTGTCTTTGATTAATCTGCTATTCTTTCCATTCAGTCTCAGGCTTCCTACCTAGGTAACTTGCAAAGGGCTTAACACCATGGGATTTCCCCAATTTTGTCTTCATTCCGGATTTATTTTTGTAACCTTTGGGAAAAGTTAAGCCAGAGGAAATACTTTGCACAGTTGCGAAGGGGGTATTTGATCCTTTATTAGACATTCCTCAGTAGATAATCATTATCTGAGAAAGCTCTGATGCGTCGACCATCCCGCACCCTACAATTTACAATTTGATAGGATCATTACGGCTCATCCCGAGAACGGATATGTGAAGGTGGATGAGTGGCTTCGACAGCTGTAAATGTTTCCAGAATAGTGTAGCTATGACTCGATCCCTTGGGTACAACCCAGCAATCCCCCGGTTCAAGCAAAATGGTCTGTCCTTCGATTTGGAGTTCTGCACGGCCTCGAATCACATAGCCCACCGTTTCGTATTCGCGACAGGTGGACAAATTTGTTTCTCCTGGTTGCTTTTCCTCCCACAGACGCATGGCCACTCCTACACCAGATGCTAGATACCTTTGCCCCATTGACCCTCTCGGAGAATGAAGTGCGTTCACCTTTTTTACCGTCGTATTTCCCATACCAAGACTTTCTCCTCGTTTCATACGCTTCCAATCATTAAATCCCCCTGGGATTGAAACTCTCCCTTTCCGCTACTTTTTCCAGGGTGAGTAGCAACACTGTAAATCCGCTTTCACCATACTTGTCCATCCTTTTTAATTGCAAAGGTCTACGAACTTTCTTCTATTTAAGTATAGCTGGGCTGATTAGTTATACCAACTCACTAAAACCCTTGAATGGGGAAACCTAGGGTTTTGAATAGTTAAAGGTGAATGAGAATTGAGGTAAAAAGAATTCCGAGAGATATTCCGTGATTACGGGAAAGAACTTCCCGGTCCACTAAGCATCAGGACGTGCCAGAAGCTCATTCAGGAGGTTTACCATGTCATTAAACAATTATCCAAGGTTATCACCATTTTCCGTGAAGGTTACTTGTTTCCTGGTCATGCTCATGAGCTTTTCGGGTTTTTCAGGTCTGGCGTATAGCCAACCGGAATCGTTCTCGGAAGACCCTGAAATTCACGCACGAGTTTCTGAAGACAATCCCAGCCGGGATGACAGATCCGAGAGGAACCCAGCGAGCCTCAGCCAATTCCACCATCCGGAGTTCACCACCTCTGTTGAACGTGCCTTAGTCCTGACTGGGGAGCAAAAGGAAGCCTTTCATCAAATAGAGACGGCCTATAAGAAAATGGTCATCACCAAAGAGGCGGACATACGAACGCACGAGATCGATCTGGCACAACTCTTAGACGATCCCCAACCCGATCGACAAGCCCTCAAGGAAAGAGCTCAGCTCATCGGGGCGATCAAAGCCGACCTTATGATGGCGAGGATGGAGTCCCTCCTAAAACTCAAGGCTCTATTAACAAAGGCCCAATATGACCAGTTCCGAACCATCCTCCGAAACCGAATGGAACACATGGTGGAGCGATCGCCGCACTAGGGCATAAGGATCATGCGACTATCATCAAACTGCATTCAAAGAATTTTATTTGGGGGAGCAGGGGGAAGGAAGACCAAAGAGAAAAGGTCCTCATGGATAGGAAATGGCTGTCTACCAGGCCGGTAAGATTTGCCACCGTGGCCATCGGAAGTTTGATGTGGCTGCTGGCAATACCCGGGCTTCATGAATCGCAGGCGACCGCCTCCTCAGAGGATGACTATCAACCCGTGTTGCCCCCGGCCATTCCTCAAGCACGGTGGAAAAAATTAATCCCACAAGAAAATCCCATGACGCAAGCAAAGACCAACTTAGGCAAGCGGTTATTCTTTGATCGGTGTCTTTTAAAAGATGATACCATCAGCGGTGCGACGTGCCACGATCCGCAACAGGCTTATACCGATGGGCAGCCCGTTTCCATTGGTATAAAAGGCCACTCGCCGCGCCCCAACGATCCTTAATGCCATGGTTAACCAGACGCAGTATTGGGATGGGAGAGCCCAGACCTTAGAAGACCAAGCCAAACTGCCGCTGATCAATCCCATCGAAATGGGTATAGAATCGCACGCGGCTGTGATGGTCAAGGTGAAATCGATCGAAGGCTATACCCGTCAGTTTGAGCAGGTGTTTGGCGGTGAGGTCACGATTCATCGGATTGCTCAAGCCATCGCAGCCTTTGAACGATCTCAACTTTCGGGGGACGCGCCATTTGGCCGATTTTTTCATGGGGATACAGGCGCCCTCAGTCAAAGCGCCAGCCGTGGATGTGAGCTGTTCTATGGCAAAGCTCGGTGCCAATTCAGCCATACCTTTGTTCCGGACACTTCACCATTTTTTCCGATTATCAATTTCATAATATTGGTATCGGCACTCGAATAACTCGACCGCTGACAATGAGGATGTCGGATGATCGGATGCAGCCTGGTGGCTGCTCTACAAGATCCAGGGCCCCACTAGGGTGCAGATACGTTTCAGATGCTCATGATGGTCGGATTGTATCATGTTAATTTCTTCAAGTTATCTAATCATCTATTACACGAAAGTACTAGCGAATCCGAATGCTCGGGTTGACCGTTTGATAGTTACTCAGCAATGACCCAATTTTCTTTTTCTAGAGAAGTTGCACCATCGCCAATTCTGTTTGTTAAAGAAGGGGACTTCATTTTTTTATTTTCAGGGTGAAATTTCATCTTCTAATGTAAATCCAACTTTCAATGACACCTGCCAATGAGCAACTTTTCCCTGATCAATGTCTCCTCGAGTTTCCATAACTTGGAACCACCGCATATGGCGTAGGGTTTGGGATGCTTTGGAAATGGCGTTCCGAATGGCATCCTCTTCAGTCGTTGTTGAACTTCCGGTTAACTCGACGGTCTTGTAAATATGGTCTTTCACTTCGCTTCCCTCCTACTATTCATTTCACGGAGTTAATTCATCCTATTGCTAGGTTATTAAGTTGAGGTTTCCGCTTTCTAAGACTGGCCAGGGCGGTCCTATAATTTATTTCGCGAACTTTGATGAGCTTTTTCAGGCCATTGGTTGTGTCTCCTGTCGTGGTTGCTCCACCAAAGACGCCTGATTCAGGATCACCTTCTTCGGCCAAAATCTTTGCTGCCTCAAGCTTCATGGTGGATGAGATTGATTTGACTGTAGTGGACTTTCCTGAGGGCGATTGCATCGGCCTTTTATTCAAAATTTTCATTTCCAGGATGACCTCTTCTGCTTCCTCAAGTCGACCTTCTTCAATCAGATTTTTAATTTGATTTGCGAGGACTTGCGTATATATTGGTAGTGAAGCGGTAGGGATGTAACGATCAAGATGAGTTAAAAAAGCATAATCCAGTTTTTCATAAATTTGAGCCTTTTGGTTGATTGCCAGGATTTTGCATCCTCTCTGGTGTTGGCGAGCAACCCATCGAAGAAGCTCAAGATTCCACTTTTTGATTTCACTTTTCATTTTTCTATGTTTCTGTGGAAAAGCTAGTTGTGCATAGTTCTTAATCCCAATCGTCTTTCTTTCTGGAGCGAAAACCTATTAACGAAATAATTGTATGGTGTGACCATGAACCGCGTGGAGTCCAAATTTCACTTTTCGGACTTAACCGCAGAATTATAAGGGTAGCGCAGCGAATACCTTTAGAAAACTGTCAACAACCCCTGACCGGGTGCCCTTTTCTTGGCCGACTCCATGATTTTTAGGCCAAAACTAAAAAGATGTAGTCGTCAACTTTTGGTCAACCAGATGTTACTTCCAGAGGAAACTTCTTATTTTTCCCCATCCCAGGGTTTTTGCCAGTTTCTCATGGGCTTTCTTTTCGCTATAGATGATTACGAAAATGGGATAAGATACCATGGAAACAATAAACGAGAACCTTGAAGGGCCGTGGTCGGTCATTCTGGCAGGGGGGGAGGGCCAAAAGCTTAAACCATTCATCCAGCGTTGGAAAGGCAAGCATATTCCAAAGCAGTATTGTTCCTTTGTCGGTTCACGCTCCATGCTACAGCATACCCTGGATCGGGCCGATCAGATTTCACATCCAACCAAGAAAATCACAGTAATTGCTCGATCCCATCAATTGGAAGCCATTAAGCATTTCAGTCACAATTCTGGAAAAGTTGTCATTCAGCCGGCTAACCGAGATACCGCAGTAGGAATTTTTTTCCCACTTACCCATATCCGTGCCATTGACCCGGAAGCGACCGTGGTGATTTTTCCTTCAGACCATTTTATCTGTCCGGTTGAACCACTCTTCGATGCTGTGCGGGCCGCCGTCAATTCGGTGGACCATATCCCGAAGGTTATGGTGCTACTTGGAGTGGTTCCAGATACTCAAGAACAGGACTATGGTCGGATATATCCAGGGCCAACTCTAGGCATCGCAAGAGGGCATCACGTCCGAGCAATTCAGGCCTTCTTGGAAAAACCTAACCCGGTTCAAATTCAAAAGGTGATAACATATGGAGCGAGGTGGAATACTTTGATCCTAACTGCAAAAGTAGTAACCCTTTGGGAAATCGGCAAGCGGATCTTTCCGGAGATGATTGATTTATTTGAGAAATGGCAAGCGACAATTGATACGCGTCATGAGTGCTCAGTGTTAAAGGAAATTTATCAGCTTCTATACCCACAAAATTTTTCGACCGAATTATTACAGAAGGTTCCGGAACATTTGGCAATGATCGAGATGACCAATATGATCTGGAGTGATTGGGGACACCCGGACCAGATTATGGAATCCCTGCAACGAATCGGCAAAAAACCAGCATTTCCTTTAACAATTCTTCCTGAATTCTCGAGGAAGCAATATGCCCCTGCTTGACCCAAGCCCAGGGTGAGTCATTTCAGCGCGAAAACCTAAGTTCTTTTCCTCCATCAAAATCGGGCCTTCAGCTTCAATCTAGTCGTCCAAATCATGACCAGGAATACTGCTCTGGGCTTCCTACAGTTAAAGACCCCTCTGTGCAATTCGCGCCCCCAACTCTTCAAAAAATTCCTGCAACTTCTGACCCGCCCATAAACCCGTCTAGGGTTTTTGGCAGGTGTTTGCTAAAGGAAAAAGGGGTAGTATTAGCAGTGAGCGCTTGAGAAACGGCCAATGAATTGGATTCCTGATGTTTGTAGAAATCTTCATTAAGCATGAACCACTCTTTGAAACGAAGTTTCTTCATTCCACATCCGTCCATGCTTTTTACTCGCAAGAAGGAGTAGAAGGAATGGGAGACCATACTGAAAGGTGACGCAACATCCTTTTCTGACAAACCTGACATCAAAGAACCCCAAATTTTTCGAACCACTTTCAAAATTTCCAGAAAGGAACCTGCCATGAACGTCCAAGATCTTATGACAAGAAACGTTACCGTGTGTGACCTAGACACTTCCATAGCTTCCGCCGCGATGATGATGTGGGATAGTGACTGCGGCATGGTGCCTGTGGTGGGGAGAGACTCTCAAGTGGTGGGAGTTCTGACGGATCGAGATATTACCATGGCACTCGCCACCAAAGGCAAAACCGGGTCAGAGATTTCGGCAAAGGAAGTCATCAATGGATCGATCGATTCCTGTTCAGAAGACGATGACGTCAAAACGGCCCTCTCTCTCATGGCCGCCAAAAAGATTCGACGGCTTCCAGTAATCGACCAGGAGGGAAAGCTGAAAGGGATCCTTTCCATAAATGACGCCATAGTCCGATCGGAACCACTCCATCCTGAACTCTCCGACAGTGACGTCATGGTGGCCCTGAGGGACATTTGTACCGCCCCGGTAACACGTGATGCAAAGTAAAAAACTAATAAACCATTAAACCGTAGGAGGACCTCTCCCAACTGTGAATACAAAAAGGAAGATGTAAAAATGTTGAGAAGTCTAAAATTTCTTCAAGGGTATGTGATTGAAGCTATTGATGGTCAAATGGGAAAAGTCTCGGATTTTTATTTTGACGACCAAGAATGGATAATACGGTATCTCATTGTGGACACCGGCACGTGGCTGCCTGGCCGGCAAGTGTTAATATCCCCTTATTCTCTCGGGAAACCGGAATGGAATACTCAATTATTGCCCGTTGACTTGACAAAAGCTCAGGTAGAACAAAGCCCAGAGGTAACCACCGATAAACCGGTTTCCCTTCAAAAAGAAAGTGAACTTGCTCGTTATTACCATTGGCCACCTTATTGGGGAGGAATTGACCCGTTGTTTCCGGCTCCTATGGGTATGGAGCCCCTGCCGATCACAGAAGAGATTCAGGCCGCTCTAGAGAAAAGAGAGGAAGAGGCCCAAAAGCATGCGAATCCACATTTGCGAAGTGTGAGGGAAGTCATAGGGTACGCGATCCAGGCCAATAATGGAAAGGTCGGTCAAGTTGTCGATTTTATTGCCGACATTAACGATTGGCCTATCCGGTATATCGTCATTGATACGCAAAAGTGGTTACCAGGCGGAAAAGTGCTTGCCCCCCCCTCCTGCATTAAGAACATAACGTGGGCTGACCGCCAACTTAAAGTCGATGTGACCTACGAGCAGATTCAACATTTTCCAAAATTTGATCCTTCCTTTCCTATCAACCGCGAATTTGAATTGAAAGTCTTTGATTTTTATGGACGCCCTCCCTATTGGAATTAAAACTTCTGGAAGTTAAATCCGGCGAGTCATCTCATTCCATAGGGAAAAAAGCTGTCATTAAGTTAATATTTCAAGCGATAAACCCTATGAAAAAATTTAGTATCAAAAAGGGCAACCCAAGAACATGACAGCCGCGGAGTTGCTAATCGATACCGTACATCAGGGGGAGATGAACCATTTTCGGAATGCCCGATGATGGGGGAGCTGCTCTCGAAAGTAGTGTCTGAGGGAAGTTGAAAAACGCGGCGGCTCGAGTTGAATTGGATGTTGCAAAACATCCACAACACAACCATAAAAGGAGAGATGCCACGATGAGGGAGAGTACCAAAACGAACGTCAGAGAGAGTCGTGATATCTTGCCCCAGGTATTGCGGGCAGGAGCCGAGAAATTGAAAGCCCAAGCCCTGGAGGCTGAAGTGAACGAGTTGCTTACCGAATATACCGAGCAGCAAAATGAGAAGGGCCGGGCCTTTGTTGTCGGGAGTGAACACCATCCGAAGGAACGCCAAATGCAGGGAAGTGAGCCGGTCGAAGTGGATCTGGAAGAAGTTTTTCAAGCAGCTCAAGAATATGACGTGGCCTTAGAATTATACGCCCAACCACAGCGCCTCGATCTCAAAGATGTGTATGTTAAACAGGCCAAAGAATTCGGAGTAAAATTGCTATCAATTCCGATGCGCATAGCACGGACTAGTTGAAGTTTATGCGATTTGGCATTGACCAAGCCCGACGGTCTTGTTTGGAAAAGGTCAACGTAGTCAATACCTTGCCGTGGTCCGAGTTTGAAAAATGGCTTCGTCGAAGGAGGTAAGACCAAGGCATTAAAGAGATAAGACGGTATTGTCGACTTACGTCAAATTCGGCTGATTGTCTCCCTTGAGTCAGTAACCTAAAGGCCGAACAAACAATGAGATATGAAATCGTGTAGGGGCTAAAGTTCTAGTCAAATTCGCTTAACCT
>CAZGFD010000007.1:115188-170165 GCA_964525045.1 uncultured Nitrospiraceae bacterium | reverse complement strand
GTCACAGCTAATATAACGCCGCAGCACTATAACAGGAGCGTCCATACCATTAAGTTTGGTCGATCTGAAAAAAAATTAGGCAATAATGGCATGATTGACATCCCATGGCCCCTTCGGTCCTTCTCTTATCGCCTCAAAATAGCGTTTGAATTTCCTATACCCGCAAGGCCCTTCTCGCAGCCTCTCTCCCTCGGTATTGAGCCCGCTGACGGGCTTGATGGACATCCCACGGCCTTTTTGATACTTTTCCGATATCAATTTTTTCCTGAGCCTTTTTGGCCAAATTAGACACAATTCGAACCAGAAATTGCAGATTGTTTTGCTGAACGAACTCTGATGTCGTCTGGATGGCATGCAGGGCTCCAAGTTTTTTGGCTCTTCCTGATCGGTCCTTTATTTGATCCCAGAATGTCCCGGGGTTGAAACTGAATTGGTTTTCCTTCATGTTTGACCTCTGCTTCTGAACGATCAACAGCCAGTTTGTAGTGTCACAGCTCCTCGTCCGTTTCCACCCTCACCCTAACCCTCTCCCTGAGGGAGAGGGAACTTTTCCGTGAATCGCTTTATAGAAAAAATTAGGTGCCTTCTTGTGATTCTCGTTTGGCCTTCTCGACTAAAAGATCGGCTTGCCTGGTCGGTTCCGGGATGCGATAGCCTTTTCCACATGAGAGGGTCAGTTTTATGGCTTCTTCTAGGTCAATGCGGTGTCCAATCGAGATGAATACTGGTTTTACTTTGTCACGTGTTCGGACCACCGCGCCAATAATGTCTGAATTCCTGTTAAAAAGATACGATTGTGACCCTCGAGGCGAATCCGGGTCCGCATAGTCTCCAACCAACAACGATTTGGCGCAGCCGATCACGGGTCGGTCGATGAGAAGACCAATATGACTGGCGATTCCCACTGACCGAGGATGTGAGAGTCCATGACCATCAATGAAAAGGACGTCAGGATTTGATTGGACTTTCTCCAAAACCTGAACTATTGCTGGAGCTTCACGAAAAGTTAAAAGCCCGGGGATATACGGAAAAGAGGTAGGGCACGAGGCCACATTGGTTTCGACCATGGCGAGATCTGGCAGCCGCAGCACTGCCACCCCAGCGTATGTCGTGTTACTCTTTTTATCATAGGCGACATCCGCACCGGCGACAAGTCGAACAGGTTGGACTTTCCCATATGGAATAATTTTCTCTCGAATCTGCTTTTGAATCCGTACAGCTTCCTTTGGGGAGACATCCCAGGAATGAAAACTCGAGATCTTCATGATTCCACATCTTAGCGTAATTCGATTATCCTATGAGAGAATATTCTAGCTTTCACCTGGCATACCGAATCAGCGTATGAAGAATTCTTCCAAAGCACTTCCACAATTTACCTCCGAAGAGGCTACATCATTGGCCCGGGATCTATACGGCGTGACAGGTCCTACCCGCCCGCTTCCCAGTGAACGCGACCAAAACTTTCTGATTGAATCTTCCGATGGGGCTGCGTTCGTCCTGAAAATCGCGAACGCTTCAGAAGTACGGGACATTTTGGAAGCCCAGAATGCGGCACTCGAGTATTTAGCGGAGAGGGAAACAACACTTCGTTGTCCAAGAGTCATCGTCAGTAAGTCAGGCCAACTCATTCTCACCGTACAGGCTAAAGACGGAACCGAACATTTTGTACGACTGTTGTCTTATATCCCCGGGCACCTCCTCGTCCGGACCCGACCTTTTTCAGGGAGTCTCCTTAAAGACCTTGGAAAATGCCTTGGTCAATTAGATCGAACATTGAAGGACTTTTCTCATCCGGCCTTACAACGCACGTTGGAATGGGACCTGCGAAATGCCAGCGCGGTGGTTTCGGAAAACCTTCCCCACATTTCCGATTCCCATCAGCGCGCCCTCATTGAATCGAACCTGGAACGGTTCCAAAAATTTGCTGCACCGGTGTTCCCCACACTACGGACCAGTATCATCCACAATGATGCCAATGACTACAACGTTCTGGTGACGGATGTTGGACCGCAAGGCGGAACGATCACCGGGCTGATCGATTTCGGGGATATGATAGAGTCTCATACTATTTTCGAATTAGCGATCTGTACCGCCTACGCCATACTGGATACCACCGATCCCATCACAGCCGCGGCGCAGGTGGTTTCCGGATATCATCAGGCGAGTCCATTAACAGAAATCGAAGTGGGCTTACTGTTTGATCTGATCGCAATGCGGCTCTGTACGAGTGTGGTGATGGCTGCTCGTCAGAAAAAGCTTCATCCCGACAATGCCTATCTCACGGTATCTGAAGCCCCTGCCTGGGCGACCTTGGAACAGATCTCAGGTTTAAGCCCGAGATTGTTTTATTACGCTTTTCGTGATGCCTGCGAATGGGTTCCTTGTCCAAAGGCTGTCCAAGTGATTCATTGGCTGAACGATCACTCAGACGATTTTTGCTCTGTGGTCGAACCTGCGACATCCAGCGGGGATGTCATCGTGTTTGACCGGAGTCCCGGAAGTTCCGAATTTATTGATGTTCCTGATCCGACTGATACCAATCTGGCAATCTCGATCATGTTTAGGAAAATGGAAGAGGCTGGAGTGACCGTGGGAATCGGACGCTATAACGAGGCCAACCGGGCCTACACCGGATCGGCTTATAGACAGGGGGGCGATGAGGTTGAAAGATCCCGGACCATTCACCTTGGGACCGATTTGTTCATGAAAGCCGGATCATCCGTCTTCGCCCCACTAGAGGGTCTCGTTCACAGTTTTCAAAACAACGATCAAGTTCATGATTATGGCCCAACCGTCATTCTGCACCATTCCGTCGAGGGCGGTCCTGAATTTTATACATTGTATGGTCATCTCAGTTTGGAATCGTTGGAAAATTTGTCCGTCGGTATGCCTCTGAAAAAGGGGGATCGAATCGGAACAATTGGTGACCCTTCCATTAACGGACAGTGGCCCCCACATCTGCATTTTCAGATCATAACCGATCTTCTCAATTATTCAGGAGACTTCCCAGGGGTTTGCGCCCCGGTGAATCGGTCTTTGTGGCTCAGTCTGTGCCCCGATCCCAATCTGATCCTCCAAATTCCTTCAATGAAAGACTCTGACCCTGAATTAGAACCTAAAGAACTACTTGAAATTCGAAAACGGTATTTAGGCAGATCGTTAAGCGTATCTTACGAGAACCCCCTCAAACTGGTACGAGGTTGGATGCAGTATGTGTATGACCATTTGGGAAGGAAATATCTCGATACGATTAACAACGTGAACCATGTCGGACATGGCCACCCTGTTGTCGTAGAAGCAGCCCGGAAGCAAATGGCCCTCCTTAACACCAACACGCGATACTTACATGACAACATTATCGAATATGCTGAGCGACTGTGCGCCACCCTCCCCGATTCCTTGCAGGTCTGCTTTTTCGTTTGCTCAGGCAGTGAGGCAAATGAACTGGCGCTACGGCTCGCTCGAGCCCATACCGGTGGAACGGATTTTATCGTCGTTGAAGGTGGTTATCATGGCAATACTTCCGCTCTCATCGATATCAGCTCTTACAAATTCGACGGGCCGGGCGGGACCGGTCCTCCACCATATGTGCACAAGGTGATGATGCCGGACTGTTACCGGGGTCCCTACAAAGACCATCATGATGCAGGTCGCCGGTATGCTGACCAGGTTTCCGAGGTCCTCAACCGAGCAACGAAAAAGGGCCAACGAATTGCTGCATTCATATGTGAATCTCTATTAAGTTGTGGAGGACAAATTGTGCTACCACCGAATTATCTCAACGAGGTATATCGCTCCGTTAGAGAAGCCGGCGGTATTTGCATTGCTGATGAAGTCCAGGTTGGTTTTGGACGAGTCGGAACCCATTTTTGGGGATTTGACACCCAGGGCGTGGAACCGGACATTGTGACATTAGGAAAACCAATGGGGAATGGCCACCCGCTGAGTGCCGTGGTTACGACGCCTGAAATTGCCAATTCGTTTTCGAATGGCATGGAGTATTTTAATACCTTCGGGGGGAATCCGGTGTCGTGTGCTGTGGGATTGTCTGTTCTCAATGTGATCGAGAAGGAAGACTTGCAACAGCATGCCTTGACGGTGGGGACCTATTTGAAAGAAAAGCTGAGTGACTTGAAGACCAGGTATCCGTTGATTGGTGACGTTCGCGGAGAAGGATTATTCCTCGGTCTTGAATTCGTGAGAGACACCGAAACTCTAGAACCGGCTCCGGAAGAGACCAGGTATATAGCCGAACGGTTGAAAGACCGCGGAATTCTCGTCGGAACCGATGGTCCCTTTCGGAATGTTCTCAAAATCAAACCCCCGATGATTTTTAATCGGGAGGATGCGGACAGCCTGGTCTATACGTTGGAGCTGGTCCTGCAGGAGCCACGATTGAAACTGGTCGGGGCAAAAAATCCACTCTAGCCAGTAAAGAGCCATGAGGAAGAATACACCTACAACAAAACTTCAAGCTATTATTGAATTAAATCGCATTGACCGGGAGAGAGTCCAAGGAAGTCTCACCAAGCTGGGCTACTCCCATATCTGCCAGGTTGTACGGCCAAAAGCTTGCCTTGAGCTCAGGACAATGTATTCCAATGCCAGGCTCTTTCGGAAGCGGATAGTCATGGAATCCTTCAATTTTGGACTTGGCGAATATGCCTATTTTGCCGAACCTCTTCCGAAGGTCGTTCAACATTTGCGTACTCAATTATATGCGTACCTTGCTCCGATTGCGAATAGGATGATGCGTGAGTTACGGCTAAAACATGTTTACCCCCCTACCCTCAATCAATTTCGCAAACGCTGTCAGGCTGTTGGCCAAACCAAACCAACCCCGCTCATGCTGTATTATGAAGCCGATGGCTTTAATTGCTTACACCGGGACCTGTATGGCCCCACGGTGTTCCCTTTGCAGGCGATGGTGATGCTGAGTCAGAAAAATGAAGAGTTTGAAGGGGGAGAATTTATTCTGGTTGAGAACCGCCCTCGACAACAATCGAGGGCCACCGTGTTAACCCCGAATCTCGGGGATTTGATAATTTTCCCCGTCTCGGATCGTCCTGTTCCCGGGAAACGAGGAATGCTCCGAGCGAGCATGCGGCATGGGGTGAGTCGTATAAAGAAGGGCCAGCGGTGGGCACTGGGTATTATCTTTCATGATGCGAAGTGAATGGGG
Source organism: uncultured Nitrospiraceae bacterium (assembly GCA_964525045.1). Classification (GTDB taxonomy): domain Bacteria; phylum Nitrospirota; class Nitrospiria; order Nitrospirales; family UBA8639. Next base: position 164,983 of record CAZGFD010000007.1, on the reverse strand, counting down.
AAGTTTCGGGTTTCGGGTTTCGAGAAAACAGAGACTATTCATTACTTTAACTAAAACTTGAAGTATTAATGCCTATTCTTTCACCATTCCCTAATGCTGGAAGGCTTTGAGCAAAGTCTTTAAGCGGGTTTTTCCAAAGTCTTTCCACAGGACATAGGCTAACCATACAACCGCCACGGTGGAGATGATTTGGGATAGCTCCTCGATCCAACTGAATTGGGAATATCCGAACTTGGTGAGATAGGCCAGCAGGAAGTAGCTGAGAAAATCAGCAAAGACCCGCTGAAGGATGCTTCCAATCCAGATTAAGAGTAGGACGGCTGCAATCAATATGAGTATGACAAGCATAGCGAATCTGATTCCTACATTTGATCGTCATCACCAGCAGATTGAAGCTCGGTGATTTTGGCGACCTTAAATGCGAGGCTGCGAATTTCATTGCCCAGTTGCTGTTGCAGGTCAGACTTTTCTTTTTCTCGGAAATCCCGCTCCAGTATAGCTCGTAAATCTTCCGGGTTGACCGAATTCTGTTCGAAAAGGGTTCGTTCTTTATTAATTGATAATTCTTTACCTTCAACAGTTTTGGCCATAAGGATATAGGTAACCCGCACATTTCCCATAAGCCGACTAGACTCTTTAGGTCCTGGAATTTTAAACCCGAAACTCGAAACTGTTAACTTATTTAGTTTTCTGCATACAACATTTTACCAATGCCAATCTTATTAAAGCGAATTTACGAGAAGCCTGCCAAACACGATGGGGTTCGCATTTTGGTCGAACGGCTGTGGCCGCGAGGGCTGACGAAACAAGATGCCAAAATTGATCTTTGGCTAAAAGAGGCTGCTCCCTCTACGGAACTGAGAAAGTGGTTCAGCCATGATTCGTCAAAATGGAAGGAATTCAAAAAGAGGTATGCCGCTGAACTCGATCAACAATTGGAGGTCATATCCCCCATTGCGGAAAGAGCAAGATCCGAAACACTGACCTTAGTCTTTGCTTCCAGGGAAGAACGTTTCAATAATGCCGTAGCGTTAAAAGAATATCTCGATCACTTTTAACAGGACGCCTCACCACCTTGTGAACCCATGAAGTCTCACCATCTCATTATTGCGGATGCCCACGTCCATATCTTTGAATGTTTTGACCTCCCGCGCTTTCTCGATGTCGCCTATGCAAACTGCAAATCGGAAGCCCGACGCAAAAAGAGGGAAGATGATTTCACTGGAATGATTCTGTTAACGGAATCCTTCGGGGTTGATTGGTTCCGGCGATTGACCACCTATGCTGAGAAGGGACAGGCCCTTCAAGGCTCCTCCGGCAACCAATGGACGTTCCATGCTACAGGGGAAAGTTGCTCTCTGAAAGCAGAGTCAAGCGAAGGCGGAAAACTTTTTTTTCTTGCAGGGCGGCAGATCGTCACGATGGAACATGTAGAAGTCTCGGCTCTACTTACGGATAGCATTTTCCCAGACGGAACGGCTCTCCGAGAAACTATTGACGCAGTGCGGCGCAGCGGTGCCATACCGGTCCTTCCCTGGTCGTTCGGCAAATGGTGGGGTCACCGTGGGAAAATTCTCGCCGAACTGCTCCCCTCCCAACCGGCCGAGGACTTTTTTCTGGGGGACAATAGCCATAGACCGGGTTTCTTGCCCCTCCCCATTCAATTTACACAGGCCGAACAGTTGGGAATCCGCATACTTCCGGGGAGCGATCCCTTTCCTTTCCCGTCAGAATTCTGGAGGCCTTGCTGTGCGGGTTTTTCAGTCACCGGACTCGTTCCAGACCGTACCCCTGCCGAAGATCTTAAAAGATTGTTAAGGGATCCCGGAAATACCGTCGTACCCTATATCTTCCCGGAACCGGGGTTTCGGTTCCTTAAGAACCAAATTGCTATAAACATCCTGAAACGCAGTTCTAAAAGAGCTAACTGATTTCATAAGCAATCACCCCCTCCGAGACAAGACAGTATGAAAAAGTTGAAAAAGCCCCGGCCGATCCTATGCTTTTATCCCATCAATTATGATCATGAAGGGATATTGAAGAAAATGATCCCAATGGTCTCCTTCTTCACCCGCTTGCGGATCAGGGGAGAGGGTCACTCTGTGAAACGCAATCTCACGAAACCCTGCTTCACTCAGAGCTGACTCATACGCCTCTCTGGGCAGATAATAATTCTCGATCGCGATCGACTCGTCTCCCATGTGAAGGGTTATTACGACGGGGGCGCCTTCATAGGGGGATTCGGGCAATCGGACCTCAAACCCGTATTTGCGGTAATCCGGAGGCTGAGACTGCCAGGTGTACAATTCAGGGTTCGTAAGTAATGTCACAATCCGGCCTCCGGCTTTAACTCCTCGCGCCAGTCCGCGACACATGACAGCGAGTTCCTCGCGATTGTGTGCGTACACGAGAAGCCAATTGGAAATGGAAAGGTCGAAATCCAGTTGAGGGCCTGTCGCTCGAGCATCCTCAATCCGGTATTCGATCCCCAGCGGTTCCCTCACCTCGTACCAACGGGCCAGCTCGATCATTTTTTCCGAAATGTCGATGCCGACCACCTCGAGGGCGCCGGCTTTGCGGAGTTCCCGGGTCAACCATCCTTCTCCGCACGCCACGTCGATAACTTTCTTGCCCCCAAGATCACCGATCAAATTCATCAACGAGAATAATTCAATCCGGGTCCGCCATGGTTGCCCCTTGGCTTTTTTATACTGAATGGCCAGCTGATTATACAATTCATTGTAATTCGTAACCATGCTGTACTCCCGTACGAATGCCAAGAAAATGGTGGCATAATATCAGATACCATACCTTTTCATGTAACCTATAGATGCACACCAATGGATTGGAGTCAAACCCATTGGACCCGTTGGAGATTGGGATGATATGAAACTACAGTGTTCCACAGTCGGGGTAGTGTCAAAATTGTGAAAAAAGCTTTAATCCTTGTTATCCTTGGTGTCTCGACTGGCGGAGGATGCTTTATGATGATCAATATGCCCGGAAAAAGCTACCAAGGCCCGCTGCCCCCAGTGACTCAGGAAACTGAAGCGCTTGAACACGAGCTCCAGTCCTACGTTTATACGCTCGGGGCGGACATCGGAGAACGCAATATGTTTCAATACCCCAAGCTCCTCAGGGCGGCAGAATATATTGGCGCCACACTGGCAGACTCAGGATATGAAGTCCGAAGGCAAGCCTACGAGGTGAGAGGACAATTGGCCGAAAACCTAGAGGCCGAAATGCCCGGAACAGAAAAGCGAAACGAAATTGTCGTCATCGGGGCACATTATGACTCAGTCCGGGGCAGTCCGGGCGCGAATGATAATGGGACAGGAGTGGCGGCCATGCTCGCTTTGGCTAGGGCCTTTTCAACAACCCAACCTCTCCGCACACTGAGATTTCTCGCTTTTGCCAATGAGGAGCCACCCTACTTTCAGACCCGACACATGGGGAGCCGTGTTTACGCCAAGCGCAGCAGCCAGAAGGGAGAAAACATCATCTTGATGATCAGCCTGGAAACCATTGGATATTACGTCGACGAACCCGGCAGTCAAAGCTACCCCTTTCCCCTCAATTTGATCTATCCCTCGACCGGCAATTTTATTGGCTTCGTGAGCAATGTAGAAAACAGATCCTGGGTACGGAACTTTGTTGGAGCCTTTCGTCAGCATGCCCAATTTCCGTCTGAAGGCGGTGCCCTGTTCGGATGGATTCCAGGTGTGGGATGGTCCGATCATTGGGCCTTTTGGAAGGAAGGGTATCCGGCCATCATGGTGACCGACACCGCCCTTTTCCGCTATCCCGCCTACCACAGAGGCAGTGATACTCCAGAAAAAATTCATTATGAACGCATGGCCAGGGTAGTGTATGGCCTCCAACAGGTTATCGCCGATATCGCAAACACCCGTCAGCCTGAAAAGTTTTAACACGTGAAGCATTCCCAAAGGAGGAACCATGTCACAGACGGTCGTCATCACAGGAGTCGGATCGGGATTGGGTGCGGCTTTGGTGCGAAAATGCGTCAAGGAAGGGTGCCGAGTGGGTATGTTAGCCAGATCGAGCGGCTATTTGACGCAATTGGCTGCGGAAGTCAAAGGGGAACACGGTTCTGCATTAAGCGTTCCTACCGATATCACTGATCCCGCACAGGTGAAGAAAAGCTTTCAGCTTGTACGCGAAAAGGTTGGCCCCATCGATATTTTGATTAATCATGCAGGGAATGCAGCTTGGGGTGGAGTGCAGGATATCACACCTGATGATTTTTCCCAGGCATGGCGTGTCGGTCCCTATGCGAGTTTCCTTTGCACTCAGGAAGTGGTCCCGGACATGGTCAAGAAAGGAAAGGGCGCGATTCTCTTTTCTGGCGCAACCTCTTCGGTACGCGGACGAGGAGGCGCCGTAGCGTTTAGTAGCGCCAAATTCGGAGTCAGGGGATTAGCCGAATCCTTAGCTCGCGAATTATGGCCAAAGGGCATTCATGTCGCTCATGTCGTGATCGATGGTGCCATAGATACACCCTGGGCGCGTCCGGGATCGGACTCCGCTCCAGATGAACCTCTTCTCAACCCCGAGACCATGGCTGAGGCTTATTGGAATTTGATCATTCAGGACAAACAAGCCTGGACTCTCGAAATCGACCTCCGTCCTTTTAACGAGGACTTTTTTGTCTAACGGGATAACCCCTATGCCGCCTCATTTACCTAGATTCCCATCTCACATTTCACCCCCTCGGCATCTGCATGAACTTCCCAAAAAAGATTATTGGGGGACACCTTTTGCGGAGAGTTTGTTGGAGCAATTGGATCTTTCGACAGGTATCACCATTCTCGATGTGATGTGTGGAGAAGGCATTCCGGCCTTCTATTTAGCGCATCGTGTCGGTCCGACGGGCCGTGTGACGGCCATTGATATTAATGAGATGCAACTGATGCGCGCTCGGGCCTTCCAGGGGTCACAGTTTCCATGGCTGGAATTTCGGCCCGGAGATGTTCGGCATTTATCAACGGATCTTGGACAGTTTGACCGTATTACGGGCAACCTCGCCTTTATGTTTTTTCGGCCTGACCGCAGAGAAGCCCTTCAACAATTAGTTCGGTTCCTCAAACCCGGCGGGCAAATCGTTCTTTCCTTTCCGTCCCGTGGCACCTTTGACTCGTTATGGCAACGCATTGATCAGGAAATGATGAGTCGTGAGTTGACGAAAGAACGTCAGGCCCTGGCGGACTACATTGCCGAACGACCCACGGCAGGGGATGCCCGCCAATGGCTTATTGAAAGTGGCTTAAAGAAGGTCAATGTGACCGAATGGCCGCTGGCCGTAGAGACCGGAGCAGGAATAAATTTTCTGCATCATCCACTTCTCCGGGCCGGTTTTCTCGACGATGTGTTCGAATGTTTTACCGACCAAATTCTCGCCGAAGAATTCATGCAAACAATTTCTCAAGATATTGACAGTTTCCTACCGCTGGTTGCCCAACGTTGTGTCATGTCGGGCTGGCAACCGACAGGTTAGGAAAGTACGTGTTAACCTTTGGACCTAACTTTTTCACCAATCCGCTGAAATGCCTCAAACAGGGGTTTCGTCAGTTCTACTATGTCCGGATCGACTGACCCGGCAAAAAATTCAGGGCGACCCGGCATCGCCTCATCCTTTACCCACCGCTCCGTAAAAAACCATTTGCCATCTACTTTTTTAAGTTTATCCGTGTAGCTTCCAATAAAAAGAATCTTGTAACCATTGGAGGTGGAGGCGGTCACCACAGTCGTGGCGTTTCCCGTGGCATTTTGACAGTCGTCAGCGATTTGGTAAAGGGGCGATGTCGTCAGGTGGCGGGACCCAATTTGTGAATGAACTCTCGCATATTCACGGAGGTTGGCCCGGCCCCGGATGCACAGGTCGCCAAATCCAATGAAGCCATCATCGGTAAAGCAATTCGCCCAACCTTCGGGATCGTGCCGATCTATTGCCAAAGTATATTCTGAAAGCAGGTCAACGATTTTTTGCTTTTCAATCCAGAGTTGAATTTCCTCCATATTTCCTCCTTTTATTGATACCTTTTATATCATTTTTAAGTCGCTTTTTGACTTTTTATTATGCGTCGTTAAACGGTGCCCCCTTAAGTTCGACGGTGTTCCCTTCCGGATCCTGAATGTAGATGGAGGGACCATTGCCTTCCGCCCCATATCGGCTTTCCAGTTTGCTGCCCTTCACATTGTGCCTCGCGAGGTGTTCACGAATGGCTTCTTCTTTAAACGTTTCCAGACGAACACAGAAGTGATCCATGTTCCGGCCGTTCTCCCCGGGTGGCGCTCCACCTTGTCTCCCTAACTCACTGTCAACTGCAACGATATCAATCAATGCATCTCCCGCCCGCAATTGAAACAGCCCAATATCTGGTGAAAGTTTCCGCTCAACCGTACATCCTAGGACAGAACAATAAAATTGGGTTAATCGTTCAGCATCTTTGGCACGTATAACGATATGATCCAATTTTTTTATCCGAATCATCTTGGTCATCCTCCTTTACTCATCACAATGGCTCAGCGAGCTTATCATTTGAAGTACGGTTTTTACTGTTCCATCTTTCCTGCTATGCGCAGGGATCGTACAAATTTGAACGACAATTTTGTCCGAAGTCGGACAAAAATGTCAGCTTTTTCGGAGCATCGTCATACTCAGTTTCGGCATTTTTATAAAAACCCCCAATAAACAAGATGGAAAAACCATTTGGCATTCATCTTGCTTAGAGTTTCATCAACAACAACATTACAAAGATAACGATCCATGGTCTGACAGGGATGTTAGATCTCTTTCTGGCAAGGGCGCCAGGTTGGAGAGTCAGTGGGACTCTCACGACCTGGCGCCCTTTTTTTTGAATTAAAAAAAATATCGTGACATACCACTCTCAAGGCTATGTAAGGAGGAACCATGACTTCCAAATCCACACCCCCTGGCGATCCACTAGTATCGGAACCCAGTTCCGCGGAGCCTGCAATGTCGGCTGATGATCATTTTTCAAGAACCCTGGAAACCACGGTCACGAAAGCGGTTCTGGAAGCGGCCGGGCCGACCAGACGCCAATTTCTGACCGGTCTGGGTGGAGCGGCCTTACTCGGTCTGATTGGTGATGTGTTTCCGATGTCCAAATTAAAAGCCTTGGCGGCCGACCCGGTCGGGAAGCCGGAAAAAAAGGATCTCAGCATCGGCTTTATTCCGATTACCTGTGCGACCCCCATCATCATGGCTGAACCCATGGGTTTTTACCAAAAACACGGGTTAAACGCCAAAGTGAAACGAGCCGCTGGGTGGGCCATGGTGCGCGATTGGGCCATTAACAAAGACGTGGACGCCGCGCACATGCTATCGCCCATGCCACTGGCCATTACCTTGGGTGCAGGCTCTCCTCAAGTACCGTTTTATATGCCGGCGGTAGAAAATATTAATGGACAGGCCATTACGCTCCATATCAAGCATAAAGGGGTGAAAAAAGCGGCTGATATGAAAGGGTTTCGCTTTTGCGTGCCTTTTGATTATTCCATGCACAACTATTTGCTCCGGTATTATCTCGCCGAGGGCGGGGTCCATCCCGACAAGGATGTCCAAATTCGGGTTGTCCCCCCACCGGAAATGGTCGCCAATCTCAAGGCCGGCAACGTGGACGGATATCTGGCTCCCGATCCATTTAATCAGCGGGCCGTGTACGAGAACGTCGGCTTTCTGTATAAACTCTCGAAGGACATTTGGGATCGACATCCGTGCTGTGCCTTCGCGATTTCCCAAGAGTTCGCCAACCAGTATCCGAACACATTCCTGGCGTTGTTCAGAGCGATTGTCGACGCCACCCATTACGCTTCGAAACCAGGAAATCGAAAAGAAATCGCCAAAGCGATCGCACCGAAAAATTATCTGAACCAGCCGGTGATTGTCTTGGAACAGGTCCTGACCGGAACGTACGCCGATGGCTTGGGCGCCATTAAGAAAGAACCCAATCGCATTGACTTTGACCCTTACCCGTACCATTCCATGGCCATTTGGATTCTGACGCAAATGAAACGTTGGGGGCACCTGGAGGGAGATGTGAATTATCAGGCCGTGGCTGAAAAAGTGTATCTGGCAGCAGATTGCGACAAGGTGTCAAAGGAACTGGGGTACCCCACCCATAATGCGACCATGATCAAACATACGATTATGGGCCGGGAGTTTGATCCCAACAAACCCGAAGCGTATGTCAAAAGTTTTCCAATCAACAGCATGAAAATGGTGTAAAAGGAGGAAAAAGGTCGATGGGAAAAAAGAGGACGCAAAATCCTTGGGTGATCACAGTCCTTCTACTGGGAGTGTTCCTAGCCGTGTGGCAGTTGCTGACACTTCGTCCGGCCTTCGACCCCACAGGCAAAACCGAAGACGAATTAACCCTGCTGCAATTCAATGGCGATATCATTCAAACCGAGAATGGACAATATGTCTGGAATCCAGAGAAGGAGAAAGTCAAAGGGGTTCCTGGCCCCTTCATGGTTGCGGAAAAAACATGGGCCGAACTAAATGGGGCATTTGAAATCAACGGGACCAATGATCATGGCATTGCGTATTTGGTGGGGTATACGGTCTCACGATTTGGCCTTGGGTTCCTGGCCGCCTCCGTGACTGCCATCCTCCTGGGGATCATCCTGGGGTTAAACCAGCTCTTATTTCGAGCGGTTAATCCTTTCATTCAGATCCTTAAACCCATCTCGCCATTAGCCTGGATGCCGCTGCTCTTGTACACGGTCAAAGATCCAAAAATGACCGCGATCCTGGTGGTGTTTATGGCAGCCATTTGGCCGACCCTGGCCACCACCGCATTCGGTGTCAATTCGCTGCGAAAGGAATATTTGCAGGTCGCTTCCATTCTCCAACTTTCCTGGTTCAAACGACTGTATAAGGTGGTTCTTCCCGGCGCGGCTCCCACCATAGTGAATGGACTTCGCATTTCGTTTGGCAGTGCACTCGTTGCCGTCGTTCCGGCAGAAATGTTGCTGGGAGAACTGGGTGTGGGATATCTCAGTTGGATCGAATGGAACAATCTCGACATTTCGGGGGTCATTTTCGCGATTTTAGTTGTCGGCGTCGTGGGGGTAACCTTAGATTCTGGATTTAACAAATTGGCGGGCTTGGTGACTTACCAGGAGTAAATTATGTCCTTTTTGACCATAGACCATGTGAGTAAATATTTTCCCAGTCATTCCGGGGACGGTGACGTGTGTATTTTCAAAGACATCACCGTGAAAATCGAAAAAGGCGAATTTGTCACGGTGATCGGGCATTCCGGTTGTGGGAAAAGCACTCTTCTCAACATTATTGCAGGTTTGGAAACCCCCTCCGAAGGCGGGGCGGTTCTTAATGGACACGAGGTAACGGGTCCCGGCTTGGACCGAATGGTCGTGTTTCAGAACTTTGCCTTGATGCCCTGGATGACCGTTTTCGAGAACATCGCTTTGGCTGTTCGGTCAGCCTATCCCGATTGGACGATCGCTGACGTGAACGCTCATGTACAGAAGTATATTAAACTCGTGGGTCTTGAAGGGGCAGAAAAAAAACGGCCCTCGGCCCTGTCCGGCGGTATGAAACAGCGAGTTGGCCTCGCAAGGGCATTCTCTATTGAACCCAAAGTCCTGCTGTTGGACGAGCCCTTTGCACAAATTGATGCCCTGACGCGGGGGGTGATTCAGGAAGAGCTGGTACAGATGTGGAATGCCACTCGCAACACCGTGTTCATGGTAACGCATGATGTGGATGAGGCCATTTTGCTCTCCGACCGCATCATGTTAATGACCAATGGACCATCCTCTCGTATTGGGGAAATCGTAGATGTGACCATCCCCCGGCCGAGATCGCGAGCCACCATTATTGAGCACGAACACTATTATAAAATTAGAAATCATGTCATTCAATTTCTCGTCCGCCATGCCTCCCAGGAATCTGATTCCGTCTCAGCGGACCAGTCAGCACCGCCTAATTCGGACCCGGTGGCCATTCGGTTTCAAAGCAACGGCAATGGAACGGGACACCCTCAATCAAAACAATCTACGAGAAAGGAGATCGCATCATGGAACCAACCACATTGAAAGAGACCATTAAGGCAAAACGACTTGCGAATAAAGTCACAATCGCCGACCTTGCAAAGGCAGTGGACAAAAGTCCCACCTTTGTTGCCGCAGCGCTCAACGGAAATCACCGGCTCTCCCAACAGGAGGCGGAAACCGTAGGAGCCATGCTGGACCTAGATCCAGATTCTGCGATGAGTCTCTGTAAATTTCCGATTCGAACGGATTTTCCCAATACGACCGACCCATTTAAATACCGACTGTATGAAGTCATTGGGGTCTACGGTGAGGCATTACGGGAGATGGCCAACGAAATGTTCGGCGATGGCATCATGAGCGCGATTGATTTCAGCATCGATATGGAAAAGGTCAAAGGCAGTCAGGGAGAAGACCGTTGCAAGATTACCCTCAACGGCAAGTGGCTTGAATATAAGACTTTTTAGATTGGCGGAGGCGTGTTTCCCTCCATGGTGACAGACCATGGAGGGGAAAGGTCGAGATCTGCCAGCATTTCACCGGTGCAATCCTAAGGAAACAGTTTCCCACCACGTCCTGTCGTCTCAGCCGTAAGGCCAACCACACCCGAATGACCGCTATTTTTTGTACTAGACCTGGTCCGCCCTTTCGCAGCGCATCCTATTTGAAATCGCTTCCTGCCCTTAAGAGTTCCTAGCCCTATGGTAGCCCCTCCAAATAGGAAGCAATGCGATCTAGCGCCTTGGCATTGAGCTTCTTCCCGTACCACCGGGGCATGACCCGGTCAGGATAGCCTGACACGACGTAGGCTCCCGGATTCAAAATTGATTCCATGATGTATTCCCGAACTGTGGTGGCCGTTCCCTGGTAATTGGGATCGGCCAGTCGCTTGGGCCCGTTAATTCCTAAAACCAAAATGGGCCCTTCCCTCCCCTTGGCTGGATCTATCCCAGGAATGGTATGGCATACCGCACAGCCCGACTGAATAAAAAGTTGATCTATCGGTTCATCTCCCGTTGAAAGAGGCACGGTGGATGATAAAACGATTTCCTGAGATGGTGGATTCATGGTCGAGGCCTGAGAGGGACTTTTTGTCATAGCCTGAGGATCAGATGAGGGATCGGGTGCCTCGAAGATAACGAAGGATAAAGTGGCAATGATTCCACAACACACAACCATTAAGGTGATAAAGGTCTCTGGAGCCAAGGAAATGCGTGCCGAAGACTTCTTATCCATCGAGACTCCCATTTTGATGACGATTCGTGAATACTCGAAGGAGTTCGCTGGTGTCCATTCCGGTTGGTCGCTGATTGAATTCCACTTTTGATGACGGGACGCGGTAAAATGTATTCTTGTTATTGACGAGTAAGGTAATATTACACGGAACCATCTTCGTTTTACTTACATCCAGGGACCTCCAAGGTTTTATTCCTTGGGGGTTTAGAGATTCTATAAGGATATCCGTACCTTACGATGCAACGCCTTGTCATGAACATTTGGAATGTGGGCCAGTGAGTTCAATTTTATTGTATGAAGTACGAGAGTGGAATTTTGGCCTGGATTTACTCACCACCAGAAACTGGGGATAACCTTGTGGATGATGGCCAATACCAATGATGAAAAGGCTTTCCAATTTTGTTTGTTCTGCAAAATGCCTATTCTTTAGGCATAGTGGCGACAAATTTTTGGGTACTATATTTTGTGGCTTATAAATTACCCTTAGACCAAATACCCAGTATATAGCTGCCATGTGAGAAGAAACGTTTTTTCTTTCGCGCACTTACTTAACAATTCCGAAACAATTTGGAAACATCAAAAGTTATCCCCAACCGCCTGTGAACAGATGAAGAGGGAACCAATCCATTTTTCCCCGTATCCTTTACTCAAGGGCCCCCATCGTATGACGTTAACCCCTCGTTGGTGGCCCCGACCCGGATTGCTCCAAAACATACCAATAGAAGAGCGTATGTTTGAAGTCGAACCTGGATCCCGTGTCCTGACGAAATGCCATTGGCAATCTTCTCCCAACCTGTCCCCCACAATCCTGCTGGTCCACGGTCTTGAAGGATGTACGGAATCCCACTACATGAAGGGCATTGCGCATAAAGCCTGGAAGGTGGGGCTGAACGTGGTGCGCATGAATCAACGAAATTGCGGCGGAACAGAACATCTGACTCCCACGCTCTACAATGGAGGAATGAGCGGTGACCTGCGCGCGATCGTGACTGAGCTCATGAATCATGACGAGCTTTCGGAAATCTGGGTAGCCGGGTATTCCATGGGGGGAAACCTAAGCCTGAAGCTGGCCGGTGAGGCCGGTGACAGTCTGCCAGCTTTAAGGGGCGTGATCGCCGTATGTCCGAATATCAATCCGGCCAAATGTGTTGAGGCCCTTCAGCAACCGGAGAATTGGATCTATTACAAATATTTTTTAAAGAATTTAAAAGACCGTCTTCAACGGAAAGCGAAAATATTCCCGGATAAATGGGATCTTTCTCAACTGAACAAAGTCCGAACGCTTCGCGAATTTGATGATGCATTCACATCAAAGGACGACGGTTACCGCGATGCCGTCGATTATTATGAACGAAGCGGAGCCCGACATGTTCTGGAACACATTCATCTGCCTACACTCATCATCACCGCGCAAGACGATCCGTTCATCCCCTATCACATTTTCGAAGAGTCGGCAATTCGGACCAACCCGGCAATTCATTTTGTCGCACCACGGTATGGCGGACATTGTGGTTTTCTCCAGAGACCCCATCCGGATGAAGATCTCTTCTGGGCTGAAAACCGGATCATTGATTTCGTCCAGCATCACAAATCAGCGGAGGCACGAGGTTAAGGCAGAAAGAAGACTATTAGATTTTTTTACCTGAAACTTGAATCCTGACACCTGGAACCTTACACTTCGTCATCATCTACGCAGATCATTCCATGAGCCTTAAACCCAAACCCTCAATGCACAGCTACCTGCGCCAGCTCCATGAACCTCCAAAAAAATATTTAGCAGACTGGCTCGATGCCCCCGCCCATGTCCACCATATCGCCCATCGTATGGCTAACCCCCCGATGGAGCGCCCGCAAAGTCGCAGGGAGTTCAAAGAACTTCTGGATTGCTTTCACATTCCGGATGAGCAAAGGGTCGTTTACGACAAATTCGGCTTTGGAGTCCTCATGGCTGAAAACGGCGACCGTCTCGTCCTCGCCTGGGAGGCACATACGGAATATTACAGTTACCAGATATGGCACATTCCGCACGAATCAACCAAACCTTTGGAATTTGGGCCTATCACATTTCCCCAATATCAATTTCCCTTGTCTCCTTTAGGTATCCAGGTCAATGCCTTGGATATTCTCATATGTCCCAACATGCAATTCACCCCGGAGGAATTGAAAGCCAAAATGGCGGGCCCTCAATTGTATGGGAGCCGCGTCTTCGGGAAGGACATATCCGTTGTAGCAAATTTCACCCCGGATGAGTATTCGCGAGAGCGGTATTGTCTGTATTCAACTTCACGGGATGTTTTGCTTCCACAACTCGCTCGGTTGATCGATACCATCGTGGCCATTGAAAACTACACTCACCTCATTTTACTTCCTTACCAGGCCTTTAGCGCATCAGTGGATCAAGTTCATCAGTTTGAACAACGGCATCTTTATCAGCGGAATGTGATCACGACACAACTTGAATCTGCCACATCCGGTACGCTTCAAAACTGGCTGACCGTTCTGACCCAGGATTTTATGAAAGTGAGCAGAATGGCTGAATCCATGCGTTACAAATTGTCCGCATCTGTTCCCTACGAAACGATTGTCATAAGCAATCTCCAGGCTTTACAGGAACAGCCCCTGACCAGCGGGCGATTGATTTCGGATTTCATCCAACACAAAATCACCGGGGTGGCCGAAGGATACCAACAACTCCTCCGAAGAATCGACGCGCTTGAAAAAGATTTTGAAGGAACGATTTCGGTGATTCGGACGAAAGTGGAATTGCTGCTGCAAGATCATAATATTGCGTTACAAGATCAAAATCTGAAAATGTTGGCGAGCGTGGACAAGACAACCAAAAGCCAGGCCATCCTCCAACACACCGTTGAAGGCCTTTCCATTATTGTGATTGCCTACTATTTAAGCGGGCTTGGGGACTATGTGTTCAAAGCCTTGCAAGAAGCGGGATGGTTGGAAAATGCCACCTTCGCCTCCGGGGTGTTTGTCCCCATATCATTGTTGATTTCTTTCAGCCTAATTTTCATTGGACGGAAAATCCTCAACAGTCGCTTGTTCACCGAGAAACCCGGCGGATCCTAATTTCAAGGTGGCGACCCCTTAATTATCCTTGCACTCCCTTTTCTCTTTCGAATCTTGAACCATGGCAATAGGAATCACCCACGGGAAATTATCTCCTTGTCCCGATTCCCCCAATTGTGTCTCATCCCAGAGCCCGGACCCCTCCCATTTCGTTGAGCCTCTTTCTTACCCTGATTCAACGAACGAGGCAAGAGCCAGGCTTCTGAAGGTCATTGAATCTATGCCGCGCACCCAAATCATTTCAAACACCGAACATTATATTCATACTGAATGGACTTCCCTCATTTTTCGATTTGTTGATGATGTGGAGTTCCTGTTCGACTATAAAAAAAAACTGATTCATGTGCGATCGGCCTCCCGGATTGGATATTCTGACCTCGGAATGAATCGAAAACGAATTGAGGCCCTTCGCCAACAGTTTGGGCAATAAGCTGAAGGCTGCCCCAAGGGGGAAGAGTTTCGGGTTTCGGGTTTCGGGTTTCGGGTTTCGGATGGGGAGCCTGTAAATCAAAACTAAGTAAAGTCAAGACATAGGATTCGCCCCGGCCTTATCCCTTTGACAATATTTGCCTTCTCTGGGTACGGTATCGGCCGGAGTAGCACCATTAACATTAAGCCGATGGCCACCCTATGAAACTCATTGGGGTACAATGATCGCCGTTTTGATAAACAAGTAATTGAATGGAGAATGCCTCAATGATATCTCCAATCCAAATTTGTTGTCGGAAGGACTCCACCATGCAAAAACCTTACGGCCAGGTCGTTATTTTTTCGCGGATACTATGTCTCCTCCTCCTGTTCAGTTTTTTTACCTCCGTCGTTGGAGTTCCCGCATGGGCTCAAATGGAGGAGGATATGGAGGAGCAGGAGGAGGAGCAGGAACTCGCGAATGCAGCGGAAGCCCTCATTTTAGATTTATCTGCAAAGAATGATTGGTTCAAAGAGCATGTCACGAAAGCCATGGCCATTTTTATCGGCCCAAACCTCTATAGGGGAAGGATGTTAACAGGAGGAAGCGGAGTCCTGATCGTTCGACAGAAAGACGGATGGTCCCAAAAAGCCTTCTATAGGGTGGAAGTCCCTGATTTGGGCTTTAACCTCACCAGTGATAAATTAGAAATCGTGCTTCTGATCAGAAGTCACATGGCATTGAGTTCCTTTTATACGGGTGGGTTTCAACTGGGGAGGGGTCTCAAATTAGCCGATGGAACGACTCTCCAGCAATCTCCCATTGATGACTTAGCCGTCGATGTGGTTTCCTTTTCAAGGTTGAAATCTACGGGAACCTACACGAATATTCCTCTAAGCGGAATTCGTATCGTTGTTTCCGATGATTTCAACCAATCCTTTTATGGAACTACCGTGGAACCTGTGGAAATCATGCACTCCATTTCGGTTACCGACCTGGGGTTTTCCGGACTCCTTTCAGCCCTGCGAAATCCGGCCTTGTGCCCCAAAGAAGATAAGAGCGCTTGTAAAACTGGGAATTAATCATCCCTTTAAACCATCGGCTGTATCCGATTCTCCCATCTTCGCGCTCGCGGGCGCTCCAAATTAGTTTGGATCACTGCCACATTATGAATAACGTCCGGCCCAAACCGTCACAAGGACGCATCATCTTAGCGGGCCTGGTCGGCAACGTCATGGAATGGTATGACTTTGCGGTGTACGGATTTTTTGCGAGCGTCATCGGCCATCAATTTTTTCCTTCCGATAATCCCACCGTCTCACTCATCGCGGCCTTCGGAGCCTTTGCCGCAGGATTTTTAGTCCGCCCTTTAGGTGGCTTGTTATTCGGACGGATCGGTGATTTAGTAGGCCGCTCGCGAGCATTAACCTTATCGGTGCTGACCATGGCCATCCCGACTGTTATCATTGGTCTGTTACCCACCCACCAGTCAATAGGATTGGCGGCGCCCGTCCTGCTGGTGACCCTTCGAATTATTCAAGGCCTATCGGTTGGAGGAGAATATACCAGTTCTCTTGTATTCTTAGTCGAGAATGCTCCGCAAGATCGAAGAGCCTTTAACGCCATTTGGGGGGTATGGGGGGCGACCGCAGGCATTCTTCTCGGCTCAGGAGTGGGTGCCCTCCTCACCAATATTCTGACCGCTTCGCAAGTGGCGACGTGGGGCTGGCGTCTTCCGTTCCTCGTGGGGGCCCTGGTGGCTGGCACCGGATATCTCGTACGGCGCAGCATTCATACCGATAAACCAAGGGGTGATAGCCAAAGCCCGATCCTCGATTCTTTTGGAAAACATCGTCCATCGGTCATCCGGGTTGCACTCTTGAATGTCGGGTTTGGGGTGTCTTTCTACGCGGCCTTCGTCTATGCGGTGACCTATATTAAGGTGGTCGATAACCTTCCCGGACAAGTGGCGTTCAATCTCAACACCCTGAGCATGTCGCTGTTGTTAGTTCTCCTTCCCGCAGGCGCCTGGTTAGCCGACCGGTTCGGGCGAAGACCCCTTTTGATCACTGGAGGTACGCTCCTCACCCTTGGATCCATTCCCTTGTTTCATCTTATTCACACCACCGAGCCCGTGGTAATTTTTATGGGAGAGGTGGGCTTTGCCATAGCCATTGGATTAATGGCCGGTGGCGTTGTGACGACCAGCGTGGAACTGATCCCCACAGCCGTTCGTTGCACCGGCCTGGCTTTTGCCTATAACGCCTCGATTGGTTGGTTTGGCGGGACGACCCCGTTGATCGCCGCTTGGCTGATCGCCCTCACAGGAAACCCGATCACGCCAGCCTATTGGATCACCTTTGCGGCAGCGATTACCCTGATCACGGCAATTTTTCTTATACCGGAAACAAGCAGGGAAAGCTGGATTCAAGTCACCTGATTTGCGGGGAAGGTTAGGGAAAACCACTACACGACTCCTTCAATACGAAAGTTATTGGATATGTTTGTCGAGAAAAAGAAAACCTTATATCTCATTGGCCTACGGCGATTCTGTCGTGTACTGACGGCTTTGGCACTCGCCTGCCTCATCTTTCCAGCGATTGGGCTCCACGCGTTTGACCTGGATGAGGTGACCATCGCCGATTTACAGGCAGGCATGCGTACCGGAACTTATTCCTCACGCGCGATCGTTGAGGCCTATCTGACACGCGTGGAGGAGATCGATAAAAAAGGCCCCGCCCTTCGATCCTATCTGGAAGTGAATCCCGACGCCTTGGCTGTGGCTGAACAACTGGACCAAGAACGCCGGAACGGCCGGGTACGAGGTCCCTTGCACGGGATTCCCGTTCTTGTCAAAGACAATATCGAAACGGCGGATAAACTTCAGACTACCGCCGGATCCTATGCCTTGGATGGGGTCCCTGGCACCGGTGATTCCTTTGTCGCAAAAAAACTCCGTGAGGCCGGTGCGGTGATTATCGGGAAAGCGAATATGTCCGAGTGGGCCTATTTTCGTTCTACACGTGCCAGCAGTGGATGGAGCGCACGGGGGGGACAAACCAAAAATCCGTATATCCTGACTCGGAATCCCTGTGGGTCCAGCTCCGGATCAGCTGTCGCGGTGGCGGCCAACTTGGTAACCGTCGCCATTGGGACTGAAACCGACGGCTCAATTGTGTGCCCGGCCTCAGCCAACTCCATCGTCGGGCTCAAACCCACGGTTGGCCTCATCAGTCGTGCCGGCCTCATTCCCATATCCCCTTCGCAGGATACGGCGGGACCCATGGCAAGAACGGTGTCCGATGCGGCCATTCTCCTGGGAGCCCTGACGGGACTCGATCCGCATGATCCCCGGACTGATGAGTCTCATGGGAAATCTCACTCCGATTATAGGCCATTCCTTCAAAAAGACGGACTCCGTGGGGCTCGGATCGGCATTGCCAGAAATTATTTTGGCTATCACGAACACCTCGATGCGCTCATCAACAAGGCTATCGAGGTGATGAAACATCACGGGGCTGTCATCATAGACCCGGCGAATGTGGAAACGGCCGGACAATTCGGTGCCTCTGAATTCACCGTTCTGTTGTATGAATTCAAAACCTCTTTCGAAGCGTATCTCCGGAAACGGTCTCCACTTGGCCCTCAATCGTTACGGGACCTTATGGCATTCAATGAACAGCACCGGCCGATCGAAATGCCCTACTTTGAACAAGAAATATTTGAAATGGCGGATCAGATAGGCCCTTTAACTGACAAGGCCTATAGAGAGGCCCGCCAGCACAGTTTTCGGCTTGCCGCCACCGAGGGAATTGATGCCACCATCAAGAAATATTATCTCGACGTGATTGTGGGTCCCACATTGGGTCCGGCTTTCCCGATTGACCTCACGCTGGGCGATCATATTGTTCCTCCCTGGACAAGCAAACAGTGGTTGCCATCAGCTCCGGCTGTAGCCGGCTATCCTCATATTTCCGTCCCTGTAGGGTACATTTCCGGGATTCCCGTCGGCATCTCATTTTTTGGAAGAGCCTTCAGTGAACCCACATTGATAAAAATCGCCTATGCATTTGAACAGGCAACACAACGTCGAAAATCACCTGCGTTTCTCACGCGCGATCCTGTCCATTAACTTTTTTTCGCCATTGTTGATGACAGGAACCGGAAATTTGGTATATTGACCACCAAGCAAAAAAGTTTTTATGGAGGGCGTTATGGATCGGAAAGAATGTGGGTCGGGCAACCATGTGAAGCTCGCACTTTCGTTCATTTTGTTGAATGTTTTGGCCGCGACTGGATGTGCGACGCTTGGGGACATTGAATCCGCGAACGAACGCACCCAACAGTCAATCAATACCTTTAAAAAAGAAACGAGAGAAGGCCAGGATGACCTGAGGAAGAAAATCAAAACCCTCTCGCAAGACATCAAACAACTAAGAAATAAGGATAAAGAATTTAACAGAGACTATGAAGATATTATTAAAGAGAATCAAAAACTTCGAGCCTCCCTCCTGGCAGTCACAGCCACCATCCAGGGGTTTCTCAGCGCAGAGAAAAAGCGGTATGAAGAGGGACTCCGTTGGATCGAAAATGCCAATAAAACCGTAGGGAGTGAGACGGCAAAAGGTCCCGAGGCCAATCCTGTCCCCGCATTCCCAGATACGCCGGTTGCCCCTTCTCCGAGTTCCCCTCCCGGAGGGCCGGGAGCAGTAGTCGCCGCTCCTGTGGTGACCGAAGACGCTTCCCCGGAATTGGATGAGTCCGAAATACCAAAAATAAAGATTGTCGAGATCGTGATAGACCCCCCAAAGGTAGAACGTAAATCTAAATTCACCGTGACCGTGAAATATGACCTGGAAGGGGAACCGGATGGCCCCACATTGAAATATCTGGAAGAAGTAGTATTACTCAAAGGCACCCTCAGCATCCAGAACCTGAAGGACACGGTCGAGCGCGCACCTGGCACTTTTTCGTATTCTCAGACAATTGAGGTGCCCGCTGAAGCACCAACCGGCGTGTATACCATCAAGGGAAATGTCAGTAGTGGGCCTGTTCGAAACTCCAAAATAAAGACGTTCATGGTGAAGTAAGATTTTGGCTCCTTCGGGAACGCGGTCCTATGATTTCCTATTCATCGGTATCGCCTTGGGCTGGGACATGTACCATGATTGTTTCTGGAGGGTTGGACCCGCTAACTCGCACGTTCTTGTTTTCGAATCGCCTCCTTGATTTGTTGATTGATATGGTTGGTCCGATCGGTCATATCATGGATTTGTCCCTTGGCCTTGAGATAGTCTCCCTGCTCAATAGTCTTTCGAACCTCTATCAACAGTCCCTCAGCGGCCTGAAGTTCTCTTTCTAATGCCTTTAGGGGACGGTCCGAATCCTTTCCCGGCATCGCATCGCGCAGCAATTCTTCCGATTCTTTTAATGCCATTTTGGTCTCTTTTAGCGCCATCATCAGTTCAGCCGCGGCTTGGTCATTGTTGGCCAGAGATTGAGGTTCACTCTCAAGGGATTGACGGCTTTCCGGATTGCCCCCTGGCTTCGCCTGTTCAAATGGTTGATCCGGCTGCTCTGAACAGGCAAGGAGCCACACGACCATACTGCCTATCCCAAGACATCGACCTACCCAAGTTGCATAATTTCTCTTCGTCATCCTACTCCTCTTCCTGGCGGCCAAGGATGGTTGGCGGGAATGAAACATCCGATCAATGGAAAGGGGGGTAACCCATCATGACGAACTGGATCCGCTTGGTGGGGATTCAGATTGATCAGGTTCAATGGGGTAGAGTTTCTGTAAGCGCTCCACTAAGGGCTTCGCCTCGGGGGTCGTGCTCCGGGTAGGTTCGCTTGGTGGATGATCCCAAGTGAGTTGAGCGATTCCTTGCTCTTGGAGGGTTTGCCGAATCACCTGGACCATCGCTTCAAGGGTGAGCTCATCCCCGTACCGGAGATCGAGCACTCGTTCTTCCTTTTTCACAGGAGGGGGAGTTTCGTGAAGCAACGCCCAGCAGCGATTAAAGAGCGTTTCCCTTCCCGACAATGAGAGATTTAGAGAGTGAAGATCAGACGTGGACAGGGCTAAGACCAGCAACACGAATTGAAGGTCCGGCATCCCGGGGTTTTGGACATCTAGCGATTGCATTCAGATATGGTATCTTTGAAGATAACGGGTTGACAAGTCGGCTACCGCCTCATGGATTCCTCTCTCCTCACTCAATTACTTGCGCGAATTGGCTCCCACCATGTTCGAGAACGGTTAAAGCTTCAAGCGGTTCATTCTGCGGTGAGATTCGGAACGAGGGGACATCACTTCTACCCCGAGAACCTCGATTTCCTAAGTCCGTATTTGAAGTGGATTCTGAAATTTTCCGGACTTTGGAACCGAGGGGTAGAAACGTCTCTGGACTACAAAATTGTCGAACAGACGGTCGGGCTTCGGAACCTGCCAGCCGCCTTTGAGGGATTTCGGATTCTTCATTTATCCGATCTTCATGTTGAGGGTATTGCCGACAAAGGGAGGAAGCTTCGAACCATCCTTTCCCAGCTCGAGTATGATCTTTGTGTGTTGACGGGGGATTTCCGTTATTTGACATTCGGCGATTACCGAAAAACCATCCTTTACATGGCCGACTTGGTCAAGGTCATTCAGTGTCCTCATGGAACGATTGGCATCCTTGGGAATCATGACTTTCTTGAGATGGTCCCTGGGCTGGAAGGCCTTGGCATTACCCTCCTCTTGAATGAATCCATACCAATCACCCGGGGGAACCAAACCATTTGGCTGATTGGAGTGGACGACCCCCACTGGTACGAAACAGACGACCTGGCAAAGGCATTGCGATCCGTTCCCTCACATGCGGACCCGGTTAAGGTTTTATTGGCACATTCCACGGACTTGATCAAAGATGCGGCCGCAGTCGGTGTGGATTATTATCTGTGCGGCCACACACATGGTGGGCAAATTTGCTTGCCCAAAAGCATCCCCATCATTACAGGGGGATCCCCTCGGAAATTTGCCAGTGGCCCCTGGAGGTATCAGAATATGAAAGGCTATACCTCCCCCGGCGTCGGAGTGTCCGTCGTTCCCGTTCGATTCCTCTGTCGTCCGGAAATCATTGTGCATCAACTCATTCGGGAGAAGCGTGACGAATAATCATTTGCACGCATTGAAAGTGAAGGGCCTGAAACGGTTATACTTCGTCCTTATCGCTTGATGCCCAATCCAAAATTGAGAGAAAAAGGGGGATCCATGAAGAGTAAGGGAGTGCTCATTATCCTGGGAGTGGTCGTGCTGTTCTGGGGATGTGCGGGTTCTGAACAAGCCGGAAAAGTCGAGACCACCGGATTTTTAAAAGATTATTCCAAATTGCGTCCCGGAAAACCCGGAGAGCCCTTACTGTACTATCGAAACCCCACCGCGAATTGGAAGGACTACGACAAGGCCATGGTTGACCCCGTTACGGTTTGGCGAGGGGAGGATTCCAATTTAGGGGAAATTCCTCCACGTGACCTGCAACGGTTAACCCGCCTCATGAGGGTGAAGGCCATTGAGGCGGTGAGAGCCGAAGGGATGCAGGTCGTTGATAAACCGGGACCGGGGGTGATGCGAATCAGGGTCGCCCTGACCGAAGCCGAACAGGCCAGCAGAGCGATGCATGCCGTGACTTCAGTGGTGCCTTTACCCAGCGTATCCAAAATGGCCACGGGGACCCGAGCCTTTGTAGGGTCCGCTGGCATTGAAGGGGAGGTTTCCGACAGTGTCACCGGTGAGGTCCTGATGGCGGGGGTGGACCGCCGAGGAGGTGGGCGGGAATTAACCGATGTGCGAAACCCCTGGAGCCATGTAGAGAAAGCCTTTCAATATTGGTCCGATCGATTTCGTCAGCGGCTCTGCGAAGAACGGGGAGGAAAATTTTGCGTCCCGGCGGAATAGAGAACATCCAAAGTTCGTTATTGACCACCGAGACCAATCTCCAACCTGTCTGCATCAGGGAGGGCCAACGTTGGGGGAATTTCGAATGTCGAACATGGAATCAATGAAGTCTCTCAAAAGTTGAATCGAAATCCGCGCCACTAGATCCTTACCGGACCATAATCTCCACACGACGGTTCAAGGGTTCACTGACATTATCCGGTGTTTCAAGAAGCGGGTTGTTTTCTCCATGTCCTGTGACCTGTATAACCTGAGGGTTGATCCCCCTGACCACCAGCATATCGCGAATGGCATGGGCCCGACGCAAGGAAAGTTGATGATTATACTCTGCCGAGGCTGTCCGGTCTGTATGGCCGATCACCTCAATATCGGGTACCTCCCGATTTGTAATGGTCAAAAGGATTTCGGGCAGTTGTTTTTCTGACTCCGCAGATAACTTGATAGTATCAGTCTTAAAATAGAGGATGAATTTGAGAGGATCTTCCGGTTTGGCTTTCAAAGATTCCTTAAATACCGCTTGAATAGTTTTTTCTTTTAGTACAAAGGTTTCACTCGGCGGTGAGGCCCCACCGAATAGTCCTACGGCCTGGGCCGGTTGATCAAGAACCCGGGTCACGCCGGCATTCGTAATATCGATCATACCCACCGTTCCATCTGCATTATCAAGCAATACAATCAGGTTCTTGGGCAGGGACACATTTATGACGATTGTCCCTTCAGTCGCTAGATTCCCATCACTCACCTTCACCTTGAGTTCCCACTCCCCAACCTGGCCCGACAACGGGGAATAGGTCAACCGGCCCGATGAGATATCCAGAGTACTATTGGGCAACACAGAGGGTTGGATGAGCTTGTAGGTCAATTCATCATCATCGGGATCACGAGCATTTATTGTGACAGTCAAGGTACTTCCCAAATACACCAATTGGTCTTCCATAGGTTTAAGGACAGGTGGATGATTGGGGAGGACCGTTTCGACACCTGAAGGCTTACTTTTTAGATCATTGACCGTTTGTGTAACCGAAATACGATCATCCTTATCAAATGAAGGAAGATCACGAATCTGCCATTCACCCAGACCATCAGCCAAAACCTGTCCACCAAGAGTCGCCCCATCCAACAGAACCTGAATACTCGCCGAGGGCTCTGCCGTTCCGCGGACGGTCGTATCTCCAGCTTTCAGCTGGCTTGTAATCACCGGTGGTAATGGGTTGACAAGGACAGTGACAGGGGGGGAGCTTATGTCATCTCGACTTGCCTGGATTGTCGTGACGCCGACCTCGATTCCGGAAATAATACCTTCCGAATTAATCGTCACTACCTGGGGGTCCTCGACAGACCACTTCACATCGGTCATGGCTTGATTCACTTTTCCATTTGAAAAGATTCCTCTAGCGGCGAGGGGTTGAGATTGGGCACCTTTTTCAATCACCACCTGAGAAGACGGGACCTCAAGTTGAGTGAGAATCGCCTTCCCCACGATGACTGGAGTGGAAGATGCACTCTGAATACTATTCACCGTCTGTTGGCTCGTCACTTCATCGTGTTCAGTGAGCGGGGCCATCCCCTCCGCTTTCCAGTCACCCTGAGCATCAGCTCCAACTTCTATTTCCTGGATCACGCCATTAATAGTCAGGGAAATATTGGCGAAACGATCGGCTGTGCCCTCTAACGCGGTGTCCCCTGCGCGAGGGCGAGTCGTGATGGTTGGGGGTGTGGGCTCAACGATCAGTATTGACTTCTTCGACTGAACGGCATCCCTGAGAACCTGTATCCATACCCTTCCCGGTTTCATCCCAGTGGCTACTCCATCATTTTGAATGATGGCAACGGATGGATCTTCACTGTACCAAGACGTTCCGGATAAGGGACTTTCAATTTGTCCATTTGAATAGATACCGGAAGCGGTAAACTTCAATTCCCGACCGGTGGATAGAGTGGCCGAATTCGAAGGATGAATGTCAATTTCCAGGAGTATGGGCGGGCCAACGGGAATGGGATCTGAAGGATCGCTCTGATGCTGCGCAACGGTTTGGGTGGTAAAGATGTGGTCATCCTCTTCCAAGTAGAGTGGATGGCTACTTTGCCAATGCCCCTGTTCATCTGCCAATACTTCACCACCGCGAGGAATCCCATTGACCCAAATCTGAATGCTGGCAAATGGCTCCGACTGCCCCTGAATGTCGGAATCTCCAGCTCTCAGAGGTCCAACGATTAACGGCGGGGGTGGCTTGACGTGGATGACTGTATGGGCGGACTGAACCTCCCCTCGACTACCCCAAATCTCGGCTGTCCCGACTTTCAGGCCGGCAACTTGTCCCCGGGGATCGACGCTCAGGATTGCTGGGTTGCTACTCTTCCATATGACCTCTGGGAGGGGATCCTCAGACTGGCCATTGGAAAACGTACCCGTCGCGGAAAAAGCCTGAGTACTGCCTAGGACAAGCGAAAGGGTTTGTTCAGGCTGTAGGGTCATGTTGACCAGAATAGCTTTCTGCACAATGATCGGGGCGGAAGGAACGCTCGTGAGCCCCTCCAAAGACTGAGTCGCCGTCACAATTTGAGAGACAGCTAAAGGGGGAACATCCAGAACGAAATCCCCCTTGTCTGTTGCCGGCCCCTTGGCTACAGACTGCCCGTTGACCAGGACGTTAATAGAGGCTTTAGGTACGGCAGAACCTGAAACACGGCTCTCACCTTCTATTAGCGTCGGAGCCAGTGTCGGACCGGGTGGAGGTGTCGCACAGCCAACCAGGACCAGAAGGGAGACTGCCGCGCTCCAGATGCATTGTAGGAGCCTTCGACAGGTTAGATGGTCTATCCGTAACCCACAGGTTTGATGACCTGGCATTTATGGCTTAACCCCGATACCTGGCTCTTTAGACATTTCGTTTTGCTCTTCGTCATCAATCCGAATAAGGAAACGCGTCCCTCGTATGCCAATTGTCGCTGCAGGGGTTTTGACCGAAACCGACTCGGGAGACAATTTTGACATCATGCCGGAAATATACACGAGTGTTCCTCGGGCAATCTCTGAGAAAAACGAATATTCTTTCTCCTTGGGGTTGAACGAAAATTTCGTCAAGCTTAGGTGGCTGTTGGGTCCAAGGGAGACTCTCGTATTATCTTTGAATGTCACCCCTAAGGCACCATCCTTCCCGGTTTCCAAGACATCATTTTGAAATACTGATTGGCCGATTTGCCCTATCAACTGCGTTTCGTCTCTCAAAATAGACGTTTCTCCTTTTGAGACCTTTATCATTCCAATCGGGGCAGCTTGCGCCATTATTAAGGACAGATGGACAATCATCCCGATCACCCATATGACAACGAAAGGCTTCATATATTCCTCATTTCAAAATTGATGTGTGGCAGGAATTCAGAGTCAATATGTCATACAATTCTATAAGGTTCATTTCTCCAGTTGTTAGTGAAGGTACCATTTGGGAAAGCCCATACCCCCCTGTGTCTGAAAACCAGGTAGGGATGAGATGGTCCAAAGTTTTAAGTATATTCGAAAATTTTGTTATGGCTAGATTCCACTTTGAGTTGGGAAATCATCGATTGACTTTTATCCCTACTTGGTCGTTGCGACAAAAACCCCTTCCCACTCTGGAGGAGGCGGCTGGTGTTGATAGTGGGAAATCCGTTCTTCATATTGTTCATAGACTCCAAGTGGGGCATAACTATTCTCTCGACATTCCTTCAACAGTGTCCGGGCACGTAGCCATTCCCGGCTGCGAAATGCCGCCAACATGGCCAAATGGGTTTTCATCAATTTTTGGTACTCGGAGGCAGAACGGAGTCGATGATCCCCGAGTACGGTATACGTTCTGGCGGGTTTTTCCTTTCCCTTAAGAGTAATGAGATCAACTTCTAGTAGGGCCAAGCGATCACGTACCTGTTCTGCTGTTTGCGGCCCAATGACAATTTCCAATTCATACATCTTTGATTGCCCTTCTAAACGTGAGGCAATATTGACGGGGTCGCCGAGAACCGAGTAGTCAAAACGTTGTTGAGACCCTAAATTGCCGACAACACAGGAGCCGGTATTGATTCCAATCCCTACTTTCAGGGGAATGAACGGCTGGTTCTTGGCCTGGGCATCTCTAAGACGAATCGCGTTAAGGTGTTCCAGACTCCGAACCATCTCTATCGCCGCTTGGCAGGCATTGTACGCATGGTCCGGATCATCGAGGGGGGCATTCCAAAAAGCCATAATGTTATCCCCCATATACTTATCAATCGTTCCTTTGTGCCGAAGGATGACCTCCGTGAGAGGGGTCAGCAGACTATTCAGCAGTTGCGTTAACCCTTGTGGATCAGATTGGAACTGCTCGGAAATCGATGTAAATTCCCGAACATCACAAAACATCACCGTCATGATTTTGGTTTCGCCCCCCAGCTTTAATTGAGAGGCGTTCACGGCTAATTGTTCCACAAGGGTTGGTGAGAGATATCGACTGAAGGTATTTCGGATACGTCGTTGGGATTGCTCTTCACGAACGTAGTTGTTGTAACTCAGGTACCCATACAGACCCAATAGTCCGATAACGCCGAAGGATGCATCAAATAACACTCCCTGGACCCTGTATGCATACCAGGAGGCTCCAATGATTCCCATGAATAGACTCCCCGTCATCCAGATGATGGACAGGGCACGAAAGCGCGAAACCCAGTAGATGATGACAAGGCCAAGGAAGAACATACTGAGGGCTTCAGTGGCGAGAATCCAGTTAGGTCGGGTTAAAAATGATTGACCAAGCATCATGCTCAACATTTGTGCGTGAACTTCTACTCCGGGAACATTCCCGTCTACCGGTGTTACCTTAATATCACCTAACCCGACAGCGGAAGTGCCAATAAGAACCAATTTATCTTGCAAGGTCCTGGAATGCCGTTCGCCTTTGAGCAAGCTCACGGCTGAAAGATATTCCTGGGAGTTGCGTCTGGCAAAATGCACCCATACACGACCAGCTTTATCGGTGGGAATAAAGGTTTCTGCAATCTTGACTCCCCGAACCCCTTCAAATTCACTCTGGACCGATATATGCGATTCTCCGGATGCCACCCGGAACATTTCGAGGCTGAGGGCGGGCAATAGGTGTTCGCCAACTCTCAGTATCGCCGGAACCCGCCGGACAATCCCATCGGGTTCGGGACTGATGCTAATCACCCCATGACCAGCTGCAGCCTCTCCCAACTTCGGGATAGTAGGAAGAAGTCCGGCAAACGATATGAGGAAGGGGTTGGGATCCTCTCCGATCTTAATTATCGTAGGTTTTCCGGGTGAAATATTTGCCAGGGTAAGGGTGTTTTTCTCCAACCCACTTTGCGAAACCACAACCTGAGTCTCTCTAAAGGCATCGGCAAGCAACGTATCGTGGTCAGGAAGGCGTTCGAGCCGTTTTTTTGAGGCCGGATCAAGATTTATCAGCGACCTCGCCATGTGGGTTGGTGAAAGGCGATCGGCCTCGGCAAACACGATATCAAATCCGATGACTTTCGCCCCGGAATCAACAATTTTCCGAACAAGCTCAGCCATCACATTTCGAGGCCAGGGCCATTGGCCGTACTGAGCCAAACTGGATTCATCAATATCAACAATGACAATTTGATTTTCTTTAACCGTTCGGGGTTGGGTTCTTTGATACAGGTCAAACGATTGGAATCGAAGCAGTTTAACCGGCAGAGGATCCCAAATTCGAATTGAAATCAGAACGCCCAAAATGCAAAGCCCCATCACCCATTGCCGTTTCAGCGCATTCCGATTTCGACCCTTCATTCCCAATCTATTCATGAATCACAGTCTCCTGTACTGTCGGGGACCATTTTGACTGCGGGTAGTCCTCCAAGCCGCACATCAATCCGGAGGAGTATTCAGGGGGAGGCCTTTTACGAATTCCCACAAAAATTTTGACAATGAAAGTGAAAGGTCTTCATTCGGTCATTGTATAAAAAACCGCCATTCTTGAGGGCATTCCATAGGTCAAGCGCCACTGTTGACTCAGAAATTGGGAGGTCCCTCAAATCGAAGAAGCCCTGATTGGGCAAGAAGACTCTCACACTAACCGGTTTTACTTCGTAAAGATACCTTTTTTTGAATTCCCCCAACCCAGGACCTTTGATCAATGCTCAAGCTATACCCAACCCTACATCGCTTGTAACGGCTTTGAAATATAGAATTTACTGCCTTGACCCTAATTATTCATCACTATGACCCGGAATTGTTACAAGTGTGAAATATTGCCTTGTTAGGATTGCCAGCATGAAAGGTTGGTTGTTCATTTCATCGGTAGGAGCCCGGTGAATTGCTGGCCTCATTTCAAACCAAACGCCAAGTCTATCGCACAGTCTGGATTTCCGATGTCCATTTAGGATTTTGGGGATGTAGTGCTGAGCCCCTTCTTGACTTTCTTCATTCAATGGAGTGCGAGTTTCTGTACCTCGTTGGCGACATCATCGACATCTGGTCAGTGAAAAAACGCCCATTCTGGCCTCAAGCACATAACAATGTCGTCAGGACGATTCTCGGTAAAGCCAAGCGAGGGACTAAGGTGATTTATGTGCCCGGCAATCATGATGAAATGTTTCGTGACTATAACGGCATGGATTTTGGGAACGTTCGAATCGTTGACAAAATTGTCCACACAAAAGCAGACGGCCAGCAATTTCTTGTGATCCATGGAGATCAATTCGATA
The DNA here is from genome assembly GCA_964525045.1 of uncultured Nitrospiraceae bacterium. Lineage (GTDB taxonomy): Bacteria > Nitrospirota > Nitrospiria > Nitrospirales > UBA8639. The sequence continues at coordinate 135,554 of CAZGFD010000007.1, read as the reverse complement.
GCGTCGTGCGGTCTTCAAAAGCGATTGCGTTATTAGGAAGCCAGGCCTATGACACCCTGCTCAATATCAATATTTGGCTCAATTTGATCCGAAGGAAAATGGGCCTGCCATACTGGTCACTAGCGGCCTCAATCAAGAACAAGGTGAAAAATGCGGTTCAATACATCAGTAATTTTGAAGCAGCGGTATCTTTCGAGGCGGCTCGGATTGGGGTCGATGGGGTGATCTGCGGACATATTCATAGACCGGAGATTACGCCACTAAACAAGATTGTGTACGGAAATTGTGGAGACTGGGTCGAGAGTAACAGCGCCATTGTCGAACATTACGATGGAAGACTGGAGTTGCTGCGACGGGAGGATGTGGCAGGGATAACAAAGCGCGCTCAAGAAGCCTCCTACGACCCGTTATCCATACCCTCTGAAGAAAAAGTGGAAGTCTCAGTTAGCTAGCAACCACGTTCAGACTCATCTTGAACCGTCAGCGATCTCCCGTGAACATCTTCAAGGTTGATCCTTCAGTATTTGAATTTGAAGCATGCAACTCCATCAACTAATACGACCCATCTGGGGGAGGTGAATGTGCCAGACGAAATATTACGCATGGGAATGTTAGCTTTGGAATTCCACCCAACGACATCTGGAATTGGTGAGATTGGAAATGGTTGGATCTTAACCGGTGTTCTTCTCTTTGCTATAGCCTTCTTTTTCTTAGGGCGAAAACTCATGATGGCACTCATCACAGTACGAGCGCTGGCATTTGCACCAACGCTGTCCCGTCGTATAGCCAGATGGGTGAAATCAAGGGACTATTCAGAAGAGGAATTTTTTCGGGCGGATGGGGCCGATGAGAGATGGATCACACGCCGAAAAAGCGCGTTGAACCGACTGTCGAATTATTTCCAAACACAGTGCTCAAAATCCATCGCCTGGGGCAACGCGATGCGGGAACATTTCTCCGATTTGCGATTCACGGATGCGGGTCGGGTCCCGTTCCCCTTTATGCGTATCATGCGAGAAAATTTTAATCTCTGTTCGGTTGTCACCGCCTCGGACGGACCAAAACTCCGTGATATTGACGATAATTGGACACTTGATTTAAGCGGATCCTATGGCGTCAATGTGGCCGGCTATAACCGCTACAAAGAATGGATGAAAAAAGGATTGGAGCGGGTCAAGAATTTAGGCCCCGTTTTAGGGCCATTGCATCCCATCGTGGCAGAAAATATTACGGTCCTCAAATCGATTTCCAAGTTAGACGAGGTGTCTTTCCATATGAGTGGAACCGAGGCCGTCATGGCCGCCGTCCGCCTCGCCCGCTTCAATACAAAGAAGAAAATGATCGTGTGCTTTTCCGGGGCTTATCACGGTTGGTGGGATGGCGTGCAGCCAGGCTTAGGAAATGAGCGTGATCTCAATGATTGCCTGACATTGAAGGATGTCCATCCCGCCTCTCTCGATGTGATTCGTTGGCGGGCGAAAGACATCGCCGGGGTCCTCGTGAATCCGGTCCAGTCATTTCACCCCAATTCACCTCCCCCGAGCGATGCCTTATTGCTGACCAGTAGTGTACGGAAAACCCAGGACGAGCATTCTCGATATGAACAATGGCTCCACCAATTGCGCGTGGTTTGCACGGCCTATGGGATTCCCTTAATTTTTGACGAAGTCTACTCCGGATTTCGCCTCGCACCGGGCGGGGCCCAGGAATATTTCAATGTCCAAGCTGATCTGGTCGTGTATGGCAAAACGGTCGCTGGCGGAATGCCGATCGGCGTCGTATGTGGCAAAAAAAATCTGATGCGACGCTTTGACCCTGATCACCCGATGCGACTTGCCTATGTCATTGGAACATTTTCCGCCCATCCACACGTCATGGGATCCATGAATGAATTCTTACGCTGGGTAACAGATCCCTCAACAGCCAACTTGTATCAGGAATCCAATCAGCGATGTAGCCAATGGGCCCAAGAGACCAACCAAGAACTGGCCGAATCGAAATTGCCTCTTCGGGTGGTTCACATGGCGACGGTGTGGACGGTGCTCTTCCAGGAACCCAGTCGTTATAACTGGTTGCTGCAATACTATTTGCGCGCTGAGGGTGTGACCCTGAGCTGGGTCGGGACCGGACGATGTTTAAGCAATATGGAATTTACCGCGGAACATTATCAGGAGCTTCAGGAAAAGCTCATCAACGCGGCACGGAAAATGAACCAGGATGGGTGGTGGTTAAGCGAACAACAACAACCCGGGAGGGAGAAAAAAATGCGGACGGGTCTTATTTGGGAAATTTTAGGCAGTCTTGTGCGAGTGCCTAAACCTCTACAACATTTCTATACGGAAGTCATGCGACGCAAACATGATGATCATGTGGCCTCGCATAGCCATCCGCTGAATCAATTTTTTCATATCCTTAGCTCAAGTGTGTTCATTTATTGCTATTTTCTGATCTTCACCGATCTTACGACGGCCGTGACATTCAGTCTGGCGGCTTTGTTTGTCAGGCAATTAGGCCATGCCATCATTGAACCTCCGTGTCACGATAAGGAAGAGCTGCTATTAGGATATAACACACGTAATAAGACGCTCATCATCTCTGCGTTTCTGTTAATTCCCATCATGAATTTGTTCAACGCCAGTGCCTGGACGTTCGCCGCCTTCGTCGAACAGTTACCAGCCATTGCCGAGCAATGGTTCGGGTTAACGTTGGTGGTCGTGGTGGGACGAGTCGCCTATCTCGTGTGGCTCCATGATTTCCGGGTTTCGATGATTTGGTTTGTCAAACTCATCACGGACCCCTTTACAGATCTGATCGCCTATACCCCACGATCATTAAGCGAGGCCCAAGCTTTCCTGCCTCCATATCCGGGCAAACGCAAAAATAAGTGAGGGAATGGAACTCTGGAGTTTTCTGGTTGCCGCCCTATTCCTGAGTATTGAGCGGATCTGCTACGCCTGGATTTGGCGCTTTCCTCACCTGTTTTGTCGTGTGTGCGCCCTGCCCTGGATGCAATTCTTGGGTGGACCCATCGAAGTGATTCGCAAACTCTTTTTTATGTTTAAGGGCATTCAACTTTCGGTGTTTTTTGGATGGTGTTATTTCTATGGTGAGGGGACTCTCAATCCCCTGACAAGTGATATCGTTTGGTTAAGTATCGGGGCGTTCCTGATTTTCGTCGGCCAATTGCTCAACTTCAGCGTCTTTATTCAGTTGGGCAAGGTTGGCGTGTTTTATGGTAATAAATTCGGATTTGATGTCCCCTGGCGCGAAGGATTCCCCTTTTCGCTCTTTCGCCATCCCCAATACGTGGGGACCGTCCTGTCCATTTGGGGGTTTTTCCTAGCCATGCGCTTCCCCAATGAGGATTGGTACCTGCTACCCATGCTGGAAACCGGGTATTACCTGCTCGGGGCTTATTTCGAAGAGTAATCCTATGGAAGCGGGTATTAACGATTTAAAAGAAGAAAGGTGAAAACACGAGAATCAGGTCGACTCAATTGAGCGGCCAACGACCTTCATCAATCGGTTCGAGGAGAGACACAAAACGCTTTGTCCATTGCTCCCACGAATGCTTCCTGGCATAAGCGATACAATCCGCGGGGTCGAGGTTCAGGGCACGGAAAATGGCTCGTCGGAGATCTGTATCAAGGACACCGGTCTTCCCATTCTGCACCACATCAATTGGACCGGTGACTGGGTAAGCCGCAACGGGAACGCCACAAGCCATAGCCTCTAGCAATACCAGCCCGAAGGTATCTGTCAAACTCGGAAAAACAAATACGTCCGCCGCCGAAACATGAGCAACCAGATCCTTTCCGAGTTTCTGCCCAACAAAATGCACATCACGATATTTTGACTGTAAATAGCGTAAGTCAGGACCTTCTCCAACCACATACTTGGAACCTGGGAGGTCAAGTTCCAAGAAGGCTTCGATATTCTTTTCGATGGCCACCCTTCCCATATATAGTGAAATTGGACGCGGGGTTGAAAAATAGGTCTTGGGTCCAGGCATAAAAACACTGGTATCTACTCCACGAGACCAGATTTCCAGGTTGTTGAATCCAAGATCATGAAGGCGTTTCCGCAACGATGGGGTCGCCACAAAAGTTCTGATGGCGCGACTATGGTACCGTCGTAGATAACCGTACGACCAGCTAACCGGAAACGGAATGCGTGCGCGGATATATTCAGGAAATTGCGTGTGAAAGGATGTCGTAAAGGGAATTCCCGACTGGAAACACAGTGATCCGGCGGAATACCCCAGTGGACCTTCTGTCGCAATGTGGACAGCGTGAGGTTTGAATTGTGATAAAGTTCGTTCGATTCGTTTTTTAGGAAAGAGCGCAAGGCGAATGCTTGGATAAGTCGGACAGGGATACGTCGTGAAATCCTGAGGCGTCACGAAGACCGTTTGATGCCCAAGCCTCTCCAATTGATGACGTGTTTGGTCAAGTGTTCTGACGACACCGTTGACCTGGGGATGCCAGGCATCAGTAATGACTGCGATTTTCATTCCGATTCAGAATTCCACGCGCAACACCTGTTCGATCAGTGAGTCCTATTTCGAACGCGAGGCCTTTTGCCCGCCCTTTCGTTCCAATGGCCGCACTTCGGGCTCTTCAACTTGAAAATCCTCAAAAATCTCCTGTTCAGCCCGAAGCCAGTGGTTGAGATCATTCCCGTGTTCACACCCGTCTTGAAGAAACAACTCATACGCACGCTCGGCGATACGATCACGTTGACCCTCATCTTCCAAAAGTTGTTTGACCGTCATAACCCCTCCTTTCGATGATTAATTAGAATTTGAGAAAAACCGATACTGGTTATAGATCACCTCAAGGGTAATCTGGATCACTCCCGGAAGGCCTGTATTAGGCTTACTTCATATCGTAGAAAACGGGTGTTGCATCATTATGGCAAACGCGTAAAGTACAGGTAAAAAATAGTAAAAAAAACCGGCCATGAGAAGGTTGAAGGACAGAAAGGGGGAAGGGGTGTTCAGGTGGGTCCTCCCAAACACCCCTCCGGAGGAAGTTCCACATATCGGAACCAGGCAAGACTAATCGCGGGTGATTGCGAACGCGTTGTGAGCAGGTGACAAATAGGTAAACATTCAATTGACTACCAACCCCACATACGGAATCTATTTTCCTAATTTTTTCGTCTCCTGTAACACCACTGCAATCCCATGCGGTTAGGTTGTCAGGTGAGGTTGTTTGTCTGAGGCAATTTCTTACGTATGGGAGGCTTCAACCAGATGCCCAGGTCTCGCAAAGCCACTATGACGAGACGTTCCCAAATCCTCCTGAGAAGGAAGCTGCTCTTAAATGCCTCAGGAGCCAATTCCCTTCAAGAGCGAGCGAAAGTCGCACATGCCCGGATTTGGAATAGACAGGAAATCAAAAAACAATTCACTCGCGAATATATGGAGGAGCAGTTGGCAAGAGCTGATCGCCAAAATCGGTGGCTTTGGCTCACTCTTTACAGCGCCAGTGGAGGGAATTCTTAGTATATTATATTACTCTTCAAGAGAGAGCGCCATCTCCTGGGGTTTTTGGTTCAGTTTCCAATTCATCCACCCTGCTAAGAGTGCATGTATGACCAGCCGGGCTTCAATCAGCGGCATAGGGGTTTCCGGCTCACCGTCTTGATTCGGATTAATGATTGATGAATTGTTTTCGCCAACAACATGCTGTTGGATTGTAAATTGAAAATGTTTGATTTTTTCTTCTGACGGCAAGCCTTCCTCATATTTCAACGCCTGCATATCGGAGGTGATTATTTCCATCATTTCCAGCAGGGTCAACCAAAATGGGTGTTGCGACCCAAAGTGCTGTAAAAGTTTTTCTGCGTTTTCATCGGCAGCCGAAAGTTCTACAAGCTTACGACATTCAAACGGGTTGGATGAATGAAGCGCCATATGGTCAGGGTAAGAGCAGAATACGGGGTTTCTCATCCTGGTTTGGGTTTCATCGACAAACACTCCACCGACCTCCGTAACATCATTAGGCCGGCCTGGCACCTGGAGTTTTAAGATTCCATTCATAAGACTTAATAGGCGTTCTCCCTCACATTGAACCCTCTTGGGATCGGTAAACGCCTCGAAGGTCAAAGATTGTAAAAATATCTGGCCATACACCGCCTCTAGAAAAAACCGGGGTTCTTTAACCTTTCCCAATTCCTGCCACGAAAAATTTGCGAATAATTCACCAAGAAAATTGCTGTCTCCACGTAATTCAACTAACCACCTTCGCCTTGTGTAGGCGTCAGTGACGTTTTTCTCATGTCGCTTCATAGAGAAAGCCCCCCTTTATCGTCATGAAAGTTGAGAACACAGCAAAGAGCCGCGAGCCATCAAACTTTTCGGATGTGCCATAATCTCCATCCCCGATGGTGCTTATAATATACGCTTGTTACGAGTCATTTAAGAGAAGATTACTTTTAAGAAAATATTTTTGAGGAAGAATCGGCCTTACACACAACAAAAGCCAATGAGGGATTTCTCTCTGCCGAAGGGAAGGAGGGCGCTCAGATACATGCTAGGGGGAAATCTGAACGCCCTGAAAGGAAGGGCAAAATGCGGGATGGGGATAATGTATCTCATATTTATTGCAATAGAGTTAGCCCTTGATTACATTTCGGTTAATTATGTTCCGGGGAGGAGAATACGGATACATGTTTCGGGTTCATTTTCTCTGTACTACCCCTCAACTCTTGAGGAACAACTCTCTTTTTCCCTTCTGTCCCCGTTTCGGTGCGGATAGTTGAATTCTTTACTACCCGGACCTTACTCCGATGCATTTTTTCTCTTGAATGATAAGGAAGTATTCCGCTTAACACCTCAGGAAGCACATCGCACGGGACATCTTCCAGCAGCTTGATCGCAGGACTCGGGTTTGGGCCCGAACGGCCGCCGACAAACACATCCACAGCCTCAATAATTTTCCCTTTGATTTTAGTCTTTTTTCCAATGAGCCCGACATCGGCAACCAAATGATTTCCGCATCCCGCCGGACACCCGGACCAATGCATCGTAATGGGTTTCAGGTCGGTACCCAATTTTTCCTCTACAATCTTCGCCGTTTCCACAGCTCGACTTTTCGTTTCAATGACCGCAAGATTGCAATAGTCATTGCCGACACAACTCACTAACCCCTTTTGGACAGGGGAAGGATTGTAGACAAATTCTTTGAGGATCGGCTCCTCCGTGAGATCCCCCAATTTTTTGTCGGAGACATTTGGGATAATGAGGGCCTGATGCGGGGTGAGCCGAAGTTCGCCAGTCCCATACGCTTCTGCAAGCCTGGCTATGTTAAATAAATTTTCCGATGTGATCCGTCCTACAGGAACCTTGAGCCCCACATAATTCAAACTGGGGGATTTCTGACGATATATTCCCATGTGATCGTTCACTCCACGGGCCCGTAAATCTCTTCCGGCCCGCGCCAAATCCTTGGCGACCCGCTCTTCGACGGCCGCTCGGAAACGTTCTTCCCCCCAATCATCAAGGAGAAAGGCCAATCGGGCTGTATTTCGAGATTCGCGGAAACCACAGTCTCTATAGACGGAGAGAACTGCACTGACCAACTCCACCACCCCCTGCGGTTCCACAAAGATATCCAGAGGTGTGGCAATTCGGTATCCCCCTGACCCCAGTTTGCCTCCTGCCAAAACATTAAATCCTTTTTTTTCCTGACCGTCCATTTTAAAGACGGCAGGAACGAGGGCTAAATCCTGTGTCTCCAAATGCAAGCAATTCTCCAGACAACCCGAGATCGCGATATTAAATTTTCTTGGAAGATTGGAAAAGGCCCGATTCCCGACGATCTCCGTCGTGAGGTCATGAACCAATCCTGTGGCATCCAGCATTTCCTTCCCGGTCAACCCCGTCACAGGACAGGTCATGATATTTCTCACATTATCCATTCCTGTTTGAACGGAACACAGTCCCACTTCCTCCATTAATCGGAAGACTTCCGGAATGATTTCAATGTTGAGATTTCGAAGTTGAAATTGCTGACGTGTCGTCAAATCCAGAATTCCGTTCCCGTAGGTACCCGCGAGCCCCGCCAATGTTCCAATCTGGGCTGACGTGGCCCGCCCTCCTGGTATGCGTACTCTCAGCATAAAATACCCTGGAGTAGGATGACGCAGAAACAGTCCGTACCACTTTAAGCGTTGAACGTCTTCTTCCGGTATGGACTCCCACCCAACTTTGGCAAATCTCTTGATATCATCCCGAATATCAAGGCCATCTTTCTCAGATTTCAAGAGCTCCACTTTATTCATCTTTATTCCTTTCTCATCATCAAAGACCAACAAGGCCTGTGAATGAGTTATCCTTGTACCCCCTGGGTTTCCAACAAAGGGGCCGATGGTTTTTTGACCGAGGACGGTTCGGAGACCTTCCCGGGAAGCGGACTCGTTAACCAGTATGCCCCTCCCATAAACACGGCCCCCCCGACTACATTCCCCAACACCACCCACAATTGGTTCCAGGCGAACCCAGCCCAGGAAATTTCAACCCCATGGGGAAGAAATAACGCGATGGCGAGCACGGATTGATTCGCAATACTATGTTCGAAGCCACTGCCAACAAACGCGAATAAGCACCAGAAAATCAGCATGATTTTCGCGGCTTCATTCGTTGTCCGCATCGCCATCCAGACGGCCAGGCATACCAACCAATTACACAAGATTCCCCGAAGGAATAATTCCCAGGCCGGTAGAGACATTTTGGCGCCTGCCACTTTCATGAGAAGGTCGATGTGTGGTGCATTGGCCAAAACCCCTGATTGAGCGACCACCCATGAAATACCCAGGGAGCCGGCCAGATTTCCTAGAAAAGACCACAGAAAAATCTGACTGAGTTGCGAACAAGATATCCCTTGTCCCAAGGCTCCAATTGTGCAAATCATATTATTGCCCGTAAATAATTCCGCCCCTGCAAATATGATTAAGGTGAGGGCAATCCCAAAGGACGCACCCATCACCAACTTCACCGCAGCCGATCCCTCAGCAGCAAAGGGCGCCCCAACACTAAAAATTAATGTAATCCCAAAACCCAAGTAGACTCCCGCCAACATGGCGAGCACTATATAGCCCAACGGAGACGTTTGTTGGTACTCGACTTTTTTCTTTGCCATAAGAACCATTCGCTCGAGATCATCGGTATGCATGAATTTCCCCCTCAGAATGTTCTATTGATTGTCAAACGAAAAAAAAACGCCAACTGCTGTGGATGGATCCCAACGCCGTTGGCATCCGTCAGCAGTGGCGCCATTGCCACCGGGCTCATCAACGATTAGCGTAGATTGATAATTCGGATTAGTGAAATACTAATATTGTCTCTAGCAATTCTCTTGCCAAGAGTCATTCCACTAGTAAGTACATGAAAACTGCGGGTTTTCGAAAAAAATGGCGGCGGTCATGAGGAAGGACTCGACAATTTTGTCTCTCACTACCGACATTTTTGTCGCGTCGGGCTGGTTGTAGGTTTGAGGATGGAAAAATATTTGAGTCGAAAAACTGTTTAAGGTGTAGCTGAAAGAGCCTTTGAAGGTTTTCCTATGGCATATTTTTGAACTTTATAGGCGACCTGACGAGCAGTCAATCCCAACCTGCGCCCCGCCTTTGCTTTGTTCCATGCCACTTCGTTAAGCACATGAATCAGTTGCTCGCGTTCAATGTTTTGAACGTGCGAAGGTAAAGTCTCCATGGCCTTTCTTTCCGAGGAAGGACGGGAAGTGGAGGTCACGTCCTTAATATGGTCGATATAGGATCGCAAGGGTTTCGGAATGGCAGTAATAGTAAGCGTCGAAGAGTCAGCCAATACCACCAACCGTTCAATACAATTCTGAAGCTCCCGGACATTCCCCGGCCAATGGTATCTCGCAAAGATCGCCATGACGTCTGGACTCAACTTCACCTGTCGTCGATTCTCCCGATTGAATCGGTCGAGAAAATTTTTCACGAGTAACGGAATATCCTCCTTCCGCTCCCGAACCGGCGGGACCCGAATCGGCACGACGTTGAGTCGATAATACAAATCCTCCCGAAAGGTTCCCGATGCCACCATTGCCTCTAGATCACGATGGGTGGCTGCAAGGACACGAATATCGGCCGGCAAAGTCGTCAGCCCCCCTACCCGTTCATATTGGCGTTCCTGAAGGACTCGAAGGAGTTTCACCTGAGTACTCACCGGAATATCTCCGACTTCATCCAAAAAGAGCGTTCCTCCTGAAGCCTGGTCAACTTTCCCTTTTCGCATCTGCACCGCTCCCGTGAATGCCCCACGCTCATAACCAAACAACGCCGATTCGATCAACGACTCCGGCAACGCGGCGCAGTGAACCGGCACAAAGGGACCTTGATGACGAACACCGGCCTCATGAATCGCCTGGGCCACCAATTCTTTTCCTGTCCCGCTTTCGCCTCGAATCAAGACGGTCGCCTGGCTGTCCCCAACGCGTTCAATCGTCTCAAAGATTGAGGTCATAGCGGGACTTTCACCAATGAGCCGTGGAAATGGCTTCGGGCGTTTTCGTTTGGATTCCAGAGGGGGGAGAGATCCTGGAGCGAGTGGAATTTCCGGAGACAATGAGGACAGCGGGACCTGATTCTTGGGCTCCGCCAGTACTCGACCGCGCGCTTGTTTCACAAGCGCTAAGACCTTTCCGATACGGAGTTCCGGAGACCCATCACCCGTCAGAACAGCCGTAATATGATCAAACAGTTGATGAATCTCTAACGGGAGGTGAGAATTCATGGTCCTTCCGCTGTTCCAAATAGAAAAAAAAAACGCCCATCTCCCCCATCGGGGAAATGGACGTTCATTGTCCAGTCAAACAATTTCTTCTTTATTGCAAGGAGCGACAACGCTGTCCCCCTCGCCTCATACTCTATCGTTTAACAAACCAGCCCGAACCTGTCAACCATGGCCCTATCAACCATTGGCCATGGGATGATTGATGGTTTTCAGGTTCCTGACCTGATCCAAAGCAACGTCTCGCATACAAAATCCTGAATAGGGGGTAGCAAGCCCGCGGACCTGGTCCTTGAGCCGATACCCCTGAAGTTGCTACAAAAGTCGGGTGCCACAATGAGGGTGAACCCCGCTCATGAATGATCATTCCAGTCCTCCTTTCATTCCTATCGCTTTCGATTCAATTGATTCCGACCCAAATACTGGCAGCGATCAAACAACACCCCGAATTTCAGGACGCGTGAAGGGGACATTCGTGAAGGCCCGGTTCATGCGTTGGCATTCCAAGTGTCATGTTGCCGGTATCGGATACCGCCTCTCTATTTTTGAACATTGAAATCTGAAACATGTCCATCCATGTAAATACGTAGGATGAGGGCTTTTTATTTTTAAGGGGACCTCATGAGTAAGCAGCAAGGGAAAAAAGGACGCGCCCCTAAAAAGGAAACGTTGACCGGGGGGGAATCGGCGTTACCTCAAAAGCTATCGGCTCGTTGGGTCGAAGGGCTCCTGCTTGCCGGGTTAATGGGGTTCACTCTGTTGTTATTTTCGGAAAGCCTTTCTGCCGATTTCACCTTTGACGATAGGGACACGGTCATCAATAACCCTGAGGTTCAAAAAGGGAACTTCTGGGATCTGGTGGACTTTGGAGATGAATATTACGGATGGCGTCGGCCCTTACGACGAGTGACCTATATGGTCGACTACGCCCTGTTTGGCACCTCACCGACCGGCTACCACGTTCACAACCTTTTCTGGCATCTGTTTTCGGTGGGACTCTTCTATATGCTCGTCAAGTCCCTATCCAAGCGTGTTTCCATCGCGCTCCCGGCTGCCCTACTCTTCGCGATCCACCCGATCCATGTGGAGGTGGTCACGAATATCACGGATCGAAAAGAGTCTCTCTGTATGGCTTTCTTGTTAGCCTCCTTTGTCAGCTACCATCGGTTTATTCAAAAAGTCGGTCGAAAGCGATGGGCCTGGCTCACCGGAGCGGTGTTGGCCTGGATCCTCGCCTTGTCATCCAAGCAGGTCGCCATTGTGCTCCCTCTTCTCCTGATAACGTATGAGTTTCTGTATGTGCCGAAAGAAAACCGTTTCCTGATCAGGAACCGCCTTCTGGTGAGCGGGGGGATCATATTGGGTGGAGCTCTTCTTTTGGTCTATGTCTTACTCGTTGTTGATCTGGAAAACTTACGTGCCAGCAAAATTTTTAGGGGCTACCGTGGAGAACTGTCACTGTATTCAGTCGCGATTACATCGGGCATAACCTTTTGGCGGTATGTAGAACTTTTGGTGTGGCCAAGCGGTTTGTGTCCGGACCATGCCGTCGAACTTTCCCGCTCACTTCTTGAACCGGCAACCCTTCTCTCCTGGAGTGGGTTGATAGCCCTTGTGGCAGTGCCCTTTTTTATCGCCCGCCGCTCACCTCTTCTGGCATTTGGGATTTTTTGGTTTCTCATATCCTATCTCCCCATTTCCAATTTAGTTCCCACGTCCTATATCCTGGCCGATCGTTATATGTACATTCCCTCTGCAGGATTTTGCATCATTTTGGTCTGCTTGGGGGAAAAGTTGTACACGAACTTCCATCGCTTCCAACCTCGCTATGCCATACCCTTGATGGCGGTGGTCGGAGGCCTTCTTATTGGCGCTTATTCCCTCAAGGCCCATTCTTATAACAGCTACTGGACGCACGAACGTCTACTTTGGCGCTACGCCCTGGGTTGCAATCCACAATCGTTCCGGGCCTATAGCCACCTCGGAGTGCAACATTACCGTGCAGGCACATATCCCGAAGCCATAGAGGACCTCACGAAAGCCATCCAGCTCGGGTACACCGATGACTATGTGAACAGGGGAAGCGCGTTTCTGGAAATGAAAAACTATGAAGCGGCTATCGGGGATTACAACCAGGCAATAGCCCATAGGCCCAACTGGGCGAAAGCCTATTTCGGCCGAGGATTGGTCTACTTCGAAATGGGGCGGTATGAGGAGGCCATTGATGATTACACCCAAGCCATCGCACACCAAGCTGATTATTCCAAAGCCTATAATAATCGAGGGTTAGCCTACGAGAATCTACATCGCCGAGACAAGGCCTTAGAAAATTATGTAGAGGCCACGAAGCTTGATCCGGACAATGGGGCGGCTCACAACAATCTCGGAAGGGCACTGGTCTATGCAGGCCGTCTCAAGGAAGCGATCCAAAGTTATCAGCGAGCGGAACAGCTCGGAGTCAGGCAGGCGACGAAAATCCTCGAGATACTCAAAAAACAGGGATTGCCCAATGTTCAAGAACATCGTGACCCATCCGATCCACAGGCGGGACACTAAGATATTGAGAGCCTCGAAAGTGGCGTCTCCGGAGAAAAGGGAGCGATCCCCCGTTCCCCCTAGGCGGGGATGTTGGTACAGTGCCCAGTCGTGGAGACCTATCATGTTTCATTGGTTTAGAGGCGTACCATATCATATGAGCCTACACAAAATTAGTGTTGCCGGACTCCGACCGATCGCGCAAGTCACATTACCTTAGTGCTGCCCGTGGAACAGAGGGCGGGGTGGTAGGATCGACTACCGCGAAGATATCGCGCGAGACCCGGAAAGTTTTAATAGCAGGGGTTCCAGATTCTGGTGATCTTCAACATATTCAATCTCGAACCGTTCAATTTTTTCCTGCATAGCAGGAATCCCCTGCCCGCCCACAATCAGCGGACAAATTTTCTCTAGTCCGTCTTTCAATTCAGCAAGAATGTCCACCCCGTTCGCGTTGCCCCATGGCACCGTGAAAGACATGAGGACTAGATGAGGGCGAATCTTCTTCGAAAAATCGATTAAGGCAGGAACCGGCACGTCAGCACCCAAGTAAGAAACGCGACATCCTCGCACGGCACAAAAATAGGCGACCGTTTGGGCTCCAATTTCATGAAACTCCTTCGGGGGACAAGCCACCACCACTTGAGGTCCGTGATCCATGGTTCTCAATTGATTCATGGCCGCAAAGAGTTTCTGTTGAACTTGCCTCGTGACATAGTGCTCCACCGCCACGCTCAGCTTTCCTTCATGCCACATTTCCCCCACCCGTATCTGCAAGGGCAAAAGAATCCTGTTCAGACTTTCCTCAAAGGGAATAACCGCGACTGCTCCGTTTAGGCGCCTCTCAAAAGACGCTCGATCGTGATCCTGCAACGCGGTGATAAGTTCATCGATCAGCCGGTCTATAGGTGGACTAGATTGACGGGATTCAATTTCCGCCAGTTTGCAACGCCGGAGCAATTCCTCCCGGCCGAGTTCCGCTAATTCCCCGATGGAAGAGCCCTTGTCGGTTTCTTCCTTTAAATAGCGAAATAAGGCGACGTCTTCATCCGAGTACAAGCGATATCGGTTGGGACCCCTAGTGGGCTGTACCAAATGAAATCGTCGCTCCCAGGCCCGAATTACGTGAGTAGAAAGCCCTGTTAATCTGGCAAATCTGTTGATTCTGTGAATATTCATGATTATTTTCTAACATACAGTCTAATTTTTATCAAAACTTTTATAAATAAACTCTTGACAAATATATAAAACATTTTATATATATTAGACATAAGTTTATACAAACTTTAACCATGGAGGCAAAAATGGCCACTGCAATAGAAAAAATTAAACCAAGGAAGGAACAAGATGATGTCGAGAGGACAATGAAACTTCTACTAAACAAAGATTGTCATCGATGCGGTGGTCTTATGATCACTGATCAATGCTTTGATGTAGAAAGTAATACAGGAGAATTTGAGATCGAGATTCGAAAGTGTCTCTCTTGTGGCGAGACCATCGACCCAACAATACTTAGGAATCGACAGCGTAACGGACAACAGTTACAGAATCATGCACAAATAGGGCTTCACATTTCCAAACCTAGGAGTTTAACCCTAAGTCATTGAACTTTAATGTCTATTGATGCATCATTCAGCAGGGAAATAGATTCTAGCTCTTTTCAAAAACAATGAATCGGTCATAACATTCACATACGGAAAGGAGTCAAAGCCGTGAAACCATTTACAACAACTCTCACCATCACACTCTGTTCCAGCATATTCTTCATTGGGGTCACCTCACTCACTCAAGCAGGACAAGATGGGGATCACGACATGTCGCTAATACCCAGGGGCGAATTCATCATGGGGAGCACAGACCATGCTGACGAGACCCCTCACAACGTCGTCCTCGATGCCTATTACATCGATGTGTACGAAGCGTCCAACAAAGATTACAAAGAATTCATGCAAGCCACCGGACACCCGGCACCGGCCTATTGGGACGATCCTCGTTTAAACAATCCCGAACAGCCTGTCGTAGGAGTCAATTGGTATGACGCCAGCAAGTTTTGCGAATGGAAAGGAAAACGCCTTCCGACCGAAGCCGAATGGGAACGTGCGGCAAAGGGGCCTCGAGGAAGTCACTATCCTTGGGGGCACAAGTTGGACCCCCAAAAGGCAAATTATGGTCAGAACCATGGAAAGACCATGCCAGTGGATTCCTACGCAAATGGAGCCAGTGATTACGGAGTCTACAACATGGCCGGCAATGTCTTTGAGTGGGTATCAGATTGGTACGATCCGAATTATTATGAGGTGAGCCCAGCTCTCAACCCACAGGGACCAGGCTCCGGAGCCAATTTTGCTAACCAGGGTGCCGTCAAGGTCTTGAAAGGTGGATCTTGGCTGGCCCCAGCCTCGTCTCTCCACACAAGTCATCGGTTCTGGAATCAGCCTGAAAACAATTCTTACGGAGTCGGTTTGGGTTTTCGATGCGCCAAATCTTCTTCCAGCGTAGACATGCAAACGGTTCAGTATGATTTTATGCAGGCCCTAATCAGTATGGGCAAAGAGGAATGGGATGACGCTCTGAAATCTATCGATCGGGCCTTAGAAGGCGATCCTGAGAATGTCGAATATCGGCAGACTCGTGAAATTATTTTGAAATCGATGAAATAAGAGCCCAGAGAGAAATCCTTTAAACAAGTCGACCTTTACACACTTAAGCTTTCTTTAACCGAGAAAACAGGTATATTTACTTAATGGAGAATTCAAAAATGAATGCGAAGATTGGATATAAACAAAAGGGAGAGTTTCAATTATCAAGATCGGCCATCGCACTCACGGTTGTCCTGATGCTGGGGGGTGCTCATGAAGCCATGGCAGGAAAATCGAGTCAACCAGGCGATATGGCATATGTTCCATTCACCGCCACAGTAATGGGAATTGACAAGGAACCTTCGGGCATATCCTCAGATCCTCGAGAGACCACTTCGATGTACGATCGGAGAATGAGCATGCCCTGGTCGAAGGATGCCTTTCACGATGAAGGACCGGCACATTGGGTGGCCATGGATGCCTACTATATCGATAAGCATGAAGTTTCAAACGAGGAATACAAAAAATTCTTGAAGGCAACCGGACATTCGGCTCCCGCCTATTGGGATGACCCCCGGCTCAACAAACCGGAGCAGCCTGTGGTTGGAGTCAATTGGTTCGATGCGACAGCCTTTTGCGAATGGCAGGGAAAGCGACTCCCCACTGAATCCGAGTGGGAGCATGCCGCACGGGGACCTGAAGGGTTGAGATATCCCTGGGGAAATTCCTTTGACCCGTCAAAAGCTAATTTCGGGAAACAGAAAAGTACCACAGTGGCGGTAAACTCCATGCCGGAAGGAAAGAGTCCGTACGGGCTTCATCATATGGCAGGTAATGTTTTTGAATGGGTTCAAGATTGGTATGATCCCACTTTCTACAGCAAAACTCCGCATGATGTGAACCCCAGCGGACCTCCTAAACCTCTGTGGCTGGGCGGAACCGGCACCTATGTGGACCGCCTGACCGTGGGCGAAAAGCGTGTAATCCGTGGTGGATCCTGGATCGCCGCGGAAAACACGATTACGACGACACACCGGTTCTGGAATCATCCATCAAACAACAGCTATGGCGTGGGCCTAGGATTTCGCTGTGCCAAATCCGCACCTCAACAAATTGTCAACGAAGTTCGAACGGCCGCGATCGAAGTCATGAAATACATGGGCCAGGAAAAATTTGAGGAAGCGAAGAAACACCTGACCAAAGCCCTGGTCCTTGATCCACAAAATAAGGAGTTACTCCAACTACAATCCATGATGGAAAAAGCGAATTAGGGATTTTTCTAGGTTCGCCTATTTGATGATATCCGCTAGAGGCTTTTATGAAACGATGTTTCGATCATTTCTATGTGTTCAGTATCTGCTTTTTCATTATTCTCCTCTGGTCGCCACTTGGAGATTTCGGTCAGGCAGCGTCACTAGGGCCGACCGAGGAAGAAACAGAATCTCGGCAGTTAATTCAAGCGGCTTCCCAGGCCATTGAAGAGGCCTGGGAAGAATTTCACCGTGCGGCCATTGGCGGCACCCTAGCTTCTCCGACTATTCAAACTCAGATAGAAGGTCAATTACATGAAGCTCGAGGCCTGTTAATGGAAGCTCGTCAAGCTGAAAGAAGAGGAGATCATCCTTCAGTCAAAATCATTACTGATCAACTTTTTGATCTATCACGCGAAATCGTATTGGCGAGTCGGGAGAAAAAACAATGAATGTCCGTATTATGCTTTATATATTACTCGGGGCTTTTTTCCTGTGCCCTGCTCCCATGAGTCCGTTGTTGGCTCAAGAAAACATTTCTGCGGCCGATCCTGTGGAAATGGTCCTCATTCCGGCGGGTCTGTTTATCCGTGGAAGTCGTGAGGGAGAAGGTCGATCTGATGAATTTCCCAGGCGGAAAATTCACCTCAAGGCATTTGCCATCGATAAATATGAGGTCAGCAACGCCCGATATTTGAAATTCGTAAAGGATACGAAGCATAAACCTCCTTTGAATGTTTATGGAGAAGGCCCGCTAGCAGCGGTCCAGGGGATCGGGAACCTCCCTGTGGTCCAAGTCACCTGGCATGATGCCGTTGATTATTGTTTCTGGGCCGGTAAGCGATTGCCGACAGAGGCCGAATGGGAAAAGGCCGCTCGTGGAACCGACGGTCGTATCTATCCCTGGGGAGACGAACCTGATAAAGGAAAGTTTGCCAATTATGACCGGGAATGGGAGGGCAAGAACACGCTCGTGGAAGTTTCGTCATTACCTGAGGGGCGTTCGCCCTTCGGCATTTATCACCTTGCAGGAAATGTCAGAGAATGGGTCCATGACTGGTATGATCGGGATTACTACAGCCAGTCACCAGAGAAAAATCCCCAGGGCCCGGATAATGGCATATTAAAAGTGCTTCGCGGAGGCTCTTGGCATAGTTTTCCCTCAGACCTCCGCACCGCCTCAAGAGGAAAAGGTGGATTTGCCTTAAAAACCCATGGCGTCGGATTCCGTTGTGCCATGGATATTAGTGGTTCTCAGAACCTTAAGAGTGATAGGCCTCATGAAAAATAATACCCAATCTTGATAGACGATATCACGATTTGTTGAAACAGTGAGAAAATCGATATTCGTAGACCTTTCAGCCACAGAATGCGGGAAACCAAAAAATGAAAATTGTCATTGCCGGGGGAACGGGATTTATCGGTTTGCATCTTTGTCGAACCTTGATTGGGCACCAACACGACGTCACCGTTCTGTCCCGAGACATCCTTAAGGCCGCAAACATTCTTCCCAAATCGGTCGCCGTCGTCGAATGGGACACCAAATCTGCGAAAATCCTGGAACAAACTCTCAATGGCGTCGATGCCCTGATCAATTTATGCGGGGAACCCATCGCCGATGCCCGATGGACTGAAGACAGGAAGCAACGTTTATTCAGCAGTCGCATTGGAACGACCCGCACATTGGTTGAGGCCCTCCGCCTGACCGCTCAAAGGCCCGAAACATTGATCAATGCGTCGGGGATAGGATTTTATGGATCACGGGGTAGCCAGTTGTTGACTGAAGAATCGGCACGCGGGAAAGGATTCTTGTCGGATCTGTGCGTTGCCTGGGAAGACGCCGCCAGGGGGGCTGAAGAATTGGGTGTGCGTGTGGTTCTCCCTCGTTTCGGAATGGTACTCGGGAAAACGGGCGGGGCCCTGCCCAAAATGTTACTCCCCTTCAGGTTGTTTATGGGCGGCCCTATTTCACCCGGCACGCAACACATTTCCTGGATTCATCAAAAAGACCTGTCAGATTTGATTATCTGGCTCATTGAGCGACCGGAGATTTCGGGACCGGTAAACGCGGTTGCTCCCGAAACGGTCACCATGGAAGAATTCTGTAGAAAGCTTGGAAAGGCGCTTCGACGCCCCTCTTGGATTCCCGTCCCCGAGTTCGCTTTGAAAATCGCATTCGGGGAGATGGCGGAAGTCCTCACCACGGGGCAGGCTGTTCAGCCGTTCATTGCACAGCAGAAAGGGTTTAACTTTTCGTACTCTCAATTAGATTCAGCCCTTCAGTCGCTGTTTACAGATCATTAGTGAAGCCCATTGGCTCTTGCAGGAGGATAATATGCGAAAATCATTTCAATACGGAATTGGGACAAAAATATTGTTTTCACTAGGTGTGGCCGTATGGCTTGCCATTTGCCTGTTAGCCATCCAATCCCAAGCCTCCACTCCTTTCCTTGCCAAAGGTGATACCCTGCCCAACGCCCGCGTGCTCCGGACCGATGGCACACCAATCGAGCTGAATTCCCTAAAAGGCCGGGTAAAAATCCTGAGCATGGTTCCCCAACTGAATACGCCGGTTTGTGACGAGCAGACCCATCGATTCAGCGAGAAAAACGAAGGCCTTGATCAATACCTGGACATCGTGACCATCAGCACCAATACGTCACAGGACCAAGTTCAGTTTGCTGAAGAAGCCAACATTCATAACCTCACGTTCCTATCGGACTCCCCTGAGTTCGATTTCGGAAAGAAGACTGGCTTGCTGTTACCCGACCACGGGATACTCCATCGAGCCGTGGTCGTGGCGGACTCTGACAATGTGATTCGGTATATCGAACTCGTGCCGATGAGTCAGTTACCAAATTTTGATCGTGCCTTTGACGCAGCCCGAAGCGTCCTCAAATCTCGTGAGCAATGAGGGGTGATTCATGATTCAAGAAACATTGGCTTATCTTCATATTTTGGCGATCGCGGTGTTAGTCGGGAAAGTCGTATTCCTTTCGTTTGTCACGGCTCCTGTCCTGGCGCGAACCCTGGATCCTGAATCCTTTGCCCGAGTCGTGCGCCGGCTATTTCCCCGGTACTATGCCTTGGGAATGATCAGTGCCGTGGTTGGGTGGGCTACCATCACCGCCCTGGCCATTCTTCGGGGATTCAGTCCGTTTGATTTGGTGTCCTCCGCTCTGTGGTTGGGGATTCTCATGATTGAGAATTATTGCCGGGCTCCCCTGACGCCGCAAA
>CAZGFD010000007.1:0-115088 GCA_964525045.1 uncultured Nitrospiraceae bacterium | reverse complement strand
TGGTTGGGGATTCTCATGATTGAGAATTATTGCCGGGCTCCCCTGACGCCGCAAATTAATGCGTTAAGTGATCGACTGAAAGAAAATCAAGCCCGCGGCCTCAATACGCCACTGATCCAAAAACGTCGTGACACACTCCACAATCTGACAGTCCAATTGAATAGCGCTGTTCTCGTCATGGGGTTGTGCCTAATAGGCCTTATTTAAGCAACACTCATGACGGGAGAAAGAAATGAGGATCCCATGAAGACAAGAATGAACACATTGATTTCCATCATTAATATTCATCTGTGGACCGAGTACGGCCTGAGGACCACACTGTTGCTGATTGTTGCGACCATGCTAGTCAGCGGGGTGCCCATTCACGCAGAAATAGTGCCCCCCTCCCCCACCAATCCTCACCAGGTCTATCCATCCGATAATTCACTGCCTCGTGGCATCATTGGCGTGGCGATTCATCTCTCCGCACACCGTGTGGGGGACCCTGCCCGATTATATATCCGTGCCATCCATCCGGAAGGCCCTGCCGCCAAGGTCGGCCTGGAGCATGGGGATGAGATTCTTGCCGTTGATGGGAATTCTCTGAATGGCAAGACCTACGAGCAGGTGATCAGAATGATACGGGGAGAGATTGGACAAACCGTGAGGCTCCAGGTCAATGGCGCACGCGGAAACCGGGAAGTGACGGTTCCACGGATCTCCGAGGAAACGTTAACGGGGAAGAAGCGGACATAATTATTCTCAGATTGGAATATCCATTTCACATAGTAAGGTATTAGCCTTCGTGAAATATTCTCACATTGCCATCGTCTGGTTCAGAAAAGATCTACGCTTGGAAGATAATCCCGCTCTTATGGCTGCGAGGGATCTTGGGGGTCACATGGCACCTTTATACATTTGGGACTCTGATCCGTCCGAAGAATGGGCGATGGGCTCCGCCAGTAAATGGTGGTTACATCAATCCCTTGTCAGCCTGGACAAGGCATTAACAAGACTCGGGAGCCGCTTGACCATTTGCCGTGGGAATTATCTTAATACCCTTGAAACCATCATTCGCCAAATTGGTGCAACCTCGGTGTTCTGGAACCGGGATTATGAACCATCCTTTCGAGTCAAAGAACAAAAAATCATCAAGCGCCTTGAGCAACTCAACGTCTCTGTGCAAACCTTTAATGGCTCATGGCTTTTTGATCCGGACACCTTGATCAATAAATCCGGCAAATCCTATCAAGTATTTACGCCTTTCTGGAAACATTGCCTCACTGAGGCAAAACCCAATAAGCCGTTCCCATCTCCAACCCGCCTACCCGAGCCTGTCAACATTTCAAACTCCATCTCCATTCAGAGATTGGAATTGGAACCAAAAATTGATTGGGCATCAGGATTGCGTGATACATGGAAACCCGGCGAGGCCGGGGCAAGCCGACAGTTTTCCCAGTTCCTGAAAAATGGGATAGGACATTACGAGACCGATCGGGATCGGCCGGATCTCCGCGGAAGCTCCCGTCTTTCGCCGCATTTGCATTTCGGGGAAATTAGCCCTCGGCTTATCTGGCATATCGTCACAGACAGGATGAATTCGAAGAAAGAAAAATCCTTTTTTCGAAACGGGCAAGCATTTTTGCGTCAGCTCGGGTGGAGAGAATTCGCTAACCATGTGCTGCACCATTTTCCGCATACCACCATCCAACCCCTACGTTCCAAATTTGAAAGATTTCCCTGGAAAACCAATGAGATTCACCTCAAGGCCTGGCAAAAAGGTAAAACAGGATACCCAATCGTCGATGCGGGGATGCGCGAATTATGGGTGACCGGATGGATGCATAATCGCGTTCGAATGATCGTGGCCTCGTTCTTGACCAAACATCTTCAAATTTCCTGGAAACGTGGGGCAGAATGGTTTTGGGATACACTGGTAGACGCTGACCTAGCCAATAATACGATGGGATGGCAGTGGGTGGCCGGTTGTGGAGCAGATGCCGCTCCCTATTTTCGAATTTTTAACCCGGTGACCCAGGGTTTAAAATTTGATCCGAGCGGTGAGTACGTCCGCCACTGGGTACCTGAGCTGGCCGGCCTCCCGTATCCTTGGATCCACAAACCCTGGGAGGCCCCTCCCCACTTGTTAAAGGAGAGTGGGTTGGCCTTAGGAAAAATGTATCCGTTTCCCATTGTCGATCATCGGGAAGCCCGCGAGCAGGCATTGAAAATGTTCGCCGGGTTAAAGACGTAAAAATAACCGAATTCGGGATCCGGCCCCGGATCTCACTTATTGAAACCATTGAAGAACAAACCAGACGCATCATGAGCCCGTCAGATTCCATCGATCCGACTGAAACCCTAAGCAAGTCCGGCAAAGACCATCAGCCGGCGGCCCCGAATCGGAGAACGTCACCCCGTCTGGGCATTAGCCAATGTTTGCTCGGAGAACAGGTGCGATTTGATGGGGGACACAAACGGGACCGCTTTCTGACCGATATGCTCGGCCAGTTTGTGGAATGGGTTCCTGTTTGTCCAGAAGTGGAGGCCGGTTTGGGAACTCCCAGAGAGTCCATGCGATTAGTGGGAACACCGGAAGCCCCCCGGCTTCTGACCATAAAGACTCAAAAGGACCTGACCACCACCCTGGAGACATTCTCTCAACGGAGGATTCAGGAACTGAGTTCCATGGCGTTAGACGGCTATATTTTCAAAAAAGATTCACCAAGTTGTGGGATAAAGCAGGTTCGTGTCTATCAGCACTCCTCATCACCTACCCGGAAGGGAAGCGGAATATTTGCTCAAGCCTTTCAGACATCGTTTCCGCTGATTCCGGTCGAGGATGAAGGCCGTTTGAACGATCCGGGAATCAGAGAAAATTTTATTGAACGAATATTTGCTTATCATCGATGGCAAAATCTCCTGGTGGGTGGACTGACACGGCGGGCCATCGTGGCTTTTCACACTCAACACAAATATTTCCTCATGGCGCATAGTCGGCCTCACTATCATGAACTCGGGCAAATTGTTGCCTCCTCCAAACACTATACCCCTCATCAATTAGCCATGGCCTATGGTGAACAATTTATGGAAGCCCTTAAAGTCAAAACGACTGTACGAAAACATGTCAATGTGCTTCAACATCTCGTTGGCCATTTCAAAAAACAAATCAGCCGCAGCCAACGGCAGGAGTTACAGGAACTGATTTCCGACTATCATCAGGGACTTTCACCTTTAATCGCTCCACTAACCCTGATTAACCATTATGTGCGTGAACACGAAATTGGGTACTTGGCCGACCAGCTTTACTTACAACCGCACCCCAAAGAACTGATTTTAAAAAACCATGTTTGACGATTTTGATGCCTCAAAAGGGTACCGAATTAAGTCCGTGGCAACATTTACCGGATTGAGTGCCCATACGATCAGGAAGTGGGAAGAACGGTATCAGCTTCTCACTCCTGTTCGAAGTGAAAATGGCTACCGTTTGTATTTTGAAGACGATATTCAATTCCTTATGTACCTCCATTCTCAGATGGAATCCGGTAAAACGATCGGCCAACTGGTGAAATCTGGGTCACCCCAACTGCGCCGTGAAATGAAAGAAGGACCCGTGGAGGTTATCGGAATACCTGCGACCTATCATGATAAGGCCGTGAATCTCGTGCAAGCCGCTCGAAGGCAGGAAAAAAGTGTCACCGAGAGCATCATTAAAAGCTTCGTGGAACATTTGGGCTTGGAGCGGGCCATGCTACAGGTCTTTTTCCCGGTCCTGAAGATCATCGGTGAATTGTGGCACAGCGGTCAAATCTCCATCACAGGAGAACATATGGTGTCTCACGCTATTCGCCGACATCTGGCCGAATCGCTCCCCAAGCGAAGTATCACTCAAGGGCCAAGGGTCATTGTCGCCTGTGCCCCCCAAGACTTTCATGAAATTGGGGCCATGGCCGCCACGTTGATTCTTCGCGGCAATGGGTGGCAGCCTATCTATTTGGGCACGGATTCAGGAATTGATATGATTCGAATAGCCTGTAAACGTCGCTTGGCCCAGCTCATAATCATTTCCATGGTGAGACAACCCAGCAAGGTCGAGTTTACAAAAATTTTGAAACAGATAAGAATAAGGCTGTTGCCGCTTTGTCCAGTCATCGTGGGGGGGCAGGGCGTATCGGAGCTTAAAAATGACATGGACCAGGCCGGGATTACATATCTTCAGGAATTCAAACACATAAAGAAACTTAAACCCCAAACCTCGGACCACCCCAAGACCCTTTTCCGAGTTCCATCGCTAAGTACAAAGGAGACCATGATATGAATAATACACAAACTGGCATCATTCTCGTCGGGCACGGTGGAATCCCGAAAGATTATCCCCAGGAACTTGTGTCAAAACTTAAACGATTGGAAGCCCAACGGCGAGCTTCTGGCAGTCCGATGTCTAAGGAAGAATTGGAACTGGACACGAAAATCCGAACTTGGCCTCGAACGGCAAAAACGGATCCCTATCAAGCTGGATTGGAATCCTTAGCTACACATGTCAAAACTCTTTTGAATGGGGCACAGTTTGCTCTGGCCTATAATGAGTTTTGCGGCCCGACATTGTCGGAAGCGATTGAAGGTCTCATTGGCAAGGGAGCCACAAAAATTACCATTGTCTCAACCATGTTTACACCAGGGGGCTCTCATTCGGAATTTGAAATTCCAGAAGAATTGCAGGAACTGCAGGCCCGACATCCCAATGTGACCCTCAATTACGCCTGGCCCTTTGACCTTAGCCAAGTCGCCAGAATGTTGTTCGACCACATTCAAAAGTTTCAATGAGTCCAATAAAGATACGGAACCCAAGGTGGGACCTGGACTTCTGATGGCTTAACCGGACGAAGTTGCACTACCCCCGAGCGGTTAGACTTAGCGCTTTTCTAGCTATTTCCAGCACCATGCTCAGCGTCGGAACTTTCTTCTTACGACTGCTCACCATCACCGAGCACCCGTCCGCTCAAGCGATGGGCATTCCTCAACCTCGTCGGAACTATTCCGAAAGTCCCAATTGAGCGTTTTATTTTCCCATCCTTTCATTTAGAATACAGAGGTATTTTCAATTCCGTCTATAGGGAGTCAGAATGTTCGACCATGACGGTAAATGCAAAGATTCAATTGTAAACTACAATAGTCAGGCTGGCTTATGAAAAAAGAATTTACACTTGAGGACGTCGTCAAGTTTGCCAACGATATCGTTATTGTGACGGAAGCCCATCCGCTGGATGAACCCGGACCAAAAATTGTGTATGTCAATAAGGCATTTACCGACTTGACCGGCTATACGCCCGATGAGGTCATTGGCATAACACCAAGAATTTTGCAGGGGCCGGAGTCCCATCCTGAAACCCGGGCCGAGATTCGGGCGGCCCTGGAAAGAAAAAAACCGGTCAGAACCACCATCATCAATTATTCCAAGTCCGGGAAAAAGTATTGGTTGGACCTCAATATTATTCCTTTAAAGGATAGCAAGGGGGAGGTTACCCATTTTGCGGCCATTGAAAGAGATTTGACCGATATGAAAGAAGCGGAGGAAGTCATCAGGAAAAAAAATACCGAGTTGGCGGAATTAAACGAGACTAAAAACAAGTTCCTGGGCATCGCCTCGCACGATTTGAGGAATCCGTTGTTCACAATTCGCTCGTTCAGTGAACTCTTGGAAGATGGGACGGTAGGGGATGTGAACCCCAAACAGAAGGAGATGCTGGGAAGAATTTATCATGCCAGCACGTTCATGAAAGCGTTGTTAGAAAACCTGCTGGACATTTCCAAAATTGAGAGTGGCAAGATCGACATCCATAAACAAGCCCAGGATTTGAACCAGACCGTCCGTCAACAGGTCGAATTTAATCAACTCGTGGCGCAGAAAAAAAATATCACCCTCCAGATGAACCTCAGCGACATCCCTCCCGTATCTTTTGATCAAAGCGCCATCATCCAGGTGATGGGGAATTTTATCGGCAATGCCATCAAGTTCTCCCCTCCCGATACAAAAATCGTTATCGCCACCGACAAAGTAGAGAATGGAATCCGTTTGTCGGTTTGTGATGAGGGGCCGGGGCTTTCCAAAGAAGACCAGGAATTATTATTTAAAGAGTTTCAAACCTTAAGCGCCAAACCCACGGCAGGAGAAAAATCTACGGGCCTAGGTTTGGCCATTGTGAAGAAATTGGTCCACCTCCACAATGGAGAAGTGGGAGTTGAGAGCACGCTTGGGAAGGGAAGTACCTTCTTTTTTATATTGCCCCCGGAATAGTTTTCTTGTTTGATCATGAATAGCCGATATAAGTATTTTTTGTTCAGGAATTCCTTCCCGGTGTTTCATCTCGCGAAGACGCTCCCCCCGTCCTCCTTTGATTGCTTCAAGGCTCTACCAGAGACAAAGGAGGGGATGAAAGGGAGCAGGCTATCTTTTTTCATTTAAAAGTTAAACTCGACTGCAATATTTGGAATGCCTATTCAAAAAGCCGCTGGCATTTCACTCTCAATAAATCGAAGTTGAGAGGTTTTATGATGTAGTCACTGGCACCTCGCTTAATTGCCTCAATGAGAGCCATCCTTCGGGTTTCTTCTGACATCGCCAGAATGGGAATATTTGAATAACGTTGATGAAAATCCGAAAGGGCCGCAAGGCCCTCCGAACCTCGGATATTCAATTCAAAAATGATTCCCCCCACCGAATTCGTTTTCAGTTTATTTAAAGCGTCTTCCTCATTTTGAGCGACCGTCACCTGATATCCCCAAAGTTCAAGCCTATCTCGCAAAATCGTCACGCCGTCATCGTTTTCTTCGAGAACCAAAATCTTTTTGGACATTAAGTCTTCCCAGCTCCCATCCTTCCTCTGTCACTGATCTCTGGTTTTCCCCGGTGTGTTTTTTGAGGTAAAGCGCCCAACGGGTTCCATGGAACATCACCTGATTACGAAAATCCCCCCTCTGAAAGATGAACTCTCTTGCTTAATTCTCCGTCTTCCCCCAAGTTTCCTCCGGCATCCTGACGATGATCTTTCCCCGCATAATGGGATGAAGTTCACAATGATAGGGATATTCACCTGGGGGAAGGGGGGGCAGCGACACCGTATCGGCGGGTCGAACAATCCCCGTATCGAACAGGCATTGACGAGTACCCAAGCATTGGTCATGGCGAATAGTATGAGGGGAAGAGGTTTTGTTGATCACATGAAGGACATCCCCAAAAGGCGTCACGGCCCTGGAGGGCAGGTAATACGGTGACCAGTATTCCATCGTAATAACCACCGTATCCGGATATGCCTCATTGATGGGTATTGCGTACACCACTAATAGGAAAAACAATACAAAAGTCCAACGCCTCATAACATACCTCTCGAAGTTTATTACCGTCAGATCACTTGATAAGTACCGAATAGGGGAACCCGTTCGTTCATCTTGCCCCTTAAGCAATAATATGCGGAGAAAGACCAGATGACTCTATAATGTCGCCCTCGACTATGATGATTGAAAATCCTTCCGGCTCAAAAACATTCCTCATCCTGAATGAGGTCGGGACTGAGTCTGGAGTTGTTCGTCCATGGTTTCTTCATCCATGCGCCCACTGAATTAAATTGCAATATTCTAGCCATGCTCATCACTGAGCAAGAAATTTCCTAACTTAATGTTTTATTTATGATTTTTTAAAACTGGAAGGAGCTATTCGCTAGGGGGAAGAAACCGGATTGGTGATATTTCGTCTTAGTGGTGAAATATCATCGACTGGGGGATGGAAATCTCATGGGTTTTTTATTCCCAGCTTGCGCATTTTAGAAAGGAGGGTACTTCGATTCAGATTGAGCAAAGCCGCAGCGCCCCGGTTTCCTCCGACCAGACCATTGGTCTGTTTCAAGGCTTCCAGGATATGTAACCGTTCCATTTCTTCGAAGGTGGGAAATGTTCCCTCAAAAGACGCAGTCGGCTCTGAGAGTGCTAAATGTTCGGGACGAATGGTGCCGGCATCGCAAAGTATCATGGCCCGCTCAAGAATATTGGTGAGTTCTCTGACATTGCCAGGCCAATGATAGTTGATGAGCTGATTCATCGCGGCTTGTGTCACCCCTTCGATAGGCTTACCCATTCGCTTGCTGAGTTTTTCAATCAGATACCTCGCGAGCAGAGGGATGTCCTCTTTTCTGTCGCGAAGTGGAGGCATATGGATGGGGAACGTATTTAATCGATACTGAAGATCAGGTCTGAAGGCTCCCAATCGGACCGCTTCCTCCATGTTGCGATTCGTCGCCGCGATAATTCTCACATCGACCGTCAGGGTCTGGGTTCCTCCAAGGCGTTCAAACTGCTTTTCCTGCAACACCCGAAGGAGTTTGCTTTGAGTCTGAAGAGGAAGTTCGCCCACCTCATCCAGAAATAACGTGCCACCGTCAGCCAATTCAAACCGCCCCTTCATTTTCATGGTTGCCCCCGTGAAGGCCCCTTTTTCGTGCCCGAATAATTCACTCTCGACTAAACCTTCCGGTAAGCCGGCACAATTCACTTTGATCAGGACCTGGTTTTTTCGAGAACTGAGATTATGAATGGCTCGGGCCACAAGTTCTTTTCCAGTTCCTGTCTCCCCGGTGATGAGAACGCTGGCATCGGTGTTGGCAACCTTTTTGACCTGTTGAAAAATGTCCTTCAATTGAGGCGAGACCCCGACAATTTCCTCAAAGAGGTGGTCCACCCTTAATTGATCTTGGAGATACATTTTTTGAAGCTGCATTTTGGCCAGCTCGGCTTCCATCCGGTACCGCTCGTTGATATCGCGAAGAATGACCGTCATAAGCGGCAGCCCGGCAATCGTGACCCTGGAAAAGCTAATTTCCACAAGGAATTCATCCCCGTTCTCCCGTTGCCCCTTACAACCATCTTGTTCGCCAATATACGCTTGACCGCGATCATCAACTTGGATTTCGCCAAGCTTGTTATTGAAAATTTGCATTGATTTGGCTGTAAGAAAGTCATTGAAGTGCCGGCCGATGGCTTGTTCCATCGAAAGTCCAAACATTTTCTCGGCCGCCTGATTAAACAAAATGATTTTATAGTTGTGGTCGATCGTGAGAATGGCATCCATCGCATTTTCCAAGATTCGTGAATACCGTTCCTCACTTTCACGCAGGGAAATCTCCGAATGGGTGCGCTCCGCGACTTCCTTTTCCAACGCCCTATTGATTTTTCCGATTTGCCGGGTCAATACCACGCCGAAAAGTCCCACGATCAGACCAATGATCACCTCCCATTTGATCATCGACGCAATCTTGGATGAAGAATGGGCATCAAAGCGTTTTACGGCCTCATTCGCGGCTTGATGCACCTGTCGATTCAGATCCAGAAGCTGGGGAATAGTCGTCTCACCGGTTTCGCCCAATTGAGACCTCTCCAGATAATTATCGGCCCTCTCAACAAATTGATTGATGAGTAATTGTTGTTTCTTTAGGGTTTGCAAAATTTCCTTCGTTGGTGCCGGAGGAAGGAGGATGGTCTGGCCTGTCTCTTGATTCACCACAGCCCTCCCGCCGTGCATCAAGGCCTCTACGGTATTGAGGAGGAGTGCTCTGGTAGATGAAATATTGGCCGGATCACTGATGGAAAGTAAAAGAATTTCATTCATATACCGCTGGTTGAGCATTCTCTGTCGCCCCGCAAGGTCGATGATTGTGGCATCAATTTTTTGATTCTGTAATGTCGAGACAGTGAAATAGAGAATGCCGGTAATGGTGAAAAGAAATATGGCGGTGATGGCAAAAATTCGACGGCTTACCGGAGATTGACCGAACAGGCTGGAAAGAATCTTGGACATACCTAGTCTTGAGCAATCAAATTCCGACCCAGGACGATCGTTATCCATGGATCATGTCCAATTGAAAAGCAGTTGTGTGTATTTTAACAGCCTTGGACGGCCTTGTCCCAACGACCCCCGACCCCGTCCCTCGGGAACCCCATTTTTTCCGAACCACTACCCTTCCAAAATATCTTTGGTTCTTCGGGAAGTCTGGCCAACTAAAGAGAAGATGTAATTTGAACAGTACATTCGACTGGGACGCGTTTGAACCAATCAGGAAGCATTCGAGGCCAGGGGCTTCCTTCCTATCATTCCCAATCAAGATGATTGATGTAATAAGAATTTTTGAAAGGAAATCAGAACGCTACACTAGCCTCGCCATCGAGATGTCTGGCCCACCCATGAGGATTCACGCCCCCACTTCCATGACCATGTCCCTTCACATTCTTACAACCACCAATCCAAATCCCTTCGTCCCGGCAAATCATGGGTGCATTCAGTATTGGGACCTTTGGTCCCTATTCTGAATGGTCCGGGATGGAAGTCCGGGGAACCTAAATTTATCAAGGTCTGAGATAACCTCTGGTTTCTACCGCTTCCATTCATAATTTCTTACCCACAAATCAAATATTTTCTCTCAATAAAACAGCAACTTAGACTTTAAACTCCTCAAAAGTACTAGGATTGAAATGCAAGTTTAGTATAATGTTTGTCTAATGTTTTGATACATTTATTTCTTCACGTACACACAACTATTTTATTATTGCCACATGAGTTTGAATTCAAAAAATAACAGAAAACTTAGGCCACGAATTATCTAATGTTTGAATAATGTTTGTAAGCCAAAAAACCTTGGAGGTGGCCAGTGAAACCTATTAGCCAAATCGCCTTCAACCTCGTGGAAAATGGGCATGTTCCGGACATTTTCATTCGCAGAGGGATCCGCCACCTCATTGGTCAGCGCCTTGATGAAATTCAATCCGAAACGATCCATACGGTGGAGGAAAAGCAGGCTAAGTTTATTGAAGAATTGCGAAAGGCTCCGATCGCGCTCGTCCCGGAAAAGGCCAACGAACAACATTACGAAGTCCCTGTGGAGTTTTTCCAAAGGGTGCTAGGCCCCCACCATAAATACAGCAGTGCGTACTGGACGGATAACGCGACCGATTTGGCCGAGGCTGAAGCGGCCGGTCTAGAGGAAACCACCCGGAATGCTGTGATCGAAGACGATCAGAGGATACTCGAACTGGGTTGTGGATGGGGATCCCTGACTCTATGGATGGCCAATCATTTCCCCCACAGCCGAATCACTGCGGTTTCCAATTCCCACGGACAACGGCAATACATTCAAGCACGGGCGAAGGAACATGGCCTGAATAATGTCGAGGTCATGACCTGCGATATGAATGCGTTCGATATCGAACCACAAAGATTCGATCGCGTGGTGTCGGTGGAGATGTTCGAGCACATGAGAAATTGGCCAGAACTTTTCAGAAGGGTCCATGGGTGGCTCAAACCGGGGGGCTTCTTCTTTATGCATATCTTTTTGCATCGTGCAGTGCCGTATCTCTTTGAAGACAGGGGACCCAGTGACTGGATGAGTCGTCACTTCTTCACCGGAGGGATGATGCCAAGTCAAGACCTGCCCCTTGCCTTCCAAGATGACCTGCAATTTGTTCGGCGATGGCGTTGGGAGGGCACGCATTATGAAAAAACCGCAAATGCCTGGCTGGCCAATATGGATGCATCCCGCGATACATTGTGGCCGCTTTTCTCAGCCACCTATGGGGACGAGCATGCCCAAACGTGGTGGATGCGTTGGCGAATTTTTTTCATGGCCTGCGCTGAACTGTTTGGTTATGCAAAAGGCCAAGAATGGATGGTAGGGCATTTTCTATTCAGAAGGAAAGTCGTTTAACAATCAGTGAGGTCAAACATGTGGATCATACTAACCAACGTCATTCTATTTCAGATCGGATGGTTTGCCTGCGTGATGAGTGGTGCCGCTAACAGGCCTTGGATCGCCGTGATCGTCGCGTTGATCATTGTGGGCTACCATCTGGTTCGGGCACACGACCATGAGCCTGAGCTTAAGCTGATCATGATTGCCTTAGGCATCGGGGCCATCTGGGATAGCATTCTTGTCTCGCAAAACTGGCTGAAATACGACTCCGGCCTATTACTCCCGAACGTGGCGCCGTACTGGATTATTCTGATGTGGGGCTTGTTCGCCACCATTTTAAATGTGTCCCTTCGTTGGCTCCGCGGACGCTGGGTGATGGCGGCTCTATTCGGGGCCATCGGCGGCCCCCTGGCCTATTATGGAGGACACCGGCTCGGAGCTTTGGAATTTGGAAATGAACGCACTGCCATTATCGCGTTGGCCGTCGGTTGGGCCGTCTTGACTCCCGCGCTGATGTATGTGGCGTCCCGCTTTGACGGGTATGCGAAGGTGTTAACTGAGAGGGCATCATGAATTTCTCCATCTATTCAATGGGTCTGTTAGCCATTCTGATCTTAACCACCTGTACGTGGGCCGTAAGTGCCATGAAGCGGGATGTCAGCATCGTGGACGGAATCTGGTCGATCATGCTCCTGGTCGCCGCATTGGTTTACTC
Organism: uncultured Nitrospiraceae bacterium; assembly: GCA_964525045.1. GTDB lineage: Bacteria > Nitrospirota > Nitrospiria > Nitrospirales > UBA8639. Next base: position 102,665 of record CAZGFD010000007.1, on the reverse strand, counting down.
CAGTAATGTTGATCTGTATACCTCCCGTTCCTCCCTTGTCCTGGCACTTGTACTGTTGTGGGCCGTTCGTTTGTCTCTGCATATCATTATACGTAACTGGGGGGAGCCCGAGGACCGTCGCTATCGGGACATCCGTGAAAAATACGAACCCAACTTTGCCCTGAAAAGTCTGGGGATCATCTTTATTTTTCAGGGTCTGCTGGCTTGGATCATCTCCATGCCTCTATGGGTAGCCTTAACGGTCCCGATTGAAATAGCGAGCCTTGATATTCTGGCAATCGCATTGTGGACGCTGGGCATGGCCTTCGAGACTGTGGGCGATTGGCAACTGGTCCGGTTTCAGGCGAATCCCGCTAACAAAGGAAAAGTGTTGAACAGGGGTCTGTGGCGCTACACACGTCATCCCAACTATTTCGGGGAATGCCTGATCTGGTGGGGTTTTTACATCTTTGCCATTCCTGTGGGCGGATGGTGGACGATCATTGCCCCCCTCCTTCTCACCTACATGCTGCTGAAATTTTCAGGAGTCTCGCTCCTCGAGGAAACCATTGTGGCACGCCGCCCCGCTTACCAAGAATACATTGAACGGACGAACGCATTTATTCCCGGTCCGCCAAAAAAAATACATCAATCGACGCAAACACAGGAGGGGGCATCATGACGACTTCCGGCTTTTTCATGACAAACTCAACGCTCTTGATGGCATGCCTCACCCTACTGGCCCTGTGCGTGGGATTGGCCACCCAGGCCCAGGGGAACACCGAGGAGACCTATGCATTCACTGTTTATTTAGATGACGACGAAATCGGCAATCAGAGCTTTAGGGTGTCATCTGATGGGAAACGAACGCAAGTGGATATCGAAGCTTCTTTTGATGTGAGCTATCTCTACATCCCCTTTTACAAATACCGGCACACCAATTCTGAAATCTGGGAGGGGGATTGTCTGAAGGAAATCCGAGCCCGGACGGACGACAACGGAGAGTCCTTTTTCGTTAAAGGCAATTCCCAAAACGGTCAGTTTACCTGGCAAACCCATAATGGTGAGACCAGTGTCAAAGGATGCGTTAAAACCTACGCGTACTGGAATCCGAAATGGTTTCAAAGCGAACGCCTGTTGAACTCCCAAACGGGGGAACTAAAACCAGTAAAAGTCTCAAAAGTGGGAGAGGACACGATACCTGTTCGTGGAACACCCACCAAAACTGAACACCGGAGAATTGTCAGCGACAAGTTTGTCATTGACCTTTGGTACACCAAGATGGGTGAGTGGGTTTCGCTTCACTCAACAACCAAAAACGGAAAAACACTTCGTTATTTAATCAAGTGAGCATGACATGACTAACAAATTTTCACGAATCATACTGTTCGGTTTTCTTGTAGGGTTCCTTGGCTGCAGTAGTTCACCTCCAATTTCCACCGTCAGCAAGGTCGATCTGGATCGTTTTATGGGCGATTGGTATGTGATTGCCAATATACCAACCTTTATCGAGAAAGGCGCCGTTAACGCCGTGGAATCATATAGATTAAACGAAGACGGAACGGTGGCCACCACATTTCGTTTTCGTGAGGGAAGCAGCACAGGGGAAGAAAAAACATATCATCCAACAGGCTATGTCCTGGATAAACAGTCCAATGCGATCTGGGGGATGCAGTTTATTTGGCCGTTTAAAGCCGACTATCGCATTGTGTTTGTTTCGGAAGACTATAGCCAAACCATTATCGGCCGGAACCAGCGGGATTATATTTGGATCATGGCTCGCACCCCTCAAATCGCAGAAAAGGATTACCAGCTTTTACTGACGAAGGCCTCTGAGCTGGGCTATGACATTTCCGAAATCCAAAAAGTTCCACAGCAATGGAATGAATTGAGCTGACGAAACGTTGAAGGGAACGGGAATCATGCAAACCACAACCAAAACCTTGGAACACCGGTGGGAAACTATCAAACGCTGGTTTGATAGCTATGCTGACCAAGATACGAATTTCGAGGGCGACGATCGTTGTATGGATTGGCTCCGCACCATTCCGTTCATCGCCATGCACATCGCCGTTCTGGCGGTCTTCCTGGTGGGGTGGAGTCCCGTTGCAGTATTGGCTGCCGTCGGCTTCTACGTGCTCCGGATGTTCGCCATCACGGGGTTCTATCATCGCTATTTTTCACATAACACATTTTCCACTTCCCGGTTGCTGCAATTTGTGTTTGCCGTCATTGGAGCGAGCTCGGTGCAGCGAGGCCCATTATGGTGGGCGGCTCATCATCGGAATCATCATGTCAATTCTGACCGACCAACTGACATCCACTCGCCTGTCCAGAAGGGGTTTATGTGGAGCCATATGGGCTGGTTTTTGTCACGCAAAAATTTTCAAACGAATCTTAACCGAATTAAGGATTTTGCGCGGTTTCCCGAATTACGATTTTTGGACCGGTTTGACGTAGTCGTTCCCACACTGTTCGCCCTCAGCCTCTTCATGGCCGGGGAATGGATGGCGAGATCGTATCCTTCTCTTGGCACAAACGGATGGCAAATGCTGGTGTGGGGATTTGTGATTTCCACCGTGGTCCTTTACCACTGTACATTTACCATCACCTCTTTAGCCCACCGGTTTGGTAGCCGCCGCTTCGCGACCTCCGATAACAGCCGGAACAATTTTGTGCTGGCCATGCTGACCATGGGCGAAGGGTGGCACAACAACCATCACTATTATCCGGGGTCGGTGAGACAAGGATTCCGTTGGTGGGAATTCGACGTCACCTATTACATTCTCTGTCTGTTTGAATGGATGGGGCTTATCTGGAACGTCCGACCGGCTCCGGCTTGGTTGCTGAATCAACAGCATACCCGACATAAGAGAATGCTTCCGACCAAGGAGAAGGTAAGCGCATGAAGATTGCCGTTGTTGGAACCGGTATCGCGGGAAATGTGGCGGCTTACCATTTAAGCAAAGACCATCAGGTCGCGGTCTTTGAAGCCAACGATCATATCGGCGGCCACACCCACACCCATGACATTGAATGGGAAGGACAGCGGTATGCCGTTGATACCGGATTTATCGTCTTCAACTACAAGACCTATCCGCATTTCACCCAACTATTAAAAGAACTCAATGTCCCGGTACAGCCGACTTCGATGAGTTTCAGCGTCAAGTGCGAACGCACCGGACTCGAATACAACGGCACCTCACTGAATACCCTTTTTGCACAACGACGGAATCTTTTCCGGCCCTCTTTCTATCGCATGATCAAAGACATCATCCGCTTTAATCGGGAAGCTCCCACATTATTGGAATCAGACCAGGGGGAAATGAGTTTAGGCGAGTATCTTTCTGAAAACGCCTATAGTCCTGAATTCATTGAAAACTATTTAATCCCCATGGGAGCTGCCATCTGGTCCAGCGACCCTGCCCAGCTTGCTTCCATGCCCGCCCACTTTTTCATTCGTTTTTTTCATAATCACGGAATGTTGAGCGTCAATGATCGGCCAACCTGGCAGGTGATTAAAGGCGGCTCAAAAGAATATGTGGGCAAGCTGACTGCCCGTTTCCGGCATCGCCTTCAAATCAACTCTCCCGTCGAGAGCATCAGGCGGCATGCCGATGCGGTCACCATCAAGGCACGGCATCGAAAACCGGAATCATTTGACCAGGTCTTCCTCGCCACGCACAGCGATCAGGCTCTTCGGCTGTTGCGTGATCCATTGCCAGTAGAACAGGAGGTCTTGGGCGCCATTCCCTACCAGGAAAATGAGGCTGTTTTGCACACCGATGAGAGAGTTCTACCGAAACGACGTCTGGCCTGGGCAAGCTGGAATTATCATCTTCAGAGTCATTCCGGAGGCCGGGTCCCCGTGACCTACAACATGAATATTCTGCAAGGGATTCAAGCCCCGGTACAGTTCTGCGTCACCCTCAATAACGGCCAGGCCATTGACCCAACCAAGGTTATCAAGCGCATCACCTATCATCATCCGTTTTTTTCATCCAAAGCCGTGGCTGCACAAAAACGGCAGGCTGAAATTAACGGAGTCAGACGCACCTACTATTGCGGAGCGTATTGGCGATTTGGATTTCATGAAGATGGAGTCGTCAGTGCCCTTCATGCACTCGAACATTTCAGGAGGATGGGAGACCATGCACAGTTGTCTTTACAAGGGACAGGTTGAACACCGGCGCTACGCCCCAAAAGAGCACAAATTTCGCTTTCCTCTGTTCCTGACTTATCTGGATTTGGATGAGCTAGAGGAGGTCTTTCGTCAACGATGGTTATGGTCTTCCCGTCGCCCGGCTCCCGCCTGGTTTCGCCGTGCTGACTATTTTGGCGATGAACGGCTGCCTTTGAAAACAGCCGTTGGCAATTTCGTAGAGCAAAAGACCGGTCGTAGGCCGGGAGGACCGATACGATTGCTCACGCACCTGAGGTATTTCGGCTACGTGTTCAATCCGGTCAGCTTGTATTATTGTTTCGATCCCTCCGGTCAATCGGTTGAGACGATTGTGGCGGAAATCACCAATACACCCTGGGGGGAGCGTCATACGTACGTTTTACCAAGGGAACAAAATATTTCGACATCGAAGAACCTGCAGTTCAGATTCGGAAAGGCCTTTCATATCTCGCCCTTTATGCCTATGGACATTCAATACAATTGGATTTTCGGGACACCGACAGAAAAACTCCTGGTTCATATGGAAAACCACCAGACCGATGGGAAAATGTTTGATGCCACGATGCACCTCCAGCGCACGCCTCTCAACGGAGCCAACTGTGCACGCGTCTTAGTGGCCTATCCCCTGATGACCCTTCAGGTGATCGGGGCGATTTATTGGCAGGCCTTTCGGTTATTTCTTAACCGAACGCCTTTCTATTCACACCCGGATACCAACAAACTTCATTCACAAGGAGGCGCCGAATCGGCGAAACCGCTATGACCACAAAATCCTCTGTTATTGGTGCGCACATTGCCCCAACAACCACCCCAAAACCTCGATTTTTAGATGGACTAGCCAAACGGGCATTAATAAGCCGCCTCCAGCAGATTGAGCATGGCGAGGTCATCTTGCATGAAGAGGACCAGGAATACCGATATGGACAACCCACCACCCGATGCCCGCATCGCGTCACGATTACCATTTACGATCCCAAGTTTTATTCAGAATTGGCATTTGGTGGTTCCATCGGCGCAGGGGAAGCGTATATGGCCGGATACTGGCAGGCGAGCGATCTCACCGCCTTGATTCGAATCTTTTTGTGCAACCGAAAAGTTCTGGATGGGATGGACGGCGGGTTAGCCTGGTTAACCCTTCCTCTTCAAAAACTGTTACACCGGCTCAATCGAAATACGGTGTATGGGAGCAAAAAAAACATCGCGGCCCATTATGACCTCGGCAACGATTTCTTTTCCTTATTTCTGGATGAGACCATGATGTACTCCAACGCGATCTTTACCGATCCAACGATGTCGCTTCATGAGGCCCAGCTGACGCGTTTGAAGCACATTTGCAAGAAACTTGAACTCAAGCCCACCGATCATGTGCTGGAAATCGGCACCGGTTGGGGCGGGTTCGCTATTTATGCCGCCAAGCATTTTGGATGCCGACTCACCACGACGACCATTTCGCGGTCCCAATACAATCTGGCTTGTGACCGTATCGCCGCGGCGGGTTTGAATGAGCGAGTGACCGTCCTCCTGGAAGATTATCGGGACCTCACCGGCCAGTACGATAAATTGGTCTCAATCGAAATGATCGAAGCCGTGGGACATGAATATTACGAGACCTACTTTGGAAAATGCAGCGAGCTCCTTAAAACAGAGGGAATGATGCTCCTGCAGGCTATCACCATCGCCGATCAACAGTATGAACAGGCCAAACGATCGGTCGATTTCATTCAACGACATATTTTCCCGGGTAGTTGTATCCCCTCCATTGCCGCAATGAGCCAGGCTGTGGCCAAGGCCACCGATATGCGAATTTTTCATCTGGAAGATATCGGGCCGCATTATCCCACCACTCTACGTGCCTGGCGCGACAATCTTCTTCGCAACAGGGCCAAAATTCGAAGACTGGGTTATTCAGACGAAATGATACGAATGTGGGAGTTTTATCTCTGCTACTGCGAGGGAGGCTTTGCTGAACGGGCCATCGGGAATGTCCATCTGCTGCTGACTAAGCCCTACAACCGAAGACTCTCTCTGCTTTCCCAGTCTGAAGCCTGATCGGGCTGCACGAAGCAAGGGGGGCAGACCTGAGATCACAGATGAATTTCCTCGTTTTGGGATAAAATGGTCTCTCCCCTTCAAATGACCTCGTAAGCCAAAAAGGGAGGCATTGGGAGATTTGTCAAAGGAATTGGAAAAATATTTTGGTGATTGAGCCCATGCCATCATAAATTAAATTATGAGAATCTTATCGACACAAAAAGACCTTTCCACCAATTTGAACATGAGGGTTCGGAGGCCCGTGACCTAACTAACCGTATTAACCATATCAATTAAATTTTTTTCAGGGAGTGAACCGTGAAAATCACCACGTTACTTCTCACAGCGACCTTCCTTAAAGAACAACTTAACAAATTGCCCCTCAAGCACATCCCTAGGGCATCATTCCTATTACGGAAGGAGAAAGACTCATGAATGGTTCGACAGGAGGATATCATAAGAAATCCTTGTTGGTTATGGCTTTCTGTCTGCTAGGAAGCTTTCTGCTTGCCATAGGACAATTGCCCCTTGCCGTCAGCCAGCCAGTCGTGATTCCGGTCAAGATGATTCAGAGTGATCTCCCGATGGATGGAGCAAACCCGATTTGGGAAAGTGTGCCGGGAGTCGTCGTGCCTCTCAGCGGTCAAACCATTACTACCCCCATGCATCCAAATTTTTCCGTCAAGACAGTTATGGTGAAAATGGCCACCAATGGAGATGAGATTGCAGTCTGGACTAATTGGGGCGACCAGACCTTGAACAACACGACGATTGGCCCACAGGATTTTCGCGATCAGGTGGCTGTCCAATTCCCTGTTCAGACTTCCGGCGCGCCCCCGTTCCAATGCATGGGGCAGTCCGGCGGAACCGTCAATATTTGGCGGTGGAACGCTGAATGGCAAAAGGATCTCGGTACCGGGGTGGCAGGCATGTGGGACGTGGATCAACAATATCCTTCGATGGCTTGGGATTTCTATTATGAAGAACCGGCTGGCGGAGTGACCTATCCAGACCGGATTGGACGCACCCAGGGCCCTTTCAATGAAGGTATCTGGTCGGGGAATATCATGTCCGACCCGGAGTTGAGAAAAAGCCCGGTTGAAGATTTGAATGCCAATGGCTTTAGTACCCTGACCACTCAGGAGAATCAAAACGTTCTGGGAAATGGGTTGTGGGAACCGTATGGTGCCTTGAAGGGCGGATGCTGCAATGGCCCCACATGGCGAGTAGTGATGAAGCGACCGCTCACTACGGATGACACCGGCGACATCCAATTTGCCCCAGGCATGAGCACGCCCGTTGCGTTCGCCGTGTGGGACGGGGCGAATGTCGAACGGAACGGAATGAAGGGTATTTCAACCTGGTTTACGGCCCAAATGCCGGAGAAATTGCAATGAGAACCAAGGCCCCAACCCACGCCATGAACTCAGGGGACGAAAGTAATCGCCCAGGCCAGGTGAGAATCGTATTTCTGATCCTATTGAGTGTCCTAACCTTGTTAAATCTAGCCTACCTTGCGATGCAACTGATTAACCACTAATAGACTGGGGCAGAAACCTGGAGTTGGCCATGGCAAAGATATTCGGAGCGCATCATGGTTGAAAATGAGAATAAAAGTAGGTTCACTTGGCTCTTGAGTCTTTTTGTCTGCTTAAGCCTTTCTGCTTGCAGTTCCGAATATTCCTCATCGGCTGAGGAAGCCATTGCCAAAGAAGCCCCAGTCATCACAAAATGGGAGCCACGATTCCCCATCAAGCCCAAATACCACCAAGATTTTTGACTTCACGATGGACGATATAGAGGGAAAGCCCGTTCCTCTGAGTCATTATAGAGGCAAAGTGATCTTGGTGGTCAACACCGCCAGCTTCTGCGGAAACACTCCTCAATACGGCGGCCTACAAACACTCTATGAGCGATACCGCGATCAAGGGTTTACTATTTTAGCTTTTCCATCCAATGATTTTGGCAAGCAAGAACCCGGCGACAACAAAGAGATTGCCGAATTTTGTTATACCAAATATGCCTTGGAATTCCCCCTTTTCAGCAAGATCACAGTCCTAGGAGAAACCAAACATGACTTGTATCGGTACTTGACCGAAGAGACACCGTTTAAAGGGGAAATCAAATGGAATTTTCAAAAGTTCCTGATTGACCGTTCAGGTCAGGTCATCGCCCGTTATCGACCGGGGATGAAACCGCTTACCCCAGAGATCGTCGAGGATATTGAAACGGCTTTAGTCAAGACCTAGTCCGTTCACTTATTCCTGGCATTCGCGCGTACAATCACAAATCTTCCACTAAACCACGGAGAAGATGATAATTCGCCGTTCTGAGCTTTTCTAAAGCTTTCGCTTCAATCTGTCGCACACGCTCCCGGCTTAATCCATATTCCTCTCCAATTTCCGCAAGGGTGGCGTCTAGGCTAACTCCAATCCCAAACCGTTTTCGGAGAATGCGCTGCTCTTTAGGAGTCAGCACCTCTAACGATTCAACAATAAGTCTTCGTTGGTTACAGCGCAGGGCCCAATCCAACGGTGAGACAATACTTTCATCGGCAATGAAATATCCAAGATCGGTTCCCTCCTCCTCGCCTATTGGTGCATCCAATGAAGACGTGCTTCTGGGTATGGATAATAATAACGCGATCTTGTCTTCCGAGACCTCGAGGTCCCGGGCTAACTCCTTATTTGTGGGAATTCTCCCCTGTTCTTGAACAAACCGGTCGGAGAAACGGTTCATGCGACTCAGCAGACGTGTCACATAGACAGGAAGACGAATATTTCGTGCCTGGTCCGCCACTCCCCTGCCCACTGACTGCCGGATCCACCATGTTGCGTAGGTACTGAACTTATTGCCCCGGGCAGGCTCAAACTTCTCTACCGCTCGCATCAAACCGAAACAGCCCTCTTGAATTAAATCAAGGAACGGTAAGCCTTTATTAATATATTGCCTGGCTATACTGACAACCAATCGAAGATTGGACTGTATGAGCTTATTTCTCGCTACGGCGATCCTCTCCAGCAGACGGTCAATTTCTTGTAGTGTTTCCCGGGATGTTGCTCCCTCGATTGTGGCCTCTTGACTTACGGATTCCCGAAAGTCATGTATGACCCGTTCAATCACCCAACGTTGCAGTTTCAAAGAATGAATCTGCTTCACAAGGGATCTATGCAGGCGATCAAGGGCTTTATTCGTTTGAAGAGTCGAAGGTTCGGTTTTGCGAGGGGCGACACCTCTAAAGTGAAGTGCCGTATATCGTTGTGATATTTCTGCCAATAAATTGAATTGTTCAACGTACGTTTGAAATTGGGCGGTTACGTTCTCTTGTTGACGGGAACGTTCCTCCTTCTCACCAGAGTCCTCAATGTCATTCACATGCACTAGCTCAGAGACTCGGAATTCTCCGCTCTTGAGTTGTTCTCCGATTTGATTAAGGGTATCCAGACAAAACGGAATACTGAAGACCACTGATATGAGATGTTTTTTTCCTTGGGCAATCGCTTTGGCCAGCTTGATTTCGGATTGCGCATCAAGCAAATCCTCTTTGCTTATCTCTTTCAGGAAATAGACCAGTGGATCCTCTGACCGATCCCATGTATCTGAGCTCATATCATTGTGTGTCCTCCTATCAAATATATTGCACACACCGATGAGGCAGTCGGGCAAGCTAAACATTGTGAACCTTAGACACCCCTGTTCCATAGGGGATATTTTCACGGTGGGAGAGCTGGTATGAGAGGCATTGAAGGAATCCCGGGTGTTAGAATATTCTAATCTATGGGAATCAAATCCAGGCCAGAAATGAACACCACGTCTTTTTTTCGGGGAGCGAAAAGCCGGAGATTTCCCCCGGGAACAGATATTCGTCTTCTCGGAATTTTATTTTTGATCTCGGGGGTCATTGATTTTTTCTGGATCGTATCGTATCCCAATTATGCCCTGAAAGTTTTCGGAACCACTTTCACCGGCTGGATCGGTGAGGTAATAAAATACCAGCATCCGGTGATTCACCTGGCCATCGGCTATGGATTCTGGAAGACAAAAACATGGGCGTATCATTCTTATCTCGTTTATTTAACATTGGCCTGTTTGAGCGAAATCACGACCCAAATGGTTCAAGGTTACCATCCCACGCGAACCACCATGATTATCATCAGCATTCTGTTCGGAATCTACATCGTTTGGCGGCGGCCCGTCTTTGGGGCCTCCACCAGCCCGCAACAGTTTTACGAATCATAGTGATCTGCAGCATGTATTCCTTTCACAGCAGGACCCCAAACTCGTTTCCTGGATACCAGGTCTGGAATTCTCATCACTCATTTCACGGTTCAACCGCTCCCCTCCTCTGATTGGCTGAGATGCTGAAAACTTTTCATGACTGAATAATTTTACCTAGGATTATTTAAGATGCACATATCATGAAGCCTGATGTGCTAATTATCGGAGGAGGCCTTGCCGGCTTGGCCTGCGCAAAAACTCTCAATGATCGTGGCATTCAGAACATGGTTCTGGAGGCCAGTGAGGACGTCGGTGGACGTGTACGAACGGATAAAATTGATGGTTTTTTTCTCGATCGTGGTTTTCAGGTTTTTTCATCGGCATACCCTGAGGCAAAGCGAACGCTCGACTACCAGGGTCTAAACCTTCAAAGTTTCTACCCGGGGGCCCTGGTACGTTTCGCTGGAAAATTTCATCGGATCGCGGATCCCTTTCGGCATCCCATCCAGGCCATACAGTCGTTGACCACGCCAATTGGCACCCTAGCCGACAAATTCCGTATCGCCCAATTACGCAAGAGAGCCCTTTCTGGCTCACTCCAAGAGATATTCCAAAGGAGGGAAACGTCAACACTTCAATACCTTCAAGAAATGCAATTTTCCCCGTCCATGATCAACCGGTTTTTTCGACCCTTCCTCGGTGGGGTATTTCTAGATCCCGAATTGAAGACATCAAGTCGTATGGCTGAATTCGTGTTTCGGATGTTCTCATCTGGCTCGACGAGTTTGCCGGCAGAGGGAATGGGGGCGATCACTCAACAAATGGCCTCTGGTTTACAATCAAATCAAATTCGAACCCGATCGAGAGTCATTTCAATTCAAGGCAACCATCTCATTCTCGAATCAAATGAACGGCTGCCAACAAAAGCGATTGTTCTTGCCACCAATGCCTCGGTAGCGTCCAAACTCGTTCCAGAGCTCGCCTCGCCAAGGTGCCATAGTGTGGCTTGTATCTATTATTCGGCCTCCGATCCGCCCATCAGGGGACCCTATCTGATCCTTAATGGGGAGGGATCGGGACCCATCAACAACATGTGCGTGATCACACAAGTTGCACCTTCTTATGCACCATCCCATCAACAATTAATATCCATTTCGGTCTTAAAACCGGCTTTATCAAGTGAAAAGGGAATCGAGCAGGAAGTCCGGTTACAGTTGAATAAATGGTTTGGCCCCCAAGTCAAGGACTGGCGGCATCTTCAAACTTCTATTATTCAAGAGGCTCAGCCAACTCAAGAGCCCCCCACTTCCAGTCCTTTTTCTTCAAGCACCAAATTGGCGGATGGTCTTTTTATTTGTGGGGATTACCGCTCAACTGCAACGATTGATGGGGCCCTGCATTCAGGACGTCTGGCAGCAGAGCAGGTCTTGAGAGACTTACGTTTCGAAGAATAGGGACCTCTGCCCGCAAAGGTCAAAACTTTTTCTTGGAAGATTCACTTTTCAAATCTGTTTTTTTTAAAGGCTAGGAAGATGGAGAGGAACTGCTGCTCGATAGTTGATAGTAGCGGTTTTCTAATTGTTTCCAGTCAAAGCTTACAATGCCTCCCTGGAGAACATACTGCTTTTCCCAACTATTTAGAAGATCCAGGCAGGCGTGGTCTATATATTGTAGATTCTCAAAATGCACATGAACCTCTTTCCCGGGAACCATTTGTTCAAGATAGTCCGCAAGTTTCGGTAGGCTCAAGAACGTGGCAGATCCAATCAGATGAAGGGTGACCTTTTTCTCATCCGGGCTCGTGATCGCTTGTATTTTCAAATGGGCAAAACTGTAGACCAATTTAGCCGTGGCAAGCACGACTCCAAGAATGACTCCTGCCAACAAATCCTTTACCACGATCGTGATGACCGTAGCGGCATAAATCGCTACCTCTCCCCACCCATATTTTTTGAGGGCTCGCAGGGCATGCACGTTCATCAGCTTGTAGCCGGTAAACACCAGGACTGCCGCTAAGCTCGCAGTCGGCACATATTCCAAAACGTTGGGAAGCAGGGCGACAAACAACAGTATCCACCCCCCATGGAGAATAGCCGATGCTCGCGTGCGAGCGCCTGCCTGAACGTTGGCTGACCCTCGCACGATTACCCCGGTAATGGGTAGCGCTCCGACCAACCCACTGACCAAATTACCGGCTCCCTGAGCCCATAATTCACGATTATAATCAGTTCGGGGACCTGGGTGGAGTTGATCCACCGCGGTGGCGGAAAGTAAGGTTTCTACACTGGCGACAAACGCCAGGGCGACGGCTGCCATGAATATCGAAGGATCCAATAGACTACTCAACTGATTGATTCCCAATATCTGGATATCGGAGAATAGGTTGTCTGGAATAGAAACATACTTAATCTTTAAATTCTGAAGAGCCGCCTCCAAACTTGCCAATGCCACTCCCACCAATGGAGCAGGAATCACCCTTAGTTTTTTGGGCGTCACGGTGTTCCAAAGAAAAATAATCAGAATGGTCAATACCCCGATTCTCGCCGCAATATAATGGGTATGGTCAAGCTCGGGACCGTTACCGGGAACCAGTCCTTTCCACACCGCCTCTTCAAGCGTGAGGATATTATCCAGGCCGGTTCCCTTTGGTAGATCATCCACCATGACATGGAACTGGCTGGCAAAAATAAGAATTCCGATGCCCGCCAACATTCCATGAATTACGGCCGGGGACACCGCACGAAACCATTGCCCAAGTTTAAACACTGACGCCAGAACTTGGAGAAAACCGGCCAAAAGAACAATAAGGCCCAGAGTCTCCATTCCAAATGTCTGAATAATGTCCCACACGATCACCGCTAATCCGGCCGCCGGGCCGCTTACCAGCAATGGTGATCCAGCGAGGGATCCAACCACAAACCCGGCAATGATACCGGTAATCAATCCGGCAGCCGGAGGAGCGCCGGACGCAATGGCGATTCCCATACACAGCGGAAGGGCGACCAAGAACACGACGATCGAGGCTAAGAAATCGTGCCGAAGATATTGAAAAGAGGTTTGGCCTTTGTTCATCATCTCTATCCCGATGTAACGAGTCCTTGCCGTCCTACCATCCTGGCCGAAGAAAATGCCGGTGTTTTTGGGAAACCTTCATTCTCCCGTCAAGCTTGCCGAATGTCAGATAGGAATGATTTAACCTAATCAGGTACTCGTTGCCAACCTCAATGAGACCCGACAGAAAGCGTTTATCGGAACCGGTGCACCAGGTTTTCTTTCGAGAGTGAATGAAGGTAGGATATGGTGACACTGGTTTTCACGATCGAAAATTATATGATTGGCTCATCGTTTATTCTCTCCTTTTTTCTGACCACCTTTCTCATTTGCACCATTTCGGCTGCTCAATCGGCTACTTACCATTTTCGGGCGGGTCAGTTGGAAACAGGAGAGAGGAGCGAAGGCCTGAAGCAGCAAGAGAAGAATACTTCACCCTCGGCTTGGTTCATGTATCTCCCATTCCAAAATGCCCCGGGCCCCCGGTCCAATGAAGCGGATAAAGATAGAATGAGCCCCTATGGCAAACCCGACATTCCACCAAACACCGAATCCCATCAATCCGGGATTCGTTTTGATCGTTGCATTGACACAGATATGTGCCTATTCATCATCACCGAGGAGAATACTCAACGCACACATAAAATGTTGGTCGAACTGTTTGGGACAGAAATTCCACATCTTCGAGAGAGTTGCGAGCAGGAAAGGGTGTTGGCAAGGGCCGCCATGGACATGTTGCAACAAACCCTCTCGGAGGCTGCACAGATTGATGTATATGATCACTACAAAGTTGGGCGAAAACATATGGCCCGGGTCGTCGTCGACGGGCAGGATCTTTCAGAACTCCTCATTGGTCAGGGGCTCGCTGCCCCCAAGGGACATGGGAGTAAAAATTGGTGCACCGACTGACAAGCACGGTCTTCTTCGTCACCATCCTGCCGGCCAGCCTTGAAAAAAGCCAATAATGTTGAATTTTTGACAGCGGATTCAGGCTTCATCGAAAGTGAATTGACATTACGACATGATAACGAGATGATGTGTGTTCCTTTTATGAGGAAAGTACGCGCATAGTGGTGAAACGCGATTCTTCACGGGACAACCTAGATTCCAACCGGTGCTATTTCTCCATCAACCAAAGTCCCAATGAATAGTAAGCAGAGGCAAGTCTTGCGAGATACCAAGGAAAGCGATCGTCAAAAACGGGAGCTTGACGCCGCACATCGCATCAGTGAGGCGTTGTTCCAACATCAGAAAATCGAGGACCTGGTTGGAGAAGCCCTACAAACGGCTCTTGATATCGTCAATGCCCAGGCCGGTTCTGTCCTCCTGGCCAACCCCGAGACCAAAGAGTTGGTGTTTTATCATTCTATCGGCCAGAGGCCGGTCAAGCCAGGGACGAGTATCCCTTGGAACCAGGGGATTGCCGGGTCGGTCTTTCAATCTGGAAAACCCCTGGTCAGTACGGACGTAAAAAAAGATACTCGTCATTTCCGCGGGGTCGATGAAGCGACCGGCATCACCACCAATGACTTGATTGCCATTCCTTTGAAGCGGTGGGAAGGGGACCCACTAGGTGTGCTTGAGGTGTTGAACAAGCGCAACGGACAGCTTGACGACAAGGATGTCGACATTCTTTCCATCATCTCGGCATTTACGGCTCTGTCCATAGAACAAGCGCGGTTATTCCAAGAAGCCAAAGTTGCGGAAGTGGTTCGGATGTTGGGTGATGTTGGGCACGATATCAAAAATATGCTGATGCCGGTCCTACACGGGTCTTCCCTCTTAAGTGAAGAACTTAACGATCACTTTTCCCTTTTGATGAATGGGAAACATTCTGATGTGAGGGCCATCGAAGCTTCAAGCCAGGAACTCATCAAAATGATCGAAAAAAATGCAAGACGAATTCAGGATCGGGTAAAAGAAATCGCTGATGCCGTGAAAGGCGTCATCAGTCCACCCCGCTTTGGTCCTTGTCGAGTCGCAGTCGTTGTTGCGACAGTCAATGATACCCTGGCCTATCTCGCCAACGAGAAGGGCATTTCTCTGTGCACCAAAGGGCTGGCAGAACTCCCGATCATTCAAGCCGATGAGTACCGGCTCTTCAATGCTTTTTACAACCTTATCAATAATGCCATACCGGAAGTGCCAACGGGCGGGATGATTTCTGTCGAGGGCGTTTTTCAGGAATCGGATCAGGTGGTGCTGCTTCGAGTAGCAGACACTGGCAAAGGCATGAAACCAGAGATACGGGACAGTTTATTTACCAGCAGGGCGGTGAGCACCAAGCCTGGGGGAACCGGGCTGGGGACCAAGATTGTTAAAGATGTCGTCTCCGCCCACGGGGGATCCATTTCTGTCGAAAGCCAAGAAGGCGTTGGCACCACTTTTCACATTCGCCTCCCACTTGATCCGACATCCGTTTCCTATCCTTAACGACTCATTGCACCTGACTTATCTGTATGATTTCTAGACCCGATTTGACAGGGGCAACGTCTAAGTTCCCCTGATCGTAGGCCTTAGATCTCGGGCACCAAAATGGAATTCACTCGATCACGAAACAGCCGGCAAGGGTGGGGAGAAAGTTCTTCTAAAAGCGGAAGGCAGGGAAGAAACCAGACCCGCGCCGCCGCCAACTGACTTGTTTCTAGGGAGAGGTTATGCCGCTCTCTATAACCAAAAACCGCGGCAGGAGCTGAATTCCTGATTACCATTGTATCTCTCAAAATCGCGATTCCAAATCTTTTTCAAGGGTAAACACCAAAATGCGCTCTCCGATTCGAGCATCGATATCCGTGAACAGGGCTGCGGTTTTCACACCGGTGATTTCACCGATCTCCTTACACAACTTATCACGCCCCTGGCCAATGAGATTTTCCCGCATTTGTTTGACCATCCCCACCCCGTCCGGGTTTTTTGCGAGTTGTCGCTCGGCGGGGGTCAGCACCCCTTTCAATCGGACCAAAATAATGTCCTGTAAAATAAATGCCCGGACATCGGTCGGGCCCCGCCCCATAAATTCCTGCTCAAACCTGATGACCGCATTTCTAATAGCCGTTTCCAGCTCACCTCGCGTTCGCCCGTTTTTATTGATGTGCCTACTGACCACGTTCATGTACCTCATATTTTATCATGTTTCGGCCTCAGACCGAGAACCTGCCTATTCGGAAGAGAGGGGTCCAATTATACCCATCACATGATGACTATGCACCTTTTTGTCACCTTTGCAACAAGCCTCAGCTAAATAGGGCTAAAAATAGATTGTGCAAACGAAAGAACCTCTGTTATATGTAAAATATATGTAAGGGGATGTTCGGTCCCACTCCAGAATTCATGGACAGGCTGGCTCCGGAGATTCTTCAAAACACACACTTGGCAAGTAGGGTAACTGGCTCCTTATCACACAACGGCCAGAGGCAGTACTCAGCCAACCAGGACTCCTCGAAACTTTTCGGAGAGAACAGGTTGGCTTTTTTTGTGTCTGATTGGGTCTGATTAATATGGAAACGCGCTACCAAACCTCTTTGGCAGAGCAGTCTGTCCCCCCGGATCCCCTGACACCGACGGAACGTGAATTTCTTCGGGCGCAAATCGCTCATACTGCGGAATCGATTGCGCCCAATTGGCCCATCAATACCTTTATCTCCCGAAACCCCCTCAGTGGTTTTGAACATCTGCATTTCGACATGGCCGTTCGGCGGGCCCAAGAATTAATGGGAGGGCGGGGGTATCTCAGCACCGAGGAATATCGAGAGGCATATCGAAACGGACGCATTACCTATCAAGACCTCAGGAGAGCCTTTCGCCGAATTTGGTTCTCAAATGGGGAGGATCCTTCAATCCCATTTGGACGTCAACAGATCCATGCATCCGACATCCTGATTCTCCACCTGGTTCATGGAATCGACGGCCTGATTCCCCGGCTCTATCAATGGAAAGTCCAACAAGAAGGCGCAACCCAAAATTTTCGAGCCGATATCCCTTCTGACATCCAACAACGGACGGCTTCGCAATCCAGAGAACGACTGCGTGCAAGTCTGAACCGCATCGCCGCCGAAATGACGATTTCGGATTGGGTCTATCGCTATAATGGATTAAATCTACCCCACTTTATTCATGATTTAATTTACAAGGATGTACTCTCCTCTTCGGATGTCTCTCGGAATTCCGGTTCGACTCCCGACCCAGAAACCCCGGTTGCCGATCAAGCCGAACCCGAGAATACCGCCAAACAGGACCGCATTTTCCATTCCCTGGGACTCCTTCCCGAACAATTTGAAGGCTATCGCCAGTGTCTGAAACATCAATTCCGGGTATTTCAAACTGAATTCAACATTCATTCAATGACCTATTCTGAATATGAGGCTCGTTGGTTGGATTACGAAGTCGGGGCCCTTAGCGATGTGGTGGATTATCTATGCGGCAAACCCGGCAACCTTCTCACCTTGAAAACGTTTGTTGAAGCAAAACCCGAAGGCCTCCATCTCAAAGGCTTGTGGGCCAACGTGCTGAGGACATTCGGTCTCGTGGACCCGGAACTTCCGGAACGACTCGGGGGCCTCCTGACCAAACCCGCCATTCCGAAAATCCGGATGTCCAGGACCCCCCCCAGCCCTCTTTCACTTGGGTTTATCCATTCTATGTCCACCTGGGTCAGTCGGCTGTCCGGCGAAGAAGTCGTGGACAAGATCAATGACCACATGATCCGGTGGTGTAGCGCTTTCGTCGATGAGGGCCTTTCGAGTTGGTCCATGCCCGAACGGGACCAGGGGTTTTATCTTGCATGGCGGGAATTGGCTACTCGCGATTACTCCGGTTTATTTTCCGGAATGCCCGATATGGTCAAAAACATCCAGTCACTCCCGGATCATCCGGAAGATGCTATCGCCTTCAGTCTGAAGCGAATGGGGATTCCCAGAGATCAGTGGGAGGAATACCTGACGAGACATCTGGCCCATTTACCGGGGTGGGTGGGGTACATTCGATGGCGAAGCAACGAACCGGAATACCCTTGGCAAAAACGGCAACCGATCAATCCGGTGAAATATTTGGCCGTTCGCCTGTTTTATGAAGCAGAACTGGTCCATGATGTCTGTCAGCGTGAATGGAGAATTCCAGGCACCCTTCCTGCCCTGGAAAGCTATTTTCAACATCATTGGCGAACCTTCCAGGAAGCCTTGGGACTCACGGACGCCCATGCTGATGAAACGCTGGACCATGTGTGTCACGATGCATGGCGATTATTTGAATTAGCTCAGTTCCTCGAATTGTTTCCCGAGGATATCCAGGAGCTCCCGGGGCCGGCCATCCAGATGGTCTTTGAATGGCTGAATCAATTTCCTGACGACCGGCATGGTCTTGTCTGGCAGGAGGCCTATGAAGACCATTACCGGCAACAATTACTTGGGAAATTATTACCTTCTCATACCTCATCACGTGATGCAGTCCTTCCATCTTCGGAAACGCGACCGCAGGCCCAGGCGGTGTTTTGCATTGACGTGCGGTCCGAGCCTCTTCGACGACATCTCGAAGCTCAGGGGCAGTATGACACCATCGGCTTTGCCGGATTTTTTGGAATCCCTATTACCTATCGTGGCATGGGGACCGAAGTGGATCAATTACTCTGCCCGGTACTGCTCAAACCGAAAAATGTGGTTCGTGAAAGTCCCAGAAGCGGAAATGATGAAACATTACGAAGCTATGACCGGGGATTAAAATGGACCCACCTCGGGCATCACCTGTTTCATGACCTCAAGAGTCACCCGATCGCATCTTTGATGCTCATCGACATCCTCGGCAGTTTGTACGCGCTCACCTTGTTTGGAAAAACCCTTATTCCTGCATGGTATCGTCGGTTCACCGCATGGCTGACTGATCAGTTCCGCCCCCCCGTTCCCTCTCACATTCCCGTCGAAAAATTGTCTGAACAGGAAGCCGTCGACCGACTGGTCAGGGATGAGCGTAGGAAACTGAAGCAATTTCTTCAGCTGTCCTCAACCTGGAATCACCTGGTTTCTCGGATAAACCATCAAACCATTGAAACTTTACACCAGATAGCCCTCACACAGCCTCGCCACAACCCAGAGGAGGGAACGGAAATCCCTTCTCATCCGCTGGTAAAGGATCTTGGGCTGTCCCCTGACCAATTTAAAGTGCTGATCAATGACCTTTGCGAGGAATTGGGATTAAACATGGATTCCCACGATGCTCAACTGGATTGGTTTACCACACAAGGGTTTTCCCCAACCGAACAAGCCTTCAACATCGAGCGATGTTTAAAGGTGATGGGATTGACGACAAATTTTGCACGGGTAGTTCTGGTATGCGGTCACGGCAGCACGACGGAAAACAATCCCTACGCTTCCGGTTACGACTGCGGCGCCTGCGGGGGAAATCATGGTGGACCGAATGCCAGGGTCCTGGCCGCCATGGCAAATAAACCGGAAGTCCGGAGAGAGTTGAAGAACCGGGGAATCGAGATACCCGAGGATACGTGGTTTTTACCCGGGGAACACAACACCACCACCGACGAGGTGCAATTTTTTGACTTGGAAGATCTCCCCGAAACCCATAAGCCTGATGTCGACCGACTCAAAAAAGATTTGGAAAAAGCCGAACTTGGTCTGGCGCAGGAACGATGCCGACGCTTACCGGGTGCGCCTCAGGAGATTCCACCGCCATCAGTCAAGGCTCATACCCGGACCCGTAGCCTCGACTGGTCACAAGTACGGCCGGAATGGGGGCTTTCCCGCAATGCCGCATTTATTATCGGGAAACGATCGCTCACGAGAGGGATCAACCTGGAAGGCCGAACGTTTCTGCACAATTACAATGCCGAGGATGATGAGTCGGGGAAAGTGCTCGAAACCATTATGACCGCCCCGATGGTCGTCGCGGAATGGATCAATCTTCAGTACTATTTTTCTGCGGTGGACCCCTGGGTATACGGCAGCGGCAGCAAGGTCCTGCACAACGTGGTCAGTGGGATCGGGGTGATGGCCGGGAGCCAATCGGACTTCCAAAGCGGACTTCCCCTTCAAGCCGTACGGGACGGAAAAGGGTTGTTTCATGAACCCCTGCGGCTGACGGTCCTCATCCAGGCCCCGACCAGCCGAATCAGTGAAATCATTCAACGCCATACGATTCTGCAATATTTTGTGAACAATCAATGGATACATCTCGTAGCCCTGGAGCCTCAATCAAGCGAGTTCCTTCAATATATTCCGGGTGGTACCTGGAAAGCCTTCGTGATTCATTCTGATGAACCGGTTGGAGCTCAAGGATGACGGGGCGAATCCTCATCAAAGCCGCCTTGTTCTTTCTGATTTGGGTGGCACTCTCCGGAAAATTCAATTTCTTGCATCTCACCATCGGGTTGGTGCTATCCCTGGGGATCGCCTGGCTGAATACCCGGCCCCTAACGGAAGGCAAATTAAGGGTTTCGTGGCTCGCACTGCTGGCCTATGTTCCCTGGCTGTTTTCGCGAATTCTTGCCAGCAGCATTCATATGGTCCGTTTGATCCTGGATCCCAAACTGCCGATCGATCCGCAACTGTTGGAACACCACACCGCCTTACCTCATCAGGCAGCCATCGTCTTATTAGGAAATTCGATCACGTTGACACCGGGGACCATCACCGTCGAGGTCTCACCCAACCAACTCACGGTCCATTCCATCGACCCGGCGTCCTCCAATGACCTCTTATCCGGCACCTTAGAGAAAAAGGTGGCGAAAGTCTTTCCCCAGCAGCCCGGGGTGGATGCATGAGAGACTTTTTCATTTTTGTGTTGATTCAGCTGGTCATTTTAATCGTCGTCTATTTATACCGCGTGGTTCAGGGGCCTACGGTGTATGACCGGGTTTTAGGGTTAAACGGCCTGTCGACGAAGGCGATCATTCTGTTAGTCGTCATCGGTACGGTGTATGAACGGGTCGGCATGTTTGTGGACATCTCAACCGGGTACGCGCTCCTGAACCTGGTTGGCTCCATAGCCATTGCGAAATATCTGGAACATGGAGAGGCCGGGTAGCAGGATGTCAACCACCATTGCGATTATTTTTCTCAGCCTCGGCCTCTTTTTCCTGTTAGTGGCGGCCATCGGAATGGTGCGATTGCCGGACGTGTTTGCCCGAGCTCATGCCGTTGGACTGACGGATACCATGGGAGCCTTCTTCATGTTATTCGGCTTAGCTATCTATGAAGGGTTCTCCCTCAACACGTTGAAAATTCTGGTGGTCTTTTCACTGCTTTATTTGCTCAATCCCGTCGTTACGCATGCGACCATTCGCGCGGCGTTACGGGCCGGCATCAAACCATGGCTGAAGGGGCCCTCATGAATTATCTCGCCAACGTATCTTTACTCCTGTTGTTGATAATGACAGCCGCTGGCGCGGTGTTAGTCAAAGATTTAATCGGCGCGGTGCTGATCCTTGGTTCCTACAGCTTTTTCCTGGCGCTCATCTGGGCCTGGCTCGGGGCCGTGGATGTGGCGTTTACGGAGGCCGTCGTCGGGGCGGGGCTGGCCACCGTCTTTTTTCTGCTGACACTCTTTTTAACCGTTCCGAAGGAAAAACAAGGCCAGCTACCTCGCGTACAATGGCCGGTGTTCGTCGGCCTGCCCTTGCTGGGAGCGTTGCTCTTATTCGTGGCCACAGACCTTCCCAAATTCGGAGATCCGGCTTCGCCACCCAATACTCATATTTCTCCTGTTTATCTTGAGAACAGCATCAAGGATACCGAAACGCCCAACGTCGTGGCGTCGGTCCTCATGGACTATCGATCCTTCGATACGATGATCGAAACCGTGGTGATTTTTACTTCAGGTATTGCCGCGGCATTACTGCTTTGGAGAAAAAAATCATGATATACGCTCATGATAGCCTGATTGTGCAGACTTTGAGTCGCTTTATTATCCCGCTGATTCAACTGTTCGGATTCTATGTGTTGTTCTTCGGTCAGTATGGTCCGGGCGGAGGATTTGTTGGTGGGGTCATTATCGGGACCAGTTTGATCTTCGGAGTATTGGTGTTTGGACTTGATCCGTCAAGAAGTGCCATCGTGAATCGAGTTTTGCATGGCGATGGTCTTGGGTTACTGATTTTTGCCGGTGTCGGAGGCTTCTGTTTAATCGGGGGTGGAGAATTTTTGAACTACGCTGAACTTCAAATCCCCGGAATGGAATCCCCCACACGCCGGTATCTCGGAATTCTGCTTACACAGATTGGTGTGGCCACCGATGTGGCCGTTACCGCTATTTCCATCGTGATGAGTCTTTCTCTACCGGAAAATGATGAGGAGTCAAATGGGCCACATCCTTGATATCTGGGTACAACGTCCGAATCTTATTGCCTTCATTTTAATTTTCTTATGGGGTCTCTATATAATGATTGCGCACCATAATTTGATTAAGAAATTAATCGGCATGTATTTGGTGCAAACAAGCGTGATTTTCTTTTTCGTCACCATTAGTGCGAAATCCGGGGCCACCGTCCCGATTCTCTTGGAGAGCGGAGCCTTTCATACGGAACAATACGCCAATCCCCTCCCCCACGTTCTCATGTTAACGGCGATCGTCGTCGGAGTGGCGACATTAGGAGTCTCTCTGGCCTTGGTCATTGCTATTTATCGTCAATATCAGAGTCTGGACGAAGAAGAAATCCTCAATCAGAGGGTGGAATGACCGAACAACTCCCTGCCCTCATCTTTCTTATTCCCTTTTTCGCCGCGGTCATGATGCCCATGATCGGCATGAAAAATCAGGATTGGTGCCGGCCTGTCGCGTTGACCGCGCTTAGCATCATGAGTGTGGCGTCCATTTCGATGTATGTCGCGATTGTTTCTTACGGACCTATCAGTTACGCATTTTCCGGGTGGGCGCCACCTATTGGAATTGAATGGATCGCAGACGGGCTCAGCGGCCTGCTCATGATGATGGTCAGCCTGTTGGCATTCGCCACGGTGACCTTCGCCGGCCCCGCGACCCCCGCCGGAATTGGCGGACGAATTCCACATTACTACACGTTGATTCTCCTCTTAATTTCCGCCCTTAGTGGGATCGTCATGGCCGGTGACTTATTCAACGTGTTTGTGTTTTTGGAGGTCGCCTCGTTGGCGAGTTATGCCCTGGTCGGCCTTGCCGGTGGCCGGGCCCTCATTTCGGCCTTTCGGTATCTTATCCTTGGAACCCTGGGCGCTGCGTTGTACCTATTGGGAGTCGGATACTTTTATGCGGTAACCGGAACATTAAATATGGCCGATGTGGCCACCCATCTGCCGGAGCTCTTGAAATCCAAGGCCGTCATGGCGGGATTGATTTTTATGGTCCTCGGCCTCGCTATCAAAATGGCCCTGGTACCTCTCCACGGCTGGCTCCCGGATGCCTATACGGATGCTCCGGATTCCATTACCCCCATTTTGGCACCCCTCGTAACCAAAGTCGCGGTATTGGCTCTTATTCGCATCCTGTTTTGGGCTCTGGGAGCGCAAACGGTTATCCAGGATCTTCCCATCCTCTTAATTGTGAGTTGGCTGGGTGCCGTAGCGGCGATTGTGGGGGCGTTTTTGGCTTTATCTCAACAGGAAATTAAACGCCTGTTTGCCTATGGAGGCATTTCCCATGTGGGGTTAATCCTGATTGGTATTTGTTTGGGAAATCAAACGGGATTTGCCGGCGGGGTGTTTTATTTGATTAATGACGCAGTGATGCAGGCGGTCCTCTTTTTCATTGCCGCATCCGTGTTTTACCGACATGGCATTCGGACTATACCCGATCTGGTTCGAATTCGTGGGCAGATGCCTTGGACGATTGGCGCGTTAGTGATTGTAGCCTTGTCCATGATTGGTATCCCTCCGACCGGGGGATTCTTCGGCAAATGGTATATCATTCTGGGGGCATTGGATGCCGGAAATTATGTCGCGGTCGGCGCGGTCCTTGCCGCAACATTATTGACCCTTGCGTATTTTGTCAAAATCTTTGAATACGTATTTTTTGAATCGACCTCCGGCGCCCGACACCCGGCTTCCGAAATCCCCGGCCCCATGAAATTCAGTATGGGGGCCCTGGCCGCTTCGATCCTCATCCTCGGGCTGTTGAGCGATCGAGTGGTGACACTCATCCTCGATCACGCGTTACCCAAAGGCCTTTAGACATCCATGTACCTATTCGCTCTCATACCGTCTCTTCCCCTTCTCGCCTTTCTGGTCATTGCCTTTGGCGGGCGATGGCTGAGAGGGAATGCGCATCGCATTGGCATACCGGCGATTGCCCTCTCATTCGGCTTGTCCGTATTAGCCTTTCTCGAAATTCTTCAAAACGGACCTTTTTCCCTTCCCCTATATACATTCCTTCACGTTGGGCAACTTCAAATCGAGTTAGGTCTGTACGTGGATCAACTAACGGTCCTACTCCTGCTCCTGGTCACAGGGGTCAGCAGCCTCGTCCACATATTCTCTTCCCGGTATATGGACGGCGATCCACGGTATGAGCGATTTTTTGCCGTGATCGCACTCTTCACCTTTTCCATGCTGATGTTGGTGATGAGCACCAACCTCTTGATGCTATTCATTTCTTGGGAAGTGATGGGAATTTGCTCCTACCTTCTGATCTCCCACTGGTCTGAAAGAAAATCGGCCTGCAACGCCGCCACCAAGGCCTTTCTGGTCAATGCGGTGGCGGGCGTGGGTTTAAGCTTTGGCGTGATTCTCACCTTTTCTACCTTTCACACACTGGATATTCAGACAATTCTGCAAGAAGCACCTCAAATGGCCGACCAAACCATCAATGTCTTGGGATGGGTAGGCTTGGAATTGAACGTCCATATCCTGACCGTGATCGCCTTGTTTCTTTTTGTCGGAGCCATTGGAAAGTCATCGCAAGTGCCCTTGCATGTCTGGCTCCCCTTTGCAATGGAAGCGCCGACTCCGGTCTCCGCCCTTATTCATGCGGCTACGATGGTCAATGCCGGAGTCTTTCTCATAGCCCGGATGAGCCCCCTTGTGATGCAATCAACTGTCGCCATGACCATTATCGCCGTTGTGGGCGGGACCACCGCCCTATTTGGTGCGGTCGTCTCGCTTGCCCAAACCGATATCAAAAAAATTCTGGCTTACTCGACCATGAGCCAAATCGGGTTTATGATCATGACCTGCGGGCTTGGAGCTTTTGTGGCGGCGATTTTTCATCTGTTAGCTCATGGCGCGTTAAAGGCGTTCCTGTTCTTATCCACCGGCAATGCGCTTCAGAATGTTTTAGGTTCTCCCCCTGCGGACCCGGGAAAAGCCCGTCATCATGTTGCGTCCACCCAGAATTGGTCTTTGTCTTTAGGTGCCCTGGTATTGGCGGTGATTCCGCCCTTTGTCATTTTTTCAGGCCCCTATGAACGGTTATGGACCGCGGTATTTCCCACATCCGGTCTCCTGGCTTTCTGGGTCATCGGACTCATCACCGTTTTTTTTACTGCGGTCTATTTGTTCCACAGTATTGTGACCTTATTCAGCCAGTCGATGCCTGTGGAATGGCAGAAGACCGGAGTTTCGGCCGGTACTTCTGAGGGAACCACCCGTCTTTTTTCCCCCTCCCTTGTCATCGCAGTTTTGGGCACGGTGTGTATCCTGACCTTTTTCCTGTTGAGTCTGTGGAGCTGGTTTGTGGGCTTTCTTGCTCCGGCCTTTTCCTCCCCGCAAATGGCCTTGGCCGCAGAGCCAACCATTAGCATTCTTTCCCCATGGATCCTCCTCCCATTATTGACAGCAGTTTTCGGTTGGACTCTGGCCTACTATCTTCATTTCTCCCATGCGAAGCCCGGACCGGCATTTCAGAATGCGATGAGAACCTTCTATGTCTGGTGCCTCAACAAAGGATACGTCGACGAAATGTATGACACCTATATTGTGAGGCCGAATTTACGATTCGCCCATTGGCTCTGGCAGGTGGTCGATATCGGCGGCATTGACCGAGCGGTGAATGGGCTTGCCACCAATTCTGTGAATGCCGCACAATGGTTATGGCAGATCATCGATATCAGAGGTATCGATCAAGCGGTGAATGGTCTCGCTCGGCTCTGTATTGTGACCGCCCGATGGCTATGGCAAGTCATTGATATTCGAGGAATTGACCGAACCGTCACCAATATGGGGGGGCAGTCACAGAATCTGGGCAGATGGTTCTGGCGGAACATCGATATGCGAACCATTCAGCAATCGGTTGATCAGGTTGGTGAACAAGCAAAAGCGACCGGGCAGGCCCTGCAACAGGTGGAACCCCGGATGCTCCAACATCATCTCCTTGTCCTCATTTTCTGGTTGGTCCTCGCCATTACGATATTATTCTGGCTCGTATATTAAAGTGTACCTGGAGACTTCATGATTTCATTTTTCTTCGACCACATTCTCAGCATCATTATTTTGATTCCCATGCTGGGACTCGCGCTCGTGGGCTTCTGTCGAGATGAGGAGTGGTTGCGTCGAATCACGTTAGGGACAACGGTATTGGAATTCGGATTGGGACTTCTTCTCTGGGCCAGTTTCGACTTTACCAATACGGACCTGCAATTTGTCGAACGCTTAAAATGGATGCCGACCTTCAACATTCAGTATGCAGTGGGTGTGGACGGGATTAGCTTGCTGCTTGTGCTCCTGACCACCTTACTCTCCCCGCTCTGTGTTTTGTGTTCATGGAAATCCATTCATACTCGCGTCAAAGCCTTCATGATGCTCATTCTGCTTGTTGAGTCGGCCATGATCGTCGTGTTTTGCGCCCTCGATTTATTCCTCTTCTTTATGCTCTGGGAAGTGACCATGATTCCCATGTACTTCATGATTGCCTTGTGGGGAGGACCGAATCGAATTGCGGCGGCCATTAAATTCGTCTTGTATAGCTTAACCGGAAGTTTATTATTGCTCATTGGTATCTTAGGGCTGTACCTGGAGGGTGGGCGAACCTTTGATTTACTCACGCTCATGAATCAGACGTATTCCCCGACGGCCCAGTTCTGGATCTTTTTAGCCCTGTTCTTAGCTTTTGCCATCAAAATGCCCATGTTTCCCTTCCATTCCTGGTTGCCGGACGCCCATTCCGAAGCCCCGACCGCCGGCAGCGTCATCCTGGCCGGAGTCCTGTTGAAAATGGGGGGCTATGGATTTTTGCGCTTTTGTTTGCCCCTCTTTCCGGAAGCCTCTGCTCAATTTGCCCCGCTCATCTTATGGCTGTCGATTATCGCCATTATTTATGGTGGGTATATGGCATTGGCCCAATCGGATCTCAAGAAACTGGTCGCGTATTCCTCAATTTCCCATATGGGGTTTGTCACATTGGGGATCTTTGTCTTTAATAGCCAAGGCATTCAGGGGGCAATCCTGCAGATGTTTAACCATGGCATCACCACCAGTGCCCTCTTTCTCTCCGTTGGACAACTCTACGACCGAACGCATAGCCGCCTCATTCGGGACTACGGCGGTCTGCAAAAACCCATGCCCCGGTTTGTGACATTGTTTTGTATTTTTTCCGTCGCCTCGTTTGGGTTGCCCGGGACCTGTAATTTCATTGGTGAATTTTTGGTACTCGTCGGGACATCCTTCAAAAGCTTTGTCATGGTCTTTTTATCGATGGGTGGGATCGTCTTAGCCGCCGCCTATATGCTGTGGACCCTGCAGCGTGTCGCACTCGGGCAAACAACCTCGAGGATGGCTGCCAGCCTCCCCGACCTCAATTCCCGTGAATTAGCGACCGTCATTCCTTTAGCCGTCGTGATCTTTTTGATCGGCCTCTATCCCACTCCCATGTTTAATGTGATGGATGCCAGCGTCAACTATTTAGTCAATCAAATGGAGAATGCTCCGGGGCTTCAACTTTCTGAAAGCGTTGTACCGGTCATTCGAGAAACGATCGGACCCTGAACGGAAATCTTTTTCTCAATTTGTAGCTGCAGCATCTCATGCTGCCCCGACAGACATGATGCTTCTGATCAAACATCAAACGGTCAACCACCCATCGCCAATGTGCCAATTGAATTAATCCCGTCTGTTGGCGTCTCGAAGAGGCGCCATTAGATGGCGCAGCTACACGGGGAACAGTGAACGACTCTTAAGGTTTTAAGGAGGGCGACCAATGAAAAAAGTTGAAATTATCGTTCGGGGTCAATACCAAAAAGAAGTCGAAGCCCTGCTAGACCGGGTGCACGCATCGGGGTATACCATTATTCCCAATATTTCCGGGAAAGGCCATCATGGATTGCATGAAGGTCACCTCATGTTTAACGATATGCACAGCATGGTCATGATCATCGCGGTTCTTCCCAAAGAAAAGGTAGAAACGGTCCTTGCCGGCGTGGTTCCCATGTTTGAACATCATTCCGGTGTCGTATTCGTTTCTGATGTGACGGTGGTGAGACGGGATTATTTTAAGACTGAATGAAGTGTTGCAAGAAGGTTTTAGATCCTCCTACCGCTGTGAACGCCTAGATCACGTCTGCTGACGGTCACGAAACCTTGCTTTCGATTTGCTCCATCCCGCCTTCAAGCCGGCTCAATACATTCCGGTCCATCGAATCGTGGATTATTCACCCGGGTGCTGATCGGAAAGGCTTCCATTTCATCCGACGGATGGGGGATGAGCAAAGGAGTCAGAAGGGCAGCATCCTGAAGGGCCGGATCGAGCCAGGCTTCATAGTTCTGGGGATCGAGGATAACCGGAATTCGATGATGAATCGGTTCCATGAATTCATTGGCTTCTGTCGTAATAATGGTACAGGAATCAATCTGCGGGCTATCTTCCCTGGACTTGTCCTTCCATGATTCCCACAACCCGGCAAAGGCGAACGGCCGGGAATCCTTGAATCGAATATAATACGGTTGTTTCGCCTTCCCTTCCCGTTTCCATTCATAAAAGCCATCGGCAATCACCAGAC
Organism: uncultured Nitrospiraceae bacterium; assembly: GCA_964525045.1. Taxonomy (GTDB): domain Bacteria; phylum Nitrospirota; class Nitrospiria; order Nitrospirales; family UBA8639. The sequence goes on along the minus strand of CAZGFD010000007.1, from coordinate 73,302 downwards.
ACCGGTGGTGTTTGAAGGCCTTGCGGAATGAAGGCTTTTCGGCCACCGTCTCCGCCCGGGCGTTGATCATCTTATACCCGATGCTCGGTTCCTTGGCCCAGGAGGGAATCAGACCCCATTTCAGCAACACGCATTCGCGATGCTCATTCTCCGGAGCATTGCGGACACAGGCCACCATCTGGCTCGGCGCAATATTGTACCGGGGTTTGAGATCACACTGGATGATCGCCTTAAGCACATCGAGCAGAGCTTCGATTTGTTCTTTGCGAGTGTACCGGCCACACATGACCTGATTTTCGCAAAATTCTATTCAAAATAAAAGACAGGCACTCCGCAGTTCCGGCCTGAATTCTACGATGGTCATCAACCCTCCTAACGAGGGAGGCAGGTTTTTCTCCACATGCGACAATCTCTTGCCCCCAGGGGTTCGTCGTTCTTCCAGTCGGCCAAGGCACAGCGCAAAGCAGACAACCCCCGACCGCTGAACGTTCCACAGAATTGCTCCTGAGAACATCCCAAGAGATCGGTGCTCGCAGAAGGGTCTGTCTGTGGGCACTGGTCGATCAGGTCGAGTATGCCATCACCGTCGGAATCCGTTGCGTTACTGTCGAGCTTTTCCTCGCAGAGATCCAGTTCTTCCCTGCACGAACAGAGCGTCGATTCGGGAACCGGGAAATTGAGGGTTACGACGGGTGCGTTGTTGGGGACACTATCTTCTCCTATGCCAGCATCCTGAAAGGAGCCGGCAAATACGTGCACATCAATACTCGACGGTCCACAGGGTTCGAAAGCAACACCGCTTTTGCCAAGCAACAGAGACCATTGGGGAATGGCGAACTCGAAATCAGGAGATCCTGCAGAGGGGACTGGACCAGGGATGACAGTCTCCGGGCGTCGGGCGAAAAATACCTTACCACCTGAAACACCCCCCAGCTGCAAAGCATCGTTATCCACATCATACAATCCAAAACAGTTGGACAAATTAAACGCGCCTGCTCCCACACCGCAATCCAATGGCTCCCCGTTTGGAGATTCCCCACCGGGCACGCCCACGACGAAATCAAAGTCTCCCCCCTCAACCACATCCCGATTGACATCGAAAAGGATCGCAATGCTTTCGGTGAGTGCAAGGTCGGGGAGATCCTCTCCGCCTAGGTCCATGAGCGCCTGGGAAGAGGCGTTTGGATCGCCGTCACCGTCCGCGTCCCCGGCAATCCCGAAGAAGTCAAGGCCAAAGCTTGCCGTATCCGATCCAGGATCATAATTAAAGTAGAGGGCCTGTATATCCCAACCGGAAGTGGGAGATGCCAATTGGTTAGGGACTCCGACATCTTGACTATCGGATACAAAGCTTGTTCCTGAAAAATCGTTTGGGGCATCGCCCGTGAGCACAATCACAGCAGAGAATGAAACTGAAGAAAAAACCACTAGGAGAAAGACTAGTATAAGGGAAAATCTTGAGAGATTAATGACTGAATGATGGAAATCGGCCCTGCCCGGAATATGTCTCATTCCATACCTCCCCTGTTTAAATCAGCACCCGTTCTTCCTTTATGTCCTGGGGCACGTCACGGGTTGAATAATGACATTCAAATGCCATAGGGACGGTATATCACACGATTAATTTAACCAGTAGGGACAAATGGCCATCTAATCAGAAGATTTTTGTCCCTATTCCGCTGCCGCGGAGTAGGGACAACTGTCCTCAGGGCCCGGTGATGATTTAAGGAAGGGGGAGGCGATGAAGAAATTGAAATGTTCGGAATTTCATTATTTGTAAAAATCGTTACAAATTGCCGTGGCCCGCCAAAAAGATAGTCGATAAAACTACCGTTCCTTTTAAAAAAATTATCCTGGATTGCGGATATAGGCTTCTATTTTCAATCGTTGTATCTGATTCGATACACAACGAACCTAAAACGGATACATCCGGTAGGAAATTTCAATCCCTCCTACTTTTTAAAACTCAATAAAAACTTCCATTTTTTTTGTTTTTAGTGCTTTTTAAATTACTGAAACTGAATCTGGAACAATTCCTGCTTTTAACAAAAGAATAACTGCCAAGTCTCAAGATAATTCCCCTGGTAGGCAGGAATTCTCCACTCGAGCTGAGAATCCTCTCTCCCAGGAACCCAATGTGAATAAAGGAAATGACACTAAACCAAAAATTGTATTTTTACACACCATAGGAGGAGCAAATGGCAAACCATAGATTAGTCTGTATTGGCGACAGTCTCACACAGGGCTTTAAAAGTGGAGCAATACATGAACCTGAAATTTCCTATCCGACTATGATTGCCTGGGAAATGGGCCTTGAGGATGACGATTTTAGATTTCCACCATTCAAAGGCAAAGGTGGATTGCCAATTAATTTAGAGTATCTTTTGAGACGACTCGACGTTTCATTCGGAAAAAATATTAATTTTTTAGAGTTCCCATTCGCTGGAATCATGTTACGGGAATGGATGGATGAAACTGAGGACCATTGGGAACGGGGGCGAGGTGCCGATCCGATACTCTATGATGGCCCATATCATAATCTGGCAGTCTGGGGGTTTGAAATCCAAGATGCCTATCAAATAACGCCGGAATTGTGCGACTCAGTCATCGGCAATGGAACAGAGAATTGGTTTCAACAAGTGCCCGAGGCCGCAATGCTGCGCACTGCGCGGAGAGTCCTCAATCCAAATTTCTCCTCTGACCCCAAAGATCGTAAGGCTACCCAAGTAACACGAGTCGCTCAATTGGCCAAAGACGGAATCGAAAACCTGATCGTGTTTTTGGGAAACAACAACGTTCTTGGAAGTATGACCTCCCTCAATGTGCGGAAAAGTACAACCAATGATTTGAAAGAAGTCAATCCCCATAAGCGAAAAGCCACTGTATATACTCCTGCACACTTCAAAATGGTATTAAAAACCCTCATGGATGAAATCGAAAAAATTCCCGGAATCCAAAGAGTAATTTGGGGAACGGTTCCACCCGTGACGGTTCCACCTGTCACAAACGGAGTGGGTGGAAGAATGACATCAGATGCCGGACAGATTTCACCATATGGGGATAAGGACGATCCTGAGTGGTACCGGCGGTATTTTCAATATTACACCAGGCCATGGATTACCGAGGGAAATTTTAATGTAAAGGATGATCCCTTCATTAAAGGCCAAACCGCAATGGAAATTGATGGGATTATAATGGAATATAGAAAAACTCTTTTTGGTCTGGTTGAATCCCATAATACGAAAAAGAAAAAGGAAAACTGGTTTGTGGCTGACCTCCACCAGGTGCTGGAACGAGTGGCTGCCCGACGGTATGAAGACCCCTCTGTCCCTCCCCCTCCGAATTGGACGCCTTATGAACTCCCTGATTCCTATGAGAACTTAGGTCTCAATACCAGATTCTTACGAGCCAAGGATGGCGATCGCATCCACGGTGGGCTGTTTAGTCTCGACGGAATTCATCCAACGACCGCCGGTTATGGAATTGTGGCGCATGAAATTATCAATGTAATGCAGGATGCAGGGGTAGATTTTTTTTGGGGGGATAAACAAACCAAAAGAAATACGCCAATCCAAGTAGATTGGAAAAGAATCCTACGATTGGATTCTTTAGTAAAATCACCACCGCATACACTTGATGACCTGTGGGACCTGTTAGTAGATGGGGATCAAATTATCGACATGTTTAAAATGGCGTTTCGGGCGCTGACATTCAAAGGCTAAAGAAAGTGGCATCACCAAAGAATTTGTTTCGTTTATTCTGAGTTGGAAGGCGATCACCTATGCCGGAAAAATCACCTAGTTGTCCTACGAATGGGCCCCTATTGTGTTCCACTTGCATTTAGTTGACAATACTGTTTCATTACCACAGCCGTGGTTTTAAACTACAGCGAGCGATAGGGCCAATCATGGTTATACACCCACCATCACCTTCGCTTCCATGCTAATCCCAAAGGTTTTGGCATTTGACAGAATTAACTCACTTCATAAGTATTCTTTTTCGAGTAGGGGGTTCGTTCAGCATGTAAGCCACTCGACGTATTGCCTAGGTGGTCAGGGTTGATGATATCGGAAACTTCCAGCACTTTGTCGCTTTCATTGATCGTGACGTATACCCGCCTGGCATTACAGAGTTTATTAACCCTTAATTCATGATCGCAATTGTCTTCAGACGTATCTTTGTATAATTGTTTTACACCGAAAAAAATGGTGGTGCGAGCCAGAAAACTAGAGAAACCTAGTGGGTTCCAAGCTTTCCTAACGTCCGGATGGGAACAATTGACTTTACCCTTTATCGTCGGTTTTGCATACCAGTTTTTTTGTTTATGAAATTAGCCCTAAAAGACATTTCCCAATTGCCCAACTAAAGAAAAGCCGACCTCTTAATTCAAAAAAATATTACAGGGCGTGGCAACCAACTTCTGAATTTTTTAGGGACCTGAGGTAAAGACATTTTGCCATTCTAACCTTCTGGCACCTTTTTTGCTTTGCTAAAAAGGGACAAGGATTTTTTTCTAACTCATTGCCCCAAATTTCTTTGATGAAGCATAAGAATAAAAGGCAGGGCTTAACTCCCTTTAGGGTGGTTACGAACGCGAATAATTTTGAACATCTCAAACTTCCCTGTTCGGATTTTCAGAGAAAAAGGAGGTGTCGAATGGTACGCCCAATTATCTTCTTGGTGTTGTTCATCTTCAACTCAAGCTGTGGGTGGTTAAGTAACGAAGGATATCGTACACGGGAATCCTATAATTTGGCGATCAGGGGGACCGAAGAATATTTTGGCAGAGATAGTAAAGACAGTTACCAACTTGCAGATGAAGCTAACACGAAATTAGCTGTCGTCAATAAGGAACACTTCCAACAAATAAAAGACTTCGAGAATGACTCCAAATATTGTAGTCCGGTCAAAAGCGGACCAGCTACCCAACGGGGCCAGAGTCTGGAGAACAAAGGTGAATTTGCAAAGGCCATAGAGGCATATGAGGAAGGCATTATCCTTGGTGAAGCCTCATCAGCCACTAAACTCGGAATGTTGTTCGAAAAATCAAATGATAAAAGAGCCCAAGATTTCTATAAAAAGGGTATGGAACTTGGCGATGGCCTGGCAGCTATGAAACTCGGAATGTTGTTGGAAAAATCTGGAAAGAAAGATGACGAGATCGTAGAGAAATATAAAAGAGGTATCCAGCTACACAATTTTCAATCAGCCATCAAATTAGGCTTATTGTACGATAAGAAATCGAAGTATTCTAAGCTAACCGAACCTGTAAGAAAAAAGTATGCGCAAGACGCAAAAGAAAGCTTCTTAGAAGCCGCTAAGCTCGCACCTGGTGGAGCAAACACCAATCTTGGTTTATGGTACGAAGATAATAAAGAACTGGGAAAGGCCAAGGAAGCCTACAGGAGAGGTATCAGACTTGGTGAAGCACGAGCAGCAATCCGACTTGGCTTATTCTATGAGGAAAAAAGCAAAGAGAAGGATCACAATCGCGCCATAGCAAATTATAAGAAGTCCCTTCAACTTGGTGAAGATTGCTCTTCAAATCTAAATTGCCAATATGTGGATAATGAGTGCAAATCATTTTTGTATAACTTTAAGCTTGAACCTACAATTTGGCCAAGGGGAACCATAAACCAGGCCATTGCCAAAGCAAAGCCAGAGGAAGTACCCGAAGTCATTAACGAGTTTGGTAACGGGATTTGGTTGCGATATCTTCGTGACCTTGTCACGGAACCTTCACTCAATACCATGGCTCCGGTCACACGTAAAGTCGATTTAGCTTGTGCGCCCCCACCCGAGCAAGTTGTCCTGGAAACCGCTTCTTCAATTGCGGGAAAGGCAACTGTCAAAGGGGAGGGGGGCAGCATTGATGCAAAAGTTGCCGAGAGGGCAATAAGACTTTTCGAGCAAACCGAGCGGACCGTATTCCTCCAATACGCCATGTTTAGGTTATGTGAAATGGGTATCAATAGTAGGGCGGAATTCCGAAATGCCTTCGCTTTGGTTATGCAGGAGCTAATCCGGCAGGCGGCAGGTTTATCTTTAAAAGAAGCTCTAGAGGAAAAACGTTTCCAAAGGGCCGTTGCAGAACTAGAAAAAGACCGCCTTGAATGCGTGAAAAACCATTGGACTTCCGAAAAGAAAGTGGCTGAAGTAAGAGAAATCTGTGGAGTAGCGCGTGAAATAGAAGATGCCCCAATGCTCAAGCGTCCAAAGGACCCTAAGAAGACAAACGATTCTTCGGATTCATTATAGCTTTTGGAATGGTACTTTTCAGAATAGTGTCACCAGGAAACATAAGAAAAGAATTTTCAAAAAACGTACTTTAAATCAATGAAATGAAGAAGAAAATTTAATTGGTTAGAGAATTTTCTATGACTTGAGCAAAAAATTTGGGAAATCAAACCCAAAGGCCGGTCCGTTTAAAATAATCCAGACATGCCATCTTGACTTTTGGGGCGAGCAAAAGGGTCCCAAGCATATTAGGAACGGCCATTATGGCAAAAGCACTATCGAGTATATTAATTACAAAAGTTGAGCTCCACCTGGCTCCAAAGAGTATCATGGTCAAATAAAAAATAACGTAATAGAAAATATTTTCCGCACCAAACAAGTAGGAAAAGCACTTTTGTCCATAATAGAGATACCCCACCATAGTTGAAAAGCCAAATAGGATAACAATAAGAAGCAACAAAATTCTGCCCGGATAACCTAAGGTTACCTCAAATGCCTGCGCAGTTGCCGAAACACCGCCTAAATCCTGAATCCCGATCCCACTGGTTATAATCACCAAGGCAGTCAGGGAATTAATTACGATAGTGTCTATAAATGGCCCAACCATCGCAACCAATCCTTCACGGATGGGCTCATTGGTCTTAGCAGCGCCATGAGCCATTGGGGCAGTCCCAACTCCTGCTTCTGTACTATAGATGCCCCGCTTTATCCCTATTTGAACAACTTTCATTACCGCGATTCCGCTAGCTCCTCCCAATGCAGCCGATCCTGAAAAGGCTTCATGAAAAATGCGGAAAATGGCTTCCGGAAGAATTAGATAATTATGAAAAATCACCACGAGAGAGCAGCCTATGTACAGAAGGCACATACTGGGTACCAGTCGACTGACTATTGCCGCAATCCGTGAAAGCCCACCAAAAATAACCGTTCCGACAAGTGAAAGAGCCAAGAGGCCCGTCACCCACCTCTCGATCCCAAGGGAATGGTCCAGCATCTCCGCGACTTGATTTGCCTGAAACATGGTTAAGCATCCAACCAACCCTGCCACCGAAAATATAATACTCAGGAAGCGGAAATTCTTCCCCAATCCCGCATCAATGAAATACATTGGGCCGCCCTGCACCTCGCCCTTACTATCGATTCCACGATACATAATGGCGAGACTGCAACTGAAAAATTTTATGGCCATCCCAATAAGCGCCGCGACCCACATCCAAAAAACAGCGCCGGCTCCGCCTTGACTAATAGCGACGGCAACCCCGGCAATATTGCCAACACCGATGGTCGAGGACATCGCTAAACTCAAAGCCTGAAAGTGGGTGATTTGGCCCACTTTATCCTTTTCAGCAAATTTACCTTGTAGTATTAAAAATGCATGAAAAAATCCAAAAAATGGGATAAATCTAGAATACAACAATAAGAATAGACCGCCCCCGATAAGGAGGGTTAACAAAAGAGGACCCCATAATAAATCAACCATCCTGGAAGATGAGAGAGTCAGCGATTCCATTGGATTTCCATAGGACAAATTTTGTGTGGGAAGCCTGTGAGCACAAACCTGCCCCAAATTCCATTGTTGCCAAAACCAAACGGCCTTTTTTCTTTATTTAATCGTCACTTATCACAGGAATTGCTGTCGAGTTCTCTGGACACCCCTGCCCTGCTCCTACCATTGTATCTAAATGGATAACTTTCGTATCTCTTTAGATACTATGTTTTGATATGGTGACTTCGCCCGAATTTATTTGGGGAATATTTGGACAGCCTTTTTTCTTTTATTCATTAAAAAAAGAAGGACCCATAAAGTTACCCATTTTCCTTCTTAGCAAATGGGCCCATAAATTGCTACCCCAAAAGGCAATACCAAAGTGGGAATAGGAATTTTGATTACTTCATTAGAACCGTAACCATAACAACGGTGTTTTTGCCCACCAGGCCAGGGTTGAGTACCTTTTTCTCTGGCAACGGACCAATGAGGATGTTGGTTTAATGCAAACTCCTCCAAAGCCGGATGAATCCAATGCGAGACCGATTGCCGTTTTGCTAGCTATTGCGGCGATCGGGGGCTTTCTTGTGTCCCAAACACCTTTGAAGAGTTCTCGTCCGACTGGGGATTCCATTGCCATTCCAAGTGAAGATGAACATGTCGAAGCCAGACTTTGGGAAGATCCGTTTGAAGCTATTGAAGACCACCTAGAAGCGGAGGAAACTCACCACAGAAATTCCAACTCTCCCCACCTGATTAGAAATCTGACCGAAGATATAATTCAACATTCCCGTTTATCCCTCAAGTCATCTGAAATCTTGGTTCTACTCTCCATGGTAGATGGATCCCCTTACGCAGAGGGAAATGAGTCGAGAATACAAAATCGATACGCAGTCATATCTGCTCTCGCTACCATTAGCAACGAGCCTGAGCATAGTGATCACATTGGGTACTTCAAATGGGATATAAGAAATAACAGTAGGAAACAAAAAGGTCTCTTGATACCGAGATGTGAAGAACTGCCAAGCCAAGAAAACTTTGGGGCAGAACCCCGGGAAAGCCGTTCAAACTTCGGTTGCGATGTTATACGGAAGAACTTCCAAGATTCCCAACCATTCCATAACATCGTCATTCCTTATGAGTGGTATCAACGGGGACTAACGCGGTCCGGTTCCCATGGCATGAAGGTCGGCAAGAAGTGGGTGGTCATACTCTGGATAAGAAATCAGGATTTTAAGGATTATCCTCTGCAAACCCTTTCACTTCTTATTAGTGATATTAAAAAGGGTACATCTGGGCGGCTCAAAGATCGTCTTCGTTTCAAAGTCTTGGGGCCAAGAGATTCAGGAACACTAAAGCAGATGTTGCACTTTTCGGCTGAATTTCAAGAAGCCAAAAAGTATTCCAGCCGTTTGAGTGAAAAACAAAAAAAGGAACTCCAGTGTTTAGAGAATCAAATTTCGGGCCTCCAAGGCATTGAATTTTACTCCCCATGGGCTACCGCGGCCGATGCCCTGTTGACTCCAGAGTGGGTGAGAAAACGGGAGCCAAAGTCATACGATCTAAACAAAAGACTTTTTGAAGGCCTGGGAATAGATTTTACCCGGGTCCTGGGATCAAATGTCTCGCTTATAGAATCCCTTATTAAAGAGCTCTGTCTCCGGGGGATTTCTGTTATGGAGGACAATATCGCGCTAATTTCAGAATGGGATACGTTTTATGGAAGAACATTACCTAAAACCTTTGCAAGCCTAACCCAAGATCTGACCATGAGTCAGTGTCTGGTGAGGGCACCAGAAGGCCCCAATATAGGGAGTTCATCCACCCTTCTAGAGCGCGTCAATATTATTGAGGATACAAAGAAACAAGGTAATGTTGCCCGAAATTTATTTAGATATGCCTACCTCAGAGGATTGGACGGTCAACTACCATCCGCCCAAAAAGTGCCCAATCACCAAAAAGATGAAAGGCAAAAATCGAAGGATAATTCCGAAAAGATTGTCCCAGATCTAAGGAATCTAGAGCGCCCAGAGGGTAAGAGTCAGCTTGATTATATTCGTAGATTAGCTGCAAAAATGGACAGCGACTGGAATGAGGAGAGTTCCACAACAAATCGCGGAAGTTTAAAAGCTATAGGAGTACTGGGAAGTGACGTCTACGACAAGATCCTTGTTCTCCAAGCCCTCCGAGAGCTATTTCCAAACACAATCTTTTTTACCACTGATCTTGATGCTCGCCTGCTACATCCGAGAGATTACAAATGGACGCGGAATCTGATCATTGCCTCAGATTTTGGACTGAGTTTAAACCAGAACATTCAGGGCCATATTCCACCCTTTCGGCAGAGCTATCAAACTTCCGTATACTTGGCTTCGCTCATGGCTTTGGGATTTATCGAAGAGAACGCGGCTGACAAAAGCGTCGTTCTGACCTCCCTGCTCGGAGAGAGTGGAGAGCCGAACTCTGAGGAGCCCTTTACTTTTAAAACGGGGCCACGAATTTTTGAGGTTGGACGAACTCGGGCAGTTGATCTCACAAATGACGTTAATGAACCGCCGAGTATCCACCCACCTAATAGCATAGAAATTCCTCTTAAGACCTTTGGTCTGACCACATTATTAATTTTGCTTTCGGTCATACTCATTTTTTGGATTCACCCCAGTTGGGCTCTGGCTATACTCATTTTTTCGCTAACTCTTGAGGGAGCTATCGCCTGTCTCTGGCTCTTTTCCAACGGTATCCTCTTTCCAAATGGCGAACCATTTGAATGGTTTGAAGGCGTGAGTATTTGGCCGACCGTATCTATTCGCATCGCAGCGGCTCTTTTCAGCATTATCTTCATTGGTAAAGTCTGTGTGGATATGAAGAGAAAAGCCAATGATTTGTGGAATCGTTTTAATGCCGGAGAACATTATATTAACATTCTTTTACAAACAGCAGTATTTTTTGGGGTGGGGTATGTTCTCATCATGTGGCTATTTGATCCACCCTTCCATCCGTGCCGTGGAGCACTTAGCTGTACAATAAATAAATTCGTCCTCATTACTAGTGTCCTTTTAATGGTGATTCTCATTTTCTTTATTTTAGAAGCTAGTCGGGTCTGCTTGGAACATTGTAAGGATGTGTGGAAGAAGGGGAAGGGACCTGGGGGAACAAGTAATGGTGAGACAGAAAAAGACGCGATCCTTGCTATCGGGAACGGTACTAAGGTAATTGGAAATTTTCTCTATTATCCTCTGGTCGTTTGGATTTTTATGGTGTTATCCAGACTTAGTATTTTTGATAATTGGAAGCTGTCAATAGGGTTGGCAATAGTCATGGGGATTGATGCAGGGTTGATATTCCTTGCTGCATTTATGCAGAGACCATTCGCCGAGAGTGTGAGACGGGAAGCCTTGGCATTTTTAAAGGCAGAAAGGTTCTCGGCCACAGATCCGAAAGGCAACACGACTAAACGTAGCGCACAACTTGATCTGGCGATTGAGGAGATTGAAAGAACACGCCAAGGCGCTTTTGCACCCCTGAGCCAACACCCAGTGTTAGCAACAGTTTTCTATCCCTTCGGTGGAGTCGGAGCGGTCGTATTCATAGAGTATCTTGTGACAAATCTTTGGTAGGAGAGAGCTTGGGTTTGGGAAGAAGAAAGGTTGATGAGCTGACGACAGACGGAGGGTGTCTTCCTTATACTCGAGGCGATAGTTGCCCAGAATTCGTGGCGGGGGCTTCGAGTGTGTCTTTTTGAGTAGGGGGGGAGCCGTTGTTCATCGAACCAGACAGTCCGTGGGAGAACGCCTTTGTAGAAAGTTTCCACGGGAAACTTCGGGAAGACTGTTTGAAGAAATAATTCTTTTGGAGTCGCCCGAAAACACCGGTAGTTGTGAATTGGTGGCGGTGGAACTATTACCATGACCGGCCTCATCGCTTAATGCGGTTTAAAACCGCGACTTAGGTCGGAGGGGGCGAGGATATCATTGCCTCAACCGTGGGGCTAAGCCCTCTATGTGTATCAACGAGAGGAGGACCTTAAATTAAGAGAAATCACCCGGCGATTCGGTTGGAAGGCCTACGCCAGTGCGGGCAGCGGGATTCCACATTTTGAAGCCTGCTTGGCCAAAGAAAGGCGATTGCAGTAGGGTCTAAGATTAATAAAACTAGACTTGACCTCTTAGTTCTCTCCCTCAGAGGTTAGACAATTGGCATTTCTAATTACTAATTCTTCCCATTATTTGGCTAATTCCTTGACTGCATGGGCCACTGCACATGCTATATCCGCACCATAACTACTGTCTATTACGGTATCGCTACTACGATGATAATTGGGATTTGGATCTGAAGGAGGTTCCCCGAACTGATTTATGAAAAAGTCTTCCGATACAACAACTGCCGGATATCCCTGATGATGGAATGAGCTGTGATCGCTGCGATTGATGGCACCGTCGTGCGTATTGCGATTGGCTCCAGCGCTGGCAATGGTTCCCTGATAAATCTGTGTTGCTGCCAAATTTCCCTGTTGTGAGGCAGAACTGGCTATTTGGTTGGCAATAGGGACAGATTGATCACGTATGAGAGGATCCGTATAGCCCGCGTGTACTTCAAACAGCCGGTTCGCATCACTATTGAAACCGATCATATCCATACACACTACGGCTTTGACGTTACCATTAATGGATTTCAAATAAGCTGCGTATGCTTGACTACCTACCATGCCCAGTTCTTCTGCATTAAAAAAACAGAAACGCACACTATGTTTGAGTTTATTTCGATAAACAGTCATGAATTGTGCCGTAGCCAATGTGCCTGCAATCCCGGAAGCATCATCATCTGCTCCCGGAGCAGGGTCGTTTGCAGGATCAAATTGTCCATCCGAGGCAGCCGTGGAATCTAAATGACATCCAACAATAACCAGTTCTGCACCAAATCCCGCCACCGGGCAACGTAATGCTGGATATTGATAAACACCCAATTGCATTTCGGCCAAATGTCGCAATTGCCAAGGTGTGTTTGCTTGACCGTGCAATTGAGCGGACCACTCTTGTCCCAAAATTTTTTCTAATTCCGACAACCATGGCGTAACAGGATTTGCACTTGGATGGCGTTCTAAAATTTTACGAATTTTGTCCAGCCAGGTCGGATGTATTCGGAAATACCCCCGACCCGGGAGTTCGGCAATAACATTTTTTGCTATTTGCCCCTGTACACAGAAACTATGGGTCCAGGCACAATACCCCATCGCGCGTAAATCACGTAAGAGAGTGTTTACTACTCGCTCATTGTCGGGATGCCTGACTTCGCGTGACCTGATGATTCCTCCACTATCCAGGGTGGTTTTTCCACTATAACGACTTACTGTTTTTTCGTAATCGCAAGCCGACATTGGACAACCAGGAAACAGGAGTTCGCCTATATCCAAAAGATTGGAATTGGTTTCAAGCCACTCAATAAGTTGGGATTTTCCTATGCTGTGCATAAGCGAGATTTGTTTTGCACTCAAAGCGGGACCGCCCGCATAGAAATCTGTATTTCCCGCTTCAAGAAGTTCTGGACTGGGCATCAGGTACCAGTAATGCCCGTGATCTCCATGTAGTGATATATCGTCATTTTGTGAATCTTTATCGAGCGCAACCAGTATGCGCCCGCGTTCATAAGACAAAATCATTCTATTGGCTAGCGCGGACAATAAACCCTGGTCTCTGTGGTTATCAATCCGCACAAACATAAAATCGTGACGGGCAAGATCCACCTGGTAAATTTGCACGTTGATATTCTGTTGGATAGCCTGAGCGATGGTATTTGGTGATAATGAACCAAATAGTTGGCAAGCATCGTGGGCATAGGTTTCCACATAATAAGGCACAATATCTGGCAAACGTTGAATAAGGTTTTTGGCCCCATCCAATTTGCCAAAAAACAGTGGTTGATCATCAATAATGCTTTTGACCATGGCTGGATGGGGCACGGCTGACATACCTGCATCTAGGGCAGCAGTACGGAGATTCCGATCAGCGGCTATTAACAGTACCTCCTCAGGATGTGTGGCAAAACCTTTGCAAGATAAGGCGAAGGCCTTCCTATCAACAACTGGTAAATGAATAAATTCTAATTCGTCAGGAATGAAAGTAAACTCCAGATCCTTAACCAAGTCTTTACTGTTGTTCTCAATGAGAAATGCCATCCGAAAACCGGAACTTCTAAATTGTTCGACTATTTTGGAAACGGTAGGTGTTGGCCTAATCGTGACGGTAACCCCAGTCTGGTGGTCAATAATCTCCTCGCGGGAAACATTATTATGGTCATTGGCAAACAACAGGCGATGAATCGATTTTGAGTTAACAAGTTTCATTTTTTCTTCTCACGGAAACGGTTTGAGGGTCACTTACTCTGCCTGAGCACCATAACGTACATGCACGAATTTAGAGGTTTCTGATCTCCTCGGTTTGATAATGACGAAAAATTGGTCATACCCGCTTTCTTCATTAATTACTCCAATCGATGGGCTGCCAAGATTTTCTGCGATCGGTTGAAGGAGAGTATTATGACTGACCACCAAAACATCACGCCCTTTCCAATTTTCAGTAATCTCATTCACCACATTTTGGATATATTGCTCCGGGGTGGCGGGAGGTTTTACTGCAATCACAATCGGTTGTAGGTTTAAATGGTCAGCCAACGGTTGTGCTGTTAGCTGGGTACGTTGCAGATCGCTGACGATAATGGCATCAATAGACGCATCTTTAAGTGATTCTTTTAGGGCCTGCGCCCGTTGTTGCCCATCGCTGGTAAGAACAGGATCGTTTACGGGGCTTCCCGCTTTTTCTGCATGACGAACAATATAAACGGTTGTTGGTGAACAGGCTAAAATTAAGAAACTTAATACCCCACCAATCACCACGACTAGCATCGGATGGCATAGTATGGATTTTTTTGCCATATTCATTGGGAATTCCTTTACGTTTTCACCCAATTTCCAGGTGGTAATGGAAATATTGCCGCCACAATTAGATGTTCCTATTCCTCTCCAGCACTGAGCAGAAATGTCATTCCACCTATGGCTAAACCATCGACTTCGTGGACAACTGTCACCATGGGACGTCCTGCCACGCCAGGTGGTAACGCTTCCGCTGGAGTCTTATATTCACCCCGCAAATTAGGTTTCATCTCCAATCGCCTATTGAGCACACCCAGGTGGCTCAGTTTTTCAAGATGCTTATCCTGATGGACCAGATATGTGTTGGTCGTAGCTTTGTTTATACGGATTTCATCAAGATGGACCTCCCCTGGATGCAAAGTGATCTTCTCCTCGCGTTTTAGGTCAAATTGGGAAATTGAATAGTTACTTGGCAGACGGGGAATAACTTTGAGTTGTATGGGAGATCGATGGGGAAGAATATTACGGCGAATTAAACGCAGATCAAAATACGGAAACATGCTCTTCACATTCCCGAAGTTAGACAAGACGCGTTTATTATCGATATTAAAATCCCCAGGGGCCGTGACGATCGCGCGTATACAGAAGTGGTTACTGGAACCATCCGGTATGGGTGACCAGTCTACTGACCAGTTATTGCTTGTTCCAGGTGCAAGTGAGAGGCCCGTTAGCATTTGAATCACGCCATTGTTATTCCGAACCGGCAACCAGGCCGCATCCGATAGCCCGCCTGCTGCACTCTGGTAGTAAAATAGTACTTCGATGCCATTTGCCTGGGTATTTCCTTTATTGTGCAAGCGAATATTCAACTTGTTGTTGAAATTAAAAAAAACTTCACTATCAGCAATGCCATTGTTGTCATTATCCACCCAAATATCGGGTGAGACCCAGGTCCAAGCATAATTGCGAGAATCTATCTCATACTCCCTCTTCATCAAACTATGCCAGCGCGTTACCATGACATCCGGAGCTGGGGTGTCAGAATCTACATCAATTGTAAAAGAGCCAGTCGTTTCGCATCCTGATACAACAATTAGCAGTCTATCCAACTTTTTACCATCCTGTTCATTAGTGATACGTTTGGTGTACCAACTGCTATCAGTACGATGAATGTCTCGAAGATTGCCATCTTCATCGATTTGTGCGATTTGGAAAAGCAGACTGGTAAATCCCGGATCGGCTGAGAATTCTATTTTCACGTTGGTGACAGCATTATCAACGTTCACGACATAATATCTGCTGGCCAACTCATTGACATTTCCAACAAAGGTTTGCGAACTGCCGGCGCCACTGTCAGTCAGATTCACCGTACTCGTAATGACGACGGAGGGCATGGAGGTAATATCCGCCGGAGCCCCGCCGAGGACGTTATCAATATGAATGTTTTCCTCATCCTCTATAAAGTCGAAACGCCGGTCAGGTTGGTTAATGCCTAAATCCTTCAGGTAGCAAGCGAGGGCATAATTTCCAAAGGTCGTTTCGCTATTGGTGCGATCCTGTTTGGCAGGATCAAGATAATGAAATTGATAGAAATCCTGGTACCAGGGTAATTCACGTAAGGCGGCCCTCACATCTGTCGTCGCATAGCTGCCGGTGGAACATTTCTCAATAATTGTACGATAGGTTTCCACCCCCACAAAGGGTTCTGTTTGATCCGGAGAGTGTTGTTCGGCCACATACCGCCAGAACAGCGAACACTTATAACTTGCCGATTCCAAAGATTTGTTAGGGTCTGCCAACACGCCCACACCATTGAAATTACTTCTGGTTTCATCAATGTAACGATTCATCAGGTCGGCAGCCGTATCCTCCGCAAACACTGCGCCACCTTCAAATACCGATTGTCTCCAAGTCCCGCTCCCACCGTATTCAAATTGGACCATATGAAATAACTCATGGACCGCAACCGCACACATCAGATCGGGATCGAGGTTGTTGTTGAGATAAAATGTACCGGCAGGACTGGCACTGCCATAAGGGCTAGAATTCACCACTACCGGAATTTTTCCTGAACCAGCGGGATTGAGCATACTAAAGGGTGCATTAATGTAGGCAGCCAGAGCACGCTCCAACCAGAAACAAATGCGCTTGATATACGTTGGAGCACCTCCAGCCGGCAGGGTCGCTAATACGACCGGCGGATTAGAGCCTGGGTCAATGACATCTTCTGTATCCGTGCTGGAGGGAACTGCGGCTGGGCCAGCATCTTGGTAGGTAATGATAAAGTTGGTGCACTCATGAGTTTGTTCTGCAAACCCATTCCCTCGAAGGCGGAGTATATCTTCTACGGCAAGGGAGACTTCACGTGGCCACCGTTTTTTTCTGATTAGCGCTTCTATGGTCGTGAGGATCGGAGTTTCACATTGCCAAACTTTTGATCCATGATGGGGTATCAGCTCTTTTGAGAGTTCTGCAATTTTCTTGGCCTCCCTTCTTGCCGCACTGGGATCGACCAGCGCCTGAGCAATCCGTAGGACGTCTTCTGGCTTTGCCTTCTCCACAGCTGCTGCATTTAAGTCAAGATCACCAACTTTTATTGTAGGATGGTCCGGTTGGTCTCGTAGGCGTAAATGACCCGGCACCAAAATGTCCAGGCCTCGATTTAACCTTCTGGTTTTCATTGAATGGCCCGAGGAAACATCCAGAATCTGCCCATTTGCTTTTATCAGCATCTTAAAACCATCTTCATCTTTTTCCTGATCAATTTCACCAGGCCGGAACCTAAACTGTCCTCGTTCAGAGGTCGTTGCATAACTGGGGGGGGCTTTATGGAAGTATTTTGAAATATTAATTTCATCACTTGGCACTAGTGCTACGTCAACGCCCCCTATGGGTTCTAATGTGTCACTCCAACGTACAGTTCCAGTCACTTCCGTTTTTATTTTTTCCTTTATCATGATTCCTTCTCCTTTTTAAATTTTTTCATCAAATTTTCCTTAAATAATCAAGGTAAAACGCGCTAACTGTTTGGGTATCGAGTTTGGGCCATTTTATATTGCAGCTTAGGGGTTACTTGAGGATTTGATTGAAATTTCCCCCTTATGAATAAAGCAGTCTGCACGCATTATTGGTCGGGGTATTTGATAATATTTATGGTACATAAAGACGGCATCCTCCTTTTGGCCTCAGTTTTGAAACAAGCGAAAGTTAGAAACGGGGGAAACTCGTTTTCATTATGTTGAACACGAATCGAAATTCATTTCTTTTTTACCTACTTGATATTTCCTTAATAGCTGCAACTTTCATTCCTCCTTCCAGCAAAAGAATCCAAATTTAAAAAGTACGACGTAACCCTTTGATCGAATTGCACCTACAGACCGCAACGGTGTTCGGTTTTAAAAATCACCAATAAACAAAAGTGTTGGAGGATGTACCCTTTCGTATAAAAGGGTGTATCTATCCGTATATTTTTCCCAGGTATAGTGAATGATTGACTTTTCCATCAAACGTGATGAGTCGTGACCCTCTCCTGCCTGACTGAACCCGCCGCTTTTCGGCCATTGCAGCAAAAGCCAGATCGAAAGGAGGAATCGCAAAACATTTGAACATTATTGACTAATCTTTTGCAGAGCAGACAGGAAGCTCCAGAAGTTAAGATATGTCCAATCAAACATACATGTAGAATGCTGTTATTAAACCAGCAGATATTTTAATTGGCATTGAAACGTCACTTAAAAAGGAACTTGAATGGGCTCCCCAAAAATAGTGAAGCGAATTCGAAGGAAAAAAGTTGAGGCCTGCTTTAAAGGGATGACCTATAGGAGCAAATTTTCCTGGCTGGGGGACCAGGGAACGAACCTGGACAGCCAAATCCGGAATGGGTTCGAAGCGGATAGTGATCAAGCGTGATTAAATGGGACAGATTGGTATGATCAGCCTATCAATACTCGCGATTCTCACTTTATCAGCGTTTTCAATCGAGGTTGAGTTGGACTTAGAACCGGGAGTAAAACCGGAATCTGGGTAAATACGTGAACGGTGAGTTTCACCCCTAAAGGGATTTTTGGGTCAGATAGAATAGGTTTCTTTTAAAATGGCGTTATCCAGATTGAACAATTAAGAACCCTTTCCTCCTGCCAAAGCTCCTGAACCACCTCCAATGAAACACTTGACAGTAACCGTCAAAGGACGGTCCATCTTTGACTTGAGGCACGCGAAAAAATCACTCCAAATGTTGAGCCACAAAACATCCAGCCAAACTGGCTTTAAAGGGTGTCATGCTCGAAGAAGCATCTCAATCATAATACTTTGAATTCTCAACTTTCCTTATCCCCCCACGTTCTTTTGAGAATGTAAGAATGTTGCCATTTCTACCTCCATTGAGGTTTAATCGTGGTCAGTAAGCATTTATTCTTTAATAAAAAACAACCAACTCTCTACATCAAAATCATTGAATTCCCACGCCAGCCTTGAAGCCTTCCTCCTAATCGCTCCTGTAAGCTGCAAAATCAGTTCTTATAAAATGCAATCAAACGCAAATGCCCTTCCTTCATCGTTGAAGTTGGGTAAACCTAGGCAGCAAATGAGAATGGAAACCATTCATGGCAGGTATTTATCCTCTGAGGTTACTGGGTTATCACCTGAGTGTGGCAATTTGGGTGGGCATTTTCGCTCTTCTTGGTGTGGTGATGAAAACCGGAGAGCTGAGAGCATCACCTATTCAAAGATCTTTATATGAAAAGGAGTAAATATGTGGAGAATACTTGGATTGCTCATCACCGGAATCGTTGCTCTTGGTGGCTGTGCCACAGGTGAACCGGGCCTGTCGGTGTCTCCCCGCGATGTATCCGGAACGTCTTGTGCCTCGCTGACTCTCCCACCGGACTTGGCTTCACTATCTCTCCCATCATCCTTGTCCACCTCTTCCTTGTCTGCCGTTGATCGCCCTCCAATCGATGATGGTCTGTCCTCAGAGGCCCGTCACATTGCTGAGATAATCGGCGTTCTGCCCCTCGTGCAAGAAACCCGTGAACTTGCAGGAGTGGACCCCGGGGGCGAGGGTGAGACGAGGCAACGCCTGTTCGAGCTTCAACAATACCTCTCCAATCAGATGATGACGACCTTTTTCGAAGTGAGCAGCGTCGCCAGCCGGATTGATTGTGAGGCCATCCGGGCCAATCATGTGGCCACCACCCTGACTGAGATCCGTGAACAACGTTCCCAGCGCTACGAGGTCGCGGCTATTGTCGGAGATGCGGTGATCGGAATCGTAGGGGGAGCATTGACTTTGGGGGTCAGTGAAATAGCTGCAGCGATTGCGGACATTGGCGGCGGCGTCTTTGCTGCCGGATTCGGCCTGGCTGCCGGCTTTACAAGTGAAGAACATGAGTATCACGCCCCTCAAAATTTCCTACGTGAACTATGGGAGAATCCGCAGGCACCGACCCTGTTCTCCCAAACCGTCTGGCGATTTCTTAATTGGCCATTGGGGGATCAGGCGGAGTATTCAACGAAACGCAACGAGCTGATCGCGGAATGGCAGAACGATGGGTTCATTGCTCAATCCGGCACAACCAATCGTCGAACTGACCTGCTTTTTAGCACCGCCGGTCTCTATGAAATTGAGGATTTGCGTATCCGAGCCCAAATGCTCGAGGAATTGAAAACCTATGTGAATGTAATGGTGCAACAGCTCCATCTTCTCTCTCGAGAGGTCTTGAGTTTCCGTCGGGTCACCTTGCAGTAGATTAGTCATGGTCTGTGCATTCAAATAACCGAGAGTTCCCTTCCTCGAAAATTGGATCAGCCTTGATGAGCTCATTCCGCTAAACTGAAATCCAGTTTGCATGAGCTTTCGGGAAGGGGCGCCTGCCGAAACACGGTCGCAATGTGGGCTTCCTAATACTGCTTATTATTCATCGGCTCCCTCCTTAGATGGCAATCCGGCTAAGCAAAGATTTCAGATTTTCGCTGGCCCTGTTTTGTGGGAGAGGGTCACCCTAGCCACAATAGTGTGATAGTTACAACCGCACCAGCCCTTCCGTCTTCGGCATGAGCCACCCTTAATAGGTGTGACGCCATTTCAACAATTGCTAGGATCATTGAAGACTTTCCAGGAACTAGCGTATGTCTTGAGCACACCGGAACCCAACATTGCTTTGTCGAAGGGTCGGAGGACAATATGACCTTAAAGCCGATCGGGCCCGTGCCCACCCCCGGAGTACTTTTAGCTTCCCCTCAGAAGGCCCCTGCGGATTGTTCTTTGGGCTACGAAGATAAAAGTCTTCGGCATACCAATCTGCCACCCACTCTCCCACATTTCCCGCCATGTCATACACTCCGTAAGGACTCTTTCCAAATTCATAAGTTCCGACAGCAACGGTGGGAAGCGAAGTCCTCAAATGGCGATTTTGCCTTGGAGACTCATTCCCCCATGGGTAAAGCCGCCCATCCGTCCCACGTGCGGCCTTTTCCCACTGAGCTTCCGTGGGAAGACGCTTGCCATAGTACTCACAATAGGCGTGAGCATCATCCCAGCTGACAACCGACGCAGGTCGATTGCCCTTATGCAAAGGGTTATATCGAATCCAGTCTCTTGTTTCCTTTTGTCTCCCCGTAGCACGAAGATATTGGGCATATCGCGAAATTGTCACTTCATACTTATCTATGTAAAACGAATCTAAGTTCACAGTATGAGCCGGCAACTCGTCAGGTGATGGCTTTCCCCATTTATACATTCTCTTACGCTCAATGCTCCCCATTTGAAATTCTCCAGCAGGTATCAGAACCATTGGTGTACCATCGGCTCCTTTCACTTCTTGCACAAGGGTGAATGCTGGATTAGGTACTTCGTCATTGTGTGGTGAGCTGGCCAATGTGGGTAATGCCAACAATGTTATAAAAAGGAAAACACTTAACTGCCCAACCATTTTTGGAAAAACCCGTGACATCCTCGGACCCAGGAAATGATATGTGTGTCGGTGCTTGGTCAATAGTCGGTTTGTCATTGGATACCTCCTTCCTTGCTGGCAGGCTGTCCAAGCCTTCATTTGATGAGAGAGCAAACATGATGCCAATTCGCGAAATGGGTATTAAGCGGAAGGGCGGGAGGTTAAGTGATTGACTTAATTAAGGAGGATTACCGACCCGAGAATTCTAGCCACTAGAAATGTGTCTACATGATATACATCAAGTTCCCTGCTGTATCCACAAGTTCCAGCCAGCCTAAGACCACATCTAGGCTTACCAAATCTCAAAACTAGGTAATGTTATATGAAAATAGACGGGGGGTGGGGTACCCTCTAACTTCAAAAAAAGAATCGAGTCGCAAAAGCCTGAAGGCCTTGAAGGTAGGAAGGAAAATTTTTGGCTGGGGGACCAGGGATCGAACCTGGGCAGCCAGATCCAGAATAGGCCCGAAGCGGATGATGATTAAGCGTGATTGAATGGGACAGAGTGGGACATTCAGCCCATGAAAACAGTCGTTTCTCACTTTCTTCCTGTGATCAAGTAGGATTGAGATAGACTGAGAACCGGGAGTAAAATCGGGAGCGAACCGGGAGTAAAACCGGGATCAGGGTAAATACGTGCCACAACCTTAGAGAACTGTGATCTAAGTACGATTTTGGTAAAAAGTTCTTTGTGGGTGCCTGCCTAAAAAGCTTTAATATTAAGGTCCCATCTTCTCCTGGCATTACACCTAGAAAAACCTAAACCGGTTGTGCAGCCAAGCGGCCTTTATAATATATTTAACAACACAGAGGTTTTGAAGGCGAAGTTGACTAACCAAAACGTGGGCAGGCTGACCCCTTTGTCTTGAGAATGCTTTTTGTTTGAGGGGTTAAATCGCAGGGGATCAAAACAAAAAAAAGACAGGAAAAAGGACTGCCCTTTTCAATAAGGTCAATTCCGTCTCTTCCCCATACAATTTAAGATAATTCCTTAATAATAGCTTTTCCAATAGCCTTGGCAATTTTTTCCCGAACCTTAGCGGCATTGGCGTTGGTATTGAGAAGTTTGTCTACTGCGGGGACATCAATGAATTCTATTTCCACCAGACATGCCCGACAAGGATGGATTTTGGCTGTGTTGCCTAACGACGGATCTCTTAAGACGCCAAGCTTCTGATCTTTAACTTTACGATTTTTAGTTTTCGGATCTTCGGCTTTAATGGCCGTGAAAACGGCAGACTGGATATTTTTTGCAAACGCCTTATCTTCATCATAATTGACATTCCCATCGGCTTGAGGCCTTATGAGTGTTTCCACTCCCCTAACTTTTCCGTCGAATCCATTATAATGAATACTTAGGAAAAGATTTGCTTTTTTCTCTTTAGCCACGTTAGCCCTAGCCTTTAGCCCAAGATTTTCATCCTTACTTCTTGATAATGTTGTTTTAATCTTGGGAGCTGACTCCTTTAAGTATTTTTTGACAAGTTTGGCCATTTGCAAGGTCATCTTTTTTTCCTTGACCCCACTTGCACTTGTTGCATTGTTGGAAGATGAACCTCCAACTGAAGTAGTACCACCGTGACCTGGATCAATGACGACAACACCTTTGGCACTCATAATTCCTGCCTTTGATCTTTAATTACAATAAGGAAAATGAATAATACACAATCTAATTCTCGACATTGTCGGACCAAGCTTAGAAGTTACCCCGGTGGCTTCCTGTATGATTGCTTGGCCCAGCACCAGGCTTGCCACCAGTTTCTTCAGTTTGTTTTATCTATTAAAGGTCTACCTTGAGCAGGCGGTACGCCCGACCCTCCGATACGTGAAACATCTGCTGCACCTGCCCCAACGCTTCACACCGATTGAGAGCAATATCAAAGGCAAAACGGGTTCTAGTTGAAGGCTAATAACAGACAAAAGAATTTCCCAATCACCATTAGGGTGCCTCTTTAGCAAAAGTCCAAAAAGCTTTCACTCTAAGATAATGAGATTTACGGGCGTAATCAAAAAATAGATTTTTGAGTTTTGGGGCATGTTCATATTCTTGGTCAAGTCTGGTCATTTCACCCGAATAATAATCAAAGGGGAAACTAACATGGTCCTTTTTAATTAATCTTAGCTCACTAAATTATTGCAGCCTTTCACAATGAAACATAAGCACTTCGAAGCGTTTACGTATCCACTGTTCCTTCGGAGAAGGTTCACGCTTGTCGAAATCCAGAGCCCCGGTTATGGTTTCAAGATTTACAAATTTATCCTTTCCTGGTATTCGTTGGAATTTTCGTCCATACTCGGCAGAATCTATAAGGTCCAAAGCATCTTTGGCTCCCGAATCAAAAGTTTTTTCTACTAATTCCCGAGCTAGATTGATTTTCCTCCAAGTCCATTCACCGTTTCTCTGGGAGGTTTCCGTTTCTCTCTGCAACCTATTTTGTTCTGCTTCATGTAATACTTTAAATACTGCCACAAAGCCTCCAAGTTAAATACCTAACCAGGAGAGGGCCTCCAATAAATCTTTGGTAAAAATGTAGCCAGGAGAATGCAGAATGGACAATGGCGAATCAATGGCTGCAAGGAACATATTGAGACTCCTTCTTTTTAGAAATCAAAAATTCCTCTTTGCATTTTTAAAGGCAATCGCGACACCTTGAACTTTTCTTCTTACTCTTAAGATGTTGTATTGCATGGCCTGCCCCCTACCCCTTTGACCAGCATTGCCTGGTCGCACTGAAATTCTAACATCTAAAAAGGAGAACAAAAAACGATTTTATCGTCGTGAAAATTACTTGCGAATCTGCGACTTAACCGATGGGACACGACTTGCTTTTATGACCTCTCCGACTTGGAAATGGATTCCTTTTTTCTTGATTGGACTTACTTCTATTTGGGTGATCATCAAATTATCGGGCAGTAAGATTTCGACGGTTCCGCTGGGAATGTTTTTTGTTTCACCCATTATTTCGCCAGCTTCAACGTCACAGCTTCTTGCAATAAGTGGATCTTCGATCGCATATTGGCCCAGTTTCTCGCCCGTACCGTCAAAATATTTGATTTCCACATTTCCGGCGGACCTGTTTTGATGAGGAAGCGAACCTGGTCGAAGTTCCGCCGGGCGAGAGCTTAGTGTCAATTGGCCTTCAATGATTTCAAAAAATAGGGCTAGATGTTGATTGGTCTGATTTTTAAAATATCCTGGATTAAAAGCAGGAGTATTATCTTCGAGGTTCTCACGGTCTCGAGCCATCTGAAATTCCTGCCAGGTCTTGCCGGTACACCCTGTAAAGAAGAAAACCACCAATCCCAAAAAGAAAAACAACCTCGCGAAATTTTGATGAACTCTCATGTTGGTTATCCTCCTTTTGATTTATATTATTGGCCGGCTTTTTTGAAAATTTCTGACTGTACTCTCTGGGCATCTGGTGTATCATAATCATTTCGAATCAACCCGGAGGTATTCATCTGACAGGTATTCACGCAGATTTTAAACCAATCGGTCGTTCCAATTTCCCGTGCGTCACTGCTCGTCTTTCCTCGATTCGGGGCATCGGTTTGAGCACCAGTTAGTGTATCCCAATTATTTGGAAGTTCCGTGGCCTCCCAATGGGCTCCACCTGGGTATTCATCGGCCAAGCCAAAAAGCCCATGTCCCCCTTCATGCATCATCGTCCCTCGGTTTTGTTGCTCTGTAGAAAAAAGCCCGCCACTGGCATAATCTCGAAGATTATTTTGATGCATCAGAACTTTGCCTTCTGCGAAGGAAATGTTGGCCCAATTGGAGGGTAGTTGGTGAGTGCCGTCGGTAGCAATTTTATCATAATCTGTGGCCGTCCCCGTTGCCGGATTAATATAAAAATTAAAATTAGTATTCCAGGGAAGAATTGAAGGTTCCGCAAAAACCGCATCCTTTATCATGCTTCGAACATGTCCTCGAAATGTGTTCATGTTGGTAATATCCGTATCCGGGATAAACACCACATCGAAGACTTTATTTATATCTCCCTGGGCATACACGGGAATAGGTTGATCGGCTACGGGGTACGGTGAAGTGGCAAAAGTCACATCATGAGAGCGTGAGCTACGGCCTCCATACCACCACCGTCCTGATTGTACCCAGAAACGATAGGTAATTAGACGGTTTGTTTGATAACCACCGGTCTTTGTGTAATTTACGGTGACCGACGTCGGTTCGGCGGGAAAATCCCATTCTTGAACTTTGGTCTCCGTGCCTGAGGTAACAGTCCCCGATGCATCAACGGTCGCAATGGTTTCGAATAATTCAATACGATGGACTCCTGCGCCGGATTTGGCCTCCAGAGAATAAGATACTGCCGTTGAGGCCCCTGGATAGATAGGGTCATGCAAGGGAACTGTAGTTATACACCCCCCCAATGCCATGGTAGTTAGCACTGCGAATAAAACAAAGCGGTTACTCATTTTTCCCTCCTTGGTTCGATGTTGGGGGATTTCCTGTTAAATATTCAGGCCTAGTGTAACGCTTTTTCATATACCTATAGACCAGACTCTACTTAGATAAACGCCTTCTCCCTGAAAGAGAAACATAAAAATCGAGTATCTGGAAATAGACCCGGTATACTTACATCGTCTGCAAACTCTACACCAAAAAATGAGCACCCCCTAAATATATGTAAGTCAAATATTTAATTGATATTTATCTCTTTTTCAGCGAAAGTCGGACCAGATGGGAGTATCGGATGGGATACGGGTCGTACCCGATGGGTTACAGATCAAACTTTATTAGATAGATTCCTTGGAGCCCCGCTTCGATGACCGTCACCCTCTTTTTTAGGCCAAAACGTAAGCAAGTTTTTGGAATAGTTTTCGAGATAAAAAGGGGGAGACGATCAGAGGAGGTCAAACTACCCACCGAGCCCCAACACCAACTTAGATTTGTGCGCGCGATGTCCAAATTGTGCTGATGGCACATACACCCATTCTCTCATTTTATTCCTACCCATCCTACTGAGCACAATCCTTTCCCACTCACACATTCTGATTTGTTGCGTATTCCATTGCATACAAAAAGGATATGAATTGTATCCAATTGGATAACAACCACCTTATGAGCTCGCTATGGAATAAGAGCTCCTATTCGCGATATCTCATAATAATGTCAATAAATATGGGGCCAAACACTGTTGCCTAATTTCGATCGTTTTTTGGAATGAGATTTGCTTTTGGTTGTTATGGTGGATATGCACGTGCAGTAACGAAGGCAACGATGAGGAGGGGAAAATTCGACAAGTTTTTATGGTGTTAAATGGATGTTAAAAAGAAACAAAAACGAGGGGAATTACCTCCAGAATTAGGATAAAGATTGGGAGAAGACCCCGTCTTATTTGTCCAACTTGTACCGTAACGGATCAAATTATACTTTTTCTTGATTTTACGAAAGAATAAGACCAGTATTGGAGAGAAAAACGGACTTCATATATAGGGAAAAGGCCTCATGAAACAAACATAAGCTTCCAAACATTGTGTGAACCCTCAGGTTGAGTTCCACCTGAGGGGCTTTTCAATCCTTAGAAAAGGATGCGAATGAAACTTTGGTCTTTTTTAATGATGATAGACAAGCCAAGTGCTTGAGATAATAATCCAATCCCTCATCTTTGGGATTTTTCAAATTGGTACTGTCTCTTTAGTGGGACATGATGAAACACCCAGAGATATTTTTTTTAGATGTTATTCAAGGCCCATGTCCTGTTGGGGCTTGTGAAAACCTCCCTCTTTTTGTAAAGGATAGGTTCCCAACTGCCCGCATTCATAGTTGGAGTGCTCCCTCCTCAATCCTTAAGCCAGCCCGACCAACAATTCTTATTCTGCGACATGCTCTATTGCCAGACTTGCCGGAAGTAGTTAAAAGGCTCAGAAGCCAGCATTTAGACGTACCCATGCTTGGCGTCCTGTGTGAAGACCAAATTCCGGGACATAACCGAGACTCCCTTTGGCTGAATAGTCTGGATGACTTTACTTGCTGTCCTGTTGATCACCAAGATCTGACCATACGAATTCAACGGCTTCTCCGTCTGATAGAAATGAAGGCTGGGTCAAAGGAAATTGGACTCGCCACAAGTAATTTCCGGGTCGCAGGATTAGTGGGTGAGAGCAGATGTTTTCTTGAGGCCATGGAGAAAATTCCACAAATGGCGAATTCCGATGCTCCGGCATTGATATTCGGGGAGACAGGGACAGGGAAGGAACTATTTGCTCGCGCTGTGCATTATAATAGCCCACGAAAGGGGAGACCGTTTGTGCCAGTCAACTGTGGAGCCCTTCCGGATCATCTCTTTGAAAACGAACTGTTCGGACATAAGAAAGGGGCCTTTACGGATGCGTGGGCTGACCAAAAAGGGCTCGTACAGGAAGCGGAGGGAGGCACCCTGTTTCTGGATGAGGTGGAATCCCTCAGTGCTGCTGGCCAAACGAAACTCTTAAGGTTCCTGCAAGGTTCGGAATATCGGCCTCTCGGTGGCTCAAAAAACATGGTGGCGAACGTGCGAATCCTGGCAGCTACCAACAGGGATCTGAGGGGCCTTGTTGAAGAAGGAAAATTCAGGGATGATCTCTATTATCGATTGAATATCCTTCCTCTCCCAATTCCCCCACTGAGGGAACGTCTCGATGACATCCCGAGGTTGGTCACTTATTTTCTTAGACAGGCCAACAAATTTAGAGGCGGACCTGTACATTTGGAACCGGATGCTATGTCCAGGCTCCTTCGCTATCCATGGCCTGGGAATGTTCGGGAACTAGAGTCGGTCGTTCACCGGATTATGACCTTTAGCCAATCCCAAGCGGTGAAAGCCGATGACATTGACCTCCCCTCGCAGGGAAAAACAGAAGGGAACTCCGAGTTCATTTTCCGACAAGCCAAGAGCGAAGTAATCGACAATTTCGAGCGAACTTATCTCATCAATCTATTAACTGCACACCAAGGGAACATTTCCCATGCTGCGAAGGCCGCGGGCAAAGAACGACGAGCCTTCAAACGACTCCTCACCAAACACCGACTTGACCGAAAAGGTTTTCTCGCATCTACCTGTTAGGAACTGCACTGGTCTGGAATTAACCATTCGCTCGTATTTGCACAAAACCTTCCTCCTCCAAATTTATCGATCTCCATAAATTCGGATCTGGCAGAAGCCTTAACCTCCTTTAACTCCTGTCCCAGGATTTGAAAAAGGTACACGCAATTTACCTGGGGCGGCAGTGCCCCATATCCTGAGGTAGCCAGGCCTCAGCGCTATGTTTGCTGATAAAAGAGAAAATCGAGAAAATCTCGTCCCGCCACCTGAGGTAGAAATACCCCACCGCTCTGAATTCTGAATCTCCAGCCTCATGGAATTCAATCAGTTAGGCATACACCACACCGGCAAAGAATTTGCTGATCCCTTGAACAGGCACTGTCACCAAAGAAGGTCCTTCGTGGATGATTTAGGACCTAAAGGGAGTCTTCAAAAGTTGATCCGTGAGATTCTGGAGTACCTTGTCAAAAATCCAGAGGCGAAAGATACCCTTGAAGGGATTCAGCAATGGTGGCTTGAAAAGGGAAAAAATGAATTTCGACCAGTGGAGGTTGAGGAAGCCCTTGATGTTTTGGTCAGGAGTGGGTGGCTAACTAAACGAACTCCAGCGCAGAGCATCTTCGGCCTCAATAAGGAGCGGGTGGAGGAGATCCAGCAGTTTTTACAGAGCCCGAGGTCCTCGTAAGGACCAGATTTTGAATCCTTATTTCTTAGAAGATGATTACCATTTTTGAGCACAAGGAGGCTTGCAAATGCCCGTTGCATTCAATTACCCAGGCATTTATATCGAAGAGGTCCCCAGCGGTGTGCGAACCATTACAGGAGTCGCTACATCGATCGCTGCTTTTGTCGGGCGCGCTACACGAGGGCCGGTAAACGAAATCAGGTCGGTAACTAGTTATGCCGACTACGAAAGGCAATTCGGAGGATTAAGCCTGGCCAGTAAAATGAGCTATGCGGTGAGAGACTTTTTTTTGAACGGCGGAAGCCGGGCGATAATTGGACGTCTATTTCGTCCAGAAGGGGGAGGAACATCGCGGGCACAATTTGTTTTTGACAACCTTACTATCGAAGCAGCCTCTGAAGGGGCCTGGGGGAATTCATTGACTATTACCATTGACCACAATGTATCGGATGAAGTCGCTTCGGACCAAGGATTAACGAAAAGTGATCTATTCAATATAACAATCAAAGATACTAAGACAGAAGTTTCGGAAATTCACAGAAATGTCAGCGTAATCCCTGGCCCTAGACAATTAAATCATGTACTTGAGAATCACTCTGAATTAGCCCGTGTATCTGTTTTACCCAACTCGATTCCTCCACCAGGAGAGCATTTAGTGACCAATAAAGCGGCAGAAGAGGATTTATTACAGCTCTCAGACTACCTTGACGCTGGATTTGCCGATCAAAAAAAAGGGCTATATGTTCTTAAGCAAGCTGACCTCTTTAACCTTTTGTGCTTGCCACCAGAATGGGATACGACTGATGACCCAGGCTACCCAGATGGATTAGTGGCAGCGGCAGCAACCCTGTGTGAAAAAGAGCGGGCCATGCTGATTTTGGATTCTCCTAGCGATTGGACAGACAAGCAGAACGCGATTGACGGAATGAAAAATGGAATAGGGACCAAGTCCAAGAATAGCGCTATATTTTTTCCTCGGATCAAACAACCGAATCCTCTTCGAGAAAATCAACTTGAGGAATTTGTCCCTTGCGGAACCATAGCAGGAATTATAGCGCGGACAGATAGTGAACGTGGGGTATGGAAAGCGCCGGCTGGGTTAGATGCAACGCTCCGGGGAGCCCAAAATCTTACAGTGAATTTGAATGATGGGGATAACGGCGATTTAAATCCGCTGGGAGTAAACTGCCTTAGGACGTTTCCAATCATAGGGAACGTCATTTGGGGGTCTCGAACAGTCCAAGGAGCTGACATACTTGCATCCCAATGGAAGTATATTCCCGTTCGTCGTCTGGCCCTCTTTATCGAAGAAAGTCTCTATCGAGGAACCCAATGGGTGGTGTTCGAGCCCAACGACGAACCATTACGGGCTCAAATTCGGCTGAACATTGGTGCGTTCATGCAGAACCTTTTTGTTCAAAGGGCTTTTCAAGGCGAGACGCGAGAAAAAGCCTATTTTGTGAAGTGTGACAGCGAAACGACAACTCAGAATGATATCAACTTGGGAATTGTCAATATTGTAGTTGGGTTTGCGCCTCTAAAACCAGCAGAATTTGTCATTATTAAAATCCAGCAAATGGCAGGACAGATTCAAACATAGCATAGAAGGAGGGTTAACTATGGCGCAGTTTACGGTTAATGCGCAACGATTTGATCCCTACAAAAACTTTAAATTTCGGGTGAAATGGGACGGGCGTTATGTGGCGGGAATCAGTAAGGTCGGCCCGATCAAACGGACCACCGAATCAGTAGAAATTCGCGACGGTGCAGATCCGAGTTCCACTAAGAAATCTCCGGGTCTGACTAAGTATGAAGCGATTAGCCTGGAACGTGGTTGCACCCACGACCCGGAGTTTGAGAAATGGGCAAACAAGGTTTGGAACTTTGGCGCTAGATTAGGAGCGGAAGTCTCACTCAAAGATTTTCGCAAGGACATCATTATTGAAATGTATAACGAGGCCGGCCAATTAGCCATTGCTTACAAGGTATACAGATGCTGGGTCTCCGAGTATCAAGCTCTTCCGGAATTGGATGCCAGTGCGAACGCGGTTGCCATCCAATCTATCACGCTTCAGAACGAAGGCTGGGAACGAGATGATGCTGTGACAGAGCCCACCGAACCATCATTCTAGTCATTCAGGGACCAAAAAATGAAAGCATTAACTGCGGAAACAATATTGCAAATCTGGGAAGGGGCAAAAGAACAGCATGCTGTCGATCGAGCCTTAACTATCCTCCAAGGCGCCAGTCCTGAAGCGAACCGTGAGGATTTGGCCGACCTCCCGATCGGAAGGAGGGATGCCCAGTTACTTGCTATTCGATGCCATACCTTCGGAACCACTCTGAATAGCATTGCGTCCTGTCCACAGTGTCAGGAACAAGTTGAGGTATCTTTCAACCTATTGGATCTGCTCAAGGAATCTGAAGGCGATGAAGAAAATACAATGAAAATCAACATTCAAAATTATCATTTGGAGTATCGGATCCCCAACAGCCGAGACCTCGCAGCACTGTTCGAATGCCAAAATTCTGAAGACGCTAGAGGGAAACTCATGACTCGCTGCATTGGGAAAGCTTCAAAGGAGGGCTCAGAAATAATGCCAACGGAGTTACCCGAAACGGTAATTGAAACCGTCACTGCAAAAATCATAAAACTCGACCCCCTCCTGGAAGTGCTGCTCAACCTCAACTGCCCGCACTGCGAGAAAGCTTGGCAAGTTCCCTTTGATATCCTTTCCTTTCTCTGGTCCGAAATTGCGGCAAAAGCCAAGCAGTTACTTCAGGAAATTCATTGTTTGGCCACTGTCTATGGATGGAGTGAACAGGAAATTCTATCCCTCAGCCCAGTTCGACGAAAAGGATACATGGAGATGGTGATGGCATGAGTGATTTGTTCACATCATTGAGTCAACGTGTATTCCCTTCGGATCAAAACCTTAAACCTTTTATCCCACCACAATTTGGAATGGCAAAGGATAGGCCAACGGAAAAGGAAATGGATTCCGACGACCAATTTACCTCACCACCCCAAACCAGGGGGAATACCATCATCAGTCCTCAACCAGAAAGCCGCTTATTGGTAAGATCCGGACACCTCAGTAAGCCACAAAGCGAAAACATAGAACCCTCCAGGCAACCTTTCCCTAAACCCGGTAAATTAGCACCAATTTCGGCGGCCTTGGAATCTGAGTTAGCAACCCAAAGTGGAAAAAAATATAGGGCAACTGATCATGCCCCTACTCCTTTAGGAAATCCTGCGACAAGCAAGCACAACCTAACCGTCGATAGCGAGTTAATTCAAAAACCTCCAATGTCAAAACCCGAATTATCACAACCATTAAAACCTAGATCGCAAGTGGACCAGCCGCAGGTAGGCCTCAGGCTAAAACCGATCCCAAAACAGGGGCCTTCTTCAAGGTGGCCGGAGATGCAAAATGAAACGGCACCGACGATACGCGTGACAATTGGGCGAATTGAAGTAAAAGCCGTCACCGCACCGCCGCTCCCCATACCCAAGAAGCAGCGCCCAAGCCCAAGACTCTCCTTGGAGGCTTACCTGAAACAGCGAAGCGGGAATTAAGAATGCCCAATCATCTTGCCATTGCCACAGCTACAGAAGCTTTACGTCAAATGATTCTCGAGGATTTAACAGACGACAATGATTTGACCGGCGTCAAAGTCGAGTCGATTCGTCCAGAATCAAACGGAAATCCACCCACTGGACCCGAAGTGCGAATTTTTCTCTACCAAGTGACGCCAAATCCAACTTGGCGCAACAATGATCTTCCTACCCGTCGTGGGGGTGGAACTGTAATTCAACGCTCGCAAGTCGCACTGGACTTGCATTATTTGTTGACTTTCTCCGGAAACGAGCCCAAACATGAACCCCAACGAATGCTGGGAAGAGTAGCGAGGCTGCTTCATTCCCAACCCCTGCTCACGGCCCAACAGATTCAAAAGGCCAAAACTCATGCCTCATTAATCACCGCAAATCTGGAAGATCAAACTGAACTGGTTAAATTTTCTCCTATACCCCTAACCCTGGAGGAGCTTTCCAAACTCTGGTCGATTTTTTTTCAAAGCCCCTACGCCCTATCAATGGCATACCAAGCAGCTGTCGTGTTTATTGAAACTGAAGATACCCCGACCGCCTCTCTGCCAGTAGTTACCCGGAACCTTCGGGTCATCCCGTTTCAACAGTCAGTCATCGAAAAGATATCACCCCAGATCGCAGAAGCGGGAGAGATTTTGACACTTAAAGGCCAAAATATAAAAAGTGAATTGATGAGTGTGGTGATATCGGATTTTCCTAACCCTTTACAGGCCCTAGATCCAATCAAGAACAATGAAATAAAAATTCAACTTCCGCCAGCATTACGTGCAGGCATTCATACCGTTCGTATCGTGCATGAAATAGATTTTAATACCGGAGCGGCTCATGAACCCCATCGAGCCTTGGAATCCAATCTTGCGGTATTCGTATTGCGGCCAACAATCACCGGGAAAGAAGATCAGTTACAGCAACTGACAATATCTCCCGAAATTGCTCAAACCCAGAGGGTTCAAGTGCTGTTAAACGAAAACGTCGATAGTGATCCTAATATCTATCGGTTGGATGTATCCCTTACAGGCAATACAACGACCATAACTATCCCCGGTGGGGTTGAACCGGGGAGTTATTTCGTTCGAGTAAAAGTCGATGATGCGGAAAGTCAGCTTAACTTTGAGGATCCCAATAGCCCGGATTTTGGCCCGATCATTCAAATCTCATGAGCGCTGAAGACTACAACAATTGGATTGAAGCGAATCAGCAATATCTCAACACCCATCTAGCTAGGGTGCGTGGGTACCTGGAACACCAGTTTGATACTCCTGCAAAGGATGACTCGTTGGAGGTGAATCAAGAATCTGATGCGGACCGGGCTCAGCTAAACACAACGGATACGGTCCATGATCCAGGGTTGGAAACTGAAAGTGTAGATGTATTTTCGGCCTTAGATCGAATATGCGCCCTATTTTCACTGTCCCCCTTTGAACGGGATGTGCTGCTCCTCTGTGCCGGAGTCGAGCTTGATTCAACCTTCGCCCTCGCCTGCTCGGCAGCCCAGGGGGAAGGGAACCGCGGATTACCAACCTTCAGCCTCGCACTCGCCGCCCTGCCCGACCCGCACTGGAGTGCCTTGACTCCGAACGGACCTTTACGTCATTGGCGACTAATCGAAATTGCTACTGCCGATTCGTTGACGAATAGCCCAGTTCGTATTGACGAGCGAATTTTGCATTATTTGACCGGAATCAACCATCTGGATGACCGGTTGAAAGGACTGGTAAAACCCTGTTTGTCTGTCCGCGAATCATCATCTTCATATCATTCCCTATCTGAAAAAATTCAACAGGTTTGGAGTGATGGACAGGAAAACACTGTTCCCCCAGCAATTCATCTTTGTGGTTCTAATCAATCGACAAGGAGATCCATTCTTGCGGAAGCCTGCGAAGTCATGGGGATGACCCTTCACGAGATCAAGGCGACGGACATTCCGACATCACCGGCAGAGCGGGAAGCCTTAGCCCGGCTATGGGCTCGGGAATCGTCACTCCTCGGTAGCGCATTGCTCGTGGATGGACAAGGTCTGGAACAAACCACCAATAAATCATCACTTTCAAATTTC
Source organism: uncultured Nitrospiraceae bacterium (assembly GCA_964525045.1). Classification (GTDB taxonomy): domain Bacteria; phylum Nitrospirota; class Nitrospiria; order Nitrospirales; family UBA8639. The sequence goes on along the minus strand of CAZGFD010000007.1, from coordinate 38,364 downwards.
CTGGAATTTCTTCCTTGGCCTTATGCCATCAGTAGTAATGATCAACTTTACTTAGAGCGCAGTCATGCCATCCGATTCGACGTACCAAGTCTTGCCACTCAAGATCAGATGATTTTATGGAAGCAGGTTCTTGGCAATGATGCCCAAGAGCTCAACGGACACATCAATCAAGTGACAAGTCAATTTCGGCTTGATGCTCAAGATATTTATCAAATCGGAACACAGGTCCGTTTGAATGGGGCTGAAAAAACGGACGAAGATTTTGTGCGGGAGTTGTGGGATACCTGCCGCCGGCAAGCTCGAGCTCATCTTGATAATCTCGCACAAAGGATCGAACCTAACGCAACGTGGGAGGACTTGGTCTTACCCGCTCCTCAGACTCAAACACTTCGCGACATCGCATCACATGTGCGACATCGGACAAAAGTATATGAGACGTGGGGATTCGCATCCAAAGGTCCCCGGGGCCTGGGCATTAGCGCGTTATTTGCAGGACCTTCGGGGACAGGAAAAACCATGGCTGCGGAAATTCTCGCCGGAGAATTGGGTGTTGATCTATTCCGGATTGACCTAAGTCAGGTTGTCAGCAAATACATTGGTGAGACGGAAAAAAATCTCCGACGGGTCTTCGATGCAGCAGAGGGGAGTGGAGCCCTCTTGTTATTTGATGAAGCAGATGCCCTTTTCGGAAAACGCAGTGAAGTCAAAGACAGTCATGACCGCTTTGCCAACATTGAAATCAGTTATCTCCTACAACGGATGGAGAGTTACCAAGGCTTAGCCATCCTCACAACGAACATGAAAGATTCCATGGATCCGGCTTTTCTGCGGCGCATCCGCTTTGTAGTCCGGTTTCCTTTTCCCAACGCCGAGCAACGAGCCGAGATCTGGCGTCGAATCTTTCCTGATCAAACACCGACCGAATCCCTTGATCCGATTCGCCTGGGTCAGCTCACTATCACGGGGGGGCACATTCGAAACATCGCGTTGAACGCATCATTCATTGCGGCAGATCAAGCCGATGCAGTCAATCCCACCCACATCTTACAAGCAGCGCGAAGCGAATACATGAAATTGGAGAAAACATTGACGGAGCCCGAAACGAGAGGCTGGTCATGAATCCTGCAAATCTTTCAATTCAGATCGATAAACTCGTTTTAGAGGGCTTTTCGAGCCTTAACCGGCAACAGATAGGCGAAACGATTAAACGAGAACTTGAACGACACTTTCGTGAACAAGGGGTTCCTGCTTCACTGTCGCGGAATCAATCAATAGGAAGAATACATTCCCCCAAAATAGAGGCAAGGCCCAACGTAAAGGGGAAGACCCTCGGTGCCCAGATCGCAAAGGCCGTTCATGGAGGGTTGAAATCTTGAGTAACAATCTTAAAGCTCCGCCAATAGGAGAAATACCCAGAACCTCATTCGCAAAAGCGCCCACGGGTCTTCTCCTACGCAAATGTTCCTGCGGTGGGAATGCTGGATTGGCGGGTGAGTGTCACAATTGTCAAAAGGAAAAAATGCTAAGGAATCGTAGCTCCCTTATTCAACCAAAACTCAAGATTAGTGACCCTAATGATAGGCATGAAAAAGAGGCAAATCGGCTTGCGGGTGAGGTAATGCAAAAACCAGAGAGGCCGGCGTGGCTCGGCAACAAAACCCACCCAGCAAACTCCTTCTTGCACAAGATGAAACAACAGAATTTGGCTGAGTTAACGGAGGTCCCGACTGTCGTAAATGAGGTATTGAGTTCCCCTGGTCAGCCCCTTGAATCAGACACACGGGCGTATTTCGAGGAGCGGTTTGGACATAATTTAAGCAAAGTGCGAGTGCACACCAACGCTAAAGCAGCGGAGTCGGCGTTGAAGGTGAATGCAGTTGCTTACACAGTGGGGCACAATGTGGTATTTGGCCGAGGACATTATGTCCCAAATACCTACCAGGGTAGACATCTCCTTGCCCATGAATTGGTTCACACAATTCAGCATAACTCTAAAAAAGAAATAAAGACTGAAATTTTAAGGAAATCCAATTCGTCAGAGCAAATATCCATGGAGTTGCAAAACACAGCAAATCCCATTGTGACCGGGCACCGGGGGTCTGAAGGAAATTCAAATCAATTTCAAATCCAACCGCACTTTCATTTTCCAATTTTCTTGCATCGCGCACAATCCGGACCCCCGCCGACACCTCCTGCAGCTCGCAGAATTATTTTTATTGATGCGAATGTAGTCGACCAAATTCAGCGCGGCAACCAACAGGCTGCAGCAAGACTTAAGACTTTACTTTCTACAAGTCAAGTTTTTATCTCTCAGCAGGCCTATAACGAACTCGTCCATCAACCAGCTATAAAAAGAACAGCAACAGCCCAACGCCTATTTTTAGATGACCTAGGCATCAAAGTTGGTCCCAAGGGACAGCTCGCAGATCGAACTGCTGTGAACGAGGCAAACCGAACAAGCCAGGGCACACCTATTTTAAGTAAAGATAAAGATGTAAATATTGTCACACAGGCTCGTGCGACAGGGGGGGAAGTCTGGAGTTTTGACAAGAACTTCAGAAACAACTCAAAAGGGCTTGAAGCAAGGTTTGGAGTAAAAGTGGCACCAGAAAGCTTACAAATTCCTTCTGTGCAAGGCCCCAAGGACTATAGGGTCGGCAGGAGACTAATGGCCTTGGAAGAGGTGGATATTTCATTCATGGGTAATGTAACAAGAAAGGGTACTCCCCCTAAGGGTGGGGGTGGCGGCACAGGGCCCCCTCCCTCTCCAGGGGGGGGAGCACCAGTGCCAGGGACCGGGGCTCCTCCGGGAGGCGCAGGGAAGAAGGTAACTTCAAGTGGGAAGAAATCAAGTTTCAGGCGTCGACCCACTTCCCCCTGGCAAAAAGACTCAAGCAAATCGCGACCCAGAAAAGAAGGGCGCTTTGGCAGCTCCAAAAGTGGCCCTAAGACCATGGTACGCGGAATGCTTTCAAATTTAGGTGCGGGATTTAGCCTCGGTATTTTACAGGAAGCCTTTAAAGAAAAGATTCTTGCTGATCTCTCTAATTTACCAAAACCGGAAATTAATAAACAGGGGGCCAAAGAATTCCTAAGCAATCCAAAGCATGGAAAACCCTTGAGAATAATCGATTTTTTAAATAAAAATTTCCCAAAGTTCGAAAAGGAGTTAAATGAAAACCATTTGCTTGTAATGACAGTAGGTATGCTTGAACTAAGTGGGATATCGCTTATTAAGGTAGAAAGGGTCGAGGACTACGAAAAACGTTTCGAACGTTTAAGCGAACTTAACGACGGTCTCCAGAAGTATGGCGACTTGTTATATCAGGTCGATGAAAACATTGAAGCCCTCCTAGAGTTGGAAACGAAAGCAATGGAATCTAGGGAGGCTGCAGAGGACCTCTCCGAATACACAATGAATATTTTGGTTATGGACTTTCTTATAAAACAGGGTTTCACTATTGAAGAAATTGATCGAATGGATGCGGTCCTCAACCAATATTCATATTCAATAAAGGACCTCTATACCCACGCGTATAAATTACGCAATACACTGAATGACCTAATCGAAGACTATGAAGATTTATCAAATGCAGTGATGAAAGCTTGGTGGAATGAATTTGGTGAGCAACTTCAAAAATCACTTAAAAAACGTCAGCAGGAAAAGGAGAAGATCAAACCGAAGCCGGCTCTGCAAAAGCCCCGTCCGCAATTTCTACGCTCAGAAGATTCAATGCCTGGTGAGGAATGGTTAGCCCTAAAGAGACTAAGAACCCGAGTAGAGACGCTAATGTTCGAGATTATAAATCTCACGCATCAGATTGAAAATGCCAAAGATCCAAATGAAATTAGCAAACTAAAGGAAAAGAAGGAAGGCAAAGCAATGGAGTTTGTGAAGGCCAGCGAAGAACTTCACGAATTTGAAAAAGCAAGGGGGCTCACCTTTTAGGGATGCATTATTTATATCAATATTCAAAAAGAACAGAAATTAAGCTAAAGCCAGCGCCAATCTTTAAGCGGCAAAGTTGAACTTTTTTTGATTTTAGTTATAGGCAACAAATTATGACCACCTACACCAACTCACCGAAACTTCTGAAAGGCGGGCTTGTGTTGATGGATCCGGAGTCGAGCCGCGTGTTGCGGGTAATCCCACTGCAGTACAACCCCGAGACTCTCAATCGGAGTTTTGAGATTAAGGGTTCTGGTGGCGAGGGAGGGGACCGATCAGAAGCTTTGCGCCTTAAGGGGCCTGCAGTCGAGAGTATCAAACTCGAAGCCGAGATTGATGCGACAGATCTGATGGAGGTGGCCGACTCCACTACCGCAGACCTCGGGATCCATCCCCAACTGGCTGCATTAGAAACCATGGTCTACCCAACCGGTGATCAACTTCAGGAAAACAACCGATTAGCGAAGTCTGGCACTTTGGAAATTACACCCATAGAAGCTCCTCTCACTTTTTTTGTTTGGAGCAAGCAGCGCGTGCTGCCGGTTCGTGTGACTGAATTAAACGTAACCGAAGAGGCCTTTGATCCTGATCTGAATCCCATTCGGGCAAAGGTGAGCCTGGGTCTGCGGGTCTTGAGCATTGATGATCTAGGATTCGAGCACAAGGGTGGCAGCGTATTTATGAGTTACCTCCGACAAAAAGAAGAACTGTCCAAAAAAGTCCAGGGCAAAATGAGCGCGTTGGGGATTGAAAGGATACCATGACCGATTCATTTCAAAAGACTTTGTTGGCTTCGATAGCCCAACTCAACAGCTTGTTTCCACCAACCAGCCGATACCACGGTATTGAAACCGGGAGGCGAGAGACACCAACAGGAAAAACCATTGTCTATCTGCGCCGTCGGTTTGTTCCACCCCCTGAACGTTTTGCAGCAATCCAAGAACATAACGTCACCCAAGGTGATCGACTCGATAACCTAGCGGCGCAGTATTTGGGAGACCCTGAGCAGTTTTGGCGGCTATGCGATGCCAATGGCGCCATCTGTCCGCAGGAATTGACTGAGACGATTGGCCGAACTTTAAGGATTACTCTACCGGAAGGCATACCAGGAGAGCCCCATGCTTAAAGGTATTCATCTGACCCTTCTAATGGGACCGGTGGCAGTCTCCCCGGTCCCGCAGGAGGTGATTGAAGCCTTGACAAGCGTCCAGATCACGGTCAGTGCTGGGCAACGGAGCGGGTTTCAATTGAGTTTTGGCCTTGGCTCCCGGTCTCCACTGCACGGAAAGATCCTCCCTTCCGGATTTTTCGATCCACCGATGCGCGTGATTCTGGTTGTGACATTCAATGGAATTCAGCATGTTCTTATGGATGGAGTCATCACCCAACACGAAATCTCTCCCAGTAATGATCCCGGACAATCCACTTTGACAATTACAGGGGAAGATTTGAGCCGACTCATGGACTTTATTGACCTCAGCGGCATTCCGTATCCTGCCATGCCTCTTGAAGCTCGTGTAGCGTTTATTTTGGCCAGGTATGCCATGTTTGGTGTGACTCCCATGATCATCCCCAGTGTCCTGGTCTATGTCCAAAATCCAGTCAAAGTCATTCCATCGCATGAAGGAACGGATCTACAATACATTGAGCAACTCGCTCAAGATGTGGGTTACGTTTTCTATCTGGATCCTGGTCCGAGGCCAGGCATGAATATTGGTTACTGGGGACCGGAAATAAAGATTGGAGCACCCCAACCAGCATTGAGCATAAATATGGGTGCCCATACTAATGTGGAGTCGTTAAGTTTTAGTTTCGATGGGCTCTCGAAAACGCAGTTCATTTTGCACATCCAGAATGAAGAGTCGAAGATCAGTGTTCCAATTCCTGTACCGGACATTACGCCACTGAATCCTCCGCTCGGGGGAAAACCTGTTTTTCCAGTGAAACTTGAAATGATCAAAGAAGGGACGGCCAAACATGCCATTCCCAAGGCTGCAGCTCGAGCTTTGGCCAAAGCGTCGGCCTCTGCGGATGTCATTTCGGGGTCGGGACAGCTCAATGTACTTCGGTATGGCCACATTTTAAAAGCGCGCCAACTTGTCGGCGTGCGGGGCGCAGGCGCGGACTACAATGGCCTATATTACGTCAAGAGCGTGACCCACAACATTAAGCCTGGTGAATATACGCAAAGCTTTACCTTGAGCCGGAATGCTCGCTCATCTTTAACCTCAACCATTCCTGTATAACCATGAACAACGAAAATGGTAAGAAATTCTTTGGGAAGTATCGCGGGACAGTTATTAACAATATTGATCCCCTTCAAACGGGACGTTTGCTGGTACAAGTTCCTGACGTCCTTGGGCTCATCCCCTCGAGTTGGGCAATGCCATGCATTCCTTTTTCGGGCAAACAGATGGGGATGTGGGTATTACCACAGATCGGCGCGGGGGTTTGGGTCGAATTCGAGCAAGGGGAACCTTCTTATCCAATCTGGTCAGGATGCTGGTGGGGCTCTGGGGCGGAGCCCCCCGCGTTGGCTTTGGCCGCTCCTCCAGGTGTTCCCAACGTTGTGTTGCAAACAACCGCGCAGAACACCCTTATGATCAGCGATGTGCCCGGGCCGACTGGAGGCATTTTATTAAAGAGCACCACTGGAGCCATGATCGCAGTCAATGACACGGGGATCACCATTTCAAATGGTAAAGGTGCCATTATCACGATGATTGGCAATGCTGTGGACATCAACGCAGGCGCTCTGACGATCATATAACTCATGGGGATGATTTAAAAAAATGCCGGGACCACTGTTACATCTGAATGCCACCATTCTTTGTCCGCATGGTGGACAGGCGATGCCTACTGCACCCAATCCCCGGGTTTTGGTGAGCGGACAGGCCATTGTCACCCAGCCAACTCCCTATACCGTTGCGGGTTGCGCTCTCCCACCAAATACTGGTGGTCCGGATGTCACAGCACAATGGATCCGCGGGGCCGCGCGTGTGTTCTCGAACAGTCAACCGGTGTTGCTTGCCGATAGCCAGGCCATATGCGCTCCTACTGGCTCGCCTCTTCTATCGACTGTGTTTCAACTTCGCGTGAGTGGGATGTAAAGTGATGGCGCATTTGGATTTTCCCTTTCACTTTGACGGACAGGGCCGCACGGCGGAAACCCGGCGTGAAAAACATATTCGGGACTTGATTGAGCAGGTTCTTTTTACGTCACCTGGAGAACGAGTAAATCGTCCAGATTTCGGGACACCGTTGTCTCAGGCCTTGTTTAAAGGAAATAGCGATGAGCTCGCTGCCACTATTCAAATGTTAGTGCAAGGCGCTTTACAACAATGGCTCGGGGACTTGATTCAAGTGCAAGCCGTAACTGTGAATAATGATGATTCCCGATTGGATGTGACCGTGCAGTATCTCATCCGACGTCATCATTCCCAACAGGTAGCGGTGTTCACCAAGCCCGGATTGTGACATGAAATACCTTTGTTGCGATAACCAGCGTCGGCAATTTGTGAAGGACAGTGCCTCCTTCAACGGCATCGACTATTTGGAAGTCCTTGATCATATAGACATCTCCGACATCCAATGGCAACGGATCCTCCAAGTTCATTTTTTAAATGAACTTCACCTTGCCACTTTGACAACCGAGAATGTTCAAATCAAGGGGGGTGAGCGGATTCGGGATATTCGAGTCGAGAGTGTCAGTGTCGATCCAGTGGGTGATCCTCAAGTCCTCACGGTAACTGTTAATAAACCAGGGGACTTTTCTCCCTACCTGCTTTGCTTGGTCCAAGGACCAGACACCCTTGAACCACCAGGAGGATTCGATCCTTTTTTCTCCACCCTTGAGTTCTCCTTCAAAGTGAATTGCCCCCGTGAGGCCGATTGCCGCCCGCAGAAGATCTGTGTCCCATCACCGTCTTTCGAACCGGAAATCAATTATCTGGCCAAGGATTACGCTAGCTTTCGAAATTTACTTTTGGATCGCATGTCGATGTTGATGCCCGATTGGCAGGAACGCAATCCCGCCGACATGGGCATTATGCTCGTTGAACTTCTGGCCTATATCGGTGACCAACTCAGTTATGAGCAAGATGCTGTTGCAACGGAAGCCTATTTGGATACCGCACGCCGCCGGGTCTCCGTGCGCCGACATGCCCGGCTGGTGGATTATTACATGCACGATGGGTGTAACGCCCGCACGTGGGTGCAAATCCAAGTCAATACGGACAATGTCGAATTAAAAAAAGGCACAATTTTGCTTAGCAAAATTAGTCATCTTGGTCCTGTGATTTCCCCAAATAGCGCCGCCTTTGCTGAGGCCCTCAACCAACACCCGGTGATCTTTGAAACGATGGAAGATGGCCAATTTTTCGAAGACCACAATAAAATTGAATTTTATACCTGGGGAAATACCCGCTGTTGTCTCCCTAAGGGCGCGACAGAGGCAACTCTAAGGAAGAATTTACCGAATTTAAAAGTGGGAGATGTCTTGATCTTTGAAGAAGTCCTGGGACCCCATACGGGAAAAGAAAACGACTCGAACCCGGCATATCGACATCCCGTTCGGTTAGTAAAGGTTCAGGCTTTTGATTCAAACAAAGATCCTTTGCTTGATCCTTTAAATAATCAGGAGGTCATTGAAATTACTGAAATCGCTTGGGACCGAGAGGATGCGCTTCCATTTCCACTCTGTATCTCCTCTCGCACACCAGCGGAGCCGAATCTCGAGAATGTCAGTGTGGCCCGTGGGAATATTGTCTTAGCGGACCATGGGATGACCTTGAAAAATGAGCCGCTTGATACCGTGCCCCAACCGTTTTTTCTTCCACAGGCTTCTCAAAATCGCTGTCAAGAGCAGGATCCCCTACCCATATTTCCCCGCTATCGACCGACGCTCAAGGAAGGGCCCCTGACGCAGGCAGCATCTTATGAGGAAAAGGTTGCGACTGGCCCGGCATCCCTTGCCATGCAATGGTCCATGCGGGATGTTTTCCCCGAAATATTCCTCGTATTAGACCCGCAATCTGCCGATCGGGAATGGGAGCCAACGCATGATTTGCTCAGCAGCAAGGGGACAGACAAAAAGTTTGTCGTTGAGATTGAATCAGATGGCATCACCTCCCTTCGGTTTGGAGACGGTCAACATGGAACTCGCCCTGATCCGGAGTCGCAATTATTTGCTACCTACCGGATGGGCAATGGGATTTCCGGAAATATCGGGGCGGACAGCTTAGCTCACGTGGTTAGTGAGGTAGATGGAATTACCGCTGTCCGCAATCCTCTGCCTGCATCCGGAGGGATAGAGCCCGAAACGATGGAAGAGGTTCGGCAAAATGCTCCCGTAGCGTTTCGTACGCAGGAGCGTGCCGTGACTGAAGAGGATTATTCTATGTTGTCACTCCGACATCCTGACATTCAGCGTGCTGCAGGCACATTTCGCTGGACAGGAAGCTGGCACACTGCCTTTGTGACAGTGGATAGATTCGGCGGGTGGCCGGTGGACAATGAATTTGAAACTACCATGCGTCAGCACTTGGAACCATTCCGTATGGCGGGGTATGACTTGGAAGTGGACGCTCCTCGGATTGTTCCTCTGGAACTTGAGATGCAGGTATGTGTTCAACCAGGATTTTTTCGAAGCCAGGTAAAATCTGAATTATTGGATAGATTCAGCAACCGAATATTGCCAGGTGGACGTCGGGGCCTTTTTCATCCCGACAACTTTACCTTCGGGCAACCGGTTTATCTTAGTCCTCTCTATGCCGCGGCCCAAGCTATACCTGGTGTGGCTTCGGTTATGATCACCACCTTTCAACGACTTCATACTCCGGATTCTCAACCCCTTCAGGAAGGCAAGCTTTCTGTCGGACGGTTGGAGATTGCGCGGCTTGATAATGACCCCAACTTCTTAGAACGAGGCGTGTTTCACCTTCAACTTTTTGGTGGACAATGAGTGATCTAACTTCATTAAGCGGGTCTGGTTTAAACGATTGTGGATGCTGTGAGGGGTTCAGTGCGGCCACCCATGTGACAGTTACGAACCGACCGGGGTTGCCAACCATTTCCTATCGTGTCGGGACCCATTCGCAATTTAAAAACCGTCTCCTCGCCAGACTGTCTTCCGTCGCTTCTTCCTCCCCCAGAAAATTGAAAACACGGAATTCGGATGATTTCTCTATTGCCCTTCTTGATTGTTTTGCCACTCTGAGTGATGTGCTTACGTTTTATCAGGAACGATTGGCGAATGAATCGTACCTTCGGACTTCCACCGAACGGTTGTCTATGCAATACTTGGCACGACTTATTGGATATCAGCTAAGTCCAGGCGTGGCCGCAAGTACCTACCTGGCTTTCACCTTAGAAGATTCTCCTGGGGCACCCGATCAGGCCACGAAACAGACAACCATTCATCGCGGCACCCAGGTCCAAAGTCTGCCCTCTCCGGGGGAGATGCCCCAGACCTTTGAAACGATTGAAACCCTCGAGGCCCGGGTTGAGTGGAATGCCATGAAACCTCGTCTCACTCAACCGCAGTTGATCACGGTTAAAATGGAACGGATCACCATCAAAGGAACAAACAACAATGTCAAAGTGGGTGATCATATTTTACTGACAGAAATGGGCGAAGAACCGGTGGTCAAAAGGGTGGTTAAGGTCTCCGTGAACCAATCAATGCAAACTACCGATCTTGATCTGGCGCTGGCCGCCACAGGATCCAAGTTTCCTGACAAAATATTTTCCGAGTTCGCTCAGGTGTCTAAAGCACCCATTCAGTTAAACAATAAAGTGATCTCAGAACAGGTTGTCGGTCAACCATGGAAACAGTCAGATCTTGAAGCTATGGCAAAGATCCAGGGCTGGGCTATAGACGATATAGCTGCCATGATCAAAATCCAGCACAAAGCTTGGATGGCTGCCAAAGAGACAGGCGTTTACGTGTTTCGCCAGCGGGCAGCCGTGTTTGGGTATAACGCTCCTAAAAAAATTAGTTATTCTGGTGAGGGCGTTCCTACGGAGGATGAATGGGAGATAACAGAGGAAAGTTTAAGTTCCCTTTTCCTTGATCGGCTCTACAATGAAATTTCTCCCGATAGTTACATTGCGGTTAAGGAGAACAATTTCAGTGTTTTCCGAATCGCTACGGTAGAAGATCGTACGCGGACCCAATATGGGTTAAGTAATCAAACTACAATGCTAACCCTCGCTGACGATATGAAATGGCGAACTGTAGACGACAAGTTTTCGATTATTCGAAAAACTACAGTATATGTTCAAAGTGACCCCTTAACTGTTGCCGAAATTCCAGAAGATGAACCTGTAAAGGGAGACCAAGTCTTACTTGACGACTTCTATCCTTATTTACTGCCTGGACGAAAAGTAATTGTTACTGGTGAGCCGATTGATCAGCCGGGTGTGATCAGAGGGGAAGTCAAGCAATTGGCTGAGGTGCTGGTTATTGATGGTTTTACTTCTGTCTCATTCACGGAATCATTGTCGTTTGACTATGTCAGAACCAGCGTCAATATTTATGCCAATGTGGCAAAAGCCACTCACGGCGAAACCGTTCAAGATATTGTTGGGAGCGGAGATGCCGCTCAACCTTTTCAACATTTCACCCTCCAGCAGCCTCCCTTAACATATATTAGTGCTCCGACACCGAGTGGGTCATCTTCTACTCTTGAAGTTCGGGTTAACGAACTCCAGTGGAAAGAAGTGAAAAATCTGTATGGGCACGGCCCCCAAGATCATGTCTTTTCTACACAGACAACGGACGATGGGAAAACCATTCTTCGATTCGGTGACGGTCGAACCGGTGCACGCTTGCCTACCGGTCGAGACAATATTCACGCCACCTATCGAAAAGGAATTGGCCAGGACGGTTTGGTAAAAACACAACAGCTCACTCTCCTCATGTCTAAACCACTTGGCGTCAAAGGCGTCACCAACCCCCTTGCCGCGGACGGCGCAGAAAATCCCGAATCCTTGGGTCAGGCTCGCACGAATGCCCCCTTGACCGTGTTAACTTTGGATCGTGTGGTTTCATTAAAGGACTATGAAGACTTTTGTCGCGCCTTTGCCGGCATTGCAAAAGCCCTCGCCACTTGGACCTGGGATGGTCAGCAACGATCGATCTTCCTCACTATTGCGGGCCCGGATGGGGCGGCGGTGGGCAAGCAGAGTTCGGTATACACTAATTTGGTGGCAGCGTTAAAAAACGCCGGAGACCCGTTGGTCCCTGTTCGGGTCAAGACTTACCGCCCTGCCTTCTTTCGGGTTTCCGGAAAAGTAAAAGTCCATCCTGATTATCAAGCCGCCAAGGTGGTTGAGGAGGTCGAGCAAGAATTGCGCCGCGCTTTTAGTTTTGATTCTCGCGCCTTCGGGCAACCGGTCATGATGAGTGAGGTAATAAGCGTGATGCAATCAGTTTCTGGGATCATCGCAATAGACGTTGATCGTTTTCATCTTCTTGAAACACATGTACTCCCAATAAAAGGGCATCATTTGCAAGCGCGCCTTTTGGCAGATTTACCAACAGGAGCCTCAGGGGTGGAAACTCAAGCTGCAGAGCTCCTGACCCTCGATCCTCGACCCGTTTCACTAATGGTGATGCCATGACTCAGACCGCCGATCGCCTCTATGAGCTCCTTCCTGCGGTTTACCGCCTTCGAGACCTTGAGCAGGATGGCCCCCTTAAGAATTTGTTCTCCGTGATGGCTGAGGAACTCACTCTGCTCGAACATGACCTCCAGCAATCTTACGATGATCTGTTTATAGAAACCTGTGCGGAGTGGGTTATCCCCTATATTGGTGACCTCATTGGTTATCGCCCGTTGCACAGGGTGGCCCCAAAGATCACCAGCCCACGGGCGGAGGTTGCCAATACGATCGCGTACCGTCGCCGAAAAGGCACCGCAACAATGCTGGAACAACTAGCCAATGATGTCACCGGCTGGCCTGCTCGCGTGGTAGAAGCGTTTCAGCTTCTTGGGACGACCCAGTATATGAATCATCTTCGCCCAGAGCGTTTGGTAACGCCGGACCTGCGGCAATGGGAACCATTAGAGCGGTTGCACACTCCATTTGATCGTATAGCCCATACGGTGGACGTACGGCGTATTCGCACCCGGCAGGGCTTGTACAATATTCCAAACATAGCCATCTTTCTCTGGAGAATTATGGCCCATTCCCTGACTGATTGTCCGGCATTTCCGCTGGATTCCAATAGATACTTTTTTAGTCCTCTTGGCTTGAATACCCCCTTGTACACAAACGATCAAAGGGAAGATGTCATTTCACATCTCGCTGAGCCGATAAATGTTCCGATGCCTATATCCCGAAGGGTGCTGCACGAATTCCTAAATGCCTATTACGGCAAAGAAGAAAAAAAGAGCATTTATATTTCCGTTGATGGGGATGATGTCCAGCAAACTCATGCTCTTATGGTTTGTAATCTTTCAGATTCCGGGGGGGGCACCTGGGCTCACGTACCACCTGATGGTTTCTGCGCAATTGATCCCGAGTTGGGTCGCATTGCCTTCTCACCCAATGATAACCCACCGAACGATCTACACGTTACCTTTCATTATGGCTTTAGTACCAACATGGCTGGTGGCGAATATGACCGTTCGTCAACCTTTGTGACTGTTGGTGGCCAGGTTAATACGGTTCAGGTTCCATCTGCGGGGCATAACACCATTCAACAGGCCCTTGACGAACTCACCAATGGTGGAATCATTGAGATTACCGACAGCGGCAGATATGAAGAATCCTTGACCATGCCCAACAACGCCACTGGATCGGTTGAAATTCGAGCGGGGAATACGCACCGCCCCACGTTGATTCTCGGGAATGATTTTGATGTCCGCAGGACCGGTGATTACGACATCACACTGAACGGACTCTTAATTGCGGGGAGTTCCATTCAGGTTCCACAGGGTGGGACCGGGCCCCGCCAATTGAGAATTAAGCATTGTACGTTCGTTCCTGAATTGACTCTGATTCATGTCGAACATCCCCTCAATCCATCCCAACCGAGTCTGGTTATTCATCAATCAAATGTCGTTGTCGATATTGATCGCTGTATTGTTGGGGGATTGCGAGTTGCAGCAGATTCTACAGCCCGGATAACCAACAGCTTTGTTGATGCCACTGAGGAATTTGAAGTGGCATTTGCGGCACCCGATGGTGGTGAGAGTTTGGTTGGTGGGTTCTTGCACATTGAAAACAGTACCCTCATTGGCAAAGTTCACACTCAACACCTGCAATGGGCCTCCAACAGCATCTTTCTTTCCAGGCTGGGGGATAATGATACATGGTCGGCTCCTGTCTTTTCAGAGAGGACCCAAATGGGGTGTGTCCGTTTTTCATATTTCCCGCTAGACTCCCACGTCCCTCCTCGTTATCGGTGTCAACCTCGTGAGGCCGAGCAAGCCTTGCGCGTCCGTCCCCAATTTACCTCTCTCAACTACGGAGACCCTGGATATGGCCAATTAACTCAAACGGCACCACTTGAAATACGAACTGGGGCAGACGATGAAGCAGAGATGGGAGTTTTTCATAATTTGTATGCCCCCCAACGCGAATCCAATTTAGAGGTTCGTCTTGATGAATATCTGCGATTTGGACTTGAAGCTGGGATTTTTTATTCCTCCTAACACTGAGTAAAAGGAATGACAAACCATGGGCGGTGACTATAGCAGAAGATCTTTTGATGCGAAAAAGCATTTCAGTCAAGTGTTGATGCAGCAGGGACGGGTTCAGTTGGATTCCGATTGGAATACCAACAGCACCATAAATGATCGGCAGAAGCGGACCACAACCCTCGATACTATTGGCCGCTGCGGTGTACCAGCCGATCTTCCGGATAGCTTTAAAATTGGTGTCGACTCAACAAACAATCTTACCATTGGTGTTGGCCGAATCTACATTGATGGGCAACTAGTAGAAAATCACGGAAACCCTCCTGAATCCTTCGACCCTGCCCTGAGTGAAAACCGTGGAACTAGTGCCATTCGGTTTACCGAGCAACCCTATCTTCCTGCCACGGAGCCTTTAGCGTTAGGCCTTGGAGTTCATCTTGCCTACCTTGAAGTTTGGCAAAGGGAAGTGACTTATGTCGAAGATCCCGACATCCTTGAACCTGCACTGGCTTCAGTTGATACGGCGACGAGGCTTCAAACTGTGTGGCAAGTCAAAACTTTTCCCTGGGATATAGATTGGACCTGTGAAACCTCAGATGAAGACATTGAGGAATGGTTCGAATTCATTCAGCCATCGGCTGGACTATTATCAACCTCAATTTTGAATGAGCCCAATTCGGAGGGTCCTTGTTGGTTGCCCGGTGCAAGTGGATATAGGGGGCCTGAGAATCAATGTTATCGGGTGGAAATCCATGAGGTACTTGAGAACGGGAATGCTACCTGCAAATGGTCACGCAACTCTGGTCCGCATAAAACCATTGTATTCAATATCAACGGCACAACGCTTACCGTTGAGCGTATTAAATTAGATGTGATTACAGGTTTTAAACCCGGAGATTTTGTTGAAATCACCGATGATTGGCGAGAGTTTTCGGGTTTGCCCGGGGTGATGCGGACAGTTCAGGCGGTAAATGAGGGAGAACAGACTATCTCCCTTTCAAGTCCTCTTGACCCCAATATGTTTCCGGTGGACCCACAAGGCAATCCAGACCCCAAACGGCACACGCGCATTCTTCGTTGGGATCACACGGGATCAGAAGTTATACCCATCCCTTCAGATGGAACTCCCATCGAACTTGAGTTTGGTATTCAATGCACCATTGAAAAGGTCGGTGATGGGGTACTTCGTCCGTTAGATCATTGGTTATTCGCTGCTCGAACGGCCGATGGTTCCGTTGAAGAGCTGGTGCAAGCCCCGCCCCATGGCATTCATCGCCATTTTTGTCGGCTGGCCATTATACGAGTCCAATCCGGTGAAAATGAGAATGGCCCACCTGTCTTGACCGTTCTTTCGGATTGCCGAAAGTTTTTTTCTCCTTTAACGGAATCTTCACAAATACCAACCGATTTTTCGCCAAAACCAGGCATCCATGTCGAAAGGATTGTCTTTGGACAGTCCTCCCCTTTGAGGATAGCCAACGATAGCGTGATTCCTGCCAATCATTTGCAGGATGGGCTTGAGTTTCTCTGTGACCACCCAATTGACCCCGTTAGCATTAACCCGGCCACCTGTTTTGTGACTGTAGATCTCCCCTACCCCTTAACCCAGGCTGATCGAGAATTGTGGACTTTGGGGGACCAAAATATCATCTTGGCATATACTCCACTGATCCTTGGGGCAATTGTGGGAGCTTCCCACGATGCTTCTCAAAATAAAATTACCTGGAATCCTTTACCTCAAACGATAAAACAGCTGGGAAATTCCCTATTCCAACAACTGCAGACATTTGAAATAGAATCAATTCTTGCCCGACTGGTCCTCAAAGGGAATTTTATCTGGGGATTGAATGATCCCGATCTCCACCTCGATGGTAATGTGTTGGGGAAACTTCGATCCACCATCCCTAACTCACCGGCAACGGATTTAATTTTGCCCAGTGGGAACGGTATTCCGGGGGGTGATTTTGAAATGTGGTTTTGGATTGTTCCGCCTGAACAATGATTTTGCCAGGCCAACCTTTGGCTGGAATCGAAGGTAGGGAGCTCCTCTTCATTGTCCTTCGACCAGACAAAAAAGGATACTATCCACTCCATCAGACCATAAGGGTGACGGCTACCGGACAGTGATCACTTGCCTTCGGTCGATCAAAACCCACACGGGGATAACGAGCGACGTTGGGCATATTAGGTACGCGATAGGGTTGCCCATTTCGGACTATATCCGGTTGGACACCAGGATTCTTTTCCGCCAATCCCGGAGATGCCAATATATAATCCAGTTGATGAAAGGTCTTATCCTCTGTGTAAAAATGTGTCCAGCGATCTCCAACCTGCAGATTGCCAACAAGATTTATTGAGAAGCCATTTTCGAGCAAGGGATCTATGCCGCTCGGTTGAATGGGATTGCCGGCATTGTCCTCCACATAGTCGTTAAGGTCTCCCATCACCAACCAATCGGCTTGAGCCGCATTCTGACCAAACCTATTGACGATAATTTGACGTACTGCGGCCGCTTCAGCTTCCCGAACAGGCATTGTCTCATCACGACCTCCACTCATCGATTTGAAATGGCAGACAAATATGGTGAGATCCGTATTATTCGGACCTACATGCGTTTGTACCTCTAGACAGTCACGCCGAAAAATGGAGTCGCCGGGACTTAAACCATAATCCTCCAGTGCCTGATTGAAGAGGTCGAAATCCGCAAACGTATGTTCGGCATGTGAGATAACATTGATCCAGCTCTTGGACATGACCGCAACGTCAATCCCTCGCAGATCATTGCCTTCGATTAAACGCCGCCATCCATAGTGCACATCAGTCGATTTTCTCACATAAAACTGGTGGAAATCGTCGAGCACATTGCGGTTGTCCACCTCTTGAAGGCAGATAAGGTCCGCACCCGTATCCCGTATGGCTTGAGCTGTCTGTTGGCGGGTGTCGTCATTGAGCGCGACAAATAGGGCTTTCCGAAGTGGTAAATCCTCCTCTTGGTCCTCCACCCCAAGTATTCTGAGGCTGCGCTCGGTTGTGAGACTCCCAAAGCGATAGAAATCGAATCGTTGAAGAAGATTTTCCACATTAAACGTGGCAACTCGAATGGGATCCATTGGTAGCTCCTTTCCTGGAAAGAATCAGAATTCCCAAAAGAAAACTTTCCTGCTTGATTTAAAGTATATGACTATTGAGTCCTGTAAAATAGAGAAATTTTTGATGAAAAGAAGAGCTGACCGTTTCTCATTGATTTAGTCCAATTCTTTGGCTAGTTTCCGGGCCAGAAAAGAGCTTAATGATGGGACGGAAACGTTTCAGACCCGAACAAATAGTCGCGATTCTGAGGGAAGCCGAACGCTCCCGGATCGGCAGGGTCTTTTCCGCAAGCATGGCACCTGCGAACAATCGTTTTATCGATGGAAGCGGATGTATGGCTGGCTTGCCAGTGCACAACAAGGTGTAAATGCTTGAAAAGAAAAGGAAGAAAAATTGGCTGGGGGACCAGGGATCGAACCTGGGCAGCCAAATCCAGAATGGGCCCGAAGTCGATGATGACCCAGCGTGATTAAATGGGACAGAGCAGTACAATCGTCCTATCAAGACAGGCGATTATCACTTTTTTGTGTGATTTAGAGGGATTGAGATGGACTCAGAACCGGCACCAAAACCGGGAGTAAAATCGGGATCAGGGTAAATACTAGTTTCTTAACTTCAATCTAGACCGACTTCTAAACTTGGACTTACCGGGTGTTTTCCTTCTAAGTAACTCGCTCATCTTGGACCCTGAAGCGTGAGAAGCTTACCACCTGGACCGTTCCCGATTGATTCAGTCCGATTCTTTAATTAGTTCGCGGACCAACAGGGAGCTCAATGTGTGAGCGGAAGCACAGGCCATCATAGACTGGTGGTAGTGGTGTATAACTAGGAACGGCTGCGCCTCTCGTTGCAGTTTAAAACAGGAGCTGAAGTCGTGGCGGCATTAGGAGGTGCGTGAGACCGCCCAGAGAATTAGGCTAAATCAATGGTGAACGGTCACTTGGCTACCGATTTAGCCATGATTCTTCCTAGACTCTTTAATGTCTTTTTTCTTTTTTAATGTTTCCAGAACCGGTGGCTTGGCGACGTCTGGAGATATAACAGGGTTTGTCTCAGGGGTGATTAAAGCAATATCAAGGTCATTTGGGCCTATCTCCCAAGCGTTCCTTTCAATGAACTCGTGCTTCACGATACCAGCATCAGTCAGAACATTAGGATCTTGTTTTCCTTCGCGCATAATTGCTGGAGCGAATAAATAGGATCCCCATTTCTTGAAGCTTACGATGAATCGGTCGAGATTTGCAGTAGTCTCTGGGGTTAATGTATGTAGCCGAGTAGCAGTTGCGATCCTTCTCCCAGAAAGTTTTGTAGGGTCAATCTTTGTTCCTACGCCCATTCTGTACCAAGAAGGGTTTTTGACATCTATACCTCGCGCCACAACTAAATGAATGGTGTCTTCCATGTCTTCCTCACCAAAAGTTTCCTTCCAGTCTTGGAAGATTGCTCTCGCTGATTTTTCATCTTTAAACAATAAGCCGACAATAGGAGGGATGTGCTCAGCTGTTAAGTAAACAGCACCTTGCCAACTTGCGCTGTCCCATAGATCCATTCGTATTATTGAGTTGCATTGCAAATCGGCATGAGACAGACTTTCTTCCCCGACAGATTCAGATGGAGGCGGAACTTCTCTATGAGACCTAGGGGGAATGGTTAGGGGAAACCGACCCGGTACATATGGATAAGTTTTGTTTGTATCTTTTATCCATTCCAAGATAGACCTTTTATGGTTTAAACCAAAAACATTGCCGAGTCTTATAAGCGGCGAGGAGAAATCAAAAGCTCTCGATCCGGCCTCCTCATCTTTGAAAAGTTTTTCCAGGTCAACTTCTGGATCTGGAAACATAATTGTCCCCGCAATCAGGTGGAGGACGATTTCTGATACCTTCGAGCTTATTTTAAATTGTTCTTCTTTGGATAAAGAATGAGGATTGAAGTTCCCGCACGTCACATCAATCGTGGATTTACCGTCCGTATTAAATTTGTAGCTCAGGTCAGCTCCCAAAGACTCGTCTCTGATGATATTCACAATTGCGATTCTGTTTCTTGGAACAGCATGTAGTTTTATCGCGGTAGAAAGAAAACTCTCCAAAGCAGCGGAAACATACTCAGAAATTTCAATCTCAGGACTACTTTTCTTGGTATTCACAATAAACTCGCAGCCAAGCGTGCGTGAACGCAACTTCACATCGTTCGGCAGATAGAAATCTGGAAAATCCGGCAACTCTTCTCGCTTTGGCTGACTTAGCCAATAGCCGAAAAAAGTTTCAGGCTCTTCGCCTTCAAGTTGTTGGATGAAAGAATCCGATAGTCCTTCCTTTCCGGTGAGTCGGTAAACAAGGCCAAAACCAGCAAAAACTAAATTCATGTCGATGAGCGTGTCTGGAAGTTTTTCAACGGCCTTTAAGTCTTCATCGCGAGTTTTTATTAAAAGAAGTCCTAATAAAGTCCCGAAATGTATGCTACGCTGCAACACTACACCTCTTTCCTCATCCGTGCTTGCAAGCTGCATGGCGAGAGGCAAATGTACCGCGTGCCAATCAAGAGCTGGGCCAACACGTCCCAACTGAACTTCAATAAGCTTTAGTTGGTCATAGCATCTCAACTGTGCAGTATTTATTTCGTTGTACACCCAAAAATCACTTGTGGCGTGAGCGGCGGCATTTAGAAGCGCTCCGCGAGCAGCCCATAAAAGTCCAACTTCTTGATAAGCTCCTCCAAGCAAAGCAAGGGCTCTAACTAGTTGATTCTTACTTTCATGCTTGTAGAAACGATGCAGGGAGCGACCAAGGCAATCTATCGCCAGGTAATACCGTTTTGCTTTTAAATGCTGGATTCCCCGTTGAAGGAGTAATTCTGCAGCTGGAATATCACCCCGCCGCTTCGTGACTATTTCAACAAGATGCTCTTGCAGTTCTTCGTATTCTTTTATTCCACTAAAGACAAAGTCCAGTTCTGTTAGCAAGCTCACAATAGGCTCGAATGGAAATCCAATCAGTGTGTTACCGCGATCTAGAATGTCCCTTAGTTTCCTAAATTGCGCTCCTTCATCCTGATTGTTGTCGGGAAGGGTGGTGAGGGCGAGCATGCAAAGCATGGCTTCTGCATGTACCGATGCACTCGGACTAGCCTCATTCGCAACTATCTCCTTCAGTACAGTACACAGAGTCTCTTTTTTCTTGTTGAGCAGCTCTTTGCTTACTAGGTCTAGTTTTACTGCAAGAGCGAGAAGCAGTGCCCAGAGATTTGAAAGTCTTTCGACAGCGAAAATGCTGCGCGACTCAACAGCCAAAGGTTCAACCTCATCGTAAAGCTCCAAAAAAGTATTGAAATCCTCGAACCAGAAGAAAGTTGCCCATGCTTTTTGATACAAAGCGGTAAAAAGGTGTTCTTTGTTACCATACTGACGAGCCATTCTTATTGCTCTTTCAAATTGACCTTCGACATCGGTTCGCGGATCGTCCAATTCTTTGGCAAGCAGTGCCGCATCAATCGCGTTACCCACAACTCTATGGGTAATCATATCTTTGCTTACTGCCTCATCTATAGAAGCGTTCAGCTCTTGGAGTTTTTTGCGTCTCTGCAAATCGAGGGGGCCGACCTCTACAACCTCTTCAAGACCGCTTCCCATCTCGAGTTCTTCAATAGCTAACATTTCTCGTCGGTTGGTAAAAACCCTATCCAGAATCCATGTCTTGTCCAAAATTATTACCTCAGCACCACATTCTGTCGTAAGCTCTTCCTCGATATCCGCTCGTGTTTTGTCTCTCGCTGCTTGGTTGGTAACAAAATAAATCCGCTTATACCCCCTGCTAAGGGCGTTGATTTTTCGGACATCGTTTCTTACCTTCTCTGTCCACTTTTTCTTTGCGCTCATTGCAAACGCAAACAGATCTTTTGATTGATTATCTTCACCTTGATAGTAAGCGAGTTGCGTCTGGGAAGAAACAGGGATGGTTTCGGAGTCTACTTTACTGTCGCCACCACCCACGGGACCTGTTTGCGGACGAAGGTTAGGACATATTTCGAGTTGACAGAGTTTTCTTGTAAACTCCGCAAACTCGTTTTCCTGACCACGAATAGTAAGCGTCTCCAGGTGCTGGTCAAGCATGGAACGGTTCAGAGCAGCTGTTTTTACTATAACCGAGTCTGAGAAACTATTTCGTCGCCTACCCTTGAGGAAAGCTCTTGGTGATGAGGGGCTGCTCATTTTTCTTCATCCTTGAAGATAATTGCGTTGTTATTTTAATCAATCTTTTAAAACGATTTATCGTAATTCAATACTCCCAGCGCTGGGGGAATATGAGCAACTATAAAGTTATGGCAAGCTTCCCCCCATGGTTGGCCATTACCTGTGAAAGAGTTAGGTACATTTTGGATAGGGTGAAACACCTTGTTTAGTCGCGGGTGCCGGAGGCTTGTAGCCTAAAGCACTTTGGGCTCTGTGGTGGTTATATTACCACTCTAGCTCTTTAATCAGCACATAGGGCTTGAGTGGGCTTACCATTCTGACTTTTGCTCATTGATTAGGTCCAATTTTCGAATTAGTTTTCGGGCCTGAGGGAACCAAAAGATGGATCAGAAATGCAGGTAGTAGTGGATTTGTGAGGGGTGGTGAATAATACCGAACGGTCTCACTGCTCGTTGAAGTTTAACCACCCGCAGAGGTAGTAGCGGCAGCATTATAAAGTTCGCGAAATTAGGTCCACATTTGGGGTAGAGGTTGGGCGAAGGCCAACGTTCCTAATGTAGAAGAAGAACACTCTCATCACTACTTATTTCGAGGATCAATAGTGTCTGGCAGGCAAAGGAACCGAAGGGTCGCTTTGGAAGGGGTGCGCTTTTCCGACATAATAAGCCCGCCGCCTTTTCCTTTTGTAAAACCCTCTTCTAAGCTTAAGGTGAGCCTGAAACCATCTCCTACCTCTAAGTCCTTCATATCAATGAGATGCTCTGCCAGGTCATAATGGTGTTCTTCGAGGACCTCTGCAATCGAGAGACGCGATTTCTTGATCCTTTGGGTTCTGCCTGCAACGCATTCGTCTCGTGTGTTAAATCCGTCAGTTACACGCCACTTGGAGTTTCCAGGTATTCTTCCTCCCTCAAGCAACGTCCACAACACCCAGGCAGAGTTCGCAAGTGCAATCCCTGTAGAAGATACCCCTAGAAGACAAGTTAAAAGCAGAATTCGTATTATCATCAGTATACCTCTCGTGGCAGAGCATCAGCATGGCTAATTTTACCACGGCCTGTCCGAGGTAATAGCAATTTTAAACGCTCTTTTGGAGCAATCGGAAAGATACCCAAGAGGGCGTGGGCTGTCAATAAAATCAGTTAGCCGAGGTAAGCCCGTTTAACGTGCTCAATGTCTTCGCGGGGAATGCGATAGCCACCGCCTTGGGGGGAGGTTTTCCAGGCATGGGGGAACCGCCCTTCGTCAAGCCAGCGGTAGAGGGGACTGCGGCTAATGCCTAACACAAAACTCGCTTCTTTAAGGTTGAAACTTTGCTTGTCTCGGATGCGAATCCGGATCATAGATGGTTTTTTTTGTTTCCTTATCCGCGCCATCGATTAACAAAAGACGCCTTTCGCTTCTTACGGCCGATCATCACCGATAGGGGTTTCGCTGGCGCCTCCTCTTGCAGTTTCGGCTCTTCGGGTTGCAACGCTTCATTAATCAACACGTACCGGGGATCGGCTAATTCTAGCGCGACGAGATTCATCACGCGCAAGTCCAACTTTTCATTTCGCTTACGCCGTGTGACATAGACGCGCACACGCCGCCCGTTGCGCATCCGATAGCGGGGCTCTTCCGCAAAGATCTGTTTAAAGTATTCCTCGTCATACTCAGACCGCTTGGGGAAGTGACTATAGCCAGGCCCTGGGCTGAGCACATTGAGATGGGTATACAGGGTATCCTTAGCCCTTTCGGTGCCAATCAAAAAATCCGTTGCCCCTTGTCCCCCTGGCTTCTCGTGATCAAAGGTTTCCCTGTCACGTTGTAGCCCTTCGTCGCCACAAAGCCTTGGCGGGCATACCTCCGGCAGAAGCGATACACTTCCTGGGTATGATGCCCACCACTATCCACACATTTGACCGCAATGGTGAGTTTGGACCCATCGGCTCGTAAGAACGTGCGATCGGCCAGGTACCGATAGAGTTGATGCCACACGCCTTCGGGGACCCCCACCCCCGGGGAGCCTTCCAGAATTCCCCACTCCCACGAATAGCGAAGGAGCGAGGTCGAACTCCTTCCTGAATATCCTCCCGCATAAGGCCACTCCTTAGAGAACATTTTCACTCAAGGCCAGCAGGGAATTCTCCATTTCGGCATTAATTTTGTCAGCAATCTCAGCCTCGTCTTGAACCCCTGCCAGTTCAGGGGCCACCCGACGAGGGACACTCAGAATGCGATCCCTCGTGGCCAGCGCCACGTCCGCTAAGGCCTTCCTCACTACGTCCGCATCCAGGACTTGCCCCAACGCCTTTTGTAACTTGAGTTCCGCTAAGGCCGCTTCAGCTATTTCCCGTCTTGTTCTGGCGATGCGGTACCGTTCCATGTGTTCCCGGGACGATGGAGTTGTGGCACCCATCCGCCGGAATGGCCGTTGTTGCCCCACATTGACCTGAGTGTGCCAGTCTTCCACTGCCTGCTCGAGTAAGATCTTACCGTCTGCCTCAACCCGGACAATGCGTTTTTTGACCATTTGACTGACGGCGGGTTGACTCACGCCCATGAGCTTGGCCAGGTCCGTTTGGTTGCCCTTCGTCATGGGTGGAGAGTCAGTCTTCATAAGCTATGGAATATAACCCCAAGTTTTTTCTGTGGATATGCAACTGTGGGGCCCGCGCGGCCCCCGTAAGAACGGCCCTCCGGAAAGGACCCGTTGCGTTTATATTGCTGTTCGGAGTGCATCGTCTAACGCTTTCGTCATATTTTTCGGCCAATGTCTCCGCACATGACTTTCAACCAGATCATCAAAGTCAAACCGAGCGTCCACCTGAACCTTCGAAGGGAAATGCCACAGCACTTGCAGCGGGAGCCGTTTCTTGCCCTTCCGGCGCACCATCGCCTTGCGTCCGCTCTTGAACGTGGTAAAGTAGGGTTGACGCCGTCCCCCCTGGGCCTTCAGCTTGGAGGGCCACTTAGAACGTCGCACCAGGGTCCGGAAGGTCGGGCGAACCCCTGGTCCGGGTACGGTAGCCCCCCTCCCCCCCTTCGTCCCTCCAGTGGCGTGTAACCCCATAAAGGCATCCACGCTGCCCACCCGTGCCGTTAAATTGCGTTTGGTAGACGGTCGGACCTGGATCCCATTGACGGCGCAGGGTGAAGATATCCGGGAGCTCGCGTTGGAGAACCCCCTTAGCCCCATTCGCGGTCACATTGAGGGATTTCGAGATAGCAAAGGGAAACTGATTGCGTGCAGCCCCTTCTAGGGCTTTCTGAAAGGGAAGGAAATCGAGGTCAACGGTAAAGTCTCCCACACGTAGAATTATGGGGAGAGGACCGTGCCGCGGTCTTTAAAAGCTTTTGTTGGCTTTTGGAGGGATTGGGAGAAAAATTACGGTCCGTACTTTTCGACGGCCGCTAAAAGAGGGTATCGAGGGATGCGGATGTACCCGCCTTTGATCTTTTTGGCTTTCAAGCGAGAATCGCGAATCATATTGCGCACGGTCTCGTCACAACAATTTAAAAACTGCGCCGCCTCCTTGAGCGTCAACAGATCTTTCCGAGGGAGAAATTGGTAGGGATCCTCATTCAGGGGAAAAGGGGAGGACGATTCAGTGGAATCGGTTACGGGATTCTCGCCATTTGCAAGTATGCCTTTGCTGGGGTGTTCCAACCTCTTGACGTGAACCATTTCCGCTAACTTATCGAAAAAAGCGAGCTTCTTCAAGTCGCATCATGCCCATTGTCCCCATCTTGGAAACCGGAAACACATCACGCATTTCCACACCTAGCAAGTTCGTGCGCGGCCGGCCTAGCCGCAGTCCTTTATACCAGGGAGGACCTGCTGCTTTTCCCCGGAAGCCGTTCGTCCGGGTCAGTTGGGATCCGATATTTCCCAGGGAGGGGGAAGTTCGGAAACTTGCTCCGCAATTGGAGTGAAGAGTGGGGAAAGGCACCTAACAAATACCTAACGCTATACCCTTCTTCGGAAGGTGCTATGGTTGTCGCAGGGGGTATCTCTTCTCAACGACAGAATCTGATAAATTCCGCCAGTCTATATACCGTTTTGTTGTCCTCAATAATGGCAGAGGGTTAGGAGGGTTGCCCATTAGGTGCTCAACCCGAATTTTTGATGCGGAGTACATTAAGGCAAACCACCCACCTGTCATAGCACCCCATTTAACACCATTGATTCCATCTTGTTGCCCGCCCAAAGTGGCCCCGACGAGGGAAGTAGGCGAATTGGCTACGCTTAATGCAGTCGTTGCACTTTGGTCAATTTCTTGAATGACATCCATTGATTGAAGCTTAAAACCTTCAAGAGCCAACTCTGAGGCCCCCACGCCAATACTCGTCAATCCCACGGCCATGGAGCTCCCAAAAAATAAGGCGGTAAACCAACCCACAGGGTTGGCAAGAGATGCCCCTGCGAGCGCAACCCCCACGGCTCCCGACAGTATTCTCCCAACCCCTGGATTAAATGAAATATTCGTACCCGTCACTTGAGGCTTCCCCCCCCAATATGAACCAACAGGATTTCTAAGGCCATCTTCCTTGTCGGATGAACCTCTTTCAGAGATTTCGCTCTCATTGATACGTGCTTCATGGCGATCGCCGAGTTCTCCTATACTCTCCATTCTCCCCATTGATGGGCTTTCATCAGGTTCTCCTGGATTTCCTATTTCTTCAGGATCTATTGGGGGTTCATTTATGGGGTCTATTTCAGGAAGGTCCGCCTTAATTGTACTGCCCTCCTGGGGGAAAAACCCACTGGAATCGGTCATTGTGATCGGCCTATTGTGAGCGTAGGAATATCGATTCAAGCTCTGAGGGTTAGCAATATCCGGTCCAATTTTGTCAGGTGATGTAAACCGCCCTAAAAGGGAGTCATAGAATCTGGAAAAAGTATAATATAATTTGTTTTTAGCATCATATTCCATTCCACCAAACCGGTGAACCGTTTTCTTAATATCCATATCATTCAAAAAATCACCATTTTCTTGTACATAGGTATTACCAAACGGATCATATTTAAAACTAGCCAATACCTTGCCCTCAGCATTTGTTAACCCAACAAGCGAACTATTTTTATCATTATGGTAAAAAAGTATTTTAGCTTGGCCTTGAACTTCAGCTACTCGGGTTGTTCCAGCAAAAATCATTTTCTTACATTTATCGTTAGAACATTGGAAAAGATTTCCAACATAAACTTTATCTGGTGTCCAAAATGCTTGTTTTCTTAGAACCCGACGACCTTGGCCATCATAAATGAATTCGGTGTTGGGGATGAATCCGGGAGGGTTAATTTTTACCAGTCGATTATCTGCATCATAAAGATATTTCCAATCTCCCTTCTGGTCAAGATTCCCCGCCTTATCATAGGAAAATCTCTTTCCATCTGCTGAGATTACAGCGTGTGGAATTTTGGCATTCGGGCCACTCTTATTGTATGTATACTTGCCGACCTTGGAATTGAAGACAATGTTTCCGATTTGGTCATACTGAAATTCAATTACGTTGTCCGGGCTCCTGGTCGAAGAGGTTAATCTATTTAATTCGTCATATGTAAAATGATCGTTGCCAGAAAGAGTTCCTATATTGATAATGTTTCCAAGATTGTCGTAGGTGTAATGCTTTCTCAAAAATGTATTTCCATCAATGTCGGAAGCAACAATTTTGCAAAGTCTAAATGTTGCGTTATCACACTCAGGATTCCCTACCTGGTAAAAAGTGTATTGAGTAGTAGTCCCGTTGCCATATTTTACGGTTTCTGGAGATCCAAAAGGATTGTAATTACTATAACTTACGTACCTGTCTGGCCCTGATTCGTCACCAATTGCGGCAAGAAAAGGACCATCATAATGATAATTCAATAAATATTGATCCGGGTATTTAATTTGTGAAATTCGTCCCAACGAGTCATAAAAAAATCCGACTTGATATTTACGAGAGTCGATTTGTTTATTTATTTCTTTAACTCTTCCAATTTCATCATAATTGTATTCCGTTTTTCCTGAATGATCATTGATGGCTACTAACCGCCCCATTCCGTTTTCTACAGTCCTTGAAGGAACCTTGTCATAAATTAACACAACATCCCCTAAGCCAATAGGTTTTGGGGTCTCGACATCTTTTTGGATCATTCGATTGAGACGGTCATAGGAAAAGTAAATGATATTTCCTCGTGCATCTTTTTGTTCAATCAGGTTCCCGCCGAGATCGTGCCGGTATGTCCATTTCCCTAAATTTGGATCATCCAATGCAACCTTGCGGCCTAGAGAATCATACTTGACTCGAGTGAGGTTGCCTAAGGAATCCTCAACCAATTCAAGATTATTTAATGCGTTATATTTATATTTTGTTTGGCTATATGGGGAGCCAAAAGAAGGGTCACAGGTCAAAAAAGCGCCGATATACTCATTCACCTCGACAAGTCTGCCTAGAGAATCATAAGCTCCTCTTATTTTGTGATGATTCCTATCAATCCTGGCCGATTCAAATCCGCTATAGCACCAAATGGTCTTGGTTGAATCGGGATAAGATTTGGAAATAATTCGCCCAAGTGAATCATATCTAAAATTCACCCAGAGCATATTAGGGCTAATGCTAGAGAAATACGGAAGGGACTTTGCCTTTAGTAGCCCCTGGCGATTAAATTTTTGTTGGGTTTCAATGAATTGGTCATGGGGGCCAGTTTGTCTTTTTTTGAAAACTCTCCCCCATCCGTCGATGTAACTCCATTCTTCATGAAAGTCCCTCTGGTCATTTCCTCCTACCCTGGTATATATATGTTGTTCACCGACGTCACCAAAGTGAACATACTCCCATCTGGTAAAATCTTCAGTGTGAAGTAATACCTCCTTAATTCTTCCGACCGGATCATACTTTAAAACGGTTTTATTCCTGTTAGGTTCAGTAATAGACCCAATTTGTCCGTACACGCCCCCTATGAGATTATGACCATCAATGCCGTAGTACTCATATTCGATTACTTGCTCATGCTCATGAATTTGCTTTTTGACAAATCGGTTTGAAGAATCAAACTCCCAAATTGTTCTATTGCCCATTGGATCACTAAGGCATTTCGGATTCCCCCATTGATCGTAACTTCTGTGTATCTCTGGGTTTTCACTATTAGCTAGCCATAAAATGATTCTGCTCACATTTCCTTTCGTCAAAGGTTGTTCTTGCGGCATATCGTTACATTTCAAGGGATCCGAGTATTGATCATCATATTTATATTCCCTCGACCACACTAAATTTTCTGTCTCCAAACCTAGGTAAACGCTTTCCGATTGGAGAAGACCGACCATCCAGTTTGCTTCCTCATGTAAATAAGAATAAGCGAAGGTCAAATCATCGTCAGGGCTTTTGGTATCACCGTAAGACCGAATCAAGATTAGATTGCCGTACACATCGTAGGAATATTCACTCTTAACCTCATTGGTACAATCTCTCCCATTACATAATTTCTTTTGAATCTTAGAGGGTGGATTAAAATAAGGAGGGGAATCATCTTTTTTGTAGGTTATTAATTCATCTCTAAGTAAATGCCCTTCTAAATCCGAAACAGTTCTTCGGTAGGGTCGTCCTTTCATGAATCCTTCTTCTACATTTGGATTATTCTTCATTGCCTGGAAGTCGTTCCCTTGATGGAACCAAATCTCTTCAACCTTTTTTGCATTCTTAATTTCTACCCTATTGAAACCCCTGAAATCTCTTTCGGGAACGTGATAATAGCCGCCATAATAATCATATTTATTGGTTGAAACTACGCCATTACCGTCATCCGTCTGAATGGATTCTAAAACGGGAATAGGTAGAGGTAACTGAGTATGCCTTAAATAATCTACTTCAAACTGTATTTCAGGAATTGTTACTCTCATTCCCTGCCACTGCACTGTCGATTTAAAATCCAAGTATGTTTTTCCTCCCGTTGGATTGGTAACCGATCTCAATAAATCCGGGAAGTGAAAATGACTTAATTCTGGCGTTAAATAAAACCAATCTCTTTGGTTTTCACTGCAGATTAGATCTAATCTATTGTCTCCGGTCAGTTCCCCGCTGAAACACCAGTCATTTAAGTTTCCATTGAAGCTTGGCCCTTCCCAAATCGCGCTTTTCCATTTAGTACTTCTGCTAAACGCCAAATGCCAATTTTCAAAGTCTTTTTTACAGGCCAAATCATGCTTTTTATCTCCATCTAGATCCCCACTAACACAATGATCAATAATTGGTAAGGAAACTACAGGGCCATCCCCCCACATTTCGTTCAAAAATGAGTCGCCAGTGCTTAAGGCCATATTCCAAATGGGTGAGTCACCTTGTTGACAAACAATGTCTGTTTTTGAATCTCCATTGAAGTCACCGGGTAGGCATCGGTTGGAAACGGGAACAGCCACGGATGGTCCCCTCACAGTCTTCGTTTCAATAGTGTCTTCTTTAAAGAATGCAAGAACCCAGTTGCCGGTATTGGGCACTACGCAAGCCATGTCAGTTGCATTATTTCCGTCAAAATCTCCGGGGATGCAATAGTCGCTCTCATAGAGTCCATCCAGGGAAGGGCCATCCCCCTTATACTCAAAACCTTTCCATCCACTTTCTGTTGGTTGTGTTACCAACCAACTTCCGTTCCCCACATGCCTAACCCAACCAATTTTTCCGTCGCCATTGAAATCT
Source organism: uncultured Nitrospiraceae bacterium (assembly GCA_964525045.1). Classification (GTDB taxonomy): domain Bacteria; phylum Nitrospirota; class Nitrospiria; order Nitrospirales; family UBA8639. The sequence goes on along the minus strand of CAZGFD010000007.1, from coordinate 7,829 downwards.
CCCTGTAAGGTTCCCTTCAAGTAATCCCAGTCCCCAAACCATCCAGACTCTATCCATCCTTTCTTTGTGGATATTCCTGTTTCTAGGAAGTTCCCAGGGTCCTTAACACAAGCAATATCTGTTGAACCATCCCCATTGACATCTAATGTTTTGCATTCCCCTTTTTCAACAAGATCATCTTGCCCAAAGCCTGGACCATTCCAACCAAATTGGAAATCCAACCTAGGGAACAAGAATCTTGGTATATAAACCGTCCATGAGGATTGAAAATTCTTGCAGGCCAAATCCAATAACCCATCACCGTTGACATCCGCCGGTAAACACTTTTTCCCCAGAGGCTGCAATATGTAGCCGTGGTTCAAGTTCCAGGGTTCCGATTTCCACCGTGAAATTGAATCGCCTGGGGCAGACGTGTAACTAAACTGGATTGGGTTAAGCGTACTTGAACCATCACTCCCTATGTAAGATATTTTCTCCAATAATGAGTTATCTGTTTCACCGCTTAATTGATATCTGAAATCATATTTACCAACTCTAATACCATCAACATCTCCACAATTCCCGTTTGCGAAAATTTCTATCTCTTTAAGGCGTTTCCTCTGGATTTCTTTATATCCATATCTAAATGACACTTCTATGTCCGGTCTTATTTCATATATAAATTCGACCCTTCCAAAAAACTGATTGGTAAGGTTTTCCCCATTTACTAGCATGCAAGTTAGATAAGTTTTCCCTTGGTCGTTAGAATAAACAAACTCTGTAACATTTCCATTTGGATCTTGAATTTTGTCGAGATGCCACTTGGCAATGTAGAATGGATTTTCCGGATCGTATGTTTTAGAATAATCTTTCACTCCGAAAAAATACTTCACACCTTTCTTGTCGTTTACCAGCCAATAGTCTTCCAATCTATTTTCTGCTCCAGTTCCTTGAATTCGTGAATACCGCAAAAACCGAGATTCGAATTTTTCCCTAAATTCAGTGGGTGGCGACGATAAAGGGCCTGCATTGATGCCAAAAAGGGCAACCCTTCTTTCAGGTCCCGAGTAAATAAAGTCGCTACCTTCATAATTCAATCCAAATTTTGTTTCGCGTTCGATGGCCCCAACCCTGAGATCCCAGCCAATTCCAAGAATGCCATTGCCATCTGCGCTTGAGTACTGAATGAGGAGTGGAATGTTCAATCCCCTACGTAGGGGGGGGAGTTTAATTGGGATGTTGAATCGGTAGGTTCCAGTATATAGGTCGGGCCCCATAAACTCTGTAGATGTTTGAGAGGGGTCTGGGTCTCCAGGAAATTCTTGAGAGCCCCTCCCATCAAAGTCAAACGCATGTTTAGCTTCTTTTTCTGTTGCTGGAAAACTAGTATCTGTTGAGCAGAGAACACCAACCCCAATAATAACCGCTATAAATAATACAGGCTTGATTGAACCATTAGGAATATTAAGCTTGCTCATAGAACCCTCCATGCTCTATATGCAACCGCCCGCGATAAGCCCGAGATCATTAGTTTCAATGATTCATTTGGAGATAGGAAAATTTAAAAGAAATTTCTGGTCAACTGGAAAAGTACCCAAGAGCCCCCTGGATGTCAATTTTGCATATCCGGGACAATATAAGACAATGGCGGGATCTGGAAGTAGAACTACGACCATGTTTCATCAATTGGGTCAAGAATTCGGGTAGGTGTACTCGCCAGAAGGGAACCCAAGAGTTGACGGGAATTTATGCAAATTAGAACTGATTGTTGCGATACGAAGTGAGGTCTAACGCAGTGTGGATTGGCAGGCCCTCTTCCGCAAGTACGGGAGCTGTGAGCAAACTTTTTATCGGTGGATTCACATGTCGGGTCTGCTGAGTTGTTCGTCGTTTATGGTCTGAGGTAAATCAAGATGCCATTGTTGGCTTGCCGCCTAAGCCTACCAAATCCAGCAAAGAACGCAAGAACTTTTTCGTACCCACCCCAACATCTGGAACCACAAAAGTATCCGGTATCAGACACCGGCAATGTAACTTATTAACTCTAAATGGGGGAAAATGGGCGGTACCTTTAAGGAACCTGTTGACTTTCCTCACTTCTCCTCGTATTGCCAGGGCGAGGGAAGGGGGTTCAAAACCCCTTTCCCGCTCCAATTTTTCTTCTATTTTCTTAACGGCTCTCGTGCCCCAATCTTACATACGTAGAAACACTATTTGGGGAGGCACTTTGGAGGCATTCTGAGACAACACGGGCAACACGTGGCTCTTTGCCCATTTGCTAACCATTGATTTTTTATGAGGTTGTGTGTGCTGCAGGTTGCTGGATTGCTGTGGATGTCGGTTTGCTAAACCGCCTTAGGGTAACCTACCGAGGGTATTGAAGGGACTATGCCTCCTTCAGGGGGTGAATTGAACGCAACGCAGGCACGAGGGGAAAGGGGGCCATTCGAGTTGTCATGTTTGCCTCTATCTTTTCTGGGCGGCTGTGAAGGCATTACTAAATGCTCCATGCCGTTTTTGAAATGCTTGAACAACTTGAACCCTTGAATACTTGAAGTGCTGTTAGCTGACTTTATTTCTAGAGTTTTGTGTTTGCACTGGGAACCATTTACCGAAATGATGCATCCAAAAGTTCCTTCCAATAAGAGGCACGAACCTCTTCAGCTTTAAAGCCAAGTCCAGAATCGTGTTCCATGGCTAAAAACCGGAGGCGAAACACACTCATCACCATCGCGGTTTTGACATCAGCCGCGATCGCATAAAATCCAGTCCCTTCCCCCCCTTGTGAATAATTGGCAAATGTTTGATACCGGAAGTCACCACAGTTCTCATCCATTAGTCCGGATCGGTCCAAGCAATTATAGGCTTCTGCGTAGAGTCCTCCGACACCAGTTCCCTTTTCGTAGGATAAGTCCCGATATCGTTGATCAAAAACGCGGAGAGGGTACAGCGGTTCCGCTGACGGAGTGGTTAGTGGGTTTCCATCAAAAACTACGGCGACTTCGTACAGAAAACCATTTTCTGTGAGAGAATGGAAGGCCGACCAAAATCGATCCAAATCTCCCTTAACAGTTAGGTCGATAAAAGATTTATGAGCACAAATTTTGTCGGGTTTGGAAACCAACAAAAAAAACCAATCTCTTCGGATTTCTTTGCGAGATCCCTGAAATCCAAGTTTCAAATATCCCTCTAACACCTCCCCACTATTTACCCAGGGAGCGAAAACACTCTCTGTTGGGTCCATTCCGCCTTTTCCTTGAAGGTCATAATATGCATAACACTTTAACAGGACGCTAAGGGCATCATATCGGAGGGACCGAGGCTGGAGACTGTTCAATTGTTGCAATGGAGATTCACGGGAATTCTTTTCTTCAACCAGTCGATTTGGCAGGTACAATATTTTTGCCCCCATTCGTGGAAGAACCTTTACACGATAGTTCCCGATCATGGGGGGGATACTTAATCCAAGGGCTTCCCTTACCGCAATTGGCTCACCTAACAGTTGTTGATCAGGATCTCGTCCCCAATTGACTTGGGTTAATTCGTCTAAAATACGTTCAGCTCGATACCTACTTAATCCCAACGCCTTTGCGATTGCTGGAGCCCCAGCAGTGGTATAGGGTTGACCACGTTGTTGATGCTTGGCTAATACCAAATAGGCCAAAATAGGCTCCACCCATCCTTCCCCCCTATATCGGTCAAGCAATAGCGAGAGAACCGTTGAATCGACGGGAAAGAATTTTCCTCTCATACGTTGACTAATGACTTAGAATTGATTCATGCGTTAAAGGTCACTACCATTTCTAGGAATATTCCTTATCAGTTTCAGCATGGAGTCAATCAGCTTCTTCTTTTGCCTGGCAACTATGAATGGAGGGACGAAAATCTCTCAGAAGTTTTTCCGCCTCGCTTTCGGGGATCGCAATGATTCGCCCAATTTTGTGATAGGCAATTTCCCGGCGAAGAATCTTTTTTCGAATGGTAGAGGGCTTGTATCCCACCAATTCGGCAAACTCTGGAACTCGAAGCCTACGTTCAGATCGCATTGGTTCCGTCTCCTTCCTTAAAAATGTTTGACAATAAGCATCTATATGGTTCATTATTAATATTATTATTTATTGTTAATTGTCAATTGCAATAAATAATTTTTTTCTCCCTCTAGCACTAACCTATGCCGTCTACCCAATCAAAAAAACCTAAAACCGTTGCACACTCCTGGATGACTGCCGTGGAGGAATTCGCCAAGGCAGAGGAAAGGATTGGAGAGTCTCCTGAAGATATTCTGAAATGGTTTCTTAAATTCTCAGGGACAGACGTTGATAGGATTTCCGAAGGTGATTGGTTGAATCTTCAATATGAAGCCGCGTGTGTTGTTCTTTCAAGACCAGGAGTTTTTTCCAAGCATGATCCTTTTAGATATGAGAAAATCCTTTCGGAAAGGGGCGACCCTCTTCAATCAATTAAAGAGCACTTAAATAAAGATGTTATTCGTTCTCTTATTCAGTCGGTTAAAGAGATTTTCCGAAAAGTTTTAAAAAGGGAACCTATATTGATCTATACTCCGGCCCTAACGGTGCACCTTTACCCTCAGGAGGCAACCGGAGATCCATCCTGGCATCTACAGTATCAAGCTCATGATCCCGAGGCCCCGATGTGCCTCTCGCTGTTAGGAGGGTTAAAAGAATTCGGGCATCTGCTTCGCAGCTGTCCGGAATGCCAGCTTGTTTTTTGGGCGGTAAGGAAGAACCAAAATTATTGTTCGAAGCGATGTCAAACCCGGGTGGCTTCCAGAAATTATCTGGCCACGCCGGAACACAGAAAGGGGAAGCGGGGACGGCCACCCAGGGGACAATCCCGGGAACCGGTTTCAAGAAAAGTAACAAAGACTCGAAGGAGGCATGCCTAAATGGCACGGAAACATGGCAAGGATCGTGGGATTGTCCTTAAAGGGGGCAAGTGGTGGTGCCGTGTCTATGTAAATGGGCGGGAGAAATGGTATCGAGCCGATAATAAGACGCAAGCACGAGCTCTCTATGGAAGGCTCAAGGCTGAAATTCGGGAAGGGAAATACTTCCCGGAAAAGTTTGACACCCTTAAGGACATTACACTTCGAGCTTGGATTGAACGCTACTTGGAGGGATCGACCAACCGAGGCATTGGAAATGAACGCCGCTACGGAAGGTTTTGGATCTTACTCCTTGGAAAGAAACTCCTTTCACAGATTACCACCGAGGATTGCCGTCGAATTCAGGCCAAATTAAAAGCGAGGGGACGCTTAAAGCCGGCCACCATCAACCGAAAATTTGCGTTTCTCAGGCGTGTATTGATGGTCGCCGTGAAAGACGGAAAGCTCAATCGAAATCCGGTGAGCGGACTCAAGTTCTTTCCTGAAGCGCGAAGGACGCGATACTTCTTAGATCTTGAATTGCAGCGTTTGCAAGCCGTCATGAAACCCAAAGATTGGGCTGTGGTAGCGTTTGCTATTGAGACAGGATTACGACGTGGCGAACAATTTGGTCTGAAATGGACATCCGTTTCCCTTGAGACCTCGACCCTGACCATTCCGTTGCCAAAAGGAGGGAAAACGCGTCATGTGCCCTTGAGTGACAATGCCAAAGGCATTCTCCGGTCGCTCGGCTCCTTTCTTGAATCTCCCTGGGTCTTTGCAAGTCCCATGGATTCATTACACCCCAGGAACGCACAAACCTTCGTCAATAAAATTTTCACCCCAGCCTTACGGAAAGTCGGGATCACAGACGCCTGCTGGCATACCTTACGTCACACGGCCGCAAGCCGTCGGGTCATGGGTGGGGTGGACTTGTATGCGGTCAAGGAAATTCTCGGTCACCAGGATATCCAAACCACCATGCGCTATGCGCATTTGTCGCCCGGATACCTGTTGGATGCGATCAACCGCGGAAGTCTGATTGGAACCGGGAGTAAAACCGGGAGTAACTCCACAGTAACTAGAAAACCGGATGAGGGAGAGAAAGCATAACTGCTTGAAAGGATTGAGGAAAAAGGTTGGCTGGGGGACCAGGGATCGAACCTGGGCAGCCAGATCCAGAATCTGGCGTCCTACCGCTAGACGATCCCCCAACCTGGGGTTAGCTTAGTAAAGGTATTATTAGGGAGTCAAGGTTAGGAGAGGCGAGCATTTTACTGAGCTATGTGATTTTAGTCGATGGTCTTTTGCGGATTTTGTGCTTCACCCCTCACCTCAATCCTCTCCCCTGAGGGGCGAGGAAGTTTTTTTATTTAAGATTCCGATTCGGCTTTTTGGATACCGGCTTGGAGGCGGGTTAGGGTGCGGTCTTTGCCGAGTAGTTCCATGACCTCATAGATGCCGGGGCTGACGGTGCCGCCGGTGAGGGCGACGCGGAGGGGTTGGGCGAGTTTTCCCATTTTGAGATCATCTTCTTCGAGAATTTTGTGAAAGATTTCTTCTAATACTTCTTTGGTAAATTCTCCGGCCGTCTCGACGCGCTCCGAAAACTTTCTGATGGTGGACGCGATGGCGGGTGTCAGAAATTTTTTCGCGGCGGTCTCGTCTATCGTGATTTCTTGCTCCAGATACGGGACCGCGCGGTCGGCCATTTCCACCAACGTTTGTGATCTTTCGCGTAAGGGGGGCACCAACGCTTCGACGCCTCCGGGGATTCTTGAAAAGGCTGTCTCGTCGTACCCTTTGCTTTGTAAATGGGGGATCAGGCATTCGGCTACGTGTTTGGGTTCAGATGTTTTTATATACTGGGCGTTGAGCCACAGGAGTTTTTCGGGGTTGAAAACCGCCGCTGCCTTTTGCACGGTTTTTAAGTCAAACAGATCAATCATTTCCTGTAACGAAAAAATTTCTTGATCTCCGTGTGACCATCCGAGCCGCAGGAGATAATTCACTAAGGCTTCCGGCAGATATCCCATTTCCTGGTAGGCAAGGACTGACGTCGCTCCATGACGTTTGGATAAGCGGGCTTTGTCTGACCCTAAGATCATGGGCATGTGGGCAAACTTGGGGACGGGATAACCCAAGGCTTCAAAGATGGCCACTTGTCTCGGGGTGTTATTGACATGATCATCTCCACGAATGACATGGGTGATGTTCATGAGGGCATCGTCGATAACCACGGACAGATTGTAGGTGGGATAGCCGTTCGATCGCAGAATGATCAGGTCGTCGAGGACTGTATTGTCGAAAACGATTTGTCCTTTAATTAGGTCGTCTACCACCGTTTGCCCTTCCTGTGGCGCTAGGAATCGTAAGGCGGCGGGTTGATTCGGCGAGGTAATTCCTTTCTGCCGACAGGTGCCATTATATTTGAGAGGTTCGCCTTTGGCTTGGGCTTCTTTTCTCCGGGCCTCTAACTCCTCCGCTGTGCAGATGCACCAGTAGGCCTTTCCCTGATCCAAAAGATTCATGGCATGTTGTTTATATAGATCCAGGCGTTCGGTTTGGCGGTAGGGCCCTTCATCCCAATCTAAACCCGTCCATTTGAGACCCTCGAGAATCACTTGGATCGCTTCGTCGGTTGAGCGATCGCGATCGGTGTCTTCAATCCGGAGGATTAATTTTCCTCCTTCATGGCGGGCAAACAGCCAATTGAATAAGGCCGTTCTGACTCCCCCGATGTGGAGGTAGCCGGTTGGACTTGGAGCAAAACGAACGCGCACGTCAGACATGGAAAAACTTTAGGTAGAAAAGGGAATGATGGGCGAGGCCCACCCTAGGTTTTTAATTAAAGCAGCCTGGTAATACTCTTTGATTTATTCCGATAGACATTGTGACTACTCAAGCACGTCACCCTTGTATCTTAAGAGGCATATGTGAATAGTATTCCAACCCAGTGTTCTGG
>CAZGFD010000006.1:136603-204694 GCA_964525045.1 uncultured Nitrospiraceae bacterium | reverse complement strand
TGCTCGTTCAATCATCCTTGCATATTCGGGAGCGTCCATACATGACAATACCCGTGGAAAACATTAGAGAGACACGGCGGGCCGACCGAATGATCATGAAAGGAAAGCTTATTGCTCCAACACAGTAAATTCCTTCAAGGTTGTGACATGTCTCAACTATCAAAATTCCCGCAGCCCTGTACTATTTGGGAATTTCCAAAATTCCGACTAGGACTTTGGTTGGCCGTTTTGCTCATTTTCGGCGGATTTCTTGTTAGCTACGCCCAAAAGCCGAGTGTGTGGGTCGCGCCGGTTGAGGGGGTCATCGATCTGGGGCTTGCCCCGTTTTTGCAGCGGGTGCTCAATGAAGCCACAACGGCCGAAGCGAAGGCGGTGGTCCTGGAAATTAATACCTTCGGGGGGCGTGTGGATGCGGCCGTTCTCATTCGAGATGCACTACTAAATTCAAAAATCCAAACCGTCGCCTTTATCAACAAACGAGCCATTTCGGCCGGTGCTCTTATCAGCCTGGCCGCCGACAAGATTGTGATGGCGGAGGGCGGCACAATCGGAGCCGCGACACCGGTGCAGATCGGCATGCCTGGGGCTCCGGCTCAGCCTGTCGCGGAAAAGACGGTTTCCTACATGCGCAAGGAATTTCGCGCTACCGCTGAAAAGAGAAATCGGCCACCGCTTATGGCCGAAGCGATGGTTGATGCCGATGTGGAGATACCCGATGTCATTGAGAAGGGGAAGCTCCTGACGCTGACCACCGACGAAGCCTTGAACCATAAGGTCGTCGATTTTCGAGCTAACAGCCTTGAAGCTGTGTTACAGTCGTTAAACCTTGCGAATGCTATGGTCCATCGAACATCGGAGACGTGGGCAGAAACACTTGTTCGGTTTCTCACCCACCCGGTGGTGAGTTCCCTGCTCATGATGCTCGGTATGTTGGGCGTCTTCATGGAACTCCGAGTCCCTGGCTTTGGTTTGCCGGGGACCGTGGGGCTTATGAGCCTTGCTTTGTTTTTTTGGGGCCATAGCCTCGTCCGGTTGGCTGGCTTAGAGGAATTACTTCTTGTCGGATTGGGGCTTATTTTGGTGGGGGTGGAAATCTTTTTTGTGCCGGGTTTTGGAATCGCGGGGATTTTGGGGATTGGTGCATTACTTGGGGGTCTTGGTTTAAGCCTGGTCGGAGCCGGCGCCTCCTGGGATTCGATGATGACCGCATTGGGTCAGGTCGCGTTGTCCATTCTTATCGCCGTCATTGCGGCACTCATCCTGTTACGATACTTCCCTCGTCTTCCATTCGGAAAGCGGTTAGTCCTTGATAAGAAGCTACCGGCGGAAGAGGGGTACGCCTCCACTCCGGAAGAGGACCGTCGGTGGTTGGGCAAACGCGGGACGGCGGGCAGCGATCTCAGGCCGGCCGGTATTGCTCATTTTAACGGTGAACGCGTGGATGTGGTCTCAGATGGCGATTTCATCAAGGCCGGCCAACCGATTGAAGTTGCGCGAGTCGATGGCAATCGGATTGTGGTTCGGCTGTACCACGAACAGCCCGAAAGGAGGGAGTCGTAATGGAAGTTGAAACTCAAGTATTTGGAACCTTTGGCTTACTCCTTATGGTTCTGGCGGTTATCGCAGGGGTCATGTATTTGATACCGATTCCTCTCTGGATCGCCGCGTGGGCCTCGAACGCCTACGTGGGTCTCATGACTCTCATCGGAATGCGGTTTCGTCGTGTTCCCCCGGGCACCGTGGTTAATGCACGAATTAGCGCGGTAAAAGCCGGACTGGAGATTCCCATCAATGACTTAGAGGCTCACTATCTGGCTGGGGGCAATGTCGTCAGAGTGGTCAATGCCATGATCTCCGCGGACAAAGCCAATATTCCCATGCCTTTTAAACGGGCGGCCGCGATCGATCTAGCCGGTCGCAATGTTCTCGAAGCTGTCCAGATGTCGGTCCTTCCGAAGGTCATTGAAACTCCCCGTATCACGGCGGTTGCCAAGGATGGCATTCAGCTCATCGCGGTCTCCCGGGTCACTGTCCGTGCCAACATAGACCGATTAGTCGGGGGGGCTGGTGAAGAGACCGTGATTGCTCGGGTGGGTGAGGGAATGGTCAGCACCATCGGTTCTTCACCGAGACACAAAGATGTGCTGGAAAATCCTGATGACATTTCCAAGCATATATTGGAAAAAGGGCTAGACGCCGGAACGGCATTTGAAATTTTATCCATTGACATTGCGGATGTGGATGTCGGCGAAAATATCGGGGCGAAACTCCAAATCGACCAAGCTAATGCAGATAAGCAGATTGCCCAGGCCAAAGCAGAAGAACGACGGGCCATGGCCGTGGCCCTGGAGCAGGAAATGCGGGCGCGTGTCGTCGAAGCGGAAGCGGAGGTTCCTCGAGCGATGGCTGAAGCCTTCCGTCAGGGCAATTTGGGGATCATGGATTATTATCGCATGAAAAATGTCCAAGCTGACACGTCGATGCGGGAAGCGATAGGTGGGACGGAAGAAGAGTCCTCAGATGGTCCAATAAAGTGAGGCACTGATGAGTCTGGAACCGTTTATTTATTTAATTGTATTTTTGATCGTCGCGTTACTTTCTTTTGTCGCCCGGTGGTTGAAAAGGGAACTGGATGGAAGCGCGGATCGGGAAACGGAATCGAAAGTCCATGGATTATTTCAGGAAAGCCCCGAACCCTTGGTGGATGCGGAAGAAAGACCCCAAGCCAGAGACACACATAAAAGCGAAGTCTCTTCAACAACACCCCCTAGGACAAGAAGAACACCAAAGAAAATCAATATACACCCGGGGAACCTCCAGGAAATGCGGCGAGGAATAATCCTTATGACCGTCCTGGGTCCTTGTCGAGCCTTAGAACCCCCGAACGAATCGCTGCGTTTTTGATTAGGTTCCGGTGATGGATAGTCGACCGAGCATTCTCCTCACTGATCTCTATCAACTGACTATGCTTCAGGGCTATATGGAGCAGGGGATGGAAGAGACCGCCGTATTCGAATTTTTCGTTCGCAAGATGCCCAAGCAGCGAGGGTTTTTCATGGCAGCCGGTCTGAAACAATTAGTGGAGTTTTTGGAGGGGGTCCACTTTACCCCTTCGGAATTGGATTGGATTAATAAAAGTGGCCTATTTCCCAAATCCTTTGTAGACTATCTTGGGAGATTGAGCTTTAGCGGCGACCTCCATGCTATGCCCGAGGGCACCGTGTTTTTTACGAATGAACCGATTGCGCGAGTGACCGCTCCTCTTCCGCAGGCACAACTGATTGAAACTCGACTCATCAATCTTCTGCAGTTTCAAACCTTGGTGGCGTCAAAAGCTGCCCGGTCGGTGTTGGTGGGGGCGGGAAAGCCACTAGTCGATTTCGGATTACGGCGTGCCCATGGAGCAGAGGCCGGGTTACTCGCGGCTCGGGCGAGCTACCTGGCCGGATTTGCCGGATCGGCGACCGTCTTGGCGGAACCACTATTCGGAGTTCCTGTGTTTGGCACTATGGCTCATTCTTTTATTCAGGCTCATTCCTTAGAAACATTGGCGTTTGAGCATTTTGCCGACGCCCAACCAAACAATGTCATTTTGTTAATCGATACCTACGATACAGAAGAAGGTGCTAAAAAAGTTGTGGCCCTTGCGCCGCGTTTAAAAGAAAAAGGCATAACCATAAAAGGTGTGCGATTGGATAGCGGAGATTTAGCAGACCATTCGTTCAAGGTTCGGCGAATATTGGATGAGGGAGGTTTACACGAGGCCCAAATTACCGCAAGTGGCAATCTGGATGAGTATGCCATTCAGAACATAGTAGGCGCCAAGGCACCCATTGATCTTCTCGCAGTGGGCACTAAGATGACGGTGTCGGCTGATGTTCCGTATTTGGATTGTGCGTACAAACTTCAGGAATATGCTGGTCGCGCCTGTCGAAAAAAATCGGAAGGCAAGGCCACCTGGCCTGGACCAAAACAAGTCTTCCGGCAATTTAATCAGGATGGGCGCATCGACTTTGATGTTTTGACGACGGCTGATGATCATCAGGAGGGAGAGGCCTTGATCCAGCCTGTGATGGAATCCGGAAAACCAATTGGAACTCCCAGGACCTTAACGCAATCACGTGAGCATGCTCGTCTTCAATTGACCGGGCTCCCTGACTCCCTCAGGCAACTTCGCGAAGGTGAGACGGTTGAGGTCAAAATCTCACAGGCGCTCCATGATCTTGCTGCCATGGTAGATGCTCAAGGGCAACAGCCACAATGACCTGTAAGTGAAATAGAAATATTACCCTCTCCTTATGAGGGAGAGGGTAGGGTGAGCGTGAGATGTGTACAGAAACCATGTCTAATGATAAGAACGCACAAATGAGGAGCCACGAATGCGCGTCCTATTAGCTGTTGACGGTTCCGAACATTCCAATAGAGCCACTGAAGCGGTTCAAGGTCTGGCCTCAGTAACGAGCCTGACGGTCCTTCATGTCCTCGACCTGCCCCGGTTAACCTATCCGATGATCGGACCGGAAATTGCCAAAGACCTTGCGATGACGGTTGAACAGGGCATGCGCGCCGACGGGAAACAGGTGTTGACGCGAACCCTGTCTCACCTCTCTTGTCATGCTTCGCCCGTGGAGAAACGCTTGGAGGAAGGGGTTCCTGCCGAATTGATTTGTTCCGTGGGAGAGGAAATTCATGCTGATCTTATCTTATTGGGGGCCCGTGGGGTGGGTCAGATTCAGGAACTGGTGTTAGGAAGTGTGTCGCATCGAGTTCTCACGCATGCTCCTTGCCCTGTTCTCATTATCAAACCGCCTTTGGCAGAGATTAAAAAAATTCTTCTCCCCCTTCAAGATTTCGATGATGTGGAGAGAGTGAAAGGGTTTCTGGCCATTCATCCCTTTCACGACCCAGTGGAATTCATCGTATTCACAGTCGTGCCTATCCCGCGTTCCATATTCCGGGCTGGAGTGTCAGCCCCGGAGTCCGAGGTGCAACAGGCCCTGGAAAGTGCAGAAACATTTATGGATAAAGCGGTCGCTGAATTGACATCGACTTCTTATGCGGTCACAGGGTTAGTCGGAATGGGAGCACCAGCCGAAACCATTCTCGAACAGGAAACCGAAACACAGCCAGACCTTATTGTTATGGGAAGCCATCACCCTTCAGCCATTAGTCGGGTTGTCTTGGGGAGTGTCTCCCATACTGTGCTCCATAGGTCGAGTTGTTCAGTATTGCTGCTCCGATAGGGAAAGCTGCTAAAAAAGTTTCGGGTTTCGCGTTTCGGGTTTCGGGGAAAAAAGAAGTTTCGGGTTTCAGGTTTCAAGTTTCAGGTAACAATTTAAGAGGCCCACATCAACTTCCCAGAAACATGATGACGATGAACCAGATCGGGGTAAGCATTCTTAGGGCCGCAGGGAGGGACTTTCATGAATTTTCAGCGCCGTCCTTCACCCTGATGGGGCATGGTATTATTCTTCCACTGTAATGGTAATGGATAACGCGTCATGGTCCGAACCTGTCAATTCCTTCCACACCCGACTATTGGTTACTGATAGCCCCCTAGTAAAAATGTGATCGATCGGAAGCTCGGCTTGCCAGAATAACCAGGAATTCGCAGTTTTACGGTCATCCGGAGAAAACATCACGGGGGTGAGACCAGAATCCTCAATTACCAGTTTTTCCAAAATATTCCATTTGTTTTTATTATTGGTATTGAAATCCCCACCAAATAATACGGGGCCTTGGTGTGTTCGTAAAAGCGGTGTGATCATTTCAATTTGTTTCTTGAAGTCCTCATCATGTGTAAAATTGTATCCGTGAATATTGCACACCAATAGTAGCTTCTTCGAACCCTGTATCTTGAATGTATTACACAGGGTCACTTTTGGTGTGCCTAAAAATGGTTCCCGCCCAGGGGGACGGAATACAATCGTATCTACCGGGGGAACCACAGATCCTATCGCCACGCCAGTTGCTTCCTGAGGAAATTTTCCGTCATACATAAATGATACACCCAAGATATACTCATGGGGATTTTGATCTAGGACAGCGCGAAGTACCTTATCGTTATTCAAAAATTCCTGAAGAAGAATGAGGTCTTTTCCATCTGATAAATACTTAAAATCTTCAAAAAATGTATCCTCTTGTCCCTTTTTTATATTCCAAATCAATACCTCGCTGATTCGGTTGAATCCTGATTGTTGTCTGGGGTTGTTGCTGTGAAAAGTCCGGATTCCCTGCTCCTGCAATTCTGGGATCGTTATCGAGGAACAAGCGAATTGAAATAATAAAACGATCAGGGTAAAGGGAATGAAAGACATTTGCTTCAGCAACCGATGTTTTCCTTCAAAGATGGCTTCTTCATGTGTGCCCACAGCCATCATGTCTGGCTCCCTTTCGTGGGTGATGGGTGAGTCTCCTGACAGTCAGGGTTAGAGCCTTCAACTGTCAGCTAGCGAATCGGCTGCCTTATTCATTGAATTTCATTTTGGTTGGGTGCTGGCTGTGCTATAGCTTACCATGATGAGGTAGCCATCACTCACGGGGTGCTCTCCTCCCTATGAGTGCCGACTTCATGAGTCTACGAGGCTAATTTGGACTAAAGTTGACAATTCCTTCCTGAGTTTTGGTGGATTCAAAGGGACGGCATGTTACTCCTTGCAAGATGGCAGCTTAGGATGGCGGGGCTCATTGCTTTGCTATTTGGCGCCTTATGCCCTCAGCTGGCATTGACACAGCCTACACCTGATGACAATCATACGTCAGATTACGTGCATGGGTCGGTTTCCCTGGGGTACGATCATTCCTATGGAACCCTTGTTCCGACATCGCCGCGGCTTTTTGTTGGAACGGACTGGAAAGGCAGGAGTCAGGAGGCAGATTGGTTTCTTATCGCCAGGTTGTATCAGGCATTCGGAACGTTTGATGGTGTCACCAATCCACGAGAGGCGCTCATTCTTTCGCGATTGACTTATCCAAGAAAGGGCCTCGTGAATCGTGGTCTGCTTCATGGGTTTGTGGTGGCCCTTCCCATTGAAAGCGTGGGGGCCGGCTTCAATTGGGCATATACCCAGGGAGTGGGGCTCGGGATCTCACCGTTGAAAACCAAACTCTTGACGGTATCAGGCGGATTTGGGCCAGGATTCCTATATGTGGATCCGACTCAGGAAGCCTCGGAAGTGTTGTTTGCTGGAGTCTACCAGGCACTCCTATCAGGACATCTCACGAAAACGGTCTCTTACGCCAGCTTATTTATGGGTACGACAAATGCGGATGACAAAAACTACGTCTTTAACATTTCAAAGCTTATCTACCGCTTCCATCCGAAATTTTCGGCGCAAATCGGCGTCATCTCTTTCCTCAGCGCCCCGGATACCTCTGAAGACAGGGAGTTTTTTGGACACTCACGAATTGCCCTGACGTACCACTTCTGGTAATTCCCTCATGGTGCGTGCATAAGGAGCCGAACCGGGAGTCTTAACGAGATCCACACCCACGTGGGAGAAAAGACTCATGATATCCCCAACCTTGCAGCACGGGAGAACATTGGATTCATTACGATTTTTCCTATGCCAGGCGCCTCCCAAACCCGGTTTCTGGACTGCGGTAAAAACATTGCATCTCCGGATGAATTGTTTCGATTCCAGGGTTAGGCGTCCATGACGCAGTTTTACAATCTTGTCCAATCTATCGGTGTGCTGTTTGTTCTGGTTCTGTGTGCAGGCTGGCTCAAGCGACGTTCTATCCTGCTAAGCGAACATAATGTGGTGTTTGGGAAGCTGGTGACTGACTTCGCCCTACCAGCTATCATTTTTTCAAATCTTTCCCAAACCCCTCTCGTGCTCGAAAAATTATTCCCAGCTTTTTTGATGTTCGCCTCAGTGTTGATCTGTCTCATAATTGTCTTGGGTGTAGGGTTTGCCCTCAATCTGGATCGACCGGTTCTCGGTTCTTTAGCATTGGTGACGGGTTTTGGGAGTTCGTCTACAGTGGGGTATTCGCTAGTGAATCAAGTCTTCGGAGCCAACTCGGATGCCATGGCAGACGCCATCATCATCGGAGAGTTTGGTAATTGCGTGCCGGTGTTTACCTTGGGCGTTGCGATTGCCGTGATTTTTGGAAAGACGGATACAGGATCAGGACATCCCTGGGCCACCGCAAAAGCGTTTTTTTATTCCCCTATCTTTGTTGCGACGATACTGGGACTCACCGCTTCGTCGCTCGCACTGTCACAAGAGGCACTCCTCGTTGGCCTCCTGTACCAGGTGCTTAATACCATCGGTGATACTTTGATCGTCTTGGTTGCCATCACAATCGCGCTCCTGTTGAAACCTATCGAAGTTCGAACCCTTGTCCCCCTTCTCGGTGTCGTCGCTGGATTGAAGCTACTCGTTGAACCAGCTCTTGCTGGGTGGGGGGCCATCTACTTTGACCTTCCTGACCTTGAACGGGAAGTGCTTGTTTTGGAAACCGCTATGCCCGCTGGCACTGTCTCTGCCGTCATAGCGGCACGATATGGCTGTGACGGACCCATCGCGTCCACGTTAGTGATCGCGACGTATCTGTTAAGCCTGATCACGCTCCCGCTGATGTTTTTCGTCACCTTATAAGATGTGGCGGGGATTGGTATGACAAGTCCGCTGCGGTGAAAAGGGAATCGGGACTAGGCGTTCCCTTGTGCAATCTAATGAGAATGGCCATGATCATGAGTGTGCCCATGTTCGAGTTCTTCTTTCGTGGCTTCTCGTACACCCACAATTTGAATGTCAAAATTTAACACGACTCCGGCTAGAGGATGATTTAAATCAATCGTCACCTCATTCCCCTCTACTTTCTTCACAAATATTTGTTGTTTCCGGCCATCCGGGGCTTTGGCCTCAAAGGCCATACCTGCTTCAATTGATTCTACCCCTTCAAACGCAGACTTTTCGATGACTTTGATTCCTTCGGGATTGATTTCCCCGTAGCCCTCGGCCGGCTCAACTTTCACCTTTAAGGAATCTCCCGCGACCTTTCCTACTAGAGCCTTTTCCAATCCGGGGATAATATTCCCGGCACCATGTAAATACGCCAGGGGCTCAGCGCCTTCCGAACTATCCAACACCTTGCCTTCTTCATTGGTGAGCTTATAATGCATACTCACCACCGACTTATCGCCAATTACCAATGACATAGTCTCTCCTTCCTTTCTTTTGAATCCTTTAGTTCCCAAATGGGTTTTATTGGTTTACGCATCGAAAAAAATAGTGCGGCCCGTAAGCCGTACCTGGGTACCTGGCCACGCCTGTTCTATATCTTAGGCTTGTGGTTGCGTAGAGACGTATTCGCAAACCCTATCAGCAATAACCTGGCCTGAAGTACCTTGATCTTCTTCGGGATCTTTTCAGGCTCGATGTTGATTCTTTCCGGGCTTTGAAGAAGGTAATGTTCAAACAGGAGAAAATTTTTACCCTGTTTTTTGGGAATTGGAAACGTAGCGTAGATGCCATGGGATGTCAATCACGACAGTCCCTTGTCTCCCAATGAGCGTGGGAAGGTGGGGAGAAAGGCTTTCCTCACTCCTGGACCTACCGTTGCACATAGAATAATCCCAACAATTGCGATGCGGTGGGAGGCTTGAAATAGGTGAAGGGCAAGTGGAGTGTTGGCTCAAGGCTGGAGCCTGTTGGAAGCGAATACTATCGCTTCACAAGTAGGCCAAACTTCCCAACCATTGCCTATTAATCGAATCCTGCCTGCTTTTAAGGTGAAATATTTGCGACGAATCAATGGAAAAACCAAATCAATTCGTCTTCATGTTTACATTCTAATCCAATTTTTGGGTACCAGGTCTGAAGTATTCTGTTTGGGATTGTTAAACCAGTTCCGGGGGGCGATCACGATCCTATCGGGATTTTCATTCAGCCAAACCGCCCACCAGGCGAATGAGCTGTTCGAAATAATGAAATGCTTGCAGGCAGCCATTAACCTGAGGTGATTTCCGGATTTATAACCCTTGAGGTCGTGTCCGACGATTCGTACCGGATAATCCAACTGGATTTGTTGTTCACACCATTCGGTGTCGTCGGAAAAAACATAAAAAAACGGGTCCTTGACTTTGTCGGCTATCCTCTCTGCCGCCTGCAAAAAATAGTCTTTGTCGGTGGTGTTTAGGGAGGCAACCTTGAGATAGTCCGTCCTTCTTACATGTACACAAATCGAGTTTGTTTGGCGTATTTCATCAAAGAGCGGTTGGGATATGGAAAGGAGTGGGTCTTTAAAGGTGAATTCCATTCTGATTTTGTCCGAAATTCCCGAAAAATAGCGTTCGCTTTGCCACCAACCCTGGTAGATGGTATTGTCCTGTGGCATTTGGAGCAGTTCTTCGGAGACGTGAAAATGGGGTTCTTTTACGTAATTCCGTCCCCTGCCAATACACTTTCGGATGAATTCGCCGGTGCCCGAATAGCGGATTGTATAAATGGCCCTGAGCAGCCCGGGATGAATGATAAATTGAGGGGCGACATTAAAAACGTCCAGTTCATAGTCCCTGTAGACGCTTTCCTTGCCCGTTGCCCAATCCAACAAAAGAGACAAATCCAAAAAAAGTTTTGTATTCAACGCTTCTGCCATCCGGCGACCAAAAGCATATTGGAACATCTGGTTGCCCATGCCTCCTCTTAATCGAATAATGACCATGCAGTTATTGCTTTGTATCAGCCGGCAAATTCTTCCATATATTTCGGGAAATTAATTTTTTGGGGAATTTTACCACCTAATGCCCGGTGAACGGACGGAATACGGATTCCCATTTCAAAAAGACCAGAATGGGGATGCAAAAATTGATGGGCGCTTTTCAGATTATCCCTTCCGACGTTTTGTATTCGAAGAGGATAAACTGAGAAGGCTATAGAGGTCAAAGGGTTTAGGGACAGGTTGAGGTTCTCGGATTTGGCCGACACCTGAAAATGAGCGATAGGGGGCAGGTCAGAACCTAGTAAGGGCCCACGGGGTCAGTGCTTGTCTTTGCACATGAATTTTTTTTGGGAACAAAAAGGATAGCCAGGGAAAATCGGCTCATGAAGCCTGAAAGGCATCAAACGGTTTTTCTTGGGAAGGGGCTCTGAACAGGTCCTCATACTGGTGACATGTTCCTTTCTTAAAATTTATTAAACGCCCTTCTTCCCATTCCCGGAGAACGAGTTGGGTAGAAGGATGGCTACATTGAATGCCAGCCTTTGGTTCAGGGTTTTGTACCTCAGATGGTTCCTGATCTCCAGGGGGTATATAATGAATTATAAGGAGGTGCCAGGATGAAAGCCCTCGTCAAAACAAAGCCCGAGCTGGGTTTTGCCCATGTGGATTGGCCAGATCCTAAGCCTGGCCGGACTGAAGTCATTGTTCGGGTCAAAGCGACTTCTCTTTGTGGCACCGATGCGCATATTTATAATTGGGACGAGTGGGCGAGCCACCGCATTCAGTTGCCTCGGGTTATTGGTCACGAAATGTGCGGGGAGGTTGTGGAAGTCGGGTCCGCAGTCTCAGCCGTGAAAGTAGGAGACTATGTCGCTGCGGAATCTCATCTGACCTGTGGGGCATGTTTTCAATGCCGGACGTGTCAGGGACATGTCTGCAAACATTATCGTATCTTAGGGGTCGACTTTGACGGGTCCTATGCAGATTTCGTCGCCCTCCCGGAACGCCTCTTGTGGAAAACTGATAGGAATATCCCACCGGAATTGGCTTGCATTCAAGAGCCTCTGGGGAATGCTGTCGATGCGGCACTGGTTGAGGATGTGACCGGATATACGATCCTGATTAATGGGTGTGGTCCAACGGGGTTATTTGCGATCGCCGTAGCCCGGATATCAGGAGCGTCACTTATTATCGCAACAGATATCAGTGAGTACCGATTGAAGTTGGCCGATCAACTGGGCGCGGACCATGTCCTCAATGCCAAGGCCATGTCCTTAGAGACCATGGCCACAGCGATTAACGACTTAACTAACGGAAATGGAGTGGATGCGGCGCTGGAAATGTCCGGTGCTCCCTCGTCTATGCGCCTGGCTTTTGGTTCGGTGAAAAACGGTGGAAGAGTCACATTATTTGGTATCCCCACCGGACAGGTGTATTTCGATCTGGCGGAAGAAATCATCTTTAAAGGAATTCGGGTGGATGGCGTCACCGGACGAAGGTTGTTTGGAACATGGTATCGTCTGGCAGGTCTCATGAGAGCCGGACTCAATATTCGATCAGTCGTGACACATTCCTTTCCTATGTCCGATTTCGACAAAGGATTTGAGCTTGTTAATTCTGGGGAATGCGGGAAGGTCGTCATGTTTCCCTAAAGGTCAAGGGTTTCAAGTTTCATGTAAAAAGACCGCAGAAATGTTCTCTTCCAACATTGGACTGTAGACATGAATCTTTAGATATTTTCCTGCATCGTTGGTTGCAAGCATGGCCTATGCTTCACTTAAACGGGTTGTAGAAACGGAACTCGAGGACATTCGATCAGCGGGTTTGTACAAGACCGAGCGTCAGCTCCTGGGCCCCCAAGGTGGCAAGATTCGGGTGGCACAAGGAGAGGTGGTGAACTTGTGTGCCAATAATTATCTTGGTCTTGCGACTCACCCTGAGATTATCCAAGCTCTGGAGAAAGGGTTAAAGCAATATGGGTATGGTATGGCGTCGGTGCGGTTCATATGTGGAACCCAGGACCAACACAAGCAGTTGGAACAGGCGATCAGCCAGTTTTTGGGTACCGAAGGCACCATTTTGTATACCTCGTGTTACGATGCGAACACCGGTCTCTTTGAGACACTTCTTGATGATCGGGACGCGGTCATCAGTGATGCGCTGAACCACGCGAGTCTTATCGACGGCATTCGTCTCTGTAAAGCCAAACGCTTCCGCTATGCCCATTCCGACATGAAGGAATTGGAACGCGCCCTTCAAGAGGCCAAAACTTTTCGTCTTCGCCTGATCGCGACCGATGGGGTCTTTTCCATGAATGGAGATTTGGCGCGGCTTGATGAGATATCTGACCTCGCCGAGCGTTACGATGCGGTGCTGTTGGTAGACGATAGCCATGCGACGGGAGTCTTGGGCCACAAGGGGAGAGGCACGCCGGACCACTTTGGGGTGTCGGCGGGGGTTGATATCATTACAAGTACCCTTGGAAAAGCCATGGGGGGCGCCTCAGGCGGATTCACTTCTGGTCGCCTGGAAATCATCGAATTGCTTCGCCAACGGTCGCGGCCGTACTTATTTTCCAATGCCCTTCCTCCAGTCATTATTGCGGCCACGCTCAAAGCGTTGAATCTGGTCATCACCGGTGACGACCTACGAACATCAATTCGGGAACATACGGAGTTGTTTCGTTCTCGCCTCGAGACCTTAGGTTTTAGGATCATACCCGGTTTGCATCCAATCATTCCCATCATGCTGGGTGATGCCGCCCTTGCTACCAAATTGGCCGAGGGGTTGCTAGAGGAAGGAATCTATGTGATCGGTTTTAGTTTTCCCGTGGTACCCCAAGGCGAGGCCAGGGTCCGTGTCCAAATGTCTGCAGCCCACACACAAGACCACCTTCATCAAGCGTTACGGGCTTTTGAAAAAGTTGGAAAAGTATTAGGGATTATTCACTAACCCGTATATCCTCACTCATGAATACAATCAATAAAGCCTGGAATGATCCTTATCGGAACGTCCGGCTGGCATTACGCCCATTGGGTTGGACCATGTTATCCTGAATCCACGCCCGGTCCGGAGTTTCTCGCCTATTACACCAGCCATTTCGGAACCGTAGAAATAAACAATACGTTTTATCAACTCCCGGCCATTCACACATTGCGAGATTGGCATGCGGGGACCTCTACAGATTTTCTCCTCGCTCGTAAAGGGAACCGTTTTATTACGCATATGAAGAAACTCAAAGATCCCCGGCAAAATATGAAGCGATTTTTTCGGACCATTGAGGTGTTGGGCAAAAAATTGAAACCGATTCTCTTTCCATTGCCCCCGTGCTGGGGTGTCAATGCAACGCGGTTGGAAAATTTTCTCAAGATATTACCGAAACCATATCGTTATGCATTCGAATTTCGTTGTGAGAGTTGGTTCGACCAACCCATTTATGATCTTTTGGCCAAAAACCATGCCGCTTTGTGTCTCTACCATCTTGCAGGGCGGTGGGCTCCCGGGGGCGTGACGGCCGATTTTGCGTATATCGGTTTACATGGTCCGGATGGCCCCTATCAAGAAGAATATGATGACGAGACCCTCCGGAACTAAGCAAAAAAAGTGTGAGGTGGAGTAATGAGGGAAAGGACGTCTACTGCTACTTCGACAACGATCAAAAAGGGTATGCCGTCAAGAATGGCATGAAGCTTAAGCAAATGACGGCGAAGCTAGGACGGGCTGGCTAATGCCGGAGAGATGAGTTTGAGTTGTTATTTGAGATGATACGTTTTGGTTATGGGGATGTCCTCCCGGACGAGGTTAACCTTGAGCTGGTCCACATTTTTATTCTCGGATAAAAGAATTCTCACTACTCCATAAGCGGACAAGGGGCTCGTCACAGATCGGTCATTAATAGTCATGATTCTATCACCTACCTGCAGCCCTAGTTCTTCTTTCCGGAAGTTGCCAAAGCGGGTGATGGTAAACCCTTGTTGACTGATCGTGGCATCACCAAGGGACGAGGTCAATTGCAGGCTGGTAGGCGTGAGGACGGAAAAAGCCAAATCGAAACTCTGTTTGAGATTTCCCAGACCCCGGCGAACGGAATTAGCGAGTGGCCGAAGGCTCTCCTTGTCAATCGCATAATTGTCTTCATCCAATTGGGTGACCTGGATTTTCGAAATAATGGAATTTCCCGGTGAAGAAGACGGTGGTGGTGAAGGAACGGAGGTTTGCATGAGGGCTTGGCGGGTCGAAGATAAGGATACTGCCCGGACTTCTTTCACCAGGTAGGCCCGGGAGCCCTCAATACGTTTAACAATAGGTTCTTGGTCGGGTTGATCGTCGACGACTTTAAACCCATAGCGAATTTCGGTTAGCGCCACGTCCTTTACCAGAGTTAAATGGGGCAAGCCAGGCAACTGGTGCCCGAATGGTAACAGTTCTTTGCGGTCGGTTTTTGTCTGACGAATTAAGACGCCCTGGGGTTCAATACGTTCAATGATCAGAACGGGAGTCCAACGGTTCTCTTGAAACAGGAGGCTGCCTTTTGCATAAAGTCTTTGTATGTGTTTCTCACCATCTGAAATCAGCGCATACCGTTTAGGTGAGGAAAAAGAAATGTCGGCATTGGTATGCTCTGTGGCCGACCGGATTGGATTTCCCCCCCCACCGGCCTGAGCAGTTGGCGTGGCGGTGTAAAGGGCTATTCCCCCTAAACCAAAAACGACGGCCCACGTGAAGATAACACAGATGGAAAATTTTGATGTCAGCCTATGGTCTCTCTGAGTCATCGTCGACCTCCCCGAACAATAAATCCGTTTCGTTGCCAAAACCAGGCAATCCAATACAGCAGGCTCAGACTGATAATGAGCCATCCCAATAAGACCACAGAAGCCAGAAAGGGGGCTTCCAGCGATAAATGGGCCCACCAGACCACCGGCCACAGAGAAAGCCGCACAACTTCTTTGAGGAGTGGTTGCTGCTCGATAATCGCTGCCATGGGAGGGCTGGAAAAATAGTAGCCCTGGACCAGGAGTTGCCCCGCCAGATGAGGAAGTAAATATTGATCTCTAAAGTGACGTAAAATCTGTACCTCCTTGGCAAGTGGTGAACCAAAGGCGGCTGTGGCAATAAAGCATCCGCCCCCCTCAGCCGGGGCAGGTTCGGGGTCCTCGGATTCTGGCAATACTGTACCACTTGAAGATGCTTGATCATTCCCCGGACTAGTATCCGTGGAGGCGGTGGTCACACCCGCTGACATCGAATGGGTTCCAGGTGTAAACGCCGCCGCGAAGTCTACCGTGAATACCTGGCCAAAGTCCAAGTTCCCAGCGTCACAGGTGAACTCCAGCGGCGGCTCTAGTAAATCCACATTACCGCCTAAGAGGTCTTCGCATTCATTTATATTCTCAATCTGCCCACAATTTAAAGGAACACAAGTGGCCGATTGCATCTCCTCACCCGTTTTCATTGGGCTGAGATTTCTAAGATCCACACCGGCAGCATCAGGAGCGATACCTTTCACCAGGACACCACCGGCTTGCACTGTTGCTGTGTTACGCACGGTAACTTTCCAACTAAGAGTTCCTTTACCAGAACTGTTAGCTTCAACAGGGTCTTCTTCAATTTCCACAGTCAAACTTAAATTTACCTCATTTGAACCATCCTGCTGGGGCACCACCTTAATCAGGGTGGTTTCCGAGTCGCGATTATTGTCCGGGGCTGGATCTGCCGCCGCACTGGTCACCTGGGCCCGACTGAGGAGCGTCGTAATGGTGGTCGGGATCACGTCGATGGTGACCGTGGCCTCTCCGCCCGCCTCGAGACTTCCCAACGCACAGATCAGCTCCCGACTCCCTGCACAGCTACCCTGACTCGGGATCGCCGAGCCACCCGAGACCTCCGGAGGCAGCGTCTCCGTCACGATGATGTCAGGGGCCGGGTCCGGTCCATTGTTGGTGATCGTCAGGGTGTACCGGAAGGGGGCCCCAATAGTGGCCGGGTCGGTATCATCATTTTTGATAAGCGAGAGATCGGCGGTGGCCCCTTCCTCTGGGGCGGTCACCTCGGTGGTGAGTTTTATACTGTTGTTGGCGATCGTCGGGTCCGGGAGCTCGCTCAAGACACTCGCCCGATTTGTCAGCGTCCACGGGACGGCCAAGGGAGTTCCCGTCAGCGTGATGGTCGCCTGGCTGCCCGGGTTCAGGGTGCCCAGCTGACAGACCACGGGCGCTCCCTGACAGGTGCCCTGACTGCCCGAGACCGACTCCACGAGGAAGCGGGGTGATACGGTATCCGTCACCGTCACCCCGGTGGCCGGATCGGGGCCGTTATTGGTGACGGTCAGGGTATAGGTCAACGGCGTGCCCTGCTCCACGGGCTCCGAAGACTCGACCATGGTGAGGGTCAGATCGGCAAGCTGCGACCCCGTCTCGCTTAGTTTGGCCACAAACCCGCCCGACGGCGCAGCCTGGAACGGAGCGGTGCGGGGAAAGTCGGACGACGCCGTGGTTCCCACGACATAGGCGGTGTGCGTCCCCTCCACGGCAATGGCCTGTCCGGCATCGGCGCCATCTCCACCCAGGTAAGTGGCATACAGCAAGGTCTCGCCGGTGGAAGGAAGTTTGAGCACAAACGCATCCACCCCGGCCATGCCGGGCGTGGGCTGGGCCGCATTCGCGGTAATCGGGAAATCCGCACTCCCGGTTGAGCCGGTCACATACACCTGGCTGCTGGCATCGACCGCAATCCCAATGCCCTTATCCTGTCCCTTTCCGCCGACATAGGTCGAAGACACGAGGGAGGTCCCGGCGGCATCGAGGTGACTCATGATCACATCTGCCCCCCCGGCCACGGTAGCCTGAACGGGATGGACGACCGGATAGTCCGTCGAATGCGTATGCCCGGTGACATACACCTGCCCGTCGGCATTGATTGTCAGCCCGCGCCCCTCATCCTGGGCGGTTCCGCCTAGATAGGTGGAGTACACCATGGCCCCGCCATCGGAGGTGAGTTTGGTGATAAAGAGGTCCCGCTCGCCGCCCAGCGTGGGCTGCAGGGGATTCACGGTCGGAAAATCCTGGGAAAAGCTCGTTCCCACCACATAGGCCTGGCCGACGTCATCCACTGCCAGATCCCCTCCATATTCACTCGAGGTGCCGCCCAGGTAGGTGGCATACATCAGGGCCGATCCGGCGCTCCCTATTTTGGCCACAAAGGCGTCCACGGCGCCGCCGTACGTGGCCTGGAGGGGCGTGCGCGTCGGAAAATCTGACGAATTCGTCGTCCCGGTCAGATACGCATTCCCTTGTGCATCGAGGGCCAGAGCGAGACCCCGCAGCAAGCCGTCTTCCCCACTCCCCCCCAGGTAGGTGGCATACTCCAGCGAGGCGCCCGAGGGACTCAACATGGCCACAAACACATCATAGGAGCCCGCGTTCTTTTCTTGGATGGCACTGGCCGTCGGAAAATCGGTTGACGAGGAAATCCCCACGACATAGGCATGGCCTGCCGCGTCGACCGCCAAATCTCGCCCCAGATCGTCCCGACTGCCACCGAGGTAGGTCGCATACAGCAACGTGGTGCCGGTCGGATCCAATTTGCTCACGAAGGCATCTCGATACCCTTGATGCTGACTCTGCACCGCATTGACCGTTGGGAAAGAGGGGAGGGCCGCCCCGGTCAGATAGAGATTGCCCCCGGAATCGCGGGCGAGACTGTACAGCCCATCAGACGCTACATAGGAAGCGTAGCTTAAGATGGGATCAATGTATAAGGGGCGAGTGGCATCATAGGCCGCAATCGTAAAGCTGACCCGATTCGCCTCCCGCAAGTGAAAGCCTCCGGCGATTCGGTGCATGACCCCATCATATTCTTGATAGATAACCGGCGGGTGTTGCAGCACATCCCCCACGGCCGTTTCTAACCGCAAAGCGCCATCAGGCATCATCGTGATCGTCTCCGCCCCCGTCACCTGAAGCTCAATCGCGGCCGGGTCGGCTCCGGGGGCAACTACCAGGTCGTATTCTAACTGGCCCGCTCGCCCGTAATAGACCAGGTCGATGCCCGGATAAAGGTCTTCGTAAACCACTTGGGCATACTGAGGCACATGGGCATACCACTTGGTGGGGTCGTTGCCCAGGAAGTAATGACTCTGGCCGGGAAGAGGTTTGCGCCCGACTGGTGCCGCCGTTCCCCCCTCTGTGCCTACGAATTGCAGACGCAGCGTCGCTTCGGTGAAAGGGGCTGAGGGAGAGGCTGTCGGGTCAGCAAGCGAGTCGGGTAGGGCAGGGATGGTGGGACGTTGCATCACCAGGACAGCCTCCGTCGGGGTCAGAAACACCCCATAGCCGGAAGCCCGCGCCAGGTAGTGGACGGGGGCTTCAACTTGCCCCACATTGGCTTCAAAACTCAGGGGGGTCGTGAGAAAAGGCGTCGAAGCAGGATGGGCGGGGATTGCCGTGGTGGCGGACGCCGTCGTCCAGCCTAGGACGCTCAATCCCCAAATCAGCGCAATACCATACGTTAACCCGCACCGGGTTCCTCCACTTTGTTTCATCAATGTACGCACTCCAAGCTCAAGTATAAACAGTATGAATTCTTATAAAATTGGGACAGGGGGAGAAAGTAAGTCTCCAGGCCGCCGTCCATAAAAATTCTTCATGCTTATGGGTATAACTAATTATTGGTGAGAAATGTAAACGCTACCATGTGAGATGATTTTGAGAATGGGATTTTTTAATGCTTCAAGACAGTTCGGATTGTTTTTAAGTAGCCATTGGCCTTGCACAAACAAAACGGCCTTGGGAACAGAAAAAAACAAACGGTTTCCATCCTCGTGAAAAAGGAAGTGTACGCGGGAATCGACTTGGCAAAAGGCTGAGAGGGGCGGAAGGGATTGCTTTGGCCAAGTAGTTGTGGTTTCTTTTGTTGATTCCGCAACAGGCTTCCATCATAGGAAGCTCAGGAAACATATAAGATTGATTCTATTCAGTATTCCCAAAAGGGGGTTCCCCCTTTTTCGAATTATTGCCAGACAAACCCAGAACAATTTTAGTATAGCCAAAAACAATTCTTATGAAAATGGGTCAGGGGCAACCAGAAATATCAATTTATTTAGGCCATTTAACTATTAAATAACCTTATAGCTGATTTTGCAACCTTTGAGACCACAAAATTCGAAAAAAAGTCTATATGATTGAAAATATGAGGAAAAAATTGATGTGGTTAAATTAAGTACCAATTTTGTGTTGCCAAGACCGGATCATCCAATACAGAAGGGTTAAAATGAGGAGGAACCCGCCAATTAGCGCCAAAAAAGCCAAATTGGGGGATGTTAGTGTCAAATGGGCCCACCAGACAACAGGCCAAAGCGCTACGCGCACGGTTTTTTTGAGTTCGGGATGCTGATCGATAAAGTTTGCCAGAGGAGGGCTGGAAAAATAATAGCCGCGGACCAGAATTTGCCCTGCCAGATTGGTGAGCAAAAATCGGTCCCGGAAGTGACGTAAAATCTGTACTTCCTTAGCGAGCGGTGAGTCAAATGCCGCCGTGGCAATAAAGCATCCGCTGTCTCCACCTTGGGGCGGCGGATTGGATGCCTCAACCACTACCGCCAGAGCTTGGGCATTGTTGTCCTCGTTCGGATCAAAAGTGCTACTTTCCACCCCTGCAACGATAGTTTGAACCATAGGATTCGCTGTAAGAGTTACTTTGAGTGTTAATATCACTTCGTTCTCGTCATTGTCATCAATTTTAACGTCGAGAATGCCAATGTCACACCTTAGTACCAGTGGGTCATCCTCATTCAAATCTTCGGGGATTTTACATTCCCCCTTGGTGATCTCAGCGTCTATAAAGTTCCTTACTGGGTTGGTTAGAAGGTTATTGACCAACACAACATTTTCGGCCGGGTCCGGTCCATTGTTCATCACGGTAGTCGTGTAGGTTTGTACTTCCCCTTCCTTAATGGGAGTAGGAGGTCCATCTAGAGATACACTTAAATCCGCACTTGTATTTGGATCTGTTGCGCTACTGGTGACCCGGGCGCTACTGGCTAGGGTCTCTGTCGTGGTTGGGATCACTTCAATCGTAACAGTCGCTTTCGTGTCCGCTTGGAGACTTCCCAGAATGCAGGACAATTTCCGATCACCGGCACACATGCCCTGGCTCGATGTCGCCGTGCCCACTGATGCCTCAGGGGGAATGGTCTCCGTTAAATTCACGTGAGCGACCGTGTCTGGGCCATGGTTGGTGACTGTCAGGGTATAACTAAATGGGGCTCCGATGGTAATTGTTTCGGTGTTATCCGTCCTAACAAGTGAGAGGTCGGCTGTCGGTCCCCCCTCTGGGGTGGTTACATCGGTGTGGATTTGTATAATGTTGTTGGACCAATCGGGGTCGGGAAGTTCGCTGAAGACACTTGTCCGATTGGTCAGGATTGAGGGGGAGACCAGTGGACGACCGGTCATAGTGATGGTGGCTTTCCCCCCCTTTTCCAGGGTGCCCAGTCGACAGACAAGGTCCTCTTCCTCATCCATACAGCCGGGACCTTGGCTGGTTAGGATGGACTCAAGGCGGAAGAGAGCCGTCAGTATAAAGCGCCATCTTACATCATTGGCCGTCTCGGGCCCCTGGTTGGTAATGGTTAGCTTGTACGTTAGGGTAGTTCCCCGCTCTACCGATTCCGGGGCATCCCCCATGGTGATTGCCAGATCGGCCTGAGGGGGCCCCGTCTCACTCAGTTCGGCAACAAATCCTCCTGACGAGACGGCCTGAAGGGGTGCGGTTCGTGGAAAATCCGACGACGACGACGTCCCCACGACGTAGGCGCTCTCCGTATTATCCACGGTAATGGCCTGACCGACATCGTCGCCATCCCCGCCCAGGTAGGTGGCATATAAACGGGACGTCCCATCGGCATTGAGCTTCAGCACGAAGGCATCCATACGTCCTATGCCCCGCCTAGGCTGTGGCGCATCTCCAGTGACCGGGAAATTCTCACTTGTGGTCCAGCCTGTCACGTAGGCCTGGCCACTCGGGTCCAGGGCAATCCCGACACCCTGATCTTGCTCCGTGCCCCCCACATAGGTTGAATACACCAGTTCTGCCCCCGCGTCATTGATGAGACTCACGACGACATCCGCACTACCGGCCAATTGGCCTTGAAAGGCGGGCTGCTCCTCCTTGTCGACGACTGGATAATCGGATGATTGAGAATATCCTGTCAGGAACACCTGCCCACTCGAATCCACTGCCAGACCCCGCCCTTCATCCTGACCGGCCCCCCCCAGATAGGTGGAATACACGAGTCCCTCTCCTTCAGCAGTGAGCTTGGAAATAAAAATATCACTTGCCCCTGCGAGACTCTGCTGTCGAGGATTCATCGTTGGAAAGTCCGCCGAAAAGGTGGTCCCCACCACATAGGCCAGGCCGGTTCCATCGACCCCGACATCTCCCCCTAAGTCACTGTTGCTCCCACCCAGGTACGTGCCAAACAGGAGTTTCGACCCGTCGCCCTGCACCTTCGCCACAAACGCATCCATTTCGCCCCCGAGTGTGGCCTGAAGAGGCTTTTCCGTCGGAAAATTCTTAGAGTTCGTTGTGCCGCTCACATAGGCATTCCCCTGGGCATCGAGGGCGAGGCCCAGGCCTTGCCGTAACCCGTCCTCTCCGCTGCCCCCCAAATAGGTGGAATACTCAAGGTTATCGCCGTTGGGACTCAACCTGGCCAACACCACATCATAGGAGCCGGCATTGTTCTCTTGGAGGGAACTCGTGTCTGGGATGGCACTCTTCGTCGGAAAGTCAGTTGATGAGGAAATGCCCACGACTGAGGCATTTCCTGTTGCATCGACTGCGATGTCTCGTCCCAGGTCGTCCCGGCTTCCTCCAAGAAATGTGGAATACAGTACGGTGGTACCCGTCGGATCCAATTTGGTGACAAAGGCATCTCGAAACCCATTGTGCGTAGTCTGGAACGAATCGACTGTGGTGGGTGTGGAGGGGATAGCCGCTCCGGTCAGGTACAGATTGCCCGCACCATCCTGTGTGATGCTGTACACGCCATCCGATTCAAAATAGGTGGCATAGCTTAAGACGGGATCAATGTATAACGGGAGCCTGGAATCATAGGGGGCAATCTCAAAAGTGATCCGATTCGGATCCGCTACGCGGTAGGAACCGGCGATCATGTGCTTGAGGCCGTTTTGTTCTTGATAGATGACCGGTGGGTGTTGTCGCAAGTCTCCTACGGCTGTCTCCAACCGCAGAGAACCATCGGGCATCTTCGTAATCGACTCCACCCCCGTCACTTGAAGCTCAATCGCGCCCGGGTCGGCGCCGGCCGCCACAACCAGGTCGTATTCAAGTTGGTGCCCACGGCCGTAATAGATCAGATCGATGCCGGGATAAAGATCTTCATAGACTACCCGGGCATATTGAGGTACATGGGTATACCACCTGGTGGGGTCGTTGCCCCGGAAGTAATGGCTCAGGCCGGGGAGCTGATCCTGTCCCTTGGGCTGGGTAGGCCGAACCTCATTTCCGACGAATTGGAGGCGCAGGGTCTTTTCCTTTATGGAAGCCGGCGGGTGGGCAGAGTGAACAACGCGCGCGTCGGTATGGGAAGGAGCCAGGGAGCGTTGCAACACTAAAACGGTTTCGGTCGGGGTGAAAAACACCCCATACCCGGGGCCCCGAGCCAGGTAGCGCACGGGGGGCTCGAATTGCCCCACATTGACTTCAAAACTCAGTGGGGTCGTGACGGCCTTCGTCGGGTTAGGGTGGGCAGGGACTGCAGTGGCGGAGGCCGGCGTCCAGCCTAGGACGCTCAACCCCCAAATCAGTACTAAACCATACGTTAATCCCCCCGGGGTTTCTCCACTTTGTTTCATCAATGTACGCACTCCAGACTTTTGAAAGCTGGGAATCGCCCAAGTGTACCATAAAACCGTTTTCCGTTGTTTAATGATACAAAATACACAATTTAGATGATTTATTAAATGCCATTTTCTGCCTCTCGCAAAAGAAGGGCGCAGAAAGGAGGCGGGTGAATGAGGGATGAACTGTCAGATCTGATGTCTTGGGATTATTTGAAATGTGAGATATGAAATCTGGAATTGCGTCCTCGCAAGAATACCACCTCCGTAGTCCGCGGCCTTAAGATGAGGGGGGAAGGCCTGCACTAGGGGGCGGTGGGGATTTAGGCGGGCAAGCTAAATTGGGTGTGGAATATTGGCTTCCTCCCTTTCGAGCCGGTGTCGTTAACTATTGTAGAGAATCAAGAAGACATGAAACCAGGGACATTCCTGGTCCAAGGACGAAACGGTCCTAGACCAAGGCGGTCTATTCCGTTCGTTTTGCGAACCGGAATAAACTATAACGGTTCTGATCAACCTAAAAGCCCCGTCCATGCTTCGAATAAATCCCGGCCATAGACCCAGTAGTAAAAGGTGGACCCCAGGGTAGCATGTGAAAAGGCGAGGGGAGTAAGCAGGCGGTATCGATAGTACCAATAGGTCCAGATGATACCCATCCCTACTGTTGTCAGGGTTATCCAGAAATCGGGAAGGTGGACCAACCCGAAAGCACTACCGGTGAGAATAATTGCGAGTCGGGTGGGCAGCAGGGTTAAAAGTCGCCCAAGGAGATAATATTGAAAAAGTGTTTGCTGGAGAAGAGCCCAGGGAAGATAGAGGCCGATTGCAAAGAGAATGTGCCAATTGAATATTCGATGCCAGACTCCGTCCCATCCGTTTAAAAGATAACCAAAGACCATTCCCGCCCCCAAACACATCAGTGCCAAAAAAAGGGTGGCAACTACTACAGTTTGATAAGAAGCTCGTTTCCTGGCCTTCTGATCCCCGATCGGTGGAAATTGCGCCCACACGACGTGCGTGGTGAAGCTTACGTTTAGACCAAGCAAAAAAAGACCGAGGATGGCCAGCGCAATTTCAATATAGACCGGACGCTCAGGGACAAGAACAAGAAAGGTGGTTGCAATAGCTGCCAGGGTAAGGAGCTCGATGAAGAGACGTCGTTTGAGGGCTGTGGGACCCATTTGGTTTGTGTTTTGCCAGCGGCTCTAAAATTTGATGGAGCAGAATTGTCTCTTTTTATTGGTCATACGGTAAAGGGATAGAGGAAATTACCCTGTACCTCCATTATGTAGTTCTTTTGCGTTCCATCTGTGATCCCTATGGCTCCTATCCGGAGTTCTAGTCAGCAAGTGGAAGGGGGCGGGGACAGAGATAGCGTTCAAAAAACTCTCTGACCCGAATCTCATAGTCATAACCTGCAAGGGCATGGGCGAATCCATGGTCGGCTCCTGGGACAATCCATAATTCCGTCACCGCCGGATTGGCGTTCGCGAATATTTCCCGAGAATGTTCAAGAGGAATTTGAGAGTCTGCATCCCCATGAATGAGAAGCAAAGGGTTTTTGAGCTCTCCAACGACATCCGCAGGCACGGCATCGCTAAGCTTGAGACCTAATAAAAGACGGGCATACACTTTGGTCAATGCGACCATTGGCCATTTTGTAGGGCCGGGGAAGAAGAAAAATTGCCGTTGCACAACCTTTTCAAGCGATGCGTAGGGACTATCAGCCACAATGGCTTTCACATCCGGCTGCCGAGCGAGAATGAAGGATGATGCGCTCAACGAGAACCCCATGGCTCCGATACGTGCAGGGTCCACATCCTCGCGACCTTTCACATACTTCACGGCCGCGTTTACGTCCCGTGTTTCCAAAAGGCCGGCTGTGGTATAGGCTCCATCGCTTTCACCAAAATACCGGAAGTCAAACAGGAGAAGGTTGAATCGGGAGTGCAAGAAGAGGGCATGCCGGAGGATATTCGCTTTATCAAAGGGATACCCATGACCAAACAGTATTGTGGCGCAGGCTTCCCTGGTCCCCAATCCTTGTGCTGTTCGTTCCAGGGACGCGGATTCAGCCGGAATAAACCATCCTCGCAAGGTCAGACCATCCGCCGTTGGAAATGAAATCTGCTCGTATTCGAGACCATAACGCCCAGGGTTATCGTCAGTCTTGAATTTTGGCGGATGGATGCCGAGAATGAGATTGAAAAGGGGTAAGAGGAAGACGACCGCAAGAATCAAATAGAGAAATTTAACCGTTGTGAGTCCTTCCTCAGTCTGAAGCCGGTGCTTCTTGGATCAGTATCAAAGAAGAAAGGTCATGCGTTTTTGTGTTCTTTAAATAATACTCAGGAATTTCCGGGGTGGTCTACACTGGTGTTGGCTGGACCCTATTAGAAGTTCGTCCGGTTTGCCTTGACGAAAAGACAGATTTACCAACATTATTGCCCATCTCAACCTGAAAACAAGCGAGGTCCTTTTCTATAACTTATTTTTTAATGCGTTCTCGATCCGTGAAACCCTTCTTGTCTAATAGAGGTCGTGCCGATTGGAAACTAGGGGAACCCCTGGTTTTAAGAGGAAAATGACTGAAGACCACATTTCCTGACATGGAGCCTGCAGAGGGGATAGGTGAGTTCGGCTGGAATAGAGTTTCTTTAGACCCAGGAAAACCGGCTTAGGCTGAGGACGCCACTTCATCTCCAATTTTCGTGAGAAACCAGTCTTCCAATTCCCCGTTTGAAATTTCAGGTTCTAAATACTTTCGATAAGTGCGTACCCCAATTCCGGTAGCACTTTGGCCAGGGTTAAAATACACCATACCCTCAACCGTTCGAAAAACGGTGACCTTGATGAGATCCTTTTTGAGGGGTCGAACTTTAATTTCGACTTGTTCTTTCCATCCACGAAGGCGTTCGGTTTCTATATTATTGGGCATTTTTTTCCGGTCAAAAAAATTCGTGTCGTTAAAGCGAATGGTCCCCTTTTTTTTATTGATGTGGAGTATGGGTTTTCCGTACCGTATTTCAAACCCGAGAGCCACTTGATTGGCCGCCTTCCATACCTCCTCAAAGCTTGCCTGATAACGATTACTGACCTGGGTCGTGTGTAACCGTGTATGGCTGGCACTGGCCAACTCATTGGTATTCATGCCCTCCGGAAATTTCTCGACACGGTGATATTCCGGATTTGTGGAGCAGGAAAGACTCATACTCCCTAGGGTAACAAGAAAAAGTACAGTGCCGATTTTTATAAGACAATCAATGAGCGTTCGTTTGGCAACTTTCATGCGGGACCTCGTCGTGTCATGATGTTCTGATGATGTAGGCTTACAGTCTAGCCTAATATCTCATCAGCAGTAAACATTTAGCGAAGCGCCAAGCCAGGCCATGCCGTCTATAACAGGATACCTTTGCACTTATTTGGTGGGAGTGCCTGTAGAGGATTAATTTTTCTCGGCTTCACCCGTCATGGGGACGAATGCGACGGGTAAGAGGACTGTTTGTTGGTACCCTTCAGTGGTTCGATTCACAACAACGAGCTCCTGGAGAAATTTTCCCACTGGCAGAATCAATCGTCCTCCAATCGCGAGTTGGTCAAGAAGAGGTTGAGGAATGTGGTCGGGCGCAGCCGTAAGAATGATTGCATCGAAGGGGGATTCGGTTGGCCAACCTTGATAGCCGTCTCCGGATCGCACGTGAACATTGGTATACCCCAAATGACTTAAGGTTTCCTTGGCCCGCTTCGCTAGTGGCTCGACGATTTCAATTGTGAAAACCTCGGATGCAATTTTTGCCAGAACTGCCGCCTGGTAGCCCGAGCCAGTGCCGATTTCCAGGACCTTGTCGGTAGTCTGGAGCCGTAGTGCCTCGGTCATAAAGGCCACAATATAGGGTTGGGAGATGGTCTGGCCATACCCGATAGGGAGGGGACGGTCTTCGTAGGAATTTTCCTGCTCGGATTCGGTGACGAATTGGTGACGGGGGACTTGGCGCATGGCTTGAATGACCGAGGGGTCCCTGACCCCTCGAGGAATGATCTGCCCTTCAACCATGGCATGACGTTCGGATTGACGAGTGGAGTCAGTCATTTGCCGATCTGCACCGGAACCCTGATTGCAACCAAGAGCGAAAACCAGGACTCCAAATAATAAGGTAATGCTTGTTCGATAGTAGTCGGGAATATCCATGTTTTCAATTCAAGAGTTCCTCTATGATCATGGTCTCCAATGAAGATGCCGTTATGCCACCTATGCCGGGAGATGGTCTCCTATGGCTGATCTCATAAGGAAATACAGCGGAATGCGTGTCAAAATGGTGCCTATCGCCCATGCGGATTCCGTGGCCCTTTCCATGCCCGTGGAGATGACAATCATGATTGAGACCATGATATACAGAGGTGGCACAAAAGGATAGAGCGAAACCCTGTAAGGCCGAGGGAGTGGTGGATTCCTATATCTCAACGCCATCACCGGGTCTTCGGCTAAGCCTGTGAAAATAGTCAATATTACACCACTAGAAATCACCAGCTGCTCAAACGTTCCCGAAAGAAGCAAAATCTTACCCAAATCATGGCAATCATCGTTCCAGCCTTGACACAAAGGGAGACAGCTCTTCAGGTCCGTGGAAAAGGAGTGCTAAATTTAACAAAAAAGGAAAAGGCACCTCTTTGTTATCGGGGAGGTGAACATGCAGATTAATAGGCCTCCAGAACAACGTAGGCGGTTAGAAGAATATGGCCAATTGGAAAGCCGACAAACATACGTTTGGCCTTTGTCCTTGAAAAAGTTTGCTTACAGACCAGGAAATCTGAGATGTTGTGAGAAAGATTCGAGGACCCGCGTCGTACAAAAAAATGAGACTTTGGAAGAGTTTTGAAGAAGGGAGGTTTTTTGAAAATGAGTGAATTGTCAGTCCCCGATGCTGATACCGAAAAGGAATTTCTCATCAATGCTCTTGCGGTATGGCTCAAAGCTCATGATCGGCCCGTACCCAGCAACGGCGATCTCAATAACCAAATTTATTATTATCCGGCTGATCAAGGGAATGATGTCCTCACGCTTGAAGACGAGAACGTCAGTGAGGACGGAGCGTAGGGTATAGAGGATGAAGGTGGGGGGGCACCTTGAATTGGGCTCAAAATTTCAGGATTTACCTTCTCGTAGTAATCTTGAGTGGCAGCGGTTGCGCTACATCGGATCTCCCACTTTGGCCCCCGGCCTCCGGAACACCCACAAAGGATATCTACGTCTCCCTTGACACCTGGCACGCGATGATCGGATTCCAGGAAGAGCACCCTCAAGGCCGAGAAAACCCTCAGCAAGAACGCACTTCCCGGTCACCATCGCCAAAGCCTATGATGTTTGAAGAATGGGGATATGCGGAACGGGCATGGTATCTAGAAGGGCACCAAGGGATTACCGGAGTCTTCCGGGCCTTATTCTGGCCTTCAGAAGGTGTGGTCGAAGTGGGAGAACACGATCAACTTTGGGCGGAACGAACCCCTCAGCCTCCTTCCGACCTCTTCAAATTTGAATTGAGTGAAGGGGGCTACGATCGCCTCCGTACCCATCTGCAATCTACAAGAGGGTCGTCAAATCCTATGAAAGCGTTTATGAGTTCCAATTTTTATCAGGCCACTGATTCCTATCATGTTTTTCATCATTGCCACAATTATGTTGCCCGAGCGCTTCAAGCAGCGGGTCTTCCGGTTTCGCCATTCTGGGCAATAACCAGAACCGGGCTGGCTAATCAGCTCCAGGAAGCCCAGGAGTCAGGAGATGAAGGAGCGGAAAGGTGAGTTTTGATTGTGGTGGTATCTCAAATTCAAATCTGCAGGAATCTGGTCTTGAAAAAATGTCCCAACGCCTCAAGCTCGGTGCGCTGCTCAGGAAAATTGAAAAGTTCCCCCTTTATGACGACCGCGACCGGCTGGTCTTCGTTGTTAATCGGTTGTTGACCCTCACGTAAGCTGACGATGCTCAATCGCCGCGACGCCAACCCCGTCGTCCGTAATAGAAGCCTCTTCCTCAGGCCCGCGTTGGTAGATAGCGTTGGCCACCCGCTGGCTGGTGGTTTGATTGATGGCTTTGTCGTCTTTGAGATCAATAACGCCTGCAATTCCGCACACTTTTGGCGGGTCTTGTTTGTGAGACGATCCCTCGGATTTTGACTGCTAGACAAATGCCAGCGGGGTTAAGGTAACCAGCGTCTTGAAAGTAGCGAATGGATCTGCAAAACTCAATTTTAATGTCTCACCTATCGAGATCTCCCCATGGCAGATCACACCTCCGAAATTTCCCGCCAGGAAATGTTCCAAAGAATCCGCAGATTATGTAAGCCAGACAATGTCACCAACTGGTTTTGGATTCTTCTGGACTACGCCATTTTCGCAGTCATAGTGTGGGGGGCAATGAGTGCCTACCACCTGATCGTGGAGGCTAGCTACTCGCGTTGGCGGATGGTTCCCATCTATTTACTGGCGGTATTTATCATTGGTGCCTGGGTGCAGAATCGACTCTCGGTTTTGGTTCACGAGTCCAGTCACTATATGTTGTTTAAGAATCGCGTCCTAAATGACTTGGCCGCCAATTTCTTTCTGCTCTTTCCCGTGTATGGCGTCATTGCCAACTACCGCAAAGGTCATTGGGAACATCATCGTTATGTCAATGACCCGCAACGGGATCCGGATCTGTTGCGGCTGAGCAAGCAATTTCCCCGTGAGTTTCCGGTGTCGCGAGCCCGTTTTTTCTGGAATTATATTGTCAAGCAACTTAACGTCATTAACGGCATTCGCTACATCAAGGGGCGCGCCCTGTATGTTGCGATTCCGATGAAAGACAACGAGAAGGCCCAGCCGGTTAACGTGAGCGACGCTTTGGGGGGACCGCTCACGTTCACCTTACGTTTGGCCTACATCGCTGCGCTT
This sequence comes from uncultured Nitrospiraceae bacterium, assembly GCA_964525045.1. Classification (GTDB taxonomy): domain Bacteria; phylum Nitrospirota; class Nitrospiria; order Nitrospirales; family UBA8639. The sequence goes on along the minus strand of CAZGFD010000006.1, from coordinate 174,233 downwards.
TTTGCCGTGCTGACTGTTTACGGTTGGTGGCCGCACTATCTTCTATTCTGGATCGTACCATTTTTGACGTTCTATCCGATGGTATTATTTGTACGTGAGATCGCCCATCACGGCAACACGGCCGACAACGACGGCGACTTTACCCTCAGCCGCGTCTACAGGTCCAATAGGTTCGAACACGAGATCTTTTTCCCATTCGGGGAGTGGAACCATGTCATGCATCACATGTTCCCCAGCATTCCGCATCATCAAACACATCAAGCGCATACCATATTGTTGCGTTACGCGCCGTACCGAGACACGGTCGTGACCTGCAACGGCTTTTTCAACAAATACGACAGTAGTGACGAGCCGACCGTCCTCGATGTGCTGGCCGAGCCATATGAACGCTATGCCCGACCTGCAAAGTTGCGATCGGCCGACGGTTTCATTCGTGGCGCCAGCGCCGAAGAAATTGGGGTCGTGGCCCAGCGGAATGGGACATTGAATTTAAAACCGGCAGGGGAAATTTTTCAAAAAGACAGACCGCCTTTGCCATGAAATCGGGTCCATTATTGGAATGCGGGTTGGCCGGACCGGCCTGTTGGTTCAACCGGATCGTCCGGCAGTGAAGAACATAATTGTGGCGGAGGTGCCGAAGGACCTCAAATGTGAGACTTTGCCGGGACTATTCACCCCCCACGACGACCCGGTGCCGCCCCTGCCCGTCGGTCGTGCGGAATGCCACAAGGTCATTCGCTCAGACCTGGTAATGTTACGTATGAAGGAACAGAATGCACGAGCCATCAGTCAACCAGAGGGGGGCCTGATTGGGGCGTTTTTCCGGGACTTTCAGGCATTCCTGCCGCCAAAAGTGGATGACCCATTTCGGATTCACGCATCAGCTCGGTGAACCGTTTAGCCTGGTCTCACTTCAAGCCGCCATACCTCCGCCCATGCTGATAGGAGCGCTTTTTTAGGGCCGTTTACGGGCGTTATGGCCATTTTGCAGCCCCACCAGAACTTTTTTCATTGCTAATCTTCAAAAATACGGTTTAAAATCAGTATTTCCTGTAAAGGAGAGTAGCTCTCTGGGGGGTGGCAAGGTGCAGGAATTACCAAGGCCCGGGTGGCAGTCCATCAGCGAACTGCTATCGTATCGTGCGGAACATCATGCCCACGATATCGCTTATATTTTTTTGGATTCAAGGGGTCGCAAAAAAATTGCTGTAGACTATGGGTCGCTTTACCGACGGGCAAGTGCTTATGCTGAGCGCCTCCTAAGGGATATCGAGCCGGGCGAGCGGATGGTGTTACTGATTTCGCCTGGTGTGGATTATGTCGTTGCCTTTTTTGGCTGCCTGCTGGCCGGTGTTATCGCTGTCCCTTCCTATCCTCCCCGCAATCAAACAGACCTTAAGAAAATAAGGAAAATCCTCGAAAATAGTGGTGCCTGCGCTATTGCTCTTGAAAGGCGGACACATGACCTACTGTCAGATGACGTTGATCAACTGATACGAGAGCTGGGCTTAAGCCTGGTTGCTGGTGCGGTGGCAAATGAATCCGAGATGGATACACCTGCTTTTTCTGCCGTTAATGCTGAGAGTATTGCCTTTCTTCAATACACATCGGGGTCAACGGCAGAACCGAAGGGCGTGATAATCCGTCATAGGAATCTTATGCACAATTTAAATATTATTGAAACTTCAATGGCTAGTCACCGCCATTTGGTGAGTGTGAGTTGGTTACCCCCCTATCATGATTTAGGCCTGGTTGGCGGCATTCTTTCTCCATTGTATTGCGGATTCCCAGGGGTGCTGATGTCACCGGTGACGTTCTTAAAGCGGCCTTATGTGTGGCTGAAAACAATATCTGACTATAAAGCGACGATCACGGTTGCGCCCAATTTTGCCTATGACATCTGTGTGGAGAGGATCAATCCTGCGCAGGTCGCCAACCTTGACCTTAGCTGTTTGAAAATCGCATTTATTGGCGCCGAACCTCTTCGATTCAGCACCATACAAGAATTTTCAAAACACTTCGCGCCGGCCGGATTTCAGCCACAGGCCTTTATGCCCTGTTATGGTCTTGCCGAAACGACCCTCATGGTCACCTGTCACGGGAGAGATAAAGAACCGAAGACGATCCAGGTCGACACGAGAGCCTTACACGAGCACCGTATTCAATCCGCCACGAAAACGTCCTCCGCAACGACTCTTGTAGGTTCCGGTGAATTTATGGATGATGCGGGTCAAATCGCAGTCGTAGATCCAAATACCGGCACCGTCTGTGCAGCGAATTGCATCGGTGAAATCCACGTTCAGGGCGATTCGGTTTCGTCGGGTTATTGGAACAATCCAACCTTGACTGAGGAGAATTTTCACGTCTTCCTTGATGGGGTGCGTTATTTTAAAACGGGTGATCTTGGATTCTTTCACGAAAAGGAGTTTTTCATCACCGGTCGTCAGAAGGAGTTGATGATTTTCGATGGTAAAAATGTCTATCCACAAGATATTGAAGCTCAGCTTCAGTCTGTGGCGCCAGACTTTGCCAAGGCCCGGTGTGTGGCCTTCTCCGTCGATCGTTTAAACAAAGAAAAGCTTGTTATCGTACAGGAAGTGAGGACGCCGAGTGTCCAGCCCATCGATATCGATCAACTCTTTTCCCGGTACCAGACAGCTATTGTGGAACACGTTGGGGTCGGAATTGATACGCTCGTGCTGGTAAAAAAGAGCAGTATTCCTAAGACATCAAGCGGAAAATTGCAAAGAAAGCTCTGCAAGGAGCTTTTTCTTCGCGGTGACTTAAAGGAATTTCACCGGAAGGTCAATCCATCGGCCCTTCCGCCAGCGTTACTCATGGATGATGATGAGGCAGTTGATGTCTTAAGTCAGAATGAACGAACCCAATTGACCCAGCTGATGGTCAATCGGCTCAGCCAGTTTTGCGGCGTTCCCGGTGATCAGATAGACCCGACGGCGTCATTTCATAGCCTGGGTATCGATTCCAAGAGTCAGGCGGCCCTGGCAGGTGAATTAGAAGAGCACCTGGGAATAACCATTTCGCTCAATCGTCTGTTCGATTATCCCTCGATTAATGCCTTAGCGGCATACCTCGCTCAAGAGCAAAAGACCAATCAACAATCACCTAACGATAGTGGCGACGCCATTGCCATTATCGGCATGGCCTGTCGGCTACCAGGGCATGTCAATTCCCCCGAGGCACTTTGGGCGCTTATGCTCGACAAAGTTAATGCGGTGAAGCCGATTAGTCCTGAACGCTGGCGTTTATCCTATCCTTTTGGTGGGCGGGAGCCAGTTCCGGCGGAGCTTCCGGTGTTTGGGGCCATGGATAACGTGGAAATGTTCGACAACAGTTTCTTTGGCATTTCAAGGCGGGAGGCCGCGACGATGGATCCCCAGCAACGATTGCTCCTGGAACTGAGCTGGCAAGCCTTGGAAAGGGCCGGCCAGGCCAACGATTCTTTGGGTGGCAGCAATACCGCGGTATTCGTTGGCGTGAGTAGCGTTGATTACGCGAGACAATTTTCCAAGTTAGGGTGTATGGTGAATGCCCATTCCGGACTAGGTGGTGCCGTCAGCATCGTGGCTAACAGAATTTCCTATGCATTTGATTTGCACGGTGCTAGTTTGGCCTGCGATACCGCTTGTTCCTCAGCTTTGGTAGCGGTGCACAATGCCTGCCGCAGCCTGGGTAGTGGTGAATCAGATCTCGCTATTGCAGGGGGAACGAATCTGATCTTGTCCAATGATATTACCTGTGCCTTCAAAAAAGCCGGCATGATGGCAAAGGACGATCGATGCAAGTCCTTCGATGAAGCTGCCGATGGGTATGTCCGGAGCGAAGGTTGCGGGGTTGTGGTCCTCAAGCGTTTGCAGGACGCCTTGCGAGATGGTAATCCAATTGCGGCAGTCATCGTAGCGACCGCCCTCAATCAAGACGGCCGTAGCAATGGCTTGACCGCTCCCAACGCCAGGGCTCAAGAGCAGGTCATTCGCCAAACCTTACATAACGCCAATCTCAGCCCCCAACACATTACCTATGTCGAGGCTCACGGTACTGGGACGCCAATCGGCGACCCCATTGAGTTATCCGGGATCGCCAAGGCCTATCGACCGAAAAGATCCGCACATTCCAACCTTGGAGAAGATCGGGTTACCAATACGCCATTATTGGTTGGCTCAGTGAAAACAAATATTGGGCATCTCGAGGCTGGTGCCGGCATGGCAGGCCTGATTAAAGCGGCGTTAGTCCTGCAACATCGGTGCATACCCCCAAACCTTCATTTCCATACTCCGAATTCAAACTTCGACTGGCAAAGTCATCCCCTCAAAATTGTCACCGAAACGACGGCATTGCCCAAGTTTGAAGGCGAATCTCATGTCGCCATTAATTCTTTCGGTTTTGGCGGTACCAATGCCCACGCCATTTTGCGCGCTGGTCCTGATGCGAGGCACTCGACGGCAAACAGCTCCACGAAATTAACCAAGCATCTGATCTTGATATCGGCCCAGACCCAGAGCGCACTACGGGGTTTTGCTGCTGATTTAAAGGCATGGTTAGTGGCGAATCCACGGATATCGATAGCGGATGTGGCGTATACGCTCTCGGCAACACGAAGGCATTTCCAATATCGTATCTGCCTTGCTGCGGAAAGTATTGGACAGCTCATTGAGGCCATCGATGAGAGGTTAAAAAGCGATACGGCGCCACCGACTGTGAAGTTACAGGACGACAGAGAAATCAAGAAAGCCTTTCTCTTTACCGGTCAGGGTTCGCAATACGTCGGCATGGGGCGTGAGCTGTACGATACCTATCCTTTATTTCGCCGGATTATCGACCAGTGTGACAAGGATTACCATGAGCTTTTCGGCGAATCTCTTCTCCCGGTCATGTTTGCGGGGAAGAATGACACGCTGATTAACGAGACTCAATATACCCAACCGATAATCTTCAGTTTTGAATATGCCATGGCTAGGTTGTGGCAGTCGTGGGGAATAAAACCTGAAATTGTTATTGGCCATAGCGTCGGGGAAATTGCTGCCGCCTGTGTTATCGGCGTCATGTCACTGCGTGATGGTATTCTGCTTGCCGGCCAGCGCGGAAAACTAATGCAAACGCTCGTGAAACCCGGCGCAATGATGGCGGTGTTTGCCGATGAGATCACCGTATCGCAATCGATTGCCGACTATCGGGAAGAAGTTGCCATCGCGGCAATTAATCATCAACGAAATATCGTCGTGTCCGGCCCCTTCGATGCCATTGATGTCCTTGAATCGAAATTCAAGGATAGGGACATAACAGTCCAACGCTTGCAGGTTTCCCACGCCTTTCATTCGCCAATGATGATACCCATGTTGGCGCCCTTCGCCGAAACACTGGCCAATATTGCCTTCACCGCGCCAAGTGCTCGATTTGTTTCCAGCGTAACGGGTGAGGTTGAAGTGGAAAGGATCTGCCATGTCGACTACTGGGTGAAAAATGTCGCCGGGACGGTAAGATTTGTTGATGCGGTGGAGCAGCTGAATATCGAACAGTGCGAACTGATGATCGAAATGGGTCCCACACCGACCCTGCTGTCATTGATCAAGCATCAGATTCACGACCAATCGATGATTGTATTACCCAGCGCTTCGCCGAAGCAGGGTGATTGGCAGACGCTCTACAAAAGTATTCAGACGATGCACTGTGCCGGCATCAGTATCGACTGGCATGCCTTTCACAAGGAGTTTGAGCCTACTACCCTCGTGTTGCCGACTTATCATTACGATTATTCTCGCATTTGGTTTGATGAGGTGGCGGAACGTTCTCCCCAATATACGGCAAAACCCGTTTGGCACAATGGGATTATTCTCGGTGAACGCCTCAAAGTGCCAGGTTTGAGTGATATCCGCTATGAGGTGCAGTTGTATGGATATTCACCGGGTGATTTAGGGGACCACAAGATTCTGGATCATGTCATTGTTCCTGCAGCGAGTTATGTCGCTACCATGGTTGCGGGAATCCAAAAGGAATCCAGCTTAGGTGAGTTTCATTTAGAAGATATCTATTTTCTGTCACCCCTGGTCTTGGTTCAGGATCAGGAATATCGTATACAGACGGTGCTACGGCGTGCCGGACAGAAAATTACTTCGATCGACATTGTGAGTCTCAAGGCGAATCGCGAGGGGTTCGATGAAGAGGACTGGGAAACCCATGCGACCGCTAAATGCATTCAAAATTGCCAAGGGGGCCAACAGGCGGGGAATTCAGACGTCGATCCCAAGGTGTCCCCAGTTTCTAATCCTGAAATTGTTACCCGATTTATTGACACGCGCAGATTGGGCAAGGATTGGATTGAAGACCTTAACAGCACGGCCGTTTACGACAGTCTTGACGCAGTGGGATATTCTTACGGTCCGGCATTTCGTTGGTTGGGCAATGGTTGGAGGAAATCACACCATAGCATTCGAACGCTAAGGTTGCCCGAGGCAGTGCCCTCTGAAGTGGCCGACAGTATGTATCCGGGCTTAATCGATTCCTGCTTCCAGGCGTTAGTGTGTGCTTTAGACGAAAGCGCACGGGAAGCTGTGGGCCACGGTACTTACGTCCCCTTTAAAATCGGGCGGTTTCGAATTCATCATTTACCCCCAAAAGACGCGAGCTTGCAATGTCAAACTGTGCTTATTCACAACAATATGGAGTCGGAAAACACGCGGGGATTATCCGGACATATTGCATTGTTTACTTGCAAAGGGAAATTGCTTGCGGAATTAGAAGCGGTCGAAGCCAGGCGCACGACTAAACGTTCGATCGCCAGGGCTATTGCAACCGCCGAAGGCAAGTTAGAGGACCGGCTAAGCGATGTGTACCAACGCCACTGGATGCCGATATTGTACAGTTCAATTCAGGAGCAGGAAAAGAACTCAGGTTTCTGGTTGATCGTTGACGAGGCCAATGGTCATTCGAGCAAAATTATCAATACTCTTCAGGCTCGGGGTATTCGATGTCATCTTGTCCAATTAGGCGACAGCCTATGTCTAGAGGATACCCGTCTCATCGTCAATCCGGATATCGAAGGGGACTTTGCGGCTCTGGCCCAATTTGTGGAGGACCAAATGGACGGGGCTTGTCTTGGAATCGTGCTCTGTGGCACTGCGCTAAGAATGCGAGATCACGCCGGCTCGAAACCATTGGCTCGTTTTATGATGTCCATGATCTTCTTGATACGCTCGCTTGGGACGACGATACGTCCAAATCCATCGATTTGCATTGTGAGTCAACAAGGGCAACAGCTTGTAGGAGATAAAAATTGTGATCCGTACCAAACCGTGTTTGCTGCTATGGCAAAGGTGCTTGCTCTGGAGTTTCCTCACATCCCCTGTCGATTGCTTGATCTACCAGAGCACCCTAGCCCCTTTGACTGGCAATGTGTCGGAGACGCGGTACTGAACGTGAATCCTGAACTCGTTGTCGCGGTTCGGGATGGTCTGTGTTTTGGAGAGCGCCTGATGAACTGCGGACAAGGCAAACTCAATGTTAAGAACAGAGTCGCGTCGGAGGCATTGCAATTTGTACCCTCGGCGGATGGTCGTTTAGACCGAATCGATGTAGAGCGTGTCGAGCTTGCTCCCTTGGGAAAGCAAGAGGTCTTGGTTGAGGTGGCAGCCTGTGCCTTAAATTTCCGCGACGTCCTGAACGCCTTGGGCATGTTGCAGGAACATGCTCGCAAGGAAGGGCTTGGCGAGTTTTCAATGCCACTGGGGTTTGATTTTTCAGGTAGGATACTCAGTGTTGGTAACGACGTACACGGATTCAAGGTCGGTGATGAAGTCTTTGGTGTGGCCAATGGATCGATGGCGGACAAGGTTATTGCCCACCAGGGTTTTGTATTGCCAAAACCAGCATCAATTTCTATGGCACAAAGTGCCGCTCTACCGACGGTTTATCTCACCGCCTATTACGCCCTGCACACCCTGGCAAAGATTAAGGCCGGTGACAGTATTCTTATCCACGCCTGCGCCGGTGGTGTCGGTTTGGCCGCGCTCACGATTGCGCGCCAGGTCGGGGCAAGGGTTTTTGCCACTGCCAGCAAGAGTAAACACCGCTATCTCCAAGCCATGGGTGTCGAGTGTGTCATGGATTCCCGTAGCACCGACTTCGAGCAGCAAATTCTTCAGGTAACCGGGGGCGTGGGCGTTGATATTGTTCTCAATAGTTTGAGTGGCGATATGTTGGATTCGACAGTCAATGTTCTGCAAGAAGAAGGCCGTTTTGTTGAAATCGGCAAAATTGGCGTGCTTGATAAAAACAGCTTTGCCAGTCGTAAACCTCACGCCGAATATTTCGTATTTGATCTTGCGGGAATCATCCATGACACACCCGAGAAATATGCGGAACTGTTAGCCAAGGTAGTCGAAAACTATCATCAAGGGCTGCTCGATCTATTACCGGTCACAGTGTTTCCCGTCAGCCATATTGTCGATGCCTTTCGCTATTTTTCCCAAGCCAAGAACGTCGGCAAAGTTGTGGTTGATATGTCTCCGGTGTTGAAACCTCAGCAGGCCACCCTTGGAGAGTTGCTTGATGCGAAAAAAAGTTATCTTGTCAGCGGGGGAACCGGTGCATTAGGGTGGTCAGTCGTCGAGCTTCTCGCGGCACACGGGGCAAAGCACATCGTCGTTGCTGCAAGAAAATCCCCCACCCCCGAGTTAGAACAAAAAATCGAATATTGGCGAGAACACGGCGTGGGCATTGACTGTGTAAGAGCGGATTTCGCTATTGAATCAGACATTAAGGAATTTGTTATGGCAGCGGCTACACGCGGGCCTATTGGTGGAGTCGTCCATGCGGCGGGGGTGCTTGCCGAATCAATGATTGTGAACCAGGATTACGAGAAGTTCCACAGGGTATTAGCGCCGAAGATTAATGGCCTTCGGGTCTTGCACGAATACACCCTGGACCAACCGCTAGACTTTTTCGTCGGATTCTCTTCGATCGCGTCTCTGTTTGGTAGCCCGGGACAAATGAATTATGCCATCGCCAACGCCTACCTCGATGGATTTATGGTTTGGCGACGGTCGCAAGGGCTGCCGGGTCTCAGTATTAACTGGGGTCCCTGGGAGGGTGCTGGAATGGCGGCATCCACGCAAACAGGAGGTAAGTCGAGGTTTTCTGTTCTCGGTATCGAGTTACTTGAGCAGAGCGTAGGCATTGAATTGTTTGCACAATTGCTCTGCGCCTCTGGTACCCAAGTAGCGATTGTGAATATCAACTGGTCCGCATTGCTGCAAGTATTGTCGGGTAACCCTCCTGCGGCTTTTGAGTATTTTACACAATATGGCGCTGCAGATGGTGGGGCACCGGATAAATTCAGGGAAACTTTATTGACCACCCCGGACGGAAATCTTCAAGCATTTTTGATTTTGCATCTACGGAGTGAGCTGAGCCGGATACTGGGATTTTCCTCCCTTGATCAAATTCCACCCCAGGTACCGCTGTTTGAGTTAGGGATCGATTCCCTGACTGCCGTGGAGTTAAAGAACAAGCTTCAGTCCCAATTGGGCTTTCATTTACCGACGACCTTGTTATTCGACTACCCCCATATCGAAGCGATCGTGGGATTTATTCTCCACCACCCCCAGTTCTGTGCATTGCTTGGACGGCAAATTCAGCCAGACGCACATACTAAAGATCATTCAAGCCCTGAGAAGGTAACCGATAATGGCCAATCGAGTGTGCCGTTCTACGACCCTATCGTGACACTGGCGGAAAGCGGCAGTAACCCCCCCTTATTTATTGTCCATCCGGTTGGTGGAACCGTAATGGAATATCAATGTCTCGCCAGCTATTTTGAAAACGACCGACCGGTTTATGGTTTTCTAGCCTGTGGAATTGAAGCCCGGCAGCTGGCTTTTGACGATATGCAAGCCATGGCAGCCTGTTATGTTGCAGCGATGAAACAGCGCCAACCTCATGGCCCTTATATTGTTGCAGGGTATTCTTACGGTGCGACCGTCGCACAGGAAATGGCCGTGCAGCTTGAGGAAATGAATGACACGGCGGTCCTGTTGGTGGTGGACGGCTGGGCGCCCACCATAATGCAGGCAATATTGAAAGAAAATCCCACTATCCGCTGGCACCTTATTGTAGCCTATGCTACCGAAATGAAGATCATGGCCGGGAAGGAGCCCATTCACATTGAAGGGCATTTTGAAGCCGATGAACAGGCGCAACGAGTGGCGAAGTTGATCGAAGCTAACCTGCAGGAGGATTCACCTTTCGACCCTGACCAGATTAGACGTTATGTGCAAACAACTCATAGGCATTTTCTGGCGCTGCTCAATCACCAACCCAAACCATTTAGCGGAAATGCCTTTCTTATCAATGCAACGGAATCTTCTGCGGATTACGAATTAATTCCAGCCTTGCGAATTCTTACACAGAGGAATGGATCCACCCGTGGCTGGTTGGACCTTCTTCCTCACCTCGTCTACCGTGGAACACTGGAAGGCGATCATCGCAGTATCCTCCAACCACCGCTTGTAGAGTCCCTTGCCTACCATGTTAAAGAATGCTTAGGTGAAATGCTCGAAAAAAACAAGGCAATAAAAACAGAATCTTTGCCCCTGAACATTTTTGGGGCACACTAAAAGTGATTTTGGTAATACATTCATCCATCCTCCCTTAAAATACTCTCGCCGTTACTCATCTAGAACCGGAGCACAGAGGACGAAATAGGCAGGAACGTTGGGGGTCGGTTCCTTTTTTTATTGGCTCGACAAAATAGTATCTACCGTTTGTCAAGAGACAATCATTGGATGGGATTCGCGTCCGTTCCGACTTGCTTTCAATCAGGATAACGTGAGACATCAGCCACCGTGGGTTTTATTGACGGATGCTGGCATTCGGCTAATTCGACTTACCGACCAAATGTTCCATCCAGCGACACACATCTTGAAAATAGGTTGCCGGCTCCGGCTCAAACTCAAGTGTGTGTGCACCTTCCTGGTATTCAATCAATTTGGTGGAATTGTTTCCAAGACGACGGACGAAGCCTTTCACGCGGTCGTTGTCAACAATCCGGTCCCGCCCCGCCAATACGCATAGGGCCGGCAGCCGGATGGATTGCGGAACTTCCGTCGCGAATTGAGTCAGTATTCGATCAGCAACGGCAAAACGAATGGTGATTTTTCGCAACGAGAAGGGATCGCAGCGGATGTATTCTTGCCATACCGGGGAGTCCGTGAACAATGTGGCGTCCTGCAGTGGAATGGTGACGAGGTTTGACTGAAGCCCAATACGGCTCGCCAACGATAAAACGGCGTACTGTATTCGACTGGCAATCTGTTTGGTGAAAATCCCCGGACATAGCATCCCGAAACCGGTAAGCCATTTGGGCCGATGGCGGGCAAACGCAACTGCCAACTTTCCACCCCAACTGACACCCAACAGAATTGTCGGCAGCGAGCTGGACTGCGATCGCAAATATTCCTCGATGTCGTCCAGCCAGATATGGTAGTTGGCCACATCGCCGCGTGCCTCCATGTTCAAGCCCGACCCACGACGATCGAGAAAATGAACCTCAAATCCGTGGTTCGCGAAATATCGACACGAGCGTAAATACCAGGCGCCGTGACTGATGATCCCATGCACAAGAACGATTCGCGCAATCGGTTTATCCGCCTGCCAGATCCGAGCGGCGAAGCGGTATCCATCGGAAGCCGTGAAGTAGTCGATGTGTGGCGCGGGTTGTCGCACCGTTTCAATTCCGACGAAATGTTTCTTGACGGGTCGTGATCTCGTCCAGTACGTTCGGATTGATCGTAACCCCCAGACCGGGTCCGAACAATGCCCGTGCCCATCCACCGTAGCGAAATGTCATATCTTCGTTCGTGGGCAACTGCTTGAGCACATGCCGATCGTACGATCCTTCCAAATACCGCACGCCGTCGACCGAACTCGCCCAGTGCCGGCCCGCCGCGGAGAGAATTCCAGATTCGCCAGGGTGACAACCGAGCTGATATCCGATTTTGTTTCGCTTCGCAAATGCAGCAAGTCGCAAACTGTTCAAGAACCCGCCACACTTTGACAACCGAATGTTGAACAGGTCGCAAGTCCCGGTCTCGACGGCGCGTTGACCGTCCACGAGACTCGTTAACGATTCGTCGAGCATCACGGGACAATCGATCTGTTTCCGGATCTCGCGAAGCGCATTAACCTCCGTATGGGGTACCGGCTGCTCTATGCATGTCACGCGATACCTCAACATTGGCTCGATGTGCTTACGCGCCTCGTCCGCTCGCCAGGCTTCGTTCGCATCGAGGCGAATATCAATGTGCCGGCCGATCCACCAGCGAATTCGCCCGAGTCGGGCTGCGTCATCCGTGCCGGGAATGCCAACTTTAACTTTGCACTGGTGGAACCCGTACGCGCGCATTTTTAACGCGCTAAACCGTTCCGTCCGCGCCCCTTCCGACATAATCGTGGAGGAATATCGAACCCAATCGTGTGACGCGAGTATATCGCGTGCCTCATCGACATGACTGGTGATAGCGCGTACAGGTTCGCCGAAGAACCGTCCAAAGGCGTCGAGAATGCTAATTTCAACGGCGCACCGTAGTGCATTGCTCCCACACTCCCGATCGTCGTTCGCCTGCCGCTCGGGTTGAAACGCATCGCACAACTGAATGACGTCCAACCACGACTGACAGTCATCACTCAGCTGTTTGGCAAGCGACATGGTCTTGAGTTGTTCGAAAGCTCCGTCAGTTGTCTCTCCCGTCACATACTCGCGCGGAACGCCTTCACCCCAACCAATCGTCCCGTCAACTAACCGGCATCGAACCATCAGGTTTTGGCTTGTGTGTCTCGAGTACGATGCGTGTGTGAGTTCACGGCGAAGTGGCAATTGAACGGCAAATGCGGTCAGTTCAGAGATTCGCATGTGCTTTGTTGGAACACTTCGTGTGGCGATGCGGTTCTATGCCGAAATGGAAGAGCTTAATTGTGTGTTTTTGCCTGTCGCCCAGTCTAACGCTTTGATCATACCTTGTTTGAAATCGACCTTCGGTTGATAGCCTAATACCTCCTTTGCCTTTTCAATCGAATAATCAAGGTTGATCGTCATGAATTTGATGGTTGCACCCGTCAACAATGGCGACTCTTTGGCCCCGCGTAGTTTCGCCCAGCGTTCGATAAACGGGCAGGCCAACCGCGCCAACCACAGTGGAACCTTTCCCGGCCTCGGCTTGCCGAGGTAATCGGCGACCGTCATCAAAAACTCTTCCCGCGTCACCAATCGCTCGTCGCGAATGTTGAATGTTTCGCCCAGAGCTTCATGAGAGTCAAGGGCGAGAAAGATGGCATCAACAAGGTTGCCAATGTAGACGTTGTTCAATTGCTTTTGACTGTCGCCGATAAACTTGACGTTGCCCGAGTCGAATCGCTTAAGGAGGCGCGGAATCACATAGCGGTCGCCGGGGCCGTAAATGAAACCCGGCCGCACGATCACGGCGGGAAATTCATATTCCTCGATGTGCCGCTTCAACACGACTTCCCCTTCGGCTTTGGTCTTCGTGTAACCGTCCAACCCTGTTAAATCCAGCGGCACCGTTTCGTCGGTGCCGTAATGATGCCGCGCGGGATAGACGCCTAGCGAACTCACCTGTATCCAACGTTTTAGTCGGCCTTCTTTTTCCGCAGCCGTCAACAGATGTTCCAATCCGACTACGTTGATCGCACGATATTTTTCAATTGGCCCCCAATCGCCAATGTGTGCTCCAGCATGGACAACTATGTCGACGTCTTTCATTGCATTTGGGAACGAATCATAATCGCCCAGATCGCTCTCGTAGTATTCGACATCGATGCCGTCAAGCATCCTGCGGTCCGACTGAGGGCGAACGAACGCCCGGACACGATACCCCTGGTCCATGGCACGTCGGGCAACGAAGCTACCAACCATTCCGGTTGCACCTGTGACTAACATCAAGTTGGCGGCCATTCGGAATTTCCTCTATTTCGACAATTGCTTCGCCACTTGTTCGGTCAGTTTTTCCAAAAAACTCAAGTCGTTTACCAGACAGGGATGTTTATACTCTTCAAAATTTCCACATTCGGACGTTCGCATAATACGATACGCCTGCCACGTCCCGGAAGGAATCTCCTGCACCGATAACGGGCGCAACCGACCTGATTTCAGTTTGTCGGCATACTCAATGTTCAATGTTTTTAGGTGGCTTTCCACCTGGCGCGCGAACTCTTCGTTTTTTCGGCCTTTGTCGCTGGGTTCAACCAAAAGCACGTAACCGGGGTGATCGCCCCTCATGATAGGCGCGATCGTAAAGCTCTCGACGGGCAGCTCCAACTCCTCAAAACTACGCTTGGCAGCCAAGACAACTTGAAACTCGCTCAGTTTTTCTCCAGTGATGCTCGAAAAGTTCGCTCCCTTGTTGAGAAAATTCAGCAAAGGCACCTGTCCCTCGAAGCCGACGCACTGCACAACGTCGTGAATGTCGTAACGATAGAGACCACTCGAGGTGCTGAGCAGGATAAAATAGTTTTTGTTGAGTTCCAATTCATGGGCCTCCAGCACCGTCGGGTTATCACTATCAATTTCGGCCTCGGGAATGAATTCGTAGAAATGACTGACGTAGTCGAGCATGCCGGCGCTTGTTCCATCTTCAATTGGGATCGTCATTCGACCTTCGCTGGCCGTCAGGCCATGGTCGCGCAGCGCGGTATTTCCGTAGAGCTCCTTCAGTTGCGGAAGATACACTCCCACGGATCCTCCCATCCACACGGCAATCAATGACAATTGCGGCCAAAACACTTTGGGATAGAAGGTGTCATGCTGAACGGCCAACGCTTCGAGTTGCCGCGCGCGAGGGGGATTCCGGCGACTCGTATATCGGCTTAGCGCCTGACGAATTGCAGGATCGACGTCGATCCCCTTCGCGAGTGTCCCATCATGAATGTCACGAATCAGCGATTCCCGCTGATTATCCGCCCGGCGAGCGAATTCAAGCAACGTGCTCGGATTGGCCGTAATGATCATCCCAACATTTGGTGAGGCCATCGAGATCCGTAGCGCGACATAATGCTTGGCGGCAGCGTTTTTGATTTTGATAACTGGCAGCGGGAGGATGAACGCCAGACGCGTGACCTTCGGGGCAAGTTCCGCAGTCAATCCACTGATGCTTCCGCAGGGGATTCCGGCTTCGGTATATAACTGTTGCCAATTACTGGATAGCTGTAAAGTTTTTTTCCATACCTGATCCGTGTGTTGCCCATAATTTCGCGCACCCCAAGTCAGCCAACTTTGACGATATTCATTGAAAAATTCCTGTGTGACCGGAATAAGTTTTGACTTGTCGGTGGTACCGGATGTTATGGCAAACATGAGGATTTTTGTTCCTGTCGCGAACATTGCTGTTTCATCGCCCTTTTTGACCCGTTCAATGTATGACCGGTAATGCTCATAATTGGAAATTGGAACTTGCCGTCGAAAATCCTCCACCGACTTAATCTGCGAAAAACCATGCGCGCGCCCGAAGTCACTGTCAGCGTTGCGGCGGATCTTTTCCAGCAGAACTTGTCGCTGTTTCTCGCATGCGTTAGGGGCATTTGCAATAAAACGCTTGTAGTGACGATAGTAAAAAGGAATCACACTACGATATACCAGGGGCATCAACATGGCGTTAACCCGTCCTGGGAATGGGTGACACGATATGTTGGAAACGTTCGATCACTTCGTCACGTGTAAAAAACACGTTCGACGAAGAATCGCCCGTTTGACCAGCTTCCAACTCGTGCACGAGCTCGACAACTTTTGCGTTGCAGGGGGCCTCGAGTCCATGTGACTCGGCAAGTCGAACAATGGCCCCGTTGATATGATCGACTTCCGTTCGTTTGCGACGCCGAAGATCCTGGCCGAGTGAAAATGCAATCGGTTTGTTATTGTACATTCGCGCCGCCGCGAACGCGCCAAAACCTCCGATTAAGGGCTTGTTGAGGAGAACCAGAAACCCGCGCAAACGTGAGAGGTCTGGAAGTCCAGGAATTTTCGCCATTTTGATCCCGGCCTTTTTTAAAGCCGCCACGCACTCGTCAACAATTGGCAATCCGACCCGCCGACGCCACCGGCGGTTGCAAACCGCCCCGGTAATAAAATTCGAATCGGACAAACACGAAGCGTACCCTAATGCGTTAATCGCAAGTTTGGTGTAACGCACACCCAGCACGTTGGCATGTTCGACGATTTGCAACGACGTTTTGCGGAGCAATTTCGCTGCCTGCCCTGCGGCCTGCGAATTCGAGCCGTCCTCAAAGGGGCCGACAACCGTCGAACCGTCCAGTTGCAAACTGACAGAGCCTGGTTCCAGGACCGCCATGTTCGTCGCGGTCATTCCCATGACCAGACGGTGTGCCGGCACGTGAGCGAGCAGCATGTTATCGTTGATTCCGTTTTGAATCGAGATCACAATTGCATCATCTAAATGTGGCACCGCCGATGTTATCGCCTCCTCTGTCGCTTGCGACTTGACTGTCAGCAGAACAAAATCCGAGCCCGTGATGTCCTCAATGTCGAACGAAACATCGACCGGCACGTCACGGCGACCCCAAGGGCCGTCCAGTTGAATCGCTCTGCGCGCACCCACCCTTTCGCCGTGCTCTCCGCGCATGATCAAGAGCATTTCAATATCGGGTGTGTGATGCTTGATCAATCCGCCAAGCATTGAACCGATCGCGCCTGCTCCGACGACACTGATTTTCATATGTGGTAAGAGAGAAATTAGGTACGCGGGCGTCCGGGGGTGGTTAAGTGGTGTCTATAAAGCAAACTATACTCTACGGGGGGCTGGATGTCGATAATACCCGGTACGATGGCTGGGCTTTTGACCAATACACCGGTGCCAGCTTATATTCCCAATAACGACTGACATGGAAAGGCCGGCTCCCGCAGCATGAGAAGCTCAGTCAGCTTTTTCCGGGATGCGTACTCCGGTGGTGTGGTGAAACCACCTATTTTGGTTATACGCGGCAACGAGATTTAGCTCACCAGGGGTATCATTGTGATGTGGTGGCCCCGACAAGTATCCCCATCCCCCACTCCAAACCGATCAAAACGGATCGGTTTGATGAGGAATTATAAAAGTTTGCCAGTTAAATTATTTCGAGGACATGTTGAACCCGAGGTGCCCCATATTCTGCGGAACCGGTGAGGACCCGGAGATTGGGAAGAATTTGCGCGATACCTTCATTGTGTGTGTGGCCGCATAAGACCGTCACTTGGCACTTTGGACGATCTTGCACGAGCTTCAACAATACGTCACCGACAGCCTTACAGGTAAAAAAGGGAAGCCAGTCGTCGGACCCGACTTTTCCTTCGTACCAACAGGCTTCTTTAAACGGGGGAACATGAGTGAGGAAAATGATGTGTTGATTACTATCGAGGGCAATTTGTAAAGAGCCTTGAATGGCGGATGCGGCTTCGTCTCCTAACTGGCGGAGTCTCTGTATTAATTCCTCATAGTTCGCATCTACCAGTTCTTGAATTAATTCAAAGTCGCTCAGTCGGACTGGCGTCTTGAGGTAATTTCCAAACCGTCCGTCACCCCAGCCATCATGTCCCAGGAGGGCTGTTGTTGGGGTTAACTGGACAATGCCATGGCCGGAAAGGTATGTGAGGTTTTGATGAGCGTGACAAAGGTTTTGCAATGTCGATCTGACTTGAGAAATTGAACTATAGTAAAAATCGTGATTGCCAAGGACAAAGTACACTGGTCTCTGAATTGACTGATTCATTTCCATCAGGAGTGGTTCCAACGTCGGTGCTTCAGCGATATCACCGGTTATGAAAAGAGCGTCGGGTTTCTGTTCGAGAATGGAAGAGAAAAAAGTTTCTCTTTCTTTCGGATTCAGAAAGTTTAAATGGATATCTGTTGCCCAAACTACTCTCATACGGAGGTCGCCTCCGCCCATGACTTTGGAAACCCAGGGTAATGGTAGCCGAACGGCAGGTGCAAGTGCTATAAAGGCTATAATGATTTCCCGATTGTCTATGGTCTAAAAGGAAAGAACGAACATTTGCGCTAATATGGATACTGATACACCAATGCCCTCTCAGAGAGAAACCGCGACTTTAGGGGGCGGCTGCTTTTGGTGTCTGGAAGCAGTTTATGATCAATTGAAGGGAGTGGAGTCCGTAGAGTCAGGCTATACGGGGGGAAAGTTGGCCAACCCATCCTATGAGGCGGTATGCATGGGACAAACGGGCCATGCCGAAGTTGTTCAAGTTTCCTTCGATCCCGGTGTGATTTCCTTTTCTGAGATTTTAGAAATCTTTTTTTCCATTCACGATCCCACCACACTGAATCGGCAGGGCAACGATGTTGGTACCCAATACCGATCCGCGATTTTTTATCATTCACCGGATCAAAAAACTATCGCTGAGACAATGATTTCAACCTTCATCGAGGAAAGAATTTTCGATCGTCCTATCGTCACCGAAGTTGTTCCTGCCGGGCCTTTCTATATCGCGGAGGAGTATCACCAGGAATATTTTGTCCGAAATCCCTCACAGCCCTATTGTACCTATCTGGTTAATCCCAAGCTGGCCAAATTCCGCAAGAAGTTCGCTGAAAAGTTGAAGACGTAAGCATATTGTGTCCGCAATATCGACACGCAAGCTTCTGGAAAAACCTACGTCCCTGTTTGCCGGGTATTGATCCCATTGCTGTGAAGCAGGGGGAAGGTGTTAGCCCTGGATGGTAAACACCCATGATATATCTCCAGTTATTACTTTTGATCCTTTTAGCAAATGGATCTCCTATCCTAGGGTATGTGGTTTTCAGGAATCATTGGGCTTACCCCCTTGATTTTGGTTGGAGGTTTTTAGATGGACATCCACTACTAGGGCCCTCAAAGACCATCAGGGGTGTGGCGCTGTCCCTTTTGATGACGACGTTATTCGCGTCTTTGTTTGGTATGGCAGCTCAAGCCGGGTTCGTGATTTCAGTGACGGCAATGCTTGGAGATTGTCTGGCAAGTTTCACTAAACGGCGAATGGGCTTGATGCCCGAAAGCCAGGCGTTTGGACTTGATCAGGTCCCCGAATCTTTGTTTCCTTTAATGGCGGTCCAATCAACCTATCACCTTGAGCTTTGGGGTATCCTCCTCACAGTGGTCGGCTTTGTCCTTCTCGAGCTTATCCTGTCGCGGGTTCTCTTTTATTTCAATTTACGGAAGCACCCTTACTGAGGGCATGGGAACTCTGGGCCCAGAGGTTTCCTATCTGTTATTTACTATTTTGTGGAGAAAAGGTGCGTCAGGGTGTCCTTGAATCCGCCCCAGATATCTACTTTCAGGCTGGCTTGATGAGCCTTGAGAATGACCTCGGCTTGGGGAGGGCAGAACGGGAATTCTGTTTTTCCCTCCCCGATGATTTTTGCTGCCAATGTTCCGTCAGCTCGATGGGCGGGGCGTTGGAGCACAACTAATTGGTCGCGTGGTTCAAGAATACAAAAATTCTGATACCCCAACTGTTGAAACCGAGTTGGCTCACTGAAATAGGCGTGATGCCGTCCTGTCGAAAACACTACATCACCTTCCTTGACCGGTCCTTCCGGTGATGTTGAATAGAGCCAAACGGGAATAGTCAGCATTCCCAGTACGATGAACCCGATCGGGAGAAGAGGACTGGCGTTTTGGGTTCTGTGGGTCCTGTCTTTAGAAGAATCCATAGGGGGGAGCTGCCTAAACGTTTTCATTGGCAAAGTAATACATCAGATCACCAATGGCAACAATCAAGTTTTATCAATGACATGATAGGGGGAGATGCCGATGTCTGAACAACTACTCCTGGGAATGTTGTTAATCATGGCCACCGTGTTGGTGCATGGGATGAGTTTGGATTTATTAATCCGATTTCTTCAAAAAATTTGGCCAACGTTTAAAACGAAGTTCTCTCGAAACGGGAACCCCCTTTTTCTTTCGATCACGGTGTTGGGAGTATTTCTCGCGCACATCCTGGAAATTTGGATGTGGGCAGTGGTTTTCCTATTGACCGGAGAGGTTCACAATCTTGAATCGGCCTTGTATTTTTCAACGGTCACGTTTACGACCGTTGGGTATGGTGATGTGACACTATCAGAACAATGGCGTTTGTTGGGGAGTGTGGAATCTGCAAACGGGATGTTACTGTTTGGCTGGAGTACTGCGTTTATTTTTGAAATAATGAGGTACGCATGGGAATTTGATTCCAAGAAGTCCGATACGACAGCCACTTCTGTTTCATAGGACGGATGACTCTTGGCTCTCTGCGGTATCGACATTGGCCTTAGCAATCGTATGAGCTGATTTCAGTGAGGAAAAATCAAACTGTCTGCGATCCAAAAGGTGTTCAGGGAGGACGTTGGATAAGCTGGCTGCAATGCTATCGACACATCCGGGAAATTGCCGCTCTAAATGTTTAAGTAATACTTTAACTTCTTTTCGTTTCAGGGTTTCCTGTGATCCGCAGAGATCACAAGGGATAATGGGGAAATGCCGTAAATCCGAATACCGCCCAAGTTCGGATTCCTTCACGTACGCCAGTGGTCGAATGACGATATGCCGACCATCATCCGAAATGAGTTTGGGTGGCATCGTCCTGAGCTTCCCACCAAAAAGAATATTTAAGATGAACGATTCGACAATGTCATCCCTATGATGGCCGAGGGCGATCTTCGTGGCACCAAGTCTGTCGGCCACACTATAAAGGATTCCTCGTCGAAGGCGTGAACATAAGGAACATGTCGTTTCGCCTTCCGGGATGAGCCGTTTCACAACAGAGTAGGTGTCCTGTGCCTCAATGTGAAACGGTACGCCGAGATTGGTGAGGTAATCCGGGAGAACATGCTCGGGAAACCCAGGCTGTTTTTGATCCAGGTTCACGGCCACGATTTCATATGGAAACGGTGCCCGGGATTGCATGGAGAGCAAGATATCAAGTAACCCGTAACTGTCCTTGCCACCCGAGAGGCAGACCATTACCCTGTCGCCTTCTTCAATCATATCGAAGTCGGCCATTGCTTTACCGACCCTTCGGCAAAGGCGAGTTTGGAGTTTTTCAATTTCCCTGTCGAGTTTGGCGCTTAATCGGGGAGCCGAAGATTTAACAGTCTGGATCTCAGGTTTTTTTGTCGTATTCATAGTCATAATAAATAACAAGGTTTACCGGCACCTCGTAACCCGTTTCTTACCATCATTCCCCCAGGTAAGACAAACTTCCTTCTTCCTGCGCTAAACTTCTTTTTCCTTTTAATTTTCCTTTTTGGCTCTGGGATTGGCGTCTTCATGGGGTAGGGGCACAGACGATAAATAGGACAGACGGTACATTGAGGCTTTCGTGCCAGACAAACCGATCGGCCATGCGTCTGCAGCAGATGACAGAAGCGGACCTTCCTGTCATTGGGGACAATGGGGTTCAAGTCGAATTCGATTTTATCGGGATTGGTTTCCTTCGTTAATCCCATTAACTGCGATAATCGGCCTACATGGCGATCGACTCCAATGGCAGCCTGACCGTAAGCGTTGCCTCTCAAAATGTTAGCGGTTTTCCTTCCGACGCCAGGTAAGGTGAGCAAGTCATCGAGCGATTCCGGGACCTTACCGTCAAATCGATTTATCAGCTCAAGACAACAATTTTGAATGGCCTTGGATTTATTTCGAAAAAAGGTGATGGGGCGGATTTCCTGTTCCAATGTGCTTCGATCGAGGCTGACCCACTTTTGCGGAGTGCGATATTTCTTGAACAATTTGGCTGTAACCTTGTTGACCAAATCATCCGTACATTGCGCGGCCAGAATAAGGGCAATCAAGAGTTCTAAGGGCTTTGAAAAATTAAGCGCTAGTTTTGTATCCGGATAGGAAAGATCCAAGATACGGATAATCTTACACACTCGCCGTTTTTTATCCTCAAGTGTTTCTTCTCTTTCTTGAGTTTTTAGTCGCGCTCTCATGCTTGTTTCTCACTTTGAGCTTTCCGAGTGGTTTTCGCGAGCGGACTCTCGTTTTGTGGAAGTAGCTGATGCAGGAGACTCGACTCTCGTTTGTAAAACCCTTCAGTGTGAAAGGTTTCCTCAAGACCCAAAAGGGTGTAATCGAGGTGATGACAGAACTCATGGAGCAGCGTTCGTAAAAACGTACGGAACGCGACAACCTGACGGCGTTTGGCGGTCCGCATCCAGAGCGTGACACGAGGAATTTTCTTTGCTTCCTGAGGGTTGTAGAGTCCGTGCAGTTCTCCTCCCTCATTAGAGGGTCGGGTCTGTAAGACTGTAATCCGCACTCGAGGAACGTTTAACCCATCTGCGATCGTGTTGATGAGACTCTGGGCTTGTGTTTGCGCCCTTTCACGATCCTCCTGTTTCAGGGCCCTGGCCAGTTCCTTTACTATGGACGAACATGATTTTCCCTTGGGAAGATGAATAATCGCGATCTGATCGCTCCGACGGTATATTTTTTTTCGTGAGCCGTGAGGCGATGGTAATAGGCAAATGGCATGGTTTGATTACGATCATGCTAGGGAATTGTTTTCCTCATCATCAAGGTCATCTTTTTATACTTCTGTTCCCCCTTTCCCCCTTGACAGAATCACAACAACCGCCTAGCTTTCTTAGGTCAGCCATTTGTATCAATCTCACCCCAAGGAGGTTGTCACCATGAATCAGAAGCGACGAATCCACGATGGCATTGCCGGTGGCCTTATTACCTTAGGTGTGGCCCTTGGTTACTATGTTGACCCACTCTGGTTGCTCCTCCCGGGAATTCTTGGGGTCACACTACTTCAAAGCGGCTTTACGGGTTTCTGTCCCGTCTATTTTATATTGGACCGAACCTGTCCCGCTGAACAGTCCCCTTCAATGGAGAGTTCTTGAGGGGTTATTATGTATTGAAGCCGATTCCCTGAACAGTGACCAATTGATTCTGTATTTTGACCCTGGCCCCCAGGATCAACTCGGCCAGCCAGGCGTTTGTTTGAACATGCTCAGTGACGGAAGGGATAATAAACCGACTTTCTCCTGTCGCTAGGGCTGTGAAGGGAATGAGTTGATCGGCTGCAAACCGATCGACGGTGGCTTCGGTTCCAAGGTCAGACAGAAGTTGGTTGGCGACATAACGTCCAATATGTTCGGAACGCCGTCGAGGCGCTCCTGCTTGATCTGAGCCAAGACGGACACCCTCTGCGCAATCGGCAAATATTGCCAAGGCTGCCCCAGGTTGTTTAGCCCTTGAATCTTCTACTTGGTCAATGTCCGCGTTAAATCCCGATTTGGCGAGCAGTTTACTGGCCGTTTCTGCCATTCGGTGGCTGACTTGGCGTTCCGCTAGATGTGAGGCCAACGCGATTCCCCAAATCCGTTTCACGGAGCCCTGGTGATCCAACACCACTGGCTGCAAACAACCTGAAATTGGTTGGACCTTCACTGATAGGGTCCCACCCCCCGTGGGAACATAACCGGGACGTTCCATTCTCATCGTTGTCTTCAATCCCATTCTCACTAGAAGTGGTTGAATCACGTGCCGGAGGTGGAAGCCGGATGGGGCAAAATCCTGAAAAAGGCCTCCCCGAATTTCAACCGCGGTCTTGCTTTGCCGAAATCCCAGAACGGGAAGTATGCCCAAGGCCAACATGGTCGTGGACCCGGCCGAATCGATATCAAAAAGATATTCTGCCTTGCCTGTGCTGCCTCTTGGGCGAAAATGAAAGTCTTGTGAACCTTCATAGACCCCTTTGGCCGTACCATTGGTTAATTCAATAATGGCTTCAATGACTCTGGTATGTTGGCGTCGAAGCCCGGGTTTATCGCGCTTGGCTCGTGCATTGAGGATATGAACCGGCATGCCCGTCAGGGCCGAAAATGCCACCGCCTGTCTGACGATTGTCCCGCTGCCGGAATATTGGGACCCATCAATTTCAATCACACAACCACTCCTTGCTCCGGCCGATGGCAAACTCCTTGATGGAAGTCAAGGAGTTTTCAGGCATGGAATAAGTGTTATAATACATCTTTTAATTTCAAAAAACCTTCATTAAAGAAATTGTCAATGATAACGTTAATGAATTTGGAGATGTTGAGTCCAGAGTTTCCAATTAAATATCGGCAGCCACTTGAGGCAGTGTGATTCGGGGAAGCGGAAAACACCATTAAGTCTCTCCAGGTGGAAGGATCTGAAACATTGTTCATGCCCGAGGAAAGGGATGTCTCACATGGAAAGGTCGTCGGAACCCAGGACAACCCCTGAAGAAATTCGAGATGAACAGATTCGTATGACTCGGCTTCGTGTCCTGGTGGATGTGACAATCCAGTTACTCGCACAGGCACCGTTATCCCGCAAGGATACGCTCAAGATGATTGAGTATGTGCGGGACCGGGTTCTGGAACTGTTTCCTGGTAAGGGCGAGGTATTCGATTTGGTTTTGCGACCTCGCTTCCTTCGAATCCTGAACGAACGGGGCATCAAGGAGTGGGGTATGACGGACTCGCTCAATTAGCTTCCATTCCATCTATTCATCAATTTCTTTACCATTCATAATGTTCGCCGGTTGAGGAGGATTTTCCTTGGCCAATTCATCTCCTCTCAACAACAATTCAAAAGCTCGAAGGGGTGAACCTCAAGACCGTGGGAGATCTTCATGAAGCCATGGTGACAGCGGTGCCAGAAATCAAATCTGGATTGACATTCTGCGAGGCTTCGGGGCCATGTCTGACTTTGTGGACAAGGTCATCAGCAGACTGATTGTACGGGAATAACTTGTTAAAGAGCGATTATGTCTTTTGAAGAAATATTTTTGGGATTTCTTATTGCTCTTGCGGCGGGAGCTCTGATTGGCCTTGAACGACAGCAAGACAAAGCCACCCAAGAAAGACCCGCTATCGGCGGTGTTCGGACTTTTCCCCTTATTGCATTGGTCGGCGCACTCTCGGCATTTTTAGCACAAACGATGGGCGTGTGGCCGATCGTGGCCGCGTTACTTGTAATGGGAGGTTTTTTAACCGTCTCGTACTATAAAGATCGAGGCCGAAATATCACACCAGGCATTACCACGCCAGTGGCCGCCCTCATCACATTTCTTCTTGGGGTCCTGGCCCTACTTCCCAACATTCCATTGGACACCATTCATCGGTATTTGTTGATTATTGCCAGTGCGGCTGTGGTGATGGCTTTACTTTCGTATAAGGAACCACTCCACCAAGCCATTACCCACGTCTCAAACGACGATATCTATGCGACCGCCAAGTTCGTCATTTTAGCCCTTGTGGTTCTTCCTTTGCTTCCTAACCGGACTTTCGGTCCCCTCGATGTCCTCAATCCCTTTAATATTGGGTTGATGGTCGTGCTAATCGCTGGAATTAGCTTTTTGGGTTACGTGGCCACTCGACTGGTAGGTCCGCATAAGGGGCTAGCGACTACCGGCCTACTTGGGGGGTTGGTGTCCTCGACGGCCGTCACTGTCAGCATGGCGACAAAAGCGAAAAAATCTTCCGGTCTTGTTCGACCCGGTGCCATGGCCATTCTGGCTTCTTCTAGTACGATGTTCGCGAGAGTGTTGGTTATTGTTGGGATTCTCCAAATCAGTCTCTTGCCTATACTGTTGGGGTCCCTTGGCGCGATGACGGTCGTGGGATACGGGGTCGTCCTGGCGATGTATCTGAAATCGGGTCCTGCCCTTCCTGATGGGGCAACCGTTGAACATCGTAACCCTTTTGAGCTGACTTCTGCCCTCACGTTTGGGTTGTTCTATATGGCAGTATTATTTCTTGCCAAAGCAGCACAAATGTACCTGGGCGATCAGGGCCTTTATGCTTCGAGTATTTTGGCCGGAACGACTGATGTTGATGCCATCACCCTCTCCGCCATTCAGTTTCACTTGGAGGGACTCAATTCATGGACGGCCGCCGCCGCCATTACCCTGGCGGCCATGACCAATACATTGGTGAAGACCATACTGACTGCCTGGCTGGGTGGAATGACGCTTGCAAAACAGGTCGCGCCCGGAATGATGCTCATCCTAATGGTGGGGGGCATTGTCGTATTAATGTTAGGGTAGGGCAGGCCTTACTGCCCCGTGTTTTCTAACATTCAACACTTTGTACGACAGGTACGATTCAATCATTGCCTTCCATCTGGAGATCAATACGTGCTAACCTGAAATGCTATTTTTTCGATGCGGTATCCTTTAATTTTGGCCACCCATAACCACCTGATCCTCATTACATGGCGACCACTCCGCGAGATTATTACGACGTTTTAGGCGTGTCCAAAACCGCCAGCCCGAATGACATCAAAAAGACGTATCGACGTCTTGCGCGAAAATATCACCCGGACCTCCATCAAGGAGTAAAAAAAGAGGAGATGGAGAAAAAGTTCAAGGAACTGAATGAAGCCTATGAAGTCTTGAGCGATGAAGACAAACGAAAAAAATATGATCAGTATGGGTTTCATTGGAAGGATGCGGAGGCCTACGAACAGGCTCGCCAGAAAGCTGGAGGGGCTCAGCCTGGAGGTGAGTGGCGCACCGTGTATACGGAAGGGGGCGAGGGGGATTTCGGTGATTTATTTGAGCATCTCTTCGGCCGAGGAGCCCGAAAAGAAGGGCCATCCTTTCGGGGCTATGCAATGGCTGGAGCTGACCTGGAAGCCAATGTTCAGCTCAGCATTCGAGAAGTGTTCCAAGGCACCAGTCGCCGGCTGACTCTGACTGATCCCAAGGGCAAACTCCAAACTCTGGAAGTCAGAATTCCTAAAGGAGTCCAAGATGGTGAGCGAGTCCGGGTTAAAGGGAAGGGGGCACCCGGTCAGGGGGGAGGTCCCTCCGGTGATTTGTATCTGCATGTTCATTTTTCGCCTCACCCGGTTTTTCAGCCCAAGGGGAGTGATGTCCTGGTTACCCTTCCGGTATGGCCATGGGAAGCGGCACTTGGGACTGAGGTTGAAGTGCCCACGTTGACCGGGCCTGTTCGTCTTAAAATTCCTCCCGGGAGTCAATCAAAACAAAAAATGCGCCTCAAGGGAAAGGGGTTGCCGACGCGATCCGGATCGAATGGTGACCAATTCGTGATGTTGGATATTGTGGTCCCCTCTTCTGTCTCCGACGAGGAAAAAAGTCTGTATGAGAAATTAGCCAAATTGAAACAGTCGGATCCTCGTTCGATGCTTATGAGGAACGCCGCCCATGGTTGACGATCCCGCTGATAAAATTGAACAGGTGGTGGCGGAACTCATTCAATTCGGGTGGGTCCGGCAGGAACACATTTGCAGACATTTGGGGATTGGAGAGGAAGTGCTTGAGCTCTGTATC
The DNA here is from genome assembly GCA_964525045.1 of uncultured Nitrospiraceae bacterium. GTDB lineage: Bacteria > Nitrospirota > Nitrospiria > Nitrospirales > UBA8639. The sequence goes on along the minus strand of CAZGFD010000006.1, from coordinate 146,905 downwards.
CAGTGGCAAATTATTGAGTCGCCTCAACCCGATCCTGAAGGACAATTGGTGTTCTCCTCCGATACGGTTGACCGGTTATGCCGGGGATTACGCTTACAGCGGGATTTGGGACTCAATTGGCCTGGGGTGAGTGTGGCCATGGATCTTTTGGATCGTATTGACGATCTTGAACGCCGTCTCCGGGAACTGTCTGGACCGGAATTGAGGGATTTGGAAAATACGGACAGATGACCTTTATTTAAAGACGAAAAACGAAGAATTTTTCCATTTTTCATGTGAGGAACCTATGAATGCCCCAAATTTGACTTTGAAAGCGCGTGATTTGATGGAGACCCGAATTGTCGCAGCCACCAGAGAATATAGCGTTCGGGACCTGGCGGTGCTTATGCATACTGGATCGTTTAGTGGGGTGCCCATCATTGACCCTGGAAATTATTTGGTTGGCATGGTCACGGAATTTGATATCTTAAGCGCCTTAGCGGAAAAGCGGGATCTCCATAGTTTGAAAGCGGATGCCATAATGAGCTCGATTCCTTTCGCGGTCGAAGAACATGCGACGACGGAGGAAGTGATTCAATTGATGATCACGCACAAAATTATTCGAGTTCCGGTTGTTCGAGACGGCCGGCTGTTGGGAATTATTTCCCGAACTGACATTTTGGATCATATGGTTGACTCTCATTTGATCAACGTCTATGGGGCATAATGTTTCTTCTTCAATACTACCCATTGTGTCTAACCACAATGGTGCACATTTATTCTTAATATCTAAAGTTTTGGTTGAGTTTTGGGGGTGAAAATTAAATTCTCAACTCCGATGAATGGGAAAAAGAAAGGAGTACAAGGATGGAAGGCCTTGAATATTTTGCCCTTTTGATCATTATCGTTGGAATTGTGGGAATATTTGTATTATTGAAGGGACGCAAAAAATAAGGACAATGCAGGTTCATGAAAATATTAATCGCCATTGATGGGTCCCACCAGTCCGGCGATGTGGCTCAGTCCCTACAAGCCTTTTCCCATGGCAATGAGATTGTCCTTCTTCATGCGATCTATGTCCCTCAATTGGCCTATCCTGGGACCGGCATGACGATCGGTCATGACTTCTTGAAACGCGCAGAAGAGGCGATGCGAAGGGAAGGGGAACGAATTATAGCAGACTGTATCTCCCGAGTTCCGCCGCATATTGGGAAGTTGAAAAAGCGAATCGAGACCGGTCCGGCGGCAGAGGTGATTGTTGACGTCGCGGGTGAAGAAAAAGCAGACCTGTTAATGATTGGATCGCGCGGGTTGGGGATGATACGTGAACATCCATTGGGCAGTGTGTCTCATCGCGTCACACTCCATGCGCCCTGCTCCACTTTAGTGGTAAAAGCCGGTTTCACCAAGATCAAACGATTGCTTCTCCCCATCGAGCACAAGGAGGATGCAGATCTTGCGATTGAATTTCTTTCCCAATGTCCTTTTTCGCCGGATATGCACATTTCCCTTCTCCATGTCATTCCCTTTATGCAGCCTGTTCTTCCGATTGGCGCACTCATACCTGAAGACTTTAAAGAGGAACTGTTTGCTGGAGCGGAAAAATTTCTGGCTGACCAGGCCGCACGATTTGGATCACTAGGATATACTGTCTCCTCTGAGGTGATCACGGGTGCTCCCTCCCAGAGTATCAATGAGCATGCGCGAGCGATTCACGTAGACCTCCTCGTGATGGGGGTTCGAAGAGGCAGGGCCTTGAACCGTTTTCTGTTAGGGAGCGTCTCCCATTCCGTCGTTCACCACTCCTCTTGTTCGGTTTTACTGTTGAAGTAGTTTGAACATGTTCGATGGCGGTAGGTTAGGATGACCAAGTTCCAAAAAATTGGTATCCTAATGAAGGCTCTTGTCCAACGGGGGAAGGTGGCAAACCGTCTTGGTAGCTTTGATGCCGGGTTTTTTGGGAGTTGATGCCGATGGAGACGTGGAAGGGGGCATGAGATGTGTGCTGTGGAGAAAAGCTATGCGAATGTATGAGGTCCGAATATGAACGTATTAGTGACTGTCGATAACTCTTCGGAAAGCAAAATGGCTGTCAGCTTGTTGCAAAGCATTCAACTGCCCGCGAATTCGTCACTGTTTCTTCTTCACGTGATCGAACCCAAAAAATGGACGGAGGGGATAGAGGGATCAAGTATGATCCACTTACGATCGATTCTTTCCTCTGCCAAATCCAAAGAGGTCGACAAAGCATGGCAATATGTCAACAAGGTTGCCGAAAACGTTCGAAAGCCCAAACTGAATGTGACGCCCCTGGTCCGGGACGGAATCCCGGGAAGCGAAATACTTTCGGCCATCGAGAAGTATCGAATTGATCTGGTGGTTCTTGGCACTCGTGGACGCACAGGGTTAAAGCGATTTCTTCTCGGTAGTGTGAGCGAATGGGTGTTGACTGAAGCACCCTGTTCGGTTCTCATTGTAAGGAAAAAAGCGAGATCCCGTCTGAAAAAATCCAAAGGCCTGGATATCCTCATCGGGACTGATGGATCATCAGATGGGAATGCCGCTATTGAGTTTGTTCGTCAATGGCATTTCCCCTCGTCCTCCCATGTCACCGTATGCCATGTTCTTGAACAACAGAATTCGCTCAAAACTGAGGTCTCTGCCCGCCTTGGGGTCACAGGTCCGTCCAACCTAAAGCAATTGGAGGACGAGATTCGTCAAGTTCGCGAGCAGGAAGGAAATGCCTTATTGAATGCGGGCACCCAGAGGCTAAAGCGCCGCGGGCTCACAGTAGAAAATGTGTTAGCTCACGGTCATCCTGCAGATCATATGCTGACCATGGCACAAAAGAAAAAAATTGATTTATTGGTTGTGGGATCAAGGGGAATAACAGGGTTGCGGCGATTTTTTCTGGGTAGCGTGTCCCATAAGCTGGCCCAACATGCCCCTTGTTCGGTGCTAGTGGTTCGGCAACCCCAAGAACCCAAGGGGGTCAAAGGGAAGAAATAATTTCAAACCGAATTTGCGTGAAACCAAATAATAAAGGAAACCATAATGAGCGACCGTCAAGAAAAATTCGGAATTCTGGTTGGAGGGGGGCCAGCTCCGGGAATAAACAGTGTGATTGAAGCTGCCGCGATACGAAGTATCTTATCTGGAGTCGAAGTCGTCGGTATCCAAGATGGGTTTAAATGGATCATGCAGGGAGATTTGTCAAAAACACGGCCACTGACGCGAGAAGCTGTAAGCCGAATCCATTTTCGGGGAGGATCCTTCCTGGGAACGGCGAGGGCGAATCCCACCAAAAATCCGGAGCATTTAGCGATGACCCGCCAATCCCTTGAGAAACTGGGAATATCCGGGTTGATCACCATTGGAGGAGATGACACAGCCTTCTCAGCGTTGAAATTGGAACAGCAGGGAAAGGGAAGCCTCCGGGTGGTCCATGTTCCCAAAACCATTGATAATGATCTTTCGTTACCCCATGGCCTTTCCACGTTTGGGTTTCAAACGGCCCGGCATTTTGGCGTGGAGATTGTAAAAAATCTCATGATTGATGCGAGAGCCACATCACGGTGGTATTTGGCCGTGACGATGGGACGCAAAGCCGGCCATTTGGCATTGGGAATCGGGAAGGCGGCCGGGGCCACGGTTACTCTCATTCCTGAGGAGTTCGGACAAAAGAAAATCCAATTATCTCAGCTTTCGGACATCCTTGTGGGAGCGATTGTGAAACGACTCAGTCAGAATCGGCCTGATGGGGTGGCGGTCCTGGCGGAAGGGCTTGCCGAATTTCTTGATCCGGAGGCGCTGGCCGACTTGGGGGGGATTGAATATGACGAGCATGGTCATGTGCGGTTAGCTGAACTCGACATCGGGCAGGTTTTGAAAAAAACCGTTTCCGAAGACCTGAAAAAGCATGAAATTCACCTGACCATTGTCTCCAAAAACATTGGATACGAGTTACGGTGTGCCGATCCGATCCCCTTTGATATGGAATACTCTCGGGATCTGGGCTACTGTGCCGCTCAATATCTGTTGGATGGCGGAACGGCCGCCATGGTGTCCTTTGACAACGGTCGATTCACCCCCATGCCATTTAAAGATTTAATCGATCCCACGACCGGCCGGACGCGCGTAAGGATGGTCGATGTCCAATCGGAGTATTACAAAATCGCCAGGGAATATATGGTGAGGGTCGAAAAAGCGGATCTGGAAAGTAAAGAGAAACTGGGGAAATATGCCGAGATCCTACATCTTTCCCCGGATGAATGCCGCAGTAAATTTTTATCCCTGGCTGGATTGTTTATCTAGGTTCTGGGAGACCTCCCTTGTGCCTGGGTTTGGAGGTCAGTTTTTCATCCTCTGAGCCACAGTCGCATATGCTTTTTACGGGTAAGGATGAGGTTCCCGCCCTTCGTGCATATCACTATCCCGATACAACCAGTTAAATGACTCTTCCCCTCAAACATTTTGGAGAGGCTTGCTGATACCCCATCAGCGAGCCTGCCTTTTTTATGTGAAGCGTTCCCCTTTGATTTAACCCAATTTTCGGGGATGGGAATATTAATGCATTAGTTGGGCCTCGTCCACAATTCCTTCGCGGCGATTGTCGGCCGCGCCTTCTAGTCCGTCCTCCCGGATGACGATGATGTGTAGACCCGAATTCTCGGCCTCACGTTCCTGGATTTTGTAGCCACGGGCTTTGAGATCATCTGCAATCGCCTGGCCGGGATCGATGGAGATTTCGACGCGAACCGTCTCGCCGCGGGCGACGATATTGGGAAAGTCAACAACCTCCTGGGCCGTCATATTCCAGTCAAGCACTCCAAGGATCGTTTTTGCGACGTAAGCCGGAATCGAATTTCCACCGGGAGATCCCGTCACCATGAATAGGTCACCGCTGGCGTCAAACACCATGGTGGGTGACATCGAAGACCGGGGCCGCCGACCCGGCACAATCGCATTCGCTGGTCTACTTCCGTCCCTGGAGAGTTCTCGTGTGAAATCGGTCATCTCGTTGTTAAGGACAAAGCCGGCGGCCCAACGTTGTGCCCCGAATGCGGCCTCCACCGTCGCGGTCATGGATACGGCATTGCCCTCGCCGTCGATGATCGATAGATGTGTAGTCCCAGAGGCTTCCTTGGTCCTATCCGTCGCGAATCGCCCCTCCGCGGCGTCCCGGTGTAGGACAAGTCCCGGATCGCCGGGAGTCGGGTTCGCATCGGGCGCAAATCGTTCCGTCGCCCTATGTCGTAGGTACTTGGGGTCCAGAAGGCCGTTGAGGGGAATGTCCACTTCGTCCGGATCGCCAAAGTAGTGATCGCGATCGGCATAGGCAAGACGCTGAGCATCGACGAAGGCGGCAATCTGATCTGCACGACTCATTGCACCTGCCGCCAAGTGCTCGTATATGCCGGCGATCATTATCTGAGCCGCGCCGGAGGATGGCGGCGAAGAGGTGCAGATTTCCATATTCCGGAAATCACCACAGATGACCGGCCGCTTCACAACCTCGTAGCCAGCAAGATCCTCCAGGGTCAAAGAGCCGCCATTTGGTTCTGCCTGTGCCGCGGCAGTGATTGCTTCAGCGATCTCCCCAGTATAGAAAGCGTTGATCCCTTTATTCGCGATTTGGGTCAGAGTTTCTGCGTATTCCGGATTCCTCAGGACATGGCCGACCTCTAGTGGATTGCCAGCCGGATAAAAATAGTCTGCAGCCCCCGGATTTTTCCTCAGCCGACTTTGTTTGGCCATCGTCGCAAGAGAGTTGGCGAGCCCCGGTGATACCTTGAAACCCTCGGTCGCAAGCCGGATTGCAGGCTTCAAAACCTCGGCCCACGGGAGCTTGCCATGCTGATTGTGGGCGCTCTTGTAAAGTGCAACCACTCCGGGCACACCGATCGCCTTTCCGCTTTGCCATGCTTCGAAGAAGTCCATGACCACTCCGTTCCGCATGAACATGTCAACAGTTGCGCCGGCAGGTGCGGTCTCACGGCCGTCGTGAAACGTCAGGCTACGATCCTCATGCTCGAACACCAGCATGAAACCGCCACCCCCGAGCCCTGAACTCTGCGGTTCGACGAGCCCGAGCACCGTGTGGGCGGCAATAGCCGCATCGACTGCATGCCCACCTTTTTCCAATATCCCGATTCCCGCCTCCACGGCATGCGAATTCGCTGCCGTCACCATCGCACCCCTGGTCCAGGCCACATTTTTGGCAGGTGGGACCGGCGCCAACTGATCTGGCGCTGAGCAGGCTGCAAGGAGGCAGGGCAGAAAACACTTTAGAAGGTGCTTCATATCTTTACCTTGTCTCGGTGTCGAGGTCTCGTTGACAAGAAGATGGATAGAAGATATCGCTTCCTCCTATTTAGCAGACTACAGCGGGGCCCTCAATAAGAAATACTTTGAGGTAGGAAGGATTGTAGCGCCTGGATGGCGCGCTAGACTTTCAGAAGTGAAACGCCTAAATGCATTGGAAGGAAAGCATCAAAGGTTGAAGCAGTTGGCGAGCGAAGGTGGAATTCAGCTTTCGGTTCCGCCCATTGCTTACATTTCTTTTCCCATCAAGCCCATTTCTCCTTGGTCTCTCTTTTAAGAGTTGGCGGTCTTTCGGGGGAGGCTTTCAAAAATATTCTCATTCGTATTTTTTTGTGGCATTTCGTAGGTCTTTGTCCTATAATCTTATAAGATTTTTATACCTAAAGTCATAGGACATTTGAACCGATAACCCTAATATGACCTTGAAAAGGGTGATCTTCTATGCGGGCCCTGAAGCTAGGGAATTCAATGAATCAACTTCCTCCAATGGGAAAGAGATTTGAATATCGTTTCAAAGAGAACGCAGGCTGCAAGGACACCCTCCGAAACGGAGAAGTATATCATGAAATATTTATCGTTCCATGCCGTTAACTGGCTCCTCTTGATATTTGTCCTTGGAACGATCCTGCTTTGGGTAGTATGGACACCAGGAGGCTCCGGCCTGGACCCGGAGCAGGTGAGGTCGGAGGTCATGTGGGGATCCAACAAATCGGCCGACCCCCTTAAAAAGACAGCCACAACGAGTAATCCCGGTCGGTAGTTCTCAGACCAATCTGGCATTCAATAAGAACTGCTCCCAAATAAGGCATCTCCCTCGATATCGGCTATACCTTCTCACACGTAACCAATAAAATTTCCTTGTCCACCTCACCGGGGATATCCGTTGTTTTGACTCTGTGCCCGCCATACCAATTTGCATGAGGGATTTGGTAATCTAGCCTGGGATTTGATGGTATCCGGGGTCTCTCCATTAATTTCCCTGAATAATTCATTTTTTAAAAATAGCCTGGGAATTGAGAGGCGTTTATGACCAATAACCATCCTTTATATCAACCTTTGCCAGACTTTCTGGCCTCCTGTTGGATCGGGAACGAAAAACTCGATGGACTCCAGGCTGTTGTGTTAGCCCTTGCTGAGGGAAGCAGGACCCTGGGAGCCAAAATACGGGGGGGAATGCTGGAAGATGTCATTGGAAGTACCGGCGAGGTAAACGTTCAGGGAGAGATTGTCCAAAAACTGGATGCACTTGCCTCCGATACATTTGTGGATAAGTTGAGTACATGTGGCCGGGTTGCGGCTATCGGATCTGAGGAAATTGCCGAAACGGTTATTGTTGGAGATGATCCGGAACATCAGTACCTGGTTCAGATGGATCCTCTTGATGGCTCCTCGAATATTGATGTGGCCGTCAGTATTGGATCCATTTTTGGTGTGTGGAAGCGGAAGGGCAAAGAACCGGTTGATGACGCCGCAATGCTGAAAAGTGGGGATGAGCAGGTTGCGGCGTTGTATACGGTCTATGGGTCATGCACGAAATTGGTCCTTGCTACCGCAGACAATGTGCAGGGCTTTACCCTTGATCCAAGAGATCGGGTGTTCCGCCTCACCAACCCTGATATTCGCTTTCCCGGAGAAAATACCTACTATAGTACGAATGAGGGCAATTTTAAGAATTGGGACGAAGGGACTCAAAATGCCATTTGTTCCTTGAGGAGGGAATATTCCCTCCGTTATGTCGGTTGCCTCGTTACCGACTTTCATCGAAATTTATTGAAGGGGGGGATTTTCTTGTACCCCGGTACCCCAAAGAACCCGGAGGGAAAACTCCGCCTGATGTATGAAGCCAATCCCTTAGGATTTATAGCTGAACAAGCCGGAGGGGCGGCATCTTCCGGTACTCAGCGAATTTTGGATATCCAACCTCAGGATTTACATCAACGGACACCGCTGATTGTTGGGAAGAGAGAGGTTGTTGAACAGACCGTCTCGATCATTCAAGGTGGGTAGAGGGGAAGGTGTTACAGGGAGGAGGGTGCGTGAGTTCTTGGGGAAGACGGGTTCTTTCATCGATACATGTAGAGTCAATTTGTGTTTGGGTGAGGCCAGAAACATGGAAGATCGACACACCTCTTAGATCGCTGCCTATTAGGGAGGCGCCTTTGAGATTCGCCCCCCGTAAATCGGCTCCGTAGAGACGGGCGCCATCAAGGATCGCTTCTTCCAGATTTGCTCGAAACAGCGTTGCCTGTTGTAAATCGCTTTCGGTGAGGTCTGCATGTACAAGATTCACCCAAGCGAGTTCAGCTCCCCGTAGGTTAGCTCTGACAAGCGAAGCCTTGGCTATATAGGCTTCATCGAGGATTGCTCCTTCCAGGTTGGCCTCCGTGAGGTCGGCTTTTAAGAGGTCAGCTTCCTGCAAACTACATTCTCGACAATTGACCCTTCTCATATTCGCTTGATAGAGGACTGTTCGTTGAAGCATGGTTTCACGAAGATCGGCACTTTCCAAATTGGCTTCATTCAGGTTGGCCAAACTTAAACCAGCCCGGCTGAGATCTGCAAAACGCAAATCAGATTCTTGGAGCTCAGCCCTATAGAGGTCGGCTTCCTCCAGGTTGACTCGCATCAAGAGCGCTCGATGAAGATTGACTTCTCGCAGGTCGGCGCGACGAGCATAAGCATGTTCCAGGTTGACTTGCTCCAAGTTCGCTTTGACGATAAACGCCCCTCCCACATCCGCTCCCCGAAGATTACTGTAGGCCAGGTTGGCTTCGGAAAAATTCACCTGGCGAAGGTCAGCCTGATCAAGATTGGCACGGCTTAAGTCCGCTTTTCGAAATTCGGCTTCATAGAGCGACGCCCGTGCAAGGTTCGCGGCGCGAAGATCCGAAGCGTTGAAAGACGCATTATCCATGCGGGCATCAGTAAAATCCGTTTTGACCAGGGTAGCCGAGTCGAGATTGGATACCGTGAGGTTCGCCTCCCGCATGTTGGCTCCGCTCAAGTTCACTTCCCGGAGATCGATTTGATCGAGGTCTGCACGACATAAATTGGCTTTGGTCCCGTTGGGATCTTGCGGATCATCCAGCCACCGGTTATGCGCCTCCAAAACTTGAGATATTTCATCCGCTGTTAACTCTGTTCCCCGGAAAGGACCTTGGCACTGAAACCCTGGATCAGTTCTGACAGAACTGTCAGGCTTCCCTTCTGCGTGGGTGGAGTGGGAAGACAAGAAAAGCACTCCGCTGATAATGACTCCAATCAACCGGTGCTTTGCCCAACCCATAAAAAAGGCCAATAACATGAATACTCTTTGTATTTCACCTTCTACATTCAGGTTTGGGGGTTCAGCCTAGGGGGCTTGTCTTCCTTCTTTTTTCGCTTCCTCTTTTTCCAATTCATCAAATAGACGATCGGCATTCTCCCTGACATGATCTCGAACGCCCGCGTCGAGTTCTTGGGATTCCCCCAACATTCTTTGCATGTCTTCAAGTGATAACTTGGCTAATACATAATACGTGTAGGTATCTTCGTCCTTGTAGCGGTCAATCGGCCGAACTCCCCTCAAGGTCGTGGCACTAAACGTCTTAATGGCACGCTCCACAAGTTGTTCTTCCGTGGATTTGGAAAAGTCCCCAGCATTCGTCGAAGCGGCATAATCCCTCATGAGATAGGCCGTATAGGTTTCAACATTTTTCGCGATTTCGGCACGAGCGCGATTTTCAGCCGCGTCCCAAGCGAGCGGTTCATTCTTAACTCCCACAATCGACCCAACCCCATAAATAGCCCGGTCCCCGTCTTTATTATACGCACCAGAGCCTTCCTCCACCCAGGTCGGAGGCCCTGCACAGGCGGTTAGTCCTATTGCCAACCCTACCAGAAGCCCAATGCCTACTGATCGCGGTCCAAGAATTCTTGCCTTATCCATGGCCTTGCGCCCCCCTTTTATTTAGTAGGGTTTCAAGCATCATTAACCCGAAACCCGAAACCCGAAACCCG